>NZ_JBXAIO010000004.1:0-31408 GCF_058796355.1 Hydrogenophaga sp. GW823-FHT04C09 | reverse complement strand
GCTCCACGGTTTCCTTGCGGTCGGTGCTGCCCAACCGCTCCAGCGTGAAGCGCACGACCCGCATCAGGTCCGGCGAATACCACAACGTGGCCTGGTAACGAAGGTTCGACATCGCGACGCGGTGCACGGGCAGGCGGGAGGTCCACCCCCGGACGTCGATGCGCACCGCGTTGTACTCACTCTCGCCCATGCGGAGCGTTTGAGAGAGAGACGCTACAGCCGTGACGTCGAACGTCGTGGTGTCGCCTCCCTTCGTGGTCGAAAAATTGAAGGTCTGCACCCCGTTGAGCACCTTGCCACCCGGCGCCCAGCCGCCAGGCGGTGTCACCAGATCGAGTTCCAGCAGCGCGGGCGACGAAGAATCCAGCACGAGGCCGGTTTCATCCTCCACCCGACCGCCCCCGTTGAAAACGACGCGAGCGCCGTCCACGCGATCCACCTTCAGGCTGACCGTGCTCTTGAGCTGGGTCTGCGCGTCCGTCACCACATACTCGAACCAGTCGCCTACCCGCCGCTGCGCCGTCGGCTGCAGGCCCGCCGAAGGCGCGGCTACCGGTGCCGCCGCCACCCGGGCGGCGTTGGCGGCGGCACGCCGTTCGAGCAGCTCGCGCCCTCGCTCAGGTAACTCGGTGATGCGGTAGGCGGGCACGGCGAGGTTGATGTTCTGCGCCTCGCGCCGCATGAGCGTGGTGATGCCGATCAACCGGCCTTCGGTATCGAACAGGCCACCGCCACTGGACCCGGGCGAAATGGGCGCGGTGGTCTGCACGAACAGCAACTGCCCCTGCTCGTCGCGGCGCAGGCCGGACAGCAAGCCATCGCTCAGCGTGGCCTCCAGGCCCTGCGGCGTTCCGATCGCATAGACGCGCGCGCCCACCCGCAAGGTGTCCCTGGGCGCAAGCTCGATGGCCGGAGCCTGGAAGTTATCCACCCGGATCTGGCACAGGTCGTTCTCCGGGTCGGGAAACTCCAGCTTGCCGCCGTAGCTCACGTTGTCCTTCGCGACCTGGAAGCGGGTCATGCGCGCCAGCACATGGCAATTGGTGACCAGACGCCCAGGGCCGATCACCACCGCACTGCCCTGAGACTGGTTGCGCCCCTGGGCATCGGAGGCCACCACCGTCCAGACGCTGGGCGCCACCTTGGCGAACAGGGCATCGGGCTCAAGCGCCAACGCGGGAGCGCTTGCGGCGGCTCCCACCACCAGGACCCAGGCGCGCCAGCTCATCGTGCGGCTCCGGCAGGCGACGGTGGCAACAAGGCCTCCAAGTCAGCCATCGTCACGCGTGCCCGGGGCTTGGGGCTGGAGGCCACCGGTGGGGAGGTCTCCGTGGTTGGCGCCCGCACCACGCCGGGTGGTGCCGTCGGCGCCATTCCGACGCCGGTGTAGCGCAAGGGCGACAGCGCCGACAAGGCCACCGCCTCGGGCTGGAGATTCAACTGCACCCGACCGACCAGCACGCCAAACGTGATGCTGGACGCCACATACACGGTCTGGCCCGCTTCGATGTCGAACTCCAGCCGCGCCTCGTTCTCGGTCTGCGAGCTCGCCAGATGGCGGCCAGGGTGCGTGTCCACGTAGAAGAATCCGCCAGGCTGCGACTTGCCAACGACTTGGTTGTCCAGCCGTATTTCCGGCTGCATGGCCGCGCCCACCATCGAGTCGGTGCGGTAGAAGAACACACGGCAACCGTTGTCCTTCAAAGGCGGCAGCGCACTGGACACCGCCATATAACTGTGCCCACTCGCTGCGCAGCCCGACAACAGCGCCACCGCCAGCAAGACCAGTGCGCTCGCCCATCCACGAACTCCGCCCATCATCGCCCCTCATTGCATGATTGGCGCCAATGCTAACCGTTTGTAACAAGACGAAATCCTGGGACTTCCACCAGCCAGCGTGGTGCAGGCGCCGCACGCGGCAAGCCGCGTTTCGGGTTTAAGCTGCGCCGACCCGCCCACCAGAAAACCCCATGGCCACCACCCGACGCAAGTTCCTCCTCGGCACCCTCGCCGCCAGCGGTGCGCTGGTGCTGGGCTGGTCGGTGCTGCCGCCGCGCCAGCGGCTCACCACGGCGCAGCCGCTGCCGGTGGGCGCGAACGAGGCGGCCCTCAATGGCTGGGTGAAGATCGATGCGGACGGCGGCGTCACCGTGATGCTGGCCAAGAGCGAGATGGGCCAGGGCGTGGCCACCTCGCTGTGCATGCTGCTGGCCGACGAGCTGGACGCCGACTGGTCGCGCGTGCGCTTCGAGGCCTCGCCCATCGACAAGATCTACAACAACATCGCCACCGTGGTCGACGGCCTGCCGGTGCACCCGGACACCGAGAGCCGGGTGCTGGACGCGGCGCGCTGGATGGCGGCCAAGGCCATGCGCGAGATCGGCGTGATGATGACCGGCGGCTCGTCGAGCGTGAAGGACCTGTGGCTGCCGATGCGCGAGGCCGGGGCTTCGGCGCGCGAGATGCTGGTGAGCGCCGCGGCCCGGCAATGGAACACCGAGCCCGGCCACTGCCGCACCGAGAACGGCGAGGTGCTCGGGCCCGCCGGGCAGCGCGCGGGCTACGGCAGCCTGGCCGGCGCGGCCGCACAGCAGCGCCTGCCGCGCTCGCCCACGCTCAAGACGCCCGCCCAGTTCAAGCTGATCGGCCGGCCCACGAACCGCATCGAGGCCGCGAGCAAGACCGATGGCAGCGCGCGCTTCGGCATCGACGCGCGGCCCGAAGGCCTGCTGCACGCGAGCGTGCAGATGTGCCGCACCCTGCGCGGCCGCGCAACCCGCTTCGACGCGGCCGCCGCCCAGGCCATGCCGGGCGTGCGCACGGTGGTGCCGTTCGAGCCCCGTCACGGTGGCACCGGCGGCGTGGCCGTGATCGCCGACCACCCCTGGCGCGCCAAGCAGGCGGCCGAGGCGCTGAAGATCGAATGGGACGCGGGCGAACTCGCGAACTTCCAGAGCGCCGAAGCCCTGGCGCAGCTCGCGCGCACGCTGGACACCGACAAAGGTTTTGCCTTCTTCACCGAAGGCGACGTGGACGCGGCCATGGCCGGCGCGGTGCGAGCCATCGAAGCGGAGTACCGCGCGCCCTACCTCGCGCACGCCACCATGGAGCCCATGAACTGCACGGTGCGCTTCGACGGCGACCGCGCCACGGTCTGGGTCTCGACCCAGGTGCCCGGCCTGGCGCGCAAGGCCGCCGCCGACGCGCTCGGCCTGCCCGCCGAGGCGGTGACAGTGCACGTGATGCTGCTGGGCGGCGGCTTCGGCCGGCGGCTGGAGGTGGACTTCATCGCCCAGGCCGCCACCATCGCCAAGGCCGTGCCGGGCGCGCCGGTGCAGACCCTGTGGTCGCGCGAGCAGGACCTGCGCCACGACATCTACCGCCCGGCCTGCGTCTCGCGCTTCAAGGCCGGCTTCGATGCCCAGGGGCAGCTCGTGGCCTGGCAGAACACCAGCGCGGGCCAGGCCATCGTGCCGCAGGTGCTGGGCCGCCTGTTCGGCCTGCCCGGCGGCGGGCCGGACAAGACCACCTCGGAAGGCGCGTTCGACCAGCCCTACGAATGGCCGGCCGCGCGCATTGCGCACGCCGCCGTCGCCCTGCCCTTGCAGGTGGGTTTCTGGCGCTCGGTGGGCCATTCGCACCAGGCCTTCTTCAAGGAAAGCTTCGTCGACGAGGCCGCGCACGCCGCTGGCACCGACCCGCTGGTCTTTCGCGAACGGCTGCTGCAGCGCCACCCCCGGCACCTCGCGGTGCTGCAGGCGGCGGCGCAGGCCGGCGGCTGGGGCACGGCCTCACCGCCGGCGCCCGACGGCGCCAAGACCGCGCGCGGCATCGCCTTGCACGAGTCCTTCGGCTCCATCGTCGCGCAGGTGGCCGAGGTCTCGCTGGCGGCCGACAAAACCATCCGCGTGCACCGCGTGTGGTGCGCCGTCGACTGCGGCATGGCGGTCAACCCGACGGGCATCGCGCAGCAGATGGAGAGCGCCATCGTCTACGGCCTCTCGGCGGCCCTGTACGGCCAGGTGGACATCGTCAACGGCCAGGTGCAGGCCGGCAACTTCCACGACCAGCCGGTGCTGCGCTTCCACGAGATGCCGGCGGTCGAGGTGCTGATCGTCCCGAGCAGCGCGCCGCCCGAAGGCGTGGGCGAGCCTGGCCTGCCGCCGATCGCCCCGGCGGTGGCCAACGCGCTGTTCGCGCTGACCGGCCAGCGCCACCGCAGCCTGCCGCTCAGGTCAGCTTGACCGCGCGCCCGATGTAGAGGATCGGCCCGGTCGGGCGGCCGGTGGGCGAGCCGTTGTAGGGCTCCAGCGTGATCTCGAACAGCTGGTTGGGCACCAGCGGCGGCAGCTGGTCGAGCTTCACTTCCAGCGGCTGGCCCGGTTGCACCAGGCCCAGCGAGACCGGCGCGTTCCAGTCGTCGGCCTTGGTCCAGAACTGCAGCGAGCGCTGCTCGGGCACGGCCGTGGTGCCCAGTGGCACCAGCCGCAAGCTGTTGGCGCCGCTGGTCTGCACCACCCAGCCCGGGGCCGTGCCGTTGGGCGCGACCAGCACCACCATGTATTGAGGCGCGGCCGGCGCGAACAGGCCGGTGGACGGCAGCAGCGCGACCACCGACGCGGCCACGAAACCGGTGGCGGCCACCGCGCGCCAGAAGCCCAGGCTGCTCCACCAGGTCTGCCAGGCGCTGGCCTTGGCCGCTGCGCGTGGGGGGGCGATGGCGCGTTCGATGCGCGTCCACAGCGCGGGCGAGGGCTCCACCGCCTCGACCAAGGCGGTCAGCGGCAGCAGCCGGCCTTCCCAGCCGTCGACCGCGTCGCGCAAGGCGGCATCGGTGGGCAAGCGCGCCTGCACCTCGCGCCGCTGCCCCGCCGAGAGCGTGCCCAGCACGTAGGCCGCAGCCAGTTCGTCGATCGGATCAAGGGCGGTCATGCCAGGCACTCCCGCAACGACGCCAGCCCGCGGCGGATCCAGGCCTTCACCGAGCCCAGCGGCGCGCCCAGGCGCTCGGCGATCTCGCTGTGGCTGCAACCGTCCAGGTACGCGTAGAGCACGCAGTTGCGCTTGGGCGTGTCCAGGCGCGCCAGGCAGTCGTCGAGCCGGCCGAGGTCGGCGCGCAGCGCGAAGGCCTCGGCCATGTCGGGCGCGGCGGGCGGGTCCTCGGCCTGCAGCGCGTCCATCTGCGCCTCGTCGGCCGACACGGTGCGCGCACCCGAGCGCACGGCATCGAGGGCGCGGTGGCGCACGATGCCGTACATCCACCCCCGGCCCGCGCCACGGTGGGCGTCGAAGGTGGCGGCGCGGGTCCAGATGTTCATGAAAGCGTCGTGCAACACGTCTTCAGCGGTGGCGCGGTCGCGCACGATGCGCAGCGCCACCCCCAGCAGGTAACGGCCTTCGTGCTCGTACAGGCGGCGCAGGGCCGCACGATCGCCCCGCGCACAGGCGGCCAGGGCGGCATCGTGGTCGAAAGCGTCGGGGTCGGATGGGGGCAAGGGCGGTGCTCGCGAAAGTGCGGGGCTGCCGGCCATCCTAGCCGACGGCAGCCCCGCCCGCTCAGGATGCCTTGTAGAAGATGTAGTCGGCCTGGTACTGCACGACCTGCTTGGCGCCCACGTTGGCGGCACCGCAGGCGGAGGTCGGTGCGATGCCGCCCTTGGTCGCCACGCGCTGGGTGTAGGTCACGCCATTCAGGGCGCCCATGCCCATGGCGGGGTTGGCCTTCACAAGCTGCAGGGGGATGTTCGCGTCGCCGTTGGGCGCCACGGCGACCTGGGTGGCGGTGAACTTGGAGCCGTCCATGGCTTCCCAGGTGGCGGGCGGGCCGTAGTACTTGCCGACCTGCTTGCCGCTGCGGTCCAGCAGCTTGGCGTCGGGGCCGCCGAACACCCATTCGTGCTGGCCAGGCATGTTGGCCTTGACCTTGCACTCGTAGGTGATCTGGCCGACGCCCACGGTTTCCCAGGCGACCTTGTGGCCGGCCGGCACCTTCACGGCGTCGGGCAGGCTGGCCTGCGAATACATCATGGCGGGCGAGCCCATGTGGGAAGCGCAGGCGGTCATGGCAAGCACCGCTGCGGCGGCCAGGGTGGATTTGAACAGCATGGCAAAACTCCTCGGGGTTGGGGTTGTGGGCAGCAGCGCAAAAAACGGCGCCACTGCTTCCACTACTCGCCAACCGGCGTTTTGGATGCAGCCGGATGCAAAAAAACTTCGGGCCGGGGTTCAGGCCTTGCGCGGCCGGACCTTCGAGGCCGCCAGCTTGGCCTGGGTGCGGGCGCGCTCCACGTCGGCGTCGAACGCCAGCGCCACGCCCATGCGGCGCTTGGTGAAGCTCTCGGGCTTGCCGAACAGGCGCAGCTCGGTCTGCGGCACCTGCAGGGCCTCGTCCACCCCGTCGAAGGCAATGCCCGTGGCCTCGACGCCGCCGTAGATGACGGCGCTGGCGCCCGGGCTCTTGAGCGTGGTGGAGACCGGCAGGCCCAGGATGGCGCGCGCGTGCAGCTCGAACTCGTTCTGCCACTGGGTGATCATGGTGACCATGCCGGTGTCGTGCGGGCGCGGGCTGACCTCGCTGAACCACACCTGGTCGCCCTTGACGAACAGCTCCACGCCGAACAGGCCCTGGCCGCCGAGGTCGTCGGTCACGGCCTGGGCGATGCGGCGCGACTCGGCCAGCGCCTTGGGCGTCATGGGGTGCGGCTGCCAGCTCTCCACGTAGTCGCCGCTCACCTGCACGTGGCCGATCGGGTCGCAGAAGTGCGTCTCGATGCCGCCGTCGGCGCCGCGCGCGCGCACGGTGAGCTGGGTGATCTCGTAGTCGAAGTCGATGAAGCCTTCCACGATGATGCGGCCCGGGCCGACGCGCCCGCCCGACATGGCGCAGTCCCACGCGGTCTTCACGCCGGCGGGGCCGTCGATCTTGCTCTGGCCCTTGCCGCTGCTGCTCATCACCGGCTTGACGATGCAGGGGTAGCCGATGCCGCTGTCGATGGCGGCCTGCAGCTCGTCGAGCGAATCGCAGAACTTGTAGGGGCTGGTGGGCAGGCCCAGGGTCTCGGCGGCCAGGCGGCGGATGCCTTCGCGGTCCATGGTCAGGCGCGCGGCGCGGGCGGTGGGGATCACGCGCACCACGCCAGCGGCTTCAAGCTCCTGCAGCATGGGCGTGGCGATGGCCTCGATCTCGGGCACCACCAGGTGCGGGCGCTCGGCCTCGATCAGCGCCTTGAGCTGCGCCGGGTCGCTCATGGTGATGGTGCGCGCATGGTGCGCCACCTGCTGGCCCGGGGCGTTCTCGTAGCGGTCCACCGCGATGGTCTCCACGCCCAGGCGCTGCAGCGCGATCAGCACCTCCTTGCCGAGCTCGCCCGAGCCCAGCAGCATGACCCGGGTGGCCGAAGGAGACAGGGGGGTACCGAGCGTGGTCATGAAAACTCCAGAAAAAATCAGAGGGACTGGCCCATGGCCTCGCCCAGGCGCACGGCGTTGCCGGGTGCCCAGTCGGGGTTGAAGGCGATCGTGTCGCGCGGCCACAGCAGCACCACGGTGGAGCCGAGCAGGAAGCGGCCCATTTCCTCGCCGCGCTGCAGGTGCAGCGGCTGGTCGTTGTAGGACCACTCGCGCACCGTGCCCGGGCGCGGCGGGTTCACCACGCCGTGCCAGGTGGTGGCCATGCTGCCCACGATGGTCGCGCCCACCAGCACCTGCACGAAGGGCACGGTGGTCTCGCCCACCTGCAGGTCGAACACGCACACCACGCGCTCGTTGCGCGCGAACAGGCCGGGCACGCCCTGGGCCGTGGCGGGGTTGACCGAGAACAGGTCGCCCGGCACGTGGATCATGCGGCGCAGCGTGGCCGCCGCCGGCATGTGGATGCGGTGGTAGTCGCGCGGGCTGAGGTAGATGGTGGCAAAGGCGCCGTCGTCGAACAGCGCGGCCAGGGCGGCGTCACCGCCCACCAGCGCGCGCGTGCTGTAGGTGTGGCCCTTGGCCTGGTAGATCTGGTCGCGCGCGATCGCGCCGAACTGGCTGATCGCGCCATCCACCGGACAGACGAAGGCCGCATCGGCCAGCGGGCGGGCGTCGGCGCGCAGCGCGCGGGTGAAGAACTGATTGAAGCTCGCGTAGGCCTGTGGGTCGGGGTTCGCGGCCTCCGCCATGTTCACGCCGTACTTGCGGATGAAGCGGCGGATGATCCACTGCGTGATGCCCCCCCAGCGGCCGTTGGCCACCCAGCCCCCAAACACAGTGAGTGCGCGCTTCGGGAAAACGTATTGCAGGGCAACGGCGAATGACATGGGTGGGCAGGACGGTGGCGGGGACAAGACCCTGGCGGGCAGCCCCGCATTGTAGGGGCCGGCCCCAGGCGCGGCGGCGCGAGCGGGCACAATGCCGGCACATGAAAGACGCCCTGTTCGAATGCCAACACCTGGTCAAACGCTATGGCGACAGCACCGTGGTGAACGACCTGAGTTTTGCCATCGGCCCCGGCGAATGCCTGGGCGTGATCGGGCCCAACGGCGCCGGCAAGACCACCACCATCCGCATGTGCCTGGGCCTGACCGCGCCCGACGCCGGCACCATCACCGCCTTCGGCCAGGACATGCCGCGCGACGCGCTGGCCATCAAGGCCCAGCTCGGCGTGGTGAGCCAGATGGACACCCTGGACCCGGACTTCGACTGCGCCGAGAACCTGCTGGTGTACGGCCGCTACTTCGGGCTGCCGGCGGCCACCGTCCGCGAACGCATCCCTAAGCTGCTGGAGTTCGCCGCGCTCTCGCACAAGGCCAACGCCAAGCCGGGCGAACTCTCGGGCGGCATGAAGCGGCGCCTTTCACTGGCGCGCGCGCTGGTGAACGACCCGCGCCTGCTGATGCTCGACGAGCCCACCACCGGCCTGGACCCACAGGCGCGCCACCTGATGTGGGAGCGCCTGCAGATGCTGCTGCAGCAAGGCAAGAGCATCCTGCTGACCACGCACTTCATGGACGAGGCCGAGCGCCTGTGCTCGCGCCTGCTGGTGCTGGACCACGGCCGCAAGATCGCCGAAGGCCGGCCGCGCGAGCTGATCGCGCAGCACCTGGAGCCCGACGTGGTGGAGGTCTACGGCAACGGCGCGCTGGCGCTGGCCCATGACGAAGGCCACGCCGCGCTGCGCGCCCTCGCCGCGCGCGTGGAGGTGAGCGGCGAGACCGTGTTCTTCTACACCGCCCAGGCCCTGCCGCTGCTGGCCGCGCTCGGCGAGCACCACCACCTGCGCACCCTGCACCGGCCCGCCAACCTGGAAGACCTCTTTCTCAAACTCACGGGTCGCCAGATCCGCGAGGACGGCTGACCCATGAGCACCACCCACACCCCCTCCCCCTGGTCCCCACCGCGCCTGTCCATGCGCTGGTGGCCCGTCTTCCTGCGCAACCTGCTGGTCTGGCGCAAGCTCGCCATCCCCAGCCTGGTGGGCAACATCGCCGAGCCGCTGATGTGGCTGGTCGCCTTCGGCTACGGCATGGGCGCGCTGGTGGGCCAGGTCAGCCTGGGCACGGCGCAAGGCGGCAGCGTGGCCGTGCCCTACATCCTGTTCCTGGCCAGCGGCAGCATCTGCATGAGCGCGATGAACGCGGCCAGCTTCGAGGCGCTGTACTCGGCCTTCTCGCGCATGCACGTGCAGAAGACCTGGGACGGCATCATGAACGCGCCGGTGAGCCTGGACGATGTGGTGCTGGCGGAAATGCTGTGGGCGGGCTTCAAGGCCCTGTTCACGGTGACGGCCATCCTGGGCGTGATGCTCGCGCTGGGCATCAGCCATTCCCCCAAGCTGCTGCTGGCCTGGCCGGTGCTGCTGGGGGTGGGCATCACGTTCTCGTGCATCGCCCTGGTGTTCAACGCCCTGGCCAAGGGCTATGACTTCTTCACCTACTACTTCACCCTGTTCCTGACCCCCATGATGTTTCTCTCGGGGGTGTTCTTTCCGCGCGAGCAGTTGCCCGGTGTGGTGCGGCAGATCTCGGACTGGCTGCCACTGACCAATGCGGTGGAGCTGGTGCGGCCCCTGTTCATGGACCAGTGGCCCACGCAGGCCTGGCTGCACGGCGGGGTGCTGCTGGCTTACACCGTGGCAGCGTTCTGGCTGGCCCTCGCGCTCACGCGCAAGCGCTTCGCGAAATAGTCTGTCAGTGGACGGCGCGCAGCGCAGGCTGGGCGTCGCTGTACAGCTCGCTGCCGGTGTCGATGAAGTCTTCGGCCTCGATCACGGCGTCGAACTCGCGGGCGGCGGTGTCGAAGATCTTGGGAATCAGGGGCTTGTCCAGCGGGCGGCAGATGCGGCTGCGGATGCCGCGCAGGTTGGCGCTGGTTTCCATGGCGCTGATCACGGCTTCCGGATCGAGCATCAGGACGAAGGGGTTGAGGCGGGTGGCGGTGGTGGACATGGGGGGCTCCCTGGGGTCGGTTTGAACGGTGACAAATGGGCTGTCGATGAAACAAACTGTACCGGCGCCCCCCTGGAACGTTAAGTCGGCGCCCCGCCATTCGCGCTGTAGGAACTTCGCTGACAGAGCGTGCGTTGTCCCTACAGGCGGTTCGTGAACTGCATCACGAACGGGGGCCGCGCAGCGCCTCCACGCTGGCGCGCACCACCGACTGCACGCTGCCGCTTTCCTTGAACTGGTTGCGCAGGTAGGTCGCGTGGTTGCCCACGCGGCCGGCCGTGCGCTCGATCTCGTCCAGCGCCGCGAGCGAATTCAGCGCCACGCCATGGGGCGTGAGGTGGCGCAGCGTGGCGAGGATGTCCTCGCGGATGCTGATCTGCTCGCGCGTCTTGGGGTTGACCATCATGCCGTCCAGGCCGAAGCGGCAGGCCTGGAAACGGTTGTAGGTGTAGACCAGGTAATCGTCTTCTTCCGGCGGCAGCTCGCGCCGCTCCAGCAGGTGGCGGCACAGCGCCTGCAGGTAACACGCCAGCCCCGCCGCGCGCTCCACCGTCAAGGGCGTGTCGCACACGCGCAGTTCGATGGTGCCGTACTCGGGCTTGGGCCGGATGTCCCAGTAGAAGTCCTTCATGGACTTGACCACGCCCGTGCTCTCCATCTTGGTGAAGTAGACGTTGGTGAACTCCTCCCAGCTCAGCACGAAGGGCGCGCGCCCACTGAGCGGGAAGGCGAACACCGAGTTCAGGCGCGCCGAATCGAACAGCGTGTCCACGCCCTGCGAGAACGGCGACGAGGCCGACAGCGCGATGAAGTGCGGCACGTAGCGGTTGAGCGAGTGCAGCAGGAACAGCGCCTCGTCGGCGCTGGCGCAGCCGATGTGCACGTGCTGGCCGAACACGGTGAACTGCTTGGCGAGGTAACCGTACAGGCCCGAAAGCTGCTCGAAGCGCGGCTTGGAGAAGATGCGCTGCTCGAACCAGCGCTGGAACGGGTGCGTGCCGCCGCCCGAGAGCTCGATGTTGAGCCGGTCGCCCGCGCTCACCAGGGTGTCGCGGATCTGCTGTAGCTGCGCGAGCAGGGGACCGTGTTCGCGCTGCACGTCGGTCGCGATCTCGATCATGCTCTGCGTCATTTCGGGCGTGACCACGCCCGGGAACGGCTTGCGGCGCAGCAGCTCCAGCAGGTCGTTGGCGCTGCTGGACAGATCGAGGTCGTAGGTGTTGACGAGCTGCAGCTCGAGCTCGACGCCCATGGTCAGCGAGTCGGAGGATTTGAAGGCTTCCAAAGGCATGGCTCAACCTTTCGTGACGTGGGTTTCATGCGCGGCCAGCAGCGCGCGCTGCGTGACCACCGGGCCGAGCAATTCCTGCAGCAGCATCATGCCGGCCATGACCGAGAGCACCTCCACCGCGGGCGCGAAACCATACAGGCGGCTCTGCTCGATCAGCAGGATGGCGAAGGCCGACATGGGCGTGAGCGCCAGGCCGGTGAGCAGGCCCTTGCGCTCGGTGATGCCCGAGAGCCGCGCGGCCACGAGGTTGCAGCCGACCTTGGAGGCCGTGCGCACGAGGATGAGCAGCAGGCCCAGCAGCATGCCGGTGCCCACGTCGGCCCAGTCGAGCAGCGAGGCGATGTAGACGAAGAGGAAGATCGACAGCAGGTCGCCGGCGGTGCCGAAGTCGCGCTGCGCGTTGGTCAGGTGCACGCGGCGCTCGCGCGCCACGATGCCGAAGGTGAGCGCGGCCAGCAGCGGCGAGAGCTTGAGGCCATAGGCCGCGGTGGTGAGCAGCAGCACCGACAGCGCGAACACCACGGTGACACCGCGCTCGTGCGTGTTGCGCAGGCGCAGCAGCCAGGGCACGGCCACGCCGAGCAGGCCCCCCACGGCCACCGAGGTGCCCACCTGGTGGATGCTGCCGAAGGCCGCAAGCACCAGGTCGCCCGAGGTGCTGAGGTACCAGTAACCCACCACCAGCTTGAGCGCGAGCACCGAGACCATGCAGTTGATGGCGCACAGGTGCAGCACGCGCTCGGTCACCTGGCCGGCGCTGCGCAGCTCGTTGGCCACGCGCACGATGCCGGCCGGCGAGGCCGAGATCGACAGCGCCGCGATGATGAGGCGCAGGTCCGTGGCGAGGTCGAACCAGCCAGTGACCCAGTACATCACCGCGAAGGTGACGATGGACTCGACCACGCCGAGCACCAGCACCCAGGGGTTGTGGCGGAACCAGCGCAGGTTGATGCGGTAGCCCAGCTCGAACAGCACCAGCGAGAGCGCCACGTTGGCCAGGAAGGGCAGGCCCGGCACGTCGGTGGTCAGGCCGGGCAGGTTGACCAGCCCGCCGACCAGCCCCACCGCCACGTAGCTGGTGACGCGCGGGATGTGCCAGACCTCGTGCGCGCGCTCGGCGATGAACCAGGCGAGCAGCAACACCAGGGGCCAGGCAATGGACTGGAGCAGAAAACTGTAATCGGTAAGCATGGGTAAAACTCCTCGGCGAGAGTTTGATGAACGAATGCCGCCACGCGTGTAGGACACGCGCTGAAAACATCAAGACGTCCGGCCATCAGCGAAAGCTGAACGGAGCGCCGCGAACACGGCAACAGGGATGCCTGGTGAGAAGGCGAGAAGCGGTCAAGCCGCGAAACGCTGCGTGAGCTCTTGCAGGTGAAGCTCGTCGAGCACCTGCTGCAAACGCTGCCTGGCGCGCTCCTGCGTGCCATGGCGGTCCGAGCCCATTCTACGGGCCAGAATCAATTCGTTCTTGAGCGAGTGCTCCCACCCCACCAGCTCGGTGACGGTCACGCTGTAACCCTGGGCTTCGAGCTGCAGGCAGCGCAGCACGTTGGTGATCTGGCTGCCGAACTCGCGCGTGTGCAGCGGGTGGCGCCACAGCTCGGCCAGCGGCGTGCGCGACAGGCTCAGCGCCTTGTGCTTGCGCATCACGCCGGCCACCTCGGCCTGGCAGCACGGCACCAGCACCATGTGGCTGGCCTGCTTGGCCAGACCGAACTGGATCGCGTCGTCGGTCGCGGTGTCGCAGGCGTGCAGCGCGGTCACCACATCGACCGTGGGCGGCAGCGCCGGGTGGGTGAGTGCCTGTTGCACGGTGGTGGCGAGAAAGTCCATGCGCTCGAAGCCCAGGCGCGCGGCCAGGGCCTGCGATTTCTCCACCAGCTCGGCGCGGGTTTCCACGCCGGTCACGCGGCCCACCGGCTTGTCCTTGAAGAACAGGTCGTACAGGATGAAGCCGAGGTAGGACTTGCCCGCGCCGTGGTCGGCCAACGTCACGTCGCCGCGCGCGGCCAGCACCTCGGCCAGCAGGGGCTCGATGAACTGCACGAGGTGATACACCTGTTTGAGCTTGCGCCGCGTATCCTGGTTGAGCTTGCCCTCGCGCGTGAGGATGTGCAGTTCCTGGAGCAGCGCGACGGACTGGCCGGGCCGCAGTTCGGGCAGCTGCTCTTGCAGCGTGGGCGTGGGCCGCGCATTCGCCTTGTGTTTCGACATGCGCCGATCATAGGTGAGCCCCTTTGGCCTCATGGCCAGCAGCGACAATCGCGCATGATTTCCAACAACGACAGCAGCAGCCACCCCTACAGCACCCTCACACCCGACGTGGTGCAGGACGCGCTGGCCCACATCGGCCTGTGGGGGGACGGGCGCCTGAGCGCGCTCAACAGTTTCGAGAACCGCGTGTACCAGATCCATCTGGAGGCACCGGTGGAGGGGGTGGATCAGGTGGTGGCGAAGTTCTACCGGCCCGGGCGCTGGAGCGATGCGCAGATCGCCGAGGAGCATGCTTTTGCCGAGGAGCTGGTGGCGGCCGAGATTCCGGCGGTGCCGCCGCTGCGCGTGCAGGGCGAGACGCTGCACCACTTCGGCGGCTTCACGTTCGCGGTGAGCCCGCGCCGGGGTGGGCGCCGGCCCGAGCTGGACAATTTCGAGGTGCTGGAGTGGATCGGCCGTTTTCTCGCGCGCATCCACACCGTCGGCGCGCAGCGGCCGTTTGCGGTGCGCCCGGCGCTGGATGCCGCGGCCTTCGCGCACGAGCCGCGCGACTGGCTGGTGGCGCATGCGGCGATCGCGCCCGAGGTGCGTGGTGCCTGGGCTTCTGCGCTGGAGGAGGCGCTGGCCCTGATCGAGGCGCACCCGGTGCTGCGGGCGGGCGCGGTGGTGGACGAGGACGGCATTCAGCGCATCCGCCTGCACGGGGATTGCCACCCGGGCAACATTCTCTGGACGCCCGAGGGCCAGCCGGGCGCGGGGCCGCATTTCGTGGACCTGGACGATGCGCGCATGGGGCCGGCGGTGCAGGATCTGTGGATGTTGCTGTCGGGCGATCGGCGTCAGCAGATGCAGCAGCTGGGGGCGCTGGTGGACGGCTATGAACAGTTCCGGCCGTTCGATCGCCGTGAGTTGGCGCTGATCGAGCCTCTGCGGACTTTGCGCCTGATCCACTACAGCGCCTGGGTCGCTCGGCGGTGGGACGATCCCGCTTTTCCGATCAACTTTCCCTGGTTCGGCAGCCGGGACTATTGGCAGGGACAGGTGGACATGCTGGTGGAGCAGATCGAGGAGATGCAGGGTGAGCCTTTGATGGCCTGAGCCCTGTTTCTGTTTGAGACCTCGCGGGGGCCGGTGGCGGTGCCCGCGTTCTCCGGCCCTGCTCGCGGGCGTCTGCCCGGGTCCGCCGCCACCCTCTCGTCAACACCGCATGCAGTCATCCAACGTGAGGGCAACCGCGAATGGGGGCCTGCGCCCGCGGGCACCGCCACCGACCCCGAAGCAATGTGGGCTCGGCCAGCTTGGTGTGCAACCACCTCGCTGGTCGGATGGCGTGGGTGCGCGGGCGCAGGCCCCCATTCGCGGTTGCCACAGAAAGTGCGCACCAGTCGCCTTGTTGACGAAGCGGTGCGGGCGCGCCCGCGCAGACACCCGCGAGCAGGGCCGGAGAACGCGCACCCACGCCAGCCACCCTCGCACCATGTCACCCCAATGAAAGCCCCCAACCCCAAAATGGTTGCTCAAAATTAAATTGCACACAATACAAACAACCCATACAGTACCACCCTATGAAGACCGAAAGCCTCCCCAGCGACCAAGCCCTCAAGCTCGACCACCAGTTGTGCTTCGCGCTCTACTCCGCCTCGCTGGCGATGACCAAGCTCTACAAGCCCCTGCTCGAAGAGATGGGCCTCACCTACCCCCAATACCTCGCCATGCTCGTGCTGTGGGAAAACGACGGCGTCACCGTCTCCGAACTCGGTGACCGCCTCTACCTCGACTCCGGCACCCTCACCCCCCTGCTCAAGCGGCTCGAAACCGCCGACCTCGTGACCCGCCTGCGCGACGTGCAGGACGAACGCCGCGTGCTCATCCGCCTCACCGCCGCCGGCCGCAAACTCAAGGCCCGCGCCGCGCGCATCCCCGGCTGCGTGCTGCAAGCCACGCAATGCGACGTGTCCGAAGTGATGGCGCTCACGCAGCAGGTGCAAACCCTGCGCGACCGCCTCACCGCCTGATCATTCCCTTTCACCCACCCCCAGCTTCCACCCGAAGCCCTTCAACCTCAGGAGCCACACCATGCCCACCTCCCTCGACAAAGTTCTCTACACCGCCCGCGCCCACACCACCGGCGGCCGCGACGGCGCCTCGCGCAGCGACGACGGCCTGCTCGACGTCAAGCTCTCCCCGCCCAAGGCCATGGGCGGCGCCGGCAACGCCACCAACCCCGAACAGCTCTTCGCCGCTGGTTACTCCGCCTGCTTCATGGGCGCGCTCAAGCACGTCGCCGGCATGAAGAAAGTGGCCGTGCCCGCCGACGCCTCCATCGACGCCGAAGTGGACATCGGCCCGATCCCCGCCGGCTTCGGCATCGCCGCGCGCCTGGCCGTGAGCCTGCCCGGCGTGGACCGCGCCGTGGCCCAGGACCTGGTGGACACCGCCCACAAGGTGTGCCCCTACTCCAACGCCACCCGCGGCAACATCGACGTGACCATCACGCTGAAGTAAGCCCTTCCCTGGCACCCAGCAAAAAAGCCCACCGGTTCGCACCGGTGGGCTTTTTTTCTGATGCTTTTCGCGGCGCTCAGTTGCGGTCGTGCGGATCGTGGATCACCGTGCTGGTGCCCACCCCCACACCCACGCTGGCCCCACTGTTGCCGATGCGCGTGCTCGTCCCCACCCCCGCGCCGGCACTGACCTGGCCGCGCTGGTTCACACCCACCCCGACGCCGACCGGTCCGACACCGGTGCTCACACCGGCACTCACCCCGCCGGTGCCCGCGCCCACGCCGATCGAAAACGGGCCCAGGGGCACACCCACCCCGATGCCCACGCCCGCCGAGCCACAGCCGGCCAGCAAGGCGGCTCCCGCCAGCAACACCCCCGCGACACCGCGGAGGACAACAGAGTGGTTTTGAGGTGAAGTGGTCATGGCACGGGTCCTTGAATGCGGAACAGATGCCATTGTGAGCGCGGGTTCAGCCAAAAGTGCCCTCCGTTGTGCAACGTTTCGTCACAAGCCCGCTCAGACGCCCCCCTGGCCCAGGCGCTCGATCGCGTCCGCGAGCCAGTCCGTCGGCAGAGCGGCTGCTTCCACAGGCCGCACCGCCCAGGCGCCGTCCACGGCCACCACCTCGGCCAGCCCACCCTGCCAGAGCAGCCAGGCCAGCCAGGCGCACTGGGGCGCCGTCGGCCATTCGCCCACCGGCAGGGAGAGCAGCGCCGTCAACACCGTGCCGTCGGCCAGTTGCACATGGTCCCCCTGGAGTTCGCCGCCCAGGGCCTGGGCCAGCACCGACAGGGCGCCCGCACCGTCGCGCCGCGGGCCGAACTCGCGCAGCCACTGGCGCAGGTGAGCCGCGATGGCCGCGCCGCGCTGGGCCTCGGCCTGCATCAGGTCCGCGTGGTCCCAGCGGTTCCAGTCGATGGCCGGCTGGGTGCTGCCCACGCGCAGCGCGGCCTGGGCAAAGCGGTGCA
This sequence comes from Hydrogenophaga sp. GW823-FHT04C09, assembly GCF_058796355.1. NCBI lineage: Bacteria > Pseudomonadati > Pseudomonadota > Betaproteobacteria > Burkholderiales > Comamonadaceae > Hydrogenophaga > Hydrogenophaga sp. GW823-FHT04C09. Next base: position 13,999 of record NZ_JBXAIO010000004.1, on the reverse strand, counting down.
GCGCCTGCTCCACGTCCTCGCTGTGCACCGCCGCGCCCACCATCAACAGCGCCGACAGTCGGTTGGCCAGCAATTGGCCCTGCTGGGCCATCAGCCGGTCGCGCATCAGGCTGTCGCGCTCGCTGCGCAGCTCGGCCAGTTCGAGCGCGTTCTTCAGGTCGGCGCGCAGGCTCTCCAGCTCCCAGGGCTTGTTGATGTAGCGGTAGATCTCGCCGGTGTTGATGGCCTCGATGGCATCGCCCAGTTCGGAATACGCGGTGGTCAGCATGCGCACCACGCCGGGGTAGTACTCGCGCGCATGGCGCAGCAGCTCGTTGCCGTACTCACCCGGCATGCGCTGGTCGCACACCAGCACGGCGATCTCGGCGCCATGCGCCGCGAGCATCGCCCGGCCCTCTTCCACCGAGGTCGCGGTGAGCACCGGTGCCAACGGACTCACCAGGCGCTCGAAGTACTTCAGGGCCATGGCCTCGTCGTCAACGTACAAAATTTTCACGGGCTTCACGGATTCTCCTGACTGGTCATTGCGCGAAAGGGAAATAGAGGGACACGCTGGCGCCTTGGCCGGCCTCGGACCTCACGACGATGGAGCCGCCCAGCGAGGTCATCACGCGGCGGCAGAACACCAGGCCCATGCCGCTGCCCCCGGTGCTGGCGCGGGTGGTCAGGGGTTCGAGCGTCAAGCGGCCCAACACCTCGGCCGGAATGCCGGGGCCGTTGTCGCGCACCTGGATGGCGGCCTGCACCGGCAGGCCCGGCGCGGGGGCCTCGCGCAACAGCACCACGTGCACATTGGGCTGGGCCGGCGGGTTCGGGCGCAGTGCCAGCACCGCATTCTTGACCAGGGTGCAGAGCACGAGGTAGAGCAGGTCCCGGCGGCCGGGCAGCACGAAATCGTCGGCGAGATCGCTGGTGAGCCACTGCGCCTCGTCGTGGTCGAACGGGTATTCCTCGCGCACCGCCTGCACCAGGTCGCTGGCGCGCAGGCTGGGTGCGCTGTCGGGCTGGTAGGCGTCGCGCGCGGTCTGCACGAAGGTCGACACCAGCGACTGCGCGTACTCCGCCCGGCGCTGCGCGGCCTCGATCATGAACAGCACGTCGCCCGGCTTCTGTTCCTGGATGTGCGCCACGCCACGGTCCCCTTCCGTGGGGTCGACATGGCGCTCGCGCATGGCCGACAGGTAACCCTGCACCGTGGCCAGCGGCGTGGTGACCTCGTGCGCCAGAAAACCCAGGGTCTCGCGCAAGGTGGCCGCTCGCCGCTCGATCAGGGCCCGCTCGCGCGCGCGTTCCTGGCTGGCCTGCAGCGCGTCGCGCAGGGACTGCCGGGTCAGCGCTTCGTCCAGCGGCTTCTCCAGGATCTTTTCCACGTGCCCCTGGTTGACAGCGGACATCGCCATGTCCTTGTCGGCGTAGGCCGAGACCAGCAGGCGCGCCACGTGCGGGTACTGCTGGCGGACTTCGCTGAGCAGGGTCACGCCGTCGCGCTGCGGCATGGCGTAGTCGGTGAGCAGCACGGCCACCTCGTGGCCGCGCTGGGCCAACACGGCCAGGGCCTCGTCCGCGCTGCCGGCGGTGAGCACCACGAACTCGTCGCCATACAGGCGGGCAAACCACTTGCAGGCCTGCAGCTCGTCGTCCACCATCAGGATGGCATGGGCGCCCAGCAGGCCGCGCGTCACGGAGGCGTCGTCGGATTTCATTCGGGCCTCGGCAGGTCAAAGGTGAATTCGGTCCAGCTGCCCAGCTCGCTTTCCACCGCCAGCGTACCGCCATGCCGGTGCACGATGCCGTAGCTCACGCTCAGGCCCAGCCCCAGACCGGCCCCCACATCGCGGGTGGTGAAGAAGGGCTCGAACACCCGACTCAGGTTGTCCGGGTCGATGCCCGAGCCGTTGTCGCGCACGGAAACGCCCAGGCGGTGGCCTTGCAGGGTGGCCGTCACCGCGATGCGGGGCTGTTCGCGCTTGGCCGCCTGCAGGGCGAGCGCGGCATTGCTCAACAGGTTGATCAGCACGCCGATGATGGCCGGCTCGTCGCCCAGCACGTGGCTGTCCTGCGGCAGATCGATCACCACGTCGACGCCCTTGAGTTCGTAACCCGCCAGCCGCACGGCCGAGCGCACCGCGTTCTCGAGCAGGAAGGGACGCAGGCTGTCCTGACCGGGCTTCTGGTAGGCGAAGGTCTTGAGGTCGGTGACGATGTTCTGGATGCGCTGCATGCCTTCACGCGCATCGACCAGGCTCTCCTTGAGCATCTCGTCGCTCTGGGCGCCTTTGCAGGTCAGGCCCATGTTGATCGCCATCAGGCTGTAGTTCACCGGGTTGTTGAGCTCGTGCAGCAGGCCGGCCGAGAGCGTGCCGATGGCCGCCATCTTCTCGCGCTGCAGCAGCTGGCCCTTGACCTCGGCCAGCGTCTGGTTGATCTCGCGCAGCGAGGCGTTCTTCTCGGACACCTCGTGCTGCAACTGGAAAAGGCGCAGGCGGGCCTTCTCGTTGAACCAAGTGCACACCGCGCTGGCCCCGGCGGAGAACAGGATGAACAGCGAGTTCGTCACCATGCGCGCCGTGCTGCTGGCCGCGTCGGGGTGCAGCGCACAGGCCACCACATAGAGGACCAGCGTGACGACGCCAAAGCCGATGCCTTCGAAGAAGCTGATCGGCAGGATGATGCCGACCGCGTACAGCGCCAGGTGCAGGCCCACGAAGTAGATCGACTGCGCGCCGTCGGTCTCGTAGATCATGAAGGCGATCATGATCTGCGGCAGCAGCAGCCAGAGCATGGTGAGCGAGCGCACATGGCGGCGACCGAATTCGGTGAACAGCACGCGCAGGATGCCCAGCGTGAGCACCACCACCAGCACGCGCAGCAGGGTGAATTCGAGCAGGCGGTCCGGGTACGAGAAATAGTCCAGGCCGAAGCCCGCGAGCACCAGCACGATGGACGTGATGCTGCCCGCCTTGCTGTAGGTCAGGCGGAAGTCCGAGAGCTGCTGCTCGTAGGGCGAGCTCGGCCGGTCAGCCATTTTCAAGTGCCATGGCCTTCAGGTTTGCGTTGACCACCACTTCCGCGAAGATGTTGACGCCCGTGGCGTCGGTGTACATGATCGCGGGCGCGTTCACCTCTTCCATCACGGACTGCATCTGCTTCTCGTCGCGGTAGATCAGGTGCCACTCCAGCAGGTGCTCCATGCCGTAGCGCTCCGGGTTGTCGGCGTGCACGTTGGTGACCAGCAGATGGGCGCCCGGGTTGCTGCGCGAGAGGAAGTAACGGATCAGCCGCGCGCACACCTTGTCCGACAGGTAGTCGAACAGGCCGGCGCAGTAGACGAAATCGAAACCCTCGCCGTCGGCCGGTGCGGTGTCGCGGGTGGCGCGCTTGAGCAGCTCGTGCACCGATTCCTGCACGTACTCCACCTGCACCTTCGACTTGTGCAGCTGCGCGGCCTCCTCGATCTTCTGGCGCGTGTAGTTCAGGGTCTCCAGGCTGAAATCGATCAGGGTGAACTGCAGGCGCGAGAGGTCTTCGCCGGTGGCGATGAGCTTCTGGATCTCCACGCCCGGTCCGCAGCCCACGTTGAGGATGCGCACCGGCCGGCCCTTGCTGGCGGCGCTGGCCACGGCCTTCTTGAGGAAATCGACCAGGATGTCGATGCGGTTGCGGTGCGCCACGGCCACCGCCGCGCGCAGGAACATGGCGTTGACGAGCTGGATGTAGGTGCTGCTGCCCTGGCGCGGGTCGCCCAGGATCTGGTTGACCATCTCGTAGTCACCCGCATAGCCCAGCGGCTTGGCGAAGGTGCGGTAGACGAAGGGCGCGCGCAGCACCAGGGGGTGCAGCGCCGTCTGTGCGAAAGACCGGTGCAGCAGCGAGTCTTCCACCGGCAGGCGGGAGGCCTCGTCCTCCAGCCGCACCAGGAACTCCTTGCCCTTGATCATCAGGGGCTCGGCCATCGCGCCGAACACCTCGTCGGTCAGGCGCCCGTCGGGCAGGCGCGGCAGGGAATCGACCATGTCGGCCTGGTCGATCCAGCGCGCGGTCTCGGACAGGAAGGCACGGAACTCGCTGATGGTGACCTGGTAGCTCTGCCGGATTTTGAAGCGCGACTCCCAGTCGGCCACGAAACGGGCCGCCTCTTCGCGCACCTGGCTCACGTTGCCCCGGATCGCGTTGAGGTCGGACCATTCGTCGATGAGCGCCACGGAGATCACCGCCATCAGGCCGGTGTTGAGCAGGCTCACCACCACCGCCTTGCCCTTGTAGATGATGCGGTCGCCTGACCGAATGGTCAGCTCGCTGAGCACCTCGCTCACCTGCACGATGGAGTACGGGTTGTAGATCTCCATCACCAGCGAGCGCCGCTGCAGGCTGGTGAGGGTGCCGCGCGCGCTCTCTCCCTGGCTGTTGCGGAAGGTGACGACGTGATCGAATGGTCGCTGTAGGTACACGTTGTGGCCGGTGGATCAGGTGGACGGGGCAGGTGCGGTGCACTGCGCCTTTGAAGACTCCCCGGCCCCGAGTGTAGTCAACCCCCATGCCGTGCTCATGGCACGGGGTTTGTCCTCAGACCAACAGGGCGTTGACGCGCTTCACATAGGCCGCCGGGTCGTCCGGCAGACCGCCTTCGGCCAGCAGGGCCTGGTCGAACAGGATGTGGGCCAGGTCGTCGAAATGCGCGCTGCCTTCGAGCTTTTTCACCAGCGCGTGTTCGGCGTTGACCTCCAGGATCGGCCGCACCTCCGGCGCGGGCTGGCCGGCCTGCTTGAGCATGCGGGCCAGCTGCGTGGAGTAGTCACCGTCCTCCACCACCAGGCAGGCCGGGGAGTCCACCAGGCGCGAGGTGACGCGCACGTCCTTGGCCTTGTCCTTGAGGCTTTCCCTGAGCCGCTCCAGCACCGGTTTGAAGGTCTCGGCGGCGGCCTCGGCGGCCTTCTTCTCGTCCTCGTCCTGCAGCGAGCCCAGGTCCACCGCGCCCTTGGCCACGCTCTGCAGCGGGGTGCCGTCGAACTCGTGCAGGAAGGACAGCGCCCACTCGTCCACGCGGTCGGTCATCAGCAGCACCTCGATGCCCTTCTTGCGGAACACCTCCAGCTGCGGGCTGTTCTGCGCGGCCGCGCGGTTGTCGGCGGTGATGTAGTAGATCGCGGCCTGGCCTTCCTTCATGCGGGCCTTGTAGTCGGCCAGCGCGGTCAGCGCGGTGCCATGGGTGCTGGCAAAGCGCAGCAGTTTGGCGATCTTGTCGCGGTTCGCGAAGTCCTCGCCCAGGCCTTCCTTGAGCACGGCACCGAACTCGGCGTAGAACGCGGTGTACTTGCCCACGTCCTTCTCGGCCGCGGCCTTGTCCTCGGCCGAGACCACGTCGGTCACGCCGTCCGCGCCTTCGCCCGGCGCCGGCGCCTGGTCCTTCTTCGCCAGGTCTTCCAGCATCGCGAGCACGCGGCGGGTGTTGCCTTCGCGGATCGCCTTCACGTCGCGGCTTTCCTGCAGCAGCTCGCGGCTCACGTTGAGCGGCAGGTCGGCCGAGTCCACCACGCCCTTGACCCAGCGCAGGTAGGAAGGCATCAGGGCCTCGGCCTCGTCCATGATGAAGACGCGCCGCACGTAGAGCTTGATGCCGGCCTTGCGGTCGCGGTTCCAGAGGTCCTGCGGGGCCTTGGCCGGGATGTAGAGCAGCTGGGTGTACTCGGTGCTGCCTTCCACGCGGTTGTGGCTCCAGGCCAGCGGCGCCTCGGTGTCGTAGCTCAGGTTCTTGTAGAACTCGGCGTACTGCTCGTCGCTCACGTCCTTCTTGCTGCGGGCCCACAGCGCGTTGGCCGAGTTCACGGCCTCCCATTCGTCGAGCAGCACCTGCTCGCTCTTCTCGGCGTCCCACTCTTCCTTCTGCATCAGGATGGGCAGGCTGATGTGGTCGGAGTACTTGCCGATGATGGACTTGAGCTTCCAGCGGTCGAGGTAGTCGCTGGCGTCGTCGCGCAGGTGCAGGATCACGCTGGTGCCGCGCGCGGCGCGCTCGAGGGTCTCGACCTCGAAGTCGCCCGTGCCGCCGCTGGTCCAGCGCACGCCCTCGGCCGCCGGCAGGCCGGCGCGGCGCGATTCCACGGTGATCCTGTCGGCCACGATGAAGCCGGAATAGAAGCCCACGCCGAACTGGCCGATGAGCTGGGCGTCCTGCTTCTGGTCGCCCGAGAGGCGGCTCATGAAATCCTTGGTGCCGCTCTTGGCGATGGTGCCCAGGTGGTCGATCGCCTCCTGCGCGCTCATGCCGATGCCGTTGTCCGTGATGGTGATGGTGCGCGCCTCGCGGTCGAAGGCCACGCGCACCTCGAGATTGGGCGCGTCCTCGAACAGGGCCGCGTTGTTCAGCGCCTCGAAGCGCAGCTTGTCGCAGGCGTCCGACGCGTTGGAGACCAGCTCGCGCAGGAAGATGTCGGGGTTGGAATAGAGCGAGTGCGTGACCAGGTGCAGCAGCTGCGCCACTTCGGCCTGGAAGGACAGGGTTTGTTTGCTCATGGGGGTCGACTGACGTGAAAACGAAGGAACGCGCTCCGGAAGAGCGCAACGCGAGGCGGAATTATGGGCTGGCCGCCGGATTTCAAGCCTCGACCACGGCCGGCGCCAGCCAGGCCCGCAGTTGCTCGGCCACCACCGGGCTGGAGAGCAGCTCCAGGTGGCCCGTGCGGTGCACCGTGCGCTGGCTCTCGCGCGCGAACACCAGCCGGTGCCGGGGGTCGTCGTGCTGGCCCAGCGCGCTGCGCAACGGCACCAGGCCGTCGCCGGTCAGGCGGTCGGCCAGCAGGCCGCGCTGCGGCGCCAGCGTGGCGGCGACGGTGAAGCAGGCCACGCCCTCGGGCAGGGGCAGGGGTTCGCGGTGGTCGGCACTGGAGCCGAAGCGCTCGCGGCCCTGCCAGTCGGCGTCGCGCACGTGGCCGTGGCGCAGGTCGGTGATGCCGGCGCTGCGCAGCTGGCCCAGGCGCGTGAACGGCGCGGTGAAGGGGGTCGAGGCCAGCAGCACGTCCACCCCATGGCCGGCGCGCTCCAGCGGCGCGCCCTGGTGGGGCGTGCCCAGGAACATCAGGTGCCGCAGCAACGGGCGCCAGCGGTGGTCGGCCTGCCGGCCCTCTTCGCAGGCGGCGCGCGCCACCAGCCCGCCCATGCTGTGGCCGATGAGGGTGATGGAGGCCAGCGGCACTGGCCACTGCGTCACCAGCACTTCCAGCTGGCGCGCGAATTCGCGGCCGTTGGTGGAGGTGTGCAGGCCGCTGTTGTAGCGCAGGTAGACCGGCGTGGCGCCCAGGGCCTGCGCGAGGAAGGCGCCGTGGTCGTGGCCGTTGCGTTGCCATTGCGTGTCGTTCATGCACAGGCCGTGCAGCAGCACGATCAGGTGCGGCGTGGCCGGACCCAGTCGCTGGTGCAGCAGCGGCCGGTTCTCCAGCGGCAGGCGCCGGCCCGCGTGGCGCAGTTCCATGGCCTGGGCCAGCGGGTTGCCGGTTTCCAGCAGGCGGTCGCCCAGCACGCCGTTGAGCGCGGCCAGCACGGCCTCGCGGCCGGGCGAGGGCTCGGGGTGGCGCGTGGGGTCGTCCACCATGGGCAGCAAGGTGGCCAGCGCGCTGTCCAGCCCATGGCCCACCAGCTGCGTGACGCCGCGGATGCCTTGGTAGATCTGGCCGGTCAGGCCGCCGGTGCGGCCCGGCTCGAGGCCGGCGGGCAGGCCCAGGCGGTTGCGCACCGCCTGGTGCACGCCCTCGGCCACGCCGATCGCGCCGGTGGTGGCCTGCGTGACGAGTTGCACCGCGGCCTTCAGGTCGGCCGGGCGCACGTGGCGCAGCAGCGCCTCGCGGGTGGGCTTGAGCGGGGTCATGGGCCATTGTGGCCCCGGAAGGTGCGGGTGTGTGTGACAGGATGCGCGCCGCCGCCGCCCTGCCCTCTCAGGCGGTGTGCGGGTGCCGGGCCGATTCGTAGAGGGCGCGCGCCAGCGCGCGGTGGCGCGCCAGCAGGGGGTCGAGTTCCATGCCCACCAGGCGGCCGTCGCGCACCCGCACGCGGCCGTTGATCACGCTCAGCGCCACGTCCGCGCTCTGGCAGAACACCAGCGCAGCCACCGGGTCGTGGCCGGCACCGGCGTGCGCCACGCCACGCAGGTCGAAGGCCACCAGATCGGCCGAGAGGCCGGGCACCAGCGCGCCGATGTCGTCGCGGGCCAGCACGCGCGCGCCGCCCAGGGTGGCGATCTCCAGCGCTTCGCGCGCGGTGAGCGCGGCCGGGCCGAAGCCCACGCGCTGCAGCAGCATCGCCTGGCGCACCTCGCCCAGCATGTGGGCGCCGTCGTTGGAGGCGCTGCCGTCCACACCCAGGCCCACCGGCACGCCCGCGCGGCGCATCGCTCCCACCGGGGCGATGCCCGAGCCCAGGCGCATGTTGGAACACGGGCAGTGCGCCACGCCGGTGCCGGTGCGGCCGAACAGCGCGATGCCCGCCGGGTCGAGCTTGACGCAGTGCGCATGCCACACGTCGCGGCCGACCCAGCCCAGGTCCTCGGCGTACTCGGCCGGCGTCATGCCGAATTTCTCGCGCGAGTAGGCGACGTCGTTGTCGTTCTCCGCCAGGTGCGTGTGCAGCGACACGCCGTGCGAGCGCGCGAGCACGGCCGATTCGCGCATCAGGTCGCGCGAGACCGAGAACGGCGAACACGGCGCGAGCACGATGCGCCGCATGCTGTGGCGCGAGGCGTCGTGCCAGCGGCCGATCAGGCGCTCGCTGTCGGCCAGGATCGCCGCCTCGCTCTCCACCACCGAGTCGGGCGGCAGGCCGCCGGCGCTGCGGCCCACGCTCATGCTGCCGCGCGCGGCGTGGAAGCGCATGCCCATGGCGTCGGCGGCCTCGATGGAATCGTCCAGCCGCGAGCCGTTGGGGAACAGGTAGAGGTGGTCGCTGGTGGTGGTGCAGCCCGAGAGCATCAGCTCGGCCATGGCCGTCTGCGTGGACACGCGCACCATCTCGGGCGTGAGCCGGGCCCACAGCAGGTAGAGGTTGTTGAGCCAGCCGAACAGCTCGGCGTCCTGCGCCTCGGGCACCACGCGCGTGAGGCTCTGGTACATGTGGTGGTGGGTGTTCACCAGCCCGGGCATCAGCACGTGGCCCTGCAGGTCGATGGCTTCGGCGCCGCCGCTGGCGATCGCCTCGCGCCAGGGCGCCGGCAACTCGGCCGTGGGCCCGACCCACTCGATCGCCGGCCCGTTCACCACCACCGCCCCGTCGGCGATCTCGCGCCGCTGGGCGTCCATGGTGACCACCACGTCGGCGTGGCGAAGGATCAGGGGGGCGGCGGCTGCCTGGGCAACAAGGTTCATGTCATTCCGTTCCGTGTGAAGTGCGCGCGGCCAGCAGGAACGAGCGCTCCTTGGACACCACGCCGTGGTAGAAAAGGTTGAGCACCACGGCCGCGCAGGTCCCCAGCACGATACCGCTGTGCGTGAAGGGGTGCGTCCAGGCCGGCAGGTGCTGGAAGAAGTTCGGTGACAGCGTGGGGATGAGCCCCAGGCCGATGGAGATCGCGATCACGTAGAGCGCGTGGCGCTCCTTGCCGTAGTCGATGGCGCCCAGGATGCGCACGCCCGTGGCCGCCACCATGCCGAACATCACGATGCCCGCGCCGCCCAGCACGAAGGCGGGCACCGAAGCCACGATGTGCGCCACCTTGGGGAACAGCGCCAGCAGGACCAGGAAGCCACCCGCCATCGCCGCCACATAACGCGAGCGCACGCCGGTCACGGTGACGAGCCCGACGTTCTGCGAAAACGAGGTGTAGGGAAAGGTGTTGAACACGCCACCGATCAGCGTGCCCAGGCCATCGGCGCGCAGGCCGCGCGTGAGCAGCTGCGGCGTCATGCGGCGGCCGGTGATCTCGCTGAGCGCCAGGAACATGCCGGTCGATTCGACCAGGGTGATCAGCATCACGATGCACATCGAGAGGATGGCCGTGAACTCGAAGCGCGGCAGGCCGAAGTGCAGCGGCGTGGTCACCGCCACCCAGCTGGCGTCCGACAGGCCGTCGAAGTTCATGTAGCCCAGCGCCAGCGACACCACCACGCCGGCCATCACGCCGAGCAGGATCGAGATGTTGGCCCACAGGCCCTTGGCGAAACGCGTGATGCCCAGCACCACCAGCACCACCAGCAGCACCAGCGCCGCGATCGCGAGCTTGGCCGGGTCGCCGTAGTCGGGGTTGGCCACGGCGTGCGCCACGCCGTCGACCATGCGCGTGACCGTGGGCTGCCCGCCCGCGGCCCAGTTGATCGCCACGCCCATGAGCGAGACGCCGATCAGCGTGATGACCGTGCCGGTGACCAGCGGCGGAAACACGCCCAGCAGCCGCCCCATGAGCGGCGCGACCAGCATGCCGAAGAGGCCGGCCACGATGGTGGCGCCGTAGATCGCCTGCAGGCCCAGCGAGGGGTCCAGGCCGATGGCGATCATCGGCCCGACGGCGGCGAAGGTCACGCCCATCATCACCGGCATGCGGATGCCGAAGCCCCACAGACCCAACGCCTGGATCAGCGTGGCGATGCCGGCGACCAGCAGGTCGGCGTTGATGAGGAAGGCGATGTCCGCCTTCGACAGGCCCAACGCGCCGCCGACGATGAGCGGCACCGCGACGGTGCCGGCGTACATCACGAGGACGTGCTGCAGGCCCAGGGCCGCGCAGCGGGGGAGGGGAATTTTCTGGTGGACCGCGTCGCTCTCGGGTTTGTCTCCGGCGCCGGTCGTCTTGGTATCGGGAAGCATCTGGGGCCTTTCTGCCGGCTCGCGCACAAGGCGGCGCATCGGCCAGCGGGCGCAGTCTAGGAGCCCGCTCGCGCGGGCGCAAAGTCAATAAATCGCCCCAGGTGTGCACGAAAAGTGCACACCCCGACCCCCGCTTCGTCAGGGCCCGACCAGCGCGCTCTCCAGACCGTCGGTGACGTGCCGCGCCAGCAGCTCGGCCGCCGCGCTCAGCGCCGAGCCCGCGCGCGTCACCAGCGCCAGGCTCTGGGGCCGCAGGCCCGCGTCGCGCAGCGGCACGAACCGCAGCCGGCCGGCGCGCACGTCGTCGGCCACGTCGAGGCGGTTGAGCAGGGTGATGCCCACGCCCTGCGCGGCCAGCTGGCGCATCAGGGCGGTGGAGGTGGTTTCGATCACCGGCGACACGCTCACGGCGGAGCGGCCGAAGGCGCCGTCGAGGATGGGGCGCAGCGACATCGGGGCGGCCGGCAGGATGAGCGGAAAACCCAGGCAGTCGGCCAGGGTGGTGGTGGCGCGATCGGCCAGCGCGTGGCCCGGCGGCACCACCGCGCCCAGCGGCCATTCGCTCGCGAACAGGGTGCGCAGGCCGGTGGTCTCGGGCACGTCGTAGGCCAGCGCGAGTTCGGCGTCGCCCTCGGCCACGGCGCGCAGCACCCCGGCGATGGGCAGGTCCAGCAGCTTGAGGTGGATGCCCGGGTGCGCCGCGCGGCAGCGCTGCACGATGCCGGGCAGAAAGGCGCCGGCCAGGCCGGTGGTGGTGGCCAGCGAGGCCTCGCCCTGTCGCAGGCCGCGCACCGCCTCGATGTGCTGGCGCACCGCGTCGAAATCGCGCAGGGTGGCGCGCGCATGGGCCAGCACGATCTCGCCGATGGGCGTGAGCTTGAGCTTGTTGTGGATGCGCTCGAACAGCGGCGCGCCCAGCTCCTCCTCCAGGTTGAGGATCTGGCGGTTCACCGCCGTGGGCACCACATGCAGCTGCTCGGCGGCCTTGCGGATCGAGCCCGCGCGCACCACCTCGATGAAATAGCGCAGGACTTTCGCGTGCATGCCGCTCAGAAGCGCTCGTCGGCCCCGAGAAAGCGCCACTGCCCCACCGGCAGGTTGCCCAGCAGCACCCGCCCGATGCGGATGCGCTTCAAGCCCACCACGTGCAGGCCCACCTGCTCGCACATGCGCCGGATCTGGCGCTTCTTGCCCTCGGTGAGCACGAAACGCAGCTGCTCGGGGTTCTGCCAGTCCACCTGCGCGGGCCGCAGGGCCTGGCCGTCCAGGCTCAGGCCGTGGCGCAGCAGGGCGAGCTGCGCGGGCGGAAAGACGGCCTGCACGTCCTGCGCCACCACGCCCGCGCCTTGCGGGCCGTTGGGCGCGAAGTGCACGCGCACCAGGTATTCCTTTTCCACGCCGCTGCTCTCGCCGATCAGGGTGCGCGCCACGCGGCCGTCCTGCGTGAGCACGAGCAGGCCGGTGGAGTCGATGTCGAGCCGCCCGGCCGGTGCCAGGCCGCGCGTGTGTTCGGGCGCGAAACGCCGGCCGTCGCCGGGCATGCGCGCGTCGCCGCGCCACTGGCTGGGCGCGCCGATCAGCGTGGCCGCGGCCTCGTGGCCGTCCTCGGGCTGGCCGCTCACATAGCCCACCGGCTTGTGCAGCAGGATGGTGACCTGCCCGCTCTGCTGGTGGCGCGCCTGCGGCGCGACCTCGACCTGCGCATCGGGCGGCACCGGCTGGCCCATCACCGCGGGCTGGCCATTGACCGTCACCCAGCCGCGCGCGATCCATTCGTCGGCCTCGCGGCGCGAGCACAGGCCGAGGTCGGCCATGCGCTTGTTGAGGCGCACTTCACCGCGCACGTTGCCGACCCGCGCGAGGTCGGGCCGGTGGGCCGGCGGGCGCGGCGCGGGTGCGGGACCGCGCGGCGCTCGCTCGGCGGCGGCCCGGGGGGCCTCGGCGCGGCGCGGGGCCGGGCGCTCGCTGCGCGGCCCTTCGGGGCCACCGCGTGGGGCGCCGTACCCGGGCGAAGGTTCGCGCGGCGGCTTGGGCGCCGAAGCCGACACGCTCTTGGCGCGCGCCGGGCCGGGCGGGCGCACCGGGGCGCGGCGCGGGGCGTAGGGATCGGAGGGGGTCTTGCTGGCAGCGCCCGGTTTCAGCTTGAGCGTGCGGGCGGCGGGTTTGTCGGTCGTCATGGGGGGATCATCCCTCATCCAATGTGCCGGAGCGCAAGGCCACCAGATCGAGCACGCGCAGGCCCCCGTATTCCACGCGGATCCAGCCTTTGGCCGCCAGCGTGGTCAGCGCCTCGTTGACGCGCTGGCGCGAGAGGCCGACCAGGTAGGCCAGCTCCTGCTGGGTGATGCGCAGCACACCGCCCACATTGGGCGAGAGCAGCGGGTGGAACAGCGAGGCCAGGTTGCGCGCCACGCGCAGGTCGGGGCTGTTGAGGCGGTCGATCTCGCGCGCCGCGATGAACTGGCCCAGGCGCTCGTTGAGCTGGTGCATCACGAAGCGGTTGAAGCCGATCGAGTGGTCCAGCAGCCAGTCGAAGGTCTCCACCGGCAGGCCGGCCACGCGGCTGCGGCGCAAGGCGAGGATGTTGTAGCGGTACTGCTCGTGCTTGAGCACCGTGCCTTCGCCGAACCAGCCCCCCGGCGCCACGCCGGTGAAGGTGATCACCGGGCCCTGCGAATCGTCGTTGCTCATCTTGAGCAGGCCGTCGACCAGGCCGAACCAGTAGGTGACCGGGCGGCCGAAGCGGCAGATGTGGTCGCCCGCCTCGGCATCGCCCACCACCAGCGCGGCCACGGCGCGCTCGCGCTCGGTGGGCGTGAGGCTTTTCAGCCAGGGAATCTCGGCCAGTTCCTCCTGAGTGGGCGGGCGCGCGCGGTCGCGCAGAACGGTGCCGGAACGGCGGGAGGTCAAGGCGCTCATGGGTGGGAATGGTCTAGGGAAAGTCCTAGGAGGGTTGACCCCAGATTGTCGTCGAACCGACAACATAACGTCAAACGAAGGCCTACCATGCGCAGCAGAACGAAATGTCTCAACCGGGACATTTCAAGCACCGGCGCCACGGCACCGGCCTCAGGAGACACGCATGCAACACACGTTCCCCCGGCTGCTGCTGGGCCACGCGCAAAGCCACCCGGAGGGTGCGGCGATGCGCGAGAAGGAATACGGCATCTGGCAGACGACGACGTGGGCTGGCATGGCCGAGCTGGTGGAGCGCCTG
>NZ_JBXAIO010000003.1:0-675679 GCF_058796355.1 Hydrogenophaga sp. GW823-FHT04C09 | reverse complement strand
CCACCGCCGCCGTGGGCAAGACCCGCGCCGAAGTGAAGGCCGAACTGGCCGAAGCCCTGCGCACGGGCGACTACGTGGCCGATGGCCAGACCGGCGCCAAGGCCAACGAACTGTTCCCCGGCAAGTACGCCCAGCCGGTGCTGGCCGAAGGCAAGACGCGCGCTGAAGTGCGCGCCGAGCTGGTCGAATCGCGCCGCGCCAACGGCGGCTAAGTGGTCGGCAGTGCGCTGAAAGCGACGCGCACGCTCAAACCCCCCGGGGGGCTGCTGGCCAAGGTCAGCAGCCCCCCGTTTTGTTGGGCGATCTGCGCCACGATCGCCAGACCCAGGCCGCTGCCGGTGGCCTCGTTCTGCGGGTTCAGGCGCACGAAGCGCTCCAGCACCCGCTGGCGATCGGCCTCGGCAATGCCGGGGCCGTTGTCGTTGACGCTCAGCTGGGCACGGCCTTCGGCTTGCTCGACGTGCAGGTCCACCCGGCTGCCCGGGGGCGTGTGGCGCAAGGCGTTGTCCACCAGGTTGTCGAGCAGCACCCGCAGGTCCTGTGGATCGGCCAGCACGGTGGCGGCCTCGCGCCTGTCCAGCCCGAGATCGATGCCACGGGCTTCGGCGCGGGCCGAAAACGCGGCCACCACGTCCGCCGCCAGTTGATCCAGCCGCAGCGGCACGGGCTGGCGCTCGCGCCCATCCGCTTCCAGCCGCGCCATCTGCAGCAGTTGCGCCACCAGGTGGGTGCTGCGGGCGATGCCCTGGTCGAGTTCATCCAGTGCGGCCTCGCGCTCGCCCGGGGGCGCGCGGCGCGTGAGCTGGGCCTGCAGCTTGACGGCCGCCAGGGGGGTGTTCAATTCATGGGCGGCGTCGGCCAGCATCTGGCGCTGGCGCGTGAGCAGGCGCGACACGCGCTCCAGCAATTGGTTGAGCGCCTGGCCCAGCGGCGCGACCTCCTCGGGCAAGCCGTCCGTGGCGATCGCTTGCAGGTCTTTTTCGTCGCGCCTCCGGATGTCCTGGCCCAGCGCCTCCAGCGGCGCCAGCGCGCGGTTGACGGCCACGCGGATCAGCAGGCCGAGCAGCAGCACGAGCACCGCCACCGGCACCAGCAGCCAGGGCGCCATCTGGGCGAAGCTGCTGGCGCGGTCGCTTTCGGTCTTGGCGATCTGCACGATTTCCTCGTCGTCCACCAGCGTGTAGACCCGCCAGGCTTCGCCCGACCACTCGACATTGTGGAAACCGGGCTCCTGCAGGGGAGGGCCGACGCCCTCGACCGAGGCGTACAACAGCTCCGCGTCGGTGGACCAGATCTGGCTGATGAAGCGGCCCAGGTCGTCCGTGACCCAGGGTGGCGGGTTGTCCTGCGGGGCTGGGCGGGCCGTGGGCCGCGGTGCGGCGTGCTCGGGTGGGTCCAGGGCCCAGCTGTGGGGGCGCACGCCGTGCCGCACCACCGAATGCGCGATCTGCTCCATGCCGAAATCGCGCACCCGGTTGAAGGCCTGCCAGGCCAGGTGGTAGGTGAAGGCGCTGACCAGCACGCTGGTGACGACCAGCGCCGTGATCTGCCAGAACAGCAGGCGCTGGCGGATCGAGTTCATGCCGCGGCGACCAGCTTGTAGCCCACGCCCCGCACGTTCTTGATCCAGGCCGCACCCAGTTTGCGCCGCAGGTGGTGCACGTGCACCTCCACCGCGTTGCTCGCCACCTCTTCCTGCCAGCCGTAGAGGCGGCTTTCCAGCTGTTCGCGCGAGAGCACGGTGCCCGGGTTTTCCATCAGGGCGAGCAGCAGGTCGTATTCGCGCGCGGCCAGGGTGACGGGCTGGTTGTCGAGCAGGGCCTCGCGGCGCAGCGGCCGCATGGTGAGGCGGCCGAACTGCAGCTCGGGCTGGGCGCGCCCGCTGCCCCGGCGCGCGAGCGCGTGCACGCGCGCCACCAGCTCGTCGAGGTCGAAGGGTTTGGTGAGGTAGTCGTCGGCCCCCAGGTTGAGGCCGGCCACGCGGTCGCTCACGGCGTCGCGCGCCGAGACCACCAGCACGGGCACCGGGCGGTCTTCCGAGCGCAGCCACTGCAGCAGCTGCAGGCCATCCAGCCCGGGCAAGCCGATGTCGAGCAGCAGCACGGCGTAGGTCTGTTCGCGCAGCGCGGCCTGCGTCTGCGGGCCGTCCTGCGTCCAGTCCAGGGAAAAGCCGGCCAGGCGCAGCCCGCGCTCCATGCTCCGGCCCAGCATGAGGTCGTCTTCGGCGAGTAGAACTTTCATGGTTGCGTAGTGTGAGCGAAAAGCGCGAACGCCTCTGGTACAAAGCAAAGCCCGACTCCGGAGGTTTCCTTGAGCACATTCCCGCAGGTGATTCTGTTCACCGACACCGATGGCCGCGCGCGTTTCCGCGAGGCCGAGATCCCCTTGTCCGAGGGCTCGCCCGCGGCCCGCCTGTCGGCCCTGCTGCCGGCGACGGCCTGCCAGTTGCGCCAGAGCCCGGTGGGCTTTCGCAGCGAGTTCCATTGCACCGGCGATGCGCAATGGCTGTTCGTGCTGCAGGGCTGCATGGAGATCGGCCTGCAGGACGGCAGCTGGCGCGCCTTCGGGCCGGGCCAGCATTTCTACTCGGCCGACACGCTGCCCCCCGGGGCCAGCTTCGACCCCACGGTGCACGGCCACCGCAGCCGGCAGGTGGGCGACGAACCGCTGGTGACCCTGTTCGTCAGGGGCTGAGCGGGCGCGCCGTCAGAGGAACCGGTCGAGCAGCCGGCGCGAGTGCGCGTCCAGCGCGAAGCGGTCGCGCACGCCGAAGCACACACCCTGGCCGCTCAGAATCAGCAGGGCCTGGCCTTCGAGGCGGCGGATGTCGTCCTCGCTGCGCAGCACGAAGCTGGTGGGGCCGCGGTCGGTGCTCACCTGCCAGGTGCTGGGCGTGGAGAAGGTGGACACCGATTCGATGCGCTGGATCACCGGCGTGAACTCGCGTTGCGCCAGCTCTTCCTGCAGCAACTGCCGCAAGTCGGCTGGCAAGGCGGAGAGGCGGTCCACCCAGACCAGTTCGTGGCCGTCGCTGCCCACCAGCGACAGGCCTTCGTCGGGCGCGCCGATGGGGAAGGCCCGCACGGGCACCACGCCCACGTGGGTCTCTCCGGCGGCGTCCGTGAGCACGAGGCGGCCGAAGGGGTTGCGCTGCAGTTGCCAGGCGGGGTTCGGGGTGTTCATGCGTCGTTGTCCTCGGGCGTGTCGGCGTCGAGCAGGGCGGCGGCCTCCTGCTCCTTGCGCGCCTGCGCTTCGTACAGGCGCCAGTAGGCGCCGCGCTGCGCCATCAGTTCGTCGTGCGGGCCGATCTCCACCACCTGGCCGCGGTCCATCACCACCAGGCGGTCGGCCTTGCGCAGGGTGGAGAGCCGGTGCGCGATGGCGATGGTGGTGCGGCCCTGCACCAGGTTGTCCAGTGCCTTCTGGATTTCCTTCTCGGTCTCGGTGTCCACGGAGGAGGTGGCCTCGTCCAGGATCAGGATGCGCGGGTCGATCAGCAGCGCGCGCGCGATGCTGATGCGCTGGCGCTCGCCACCCGAGAGGCCCTGGCCGCGCTCGCCGACCAGCGAGTCGTAGCCCTGCGGCAGCCGCAGGATGAACTCGTGCGCGTGCGCGGCGCGCGCGGCGGCCACGATCTCGGCGCGCGTGGCACCGGGTTTGCCGTAGGCGATGTTCTCGGCGATGGTGCCGAAGAACAGGAAGGGCTCCTGCAGCACCAGGCCGATGTGGCGGCGGAAGTCGGCCACGCCGACGCGGCGGATGTCGGTGCCATCGATGCGGATGGCGCCTTCACTCACGTCGTAGAAGCGGCACAGCAGGTTGACCAGGGTGCTCTTGCCCGAGCCGCTGTGGCCGACCAGGCCGATCATCTCGCCGGGGCGGATGTCCAGGCTCAGGTTGCGGATCACGGTGCGGCTGCCGTAGCGGAAGCTCACGCCTTCCATCTGCAGGCCGCCCTGCACCTGGGTCAGCGGCACCGGCTGAGCCGGCTCGGGAACGTTGGAGACGTGGTCCAGGATGTCGAAGATGCGCTTGGCGCCCGAGGCGGCCTTCTGCGTCACCGAGACGATGCGGCTCATCGAGTCGAGCCGGCCATAGAAGCGCCCGATGTAGGCGATGAAGGCGGTGAGCACGCCCACCGTGATCTCGCTCTGGCTGACCAGCCAGATGCCGAAGGCCCACACCACCAGCAGACCGATCTCGGTGAGCAGGGTGACGGTGGGGGTGAACAGCG
Source organism: Hydrogenophaga sp. GW823-FHT04C09 (assembly GCF_058796355.1). Classification (NCBI taxonomy): domain Bacteria; kingdom Pseudomonadati; phylum Pseudomonadota; class Betaproteobacteria; order Burkholderiales; family Comamonadaceae; genus Hydrogenophaga; species Hydrogenophaga sp. GW823-FHT04C09. The sequence goes on along the minus strand of NZ_JBXAIO010000003.1, from coordinate 671,445 downwards.
ACCAGGTCTTGTTGATGCGGTCGTTGACGGCCAGGTTGTGCTCGTTGGCCTGTTTGAAGCGCCGCGCCTCGCGGGCTTCCTGGGCGAAGGCCTTGACCACGCGGATACCGGGGATGGTGTCGGCCAGCACGTTGGTCACCTCGCCCCAGACGCGGTCGATCTTCTCGAAGCCGGTGCGCAGGCGGTCGCGCACGAGGTGGATCATCCAGCCGATGAAGGGCAGGGGCACCAGCGTGGCCAGCGCCAGCCAGGGGTTGATCGAGAACAGGATCACCGCGGTCATGGTGATCATCAGCACGTCGGTGAGGAAGTCCAGCGCGTGCAGGGACAGGAAGACGCTGATGCGGTCGGTTTCGCTGCCGATGCGCGCCATGAGGTCGCCGGTGCGTTTGCTGCTGAAGTAGTCCAGCGAAAGCTCGAGCAGGTGGTCGAAGGTGGTGGTGCGCAGGTCCGAGCTGATGCGCTCGGACACCAGGGCCAGCAACCAGGTGCGCGCCCAGCCCAGGCCCCAGGCCAGCAGGGCCGAGCCCAGCAGGCCGCTGAGCAGGGCCAGCACCAGGCCGGTGTCGATTTCCTGGCCGTTCTGGAACGGGATCAGCACCCGGTCCATCAGCGGGATGGTCAGGTAGGGCGGCACCAGCGTGGCGGCGGTGGAGGCCAGCGTGAGCAGGAAACCGGTGAGCAGCGTCCACCGGTAGGGCCGGGCGAAGCGCCACAGGCGCAGCAGCACCCAGGTGGACGGCGGGGCCTGCGGCACTTCCTGGGCGCATTCCGGGCATTCATCGCTGTCGGCCGGCAGGGTGGCCTGGCACTGGGGGCAGGTGCGGGCGGGTTCCTCGATCACCTGCTCGGACGCCTGATCCAGCTGGGCCATCAGTCGATGGAACTGGTCGACCATGCGCGCGGCCCGGGCCTGCACGCCCATGGTGAAGCGCCACACCGCGATGCGCCCCTGGGCGTCCAGCAGCTCCAGGGTGCCGACACCGGCGTGGTCGCTCAGCCGCAGCTCCATACCCGGGCTCAGTATCCACTCCTGGCCTTCGAGTGTGAACTTTTGACGGGTTAACAACAGGGTGCGCGTACGGAAATGTAAATCGCTGTCCAAGTCCAGCGCCAAGGCAACGACAGCGCTATCATCGCCCCCCAGCTGGGTTGATGCGGGCCGCAAGGCGTCCTGTGCAGGGTCGGCTCCTGGGGCTGAGGATTCAGCTGGAAAGTGTGAAAGCATGGTGAAGATGACAGCGTGGCGTCGACCGCGAGAAATGGCATGCTCCCACGGGGGAGCCTTGCATTTTCACCGATGTCGAGCCCGCGATCGTTGATGGCATTGAAGTTCTTCTGAACCCCTGATCGGTACTACACCCGGTCGCCCGAATCACGCGTCCCGCCGGAGACATGAGCTCGAAACACGACATCACGCTGCTGCGCATCAACTACCTGCGCGGCCCCAACATCTGGACGTACCGACCGGTGCTCGAAGTCTGGCTGGATCTGGGCGATCTGGAGGACTTTCCTTCCAACAAGCTGCCCGGCCTCACCGAACGCCTGGTCGAATGGCTGCCCGCCCTCGAAGAACACCACTGCGGTGTGGGTGAGCGCGGTGGCTTCATCCAGCGCCTGCGCGAGGGCACCTGGGCCGGCCACATCCTGGAACACATCGTCATCGAGCTGCTGAATCTGGCGGGCATGCCCACCGGTTTCGGCCAGACGCGCGAGACCAGCCGGCGCGGTGTCTACCGCATGGTGTTCCGCGCCCGCGACGAGGCCGTGGCCCGGGCCGCGCTCACCGAAGCGCATGCCCTGCTGCTCGCCGCCATCCGCCAGCGCGAGGACGGCGCGGCCGGCTTCGACGTGCCGGCCGCCGTGGCGCGCCTGGTCGAGCAGATCGACCGCAGCTACCTCGGCCCGAGCACCGCGTCCATCGTCGCCGCGGCTACGGACCGGGGTATCCCCCACCTGCGCCTGAACGACGGCAACCTGGTCCAGCTCGGCCAGGGCCGGCACCAGCGCCGCATCTGGACGGCCGAGACCGACCGCACCAGCGCCATCGCCGGCAACATCGCGCACGACAAGGACCTGACCAAGAGCCTGCTGGCCTCCTGCGGCGTGCCCGTGCCCGAAGGCCAGGTGGTCGACAGCCCGCAAGCCGCCTGGGAAGCCGCGCAGGAGATCGGCCTGCCGGTGGTGGTCAAACCCTCCGACGCCAACCATGGCCGTGGGGTGAGCCTGGACCTGTCGGAGCGCGAAGACATCGAAAAAGCCTTCTCGGTGGCCGACGCCGAGGGCAGTGAGGTCATGGTCGAGCGCTACGTGCTGGGCGACGAGCACCGCCTGCTGGTCGTGGGCGGCCGCGTGGTCGCGGCGGCGCGCGGTGAAAGCCTGTCGGTGGTGGGCGATGGCCGCTCCACCGTGGAACAGCTCATCGACAGCCAGCTCAACAGCGACCCGCGCCGGGGCGAGGCCGAGGAGTTCCCGCTCGAGACCATCCGCCTGGACCGCGAACCCGTCATGCGCCTGCTGCTGGAGCGCCAGGGCCTATCGGGCGAGGCCGTGCCCGCCCTGGGCCGGCGCGTGATGGTCCAGCGCAATGGCAACGTGGCGATCGACTGCACCGACGAAGTGCACCCCGAGGTGGCGCACGCCGTGACACTGGCCGCCCGCGTGGTGGGGCTGGACGTGGCCGGTGTGGACCTGGTCGCCCAGGACATTGGCCGCCCGCTGCAGGCGCAAGGCGGCGCGGTGGTGGAGGTGAACGCCGGGCCTGGGCTGCTGATGCACCTCAAGCCCGCCACCGGCCTGTCGCGCCCGGTGGGCCGTGCCATCGTGGACCACCTGTTCGACGAAGGCGGCAACGGCCGCGTGCCCATCGTGGGCGTGGCCAGCTCGCGCCATGGCAACGCCATCGCCCGGCTGGTGGGCTGGCTGCTGCACCTGAGCGGCCACCAGGTCGGCCTGGCCTGCCAGGACGGCCTGTTCCTGGGCAACCGCAAGGTCGATGCCCGGCCCAGCGCCCATTGGGAGGCCGGCCAGCGCCTGCTGATGAACCGCGAGATCGACGCCGTGGTGCTGGAGAACGGCCCCGCCGTCATCCTGGACGACGGTCTGGCCTACGACCGCTGCACCGTGGGGGTCGTGACCGATCTCGACGACTTCCAGGGCCTGGAGCGGCACGACGTGCGCAGCACCGACCAGCTCTACCGCGTGATGCGCACCCAGGTGGACGTGGTGCTGCCCGACGGCGTGGCCGTGCTCAACGCCGACGACGCCCGGGTGCTGGAGATGGTCGAGCTGTGCGATGGGGATGTGATTCTTTACGGCATGGACGCCGCCTCGCCCGCGCTGCAGAAACACCGCGAGGCGGGCTCTCGCACCGTATCGGTGTTCGAAGGCCAGCTGGTGCTGGCCGAGGGCGTGCGCAAGGCCCACCGCGTTCGGCTGGACGCACCCGTGGTGCAGGGGCTGCTGCAGTCGCTGGGCGCGCACACCTTGATGGCCGTGGCCGCCGCCGCCTGGGCGCTCGCGGTCTCGCCCGAACTGATGGCCGCCGGCATCGAGACGGCGGGTCTCGACGTCGCTCCTATCCCCGAACGGCCAGAACCGGTTACCCTGGACGCGGCGCGCTGAGCGCCGGTCCTCTCTTCATTCACTCCCAGCTTCCGTCATGGACGTTTCTCGCATCCGGACCCTGCGCGGCCCCAATCTCTGGAGCCGCCACACCTGCATCGAGGCCATCGTCTCCTGCGAACCGCACGAGATGGACCTGCAAGCCCTGCCGGATTTCGAACGGCGGCTGCGCGAGCTCTTCCCCTCCGTGGGACCCCTGGAGCCCAGCAACCCGCAAGAGCATCTGACCCTGGCCCATGTGCTGGAAGCCACCGCGCTGGCCCTGCAGGCCCAGGCGGGGTGCCCGGTCTCCTTCAGCCGCACCTCGGCCACGCTGGAGCCGGGCGTGTTCCAGGTGGTGGCGCAGTACAGCGAGGAGGTGGTGGGCCGGCTGGCCTTCGACATCGCCCGCGAACTGCTCGCCGCCGCCGGCGCGGGCGATGCCGGAAGCTACGACGTGGAGGCAGCGATCGCCCGCCTGCGCGCGCTCGACGAAGACGTGCGCCTGGGCCCCAGCACCGGCTGCATCGTGGACGCCGCCGTGGCGCGCAACATTCCCTACCGCCGCCTCACCACCGGCAGCCTGGTGCAGCTGGGCTGGGGCTCGCGCCAGCGCCGCATCTGGGCCGCCGAGGTGGACAGCACCAGCGCGGTCTCGGAGTCGATCGCCCAGGACAAGGACCTGACCAAGGCCCTGCTCGGCGCCGCCGGTGTGCCGGTGCCCGAAGGGCGGCCCGTCAGCGACGCCGACGACGCCTGGGCGGCCGCCATGGAGATCGGCCTGCCCGTGGTCGTCAAGCCGCAGGACGGCAACCAGGGCAAGGGCGTGACGGTCAACATCGTCTCGCGCGAGCACATGGACATCGCGTTCCGCGCGGCCGCCGAGATCGGCGACGTGATGGTCGAGAAATACCTGCCGGGCAGCGACTTTCGCCTGCTCGTGGTGGGCGACAAGGTGGTGGCCGCCTCGCGGCGCGAGCCACCGCACGTGATCGGCGATGGCGAGCACACCGTGCGCGAGCTGGTGGACCTGGTCAACGCCGACCCCCGACGCGGCGACGGCCACGCCACCTCGCTGACCAAGATCCGCTTCGACGACATCGCCCTGGCGCGCCTGGACGTGCAGGGTTTGAAACCCGAGTCGGTGCCCGAGATGGGCCGCCGCGTCGTGCTGCGCAACAACGCCAACCTGAGCACCGGCGGCACCGCGACAGACGTCACCGACGACCTGCACCCGGACGTGGCCGCCCGCGCCGTGGCCGCCGCGCAGACGGTGGGCCTGGACATCTGCGGCGTCGACGTGGTCTGCGAGAACGTGCACGTGCCGCTGGAGAAGCAGCACGGTGGCGTGGTCGAGGTCAACGCCGCGCCCGGCCTGCGCATGCACCTCTCGCCGTCGTACGGCAAGGGCCGCCCGGTCGGCGAGGCCGTGATCGCCAACATGTTCGAACCCGGCGACGATGGGCGCATCCCCGTGGTCGCCGTCACCGGCACCAACGGCAAGACCACCACCACGCGGCTGATCGCGCACCTCATGGCCACCAGCGGCATGCGCGTGGGCATGACCAACACGGACGGCGTGTACGTCGATGGCCGCCAGATCGACAGCGGCGACTGCTCGGGCCCCAAGAGCGCGCGCAACGTGCTGCTGCACCCCGACGTGGACGCCGCCGTGCTCGAAACGGCCCGCGGCGGCATGCTGCGCGAGGGCCTCGGCTTCGATCAGTGCCAGGTCGCGGTGGTGACCAACGTGGGCACCGGCGACCACCTGGGCCTGAACTACATCACCACCGTCGAAGACCTCGCGGTGCTCAAGCGCGTGATCGTGATGAACGTCGCGCCCACGGGTTACGCGGTGCTCAACGCGGCCGATCCCATCGTCGCGGCCATGGCCGCCAAGTGCACCGGCGGCGTGGTCTTCTTCGCGCAGGACCACGACCACCCCGTGCTGGCCGCGCACCGCGTGCAGGGCAAGCGCACCATCTGCGTCGAAGGTGATCGCATCATCGTGACCGAAGGCAGCTGGCGCGTGCAGATTCCGCTGCAGGGCGTGCCCATCACGCGCGGCGGCACCATCGGCTTCCAGAAGGACAACGTCATGGCGGCCATCGGCGCGGCCTGGTGCGCCGGCCTGGATTGGGACACCATCGCGCGTGGTCTGGCCAGCTTCTCCAACGACGCCGACAACGCGCCGGGCCGCTTCAACGTGATGGACTACCGCGGCGCCACCGTGATCGCCGACTACGGCCACAACCCGGACGCGATGCGCGCCCTGGTCGAGGCGGTCAACGCCATGCCCGCGCGCCGGCGCAGCGTGGTCATCAGCGGCGCGGGCGACCGCCGCGACGAAGACATCCGCGAGCAGACCACGATCCTGGGCAAGGCCTTCGACGACGTGCTGCTGTTCCAGGACGCCTGCCAGCGCGGCCGCGAGGATGGCGAGGTGCTCACGCTGCTGCGCGAGGGACTCGCCGGGGCGAGCCGCACGAAAGAGGTGTTCGAGATCCGGGGCGAATTCGTGGCCATCGACGCCGCGCTGGAGCGGCTGCAACCCGGCGACCTCTGCCTCGTGCTGGTGGACCAGGTGGAAGAGGCGCTCGCGCACCTCGCGCAGCGCATCCGCGAAGCGGGCGCCTCAGCCCGCTGAGAGGGGCAGGTCGGGCAGGCGCAGCCGCAGCAGCGCCCGCACGAAGCCGTGGTCGCTGCGGCTGCGGTCGCGGCCCTCGAACAGGTGGTCGTTGAACACCTCCACGCGCCGCACATCGCCGATCGATCGCCGGCTGGTCGCGACGAACTGCTCGCTCACCAGCAACTGGTCCAGCACCTCGGGGTAGCCCTGGTGGATGTGCGAGTACGCCACGTCGCGGCGCATCGCCGCTTCGCCTTGCACGTCCCAGGCGCTGAACAGCGCGTGGTCGAGCGCGCCCTTGTCGTAGGCCACCTGCGAGGTGGCCGCGATCAGCTGCGTCGTCACGCTGTGCGGACCGTCGTTCAGATCGCCCATGAGCACCAGCGGCAGCTGGGTGCGGTGCAGCAGCTCGACCACCTTCAGGCGCAGCGCCAGGGCTTCGCTGGCGCGCATGACCAGCGAACGCAGCGAGGCCAGCGCCTGCACCGCCGGGTCGGCCGTGTCTTCGATGCCCACCCCGTTGGCATCTTCCAGGAACTTGGGCCGCTTGCTCTTGAGGTGCGCGGTGATCACGCACACCGGCTGGCCGTGCTTGAGGCGCAGCATCGCGATCAGCGGCGGGCGTTCGAAGCGGGTGTGCAGGCCCAGGCCAGGCACCTGCACGCGGGCCGCTTCGGGAAAGTCGTTGAGCGACTGCAGCGAATCGACCTTCAGGCGCGTCACGATGCCCACCCGGGGCGTGCCTTGCGCGCCGATCTGGCCGGGACCGTTTTCGGCACCGGGCACGGCGACGAAACCGTATTGCAGCCCGCTGCGCGCCACCGCCGTGCGCAGGGCGGCCTCGTCCCAGACCTCCTGCACCGCCAGCACGTCGGCATTGAGGGCCCGGAACCGATCGCCCAGCCAACCTACCTTGCGCTCGAACTCGGTGTGGGTGTAAGGGTCCTGCCCTTCGTAGAAGTGGCGGCCTGGCTGTGCCAGGTTGAGCACGTTGCAGGTGGCCATCATGAGGGTGGCATAACGTGCCGGCGCCCCGTGGCCAGCAGAGGCCGACGGGGCGCCGAGGGGGGTGGTGCGGTCAAGGGGCATGACCGCACTGTAGTGGGAAAGCCGCCGCTTCAGCGGATGCGGCCGTAGCTGGTGCGCAGCGGGTCGGCCGGGCCACCCGCGTTGCCGCGCTGACCACCACCACCGCCGCCACCGCCCTTGCCCCTGCCACCACCGCGGTTGCCGGTGCGCATCGCGTCGATGCTGGTGCGCAGCGGATCGGGCTGGCCGCCCGGGTTGGCCGCGCGCGGACGGGGTTCCTTGATGCGCAGGCTGCCCAGGTGGGCGTTGGGGCCGGGCTGGCGCTCGGCACCGGGTTCGCGGTCCTCGCGCGGGCCGCGGTCTTCACGGAAGCCGCGGTCTTCGCGCGGCGGGCGCTGGCCCTGCTGGCCACCACCGTGGCGCTGGCCCTGGCGCTGGCCATTGCCACCGCCGCCATTGCCATTGGCGCGTTGACCGCCGCCACCGTTGCCGCGACGGCCTTCGCCGCGCGGGCCGTCGGCCTGGCTGCCATCACCGGCGGGGCGCTGGCGCTGACCGCCACCGCCGTTGCCACGGCCTTGCGGCTCGCTGGCCTTTTTCTCGCGCACGCGCTGCAGCATCTCGGTGCGCGCGGCCTTGGCGGCCGCCGCCATCACCTCGCGGCTGGGCGGCTTGCCCGCGCCACCCCAGATGGTCTGGCGGCCCATGGCGATGGGCTCGGCCTTCTCGCCTGGCTCGGGCATGAACTCGGGGAAGATCTGCACCGGTATCTGCTGCTTGGTGAAGCGCTCGATCTCCATCATGAAGCCTTCTTCGTCCAGGCTCACGAGGTTCACGGCTTCGCCGCTGTTGCCCGCGCGGCCGGTGCGGCCGATGCGGTGCACGTAGTCTTCGCTGACGTTGGGGATCTCGTAGTTCACGACGTGCGGCAGCTCGTCGATGTCGATGCCGCGCGCGGCGATGTCGGTCGCGACCAGGGCGCGGATCTCACCGCTCTTGAAGCCGGCCAGCGCCTGGGTGCGGGCACCCTGGCTCTTGTTGCCGTGCAGCGCCATCGCGTGGATGCCGTTCTTGGTGAGGTACTCGGCGACGTTGTTGGCACCGAACTTGGTGCGCGTGAACACCAGCACCTGGCTCCAGTTGTGCTGGTTGATGATGTGTACCAGCAGCGCCTTCTTCTTGCCGCGGCCCACGGGGTGGATCACCTGCGTGATGCGCTGCACCGTGGTGTTGCGGGGCGTCACCTGGATGTGCAGCGGGTCCTTGAGCAGGGCGCTGGCGAGGTCGCGGATCTCGTCGCTGAAGGTGGCCGAGAACAGCAGGCTCTGCTTTTCCTTGGGCACCAGCGCGAGAATCTTCTTCACGTCGTGGATGAAGCCCATGTCGAGCATGCGGTCGGCTTCGTCCAGCACCAGCATCTGCACGGTGGAGAGGTCGAGGAAGCCTTGCTGCTGCAGGTCGAGCAGGCGGCCGGGGGTGGCCACCAGGATGTCGACGCCGCGCTTCATGGCGTTGATCTGCGGGTTCATGCCGACGCCGCCGAAGACGACGGTGGAGGTCAGCGAAAGGTGTTTGCCGTACACGCGCACCGACTCTTCGACCTGGGCGGCGAGTTCGCGGGTGGGGGTGAGCACCAGGGCACGGATGCCCACGCCGCCGAAGCGGCTCTTGGCGCGCTCGCTGCCGGAGAGGCGTTGCAGCAGCGGGAGGGTGAAGGCGGCGGTCTTGCCGGTGCCCGTCTGGGCGCCACCGAGCAGGTCGCGGCCGGCCAGCACTGCGGGGATGGCCTCCACCTGAATGGGGGTGGGGGTTTCGTAACCGTGCTCGCGCACGGCTTGCACGATGGCCGGGGCCAGGTTCAGATCGTCAAAGGTCATGTAGATGAGGCGCCCGTCCAGGGCGCTGGGGGCATCGGCCACTCCGGATGTCGCGGCCTGGTTGGCTGCGGCGCCCGGTCAGTCTGGGGCAGATGGATTCAGGAAGTCGGTGGCCGCAAGCGGGTTGCGCACACCCCGGCGAAGTGCCGGCGCCGAGCCAACTGAAGTGCCCGACAGGGTCTATTGTCGCACGATCGGGGCTTTGCCGCCGTCAACCGCCGCTCAAAAGCGGTCCATGGGTGTCTGAGGGGATAATCATGGGTTGCGCGGCCGTCCTGGCTGCAGATTCTTCAGGCAGAACATTCCCATGGCTCAATACGTCTTTTCCATGAACCGGGTCGGCAAGATCGTGCCGCCCAAGCGACAGATCCTCAAGGACATCTCGCTCTCGTTCTTCCCGGGCGCCAAGATCGGCGTGCTGGGCACCAACGGCTCGGGCAAGTCCACGCTGCTCAAGATCATGGCCGGCATCGACAAGGAGATCGAAGGCGAAGCGATCCCGATGCCGGGCATCCGCATCGGCTACCTGCCTCAGGAACCCCAGCTCGACCCCGAGCAGAACGTGCGCGAGGCGGTCGAGGCCAGCATGAGCGGTGTGCGCGCCGCGCAGAAGCGCCTGGACGAGGTCTACGCGGCCTATGCCGAGGAAGACGCCGACTTCGACGCCCTGGCCGCCGAGCAGGCGCAGCTCGAAGCCATCATCGCGACCTCGGGCACCGACGGCGAACACCAGCTCGAAATCGCGGCCGACGCGCTGCGCCTGCCGCCCTGGGACGCCAAGATCGGCGTGCTCTCCGGCGGTGAGAAGCGCCGCGTGGCGCTGTGCTGCCTGCTGCTGTCCAAGCCCGACATGCTGTTGCTCGACGAACCGACCAACCACTTGGACGCCGAATCGGTGGACTGGCTCGAGCAGTTCCTGCAACGCTTCCCCGGCACCGTGGTGGCCATCACCCACGATCGCTACTTCCTGGACAACGCGGCCGAGTGGATTCTCGAACTCGACCGCGGCCACGGCATTCCCTACAAGGGCAACTACTCCACCTGGCTGGAGCAGAAGGAAGCCCGCCTGGAGCAGGAGCAGCGCACCGAAGACGCCCGCACCAAGGCCATGAAGAAGGAACTGGAGTGGGTGCGCCAGAACCCCAAGGGCCGCCAGGCCAAGAGCAAGGCGCGCCTGGCCCGTTTCGAAGAGCTGAGCGACGTCGAGTACCAGAAGCGCAACGAAACCAACGAGATCTTCATTCCCGTGGCCGAGCGCCTGGGCAACGAGGTGTTCGAGTTCAAGAACGTCAGCAAGTCCTTCGGTGACCGCCTGCTGATCGACAACCTGAGCTTCCAGATCCCCGCGGGCGCCATCGTCGGCATCATCGGCCCCAACGGCGCGGGCAAGTCCACGCTGTTCAAGCTGATCAGCGGCAAGGAACAGCCGGACTCCGGCGAAGTGAAGATCGGCCAGACCGTGAAGATGGCCTTCGTCGACCAGAGCCGCGAAGGCCTGGACGGCGACAAGACCGTGTGGGAAGACATCTCCGGCGGCCTGGACATGATCACCGTGGGCAAGTTCCAGATGCCCAGCCGCGCGTACTGCGGGCGCTTCAACTTCTCCGGCGGCGACCAGCAAAAGCGCGTGGGCAGCCTCTCGGGCGGTGAACGCGGTCGCCTGCACCTGGCCAAGACGCTGGCCGAGGGCGGCAACGTGCTGCTGCTGGACGAACCCTCGAACGACCTGGACGTGGAAACCCTGCGCGCGCTCGAAGACGCGCTGCTCGAGTTCGCCGGTTGCGCGCTGGTCATCAGCCACGATCGCTGGTTCCTCGACCGCATCGCCACCCACATTCTGGCCGCCGAAGGCGACAGCCAGTGGGTGTTCTTCAACGGCAACTACCAGGAGTACGAAGCCGACAAGAAGAAGCGCCTGGGTGAAGAGGGTGCCAAGCCCAAGCGCATGCGCTTCAAAGCCTTGAAGTAAGCCCACCCCCGCGCCGGCCCGATGCTCGGGCCGTCACCCCCTCAAGGGGGCAATGCCTGCGGGCCGGGGGACCCGGACCCGCGGCATTCTGGACCAGCACCACCTCTTCTTCCCGACATGTCCACTTTGACCGCCGAAGACGTTCTTGCCGCCACGCGCCACTGGATCGAGAAGGCCGTCATCGGCCTGAACCTGTGTCCGTTCGCGCGCGCGGTGTACGTGAAGAACCAGGTGCGCATCGTGGTGAGTACGGCGCGGCACCTGGACGCCTTCCTGGACGATCTCGACCGCGAGCTCGACCTGCTGGTGAACACGCCGGCCGAAGAGATCGACACCACCCTGCTGGTGCATGCCACGCTGTTCCCCGATTTCGAGGTCTTCAACGACTTCCTCAACGTGGTGGACGACGTGGTGGCCGAGCACGAGCTCGAAGGTGTGATCCAGGTGGCGCCGTTTCACCCTTTGTTTCAATTCGAGGGCACGGCGCCGGACGACGTGACCAACGCCACCAACCGCGCGCCGTTTCCCACGCTGCACCTGCTGCGCGAGGACAGCGTCGAGCGCGCGATCGAGACCGCCGGCGGTGACGCCGACGCCATCGTCGAGCGCAACTTGCAGACCCTGCGCGAGCTGGGCGCCGATGGCTGGCGCGCATTGATGGCTGAGCGGTGAACGCCAGGCCTTTCCGGCCTACTTTTGCGCTATGGTGACGGCACCCTCCTGCCGATAATGTGCAGAACCCTTTCCGTTTTCTTCCCCGCTCACGAAGGACACCGGCTGCATGGACGCCAGCAACACCCAGGCCTTTGACGCCTGCCTCCGCGAAGCCCTGGCGCAGACCCGCGAGTGGGTGCCGCGCTGGCTGGGCAAGCTGCACAGCACCCTCAAGGACCGCGAGCTCTCGGCCGGCCAGCTCAGCGAGAAGCAGGGCATGCTGCAGGCCCGCACCACGCTGGAGTCGCACCGCGACCTGATCGCCACCCGTTTTCTCGCCGCGTTCGCCGAGTCGATGGAGAACGCCCTGCCGCACACCGGCACCGGTTCGCGCCGCTCGCCCACCGTGAGTTTCGACGAGCTCGAACTCATGGGCGACGACCAGGTGCAGGAAACCGTGGAGCTCGCCCGCGTGCAGCAGGTCGTCAAGATGGCGGTGGACGAAGAGCTGGTCACGCTGACCTCGCGCATGAGTGGCGCCCAGGGTCTCACGGTCGTGAACCCCGAGGCCAACCCCCTGCGGGTCGAGGTGATCGTGGCCGCGCTGATGACGGCGCTCAAGGGCCTGCATGTGGAAGCCGCGGTGCGCACGCGCTGGCTGCAGGTCGGCGCCATGTCGCTCGGTGACGAGCTGCGCCACCTGTACGCCTATTTGAGCAAGCAACTCGATCGTGCGGGCGTGAAGCCGGCCGGTTACGTGGTGACGCAGACCGCGGCGCCTCGCCGGTCGGTCGCGGCGGCCAGCCCGCGGGACGAAGCGGTCTCGGTGCAGGAAGTGCTGGTCAACGACAACCTGCTCACGCTCGATCATCTCCACCAGTTGCTGGTCGGCAACCTCGACCTCAACGAGAAGTCCAACAGCAAGACGGCGGTGTCGGACAACGTCATGGGCCGCACGCTGGCCAGCGAGGTCGTCACCCTCATGCTCAAGCGCATCGCGGCCGACGAGCGCCTGCTCGCGCCGGTGCGCAACCTGGTGCAGGACATGAAGCCCGCGCTGCTGCAGCTGGCGCGCAGCGAGCCGCGCTTCTTCGCCGACAAGCAGAACCCCGCGCGCCGCCTGCTCGACGCCATCACCGAGCGCAGCCTGGCGTTCACCAGCGAGATGGACCCGGGCTACAACCCGTTCTCCAACCAGGTGCGCGGCATCGTGCGCACCCTGCTCAAGCCGGGCGAGGACCTCGCCGAGCGCTTCCCCAGCCTGCTCGCGGACCTGCACCGTTCGCAAGCGGAGTCCGTGGCGCCCGCGCAGGTGCAGGCGCGTGGCCTGGCGGTGCAGACGCTGGTGCGCGTGGAGCAGCGCAACCTGCTGGCCGAACGCGTGGCGGCCGAGATCCGCGCGCGCAACGACTTCGACAAAGCGCCGGGTGTGGTGCGGCGCTTCCTCACCGGCCCCTGGTCGCAGGTGGTGGCGCAGGCGCGGCTGGAGATGTCCGAGTCTTCACCCGTGTCGCCGGTCGACTCGCCCGCGCGGCGCTACAGCGACATCCTGCCCGACCTGCTGTGGTCCAGCCAGCTGGCGCTGGCCAGCCTGAACAGGCCGCGCCTGGTCAAGGTCATCCCCGGCGTGCTGCGCACGCTGCGCGAAGGCCTGGACTCCATCGACTACCCGCGCGAGCAGACCGAGGCGTTTTTCCAGGCGCTCATGGGCCTGCACGAGGCGGCCTACAAGACCCAGCGCAGCAGCCAGGAGCCGCCGCCCGAGGAAGAACAGCCCAGCATCCAGCCGGAGATGGACGACGAGCCCTGGATGCAGCGCACCGAGGCGCGCGATTCCTGCCTGATGGACGACGTGCTGCTCGACTCTCAGCTGACCTCCACCCAGCCGGCGTTTCTCGAAACCCGGCCCATGCAGCGGCAGCGCGACTGGGCCGAGGTCAAGGCCGAGATGGCGGTGCAGCGCACCTCGGACCTGCCCGTGGGCTCCTGGGTCGATGTGCTGCAGGACGGTCAGGCCATGCGCTGGCAGATCACCTGGGCCAGCCCGCACGGCACGCTGTTCCTGTTCACCGGCGCGAACGGCCGTTCGCTGTCCATGACCAAGCGTGGGCTCGAACGCCTGCTGGAACAGGACCGCCTGCGCGTGGTGGCCGACCACGGCGTGGTGGACGAGGCCCTGGACGAGGTGGCTCGCCAGGCCTGGCTCAACAGCGCCATGGCGCAGGACAAAAAAGGCCCCTGAGGAACGGCCCTCAAGCCTTGCGCAGCAGCTTCTTGCGCACCAGGTGGATGTTGTTGCGCAGCGCGTAGAGCTCGTCGGTGTACGACAGCGGCACCACCACCTTTTCCACCTTGGCCTCCATCGCGTTCAGCTGCTCCAGCAGCTCCTGCGCGCTCTCGTCGCTGTTTTCGCTGCGCTGCTCCACGTCGCGCAACTCGGCGTACCAGCGGAACACGCGCTTGCGGATGCGGAAGGTGTAGAGCGGCGGCACGATGCGCGAGAGCGGCAGCGCCAGCGCGATGATCAGGCCCATGGCCAGCCACATGCGCTCGATCAGGTTGGCCAGCCAGAACGGCAGGTAGCGTTGCAGGAAGGGCTGCGTGCCGCCCTTGATGGCGCGCTGCGCCTCGGGCGCGATGGGCACCTCGCTGTGTTCCAGACTTGGGTACTCGCGCGCCCGGCTGAACCAGCTCGCACCGCTGTGCAGGCTGATGGCGGTCTGCGCGAACAGCTGCAGGATGGCCGGGTGCGTGTTCGCCTGCGCGAGCAGGCTGGTGGTGGAAGCCACCAGGCGCACGTTGCGCGGCGGGATGTTGTTGGCCAGGTCCACCATGCCCTGCGGCATCACCACGGGGGTGAGGTAGCCGAAGCGGCGCGAGTAGGCCTCGCTTTGCGCGAAGTCCAGCAGGCGCACGCCGGGCGTCTGCAGCAGCATCTGCACCATCAGCGATTCGGGCGCCGAGGCGAACACCACGGCATCGAGCTCGCCGTTGAGAAAGGCCACCGTGGCGGGTGTCTGCTCCAGCTGGCTGAGCGTCATCTCGGAGGCGTTGAGACGGTTCACGTCCAGCAGCGTGGAGAACAGGCGCGGCACGCCGCTGCCCGGCGTGCCCACGTTCACGCGCCAGCCCTTGAGTTCGGAGAGCTTGCTCACGGTGGGCGACTTGCGCAGGCGCTTGGCGGCGTCCTCCCGGTAGAACAGCCAGAGCGGTTCCACGAACAGGCTGCCCAGGGAGGTGATGGAATCTTCGTCGTCGTAGCCGATGTCGGCCGTGCCGCCCTGCACGAAACCCAGGTCGGCCTGGCCGGTGCGCAGCAGCTCCAGGTTGGCGGACGAACCTTCGGACGGCAGCAGCTCGACCGTGATGCCGTTGCGCGCGAGCGCCTCGGCGTAGCGTTTGCCGAAGGCTTCGTAGGCGCTTTGCGCGGGCCCGGTGGCCAGCACCACGCGGTCCGGCGGGTTGGGCTTGAGCCACCAGTAGGTGAAACAGAGCAGGGCGACCGTGAGGATGGCGAACGGGCCGGCAGACAGCAGCATCTCGCGCAGGGAGAGCAGGGTGTATCGCAGGGTCTTGGGCATGGCGCGACATTAGCATGCCGACCCCCTGCGCCTGCTGTGACAGGATGTTCGGCCGGTGTCCGCTTTTCTCCTGGCGGAATCCGCCCAATCTCGCTTTGACGCCCTGGAACGCGCTTCCTACGATGGGCTCCATCGCTGCCTGTGGCGCAGCAGATTCCAACGGAGACACCATGAAGACCCTCGCCTGCGGCGCATTCGCCGCGATCCTCGCCTGCGGTGCCGCGCACGCGCAGCAGGATTTCCCGAACCGCAACGTGACCCTGGTGGTGGGCTACGCCGCCGGTGGCGCGATCGACCAGTCGGCCCGCCTGGTGGGCCAGGCGCTGGCCGCGCAGTGGGGGCAGTCGGTGATCGTGGAGAACCGCGCCGGTGCCAATGGCACCATCGCCGCGGCGGCGGTGGCCCATGCCAAGCCCGATGGCTACACCCTGCTGGTCACGGCCACCAGCCACACGCTCAACAAGTTCGTGGTCAAGGGCCTGCGCTACGACGTCGAAAAGTCGTTCGCACCCATCGCGCTCACCGTCGATGTGCCCAACGTGCTGGTGGTGAACGCCGCTTCGCCCTACCAGAACGTCGGCCAGCTGGTGGCCGCCCTGCGCGCGAAGCAGAAGTCCTTCAGCTACGCCTCGCAGGGCGTCGGGGGCATTCCGCACCTGGCCGGCGAGATCTTCAAGTTGCGCACCGGCACCGACATGCTGCACGTGCCCTACAAGGGCGCGGCACCGGGCATGACCGACCTGGTGGGTGGCGTGGTCGACATGTCGTTCCCGTCGCCTGGCTCGATCACGGCCTTCGTCACGGCGGGCAAGCTGCGCCCGCTCGCGGTCACGTCCAGCCAGCGCTTCCCTCATCTCAAGGACGTGCCCACTTTCGCCGAAGCCGGCATCGCCGACTTCACCATCGGCACCTGGCACGGCGTGCTCGCGCCGGCCGGCACGCCGCCCGCGATCGTGGCGAAGATCAACGCCGACATCAACGCGATCATCCAGACGCCCGAGTTCCGCGACGCCCTGGCCAAGCAGGGCAACGTCGCGGCCCAGCCGGTGACGCCGGCACAGTTCGCCGCCAAGCTCGCCGGCGAACTCAAGGCCTTCGAGGCCGTGGCGGCGAAGATCGACCTGAGCGCGAACTGAAGGCCGCTCAGGCCCGCACGGCGCCCGCGCGCTGCTGCAGGCGGAAGACGCGCACCGCGTCGTTCATCACCTGGGCCTGGGCCTGCAGGGAGCCCGCGGCGGCGGCGAGTTGCTCGACCATGGCCGAGTTCTGCTGGGTCACCGCGTCGAGCTGGCCCACGGCCTGGTTGATCTGGCCCAGGCCCAGGGCCTGTTCCTGCGTGGCGTGGGTGATGTCGGCGATCAGGCCGTTGACCTGTTCGACCGACTGCACCACCTCGGTCATGGTCTTGCCGGTGCTGTGCACCAGCTCGCTGCCGGCGGTCACCTGGCCCGTCGACTCGTCGATCAGCGCCTTGATTTCCCTGGAGGCGGTCATGGTGCGCTGGGCCAGGCTGCGCACCTCGCCGGCCACCACCGCGAAACCCCGGCCCTGTTCACCCGCGCGCGCCGCTTCCACCGCCGCGTTCAGGGCCAGGATGTTGGTCTGGAAGGCGATGCCGTCGATCACACCGATGATTTCGCCGATGCGCTTGGACGAGCGGCTGATGTCGTCCATGGTGTGGATCACGCGCGCCATGGCATCGTTGCCTTCGCGCGCCACGCTGGCCGAGCGCTGCGACAGCACCGAGGCCTCGCGCGAGGCGTTCGCGCTCTGCTGCACCGTGCTGCTGAGTTCTTCCACCGAGGCGGCGGTCTGCTCCAGGCTGCTGGCCTGCGACTCGGTGCGCGAGGACAGGTCCTGGTTGCCGGCGGCGATCTGGCTGGAGGCCACCTGCACGCCCTCGACCTCGTGGCGCACGTCGGCCACGACGGCCTGCAGGTTCACATTGAGCTGGTTCAGGGCCTTCGTGAGTTCGCCGAATTCGCCATTGGCGTGGCCCTGGATGCGCGCGGAGAGATCCCCCGCGGCCATCTGGTTGGCAAAGGCCACTGCCCGTTGCAGGGGCGTGAGCATCTGCTGGCGCAGCAGGAGCGCGGCCACCGAAGCCACGGCGAGCAGGGCCACGCCGGCACCGAGGTGCGCCATGGCGCCGAAGGGGGCGGCGAGTTCGCCCATGACCAGGCCTGCCGCCGCCATGCCCACCGAGCACAGCGCGATGCGTTTGCCCAGCGTGAGCCGGGTGATGTCCTGCAGCCGGCCGAGCCAGCCGCCCTGCACCACATGTCCTTGCCGCAGCGAGAGGGTGGGGCGCCCGTCCTGGCCTTCGGCCCGCATGCGGGCATAGAGGGCTTCGGCCTGCTGCACCTTGTCGCGGCTGGGCGCGGTGCGCACCGACATGTAGCCCACGGTCCGGCCGTTTTCCAGCACCGGGGTGGCGTTGGCTTCCACCCAGTAGTGGTCGCCGTTCTTGCGCCGGTTTTTCACCAGCGCCGACCACGGCGAACCGCTGGCCAGGGTGGCCCACATGTCCCGGAAGGCCTCGGTGGGCATGTCGGGGTGGCGCACGATGTTGTGCGGCTGCCCCAGGAGTTCTTCGCGATCGAAACCGCTCACGGCCACGAAGGCCGGGTTGCAGTAGGTGATGCGGCTTTGCAGGTCGGTGGTGGACACCAGCGTGACCCCTTCGGGGATCACGTATTCGTTGGGGGTGACGGGCAGGTTGTTGCGCATGGGATGGTCATCGGCCATTGCGGCCGAAACCGAAGGGGAAAAACGCAGCAGCCGGCCCAGACTGGCCGCGGTTTGACGCAGATCAAACCGCGGACCACCCACCCCCGCCGGCTCAGGGCGCCGGTTCGAGGCTCATCACGGTGTAGGCGCCGTTGACCTTGTCCGCCGTGAAGCGCACCTTGTCGCCGGCCTTCACCTTGCCCAGCAGGGCCGGGTCGCGCGCCTGGAAGACCATGGTCATGGGCGGCATGTCCAGGTTCCTGATCTCGCCGTGCTTGAGCGTGATCTTGCCGGCGGCGGTGTCGACCTTGCGCACCTCGGCCTCGCTGGCCGGCAGCGCGCCGGCCGCCGCATCGCCCGAGGTCGGTTTGAAGCCGCCGGTGGCCGCGCCCGCGTGGCGCTGGAACACGCGCGAGCTGCCGTCGCGCTGCACCAGCAGCACGTCGTAGGCGTCGCGCCGATCGCCGTACACCGGGCCGTCCATGCCCGGGCTGCCCACCGGCATGCCGGGCACGGCCAGGCCGATCGCGTCGGGTTTCTCGGCAAGCAGGCGGCGGATCTCGCTGGCCGCCACATGGCCTTCGACCACGTAGCCACCGACCAGGGCGGTGTGGCACGAGCCGTACTTGGCGGGCAGGCCCAGGCGCTGGCGCACGGCGGTGTTGCCGGTGTCGAAGACCTGGACCTGGAAGCCGTCGGCGCGCATGAGCTCGACCCAGTCTTTGCAGCAGCCGCAGTTGGGGTCTTTCCAGACCTGCAGCGCAGGGGTGGCGGGCGTCTGGGCGAAGGCGCCGCTGGCCGCCAGGGACAGGCCGATCGCGGCGCTGAGCAGGTGTCGTCGTTGCATGGGGTGCTCCTGAAGGGTGGGCATCAGGCCTTGGGCTTGACGCGGATGGTGCCACGCATGCCGGCTTCGAAATGGCCGGCGATCAAGCAGGCGAACTCGAAATCGCCGGGGCGGTTGAAGGTCCAGACGATGTCGCCGGTCTTGCCGGCGGGCACGTGCGCCATGTAAGGCTCGTCGTGTGCCATGCCGGGGTGTTTCTTCATCATCTCGGCATGGGCCCGCAGGTCCGCGCCCGTGCCGAGCACGATCTCGTGCATCACCTTGCCCTTGTTGATGGCGCGCAGGCGCAGCGTCTCGCCCTCGCGCACCTCCAAGTGGTTGGGGCTGAGCTTCATGTCGTCGGTCATGCGGATGTCGATCGTGCGCGTGGCGGCGCCGGGTTCGCCCGCGATGCCCCAGGGCTTCTGCTCCTTGACCACCGTGCTGGCGGCTTTGCCGTGCTGGTCGCCGTGCGCGTGCGCGGCGGGCAGGGACAGGGCCCAGGGCAGGGCGAGCAGGCCGAGCTGGAACTGGCGGCGGGTGGTGGTGTTCGTCGTGTTCATGGTGTGTCCTTTCAAAAATGGAATCAGTGTTGGTGGTGGCCCGCGTCGGCGGCGGGTTTGCGCACGGTGGCGCTGGCGGGTGAGGATGCAGAAGGGGTCGGGCGCGCGGCCGCGGGTGCCGCGCCGGTCTCGACCAGGCGGGCCTGGGTGCCCGGCGGCATGGCGTAGGGTCCCGGATCGCTGTAGTCGCCGGCCTTCTGATCGGCGCGCACCTTGAAGGTGGTGAACATGCCGCCCATCTCGATCGGGCCGTAGGGGCCGGTGCCGGTCATCATGGGGAAGGTATTGGCGGGCAGCTCCATCTGCATCTCGCCCATGTCGGCCATGCCGCGCTCGCCCATCACCATGTAGTCGGGCGAGGCGCGCTGCAAGGGTTTGACCAGGCCTCGGTGGTCGGCGCCGATCATGGTCGGCACGCTGTGGCCCATGGCCCCCATGGTGTGGTGGCTCTTGTGGCAGTGCATGGCCCAGTCGCCCGGCTCGTCGGCCACGAACTCGATCTGCCGCATCTGGCCCACGGCCACGTCGGTCGTCACCTCGGGCCAGCGCGATCCCTTGGGCGTGGGGCCGCCGTCCGTGCCGCTCACCTCGAACTCGATGCCGTGGATGTGGATCGGGTGGTTGGTCATGGTGAGGTTGCCCACGCGCACGCGCACCCGCTCGCCCAGGCGCGCCACCAGCGGCGTGATGGCGGGGAACACGCGGCTGTTCCAGGCCCAGATGTTCTGCTCCAGCATGGTGTTGACCTGCGGCGTCATGCTGCCGGGCTCGACATCGAAGGCGTTGAGCAGGAAGCAGTAGTCGCGCTGCACGTCTTCAATCAAGGGATGCTTTTGCCTGGGGTGCGTGACCCAGAAGCCCATCATGCCCATGGCCATCTGCACCATCTCGTCGGCGTGCGGGTGGTACATGAAGGTGCCGGGTCGGCGCGCGGTGAACTCGTAGACGAAGGTCTTGCCTGCCGGGATGGCGGGCTGGTTCAGGCCGCCCACCCCGTCCATGCCATTGGGCAGGCGCTGGCCGTGCCAGTGGATGGTGGTGTGTTCCGGCAGTCGGTTGGTGACGTAGAGGCGCACGCGGTCGCCTTCCACCACCTCGATGGTCGGCCCCGGGCTCTGGCCGTTGTAGCCCCACATGTTGACCATGAAGCCGGGTGCCACCTCGCGCACCACGGGTTCGGCCACCAGGTGGAACTCCTTCACGCCCTTGTTCAGGCGCCAGGGCAGGGTCCAGCCGTTGAGCGTGACCACCGGGTTGTAGGGCCGGCCCGCACCGGTCACGCCCGGCGGCGTCCACGGCGCGGCGGTGTCGGCCGAGGTCTGCTGCACGGCTTCGGGCAGGGCGGCGAGCGCCACGCGGCTCACACTGGTGGCGGCGACCGCCGTGGCGGCCGCGCCGGCAAAAAAATGTCGTCGGTTGAGGGAGGGGGTCATGTCAGTGTCCTGCGGCGGCGGCCGTGCCATTGCCGGATGAAGAGGAGGGGGTGTCGGGGCCGGCGTAGTCGGCGCCGGCGAGCAGGGCCTGCCAGTCGGCCTGCGCGAGCCAGTAGCCACGGCGCGCCTGCAGCGCGGCATCGAGCGCGCCCATGCGCTCGCGTGCGCTGGCCAGCAGCTCCCAGGTGCTTTGCAGCATGCCGTTGTAGCGCAGCTGGGTGTCCTGCTCCAGGGCGGTCTGCAGTTGCGCCACCACGGTCTGCGCGTGCTGGGCGCTCGCATGGCGCACCTGCAGCGCGGTCCAGGCCTGGCGCGCCATGGAGCGCCGCTCGGCCGCCTGGCGCAGCAAGGCCGCTTCGGCGCTCACGGCGCGCTCCAGCGTGTGGTCGCGCAGCAGGCTCAGGTTGTCGATGCGGGGTGGCGCCGAGTCCGCGCCGGTGACGGTGTCGAGCGCGGCATCCACCGCCTCGTTCCAGGCCTGTCGGCGCGCGGGTGACGGTGGGGCGATGTCGCGCCCGGCCAGCAGCCGGCTCTGTGCCAGCGTCGGGTGACCGCGCAGCACGGCGGCTTCCAGCGCGGCCTCGCTCACGCCCTCGCCGGGCGAGGCTTTCGCGGGCAACTCCGGCAGGCTGGTGGGCAGCTGCTCGCCGAGTTGCGCCACGGCCTGCGCGTCCCACAGGCCCAGCAGGCGGGCCAGCCGCTCCTGCGCGGCCAGGGTGGTGCCGCGCGCGTTCACGCTGGCCTGCCAGGCGCTGGCCTCGATCAGTTGCTCGCGCATCTGCCGGGCCTGGCTCCAGTTGCCCGCCACCACCATGCGCCGGCCCAGCTCGCTGCCGGTGCGCGTGGCGTCCAGCACCTCGGCGAGCAGGCGCTCGCTCTGGCGCGCGGTCACGGCGTCGATCCAGGCGCGCTGCACGTCCCGCACGTGCGCCGCATAGGCCACGGCCACCTGGCGTTGAGCCAGGGGGTTCATGTCGGCGTGGGTGAAGAGCTCCGGCCGGTGCCGCAGCGAGAGCCGCAGCGCCTGCGTGAGGTCCAGGGTCGGCCCGCGCCGGGGCTCGGCGCGGGCTTCACCGGGCTGGGCCGATTCCCAGCGCAGCAGGTCGGCGTGGCCGCGCGGAAACTCGGCCACGCGCTGGTTGGCGCGTTGCCAGATCGCGCGCGCCGCGGCGATGTCGGTCGGTAGCGCGGGCAGCTCGGCGTTGCCGGTGGGCGGGAGCACCAGGGGCGGTGCGGTGACGGGGCGGGCCGGGTCGGCCGCGCCGAGGGCGTCGGAAGACTGCGCATGGGCCGACGCGAGGGCCAGGGCACAGCCGATGAAGAGGCCGGCCCGCGCGCGGGTGGGCCCAGGTGGCGACGTTCGCCAGAAAAGGGTCATGGAAATCTCCTGAAAACACAAACCAGCGCCCATCGCGCGCCCTCATCGGGCGGCGGCGGACGCACCTCGGGTGTGTGCGCTCAGGAAATGGGTGGCTTGATGCCTTGGTGCGGCTCGGAGCTGACGAAGCGCTCGGCCGGTGGCGCGAGCAGGCCGTGCCGTGGGGACAGGGTGGGCACGGCGGGCACCGAGAGCGCCATCGCCGGGCCGTTGCAGACCTCGCAGCTCTTGTGCGTGTGTTCGCCGCCGCCGTCGGCCTGCATGTCGGCACCGTGCTCGGTCATGCCGGCGGCGCCCTGGTCATGGCCCTGGGCGTGCCCGGCAGGCATGGCGTGGTCGGTGCCGGCCGCGGCGGGGTGGTGCATGGTGGCCTGCGCCGGCGCGACCAGCATCGACAGCGCCATGGCGTCGCCCATCCAGCCGCGAATCGGCAGCAGGGCGATCATGAGGGCGAGCAACAGGTGGCGCATGGACTGGAATGATACGGCGCGGGCCGATTTGGTTCCCGAGGTCAGGGCAACTGCGGCGCGACGCCGAAGCGCGGGGGTGGCGAGGGGAGGATCTCTTCCACCGGCGCGGGGGCCTTGGCCGCGCGCACCGCCACCTGCGGCGGCAGGGTCATGCCGCGCGCCTGCATCACCGCGCGCAGGCGGTCGGGGTAGTCGGTGATGATGCCGTCCACCCCCCAGTCGATCAGGCGCGCCATGTCCTGGGTGTCGTTCACCGTCCACGGGATCACGCGCAGCTCCAGCGAGCGGGCGCGCTGCAGCAGGTGCTGGTCGACGTCGTTGAAGTTGGGCGACCAGAGCTTGCCGCCCGCGGCGGCCACCATGCCGGGCGCGTCCTCGAAGTCGGCCAGCCGCAGGCCGGCCGTCCACTCGCTGCTCTTGAGCGTGTTGCGCGACGACAGGTAGGACAGCGGCATGCCGGGCGCGAGCTGGCTGGCCACCTTCTGGATGCGCCAGTCGAAGCTCTGCAGGCTCACGCGCTGGCTCATGCCATGGGCCTTGATGACCGCCAGCACCGCGCGCACGAAGGTGTCGGGGTGGGGGGATTCTTCCGGGCGGCTGGGGTTGATCTTGAGTTCGATGTTGAAGCGCACCTGGTGGGCGCCCAGCTGGCGCACGCGCTCGAACAGCGCGGCCAGGGTCGGGATGCGCTGGCCGTCCTGCGCCTGCTGCTCGGCGAAATCGCGCGCGTAGCGGCTGGCCGGGTTGATGCGGCCCACGTCCCAGGCGCCGATCTCGGCCAGCGTGAGGCGGTGGAAGGGCTGGCCGCGCGCCTGCAGCCAGCGGCCGTCGGCGTCGCGCGTGAGGTCGGGGTTGGGGGCGATGTCGTGCGAGATCACCGGCACGCCCTCGGCGCTGAGCACCACATCGAGTTCGAGCGTGCTCACGCCCACGGCGAGCGCGCGCTCGAAGGCCGCCAGGGTGTTTTCGGGAGCGAGGCCGCGCGCGCCGCGATGGCCCTGCACGTCGAATGCGAGCGCTGCGCTCGCGCACCACAGCGACAGGCCCAGGGCGGTGGTGCAGCTCCAGCGGATCCAGGTCAGGCGTTGCACGCCCTGCGGGGTGGGTTCGTTCATGGGGGCAGTCTGACAGCCTCCCATGTCCGATGCAAGACAGCTCAATGACCGAGGATTTTGGACAGGAAATCGCGGCTGCGTTCGTTCTGCGGGTGGTTGAAGAATTCGGTCGGCGTGTTCTGCTCGACGATCTGGCCCTGGTCCATGAAGATCACGCGGTCGGCCACCGCCTTGGCGAAGCCCATCTCGTGCGTCACGCAGATCATGGTGATGCCCTGGTTGGCCAGCTCGATCATCACGTCGAGCACTTCCTTGATCATCTCCGGGTCGAGCGCCGAGGTGGGCTCGTCGAACAGCATGATCTTGGGCGTGAGGCACAGCGCGCGCGCGATGGCCACGCGCTGCTGCTGGCCACCCGAGAGCTGCAGCGGGAACTTGCGGGCCTGCTCGGCGATGCGCACGCGCTGCAGCTGCTGCATCGCCTTTTCTTCCGCCTCCTTTTTCGGCAGCTTGCCGACCCACATGGGCGAGAGCGTGAGGTTCTCCAGCACGCTCAGGTGCGGGAACAGGTTGAACTGCTGGAACACCATGCCCACGTTCTTGCGCACGCGGTCGATCGCCTTGATGTCGTCGGTCAACTCGATGCCGTCCACCGTGAGCTGCCCCTGCTGGTGTTCCTCGAGCCGGTTGATGCAGCGGATCAGCGTGGACTTGCCCGAGCCCGAGGGCCCGCAGATCACGATGCGTTCGCCCCGGGCCACGTCCAGGTCGATGTCGCGCAGCACGTGGAAGTCGTTGCCGTACCACTTGTTGACCTTGTCGAATCGGATGATGGAATCGGACATGTGTGTTTTCTTTCAACGGGCCTTGCTGGCGCTGAGCTGTGTTTCGACCCACAGGCTGTAGCGCGACATCGAGAAACAGAACGTGAAATACACCAGGGTGATGAACAGGTAGGCCTCGATCTTGAAGGGCCGCCAGTTCACGTCGGAGTTCAGCGCGAGCGCCAGCGCGCCGGTGAGCTCGTAGAGCGAGACGATGGTGACCAGCGAGGTGTCCTTGAACACCGAGATGAAGTTGTTCATCATGCTCGGCACCACCATGGCCAGGGCCTGCGGCAGCACGATCTTGCGCTGCGTCTGCCAGTACGACAGGCCCAGCGTGTCGGCCGCTTCCAGCTGGCCCTTGGGGATGGCCTGCAGGCCGCCGCGGATGATCTCGGCCATGTAGGCCGCCGCGAACAGGGTGATGCCCACGATCACGCGCACCAGCACGTCCAGCGTCACGCCCTGCGGCATGAACAGCGGGAACATGAACGAGGCCATGAACAGCACCGAGATCAGCGGCACGCCGCGGATGAGCTCGATGTAGACGATGCAGGCCGAGCGGATCGCCGGCAGCTGGCTGCGCCGGCCCAGGGCCACCACGATGGAGAGCGGGAAGGCCATGAAGAGCGAGAGCGTGGCCAGCATCACCGTGAGCGGCAGGCCGCCCCAGAGGTCGGTGCGCACCGGGCTCAGGCCCAGCACGCCGCCGCGCATGAGCGTGAAGAACACCACCAGCACGCCGAGCCAGAGCAGCGGCAGCCAGGGCTTCCAGAAGGCGCGCATGCAGCTGAGCACCAGGCCGCCGAGCATGACGGCGGTGGCGATCAGCGGTCGCCATTGCTCGTCGTAGGGGTAGCGGCCGAACAGGATGATGCGGTACTTCTCGGTCACCACGCCCCAGCACGCGCCGATGCCGCGCGCGGCCTGGCAGGCGTCCGCGTCGTTGACGTAGACGGCGCGCAGGAACGCCCAGTGGATCAGCCCGGGCAGCAGGTAGACGATGAGCGCGCCGACGAACAGTGTGGTGAGGGTGCTGCGCCAGTCGGCGAACAGGTTGCGCCGCGCCCAGGGCACGAAGCCGGTGGTCCTGACCGGCGAGGGGCGGGGCGCGATGGGCACATAGGTGTCGGCCATGCTCAGCGCTCCTGGATGGCCACGCGCTGGTTGTACCAGTTCATGAAGGCCGAGGTGGACAGCGAGGTGGTGAGGTAGACCAGCATGATGATGGCGATGCACTCCACCGCGCGCCCGCTCTGGTTGATGGTGGTGTTCGCGATCGAGACCACGTCCGGGTAGCCCACCGCCACCGCGAGCGAGGAGTTCTTGGTGAGGTTGAGGTACTGGTTGGTCAGCGGCGGGATGATCACGCGCATGGCCTGCGGCAGGATCACCAGGTTCATCTTCTGCTTGGGGTTCAGCCCGAGCGCGGCCGCCGCCTCGTCCTGCCCGCGGCTGACCGACTGGATGCCGCCGCGCACCACCTCCGCCACGAAGGCCGAGGTGTAGATCACCAGGCCGATCAGGATGGCCATGAACTCGGGCGTGGCGCTCACGCCGCCATCGACCATGAAGGCCAGCTGCTCGGGGATGTTCCATTCGCGCGGCATGCCGGCCACCAGCCAACCCACCAGCGCGAAGACCGCGATGAGCGCGATCGGCGCCCAAACGCGGTCGGCGTTCTGGCCGGTGCGCTCGAAGCGCTTCTGCACGCCCTGCCGCCACGCCCAGGCCGCCACCAGGCCCAGGCCCACGCCCGCCAGCACCTGGCCCACGCCAGCCGAGGGAAACGGGAACGAGAAACCGCCCTTGCTCAGGTAGAACAGGTGGCCCAGGTTCCAGGCTTCGTTGGAGGGTGGCAGCAGCTCGATGAACACCAGGTACCACATCAGCAGCTGCAGCAGGATGGGCACGTTGCGGAACACCTCCACGTAGCCGTAGCACAGGCCACGCACCAGCGCGTTGCGCGAGAAGCGGCCCACGCCGAGCAGCACGCCCAGCAGCGTGGTGAGCACGATGCCGATGACGGCGACCTTGAGCGTGTTGAGCACGCCCACCCCGATTGCCTTGCCGTAGCTCTCGCTCGGGCTGTAGGGAATCAGCGTCTCGCCGATGTCGAAACCGGCGGCGGCGCCCAGGAAGTCAAAGCCGCTCTGGATGCCGCGAACGCGCATGTTTTCCTGCGTGTTGTGCGCAAGAAACCACACGCCCGCGGCGATCAGGAGCAGGGCGATGGCCTGGAAGATGAGACCGCGCGTGGCCCGGCTGTTGAGCGACCACGTGCGTTTCTTCGGCGGCGGCGCGGCGCTCAACTCAGCGCACCGGCGGGGCGTACATCAGGCCGCCCTGGGTCCACAGGTTGTTGGTGCCGCGCGGCAGGCCGATGGCCGTCTTGGGGCCGACGTGGCGCTCGAACTGCTCGCCGTAGTTGCCGCCGGCCTTGATGGCGCGCAGCGCCCATTCCTTGTCCAGGCCCAGCAGCTTGCCGGTGTCTTCGGTGCCCGCGCCCACCAGCCGCATGATGTTGGGGTTGGTGCTGCTCTTCATGGAGTCGGCGTTGGCCTGGGTGACGCCGTATTCCTCGGCTTCGATCAGCGCGTAGCCGACCCACTTCACGATGCTGAAGAACTCATCGTCGCCGCGCCGCACGGCCGGGCCCAGCGGTTCCTTAGAAATCAGCTCGGGCAGGATCACGTGCTCGTCGGGCTTGGGCGTTTCCTTGGCGCGGATCGAGGCCAGGCCCGAGGCGTCGGTGGTGTAGGCCTGGCAGCGGCCGGCCACGTAGGCGGCGGTGGCGGCCTCGACCTTCTCGAACACCACGGGCTTGAGCGCGAGGTTGTTGGCGCGCGAGAAGTCGGTCAGGTTCAGCTCGGTGGTGGTGCCGGACTGCACGCACACCGTGGCGCCCTTGAGTGCCTTGGCGCTCTTCACGTTGAGCTTCTTGGGCACCATGAAGGCCTGGCCGTCGTAGAAGTTCACGCCGGTGAAGGTCAGGCCCAGCGAGGCGTCGCGCGTCAGCGTCCAGGTGGTGTTGCGCGCCAGCATGTCGACCTCGCCCGACTGCAGGGCGGTGAAGCGCTGCTGCGCGTTCAGCGGCACGTAGCGCACCTTGTCGGCGTTGGAGAGGATGGCGGCGGCCACGGCGCGGCACACGTCCACGTCCATGCCGCTCCACTTGCCCTGGCTGTCGGCGGCCGAGAAGCCCGCCAGACCGGTGTTCACCCCGCAGATCAGCTCGCCGCGTTTCTTGACCGCGTCGAGGTCCTTGCCGGCGTGGGCCGGCAGGCCGATCAGGGTGGCGGCTGTGCCCAGGCCCAGGGCCGCCAGTTTCAGGGAATGCTGTTTCATCGGGGTCTCTCCAGTGGTAAGTGAAAGGGCAATGGCCGTCCCGCGAAACGCACCTGTTGGGTGCATGTTGCGGTGGCCACCGAAATGTAGACCCGCCTTTTTGGGGTAGGGATCGGGGTTTACGTGGGCGGATCATGCAAATTGCACATGAGGGCATCACGCTGCAGATTCCGTGCCATCGCGGTCTCTCGCGCGACAAACGCGGGTTTCGGCGGGCGAAGGCGCCCCGTATGCTTGTCCCACAACACCCGTCACGGAGACATGTGGTGAGCAGCACCACTCCACCGTCATGACGGGCAGACTACCTGCTGCGTCGGCACACACGCTTCCGGATCCAGTGGTGGTGGAGGCGGTGGTGGCGGGCAAAGCCGCCTCCTTTCCTCATACTCCGCTCGTTCCTCCAGATAGCGCTCATAGCGACGAAACTCTTCTGTCGCATGGGCGCGCTGGGCTGCCAGCCACGATTCATAGGCCTCCTGGTTCTGCAGCACGCCAGGTTTGATCGTGTAGGACTCATTCCACACGCGCTCACCCTGCATGCCCGTGAACCCGCGCAGGATGGCTCCCGACATGAAGCCGACCGATGCATCAGTTGCGCTGACGCCCACCACCCCCAGACGCAGGCCCAGATAAGTCATCGTATTCAAACGCACGACCGTGCCCTTCGGGGCGTCTTTGTACGCAGCCAGTTCCTCAGGCAACGCCGGACCATACGACCTATATCCGAGAGGCACTCTCTCGAAGACACATTCAAAAGTCGGCTGAGCGCTCGCCCATCCTTCCACGTGCTGTTCGCCCCACAAACACTGTCGAGAGCCACCCATGCCCTTCCCTTGGAAGAGCTTTCGGCTCCACCCACTCTTTGACTCTTCGGGTGGCGCGAGCGACCAATATCCACCACCTGCGCTGACGAACACCGTCGCAGCACTGCTTTGATCAACGACTTTCTCCAATACATGCGACGCATCGTCTGGCGTCCGCACCACCACAGGCGCCGAGCCACCCGTCCACGGACGGGCCACGAAATCCGGAAACGGCGGCATGGGTTGGCGCGGCGGCGACTCCAACCCCCGCAGTGCGGCCAACACATGTTCGCGAATGCGGCCAGCCGTGGGCACCGCGGGATTGAGGTAAATCTCAAGCAGCCCATGCCCGATCAGATCGCGCAGGCCATTGAGGCCTGCGGGTCGACTGAAATACGGAGGAATGTCCGTGGTGTTGGGAACCACGGCGCCCACGGTCCTCAAGCCATTGATGACCAAGTCCTTGTCGGCCAGCGTGTGTGGGCCGGACAACATCGGCGATGCTGGCGCTACATGCACCACCCTGACCGACTTCGCATCGGTCCTGCTGAGGGCATGCGCATAGGCCATGTTGACAAACAGATTGCCTTGCGAGTGCGCGAAGAAGAGCATCTTCTTCTCAAGGCGCGCCCAATGATCGATCTGTGCCCGGTGGCGACCGGCCACTTCGGCCATGTTCGGGTTCCCGAGGTTGGCGGTCAGCTCGGTCATCAGTGCCGCCCGAGACAGATCAAACAAGGAATCCAGAAAACC
Organism: Hydrogenophaga sp. GW823-FHT04C09; assembly: GCF_058796355.1. NCBI lineage: Bacteria > Pseudomonadati > Pseudomonadota > Betaproteobacteria > Burkholderiales > Comamonadaceae > Hydrogenophaga > Hydrogenophaga sp. GW823-FHT04C09. The sequence continues at coordinate 641,920 of NZ_JBXAIO010000003.1, read as the reverse complement.
GACCAGACTGGGGATGGCCGACGTGATCGCTCGCCACCAAGCCCCCTCACCGCGCGTGGCAGAGAAGAACAGTTCGAAGCGGCCGGCCAGCAGGCCCCCATGTTCGTGAAGACGCTGGTCGAATGTCTCCACGAAATCGGCGAAGCCTTGGGTGTCGTTGTAGAACAGGTCGTACGTGATAGGTTCGCCGTTGGGGGTGGTAGATCCATAGAGAACAGAAATATGTTGACGCACCGCACGTTGCGCATCGCCTTCTTGCGTCTGAACTCCGTTGAAAAACCCGAACACCACTCCATTGCGCTCACATTGTTCTTGACCAAATGCATTCGACGCAGATATGACGCTGAGCACTAGTACCCATCGTCGCCACCACCCCAGAAGAGATCGGTCAGTCACAGCTATCCACCTTCGGCATCGAGGAAACAGAACCACTGCGAGCTGCGTTGTATGCGAGGAAGGCTTGGAGCCGCTCCTTGGTGTTGGTCGTCATTGCCTTGATTTCTTGAGCCATCTCCCAACTTTGTGTTGAGCCCTCTGGCCCGGAAAAAGCCAGTGATTCACACCCCACGGCCCTCCACGACGCTTGCGACACGCGCTCAAGCGCCACCGCATCGTTCTTGTCCACCAACAGCATTTGCTGTAACGCTCGCGCCGTCTGCATCGCAGCCTTTCTTTGTGCCGGGTCCGTGTACTTGCGATGAATGTGGGTCTCGATGTCATCCCGCACGCCGTTGCCATTCGCGTCCATGCCTTCAACGCTGGGCAGGCGCTCGAGCTTGGGCAATTCGCCGCTCGCTTCCAGTTGCTCGATCACTTGTTGAGGCGTGCGCGCTGCGTCGCCACCCTCCGCACGCTTGTCCCCCCCGCAACCAATTAGTGCGAGCGTCCCAATCAACGCGCTTACCTCTCCGAAGACTTTGCGTATTTCGCGACGCGCATCATTCGCCTGCAGGTATGTCGTTTGTACGCCATTGAAGAAGCCCAAGGTAACGCCGCTCCTGTCGCACGGCTCTTGACTCATGGCGGAATGGTGCATCAACAATCCGCAGATCGTTGCGCGCAATAGGCGGTTGCGAAGCAGCATCTCAATCACAGCCGCGACTTTCATAGGACGAAGTTACGGAGCCACTTACAGCCTTGTTGAACGCAAGGTACGCATTCAGCCTCTCTTTGGTATTGGTGGTGATGGACTCCAACTCGTTGGACATCCGATAGCGGTGCTTCTCGTTGTCGGCTCCTGCAAAGATGTCAAAAGAACAGTCAACCGCTTTGGCTATTGCCTGTGCTGCCGCAGTACTTGCGATGAATGTGGGTCTCGATGTCATCCCGCACACCATTGCCATTCGCGTCCATGCCTTCAACGCTGGGCAGGCGCTCAAGCTTGGGCAGCTCACCACTCGCTTCCAGTTGCTCGATCACTTGTTGGGGTGTGCGCGCTGCGTCGCCACCCTCCGCACGCTTGTCTCCCCCGCAACCAGCCAGCGCGAGCGTCCCAATCAACGCGCTCACCCCCAGCCCTTTGGCCAACTTGCGACCCTGTTTCATTTCAATGCCCTCCTTGAATATTGCAACTGCTGAGTGGTCGACACATGCCGCGTTCGACTCCAGTCAAAGTAAATGTAGTCCAATAGAACTACACATACTCCAGGGAGCATTGCTGCAGCTGCGTGCCCTGTTGGATGCATGAAAGACATGAACTTGGATCGTAGGGGTCGTCATTGCCCTGATTTCTTGAGCCATCTCCCAACTTTGTTTTGAGCTGCCATCGCGGTCTCTCGCGCGACAAACGCGGGTTTCGGCGGGCGGAGGCGCCCCGTATGCTTGTCCCACAACACCCATAACGGAGACATGTGATGAGCAGCACCACCGAAGGCGGGCGCGCCGCGTCCACGCCCGATCCGCACGCGCACCACCGCTTCTGGCCCACGCGCCTGCCGCACCGCATCACCACGCCCGCCACCTCGCTCTGGTGCAACCTGGACGTGAGCGCGCAGCGTTACCCGGACAAGCCCGCGCTGGTGTTCTTCGATCACGTGCTCAGCTACCGCGAGCTGCGCGCGCAGGTGGAGCGCCTGGCGGCGCACCTGCGGCAGCAGGGTGTGCAGGACGGCGACCGCGTGATCCTGTTCATGCAGAACTGCCCGCAGTGGGTGGTGGCGCACTTCGCCATCCTGCGCGCCAACGCGGTGGTGGTGCCGGTCAACCCCATGAATCGGGCCGAGGAGCTCAAGCACTACCTGATCGATCCCGACGCGCGCGTGGCCATCGCCGCGGCCGACCTGGCCGGTGAACTGCTCAAGGCCAACAGCGAGGTGCGCGAGGGCGACCGCCTGCGCCACCTCGTGGTCTCGCACTACAGCGACGCCATCGGCCCGGCCGCCGAGATCCCACCGGCCTGGGCCGACTGGCTGGGCACGCGCCACCCCACACCCTCGCTGCCCGGCGGCACGGTGAGCGACTGGGCCGAGGCGCTGGCCTGCGGCGGCAGCGCGCCCGCGCACAACCGGGGCCCGGACGACCTCGCCGTGCTGCCCTACACCAGTGGCACCACCGGCCTGCCCAAGGGCTGCATGCACCCGCACCGCACCCTCATGCACAACGCGGTGGGCGTGGGCCTGTGGACCAACAGCACGTCGGAGAACGTGGGCCTGCTGGTGGTGCCCATGTTCCACATCACCGGCATGGTGGCCGGCATGCACGCGGGCGTGTACAACGGCGCGACCATGGTGGTGATGCCGCGCTGGGACCGCGAGCTCGCCGGCCGGCTCATCTCGCGCTGGCGCTGCACCCACTGGACCAACATCCCCACCATGGTGATCGACCTGCTGGCCAGCCCGAACTTCGACCAGTACGACCTCTCCAGCCTGGTGCTGGTGGGCGGCGGCGGCGCGGCCATGCCGCAGGCCGTGGCGCAGCGCCTGCTCGACCAGTTCGGCCTGCGCTACTCGGAAGGTTATGGCCTGACCGAGACCGCCGCGCCCTCGCACAACAACCCGCCCGACCACCCCAAGCAGCAATGCCTGGGCATTCCTTTCCTGGGCACCGACGCGCGCGTGGTCGACCCGATCACGCTGCAGGAAATGCCGCAGGGCGAAGCGGGCGAGATCATCATCCACGGCCCCGAGGTGTTCGACGGTTACTGGAAACGCCCCGAGGCCACCGAGGCCGCCTTCATCACCTTCGAAGGCAAGCGCTTCTTCCGCTCGGGCGACCTCGGCCGGGTGGACGAGGACGGTTACTACTTCATCACCGACCGGCTCAAACGCATGATCAACGCCAGCGGCTTCAAGGTCTGGCCGGCCGAGGTCGAGGCGCTGATGTTCCGGCACCCGGCGATCGCCGAGGCCTGCGTGATCGCGACCCAGGACGCCTACCGGGGCGAGAGCGTCAAGGCGGTGGTGGTGCTGCGCGAAGCCGCGCGCGGACAGACCAGCGAGCAGGCCATCCTGGACTGGTGCCGCGAGAACATGGCGGCCTACAAGTGCCCGCGCACGGTGGAGTTCGTCACCGCGCTGCCCAAGAGCGGCAGCGGCAAGGTGATGTGGCGCCTGCTGCAGGAGCAGGAGGCCGCGAAGGCACCGCCCAGCACCGCCTGAGGTTCAGCCCGACAGCTCCGGGTGTTTCGAGAACAGCTCGGCGACCCATTCCACGAAGGCCCGCACCTTGGCGCTGAGGTGGCGGTTCGGCGGGTACACCACGTAGAGCGGAATGGTGTGGGTCGACCAGTCGGCGAGCACCCGCACCAGCTCGCCGCGCTCGATCAGCGGCACGGCGGTGAAGGCCCCCATCTGCGCCACGCCCAGGCCCGCGAGCACCGCCGCGGTCATGGCGTTGCTCTCGTTGACGGACAGCCGGGTCGGGCCCGTGATCTCCACCGTCTGGCCGTCCTTCTCGAACTCGTTGATGAAGGGGCGGCCGTTGCGCGGGGAGAAGTAGTTCAGCATCGTGTGCTCGCTGCCCAGCTGGTCCGGGTGCGTGGGCGTGCCGTGCGCCTGGAGGTAAGCCGGCGAGGCCACGGTCATCAGCGCCATGTTGGCCACGCGCCGGGCCACGAGCGACTGGTCCAGCAGTTCGCCGCCGCGGATCACGCAGTCCACGTTGTCGGCGATGAGGTCCACCGCGCGGTCGGAGACACCCAGGTCGAGCTGGATGTCGGGGTAGCGGCGGTAGAAGTCGGCGAGCGCGGGAATGATGATGTGCTGCGCCACCGAGGTCCCCACGTCCACGCGCAGGCGCCCGCTGGGGCTGGCCTGGGCGTTGGTCATGCTGGCCTCGATGTCGTCGAGGTCGTTGAGCACGCGGGCCGTGCGCTCGTAGTACGCCGCGCCATCGGGCGTGACGGTCACGCGCCGGGTGGTGCGGTTGAGCAGCTTGACCTTCAGCCGCGACTCCAGGTGCTGCACCATCTTCGTCACCGTGCCCTTGGGCAGGTCCAGCGACTCGGCCGCCTTGGTGAAGGTGCCGGCCTCCACCACCCGCGCAAATACCCTGATCGATTGGATCTGATCCATGCCCTCTGTCCTTGATGTGCTTTGTGGCGGGATTGTTCATGCAATGGAAACAGACAACTGGCGGCAGGTGGCTTTATCCGCAGAAAGGGTGTGTCTATAGTTCAGGTCATGGTTTCAACTGCCTCATCCTCTGCCGCCGTGCCGCCCGCACGCACCTTGTCGGTGCCTGGCAAGCCCCCGCTGGCGCTGCGCGTCTGGGGCGCGAAGCCGCGCGGCGGCGTGGTGCCGCTGGTGCTGCACTTCCATGGTGGCGCCTTCATCTCGGGCGATCTGGACAGCGGCGCCTGCCTGGCCGAGCTGCTGGCGAGCTCGGGCGCGGTGGTGGCGTCATTGGCCTATCCGCTGGCGCCGGCGCACCGGTTTCCCGATGCGGTGGAGGCCGGCTACACCACGCTGGAATGGCTGTTCAAGCAGCGCACGCGCCTGGCGGGCACGGGCGCGCCGCTGTTCGTCGCGGGTGAGGAGGCCGGCGGCAACATCGCGGCGGCCGTGGCCATGATGGTGCGCGACCGCGCGCACCCGCCGCTGGCCGGCCAGATCCTCGTCGCGCCCATGCTGGACCCGTGCGGTGCCACGCCCTCGCTGCGCCAGACCATGGGCGAATCCACCGGCTGCAAGTGGATGGATGGCTGGCAGCAGTACCTGCGCGGCCCGATGGACGCGGAACACCCCTATGCCGTGCCCTGCCGCGCGCAACGGCTGGCCGGCCTGCCGCCCGCGCTGATCCTCACCGGTGGCGACGACCCGATGCGCGACGAGGCCCTGGCCTACGCCGATCGCCTGCGCGAGGCGGGCATCGCGGTGCACAGCGGCCTGCTGCCCCCCACCACCGGCTGGCCCGAGTCGCTGAGCGAACAGCCCGCCGGGGAATGTCCGTGCGCCATCGAGGTGCGTGGTCACGTCCGGGCCTTCTTCCAGGCCGCGACGCCCCCGCCGTCCTGACGGACCCGCACCCCCCTTTCCCATCCACCTGAAATGCCCACCCCGGTGATCCACCGGGGGCGGCCCCGTTCGCCCTCAAAAAGGAAAAAACATGTCCGACCTGTCCCAATTCAAGCGCCGCGTCTGGTGGCCCACCGCCGCCGCCCTGGCCGTCCTCATCGTCGCGGGCGTCGTGCTCGTCCAGGAAGCGAGCCCGGCCCGGGCCAGCGCACCGGTGGGCGCACCCCCGCCCATGCCGGTCTCCGTGGCCACCGTGGCCGAGAGCGACGTGGCCGCCTGGCAGGAGTTCTCCGGCCGCCTCGAGGCGGTCGAGCGGGTGGACATCCGCTCCCGTGTGGTCGGTGTGGTGCAGGCCACGCATTTCCGCGAAGGCGCGCTGGTGGCCAAGGGCGACCTGCTGGTGTCCATCGACCCCGCGCCCTACGAAGCCGAGTTCGCGCGCGCCGAGGCCCAGGTCATCGCCGCGCAGGCCCGCGTGACCCACGCCAGCAACGAACACGCCCGCTCGCGCCGCCTGTGGGACGACAAGGCGATCGCCCAGCGCGAGCTGGACGATCGCGAGAACGTGCTGCGCGAAGCCGAGGCCAACCTCAAGGCCGCGCAGGCGCAGCTGCAGGCCGCGCGCCTGAGCCTGGGCTACACCCAGGTGCGCGCGCCGGTGGCCGGGCGCATCGGCAAGCTGGAGGTGACCGTGGGCAACCTGGTCGCCGCCGGCCCCGGCGCGCCGGTGCTCACCACCCTGGTCTCGGTCAGCCCGATCTACGCCAGCTTCGATGCCGATGAAAGAACCGTCTCCGGCGCGCTGCAGGGCCTGGCCGGCGGCGCGCGCCCGGCGGTCGAGCGCATCCCCGTGCAGATGGGCACCTCGGCCACCAGCGACACGCCTTACGCCGGCCAGCTGCAGCTGATCGACAACCAGGTCGACCCGCGCAGCGGCACGGTGCGCGTGCGCGCCGTGTTCGACAACAAGGACGGCCGCCTGATGCCCGGGCAGTTCGCGCGCATCCGCATGGGCCAACCGCAGACCGCGCGCACCCTGCTGGTGAGCGAGCGCGCCGTCGGCACCGACCAGGACAAGAAATACGTGCTGGTGGTGGGCGAGGGCGACAAGACCGAGTACCGCGAGGTCACGCTGGGCGCGCCGGTCGACGGCCTGCGCACCGTGCTCAGCGGCCTCAAACCCGGTGAGCGCATCGTCGTCAACGGCCTGCAGCGCGTGCGCCCGGGCGACGTGGTGCAGCCGCAAGCCGTGCCCATGAACAACGCCCGCGCCGGCACGCCCGAGCGCGCGGTGGCGGTGGCCAGGTCCTGAGCCCCGCGCGTGAAAAGAACACCATGAACCTCTCGAAATTCTTCATCGATCGGCCGATCTTCGCGGGCGTGCTCTCGCTGCTGATCCTGATCGCCGGCCTGGTCGCGCTGCGCGGCCTGCCGATCTCCGAGTACCCCGAGGTGGCCCCGCCTTCGGTGGTGGTGCGCGCCCAGTACCCGGGCGCCAACCCCAAGGTGATCGCCGAAACCGTGGCCACGCCGCTGGAGGAATCCATCAACGGCGTGGAGGGCATGCTCTACATGGGCAGCCAGGCCACGACCGACGGCGTGATGACGCTGACCGTGACCTTCAAGCTCGGCACCGACCCCGACAAGGCCCAGCAGCTGGTGCAGAACCGCGTGTCTCAGGCCGAGCCGCGCCTGCCCGAGGAAGTGCGCCGACTGGGCGTGACCACGGTCAAGAGCTCGCCCGACATCACGATGGTGGTGCACCTGGTCTCGCCCAACGACCGCTACGACATCAACTACCTGCGCAACTACGCGGTGCTCAACGTGAAGGACCGGCTCGCGCGCATCCAGGGCGTGGGCCAGGTGCAGATCTTCGGCGGTGGCGACTACTCCATGCGCGTCTGGCTGGACCCGCAGAAGGTCGCGCAGCGCGGCCTCTCGGCCAGCGACGTGGTGAGCGCGATCCGTGGCCAGAACGTGCAGGCCGCCGCCGGCGTGGTCGGCGCCTCGCCGGGCCTGCCCGGTGTGGACATGCAGCTCTCCATCAACGCGCAGGGCCGCCTGCAGACCGAAGAGGAGTTCGGCGACATCATCGTCAAGACCGGTGGCGACGGCGCCGTGACCCGGCTGCGCGACATCGCGCGGCTGGAGATGGGCGCGGCCGACTACTCGCTGCGCTCGCTGCTCAACAACCAGCCCGCCGTCGGCATGGGCGTGTTCCAGGCGCCGGGTTCCAACGCGCTGGACATCTCGGCCGAGGTGCGCGCCACCATGGCCGAGCTGCAGAAGAACATGCCCGAGGGCGTGGAGTTCCGCATCGCCTACGACCCCACGCAGTTCGTGCGCGCCTCGATCCAGTCGGTGATCACGACCCTGCTCGAAGCCATCGCGCTGGTGGTGCTGGTGGTGATCCTGTTCCTGCAGACCTGGCGCGCCTCCATCATCCCGCTGCTGGCGGTGCCGGTGTCGGTGGTGGGCACCTTCGCGGTGCTGCACCTGCTCGGCTTCTCGATCAACGCGCTCTCGCTGTTCGGGCTGGTGCTGGCGATCGGCATCGTGGTCGACGACGCGATCGTGGTGGTGGAGAACGTGGAGCGCAACATCGAGGCCGGCCTGTCGCCGCGCGACGCGACCTACCGCGCGATGAAGGAGGTCTCCGGACCCATCATCGCGATCGCGCTGGTGCTGGTGGCGGTGTTCGTGCCGCTGGCCTTCATCAGCGGCCTCACCGGCCAGTTCTACAAGCAGTTCGCGGTGACCATCGCGATCTCCACCGTGATCTCGGCCATCAACTCGCTCACGCTCTCGCCCGCGCTCGCGGCCCTGCTGCTGCGCGGCCACGACGCGCCGAAGGACGCGCTCACGCGCGGCATGGACCGGATCTTCGGCGGCCTGTTCCGTGGCTTCAACCGCTTCTTCCACCGCGGCGCCGAGGCCTACAGCGGCGGCGTGCGGCGCGTGATCTCGCGCAAGGCGCTGATGATGGTGATCTACCTCGCGCTCGTGGGCGTGACCTTCGGCCTGTTCAAGGCCGTGCCCAGCGGCTTCGTGCCGGCGCAGGACAAGCAGTACCTGATCGGCTTCGCGCAGCTGCCCGACGGCGCCACGCTGGACCGCACGGAAGACGTGATCCACCGCATGGGCGAGATCACCAAGCAGAACCCGAACGTGGAAGACGCGATCGCCTTCCCCGGCCTGTCCATCAACGGCTTCACCAACAGCTCGAACTCCGGCATCGTGTTCGCCACGCTCAAGCCCTTCGCCGAGCGCCGGCGCGCCGACCAGAGCGGCGGCGCCGTCGCGGGCCAGCTCAACCAGGCCTATGGCGAGATCCAGGACGCCTTCATCGTGATGTTCCCGCCGCCCCCGGTGGCGGGCCTGGGCACCACGGGGGGCTTCAAGCTGCAGCTGGAAGACAAGGCCTCGCTCGGCTACGAAGCGATGGACGCGGCGGTGAAGGCTTTCATGGCCAAGGCCTACCAGACGCCCGAACTCGCCGGCATGTTCACGAGCTGGCAGGTCAACGTGCCGCAGCTCTACGCCGACATCGACCGCACCAAGGCGCGCCAGCTCGGCGTGCCGGTGACGGACATCTTCGACACCATGCAGATCTACCTCGGCAGCCTGTACGTGAACGACTTCAACCAGTTCGGCCGCACCTACAGCGTGCGCGCCCAGGCCGACGCGCCCTACCGCGCGCGCGCCGAAGACGTGGGCCTGCTCAAGGTGCGCTCGACCTCGGGCGAGATGGTGCCGCTGTCGGCGCTGATGAAGGTGAACTCCAGCTTCGGCCCCGAGCGCGCCATGCGCTACAACGGCTACCTCTCGGCCGACATCAACGGCGGGCCCGCGCCCGGCTTCTCGTCCGGCCAGGCGCAGGACGCGATCGAGCGCATCGCCGCCGAGACGCTGCCGCAGGGCATCGGCTTCGAGTGGACCGAGCTCACCTACCAGGAGATCCTGGCCGGCAACTCCGCGCTGTGGGTGTTCCCGCTGGCCATCCTGCTGGTGTTCCTGGTGCTCGCCGCGCAGTACGAAAGCCTCACGCTGCCGCTGTCCATCATCCTGATCGTGCCCATGGGCCTGCTCGCGGCCATGACCGGCGTGTGGCTGGACGGCGGCGACAACAACGTGTTCACCCAGATCGGGCTGATCGTGCTGGTGGGGCTGTCGGCGAAGAACGCGATCCTGATCGTGGAATTCGCGCGCGAGCTGGAGTTCGCCGGGCGCTCGCCGGTGCAGGCCGCCATCGAAGCCAGCCGCCTGCGGCTGCGCCCCATCCTCATGACCTCGCTGGCCTTCGTGATGGGTGTGCTGCCGCTCGTGCTCGCCACTGGCGCGGGCGCCGAGATGCGCTCGGCCATGGGCGTGGCCGTGTTCGCCGGGATGATCGGCGTGACCGCCTTCGGCCTGTTCCTCACGCCGGTGTTCTACGTGCTGCTGCGCCGCCTGGCCGGCAACCGCGCGCTCAAGCTGCACGGCACCGTGCCGCACCTGGAGGGTTTCGCCTCCGGCGGTGGCGGCAGCGCCCGCGCCGTGCCCGCCGCTCCCCTGACCCATTGAAGACCCGGAAGGTGAACCCTGTGAAACATTTTCATCGCCTGCTGACGCTGACCGCCGCGCTCGTGCTGGCCGGTTGCGCCACCGCGCTGCCGCCCTTGCCGGCGTCGGTGCCCACGCCGCCGCAGTTCAAGGAACAGCCGCGCCAGAACGAACACTGGACCATCGCCCAACCCGCCGAAGCGCAGGCCCGGGGCACCTGGTGGAAGGCGTTCAACGACCCGGTGCTCGACGACCTGGCCGAACGCGCCGCCGCCGGCAACACCAGCATCCACGAAGCCGCGGCCCGCCTGGCCCAGGCGCGCTCGCTGGTGCGCGGCGCGCAGGCCGATCGCCTGCCGCAGATCGGTGTGGGCGCCGACGCCTCGCGCGGCGCCGGTGCCAACACCGCCAACGGCACCACGCCGGCCACGCTGCTGCAGGCCGGCGTCAACCTTTCCTACGAGCTCGACCTGTTCGGGCGCCTGGCGGGGGCGCGCGACGCGGCCGCGCTGGACGCGCAATCGCGCGAAGCCCTGCTGCAGAGCACGCGCCTGCTGGTGCAGGCCGAGGTGGCCCAGACCTACCTGGCGCTGCGCGCGGTGGACACCGAGCGCACCCTGGTGCAGGACACCGCCGCCGCCTATGCGGACACGCTGCGCCTCACGCAGCGCCGCTTCGAGGCCGGCGACGTGGCCGAGCTGGACGTGATCCGCATCCAGACCGAGCTGGCCGCCACCGAGGCCGAGGGGTTCGCGCTCGGCCGCAGCCGCGCCGAACTCGAACACGCGCTGGCCGTGCTGGTGGGCGAGCCGGCCTCCGGCTTCGCGCTGGCGCCCGCCGACGGTGCCCGGGTGCTGCCCGTGATCCCGGCCGGCGTGCCCGGCACCGTGCTCACCCGCCGGCCCGACGTGGCCGCCGCGCAGGCCGCGCTGCTGGCCGCCCAGGCCCGCGTGGGCGTGGCGCAGGCGGCGTGGTTCCCCAGCGTGTCGCTCACGGCGGCCGCGGGTTATGCCTCGCCCGACCTCGGCGACCTGTTCAAGTGGTCGGCGCGCGCCTGGGGCGTGGGCGCGCTGCTGTCGATGCCGCTGTTCGACGGCGGCCGGCGCGAGGCCGGTGTGCAGGGCGCGCAGGCGCAGCTCGACGCCGCCGCCGCGAGCTACCGCGGCCAGGTGCTCACGGCCTTCCGCGAGGTCGAAGACCAGCTCTCCGCCCTGCGCTGGCTGCAGGACCAGTCCCTGGCCCAGGGCCGCGCGGTCAGCGCCGCGCAGCGCGCCAGCGCGATCTCGGAAACGCGCTACCGCAACGGCCTGGTGAGCCAGCTCGAATTGCTCGACGCGCGCCGCAACGAGCTGATCAACCGGCGGCAGGCCCAGCGCGTGGAGGCCGCCCAGCAGCAGGCCACGGTGCGGCTCATCCGCGCCATCGGCGGCGGCTGGGAGGCGGGCGCCCCCGCCCGGGGCGCCTGAGCGACCTCGGCGGCGGGCCGGGGCCGGCACAATAGGGCATGCCGTCCCCGTCCGAGACCCTCCGCCGCCTCTGGCAGCCGCACCGTGGCCTGTTCTGGCTCATGGTCGGCCTGCAGCTGCTGTCGTCCTGCATCGTGCTGTTCGTGCAGCTCACCGACCCGCCCGACGCGCTGCGCCTCGTGCTCGGTCTGATGGCGCTGACCGATTCGCTGCTGGCCTGGTGGCTCACGGTGCGCCTGTGGCGCGAGTCGGCCCCTGCCACCCCTTCCTAGGAGATGCCCGTGTTCGAAGCCCTGCTGATCACCCGACCCGAGTCGGGCTACCGCTGCGAACTCACGCAGCTCGACGAGGCGCAACTGCCCGCCAGCGGCGACGTGACGGTGCGCGTGGACTGCTCCACCATCAACTACAAGGACGGCCTGGCCATCACCGGAAAATCGCCCGTGGTGCGCAGCTTCCCCATGGTGCCCGGCATCGACTTCGCCGGCTCGGTGACGCAGAGCGACCACCCGAAATGGAAGGCCGGCGACCGCGTGCTGCTCAACGGCTTCGGCGTGGGTGAGACGCACTGGGGCGGGCTGTCGCAGATGGCGCGCGTCAAGGGCGACTGGCTGGTGGCCCTGCCCGACACGCTGAGCGAGCGCGACGCCATGTCGCTGGGCACGGCCGGCTACACCGCCATGCTGTGCGTGCAGGCGCTGCAGAAACACTGGGCCGACGCGGGCGTGGCCGCCGGCAGCGGCGAGGTGCTGGTGACCGGCGCGGGTGGTGGCGTGGGCAGCGTGGCGATCTCGCTGCTGGCCGGTCTGGGCCACACCGTGGTGGCCTCCACCGGCCGGCCGCAGGAAGCCGACTACCTGAAATCGCTGGGCGCGGCCAGCGTGATCGACCGCAACGACCTGAGCGCGCCGGGCAAACCGCTGCAGAAGGAGCGCTGGATCGGCGTGGTGGATTCGGTGGGCAGCCACACCCTGGCCAACGCCTGCGCCAGCACACGCTACGGCGGCGCGGTGGCGGCCTGCGGCCTGGCCCAGGGCATGGACCTGCCCGCGAGCGTGGCGCCGTTCATCCTGCGCGGCATCACGCTTTACGGCATCGACAGTGTGATGGCGCCCATGGCGAAACGCGAGGCCGCGTGGGACGCGCTCGCGAAGACGATCAACCGCGAACAGCTGGCGTCGATCACGACAGAGATCGCGCTGCCCGACGCGATCGCCGCCGGCAGCCAGATCCTGGCCGGCCAGGTGCGCGGGCGCCTGGTGGTGAAGCTCAAGGCCTGAGCTTCATCGCGGCGGCACCACCTGGCGGTAGGCGTGCCAGGTGGCGTGGCCCACCACCGGGCCGACGACGATCAGACCCAGGAACCAGGGCAGCATGGCCAGCAGCACCAGCAGCGTGATCAGCGCGCCCCACCAGGCCATCACGCCCGGGTTCTGCAGGCAGGCGCGGATGCTGGTGAGCGCGGCCGAGATCGCATCGACCTCGCGGTCCAGGATCATGGGGATCGAGACCGCGCTGGTGACGAAGATCAGGCCCGCGAACACACCGCCCACCAGGGTGTAGGTGATCAGGAACTCCAGGTTCTCGCGCGCCAGCAGCTGCGAGAGCAGGTTGGCGGTGTCGGGCAGGGTGCTGAAGCTGACCGCGAACACCACCAGCGAGGCGCGGCCCCACAGCATCTCCAGGATGAGCAGCACGCCCGCGAAGATCGCGATCGAGCCCTTGGTCTGCTCCCAGGCCAGCAGCGAGTCCGGCAGCGAGGGCTCGCGGCCTTCCTGCAGCGCGCGGCTCACGTGGTACAGGCCCAGGCACAGGAACGGCCCCAGCAGCAGGAAGCCGGCCGAGAGCGCCAGCACATAGGCCGGCGCGGCGCGGAACACCGCCATGAGCGCGTGCCCCATGAGGAAAAAACACAGGCCGTAGAACAGGCCGACGCGGCTGCGCAGGAAATCGCGCCAGCCCAGGCGCAGCCAGCGCAGCGGGTCGCCGGCGTTCAGCTCGGCCAGTCGCAGCTCGAACACCGACGGCGGTGGCGGTGGGGATTCTTCGGTCATGGCTTGTCTCCTCGGGAATGGCGCGCCACCTCGTGGGTGGGTGGCTGGTGCGCGGGAACGGTGGCGGGTCGGTGCAGCGGATCGGCTCAGCTGAGCGCGTGGCTTCGCAGGTGCAGCGCCAGCCCGGCGTCGAAGGCGTGCGTGTGCTTGGCGAACCACGAACCCAGTTCGCGCGCGATCTGGCGCACGGTCCCGAGCTGGCCGCCGCGGACCTGTCCCAGGCCCTCGCGCAGCAGGTTGAGCACCACGCGGTGCGCCAGCGCGTGCGCGTCCGCCTGGCCGTGGCCGGTCTCGCGCATCCAGCTGTCTTCCTGGCCGAAATGCGTGGCCACGTGCGACACCAGCTCGGCCCAGGCCTGCGGCAGCTCCGCGTCGCTGGCGGTCTGCGCGCGGGCCAGCCGCGCCATGAGTTCGCGGTTCATGTTGTCCAGCGGGTCGAAGTCCAGCCAGAGGGCTTCGGTCCATTGCGCGGTGCTTTCCATCGGGTGCTGCTCCTTGGGGCCCAAGCTTGGCAGCGGCGGCGCGCCGGCGCCTTGATCCAGCGCAAACGCGCGCCACGCCAAGGCCCGACAGGCCGTGGGCCTGCTGGCGCGCCGCTACACTGGGCGGCCATATGACCAGCGAATTCCAGCCCCCTTATGTGCCGCTGTCCGATGTGCACAGCGCCTTGAAAACCACCGGCTTCGCCTTGCTGAGCGCCGAGGCCGTGGGCGAGTGGCTCGCCGCGCGGCCGGTGGACCTGGCCGGGCTGCACACCGGCTGGAACCAGCTGCCGCCCGACGCCTACCTGAAGGACGGCGGGCGCTACCGCAGCCGCCGCCACAGCTGCTTCGTGGTGGACGACGACCGCGTGCGGCAGGTGCCGCACCGCGCGCACTGGCAGCCGCTGGAGTACAACGCCCTGCACGGCGGCATGCAGCGCTGGTTCGAACCCATGGAGCCCGCCACGGTGGCGCAGCCGGTGTGGAGCCGCCTGCTGGCCCGGCTGGGCGAGGCCGCCAGCGCGCTGCGCGGCGCGCAGCCCTGGAGCGTGGAGGCCCACGTGTTCCGCATCGACACCACCGACGGCATCGGCCGGCCCACGCCCGAAGGCGCGCACCGCGACGGTGTGGACCTGGTGGCCGTGTTCATGGTGGACCGCCACGCCATCAAGGGCGGCGAGAGCCGCGTGTTCGAAGCCAACGGCCCGAGCGGCCAGCGCTTCACGCTGCGCGAGCCGTGGTCGCTGCTGCTGCTCGACGACGCGCGCGTGATCCACGAGAGCACGCCGATCCAGCCGCTGGAAGGCGATGCCCTCGGCTGGCGCGATACGCTGGTCGTGACCTACCGCAGCGGGGCCTTCCAGGGCGACGCCTCAGCCTGACGGCGGCGGTTCGTAGGCGCGGATCGGCGGCAGCGGTCCGTCGAAACGCTCGACCTGAACCGTGCTGAGCTGGCCCGCGCAGCCCTGGGCCAGCGACGAGGTGCCGATGTCCCGGGTGAGCACATTGGGGTTGCCGTGCGCGCACATCGGCCGGCCCTGGGCATCCTGCACGGGGTCGTACCAGGCGCCGGTGGGCAGCTGAATCACGTCTTCGCGCATGTCGGCGCACAGGCGCGCGCTGGCCAGGCAGGCCCCGATCTCGTTGAAGAGGCGCACGGTGTCGCCCTCGCGGATGCCGCGCGCGGTGGCCGCGGCCGGGTGCAGGGTGCACACCTCGCGGCCCTGGCGCTTGGTGGACTGGCTGTGGGCGCCGAAGTCGAGCTGGCTGTGCAGCTTGGAATGCGGCTGGTTGGCCACCAGCCACAGCGGGTGGGCCGCATCGGGCGCGAAGCTCGGGGGCAGCCAGGCCGGGTGGCCGGGGCAGTCCACGTAACCGAAGCCGGCCACCACGGGTGAGCTGATCTGCACCTTGCCGCTGGGCGTGGCGAGCTTCGCGCCCTCGGGGTCGTGGCGGAAGGCGCGCAGGATGCCGCCATCGTCGTCCTTCTGCGGCAGCAGGAGCTCGCCGCGTTGCCAGAAGGTCTCGAAGTCCGGTGCCTCCTGGCCCATGGCTTCGAGCCCGGCGCGCGTGCGCTCGTAGAGGTGCACCAGCCATTGGCGCGTGTTCCGGCCTTCGCTGAAAGCCTGCAGGCCGCCCAGGCGCCCGGCCAGGTCGCAGAAGATGTCGTAGTCGTCGCGCGCCAGGCCATGGGGTTCGGCGATGCGGTGCATGGCGACCACCAGCGGGTCGGTGGGGGTCGCGCCGATGTCTTCGCGCTCCAGCGTCATGGTGCAAGGCAGCACGATGTCGGCGTGGCGCGCGGTTGCGGTCCAGGCGATCTCGTGCACGACGAAGGTGTCGAGCGTGCGGAAGGCGTCGGCCAGGCGCTTGAGGTCCTGGTGGTGGTGGAAGGGGTTGCCACCGGCCCAGTAGGCCAGGCGGATGTGCGGGTAGGTGCGGCGCTGGCCGTTGTAGTCGAAGGGCTGGCCCGGGTGCAGCAGCATGTCGCTGATGCGCGCCACCGGAATGAAGGCCTTCACGCCGTTGTCGCCCTGCGGCAGCGCGGCGGCGGGCACCGCGTTGTTGCGCTTGCCATAGTGCGCCAGCGTGCCCAGCGCGTAGTTGTAGCCCCCGCCGGGCAGGCCGAGCTGGCCCAGCGCGGCCGCGAGCACCGCCCCCATCCAGACCGGTTGTTCGCCGTGCTGCGAGCGCTGCAGCGAATGCGCCACCACCACGAGCACGCGCTGGCCAACCAGCGCGCGCGCCAGGTCGACCAGTTGCTGCTCGGGCAGGCCGCAGATCGGCGCGGCCCAGGCGCAGCTCTTGGGCACGCCGTCGCCGCGGCCCATCAGGTAGTCCTCGAAGGCTTCCCAGCCGTCGCAGTATCGATCGATGAAGGCGCGGTCGTGCGCGCCGTCGCTCACGATCTGGTGCACCAGGGCCAGCATCAGCGCGGTGTCGGTGCCGGGCACGGCGGGCAGCCAGTCGAACGCCGCCTCGTCGGGCAGGTCGCTCTTGAGCGGGCTGATGGAGACGAAGCGGCAACCGCGCGCGGCGGCCGCGCGCATGGACTCGCGCTCGATGTGCCGGCTGATGCCGCCCGAGGCCACGCGCGAATTTTTCAGCGCCATGCCACCGAAGGCCAGCACCACGTCGGTGTGTTCGACGATCTGCTCCCAGGTGACGTTGCGCCGCGCCACTTCCTCCATGGTGCCGATGACGTGCGGCAGCATCGGGCCCGAGGCGCCGGCGCTGTAGCTGTTCACCGAGCGCACGTAACCGCCCAGGGTGGTGTTCAGGAAGCGGTGGACCTGGCTTTGCGCGTGGTGGAAGCGCCCCGCGCTCGACCAGCCGTAGGAGCCGCCGAAGATGGCCTCGCAGCCGTGGGCCTGCTGCACGCGCCGCAGTTCGTCCGCGAGCCGGTCCAGCACCTCGTTCCAGGCCATGGGCACGAAACGGTCGTCGCCGCGCCGCGCGTCGGGCCCCGGGCCGTTCTCGAGCCAGCCGCGCCGCACCATCGGCGTGGTGACGCGGGCGCGGTGGTGCAGGGCGGTCTTGAAGTTGTCGATCAGCGGGTTCGGGTCGGGGTCGCCCGCGTGGGGCCGCACGACGAGTTCGCCGTTCTGCCAACCGGCGGAGAAGACACCCCAGTGGGCGCTGTGCGGGCGCAGGGCGATGTCGGGCTCAGATGAAAACGAGGAGGGCAAAGACACTATTCCGCCTTGAGGTTGCCGCGCTCCACGCCGCGCTTGTAGTTGGCGATGTCTTTCAGCACGAAGTCGCGGAAGGCCGCCCCGGTCAGGGACGACGCCTGGGCGCCGTCCGCGCTGTAGACGCGCTGCACCTCGGGCGCCTGCATGGCCTGTTTCACGGACCGGGTGATCTTGTCGATGACGGGCTGCGGCGTGCCTTTGGGCGCGGCCAGACCGTACCACTGCGTCATCACCACGTCGATGCCCGACTCCTTGAGCGTGGGCACCTGGGGCATGCTGGGGATGCGCTTGTCGGTGCTGACCGCGAGCAGGCGCAGCTTGCCGCCGTTGATGGCGCCCATGAGCGGCGTGTAGGGCGCGAAGAAGCTGTCGACCAGGCCGCCCATGAGGTCGGTCATGACCGGGCCCGAGCCTTTGTAGGGCACGTGCAGGATGTCCAGGCCCCCTTGCTGCTTGACCATCTCCATCACGATCTGCGCGGCACCGCCCGTGCCGGTGGAGGCGTAGGTCATCTTGCCGCCCTTGGCGGTGGCGATGTAGTCCTGGATGGTCTTGATGGGGGAGTCGCCACGGACCACCAGGCCATAGGGCGTTTCCACCAGCTGGCTGACGAACACGAAGTCGTCGGGCACCTTGTAGGGCAGGTTGGTGCGGATTGCCGGCGCGCTGCCCACGTTGCCGCTCATGGCGAGCAGCAGGGTGTAACCATCGGGCTTGGCCTGCGTCATCAGTTCGGCGGCGATGTTGCCGCCCGCCCCGGGCCGGTTCTCGACCACGATGGGTTTGCCGATGTGTTTGCCCAGCTCGTTGGCGATGGTGCGCCCATAGAGGTCGCCCCCGCCCCCGGGTGGGAAGCCGATCAGCAGGCGGATCGGCTGATCCGGGTACTGGGCCGAGGCCACGGCGGCGAGGCCCATGAGCCCGGCCGCCACGATCGCGCGGGCGCCGCGGCGCAGCAGGGGTGTGAGGTGCATGAAGGTCTCCAGTCTGTTCTTGTGGGGTGTGTTCTTACGCTGCGCCCGTGGCAATCGGGGCGCCCGGCTGGGCGCTCCATTCGCTCCACGAGCCGGGGTAGAGCGCCGCGCCGCGCAGCCCGGCGACCTCCATGGCCAGCAGGTTGTGGCAGGCGGTCACGCCGGAGCCGCACTGGTTGACCAGTTGCGCCGCCGGCCGGCTCCCGGTGATGGCGTCGAATTCCTGGCGCAGCTGCGCGGCCGGTTTGAAGCGGCCGTCCGCACCCAGGTTGTCCTTGAACAGCCGGTTGCGCGCGCCGGGGATGTGCCCGCCGATCGGGTCCATGGTTTCGTTCTCGCCGCGAAAGCGGTCCGGCGCGCGCGCGTCCAGCACCAGCCGCTCGGCGCTGTCGATGTTGGCCTTGACCTCGTCGTACGACACCGTGGTGACCAGCGAGGGTTTCAGGCGGAAGCTGCCCGGGGCGGGCGCGCCCGGCGCGTCCGGCGCGTCCTGGCTCAGCGCGTGGCCCGCCGCTTTCCAGGCGGCGATGCCGCCGTCGAGCACCGCCACGGCCGGGTGGCCGGCCCAGCGCAGCATCCACCACAGGCGCGCCGCGTACATGCCGCCGGCGTTGTCGTACGCGACCACCTGCGTGTCCGCATCGAGCCCGAGGGCGGCCATGGCCGCGGCGAAGGTCTCGCGGCTGGGCAGCGGGTGGCGGCCGTTGCGGCCGGTCTTCGCGGTGGACAGCACCTGGTCCAGGTGCACGTAGCGCGCGCCCGGGAGGTGCCCGCTGTCGTAGGCGCGCTGGCCGGCTTGCGGGTCGGTGAGTTCGAAACTGCAGTCCAGCACCATCAGCGGTGCGCCGCTCTTCTGGGCGGCCGCGAGTTCGTCGGCGGAGATCAGGGTGTCGAAGGTGATCATGAAGCGGGTGCCCTTACTTGCTGGAGATTTCCTTGAGCAGGGCCGGCGTGAGCGCGGCCTTGTAGCGCGCGATGTCTTCGAGGATGAAGCCGCGGAACGCGTCCATGGGCAGGTTGCGCTCGGTGGCGGCGTCGCGGCGGATGGCGTCGCGCACTTCCGGTGTGGCGAGCGCGCGGCTCAGGTGGTCCGACAGGTGCTTGACCACGGCCTCGGGCGTGCCTGCTGGCGCGACCAGGCCGTACCACTGCGTCACCGGCACGTTCACGCCGAGCTCCTTGAAGGTCGGCACATCGGGGATGGCCGGGTTGCGCTTGTCGCCGGTGATGGCCAGCAGCCGCAGCTGGCCCTGGCGCACCTGGTTCACCAGCGGCGAGGCGGTGGCGAAGAAGCTGTCGACCTGGCCGCCCAGCATGTCCGTGAGGGCCGGGCCGGAACCCCGGTAGGCCACGTGCAGCATCTCCACGCCGGCCTCCTTGACCACCATCTCCATGCCCATGTGCGCGGCCGCGCCGGCGCCGGTGGAGGCGAAGCTGAGCTTCTGCGTCTTGGCCGCGTCCAGCAGCTCGCGCGCCGTCTTGAAGCGCGAACCGTGCGCGACGAACAGGCCGTGCGGCGCTTCCAGGATCATGCCGATGGGCGCGAAGTCTTCGGGCACCTTGTAGGGAATGCTCTGCGGCCGGGTGGCCGGCGCCACCGCGAGGTTGCCGCTCATGGCCAGCAGCAGGGTGTAGCCGTCGGGCTTGGCCTTGGCCACCAGGTCGGCGGCGATGTTGCCGCCCGCGCCGGTGCGGTTGTCGGCCACGACCGTCTGGCCCAGGCTCTTGCTCAGCGCGTTGGCGATCAGCCGGCCGTAGAGGTCGCCACCGCCACCGGGCGGGAACCCGATCACCAGCTTGATGGGCTGGTCGGGGTAGGCCGCGAAGGCCGGTGCGGCCGCGCCCAGGCCGAGCGAGAGCGCGAGGGCCAGCACGGTGCGGCGGCGAAGGGCTTTGAGGGCAGGGTGGTTCATCGGTTGGTCTCCATTGTTGTGGGGGAAGGAAGCAGCTGCGCCGCAGGCAGAGAATCTCAGTCCCGCAGCCAGGGCTGCTGCTGGGCCACCACGCGGTCCACCGTGGCGCCGCATTGGCCGAGGTACTGCAGCGGGTCGGTGAAGTCGCGGATCTCGTCGTCGCTCAGCAGCTTGGAGAGGCCTTCGTGCTGGCGCATGGCGTCGGCGAAGTCGAGCCGGGACGTGATGCCGTGCATGGAGGCCTCGTAGATCCACTCGTGGGCCGTCTGCTTGCCCACGCGCTCGGAGAGCTCCAGCATCACGCGCTCGGACAGCAGGTAGCCGCGCATCTTGTCGAGGTTGGCCGCCATCACGTCCGCGTTGACCTTCAGGCCGGCCAGCAGGTTCCTGGCCTGGAACAGCATGGCGCCGGCGATCAGGCAGCACTCGGGCAGGGCCTTCCATTCCATCTTCCAGGCGATGCCGTCGCGCTCGCTTTCCTGCACCATGCCCTCGACCATCATGGCGGCGTTGTAGCGCAGCGGGCGCGAGAGGCCGGCCAGGTTTTCGGCGGAGGTGGGGTTGCGCTTGTGCGGCATGGTCGACGAGCCCAGCTTGCCGTCGGAGAAGCCTTCTTCCACCTCGCCGAATTCGTTGCGCTGCATGTTGAACAGCTCGTTGCCGATCTTGGAGAGCGTGGCGCCCAGCATGGCCAGCAGGTTGGCGTACTCGGTGAAGCGGTCGCGCGCGGGCGCCCAGCTGATGGCGGGTGTGCCCAGGCCCAGCTTGGTGAGCATGAGCTGTTCGAGCTCCTGTGCCTTGGGGCCCAACGAGGCTTGGCTGCCCACGGCGCCGGCCAGCATGCCGACCAGCACGCGTGGCGCGGCCTGCACCAGGCGCTCGTGGTGGCGCCCGAGCTCGTCGAGCCAGATCGCGCATTTGTGGCCGAAGGTGATGGGCAGGGCCTGCACGCCGTGGGTGCGGCCGGCCATGGGCACGTCCCGGTGCGTCACGGCCAGGCGGGCCAGCTCCTGGCCGACCGCCTTCAGGTCGCGCAGCGCCACGGCGTGGAACTCCTTGAGCTGCAGGGCCACGCCAGTGTCGACCACGTCCTGCGTGGTCGCGCCGTAGTGCACCCATTCGCCGTTGTCCTTGCTGCAGCGGGCCTGCAGCTGCTTGAGCGCCGGCACCAGCGAATGCTTGATGCGGCGGATCTCGGCCGACATGGTGGCGATGTCGATGTGCTCGACCCGCGCCTGCTGCGCGATCTCCTGTGCGGCGGCGGCCGGGATGAGGCCCAGCTCGGCCTGGGCGGCGGCCAGGGCGGCCTCGAAGTCGAGCCACTTCTGGATGCGGTTCTCTTCGCCGAAGATGCGGCGCAGCTCATTGGTGCCCCAGAGGTGCTGGAGCGATTGCATGTCGAAGACGGAAACGGGCATGGAAATCCTGAAGGGTTAGAGAACGGGTTGGGGGACGGGCAGCGCGCGCGGCAGCACGCGCCCGGGGTTGAAGGTGTTGGCGGGATCGATCGCCTGCTTGATGCGCGCCATCAGCTCCAGCGCGATGGGCGGCTTGTGGTGGAGGAAGGCGGCCTGCTTGAGGCGGCCGATGCCGTGTTCGGCCGAGATCGAGCCTTGCAGGCGCGCGGTGATCTCGTGCACCGTGTCGTGGATCTGGTCTTCGTGGCGCAGGAAGTCGCTGTCCGGCATGCCCGGGGGCTTGCTCTGGTTGTAGTGCAGGTTGCCGTCGCCGACGTGGCCGAAGCAGACCACGCGCACGCCGGGCAGCAAGGCCTGCAGCGCCGCGCCGGCCTCGGCGATGAACTCGGGGATGCGCGAGACGGCGACCGAGATGTCGTGCTTGATGGACGGGCCGTCCAGCCGCTGGGCCTCGGGCACGTGCTCGCGCAAGGCCCACAGGTCGTGGCTTTGCTGGCCCGAGCGGGCCAGCACCGCGTCCAGCACCAGGCCCTGCTCGATCGCCTGGCCCAGCACGTCTTCCACCGCGGGCGAGGGGTCCATGCGGGTGGAGGTTTCCGACACGTCGAACAGCACGGCCCAGCCGTACCCGCCGGGCAGGGGATCGCGCATGCCCGGTGTGCCGTGCGCCAGCACCTGGTCCAGCGCCTGGCGCCCCATCAGCTCGAAGGCCGTGACTCGTTCGCCGACCGCCGCGCCGAGTTCGGCCAGCAGCTCCACGGCGGCCTGCGGGTCCCGCACGGCCACCCAGGCGGTGATCACCTGCCGGGGGGGCGCGAACAGCTTGAAGGTGGCGGCCGTCACGATGCCCAGGGTGCCCTCACCGCCGATGAACAGCTGCTTGAGGTCGTAGCCGGTGTTGTCCTTGCGCAGGGCGCCCAGGGCGTCGAGCACGCGGCCATCGGCCAGCACCACCTCCAGCCCCAGGGTCAGGTCGCGCGTGTTGCCGTAGCGCAGCACCTGCTCGCCGCCGGCGTTGGTCGACACCACACCGCCCACCGTGGCGCTGCCCTCCGAGGCCAGCGAGAGCGGGAACAGGCGCCCATGGGCGGTGGCGGCTTCCTGCGCCGCCAGCACGGTGCAGCCGGCCTCCAGCGTCATGCTGTTGTCCAGCGGGTCCACGCGCCGCACGGCGGTCATGCGGTCCAGGCTCAGCAGCACCTCGCTGCGCGAGGCGTCGGGTGTGGAGCCGCCCACCAAGCCCGTGTTGCCGCCTTGCGGCACCACCGCCACCTGGTTCGCCGCGCACGCGGCCACCACGCGCGACACCTCGGCCGTGCTGGCGGGGCGCACCACGGCGCGCGCGGCGCCGGGAAAGTTGCGCCGCCAGTCGCCGACGTAACGCGCGGTGGCCGCGTCGTCCGTCAGCACATGGCTGGCGCCGACGATCGCGACCAGTTCGGCAACCAGGGGGTCAGGGGCATTCGACATGGTGGGTGTGTTGGGTTTGTTCATTTCATTCAATGAACTATGATTCAATGAATGAAACTATAAATCCGGCCACCCCCGCTGTCAACCGAGATAATCCGCAGTCGCGGACACCCACCATGAAGCCAAGCAAAAACCACCCAGCCCCATCGGTCCTTTCTGGCGAGCCGGCGAACGCCAGCGCCCCCAAGCCGCCCGCGGGCGTGCTCGAGCGCGGCATCTCCATCCTCGAATGCTTTCGCGAGGACCGCCTGCGCATGTCCCTGCGCGAACTGGCCGAGTGCACCGGGCTGGACAAGGCCACGCTGCTGCGCCTGCTGGGCGTGCTGCAGCGCGCGCGCATGGTCCACCGGTTCGACAGCGGCAGCTACGCGCCGGGCCCGGCGCTGCTGCACATGGGCATGCTCTACCGCAGCACCTTCGATCTGGGCACGCGCCTGCAGCCCGTGCTGCACGCGGTCATGCAGCAGACGGGTGAGACCGTGGCCTTCTACATCCGCAGCGGCGACGACCGCGTGTGCCTCTACCGCGAGAACACGGTCAAGGAGGTGCGCCACCATGTGGAGGTGGGCACGCGCCTGCCGCTGGCGGCGGGCGGCTCATCGGCCCACATCCTGCTGGCCTTCACCGGCAGCCCCACGCCGCACCAGGCCGAGATCGACGCCAAGGGCTACGCCATGACGCGTGCCGAACGCGTGGACGAGATGGCCTCGGTGGCGCTGCCGGTGTTCGACGGCGATGGGACCTTCCTGGGCGCCATGGTCGTCATCGGCCTGGCCTCGCGCCACAACATCGTGGCCCAGCGCAAGGCGGCGGACATCGTGCGCCAGGAACTCGCGCTGCAGGGCTTCGCTAGTGCCGCGCCCAATGGCTGGCGCGTGCCGACCGCCTGACGCGGCCCTGCTCAAATGCCGAAGAGGTCGGCGCTGGGCCGGCAGGGCGCCTCGTCGTTCGACGCGTCCGCGAAGGCCCCGCACCAGCGGGTCAGCTGCGCGGCCTGCGGGTCGGTCATGGCCGGCGCGAAGGCCCGCATGCGCGCCTGCAACTGCGCCCAGTCGAAAGGGTCTTCCGGGTCGCCCCGGCGCAGCTCGCGGTAGGCGCTCAGGCTGCGGCCGTCCTTCAGCGTGACCGTCACGCGCGAGGGGCGTTTTTCCGGGAAGCCGCGCTGAAAGGCCTCGTCCGTGCTCACGTGCACGCGATCGGCCAGGGCCAGCAGCACGGGCGATGACAGGTCGGGCGTTTCCATGTCGGCGATGCCGAGCCGACCCTGGATCAGCAGCGTGGCCACCACGTAGCGCAGGCAGAACGGCGTCTCCGCGGGCTTGGTGGGCCAGTGCACGCCAGCGATCTTCAGCGCGTGCGGAAAGATGACCACCTGCACCGACTCGATGTCCTGCACGGCAGGCGCATGCTGGTCGAGGATCTCGCGGGTGGCGTCCAGCGGCGTGAAGAGCTGGGCGCAGCAAGGCCAGGCCTTGATGGTGGCGGTGTTCAGGCGCTCGGGCGCGTCCAGATCGCTGTCCAGCGCGGTCAAGGGGCCGTCGCCACCCAGCAGCGCGTAGAGGCCGCGCCGCCCCGTGACGAATGCGCGCGCGCCGGGGAAACCTGCCTGTGCCGCCCAGGCGGCCATCAGGCCGTTGCGCACCGCGAAGCCGGGGTGCAGCGATTTGGCCTCGTGGGCCTCGTCATCGACCAGTTGCCACAGGCCAGCCGACTGGGTGGCCGCGATGCCCAGGGCGTGGTGCAGCTGTGCCTGCGGCAGGCCCAGCGCCACCGCGCTGGCCGCCGCCGCCCCCACCGTGCCCGCCGTCGCGGTGGCGTGAAAGCCCGCGGCGTGGCGGGTGCCCAAGGCCTCGCCCACCCGCAGCGCCACCTCGTAGCCGGCCACGATGGCGTCCGCCGCGCGGCGCATCGACAGCGCCTGCGTGGCCGCCAGCGCGAGCACCGGCGAGATCGCCACCACACCCGGGTGCAGCATGGCGGCGCGGTGCGCGTCGTCGATCTCGCGCAGGTGCGCGATGCCCGCATTGGCGAAGCCGGCCGCCAGGGGCTGCGCCGGGGCGCCACCGAACACCGGCGCCGGCCCGGGGCCGGGCACGCTGGTGCGGGCCAGCGCCCTCAGCGCCGAGGCGCCCGGCATGCCGACGGCGGCCCAGCCGGCGGTGAACCAGTCCAGCAGCGCCTGGGCCAGCCGCTCGCGCGTGGCGTCAGGGAGGGGCCGCTGCTGAAGGCCGGCGAGGTGGGCGACCAGGGTGGACTCGGGGGTGGAGGGCATGTGGTTGGTTCATTAAATGAAATGTGTTTCATTATATAAACCAAGCCCCACCACGAACCGATGCGCCGATTCAGACGCTCACCCAGCCCCTGAACCCGCGCGAGGCGTAATACGACTGCACGCCGTTGTGGTACGTGAACACCTGGTCGTAGCGCCGGTCGCAGAACAGGGCGCCCCCCAGCTTGCGGATCTCGGGCGGCGTGGCCACCCAGCTGGAGGTCTTCAGGTCGAACTCGCCGAATTGTTGAAGCTGGCGGTACTGCGCCTCGGTCAGCAGCGACACGCCCATGGCCTGGGCCATCTCGGCCGCGCTGCCCGCCGGCTTGTTCTCCTTGCGCGCGGCCAGGGCTTCGCCGTCGAAGCACAGGCTGCGGCGCCCCGCCGGGCTTTCGGCGGCGCAATCGCAGAACAGGTAGGCGCCGTGCTCGTCCGCCGTGCCGATGACGTCGGGCTCGCCGCCCGTGCTCTCCATCTCGGCCAGGGTGTTCAGCTTGTCGGGCTTGCTTTGAAGGCGGGCCAGCACGTCGGCCCAGCCGACCTTGGCGTGCCGCTTCATGTGCTTCTCGAACCGCTGCTTCAAGGTGCGCAGCAGCTCGTCGCGTTGTTCGGCTTTCATGTGGCGCCCCCTGTGTTCAAACCCGTTCGAAGATCGCAGCGATGCCCTGGCCGCCGCCGATGCACATCGTCACCAGCGCGTAGCGGCCCTGGATGCGCTGCAGTTCGTGGAGGGCCTTCACGGTGATCAGCGCGCCCGTGGCGCCGATCGGGTGGCCCAGCGAGATGCCCGAGCCGTTGGGGTTGACCTTGGCCGGGTCCAGGCCGAGGTCGCGCGTGACGGCGCAGGCCTGCGCGGCGAAGGCTTCGTTGGCCTCGATCACGTCCAGGTCCTTCACCGTGAGGCCGGCCTTCTGCAGCGCCAGCTTCGTGGCCGGCACCGGGCCGATGCCCATGTACTTCGGGTCCACGCCCGCGTGCGCATACGCCACCAGGCGGGCCAGCGGCTTCGCGCCGCGCGCCTTGACCGCGCCGCCATCCATCAGCACCACGGCCGCGGCCGCGTCGTTGATGCCCGAGGCGTTGCCGGCGGTCACGGTGCCGTTCTCCTTCAGGAACACGGGCTTGAGCTTGGCCAGGTCGTCCAGGGTGGCGTTGGCGCGGAAGTGCTCGTCGGTGGCGTAGGCCACGTCGCCCTTCTTGCTCTTGAGCATCACGGGCACGATCTGATCCTTGAACAGGCCGGCCTCGGTGGCGCGCTGCGCGCGGTTGTGGCTTTCCACGGCGAGCCTGTCCTGGTCCTCGCGCGTGATGCCCCACTTGGCCGCGATGTTCTCGGCCGTCACGCCCATGTGGATGGTGTGGAAGGGGTCGTGCAGCGCGCCGACCATCATGTCCACCATCTTGGTGTCGCCCATGCGCGCGCCCCAGCGCATGTTCAGGCTGGCGAACGGCGCGCGGCTCATGCATTCGGCACCGGCGCCGATGGCCACGTCGGTGTCGCCCAGCAGGATGCCCTGCGCGGCCGACACGATGGCCTGCAGGCCAGAGCCGCAGAGGCGGTTGACGTTGAAGGCGGGCGTGCCTTCGGCGCAGCCGCCCTGGATGGCCGCGACGCGCGAGAGGTACATGTCTTTCGGCTCGGTGTTGACCACGTGGCCGAACACCACGTGGCCCACGTCCCTGCCTTCGACGCCCGCGCGCGCGAGCGACTCGCGCACGACGAGCGCGCCGAGTTCGGTGGGAGGCTGGTCTTTCAGGCTGCCGCCAAAGGTGCCGATGGCGGTGCGAACGGCGCTGACGACAAAAACTTCTCGCTGGTTGCTCATGGAGGTCTCCGGGTGATGAAGGGGCACCTGCCATCGTAGCTCGTTGCCCGAGAGGAAGTCGCGGACCAGCTCACCGCTGCAGTGGGTGTGGTACTGGGTTAGATGGTCGGCATCGCCGTGAAGCTCCCGGAGTCGCAGATCGCGGCTGCGAGCCATTCGTCAGTGAAGTGTTCGTGCGTTGGAGGGACGAAGACGGTTGCGCCCGGTGATTCCACGGGGTCTGGGAGCGCTGCCATCTGGTTGAACAACAGGGCCATCTGGGCGATCCTTGCGTCTTCAGCCGTGGCAGCCGCAGCGGCGAGCAAGGCCTGCACCGCGGCGTCGGGCAGTGGCACGCCGTCGCCCGCGAACATGACGTCCGCAGCCCGCGTCGCGCTGCCATCCGACCACGTCACCGCCGAGGTGCCGAAGACCACGTTGCCCTGGTTCATCTCGGGCTCGCCTTCGCGCGTCAACGAGATGCTGCGAAGCCCTGCCGCCTCAAGAGACAGGAACTCGCCTTCGTCCTGCACGCCATTGCCGTTGCGATCCTGGAACAGGCCAAAGTCCTTCCATCGGTCATCGGCCGAGGTGATCTGGCCATCGCCATTGCTGTCGTGGGCGACGAGGCCTTCCAGGTCCGTGCGCGCGCCAGGCAGGTGGCCGACAAAGCTCACCTCGTGGTCGATGTCCACGCGGCCGTCCTGATTGGCATCGAGCACCAGCACCGCATCGGACGGCGCGGCCCAGCCCATGCGGTCTCTGTGGCCATCGCCATTGATGTCCATGAAGACGTTCGAATCGGCCGGCCGGACCAGCTCGATGCCGTCGTTGGCCAGATCGATCACGACCGGATACCACCCGCCCGAGGGAGGGGAGCCGCTGTGTGTTGCAGCGATCGCCACGGTCGTGGAGGCGCCCTGCCCATCGGTCACCCGGATCGTGAACGGATCGCTGCCGCTGTAGGTGTCACCCCGGTGGGACAGGTATTGCCAGGCGCCCGTCTCCGCGACCGACGCACCCGGCACCTGAGCCGCATCGTAGATGTCGAGAGCATCAGCCGTCAGATACCGATTGGCCCATGCATGGCCGTGCACGGGGCCAGAGCCCATGCTGAAACTCAGCGATGACGAATCACCGTCCGGGTCGAAGGCCACCACCGCGCCGTTCTGGCGATAAGGATGGTCCATGGAACCCACCCAACCTTGCTCGGCATCGTAGAGATTCAAATCCCTTGGATCGAACGCAACGGGGCGCATGTGCCCGTTGCGGTAGAAGCTGGCGGTGAGAGTGGCGCCAGAGGACGTCATCAAGCCGTTCCAAGAATTGAGGAGCGCCGCTCTGTCCTCCGAGTAGATGGGCCGGTACCAGTGAAGCCTCTGCTGACGCAGCCTGCGTGGTGGTCGTAAAGGGCTTCGTTGTCTGGGCGCATGCCGCCAGAAGACATGAGAACAGAGCAATGACAGTTTTTGAAGAATGCGTCACCCGAACCTCCCTCGTGAGTTGATAGAGGTTCGATTCTGTTGAGCGAGCAAGCTATGTCGATCCCACAAAACAGTGAGACGCACCGCTTATTCGCCGCTCGCACGCGCCATTCGCGCGGCTTATGCGACGTTCAAATAGAAAGCTCTTGTATCGAGTGGTTTCTGCGGGCCGCCACCGACCCGCCTAACTCAGAACATCTGCCGCGCCACCACCCGCAACTGCGTGCCGCTGCCGTCCTTGCCCGGCCGGGTGAGCAGGATCTCGCCCATGGCCGGGGTCTGGCCGGTGAGGGCGGCGACGTTGATGTGGTGCGTGACCAGCGCCAGGTTGCGCGGGGCCGACCAGCCTTGCACGGCATCGAGCACCTCGCGCGTCTGCTCGTCGCGCTCGTCGGGGCTGAAGAAGGCGTTGAGCGGCGCCCAGACGGTGTTCTTCTTGAAGGCCAGCATGGCGGTGTCCACACAGCGGCACCAGGCGCTGGAGCGCACCTCGTTGATCTTCACGCGCTCGCGCAGAAAGGCTTCGTGCATCTTGTTGGCCTGTTTGCGGCCGGTGTCGCTGAGCATGCGCTGGGTGCGGCAGTCGCCGAGCGTGAAGCCCGGCGGGTCGCCCGCGCCGGGCTCGGTCTGCGCGTGGCGCATCAGCAGCACGCAACCGCCTTCGCGCAGCAGGGTCCAGAAGCCCGCGTCCTGCGTGAAGGCGAGGGTGGGCAGGGTGGTGAGGGCGAGGGCGGTGGCCTGGGTGAAGTGGCGTCGTTGCATGGGGTCTCCCGGTCGCGGTCAATCGCGCACGTCGGCGACAGGGTTGCTGCCGAAGTCGGGCCGGTCCAGCCAGGCCAGCACGCTCGCGGCGGCGTCTTGCGGGGTGCTGAGCTGGCCCTGGCTTTTCAGGTCCTTGAAGCGTCCGACGTCGGGGAACGCCGCCGGGTCGCCCGAGCGCAGTTGCGACTGCATGTCGGTGTCGATCACACCCGGAGCCAGCGACACCAGCCGCGCGCCATGTGGGCGCTGCGCTTCGTCGAGCGCGCTGCAGCGGGTGAAGTGGTCCATGCCGGCCTTGGCGGCGCAGTAGGGCGCCTGGGCCGCCATGGCGCGCCGGCCCAGGCCCGAGGAAATGTTGAGCACCTTGCGCGGGCCGCGCCAGCCGGTGTCCACCCAGGCGCCGGTGGCGCGCAGGAAGGCGGCGGTGAGCTGCATGGGCGCCTCCAGGCCCACGCGCAGCGCGTTGGCGAGGTCGTCGGGCGGGCAGTCGTCGATGGGGCCGATGCGCGGGATCACGCCAGCGTTGTTGATCAAGGTGGCGCTGGCGAAGCCCTGGGCGGCCTGCTCATTCAACCAGTCCTCCAGGCGCTGCGCGGCGCCGGTGGTGTCGGCGAGGTCTTGCGCCCATTGTGTGAGGGTGGCGTCGAGTCGCTGGGCTTCGTCGGCGAGCTGGGTGTTGATGTGGCGTGAGATGCAGAGCAGGTGGCCGTTGGGCCGCAGCGACTGCAGGGCCATGGCCAGGCCCATGCCGCGCGAGCCGCCGGTGAGGATGGTGAGTTGGAGTGGGGTGGTGGTCATGTCAGAAGGGGCAGGGGCTGTGGAAGTGCACGGTGTCGCCGTGCTGCGGATGGGGCAACGAGAGTTGGTGGGCGTGCAGCAGCAGGCGCGGGGCGCGGGCCTGCTGCTCGGGGGTGGCGTACAGCATGTCGCCGAGTATGGGGTGGCCGATGGCTTGCAGGTGCACGCGCAGTTGGTGGGTGCGGCCGGTGACGGGTTCGAGTTCGAGCCGGGTGGTGGTGTCGTCGTCGGTGAGGGGGCTGGCGAGGCGCCAGCGGGTGACGCTGGGTTTGCCGAGTTCGGCGCTGACGATGCTGCGGGGCCGGTTGGGCCAGTCGATGGTGAGGGGCAGGTCGATGGTGTTCCAGCCGTTGTCGGGTTGGGGTTTGTGCAGGGTGCCGGCGACGACAGCGGTGTAGCGTTTGTGGACTTCCCTTTGTTCGAAGGCGCGGCTGAGCTGGCGTTGGGCTTCGATGCCTCTGGCCATGACGACGAGGCCGGAGGTGGCCATGTCGAGCCGGTGGACCACCAGGGCGTCGGGCCATTTCGCCTGGGCCCTTGCGCTGAGGCAGTCCTGCTTGTCGGGGCCTCTTCCGGGGACGGCGAGCAGGCCTGCGGGTTTATCGAGGACGATCATTTGTTCGTCTTCGTGGATTACCTTTAGGGTGCTCACTCGCTGCACCTCGCGGGCGCGTGGGCGCATGGCGCTCTGCTCCGCGGGTGTCCCCCGGCGGCTGGTGCCGCCTCCTCCTTTACCCCGCTGCGCAGAGCGCCATGCGCCCACGCGCCGGAAGCGATGTAGGCATGCAGTCTTCCGAATACCCAGGAGGTCATCGGCGACCGGGGGGGACGGCGCAGCGAAGTCAAGGAGGAGAACCGGCGAAGCCGGTTCGGGGGACATGAGCGGAGCCGTCCCCCCCGGTCGCCGATGACCGGACCAGCCGGAGAAAAAGAGCAACACATCCACACATTCTCCAGGCAAAGGACAATACGCAGCATGCTGCTGCTGGCCCCCATGGAAGGATTGCTCGACGCCACCCTGCGCGATGTGCTCACGCGCACGGGCGGGATCGACCGCTGCGTGAGCGAATTCATCCGCGTGACCAACACCGTGCTGCCCGAGCGTGCCTTCATCCGCGTGGTGCCCGAACTGCTCAATGGCGGCCGCACCCGTGCCGGCGTGCCCGTGCGCGCCCAACTGCTCGGCTCCGACCCGACCCTGCTCGCGGAAAACGCAGAACGCCTGGCCGGCCTGGGCCCGCACGGCATCGACCTGAACTTCGGCTGCCCCGCCAAGACCGTCAACCAGAGCCGGGGCGGCGCCGTGCTGCTCGACGAACCCGAGCTGGTCGGGCGCATCGTGGCGGCCGTGCGCCGCGCCGTGCCGGCCCACATGCCCGTCTCCGCCAAGATGCGGCTGGGCTACAACGACGACGAACGCGCCGAAGACTGCGCCCACGCCATCGCCGAGGCCGGGGCGGACGAACTCGTGATCCACGCGCGCACCAAGGCCCACGGCTACCGGCCTCCCGCCTACTGGGACCGGCTGGCCGAGGTGCGCGCCTCGCTGCCACCGGCCCACCGGCGCCTGCCGGTGATCGCCAATGGCGAAATCTGGACCGCGGCCGACGCCGCGCGCTGCCGCGAGGTGACCGGCTGCGAACACCTCATGATCGGCCGAGGCATGGTGACCGACCCCGGCCTGGCCCTGGCCATCAAAGGCCTGGGCGGTGTGCCCTGGTCGGTCCTGCCCCCGCTGTTCGAGATCTTTTGGCGGCAGGTGAGCGCCCGCGTGGAGCGCCGCCACCGCTCCGGGCGGCTCAAACAATGGCTCAACTACCTGCGCAAACGCTATCCCGAGGCCCAGGCCGCGTTCGACGAACTGCGCCTGGTGAACGAGCCCGACGACATCGAGGCCTGGCTGCGGCGGGCCCAGGGACCGGACATCCTTACCACAGAGTCGATCCGGGCGCTGCCAGCAGAAATGGCGCCGGCGTGTTAACTTCCGGCCCCGGACCCGAACCACGACGCCTGTATGACCTCTCTCGAACAACGGCTGGCCGCCCTCCCAGGAGACCGTCTGCGCGGCATGCGTCGCGGCATTGAAAAGGAAAGCCTGCGCGCCCAGCCCGACGGCAAACTGGCGCTCACGCCACACCCGGCCGCGCTGGGCAGTGCGCTCACGCACCCCCACATCACCACCGACTACAGCGAGTCCCAGCTCGAACTGATCACGGGCGTGCACGACAGCGTCGAAGCCTGTCTGGCCGAGCTGACCGAAGTCCACCAGTACACCGTGCGCAGCCTGCGCGCCCAGGGCGACGAGATGATGTGGGCGTCGAGCATGCCCTGCGGCCTGCCGCCCGACGAAACCATCCCCATCGGCCGCTACGGCTCGTCCAACGTGGGCCGCGCCAAGAGCGTCTACCGCATGGGCCTGGCGCACCGCTATGGCCGGCGCATGCAGACCATCTCGGGCATCCACTACAACTGGTCGCTGCCGGGCGTGGACAACGACGGCTACTTCGCGCTGATCCGCAACTTCCGCCGCCACGCCTTCCTGCTGCTCACGCTGTTCGGTGCCTCGCCCGCGCTGTGCTCCACCTTCGTCGAAGGCCGCCAGCACGAGCTGCAGAAACTGGGCGACACCGGCACGCTGTACATGCCGCACGGCACCTCGCTGCGCATGGGCCGCCTGGGTTACCAGAGCGAGGCCCAGGCCACGCTGGCGGTGAGCTACAACGGCCTCGAAGGCTACGCGGCCTCGCTGCACGACGCGCTCACGCGCCCCTGGCCCGCGTACGAGGCGGTGGGCATCCGCAACCCGGGCGGCGACTACAACCAGCTCGCCACCACGCTGCTGCAAATCGAGAACGAGTTCTACGGCACCATCCGCCCCAAGCGCGTGATCCGCCCTGGCGAGCGCCCGCTGCACGCCCTGCGCGAGCGCGGGGTGGAGTACATCGAGGTCCGGCTGATGGACCTCAACCCCTTCGAACCCATCGGCATCGGCGCGCCCACGCTGCGTTTCCTCGACGTGTTCCTGCTGCACTGCCTGCTGTCGGACAGCCCGCCCGACACGCCGGCCGAGATCCGCGAGCTCGCGCACAACCAGCACCTGACCGCCGCGCGCGGCCGCGAACCCGGCCTGAACCTGATGCGCAACGGCCAGAGCGTGCCGCTGATGCAGTGGGGCGCCGAGCTGCTGGAGCAGCTCGTCCCGATCGCCGCGCTGCTGGACGAGGCCCACGGCGGCAACGAGCACGCCCTGGCCGTGGCCCTGGCGCAAGGCCATCTGCAGGACCCCGACAAGCTGCCCTCGGCCCGCGTGCTGCAGGCCATGCACAAGCACCATGGCGATTCCTTCGTCGCGTTCGCGCGCGCCCAGTCGCGCGTGACGCACCAGCACCTGGCGGGCCTGCCCTGGGCCAGCAAGCTGCAGGCGAAGTACGAAGCGATGGCCACGAAGTCGGTGGAAGACCAGCGCGCCATCGAAGCGGCCGACTCCATGCCGTTCGAGATTTACCGGCAGGAATACACCTCGCCGGCGCGGCTGGGCCGTCCGCAGGCGCAGACCGCGTCGCTGGCGGCCTGAGGCAGGGCGGCAAAGCCCGCCTGACCGGATGGGCAATGGCCCGCCCGGCCCCGGGGGGACCTATCCTGCGATCTTTTTGCCGGAGATCGCCCATGACTCGTCTGACCGCCGCCGACTTCGATCAGGAACTGCTGATCCTGTTTGACGCCTACGTGCATGGCGACATCGACCGCCGCGCCTTCCTGGACCGCGCGTCCAAGTTCGCGGTGGGCGGCATGACGGCGGCGGGCCTGCTGGCCGCGCTCAGCCCGAACTTCGCCGCCGCCCAGGTGGTGCCGGCGAACGACCCCCGCATCAAGACCGAGACGGTGAGCGTGCCTTCGCCGATGGGTTACGGCACCATCAAGGCCTATGTGGCCAAGCCCGTGGCGCCCCCCGCCGGCGGGCGCCTGCCGGCCGTGCTGGTGGTGCACGAGAACCGGGGTCTGAACCCCCACATCGAAGACATCGCGCGCCGCCTGGCGCTCGACGGTTATCTGGCATTCGCGCCCGATGCGCTCACGCCGCTGGGCGGCTACCCGGGCGACGAGGACAAGGCGCGCGCCCTGTTCGCCCAGCTCGACCAGGCCAAGACGAAGCAGGACTTCCTGGCCTCGGCCGCCACGCTCAAGGCCCGGCCGGACGGCAACGGGCGCATCGGCGTGGTGGGGTTCTGTTATGGCGGGGGCGTGGCCCACACGCTGGCCACCGAGCTGCCCGACCTGGCGGCGGCCGTGCCCTACTACGGCAACCACCCGCCGGTGGAGGCCGCGGCCAAGGTGAAGGCGCCGCTGCTGATCCATTTCGCGGGGGTGGACGAGCGCATCAACGCGGCCTGGCCGGCCTACGAGGCCGCGCTCAAGGCGGCGAGCGTGCGCTACACCGCGCACCAGTACCCGGGCACCCAGCACGGCTTCAACAACGACACCACGCCGCGTTTCGACGCCGCCGCGGCCAAACTCTCGTGGGACCGCACGCTGGCGTTCTTCAGGCAGCACCTGGTGTGATCAGCCGTTCGCCACCGGCCGACGTGGCGCTTTCCGCGAACGCATTCCCGCCCAGGGCCCGCGCCGTGACCACATGGGACGCCGCCGCCTGCCCATTCACATCGAGCAGGAACTCCGAGGTGACGACCCGCGCGCCGCAGAAATCGAAGATGCCGTGGTCGATCTGGGTGCGCATCGCCTTGTCGTAGCCGTGCCGCGCATAGGTGCCGCCGTCCGCGCCGCCGATGCCGATGAGGTGGACCGCGAGGCGGCCCAGCCGCTTGCCCAGCGTGCCGTCGGGCGCCTCGTCGTAGGCCCATCCATTGGCGAACACGCGGTCGATCCAGCCTTTGAGCTGACCGGGGAACGACCACCAATAGACGGGATAGACCAGCACGAGCGCGTCGGCGCGGTCGATGCGCGCCTGCTCGCGCAGGACGTCCGAAGGCAAGGGCTTCTGGAGAAAGTAGGCGTTGCGGTCGGCCTGGTTGAAAGCCGGGTCGAAGCCTTCCGCGGCAAGGTCGGCGAACTCGGTGGTGTGCTCGCCCGAGGCCGCAATGCCCTCGGCAAACGAGCGCGCGACGGCGTGTGTGAGGGACTGGGCATCGGGATGGCTGACGACGATGAGGGCGTGCATGGTGGCTCCTTGGGGTTTGGGTGTAAACTACCTTTGGTAATCTACTGTCTGTAGGTTACCTTTGGTAGGTTAACAATGTCAAGCCATCCGATGAACCCTGCTGATCAAGCCGCGCCGAAGAAGCGCCTGTCCAAGGAAGACCGCAACCGCCAGCTCATGGAGGTCGCGTGGTCCATCGTGCGGGGCGAAGGCACCGATGCGCTCACGCTGGGCTACCTGGCGGAGCGCGCGGGGGTGACGAAGCCCGTGGTGTACGACCATTTCGGCACGCGCACCGGCCTGCTCAGCGCGCTCTACGAGGAGTACGACAACCGGCAGCACGCCTTGATGGACGAGGCCTTGCAGGCATCGGGCAAGTCGCTCCCGGCCGTGGCGAAGGTGATCGCTGCCACCTATCTCAACTGCGTCATGGCGATGGGCCGCGAGATGCCCGGCGTCAGCGCGGCGCTGGCGGGCTCACCCGAACTCGACGCCCTGAAGAAGAAGCTGGAGGCGGCGTTCCAGGCGAAGTGCCAGGCCGCGCTGCAGCCGTTCGCGAAGCAGCCCATCGGGCCGGCGGGCATGCGCGCCATGCTGGGCACGGCGGAGGCCGTGTCGTTCGCGGCGGCCGCGGGCGAACTCGACCCGGTGGATGCCGAGCACGAGATCTACGACGCCATCGTGCGGATCGCGCGCAGGACTTGAAACGCGCTCACTGAAGGCGGCAAGGGGCGGATCAGGCCTCGCCGCCGAAGCGCTTGATGAGGTTGGCGATGTACTTTTCGACCAGCTTCTCGAACTCGCCCTCGACCACGGGGGCCACCACCATCTTCATCAGGCCGGGCAGAGGCACCTCGATCTCGCCCTGGATGGCCAGGGTCAGGCCGGTGGACTTCTTGTTGTCCACGATCTTCCAGTTGCCGCCCACCAGGGCGTTGCCCACGCCCTTGACCGGGGTCCATTTAACGGTGCCGCGCGCCTGGTCGCTCACGTATTTGCTGGCGTACACGGTCTGGATGTTCACCTGCGCGGTGCCGACCTTTTCCATTTCCCACTGGTAGACACCGCCGCCCAGGTCGCTGAGCTTCTCCACCTTCGGGAAATGGCTGACCGACTCGGGCACATTGGAGAGCACTTCGAACACCTCGGCCGCCTTGGCCTTGACGTCGAACTCGTAGCCCAGATCGATCTTGACGGTGATGCTCATGAGGCGCCTCTGCGGGTGTTGGATTGAGGCCGATTGTAGGGACGGCCCAGGCGCGCGACCCCGGGAGTTACACCAAGGCACAATCCCTGCACCCGCCCCGCAACCCCCGTTTCCCCAGAGAGATTCCCCCGATGAGCATCCAGTGGTTTCCCGGGCACATGCACCTCACGCGCAAGGCCATCACCGAGCGTGTGAAGGACATCGATGTCGTGATCGAGATGCTCGACGCGCGCCTGCCCGGCTCCAGCGCCAACCCGCTGCTGGCCGAACTCACCTCGGCCAAGCCCACGCTCAAGGTGGTCAACAAGCAGGACATGGCCGACCCCGAGCGCACCGCGCTTTGGCTCGCGCACTACAACGCCCAGCCGAACACGCGCGCGATCCCGCTGGACGCAAGCGTGACGGCACCGGCGCGCGCCATCATCGCGTCCTGCCACGAGCTGGCGCCCAACCGGGGCGGCATGGTCAAGCCCATGCGGGTGCTGATCTGCGGCATTCCCAACGTGGGCAAGTCCACGCTGATCAACACCTTCATGGGCAAGCGCGCGGCCAAGACCGGCGACGAGGCCGGCATCACCCGCACCGAGCAGCGCATCGCCCTGGCCGACGACTTCTACCTGTTCGACACGCCTGGCATGCTCTGGCCGCGCATCGTGGTGCCTGAAAGTGGCTTCAACCTCGCCGCCAGCGGCGCGGTGGGCCGCAACGCCTACGACGACCAGGAGGTGGCGCTGGAGCTGCTCAACAAGCTCAAGCTGTCTTACGCGCCCCTGCTGGAGGCGCGCTACAAGCTGGGCCTCGCGCCCGAGGCCATCGCGGCCCTGCCGGACGAAGAGCTCATGGAGGCGATCGGCCGCAAGCGCGGCGCGCTGGCGGGTGGCGGCGCGGTGAACTGGCAGAAGGCGGCCGAGCTGGTGATCGCGGACTTCCGCAGCGGCACGCTCGGGCGCATCACGCTGGAGACGCCCGAGCAGTTCGTGCGCTGGCTTCAGGCCGGGCAGAAGGCGGATGCCGAGCGCCAGGGCCGCAAGAAGGAACGCGCGGCCAAACCGCGCAAGCCCGACCGGCGCTGAGCCGGTGAGCGGGCCTTGACCCGCGTCAAGGCGCCCGCGCCCGCGCGGTGCGAGCATGGGCTCCACCCCTTCTGGAGCCTGCCATGAGCACCTCTCCCCGCCGCATCCTGCTGATCGAAGGCCATCCCGACACCTCGGGCCGGCACCTCAACCACCTGCTGGTGGAGGCCTACGCGGGAGGCGCGATCGCGGCCGGCCACGAGGTGCGCCGCGTGGCGGTGGGTGAACTGGACTTTCCCGTGCTGCGCAGCGCGCACGACTGGAAACACGGCGGCGTGCCCCCGGCGCTGCAGGCTTCGCAGCAGCACATCCTCTGGGCCGAGCACGTGGTGCTGTTCTTTCCGCTCTGGTTGGGCGAGATGCCGGCGCTGCTCAAGGCCTGGCTGGAGCAGGTGGCGCGGCCGGGTTTCGCGGTCGGCCCCGAGGGAGCCAGGGAGTTCGGCCGCAAGCCCCTGAGCGGCCGTTCGGCCCGTGTGGTGGTGACCATGGGCATGCCGGCACTGGCCTACCGCTGGTACTTCCGCGCGCACAGCCTCAAGGCGCTGGAGCGCAACATCCTCGGGTTCATCGGCTTCGCGCCGATCCACGAAACGCTGGTGGGCTCGGTCGAGCAACTGGGGGAGGCCGGTGTGGCCCGGTGGCAGGCCAAGCTGCGCCGGCTCGGCCGCGACGCGGCCTGAGGCGTGCCGGTGCTCAGGCCTCGATCTTCACGCCTTTCCAGAACGCCACGCGGCCCTTGACCATCTCGGCTTCGGGCTTGGGGTCGGCGTAGTACCAGGCGGCGTCGGTGTTGAGTTCGCCGTTGACCAGCAGCGAGTAGTAGCTCGCCTGGCCCTTCCACGCGCAGGTGGTGCGGTGGTTGCTGAAGGTGACGTGATCGCGGTTGAGCGAACTCTCCGGGAAGTAGTGATTGCCTTCCACGACCACGGTGTCGTCGCTCTCGGCGATGGTCACGCCGTTCCACGTCGCCTTCATGCGGCGGCGCTCACTTGTTCTTCTCTTTGCCGCGCGGCATCACGGACGTGACCGGCGGCACCGGCCGGTCGGAGGACACGGGGCCCTTGGGCGCCGAGGTGTCCTTCTTGGGTTTCTTGGCCATTTTTTCGTTGCGTTGTTCCTTGCCCATGGGGACCTCCAATTGACACCGCGAAACGCGGCAGATGCGCCGATGGTAAGCGACAAAATGCGCGTTTCAAGCCCCTGCCGGGCGCCCGGAACGCGCAGCCTCGGGCTACTGCCCCATGCCCAGGAAATTGGCCAGGGCCTCGACGCCGAGGGCGCCGCTTTGCGTGATCACGGCACCCGTGCGCTGGTGCTTGGCCACCATGAACGGCACCGAGGTGGCGCCCAGGCGCTCCAGCAGCGCGGTGTTGGCCTTGATGCTCGCCATCACGTCGTCCGGAATGCTGGCCGAGGCCGACATGCCGCCCTGGCCCGTGAGCAGCTGCTGCTCGTGCGCGTTCATGGTTTCCACCGGGTTGGCGGCGGTCATGATGGCCGCGCCTTGCGGCGCGCTCTTGGCGTTCATGATGGCCACGGGCAGCCACACGAACTTCACCTTGCTCTGCAGCGGCACGGACGCCTGCCACAGGTGGCCGCAGTGCGGGCACTGCGGGTCGAACAGCACGTAGACCGTGTTGGCGCTCATCAGGGCACCGGCGGTGAAGCCCTTGCCTTGCGCGGCGAGCACATCGTAGGCCTGGGCCGGGGGGATGGGGCTGGTGTCGGCCGCGGGGGCGCCAGCGGCGCTCGGCGCGCCGGTGGTTTCTTCCTTGGAGCAGGCGGCCAGCGAAAGGGCCAGGGCGGCCATCAGGGGGAGGGTGAGGTGGCGGAGTTTCATGGCGGATCGCATCGGTGGTTTTCCTGGGCCGCATCATCGCAGAGAAGGCGCACCCCCGTGAGCGTGGGGCCCATGGCAAAGGGCGCAGCACCCCGGCTTGCGGATGTGCTGCGCCCTGGGCGCGGCGGTGTCTGCGCCGTGGAACGTCAGTTGTTCAGGATCAGGTTGGCGATCAGGCCGGTGGCGATGGCGACCAGCACATAGTCGGTGCCGACCTGCACCCACTGGTGGCCGCGCGGCGGCGCGTACAGGCGGTGCTGGTGCGGGTTCACCACCACGTACTGGCGGTTGCGGTATTCGTAGGGGATGTAGCCACCGCGGCGGAACTCGGGGCCGCGCGCGTTGTAGTAGTAGTGGTGGTAGTGCCGGTCGTTGCGCGAGTGGCGGTAGTCGCGCCGGTCGTCACGGCGGTCGTGGCGGAAATCGCGGCGATCGTCGCGCCGGTCCTGGCGGTAGTCCCGGCGGTCATCGCGCCGGTCGTCCACGCGCTGCAGGTGGCTGGGCTCGAATCGCGCACCTTGCGCGAAGGACAGCGAACTCACGCCGAGGGAGGCGGCCGCCAGGGCGTACACAACAAGGTTTCGGGATTTCATGGAGCTTTCTCCTGGGGTTGGTGAGACTCCATCGTGTCCGGCGCATGTGAACGCCCGGTAAATGCCGCGCTCCGCCTGTGCAAAGTTCTGTACCGGCTTGTGCCGCCCACCGAAGCCTTGCCGCTCAGCCTTTCATGGCGGCCTGGGCGTGCAGCTTGGCCGCGATGTACTCACCATGTGTCACATGCAGCAGGCCGGCCACCTTGCTGATGACATGGTGCTCGTGCGCGTCCAGGTGGTGGTCGGCGAAGGCCACCTCCCACATCGCTTCCACCACGCGGATCTTCTGCGCCTGCGTGAAGCGCTCGTTCATCAGCGCGGTGAAGCGCTGGTAGTCGTAGGCGGTGCGCGCGGTCTCGTGGGCCAGCTCCAGCAGGCGCTGCAGCTCGTCGTCGCTCAGCGCGAACTTGCGGCGCAGGGCCGTCAGCACCGCGTCGCGCTCGCTGTCCTGCAGGCTGGGCTCGGCGCGCATCACTTCCACCAGCAGCACGGCGGTGGCGAGCTGCAGGGTGTGTTCCTGCTCGGCGGGCGCCTGGGCGCCGGCCGGTGCCGTGAGGCTGGCGGTGAGGGTGTCGAACAGGTCCTTGAGGTTTCTGAGCATGGTGTGGAAAAGGTGTGGCGCGGTGGTAGAGAGGTGGAGCCGGGGCGAGGGCTCAGGGTTCCCGGCGCCAGACCAGCAGCAGGTTGTTGGCCGGCAGGGCATGCCGTTCGCTCAGCACCAGGCCGGCGTGCCGGGCTTCACCTTCCACGGCTTCCCGCCGGCGGATGCCCCAGGCCGCGTTCTCGCGCCGCAGGCTCTCGTCGAACGCCAGGTTGCCTGGCGAGGTGGGCACGCCGTCTTCCAGGTAGGGGCCGTAGGTGATGAGCGCACCCAGCGGCGTGAGGTGCCGGGCCGCGCCCTGCATGAGCGCCGCGCAGGTCGCCCAGGGCGCGATGTGCAGCATGTTGGCGCAATAGATGCCGTCAAAAGGCTCGGGGCCCACCGGCCACGCGGGTGCGAGCACGTCCAGCTGCAGCGGCGCGAGCACATGGCCTGCGGTGGTGTCGGCTGCCCAGGCGCGGATGGAGGGCAGGGCGTCGGCCTGGAAGTCCGTGGGCTGCCAGCGCCAGCCCGGCATGGCGGCGGCGAACCAGGCCGCGTGCTGGCCCGTGCCCGAGGCGATCTCCAGCACGCGGCTTTGCTCGGGCAGCACCTGGCGGAGCACGTCCAGAATGGGCCGCTTGTTGCGTTCGGCGGCGGGGCTCAGGCGCAGGATGTTGGCGTTCATGAGGCCATTGTCCGGCACGGACTGGGCGCTCAGGGCCGTCAGCGCAGGCGCGCGGGCTCGGTTTCCACCCCTTGTTCGCCGTCGCGGGGTGCCGTGCTGGCCATGGCCAGCGCCTGGCGCTCGGCTTCGTTGATCACGTCGGTGGGCGTGGCGCTGGCGGGGTCCACCGTGACCACGCCCAGGCCGATGCGCGGGCGAAACGGCTGGCGCTTGCGCTGCTCGTCGAACACCGTCAAGGGGTTGGACACCGTCAAGGCCATGCGCGCGGCCGTGGCGCGCACGGGGGGCTGGTGCGGGTCCATGGTGAGCACCACCACGAAGCACCGGGGGTGGTACAGCCCCACCACGCAACGAAAGCCCGCCGCGCGGCGGATGCGCGCCGCCACGGTGGACAGGATCTGATGCTCCGCGCTGGGACCGGCCGATTCGGCCAGTTCATACAGGTTGCTCACGTACAGGCACAACACGGCTGCCTCGCAGTCCAGGCGGGCGGCGCGCCAGAGGGCGTGCTCCACGTCGGCGATGAGCGCCGAACCCGTGGACAGGCCGGTGGCCGGGTCCGTGCTGTTCGACAGGCGCGAGAGGCGCGCGATCTCGCGGTTGTGCCGGTTGCGCAGCAGGCCCAGCACCGAGGCCATGAGGAAAAACACCAGCGTGATCACCGCCGTGAACAGCCAGGCGCCCAGGCCCAGCCCCGGCACGTCGAGGCCGCGCAGGTAATGGCCGATCGTCGTGACGGCCAGGCAGCCGATGGCCACCACCATCCAGCGCGCGAGCGGGTCACCCAGCCGGGCGGCGCGCAACGCGGCCGCCAGCGCGAGCAACACCGGCACCATGTTCACCACCGCGGTGGCCACCAGCAATTCGCGGAAATTGTCGGGTTCGATCTGGCTGGCCAGCACCACCAGGATGACCGTGGCAGACACCAGCAGCGCACCGCCCACCGCCGTGAGCCGGTGCACCCGCCCGTCCTCGCGGGCGCCGCCCAGCCACGTGCCCACGTAGTACAGGCCCATGGC
This sequence comes from Hydrogenophaga sp. GW823-FHT04C09, assembly GCF_058796355.1. Lineage (NCBI taxonomy): Bacteria > Pseudomonadati > Pseudomonadota > Betaproteobacteria > Burkholderiales > Comamonadaceae > Hydrogenophaga > Hydrogenophaga sp. GW823-FHT04C09. The sequence continues at coordinate 599,681 of NZ_JBXAIO010000003.1, read as the reverse complement.
CCCGGCCGCCGGGCCCAGGCCGGCCTTGAGCACCATCATCAGCCGCTCGGGCAGATCGGGAAAGAAGACCTCGGGCAAACCCGTCATCACCACGCAGCTGGCGCCGGTGATCGACACGAACAGCAGGTTGCGAAGAGAGCCGATGCTGTGGCCCTGGAACAGGTCGGCCAGTGCCAGTGCCGCGAGGGTGCACAAGCCACCCAGCATGGCGGACCAGACAGCGATTTCGGCAATGGGCATGCGAGGATTATCGGGAGTCGACCGGGAGGGCGAGGTCCTATCCCGTCAAGTTTGTCACGCCCTTTCGCATTGCGTGCGGATCCAGCAGCGCAAGCGCTACCGGCCCGTGGCCGATGTGCGCTGCTGCTGTCCCTGAAAGGGCTCCTTGTGCCTGGGCTTGCTGGGGCGGGGCTTGAGCCGCGGCATCGGTTCGAGGAATGTCGAGTGCTGGCGCAGCAGCATGGCCGCTTCGGCCTGCGCGCGGCGTTTGGACATCACGTGCAGCACCAGCAGCCCCACGCCCAGGCCCAGCGCCATCCAGGCCGGTGCAAGCAAGGCCTTGGCGGCGGACTTGAGCGAAGCCTCGGTCGCCATCGCCAAGGACACCATCCACAGGAAGATGCCTGCCAACAGCGCGCCGAGGCCGTTGAAAAGCAGGGGTTGGGTTCTGCGCCGATGGGCTTTGCGCCGCCCGGACTTGGTCTTGGAGCTGGTGGTCTTGGTCATGAGAAATCCCCGCCATCATGTGCCAAACGCCGTTCAGGCCGCCCCGCAGGGCGACCAACGGAGCCAGGGCCGGCTGACCGCGAAAGGCGTTACATCTGGCGACCGCGGGTGTAAGAAAAATCCCTGCCTGGGCACTTGCGCCTACATTCCTTGCATGCATTCTGTTTCCGCCTCCGGGCATGCCGTCTCGCGCCTGCGCACCGCCCGCCTGGCCGCCAGTGCCAAACCTTTTGTGGCCCGCGGCTCGGGCCTGGGGCGCTGCGCCGGTTGCCGGCTGACCGCCAGCCATTGCCTGTGCGCCTGGCGCCCGCGGACGCCCACGCACGCCGGCGTCTGCCTCATCATGGGCGACATCGAAGCGCTCAAGCCCAGCAACACCGGCTGGCTGGTGGCCGACGTGGTGGCCGACACCTGGGCCTTCAAATGGTCCCGCACCGAAGTGGACCCCGGCCTGCCCGCCCTGCTGGCTGACCCGCAATGGCAGCCTTACCTCGTGTTTCCCGGCGAGTTCGTGCCGCCCGAGCGCGTGGTGACCGAACTGCAGCACGCGGAGCCCGCACACGGAAGCGCCAGGAAACCCTTGTTCGTGTTGCTCGACGGCACCTGGTCCGAAGCGCGCAAGATGTTCCGCAAGAGCCCCTATCTGGACCACCTGCCCGTGCTCAGCCTGCACCCCGAACAGGTGGTCTCCAACTACCGCCTGAGGCGGTCGTTCCGCGAGAGCCACTTCTGCACATCCGAAGTGGCGGCGCTCTGCCTGGACCTGGCCGGTGAAAGCCATGCGGCACAGACGCTGGCCGCGTGGCTGGACGTGTTCACCGCGCACTACCTCAGCATCAAGCGCAGCACCCCGCTGGACATCGCCTCCGAGGCCCACGGGCGGCTGCAGGCGCTGCGTGCGGTAGATTGACGCGATGCAAAAAAAGGTCTTGCTCACCGGTTTCGATGCCTTCGGCGGTCAATCGCTCAACCCCAGCTGGCTGGCCGTGCAGGCGCTGCACGGTCGCAAAGTGCTCGGCCACACCGTGGTGGCGGCGCAGTTGCCCACCGTGTTCGACGCCTCGCTGTGCGAGCTGGACGCGCTGCTGCGGCAGCATCAGCCTGCCCTCGTCATCTGTGTGGGGCAGGCCGGTGGGCGCAAGGTGTTGTCGCTGGAGCGCGTGGCCATCAACGTGAACGACGCGCCCCTGGCCGACAACGCGGGCGCGAGGCCCGTGGACACGCCGGTGGTCCGGGACGCGCCCGTGGCCTACTTCACCGGCCTGCCCATCAAGGCCATGCTCGCCGCGCTGCACGAAGAAGGCGTGGGCGCCGAGGTGTCGCAGACCGCCGGCACCTTTGTCTGCAACCACGTGTTCTACGGCCTGATGCGCACCCTGTCCACGGTGCCAGAACTGGCGCACACGCGCGGTGGTTTCGTGCACGTGCCGTGGCTGCCGGAACAGGGGGTGCCGAACATGGCGCTCGACGACATCGTGCGCGGGCTGCGGGTGGCCGTGCGCAGCGCGCTGCAGGTGGACAAGGACCACGCGCTGGGCGCCGGCACCACCCACTGAGCCGGCCGACTCAGGCCTGCCAGACGCCGAAACCGGCCGAGCGCAGGTCGATGCCGATCTCGATTTCCTTCTCCACGGCGGCTTCATACCGCATGGGGTTGAAAGCCTCGTAGAGGTCGGGCAGCAGGCGCAGACCGTACTTGAACACGTAGGCATTGGCCTGGATGCCGGCCTTGTGCTTGTCGAAACGCACGTCCGGGTCGAGGCCGGTCATGCCGACGTAGACGCAGGGTTTGCCGTCGATGTAGCCCGGGTTGTTCTTGCGGAATTTGCTTTCGTTCAGCACGTCCCTGGAGAGTTCGATCACGTAGACGTGGTGGTGGGGGCGGGCCATGGTGTTGGGATTTTGCCTTTGAAAGGTGCGGCGCCATTCGTTGCATGAATGCCGCCAATCGTCGGCCACGGCAGGCTCATTGGCGAATATTTCCGCTATTGGCGTTTGAATCCGTGTGGTATTCGGTCAATCGATATTTAATGCGGGTGATTGGCAACGAGGCATGGCGTTGCCGCATAAAAATCAATAGGAGGCTCGCTTTCAGATGGCTACCCTGATTCCTTCTCTCGGGAGTTGCGTGTCCCGCATGACCACCGGCGAGCGCCGTGTGGCCGAGCGGCTCGAGCAAAAGCTCGATGATGACTACCTGCTTTGGTACGACGTGGCGGTGGGGCCTCGCCACTCTCACCCTGATTTCGTCGTGATGCACCCGCGCCGTGGCGTCCTGGTGTTGGAGGTCAAGGATTTCCGGCTCACAACCCTCATTCAGGCCAACAAGCAGTCTTGGGAAATTCATGGCGACACGGGGCCCAAGACCGTACCCAATCCATTGGAGCAGGCAAGGCAGTACGCGCATCAGGTGGTGAATGCCTTGGAGCGGGATGCCCAATTGGTGCAACCAGAAGGTCCCTACCAGGGCAAGCTGGCATTTCCCTGGAGTTATGGCGTGGTGCTGCCCAACATCACACGCAAGCAATTTGAACAGGCCCAGCTCGGGCAGGCCATCGAGCCGCACCGCGTCATCTGCCAAGACGAGATGATCGAGTCCGTCTCACCTGAGGAATTGCAGAGCCGCTTGTGGGGCATGTTTCCGTTCATGATGCGTGGGGTCATGTCGTTGCCGCAGTTGGATCGAGTGCGGTGGATTCTGTTTCCTGAAGTGCGTGTGCCCGATCAGGGTGGATTGTTCGACGCGGATGATCCGGCGATCGAACTGCCGAGCATCATGCGGGTGATGGACCTGCAGCAGGAACAGCTGGCGCGCAGCCTGGGGGATGGCCATCGCGTGATTCATGGCGTGGCGGGTTCTGGCAAGACCATGCTGTTGGGCTACAGGGCGGAGCATCTGGTGAAAGCGCAGACCGCCCGCACCAAACCGATCCTCGTGCTTTGCTACAACGAACCCCTCGCGCGCCAACTTGCGCGAGCCATGGACAGCAAGAATCTCTCGGCGCATGTGCACGCGGTGCATTTCCACAAGTGGTGTCGCAGCCAGCTTGTGGCCTACGGGCAGACGCTCCCTGCCGACAACCTGCCGACCGATGTGAAGATGGACGACATGGTGCAACGTGTGATCGACAGCGTGGATCGCAAGCAAATCCCCAGCGGCCAGTACCAGGCCGTGCTCATCGACGAAGGCCACGACTTCGCGCCCGAATGGCTCAGGCTCATCACGCAGATGGTGGACCCGACGACCAACAGTTTGCTGGTGTTGTACGACGATGCGCAGAGCATTTACGAGCGCAGTCGAAGCAAGCAGTTCAGCTTCAAGAGCGTGGGCATCCAGGCCCAGGGCCGCACCACCATCCTCAAGATCAACTACCGGAACACGCGGCAGATTTTGCAAACAGCCAGTCTCATCGCCGCCGACCTGCTGACAGCGGAAGACAAGGACGATGACGGCGTGCCGCTGCTCAAGCCGGTGAGCTGTGGACGCGACGGCGAAAGGCCGATCGTCATCCGCCTGCCCAACCTTCGTGCGGAAGTGAGCGAGGTGGCCGATCTGCTGAGCGCGGCACACCGCGAAGGCCACGCCTGGGGCGACATGGCGGTACTCTGTCGGCACTACAACGAGATGGAGGCGTGCGCCAGCGTGCTGCAACAGCGCCGGCTACCGCATCAGGTTCGAAAAGGCGCGGGCAGTTTCAACCCCGCAGCGGACACCATCAAGGTGATGACCATGCATGTGAGCAAGGGGCTGGAGTTTCCAGTGGTCGCCTTGGTGGGTGTGGGCAGCATGCCTGCCAAGGATCAGGACGAGCGCGACGAGGCGCGGTTGTTTTATGTGGGTGCCACGCGTGCCACGCAGCGACTGATCGTGGGCGTGGGCGGGCAAGGCCAGTTCGGCCAAAGGCTGGCGGCTTATTGACCGAGACTCTCGAGCCGGCGACGCAGATTGGGCAAAGCCGTCTGCACAGTTTCCCAAACCACTTCCAGGTCGATGTCGAAGTAGCCATGCGCGACGCGGTTGCGCATGCCGCGCATGTTGCGTCAAGGAATTTGAGCGTTGGCCGCTGCAAAAGCCTCGTGCCGATCCATCACTTTGGTGGCCGCTTCGCCTAACACGATCAGGCTCAGGATGACCGCTTGCTGTGTGCGTTTGTCTTGAAGAAATTCGGATCTGCTCATGCCTTCGACAAAGTCGCAGGCATCTGCCGCTGCCTGTCGCATGTGATCGAGGTAGTCGGGCAGACGGTTGCTGTCGCTCATAGCGGTTTGGCTTCCGCCAGCACAATGCTCCGAAACTTCGATGGCAGATCCCGTGGCGTTACCAAGTCCACGTGCACGCCCAGCAATTGCTCCAGTTCGTCCTGGAGGCCGCCAAGGTCGAACAGCGTGGCGCCGGGCAGTGGGTCCACCAGCAGATCCAGGTCGCTGCTGTCCGTGTCGTCACCGCGCAGTGCCGAACCAAAGACGCGCGGATTCGTCACGCGATATCGCCCCGCAGCGCGGTGCACGGCGTCTCGGTGTTGGAGGATTGCGAGGGAAGGGCGCATGGCCGGAGTTTAGCGACAGGTCACTCTGAGGTCATCCGCATGGCCGTGTCTCAAAGCCAGACAGACCCAGGCCCCGGGCTGGTCTCGATGGTGTACTCCGGCGAGCCGCCCAGCACGAAGGCGCCGAGCACCACGCTGAGCAACGACATGAACAGGCTGGCCCAGAACGCCGTCCAGAAGCCATCGACCTTGAAGCCGTTCACCACCTTGGCCACCAGCAACAGCATCAGCGCGTTGATGACCAGCAGGAACAGGCCGAAGGTCAGCAGCGTCAAGGGCAAGGTCAGCAGCACGAGCAAGGGTCGCACGATCGCGTTGGCCAGGCCCAGCAGCAGCGCCGACACCACCAGCGATGACGTGCTGCTGAACTGGATGCCCTTGAACACATGGCTCGCCACCCAGAGCGCGAACCCCGTGATGGCCCAGTGCAGCAGGAACGGCGTGAGGTTGGTGAGCATGGTGGGATGTTCCCTTGGATGTGTTTATTTGCCCCAGGAGTCTTTCAACCCCGTCGCCCGGTTGAACACCGGTTTGCCCGCCACGTGGTCCTGGCGGTCGGCCACGAAGTAGCCGTGTCGTTCGAACTGGAACTTGTCGTCCGGCTTCGCCTGGGCCAGTGAAGGCTCCACGTAGGCGGTCACCACCATCAGGCTGTTCGGGTTCAGGGCTTCGATGAAGTCCTTGCCACCGGCGTCGGGCTGCGCATCGAGGAAGAGGCGGTCGTAGAGCCGCACTTCGGCTTGCACCCCATCGGCCACGCTCACCCAGGTGATGGCGGCCTTGGCCTTCACGCTGTCGGCGCCCGGGGTGCCGCTCTTGGTGCCGGGGATGACCTTGGCGTGCACTTCGGTGACCTTGCCGTCCGCGTCTTTCGCGCAGCCGGTGCATTCGATGACGTAGCCGCCCTTGAGGCGTACCACGTTGCCGGGGAACAGGCGCTTGTAGCCCTTGGGTGGCACTTCCTCGAAGTCCTCGCGCTCGATCCACACGGCTTTGCCGATCTTGAACACGCGCGGCGCGGGCTCGGGCTGGCCTTCGGCGATGGCCGAGTGGGGCAGGGCGGGCTGGGTGCAGTCTTCGGTGTAGTCATCGCTGCCGAAGGTCTCGGCCCAGTTGGTGAGCACCAGCCTGACCGGGTCGAGCACGGCCATGCCGCGGTGGGCCTTGTTCTCCAGGTCTTCGCGTAGGCAGCCTTCGAGTGTGCTGTAGTCGATCCAGGAATCGCTCTTGGTCACGCCGATGCGTTCGGCGAACAGCTGGATGCTCTCGGGCGTGTAGCCGCGCCGGCGCAGGCCGACGATGGTGGGCATGCGCGGGTCGTCCCAGCCGCTGACCTTGTGGTCGTACACCAGCTGCGCGAGCTTGCGCTTGCTGGTGATCACGTAGGTGAGGTTGAGCCGCGCGAACTCGTATTGGCGCGGTGGCGGGGTCTGCAGCAGGCCGCCTTCGCACAGGCGCTCGAGCAGCCAGTCGTAGAACGGGCGCTGGTCTTCGAACTCCAGCGTGCAGAAGCTGTGGGTGATCTGCTCCAGCGCGTCCTCGATGGGGTGCGCGAAGGTGTACATCGGGTAGATGCACCAGGTGTCGCCCGTGTTGTGGTGCGTGGCGCGGCGGATGCGGTAGATCGCCGGGTCGCGCAGGTTGATGTTGGGGCTGGCCATGTCGATCTTGGCGCGCAGCACCATGCTGCCGTCCTCATGCAGGCCGTCGCGCATCTCGCGCAGGCGCTTGAGGTTTTCAGCGGGCGTGCGGCTGCGGAAGGGGCTGTCCACGCCGGGTTTGCCGAAGTCGCCGCGGTTCAGGCGCATCTGTTCGGTGGTCTGCTCGTCCACGTAGGCGTGGCCGGCTTGCACCAGGTACTCGGCCGCGCGGTACATGAAGTCGAAGTAGTCGCTGGCCTGGTAGAGGTGCTGCCGGCCGTGGGCCTCCCAGCTGAAACCGAGCCATTTCACGGCATCGATGATGCTGTTGACGTACTCGGTGTCTTCCTTCTCCGGGTTGGTGTCGTCAAAGCGCATGTGGCACACGCCGCCATAGTCGCGCGCCAGCCCGAAGTTCAGGCAGATGCTCTTGGCGTGGCCCACGTGCAGGTAGCCGTTGGGCTCGGGGGGGAAGCGGGTGCGGATCTTGGCCGGGTCGGGCTGGCCCTGGGCCTGGTGCGCGGCGTCGCCGGGGCTGCCCGCCCAGCGGCGGCTCTGGTAGGTGCCTTTGTCCAGATCGTTCTCGATGATCTGGCGCAGGAAGTTGCTGACCTTGTGTTCGCCCTCGGTGGCGGGGGTGCTGGTTTTGTTGCTGGGGTGGGTGGAGCTCATGCGCCATTCTATTGATCCGGCCCGATGCCCACCGCGCCGGGCCGAGTGCTACTTTGGTTCCAGGGTGGCGCTTTCCGGTATCGTGGCCGTTCCCGGACGAGGAAGAGGAAGCCCGAGATGAACAACAACGACAACCCCGACACCATGCCCACCGACGAGCCGACGCGGTGGGAAATCACGCAGACGGAGGACGTGTTCCTGCCCTCGGTGCGCGTGCAGCTGGGCTGGCGCGACGTGGAGGCCGCCGTGGAGAGTGGGGCCATCCAGCCGGCCGAGGCGCATGCGCTCTGGGCGTCGTGGGCGTCGCCGGGCAGCCCGTTGCGGGTGGCGGCAGGTGCCTCGCCGTCCCCCTCCGTGGTGCCCACGGCGGCCGAGCTCGCCCAGGAAGACCTCGCCGCCGGCTGGGCGGCACCGCCGGCCCAGGCCCCGCGTCCAGCGTTGGACCGGGGCCCGGCGTTCAGCTTCACCAACACCCTCTACTACTTCGGCGGCATGCTGGCCATCGGCGCCATGACGCTGTTCATGACGCTGGGCTGGGAGCTTTTCGGCGCCTGGGGCGTGTTCGTGCTGGCCCTGGGCTACCTCACGGGGGCGCTGCTGGTGGCGGGCAACCTGCTGGAGAAGGGCCTGCGCACGCCCGCCGGCGTGCTCGCCACGCTGGCCGTGTGCCTGGTGCCGCTGGCGGTGTGGGCGTTCCAGTCGGGCATCGGCCTGTGGCCCGAGGGTGGGCCCGACAGCTACCGCGACTACCACCGCTACATCGATTGGCGCTGGCTCACGCTGGAACTGGCCACGCTGGCCGCCGCCGTGGTGCTGCTGTACCGCTACAAGCTGCCCTTCATGGTGATGCCGGTGGCGGTGACGATCTGGTACCTCAGCATGGACGTGGCGCACATGCTGATGCAGAAGGACGGCTTCGACTGGACATTCACGCGCGACGTGTCGCTGGTGTTCGGCCTGGCCACCTGCGCCATCGCGGTGTGGGTGGACCTGCGCACGCGCACCGCCGACAACGCCGAAGACCGGCAGGACTTCGCCTTCTGGCTCTACCTGTTCGGCGCGATCATGTTCTGGGGCGGCCTCAGCCTGCGCGACAGCGATTCCGAGCTCAACAAGTTCCTGTACGCGCTGATCAACGTGTTCCTGGTGTTCCTCGGCGCGGCCATCGGGCGGCGCGTGTTCACCGTGCTGGGCGCCATCGGCGTGGCCAGCTACCTGGGCTACCTGGCCTACCGCGTGTTCGAGGACAGCCTGCTGTTCCCGTTCGCGCTCACCCTGCTGGGCCTGGGGGTGGTGGCGCTGGGCATCTGGTGGCAGCGCAACGAAGACCGCCTCCACGCCCGGCTGGCCGACTGGCTGCCGGCAGCACTGAAGCCACTGGCGCGTCCCGAATGAAGTGACCGCATCCAGAGGCACCGAGGGTCCGGCTCCGCCGGCCCCAGGTGTCGCCCCCCTCCCGCCGAAGGCGAGAGAGGGGGGAGCGCCGAAGGCGCGCGGGGGGAGCCCTTCAATACGTGAGGTTGAGCTGCATCACCGCGGTGGTGCCGCTCACTTCGTTGCCCACCACCAGCAGCGGCTTGCCGTTGGGCGAGCGGGCCGCGGGGATGAACACCAGGCCTTCGGGGCCCAGGTCGCCCGCCGTGGCCAGGCTCGGCGGGTTGGTGACCCACTCGTCGCGGGTGTTGAGGTAGTCCACGCGCTTGGGTGCCGTGGGGCTGGTGATGTCGTACACCAGCACGCCGCCCATGCGCTCCAGGCCGATGAAGGCGAAGGTCTTGGTGCCGATCTGGCCGAGCGCGATGCCCTCGGGTTCCGGGCCCTTGGCGTCGCTGCGGCTGTCCTTCGCGTTGCCTTCGTCGTGGCCGGAGTTGAAGTACGTCGCGCAGGGAATGCTGCGGTCGCGGCCGAGCTTGCAGTCGCTGCTGGCGAGGAACTTCTCGATCTCCGCGCCCGAGTCCCACACCAGGCCGCCGTTGGCGTTCCAGATGCTGAAGGAGCGCGCGCCGTAGCTGTACAGCTGGTCGTACATCAGGCGGTTGCCCAGCGGATCGGCCACGCCGGCGGCGCTGAACATCATGGGCGAGCCATCGGGGTTGGTGCGGTAGCCCATGGTCCAGCTGATGTTCAGGCGGCCCAGGGCGGCATCGGCGCGGCAGCCCATCGGGTCGCCGGCAATGGCACCGCAGTAGCCGAAGGTGGCGGGGTCGAGCAGGCCGCCCGCGGCCATGGCGTTGAGCTGCGGCGGCAGGTCGTCGCCCGCGCGGCCGGCCCAGCCGTTCTTGTTGACCAGGTGCTTGACGCGGAACTCCTCGACGAAGCCCTTGGTGGCGTCACCGCCCCAGTACGCCGCGTTGCCTTCGCCCCAGGCGCGCGCGTCGCCTTCGTTGGCGGTGACCAGGTAGGTCGCGCCGCCCACCGTGTACGAGGCCATGGCGTCGGGCAGGTACATGCCGCGCACGCCGGGCCAGGTCTTGATGTTGATGGTCCCGCCGTCGGTGTCCGAGGCGTCGAGTTCGTTGCCGGCCACGCCGTGGTCCTTGTGGCCCAGCGGCAGCACGCCGGTGACGGTGGCGGTGGCGATGTCCACCTTGGCCATCGCGTTGTTCTCCTGCAGCGTCACCCAGGCGGTCTTGCTGTCGGCCGAGACGGCGATGTACTCGGGCTCGAAGTCCTTCGCGGCGGTGGCGTTCGGGCCGTAGATGCGCACGCCGGCGGCGCGCAGGGTGGCTTCCTGGCCGTTGAACGCGGTGAAGGTCGCGGTGCGCACGACCGGCGCGGCGGGGTTGCGCACGTCGATGACGCTCACGCTGCCTTCGGGGTCCACCTGGTAGTCGTCGCTGGGCTCGCCCTCGTTGGCCACCAGCACGGTGTTGCCATCGGGCGTGAAGGTCACCATGTCGGGCAGGGCGCCGATGGTGACCGAGCTGATCAGGCTCAGGTCGCTCGCGCGGTACAGCGCCATGCGGCCGGTGTCGGTCTTCACCGGGGCCTGGATGGCCACGGCCACGATGCCGTTGTGCACCGCCACGCTGTTGATCTCGGCGCCGGCCAGCACCGCGGTGGCGTCGATCACGCCGATCTTCACCGGGTTGGCGGGGTTGGCCAGGTTGAGCACGTCCACGGCGCCGAGCTGCGCGTTGACCACGAACAGGCGCTTGCTGGCGGCGTCAAAGGCCGGAATCTCCGCCGCGCTCACACCGAACTGGCCGGTGCTGTAGCCGCCGATCTTCTCCAGCTTCAGGCTCACCGGCGTGGCCTCGGGCGTCGGCGTGGTGGGCGCCGGGGCATCGCTGCCGCCACCGCAGGCGGCGAGCACGGCGGTCATGAGCAGTGAGGCGGTGAACAAGCGGGTGGTGGGGGTGCTGGGGAGCAGGGGGCGCATTCGGGCGGTCTCGACGTGGTGGTTGAAAACCACGGTTGTAGAAACCGGCCGTGACGCGATCGTGACTTATCCGTGTCTTTTTGGTGACGTTTCCCTGGGGCGCGCCGGCCTCACTGCCCGAAGCGCGGCCCGTCTTTCAGGAAGTCTTCTTCCGCGGGCGTGCTGGTGCGCCCGAGCACGGCGTTGCGGTACGGAAAGCGGCCGAAGCGGTCCACGATGTCGCGGTGCAGCCGCGCGAATTCGAGGTTGCGCTCCAGGGTGTCGCGCAGCTCGGGCGCGCAGGTGTCGAGCAGGCGCTGGAAACGCAGCACGCTCTCGGCCTGCAGGGCGGCGTCCTCCGCGTGCATCAGCGGCATGTTCAGGAACACCAGGCCCACGGTGGCGAGTTCGGCGTCCATGCCGCTGGCGTGCGCCTGCAGCGACAGCTGCTGGGCCCGCGCATCGCCCGCGAACGCGCGCGCCTGGCCCCGGTGCACGTTGCGGGTGAACTGGTCGAGCAGCAGCACCAGGGCCAGCCGCGTGTCGATGCGCGCCTCCCACTCGCCCAGGCCGCCGTCCAGCGCCTGTGCCACCAGCGCGCCAAAACGCTCGCGGATGCGCGTGTCGATCTCGGGGCTGCCGCCAAACCAGAGCTCGTCGCGCTTGTCCGAACACCAGCCGCGTTCCAGGCCGTCCCCGAGCCAGAAGTCGAGCACGTCCTGCGCGGTGGGTGGCATGAGGGTTTTCATGGGGGTTTCAATGTAAAGATGGGGCAGGCGTTACGTCTGGCAACGACTTTGACCGAGTATGTGGAACAGGTTAGCGCGGAATTGCCTGTAATACGGTCACGGGGTGCGCAAACCACCCTGCATTGGAGCCCCACATGAACACACAGACCTTGAAAACCCCCTGGAGCCGCACCTCGGCGCTGGCCCGTGGCCTCACCCTCGCCACCCTGGCCGCTGGTGCCTGGGCCTTGTCGGCCATGGGCTCGCAGGCCCACGCCCGCAGCGACGTGCATTGGTCCATTGGTGTGAACACCCCGGGCGTGGTCGTGGGCGTGTCGAACGCACCGCCGGTCTACTACGCCCCGCCCCCCGTGTATTACGGGCCGCCGCCGGTGTACTACGCCCCCCGTCCGATCTACTACGCTCCCCGCCCGATCTACTACGGGCCGCCGCCGGTGTACTACGCGCCGCGCCCCGTCTACCGTTCCGGCTGGGGCCCCGCGCCACGGTGGGAAGGCCGCCGACACGGCCATCGCCACGATCGTGACGACGGCCGCTACGACGGTCGCCGCCGCTGAGCAAGGCGCGTGCGTGGTGATCAGGCCGCGCCGCGGGCGATGCGCGCGGCCAGCCGCGCCGCCAGGCGCGAGGTGATGCAATCGCGGTCGAGCACCGGGCAGAGTTCGGCGATGTCGGCCGCGACGACGCGGCCGGACGCCATCACCTGATCGATCAGCCGCTCCACATGAGCCAGCGGCACGCCCAGCGTCGCGGGCGCTGACACCCCCGGGGCCTGCGCCCCGGGCAAGACATCCAGACACACCGTGAGGTACACGGCATCGCACTGCGCGAGGTCGAGAGACAGCGCCTGCTGCGCGTCGTGCACGCCGCCCGCGTCCTGCAGGTGCTCGTCCAGCCAGTAACGCGCGCCGATCTGCCGCGCCCGGTCGAACAGGGCCTGGGTGTTGGCGAAACGGCTGATGCCCAGCGCCCGGTAGTTGAAGGCCTGCTGGTGTTGCACGCACCAGTCGTGCATCTGGCGGAAGGGTGTGCCCGAGTTGGCCTGGGCCGCGGTGCGCAGGTCGAAATGGGCGTCGAGGTTGACCACCAGCAGGCGGTTCGTGTCGTGGCGTTTCTTCACGATGCCCTGGAAAGTGCCCCAGGCCATTTCGTGGCCGCCGCCCAGCACCAGCGGCAGGCTCTTGTGTTGAATGGCCTGGGCCACGCGCGCGGCCAGCCGGGTCTGGGCGTCCTCGAGCCCACCCTTCCCACAGCTCACATCGCCGGCGTCCCACACCACGGGCTCGCCCAGCACCGGCAGGTTGCACAAGGCGTGGCGCAGCGACACGGGCCCGCGCGCCGCGCCGGGGCGACCGCCGTTTCGGCGCACACCCTCGTCCACCGCGAAGCCGATCAGCGTGACGCCACCGGTGGATCTGGTGGTGGCCGCGCGCACGTGCTGGTGCCAGCGGGTGGTGACGCCGGTCTCTTCGGCGTCCACGCGGCCGCTCCATTCAAAGGGGGGTGCCATGTCCATGGGGTGTCCTTTCCTGTCCGCCCACCACCACGCGGTGGCAGGGGTTGCGGCCAAACCAGTAGGCCAGTTCGTTCGGGTGGTCGAGGTCCCAGGCCACGAAGTCGGCGCGCTGGGTGGTGGCGAGCCGGCCCCGGTCGGCCAGGCCGAGGGCGCGCGCGGCGTTCACCGTGATGCCCTGCACCGCTTCCAGCGGCGTGAGGCGGAACAGGGTGCAGGCCATGCTGGCCATGAGCAGCAGCGAAAGGCCCGGCGAGGTGCCGGGGTTGTGGTCGGTGGACACGGCCAGGGGCACGCCGGCCGCGCGCAGTGCCTCGATGGGCGGCAGTTTCGTCTCCCGGAGAAAGTAGTACGCGCCCGGCAGCAGCACGGCCACGGTGCCGGCGGCCCGCATGGCCGCGATGCCTTCGGCGCTCAGGTGTTCGAGGTGGTCGCACGAGAGCGCCCGGTAGGAGGCCGCGAGCGCGGCACCGCCCTGGTCGGACAACTGCTCGGCGTGCAGCTTGACCGGCAGGCCCAGGCCGACCGCGGTGTCGAAGACGCGCCGCGTCTGCGCGGGTGAAAAACCGATGCGCTCGCAGAAGGCATCGACCGCGTCCACCAGGCCCTGCGCGTGCAGCTCGGGCAGCCAGGCGCAGACGGCGTCGATGTAGCCGTCCGGCCGGCCTTCGAACTCCGGTGGCACGGCGTGGGCGCCCAGGAAGGTGGTGCGCACGGTCAGCGGCAGTTCGGTGCCCAGGCGGCGCGCCACGCGCAGGCAGCGCACCTCGGCCTCCAGCGAGAGGCCGTAGCCGGACTTGATCTCCAGCGTGGTCACGCCCTCGGCCATGAGGCACAGCGCGCGCTGCCGGGCGCTGGCCAGCAGCTGCGCTTCGCTCGCGGCGCGCGTCGCGGCCACGCTGGAGCGGATGCCGCCACCCGCGCGCGCAATGGCTTCGTAGCTCACGCCCTGCAGGCGCTGTTCGAACTCGGTCGCGCGCTGCCCGCCGTAGACCAGGTGGGTGTGGCAGTCCACCAGGCCGGGGGTGACGAGCGCGCCGCCCAGGTCCACCTCCTGGGCGGGGCGGGCGAGGGCGGGCAGGTCGGCCAGCGCGCCCACCCAGGCGATGCGACCGCCCTCGGTGAGCAGGGCGCCCCGATCGATCAGGCCCCAGCCGTCGCCGCCCCGGGCCGGGGTCAGAGTGGCCAGTCGGGCGTTGCGCCAGAGGGTGAGGCGGCTCATGGCGGCGCGGGCCTCAGGGGGTCGCCCAGATGGCGGCGCACAGGTCCTGCTGCCCCGCGCCGGCCTCGCCTTGCAGCACCAGCCGCAGCGCGGCCTCGATGTCGGGCGCGAACAGGCGGTCCTGCGCGTAGAAGGGCACGCGCTCGCGCAGCGCGGCGTGGGTGCGCGCCAGGCGCGGGCTGGTGGCCAGCGGGCGGTGGAAGTCCACGCCCTGCGCCGCGGCCAGCCACTCGATGCCGAGGATGGTCGCGGTGTTGCGCGCCATCTCGTCGAGCCGACGCCCCGCGAAGGTGGCCATGCTCACATGGTCTTCCTGGTTGGCGCTGGTGGGCAGGCTGTCCACGCTGGCGGGGTGGGCGTGCGACTTGTTTTCCGAGGCCAGCGCGGCGGCGGTCACGTGCGCGATCATGAAGCCCGAGTTCAGGCCCGGGTTGTCCACCAGGAAGGGCGGCAGGCCCGAGAGCGTGCTGTCGATCAGCAGCGCGATGCGCCGCTCGGAAATGGCGCCGATCTCGGCGATGGCCAGCGCCAGCGTGTCGGCCGCGAAGGCCACCGGCTCGGCGTGAAAGTTGCCGCCCGAGATGACCTCGTTCGTGTCGATGAACACCAGCGGGTTGTCGGTCACGGCGTTGGCTTCGATCAGCAGCGTGCGCGCGGCGTTGGCGATCAGGTCGCGGCAGGCGCCCATCACCTGGGGCTGGCAGCGCAGGCTGTAGGGGTCCTGCACGCGCTCGTCGTTGTCCAGGTGCGAGAGGCGGATCTGGCTGCCCGCCAGCAGCGCGCGCGTGGCGGCGGCCACGGCGATCTGGCCGGGCTGGCCGCGCGCCGTGTGAATGCGCGGGTCGAACGGCGCGTCGCTGCCCTTGGCGGCGTCCACGCACAGCGCGCCGATCACGGTGCCGGCCTCCAGCAGGCGCTCGGCCATGAAGAGGCCGTGCAGCGCGAGCGCGGTCGACACCTGGGTGCCGTTGATGAGGGCCAGGCCTTCCTTGGCGGCGAGCACCAGGGGCGAGATGCCGGCGTTCTTCAAGGCGGTGGCGGCGGGCACGCGCCGGCCTTGCACGAACACATCGCCTTCGCCCATCAGCGCCAGCGTCATGTGCGAGAGCGGGGCGAGGTCGCCCGAGGCGCCCACCGAGCCCTTGACCGGGATCAGCGGCGAGATGCCCGCGTTGAGCAGGGCCAGCAAGGTGTCGATCACCACCGGCCGCACGCCCGAGTGGCCACGCGCCAGGCTGGCGGCCTTCATGAGCATCACCAGGCGCACCGTGGCGTCGCTCATGGGCTCGCCGGTGCCCACCGAGTGCGACAGGATCAGGTTGCGCTGCAGGGTCTCGAGCTGTTCGTCCGGGATGCGCGTGCGCGCGAGCTTGCCAAAGCCGGTGTTGATGCCGTAGGCCGCGTCGCCTTTCTGAACGATGGCGTGGATCGCCGCGGCCGAGGCCGCGATGCCGGCCTGGGCCTCGGGCGCGAGTTGCACGGGCACAGCCTGCTGCCAGACGGCGCGCAGGTCGCCCAGCGCCATCTGGCCGGGCTGGAGGGTGAGGGTGGGAAGGGTCATGGGAGGGAGTGTCTCGCGCCTGCGTTCAGGCCACCATCGGGAGTTTCAGGCCGTGCTTCTTCGCAGTGGCGATCGCCAGCTCGTAGCCCGCATCGGCGTGGCGCATCACGCCCGAGCCGCAGTCGTTCACCAGCACGCGCGCCAGGCGCTCGGCGGCCGCGTCGCTGCCGTCGGCCACGATCACCATGCCGGCGTGCTGCGAGTAGCCCATGCCCACGCCGCCGCCGTGGTGCAGGCTGACCCAGCTCGCGCCACCGGCGGTGTTGAGCAGGGCGTTGAGCAAGGGCCAGTCGCTCACCGCGTCCGTGCCGTCGCGCATGCCCTCGGTCTCGCGGTTGGGGCTGGCCACCGAGCCGGTGTCCAGGTGGTCGCGGCCGATCACGATCGGCGCCTTGAGTTCGCCCGTGCGCACCATCTCGTTGAATGCCAGCCCCGCGAGGTGGCGCTCGCCCAGGCCCAGCCAGCAGATGCGGGCCGGCAGCCCCTGGAAGGCGATGCGCTCGCGCGCCATGTCCAGCCAGCGGTGGGTGTGGTGGTTGTGCGGGAACAGCTCCTTGATCTTGGCGTCGGTCTTGTGGATGTCTTCCGGGTCACCCGAGAGCGCCACCCAGCGGAACGGGCCCTTGCCCTCGCAGAACAGCGGGCGGATGTAGGCCGGCACGAAGCCGGGGAAGTCGAAGGCGTTGCTCAAGCCCTGGTCGAAAGCCACCTGGCGGATGTTGTTGCCGTAGTCCACGGTGGGGATGCCCATGGCGTGGAAGTCGAGCATGGCCTGCACGTGCACCGCGCAGCTTTTCGCGGCGGCGTCGACCAGCTGCGCGTGCTGGGCCGAATCGCGCTGCGCGGCCTTCCACTGCGCCACGCTCCAGCCCATGGGCAGGTAGCCGTTGATCAGGTCGTGAGCCGAGGTCTGGTCGGTCACGAGGTCGGGCCGCAGGCCGCCCGCCTGGGCGCGTTTCACCAGTTCGGGCAGCACCTCGGCCGCGTTGCCCAGCAGCGCGATCGAGACGGCTTCCTTGCGCGCCGTGTGGTGGCGGATCAGCGCCAGCGCGTCGTCGATGTCGCTGGCCTGCTTGTCCACGTAGCGCGTGCGCAGGCGGAAGTCGATGCTGCTCTGCTGGCACTCGATGTTGAGCGAGCAGGCACCGGCCAGCGTGGCGGCCAGCGGCTGCGCGCCGCCCATGCCACCCAGGCCGGCGGTGAGGATCCAGCGGCCGGCCAGGTCGTTGCCGTAGTGCTGGCGGCCGGCCTCGACGAAGGTCTCGAACGTGCCCTGCACGATGCCCTGGCTGCCGATGTAGATCCACGAGCCTGCCGTCATCTGCCCGTACATGAACAGGCCCTGGCGGTCCAGTTCGTTGAAGTGTTCCCAGTTGGCCCATTTGGGCACCAGATTGCTGTTGGCGAGCAGCACGCGCGGCACGTTGACGTGCGTCTTGAACACGCCCACCGGCTTGCCCGACTGCACGAGCAGGGTCTCGTCCTCTTCGAGGTCTTTCAGCGAGGCCAGGATCTGGTCGAAGCAGGCCCAGTCGCGCGCGGCGCGGCCGATGCCGCCATAAACCACCAGGTGCTGCGGGTTCTCCGCCACCTCGGGGTCCAGGTTGTTCTGGATCATCCGGTAGGCGGCTTCGGCCACCCAGTTCTTGCAATGCAAGGTGTTGCCGCGCGGGGCGCGGATCACGCGGGTGGGGTCCAGACGGGGGTCGACGGTGGTGGTCACGGGGCGGGTTCCTTCAGGCGGGTGGCGGCTGGTGATGGTGTACATATTTTCCGGATAATCTTGAATATGTATAGACAACTTTATCTGCCGATAATCGATGCTGTCAAGACCACTTCAGCGGTTCACGCCCTGGTAGAAACCCTATGACCTCCGCTCCTCCCGCCTTGCCCGCCGCCGAACGAACCCCTGCCTACCTGCGGGTGAAGCAGCACGTGCTGTCGCAGATCCAGGCCGGCGTCTGGCGCGAGGGCGACGCCATCCCGGCCGAAGAGGCGCTGGCGCGCGAGTTCGGCGTCTCACGCATGACGGTGAACCGCGCCATCCGCGAGCTGAGCGACGAGCAGATCGTCGAGCGCGTGCAGGGCTCGGGCACCTACGTGGCGCAGCAGAAGTACCAGGCCACGCTGGTGGCGATCCGCAACATCGCCGACGAGATCACCGCGCGCGGCCACGCCCACCGCAGCGAGCTGCACAAGCTCGAACGCGCCAAGGCGGGCGAAGCGCTGGCGCGCCGCTTCGGGCTCAAGGCCGATCAGCCGCTGTTCCACTCGGTGGTGGTGCACTTCGAGAACGGCGAACCGATCCAGGTCGAAGACCGCTGGGTCAACCCCCGGGTCGCGCCGGACTACATGGCGCAGGACTTCAACAGCCAGACGCCCAACGCCTACCTGATGCGCGTGGCGCCGCTGCAGGGCGTGCATTTCGTGATCGAAGCCAGCGCGCCGCCACCCGAGGTGGCCGAGATGCTGCACATGGCGCCGGGCGACCCCTGCCTGGTGCTGCGCCGGCAGACGCAGTCGCAAGGGCAGGTGGCCTCGGTGGCCGCGATGTGGCACCCCGCATCGCGTTACCAGTTCACCGGCAGCTTCTGAGCCGCACCGCTGGCCTCACATGGCCTTGAACTGCGCCGCGTAGAGCCGGCTCACCGGCCAGTTCTCGGGGCGGCCGCGCAGGCGCAGGCTGTGCTTGCCCGCTTCGTCGCGCTGCACGCTGTCGATGGCATCGGCGCGCACCACCGTGCCGCGGTGCACCTGCCAGAACACCGCCGGGTCCAGCTGCGGAATCAGCTCCTTGAGCGGCGTGCGGATCAGCACCTCGCCCTTCGCGGTGAGCACGCGCACGTACTTGTCGGCGGCCTCGAACACCAGCACCTCGCCGATGGGCACCATGCGGATGCCCTGGCCCACGCTGGCCTGGATCACCTGCAGGCGCGGTGGTGCCGACGGTGCCGGCGCATGGCCCGAGAGCAGGGCGCGCAGGCGCACGAGCGTGGCCTCGTCGAACGCCGCGCCCCCGGCGCTGGCAGGCTGCCTTTGCGCCAGCACCTGCTGCACGCGCTGCACCGTGCGCGCCAGCCGATCGGGCTGCACCGGCTTGAGCACGTAGTCCACCGCCTGCGCCTCGAAGGCCTGCACCGCGTAGGCATCGTAGGCGGTGACGAACACCAGCGCGGGGAACGGCACGCCGTCGGGCCACTCGTCCGCCAGCTCGGCAGCGGCCTGCAGGCCGGTCTGGCCGGGCATGCGGATGTCGAGGAACAGCACATCGGGCTGCAGGCGCAGCGCGTGCGCCACCGCCGCGTCGCCATCGCCCACGGTGGCCAGCACCTGAAGGCCGGGCCAGACCCGGGCGAGTTCGGCCTGCAGGGCCTGGGCCAGCAGCGGTTCGTCTTCGGCCAGCAGGGCGGTGGCGTTCATGGGGATGGGGTCCATGGCAGTGTGAGCAGGGTGCGCGTGCCGCCGCCGGGCTGGCCTTGCCAGTCCATGCGCGCACGGCCCGGGTAGGCCGTCTCCAGCCGCTCGCGCACCTGCGAAAGGCCGAAACCGGGTGTGGGCGAGGGCTCGCTGCCCACGCCCGTGTCGCTGACCTCCAGCACCAGGTCGCTGCCTTTGTGGCGCGCGCTGACGCGGACCTCGCCGCCCTGCAGGCTGGGCTCCAGGCCGTGGCGGATGCAGTTCTCCACCAGCGGCTGCAGCAGCAAGGGCGGCACGGGCTGGGTGGTGAGCTCGTCGGGCAGGTCCAGCGTGTAGCGCAGGCGCGGGCCCATGCGCACCGCCATCAGCTCCAGGTAGTCGCGCAGCCGGGCGAACTCCTGATCCAGCGTGTGGCGGCCGGCGCTGGCCTCGGTGCGCGAAGCGGTCAGCGTGGCGCGCAGGAAGTCGTTGAGCCGGTCCAGCATGGCCGTGGCGCGCACCGGGTCGGTGCCGATGAGCACGCGCAGGTTGGCCAGGGTGTTGAACAGCATGTGCGGTTCGAGCTGCGATTCGAGCAGCCTCAGGCGCGCCTCGCTGGCCTGGCGCTGGGCCTCTTCCTGCGCGAGGCGCGCATGGGCCAGCATGGCCCGGCTGGTGAAGTAGTAGGCGCCAAAGCCCCCGGCGGCCAGCGACATCAGCACGAAGCCCAGCGTGGCGCGGGGCACGTTGCTCAGGCTCGCGAACAGATCGCGGCCCAGCAGCAGGTTCGCCACCACGCTGCCGCCCCCATAGGACGTCAGCACCGCGACCACCACCAGCAAGGCCATGCGCCAGGCGCCGGGCCAGCCGCTGGGGTTGAGCACGTGGCGGCCACCGTCGATCATCGCCCAGATGCCCAGGCCGATGCACTGCGAGTACACGAGGTTGACCGCGAACGCGTCGCCGTTGACCGCCGTGATGATCAGCGCGATCACGGTGTTGACCACCACGACCACCAGGGCGCGGCGCGCGGCGATGTCGGGCTTGAGCTTGAACGGCGGCATGGCCGCAGTATCCCGCATGCCTGCCGCCGCCACGGGGCTCACCGGCCGTGTTCCCGCTGCAGCCGCTCGCGTTCCTGCGCCACCAGGCGCTGCTGCAGCCCGCCGCCGCCCAGCACGAGCCAGACCACCAGGCCATGGATCAGCAGGCCCAGGCCCCAGCCCAGCGCGGGGTAGATGGCCCAGTGGCGGCCGCTGGAGAAGGACAGCATGGCCAGCACGCTGTTGACCGAAAGAAAGACCAGCGCGTGCATGTACCAGCCCATGCGGGCGCCCGCGCGGCGGCGTGCCAGGCGGTCCAGGTCCTGGTGTTGGGGGGTCGAGAGGTTCATGGTGTGCTCCAGTTCAAGGGGGAAAGAAAGGACGGGTTCAGGCCAGGCCCAGCCACTGGTGCCAGACCAGGCCGCCGAGGTAGCGGCTGGGCAGCAGGGTGAAGGCGCCGGCCACCAGGCAGGCGCTCACGTACAGCCACACCATCACGCGGCGGTGGGTGTTCACGTTGCCGCGCAGCAGGGCGCGGAACGCCAGGAACAGGCTGCCGAAGACGATGGGCACCAGCAGGTGCACCGGCGTGTAGCCCGCGATGTTGGGCAGCTTGAAATCGCGGATGAAGATGGCCGAGATCGCGGTGACCAGCATCAGCGTGACCCAGGCGTAGCCGATGGCGCGGTGCAGGCGCGGGCGCTGGCTGTGGGCCTGGCGCGCGGCGTGCCCGCGCCGCGCCCAGAGCGCCACCGGGCCCAGCAGCACGGCGGTGATGGCGGCGGTCATGTGAACGGCGATGAGGGGCGTGAGTTGCATGGTGGGTTCCATCGGAGGGGATGGAGCGCACTGTGCCGGGGGCGCCGCCCGGGTGCCAGCGGCCTGCGACCGAACCGCCGAAGCCCTGGGGTGAAACGCCGCCAGCGCGGCGCGAAATGCAGGCGCGGGAACTCAGCTCGCCAGGGGTTTGGCGCTCAGCGTGAAGCTGAAGGTGGCGCCGCGCCCAGGCTCGGCGCTGGCCTGCAGTTCCCCGCCATGGCGCTGCACGATGCGCAGCGCGGTGGCCAGGCCGATGCCCAGGCCGCTGAACTCGTGCGGCATGTGCAGCCGCTGGAAAGGCTGGAACAGCTTGGCCGCGCGCGCCATGTCGAAGCCCGCGCCGTTGTCGAGCACGCTGAAGCGCTGCTGGCCGTGCTCGTAGGCGCCCTCCACGCGGATCAGCGCCTCGGGCGTGTTCGCCGTGTATTTCCAGGCGTTGTGCAGCAGGTTCTGCATCAAGGCCTCCACCAGCGCCGGGTCGGCCATCACGTGCAGCCCGGGCTCGATCTGCCAGCGCACGCGGCGCTGCGGCTCAGCGCCCGCGAACTCCTCCAGCAGCCGGGTGGCGATGGCGCTGAGGTGCACCGGCTTGCGCTGCAGCTCGCCGCGCGCGAACTGCGACAGCGTGAGAAGGCCATCGATCAGCTCACCCATCTTCTTGCTCGCGGCGGTGATGCGCTGCAGGTGCGACTGGCTGTCGCTGCCCATGCCGGGGTTGTCTTCGTGCAGCGCCTGCGCGAAGCCGTTGATGATGCGCAGCGGCGAGCGCAGGTCGTGCGCCACCGCGTACGAGTAACTTTCCAGTTCGTCGTAGGCGGCCTTCAGGGCCTCGGTGCGGCGGTGGATGCGCTGCTCCAGCGAGGCGTTGAGCTGCTGGATCTCCAGCTCCGCGCGCTTGCGCTTGGTCACGTCCTGGATCACGCCGAGCGCGCGCACCGCGCGGCCCTGCGCGTCGCGCTCGAACTCGGCCTGCACCAGGAACCAGTGCTCCTCGCCGCCGAACAGCAGCCGGTACTCGATGTGGTAGTCGGCCTTGCCCTGCACCGCGAGCTTCCACAGCTCGAATGCCCTTGGAAAGTCGTCGGGGTGTGTCAGCGCGACCAGGTCCTGGGCGCTGAAGTCCGCCGAAGGCAGGCCCAGGATTTCGTGCGAGCCCGCCAGCGTGACGAAGCGCCCGGTGGTCAGGTCGGCGCGCCAGCTGGCCAGGCCCGCCAGGCCATGGGCCTGGCGCAGCAGGTGCTCGCTGGTGCGAAGCGCGTCCTCGATGGCCTTGCGCGCGCTGATGTCCTGCACCACCGCGATCAGGTAGTCCGGCTCGCCCGAGGCCTTGCGCACCAGCGAAATGGTGACGTGCGCCCAGACCACATGGCCCTGCCGGTGGATGTAGCGCTTCTCGAAGCTGTAGTGGTTGATCTCGCCGGCCAGCGTGCGCTTGAGCTGGCGCATGTCCAGCTCCAGGTCGTCGGGGTGGGTGAAGTCGCGGAAATGCTTGGTCAGCATTTCTTCCTTCGTGTAGCCCACGATGTCGCAATAGGTCTGGTTCAGTCGGATCCAGCGGCCATGGAGGTCGTTGTGCGCCATGCCGGTGGCGCTCTGTTCGAACGTGTCTTCCAGCTGCCGCTTGCTTTGCTGGAGCTGCTCGGTGGCCTCCTGAAAACGCTGGTTGCGGCGCTGCATCAGGGTGATGGCGCCCACCACCACGATCTGCGCCAGCAGGTGCCAGAGGTTGAGCCAGAAGGCCTCCACCGGGTGGTCGATCGCCAGGCTCCAGTACGGTTTGACCATCAGGAAGTTGATCAACACCGTGCCCAGCACCGCGCTGAGCATGCCGG
Source organism: Hydrogenophaga sp. GW823-FHT04C09 (assembly GCF_058796355.1). NCBI lineage: Bacteria > Pseudomonadati > Pseudomonadota > Betaproteobacteria > Burkholderiales > Comamonadaceae > Hydrogenophaga > Hydrogenophaga sp. GW823-FHT04C09. The sequence goes on along the minus strand of NZ_JBXAIO010000003.1, from coordinate 576,600 downwards.
GCAGGAAGCCGCCGTACAGCGCGGCCAGCGCCGTCGCGAGCGAGAGCGTGATGAAGCGCCCGCCCGAATCGGCCGGCGCCAGCGCCATGCGCAGCCAGACCGCCGCGAAGGTGAGCAGCACGGCCACCGCGCAGCGAAGCCAAAGGCTGTGTTCCTCGGGTTGCCAGTTCGCCACGCGCTGCCAGCCTTGCTGCAGCAGGTTCGTGGAGGACGGTGGGGTCGTCATGGGCGCGCGGTCGGAGGGGGTGCCCAGCTTACACCGGCTCGTGTCAGGCGGGGTGCCCCGGAGGCCGGCCGGCGGGGGCCAGGGCGCCCAGCACATCGTCGATGGCGGCGGCCGTCTCCAGCGGATTTTCCATCGGGAACAGGTGGCTGCCCTCCAGGATGCGAAGCCGCTCGGGGTGCGCCTTGCCCACCAGGCGCAGCGTCATCGCCATGCCCACCTGCTTCATCTCCTGCGAGTCCGTGCCGCCGATGAAGCCCACCGGGCATTGCAGCGGGTGGCGGCGCAGCAGGCGGTCCAGGTTGTGGGGCAGGGTGTTGTAGATCGCGGTCTCCACCTCGCGGTCGAAGGCCAGCACGCGGTGCGGCCGGCCTTGCGCGTCGGCCGCGTCGCGCGTGCCGTGGTGGATGTAGTCGCGCAGCACGTGCGGGTCCCATTGGGCAAACGCCTTCTTGCTGCTGAAATGGGCGTGCGCGGTCTGCGCATCGGGCCAGCTGTGGCGCCGGCGCCGGCTCACCTTGCCGGGCGAGACCGAGCCCACCAGCTGCGTGCGCTTGATCAGTTCGAGCGTGCGCGCGCGCCAGCCACCGAGCACCGGCGAGTCGATCAGCACCACGCCGCGCACCGCGTGGCCGCCCAGCTTGGGGTGGCGCGCGGCGCACATGAGGCTGAGGAAACCGCCCAGCGAATGGCCCACCAGCCAGGCGCCCTGGCCGTGGCGTTCCACCTCGGGGGCGGCGAAGTCCGCCAGCTGCTGCACCAGATGGGGCCAGTTGCTGGTCACCGGGTAATGCGGCTCATGGCCGAAGCGGTCCACCGCGCGCACCGTGTGGCCGCGGGCGCGCAGCGACTTGAAGAGCACCCCGTAGGTGCTGGCGGGGAAACTGTTGGCGTGGGAAAAGACGATCAGCGACATGCCTCAGATCAGCTTCTCTCGGGCGTTGGTGATCTTCTTGAGCGGCGCGTTGCGCGGGTTGTCGCTCAGCAGCGGCACGTCGGTGTGCGCGTCGTCCCAGGTCGGGTCCTCGATCTCGTCGAACACCTCGCGCAGCTTCTGGCCCCAGGTCTTGTGCAGCATGCGGAAGTAGGGGTTGTCGTTGTCGATGCAGGTGATCTTGTCGGACTGCAGCATGTTGGCCTCGTACACCGCCAGATCCAGCGGCAGACCCACCGACAGGTTGGACTTCAGCGTGGAGTCCATCGACACCAGCACGCATTTGGCGGCCTCGTCCAGCGGCGTCTCGGGCGCGATCACGCGGTCCAGCACCGGCTTGCCGTACTTCGACTCGCCGATCTGGAAGAACGGGGTCTCCGACGTGGCCTCGATGAAGTTGCCGGCCGAATACACCTGGAACAGGCGCATGCCCTCGCCGCGCACCTGGCCGCCGAAGATCATGGAGGCATTGAAATCCACGCCCGCGCGCTGCAGCGCATCGCCGTCGCGCTCGTACACATGGCGCACCGCCGAGCCCAGCACGCGCGCGGCATCGAACATGCTCTTGGCGTTCCAGATCGTGATGGGCTCACCCCCATCGGGGTCGGTGAGCTGCTCCACCTGCAGGATCTCGCGCACCGACTGCGAAATGCTCAGGTTGCCGGCCGACAGCAGGCACATGAAGCGGTCGCCCGGCTTTTCATAGACGATCATCTTGCGGAAGGTGCTGATCTGGTCCAGGCCCGCGTTGGTGCGCGAGTCGGAGAGGAAGACCATGCCCGCGTTGAGTTTGACGGCGACGCAGTAAGTCATGATGAGGCGGCGAGTTTCTTGAGGGCGTAAAGCTGTTCCAGCGCTTCGCGCGGGCTCAGGGTGTCGGGGTCGATCTGCGCCACGGCCGCCTGCAGCGGGTGCGCTTCAGGCTCCAGTGTGGCAGGTGGGGGCGCGAACAGGTCCACCTGGCTGCGGCTTTCTTCGCTCTGGGCCTCCAGAGCGGCCAGGGCGTGGCGCGCATGCTGCACCACCCCGGCCGGCACGCCGGCCAGGCGCGCCACCTGGATGCCGTAGCTTCGGCTGGCCGGGCCCGGTTCGATCTGGTGCAGGAACACGATGCCGCCACCGCCCTTGCCGCCCGACTCCACCGCGCTCACGTGCACGTTCACGGCCGCGTGGTGGCTGGCGGGGAATTCGGTCAGCTCGAAATAGTGCGTGGCGAACAGCGTGTACGCGCGCGACTTGTCGTGCAGGTGCGTGGCGATGCCGCCGGCCAGCGCCAGACCGTCGAAGGTGGACGTGCCCCGGCCGATCTCGTCCATCAGCACCAGGCTCTCGGGCGTGGCGGCGTTCAGGATCTGCGCGGCCTCGGTCATCTCCACCATGAAGGTCGACTGCGCGTTGGCCAGGTCGTCGGCCGCGCCGATGCGGGTGTGGATGGCGTCGATCGGGCCCAGGCGGCACGAGGTGGCCGGCACATGGCTGCCCATGCTGGCCAGCAGCACGATCACCGCCACCTGCCGCATGTAGGTGCTCTTGCCGCCCATGTTGGGGCCGGTGATCACCTGCATGCGCTGCTTGGGGCCCATCACGGTGTCGTTCGCGATGAAGCTGCCGCCCGAGCTTTCGTTCAGCCGCGCCTCCACCACCGGGTGGCGGCCGCCGCGGATGTCGATGCAGGGCTCGGGCACGAACTGCGGCGCGCACCAGTTCAGCGTGAGCGCGCGCTCGGTCAGCGCGCACAGCGCGTCCAGCGCGGCCATGGCGCGCGCCAGCTGCGTGAGCGCGGGAATGTAGGCCTGCAGCTCGTCCAGCAGGTGGTCGTACAGCCACTTCTCGCGCGCCAGCGCGCGGTCCTGCGCCGACAAGGCCTTGTCCTCGAAGGCCTTGAGTTCGGGCGTGATGAAACGCTCGGCGTTCTTCAGCGTCTGGCGGCGGCGGTAGTCGTCCGGCACCTTCGAGGCCTGGCCTTGCGTGACCTCGATGTAGAAGCCGTGCACCTTGTTGAACTGCACGCGCAGGTTGGCGATGCCGGTGCGCGCGCGCTCGCGCTGCTCCAGCTCGATCAGGAAGGCGTCGCTGTGGTTCTGGATGCCGCGCAGTTCGTCCAGCTCGGCATCGAAGCCGTCGGCGATCACGCCGCCATCGCGCACCAGCGCGGCCGGCTCGGGCAGCAACGCGTCGCGCAACAGCTCGGCGCAGCCGTCGGGTGGTGTGAGGTGCGCGGCAATGCCGTGCAGCAGGCCGCCAGCGGCCTGCGGGCCCAGCTGCGCCGCCAGCTGGCGCGCGCGGTCCAGCGTCTGGCCCAGGCCCACCAGCTCGCGCGGCTTGACCTGGCGCAGCGCCGTGCGCGCGGTGATGCGCTCCACGTCGCTCGCGCCCTTGAGCGACTGCCGCAGCGACTGCCACAGGCCACCGCGCAGCGTGGCGATGGCGGCCAGCCGCGCGCGCGCCTCCGCGCGGTCGCGCCGGGGCTCCAGCAGCCAGCTGCGCAGCGCGCGGCTGCCCATGCCGGTGCAGCACACGTCCAGCAGCGAAAACAGCGTGGGGCTGGTCTCGCCGCGCAGCGTCTGCGTCAGTTCCAGGTTGCGCCGCGTGTTCAGCGGCAGGTCGATCCGCTCGCCGCTGCGCGCCACCTGCAGGCTGCTCACGTGCGTGAGCGCGCGGCCCTGCGTGTGTTCGGCGTAGTTCAGCAGCGCGGCGGCGGCCGCGTGCGCATCCGGCATGTCCTGCGCGTCCCAGGCGGCCAGGCTCGCGGCCTGCAACTGCTCCAGCAGCTTGCGCTGGCCCAGCGCGGCGTCGAACGCCCAGGCCGGGCGCAACACCGCCACCAGCCGCCCGCCATTGCTGCCGCTCTGGCTGGCCAGCGCCTGCACCGACCTTTCGAACGCGGGCGTGGCGTCCGCGCTGTACAGCACCTCGCCGGGCGAGACGCGCGCCACCCAGTCGGCCAGCTCGTCGCTCGCGCACTGCGCCAGGAACACGATGCCCTGCGTGACCGACATCCACGCCAGCCCACAACCCGTGCGCGCACCCGGGTGCACCGCCATCAGCAACGCTTCGGACTTGTCCGACAGCAACTCGCTGTCCGTCAGCGTGCCCGGTGTCACCACGCGCACCACCTTGCGCTCCACCGGCCCCTTGGCCGTGGCCACGTCGCCCACCTGCTCGCAGATCGCCACGGACTCGCCCAGCTTGATCAGGCGCGCCAGGTAGGTGTCCACCGAGTGGAAGGGCACGCCGGCCATGATCACCGGCTGGCCGGCCGACTGGCCGCGCTGCGTGAGCGTGATGTCCAGCAGGCGCGCGGCCTTCTCCGCATCCGCGAAGAACAGCTCGTAGAAATCGCCCATGCGGTAGAACAGCAGCGTGTTCGGATGCCCGGCCTTCAGGCCGAGGTACTGCTGCATCATGGGCGTGTGCTGCGACAGGTCCGGCTGGGCGGAAGGGCTGTCGGAAAAATCCTTTTTCATCGATGAGGTCGTGAATTTCTGGCCAGGGGTTCACCGCGCTGTGCCGTGGCACGGGCTGCATCGGTGGCAGCGGGCGAAGGGCGGTGGGAACGGTGAACGGCGCGGGTGGGTCTGTGGAAGGCGGCTTCGATGCCCGAGCTATATCTTATGTCTTACGACAGGGGCGTCGGCGGCACTGCCCGTTTTTTTGGCAACACAGTGCCAAGCCCCGCAGGAACTCGCTGCCGCCAGGTTGCTCCAGCGACATCCACAAACTTATGCACAGAAAGAAGGGACAACTCGGGGTGGGAGCCATCCCCGATGGGCGCCTACAGCGCGTTCGCCGGTTTCACGTTCAGGCCGAAGTGCCTCAAGGCACCGACGGCGAGGGAGTCGATCGAGTCCACCACCGGCAGGTCGAGCGGCCCCCTGCCCAGGGCCGCGAGCGCAACCGGGAGCTCCGTGCAACCCAGGATCACCGCCGCCGCCCCTCGGTCGTGCAGCACCCGCACCGAGTGGGCAAGCGCCGCGCTGGCCTGCGGCAGCCGATTCTGTTTGACCGCCTTGATCGGCCGCACGCAAAGCCGCTGCACGTCGTCTTCGCTGAGCGGCAGCACCGCATAGCCCGCTTGCGCCAGTGCGTCCCGGTACAGGCTCGAATGCACGGTCGCCGGTGTGCCAAGCAGGCCGACGCGCCCGCCAGGGATGCCACTGGCCCGGAGCCTTTCAACGACCGACGAGACGATGTGGATCAAGGGCATCTTCACGCACATGGCCAGCTCGGGGTACCAGTGGTGCGCGGTGTTGCAGGGGATCACGGCGCAGCTGCATCCGCTGGCCTCGAGGAACTGCAGGCCTTTTCGCATCGCCGGCAAAGGGCTTGTTCCACGCCCGAGCACCGCATCGGAGCGGTCCGGGATCTGCGGGTCGTTGACCAGCAACACCGGAAGGTGCTCCTGATCGCTGCCGACATCGGTCAGCAACGCCAGGCGATAGGCGAAGTACGCTCCCGCGGCAGGCCCCATGCCTCCAAGCACACCCAGCATTGATGCAAATCCCCATCGCGTTGTTCGGCGGTCAGGTCGACCGGGCTGCCCCACTCATGGACCCGCTCAATCCATGGTGATCTTTCCCTTCTTGATCACCTCGCTCCAGCGTTGGGTTTCGAACTGCACCAGCGCGGCATAGTCCGCACTCGACCCCGACAGCGGCACGGCCCCCTGGGCTGCCAGGCTTTCGGTGGTGCTCTTCTCCCGGCTGATCTTGTGGATCTCGGCGGAGAGCCTGTCGATGATCGCCTTCGGCGTGGCCGCTGGCGCCAGCACACCCGTCCAGGAATCCACGACCACGTCGGGAACCCCGGCCTCTTCCATGGTGGGCACGTCGGACACGCTGGCCGATCGCCGTGCGCTCGCCATGGCCAGTGCACGGATCTTTCCGCTCTGGATGTACGGCAGCACGTTCGGCAGGTTGACGAACATCAGGTCGATCTGACCGGACAGCAGGTCCGTGGTCGCCGGGCCGGCGCCCTTGAAAGACACGTGCTCGAACTCGGTGCCCGTCTTGTGCTGGAACAGCTCGCCCACCATCTGGTTGACGCTGCCATTGCCCGCGGAGCCCATGAACAGCTTCTTGCCGCTCGATTTCGAGTACGCGATCAACTCCTTGACGTTCTTCGCGGGCACCTTGGTCGAGACCACCAGCACATTGGGCACGGAGGCAAACAGGGCCACCTGGGCGAAGGCCTTGTTCGCGTCGTACGGCAGGTTCTTGTAGAGCAGCGGGTGGAACGACTGATGGCTCGATGAGGCGAGCAGCAGCGTGTAGCCATCCGGCGGGGCCTTGGCCACGATGTCCGCGCCCACCGTGCCGCCCGCGCCCGGCCTGTTGTCCACAATCACCTGTTGGCCCAGGCTTTCCGACAGGCGTTGCGCGAGCACCCGGCCGATCAGATTCACCGTGCCCCCCGGCGCAAAAGGCACGATCAGCCGGATGGGCTTCTCCGGATACGGGGCCGCCGAAGCGCCCGTGGCAAGCAGGACGGCAGAGGCCACCCCGATGAGCGTTTTGGAAATGGTGTTCATGGTCAACAGCCTTGAAGGAAGGTGAAGGGGATTCAGCTGGCCGCGATGGCCCCGATGTCGCGTTTCATCTGTTGGCGAGCCGTGCCGAGCCGGCGCCTGATTGCCTGCACGCTGGCCAGCACGCTCTCGAGGTGGCGGCGTTGCCGCTCGACAGCCCGCACCACCTCCGCCGGGGCGGGCCCGCCGTGGCGCCGGGCATTCACGCTCGCGACAGGGTCCAGGTACTGGCTCAGCTTGTCCTCAGGCCACCCGATGGCGGTCCCGACCACATCGACGGCCACGCGGTCCAACATGTCGCTGGTCAGTTCCAGTGCCGACTTGCCCGAGTCCAGGGCGAGCCGCACCAGACCGCCGACCACGTGGTGCGCATCGCGGAAAGACAGGCCTGCTTCGGCCACGAGGCCGTCGGCCAGATCCGTGGCCACCGAAAAGTCGAACCGCACGTGTTGCAGCATGTGCTCCCGCTTCGGCTCGGCGCTGCTCAGGATCAGCTCGAAGAGCGAGAGGCAGCGCAGGGTCTCTTCCGAACACTCCCAGAAGCTCCGCATGCTTTCCCGGCTGCTGTCGCCCGAGTGCGTGAAGTGCGTGCCCTTCACCGCGATCAGGGACGTCGTGAGCAGCCCGATCACGTGGCTGGTCTTTCCCTTCAGGTATTCGAGCACGGCCGGGTTCTTCTTCTGCGGCATGATGCTCGACGTGCTCGCCACCCGGTCCGGGAAGGTGATCAGCCCGAACTCGGCGGTGGACCACACATAGAAGTCCTGCGCCACACGGCCCCAGGTCTGGGCCAGGATGGCCATCGCCGACATGGCCTCCCAGGCGAAATCCCTCGAGGCGACCGCATCCAGCGTGTTCGCCACGACCGAGCTGAAACCGAGTGCCTCGGCCGTGACATCCCGGTCGATGGGGAACCGGGTGCCCGCCAGGGCGCCCGCGCCCAGAGGCAGTGCGTCGATGCGAGGCAGGACGCCCTGCAGGCGATCCATGTCGCGGCCAAGGGCCTCCGCCACCGCGCTCAGGTAGAAACCGAAGGTGATGGGCTGCGCGGGCTGCAGGTGGGTGTAGCCCGGCATGACCACCTCCTTGAACGCCTCGGCCCGTTCCAGAGCGACCTGCCGCACGCGGCCCATCGCTTCGATCGTGTCGAGCACCACCGTTCGCGCCCGGATGCGGTCGATCGTGGCGGCGATGTCATTGCGGCTGCGCGCCATGTGCAAGCGGCCCCCCACATCGCGCCCCGTGAGCGCCATCAGCCGGGCTTCGTAGTTGAAGTACGGGTCTTCCTTGGCGGGGTCGAGCTCCACCGCGGCCGGCCCCTCCCTCTCCATCCGCAGCAGACCGTTCGCCAGCTTTCTGGCGATGTCCGGTGAGACCAGGCCCGTCTTGTGCAGCATCAGCAGATGCGCCTGGTTCACGTCGGTGAGGTAGGTGAACTGCTTCGTGAAGTCACGCGCGAGGCGTGGCCCGTAGATGTGCTCGCAAATCTCTTGCGCTAGGGGCTGCGTGAGCCGCCGACTGACTTTCGATTCCATCGTCAAATCCTTTCGAGATGGACGAAGTATCGGAACCGCCATGCATGCCGTCAAATGACAGTTTCTGGTACGACCATACGCTTTTGATATGGCCTGTCGGGCGTACCATCGCGCCATGAACTTCAAACAGATCGAGACATTCCGTGCCGTCATGCTGACCGGATCGATGACCGCGGCCGCGCAGCAACTTCACACCTCGCAGCCCAACGTGAGCCGCGTGATCGGCAAGCTGGAGAACGAAGTCGGCTTCGAGTTGTTCGACCGCCTCTCCGGGCGCGTGGTCGCCACCAAGGGCGGCGAGGCCCTGTTCCGGGAGGTCGCGCGAGCGTTCGTGGGGTTGGACAGCCTCGCCGAATCGGCGCTGTCGATCCGCGAGGCGGGCGTGGGCACGCTTCGTGTCGCGGCGGCGGCCTCGATCTCCATCAGCGTCGTTCCGTTGGCCATCCGGATGTTCAGTGAACGCTACCCCGCCGTTCGCATCGTCGTCGACACCAGCGAGTCCGCCGTGATCGCCAACTGGACCGCCATCCAGCACTGCGACATGGGGTTTGTCTCCAACGTCTCCGACAAACCTGGCGTGGTGGCGTCCGTGCTGCACACCGAGAACGCGGTGTGCGTCATGCCTTCGGACCACCGGCTGGCGAAGAAGCAGCGCCTGTCGCCGCAGGACCTGAACGGGGAGCGCTTCATTTCCCTGCCCAATGGAGGCTCTTCGCGCCACGCCATCGATGCCGCTTTTCCCAAGGATGGCCGCATCCTCGCGCTGGAGACACCGTTCGCCGCCACCATCTGCAGAATGGTCAGCGAAGGCCTGGGCGTGAGCCTGGTCAACCCGATCCTGACCCGGACCATGAAGCTCCCAGGGATCGTCACCGTCCCCTTCAAACCCAACATCCCGTTCACCAGCTACCTGCTCAGGTCGCAGCTCGCACCGCGCGACACCCATGCGAGCTTCTTCATCGCCTGCATGCGGGCGGCGTTCAAATCGCTTTGACGCGCGCGCCGCGCATGGCGCGGTTGGCGCTGCCTGCTCATTTCCTGGGCAACACAGCGGCAGGCCCCGCAGGCACTCGCTGCGGCAAGGTTGCTCCAGCGACATCCACAAAGTTATGCACAGAAAGACGGGACAAGTCGGGTACGGCCGTCTTTCGACAGGCGCCGACGGTATTACGCGGCCACCACGCTCGCGTGCGCGGCGACGATTCGCCAGTGCGCGCCCAGCAGTGCCCAAACGCGGGTGTATCTGAACCTGCCTTCAAAAGAATCGTTGCCATAGCGTCCAGCCAGCTGCACTCGCACCGCGACAACGGCCACATTGCCGAGCAGCCGGACGCTGCGGTCCGACGCATCGAGCGAGTCCAGCTTCAACAAGCCCGACCTGTGAACGTCAAGGTCTTCCTGCTTCGTCACAAGCATGCCTTGGTGGTTCGTGAACAGCAGATCGTCCGCCAGCAGTTCGTCCAGAACCGGGACATCGGAGGTGCGCATGGCGCGCGCCAGCCGTTCTTCGAGTTCAACAATGGTGTCGAGATTTGCATCATTCATGACGACATATTAGTTGGGCCTGGCCACACCATGAGTTCGAGGGGTGCAATCCCGCAGGATTGCACCCCTCTGGTCAAGCTGCAGCCAACTCGGCCACAGCGGGCGGCGCCACCTGGTAGCCATCGAACTGCATCGTGTACTGCGCACGGCCCGATGAAAGCGCGCGCAGCGTGCTGATGTAGCCGAACATGTCCTTCAGCGGCACCAGCGCGTCGACCACCGTGGCCGTGCCGCGCACCTCATGCCCTCGCACCTGGCCACGGCGGCGGTGCAGATCGCCGATCACGTCGCCCAGGTATTCGGTGGGCGTGATCACCTCCACGGCCATTACCGGCTCCAGCAGATGCGGCCTGGCCTTGGCGAAAGCATCGCGCAGCGCATGGCTTGCAGCCAGCTCGAAGACCATGGCCGAGGAGTCGCGCTCGTGGAAAGCACCATCGAGCAGCACGGCGCGGAAGTCCACGGCCGGGTAGCCCGAAGCCGGACCGGCTTCGGCCGCGCGCCGGATACCCGCTTCCACCGCGGGAATGAACTCGCGGGGAATGGCGCCGCCGACGATGCGGCTTTCGAACTGCACGCCCGCACCTCGCTCCAGAGGCTCCAGGCGCAGCGTGAGCTGCGCGAACTGGCCCGGGCCGCCGGTCTGCTTCTTGTGCACGTGCGTCAGCTCCGCGGCCGTGGCAATGGTCTCGCGATAGGCCACCTGAGGACGGCCCACCACCACGCCCACGCCATAACGGTCGCGCAGCTTGTGCACGGCGACCTCCAGCTGAAGCTCGCCCATGCCCGACAGAATGGTCTCCCCCGATTCCTCGTCCTGGCGCACGCGCAGGCTCGGGTCCTCGCGCAGCATGCTCTGCAGCGCCTTGGACAGGCCTTGCTGGTCGACCTTGGTGCGCGGCTCCAGCGCCATGTGGATCACCGGCTCCGGCACGGCGATGGACTCCAGCTGCACCGGGTGCCTGGGATCGCTCAGGGTCTGGCCCGTGAGGGTGTCCTTGAAGCCGACCACCGCGGCGATCTCGCCCGCCACGAGTTCATCGCGTTCGATGCGTTTGTCGGCATGCACCTCATAGAGGCGGGCCGCGCGTTCCATGCGCCCGGTGCTGGTGTTGAGCACCGAGTCGCCACGCCGCAACCGGCCCGCATACAGGCGCACGAAGACCATGCTGCCGTGCTCGTCGGTCACCACCTTGAATGCCAGGGCGGCCAGCGGCGCGCTGTCGAGGCCCGTGGCCGTGCCTTCGCGCTCGCCAGGCGCGGGCAGCCAGTCGACCACCGCATCCAGCAGCGGCTCGACACCGCGATTGCGGAAGGCCGAACCCGCCAGCACCGGCACAAAGGCACGCTTGCGCACGCCCGCACGGATGCAGCGTTGCAGCAGTTCCACCGAGGGCTCTTCGCCCCGCAGCCAGGCCTCCAGGGCCTCATCGTCTTGCTCGACCACGGCTTCCAGCAGGCGCGCGCGGGCCGCCTGGGCTTCGGCCAGGAGGTCAGAGGGAATGGCGGCTTCCTGCACCGGCTGCGATGCATCGTCGCGCTCCCACAGCAGGGCACGCATGCGCACCAGGTCCACGACGCCGCGGAACTCGCCCTCGGCGCCGATGGGCAGGTGCACCGGGACGGCCTGCACACCCAGGCGCTCGCGCATCGACGCGATCACGCGTTCGAAGTTCGCGCCCGTGCGGTCGAGCTTGTTGACGAAGGCGATGCGCGGCACCTCGTGCCGGTCCGCCAGGCGCCAGTTGGTTTCGGTCTGCGGCTCCACGCCAGCCACACCGTCGAGCACCACCACGGCGCCATCGAGCACGCGCAACGCGCGGCCCACCTCGATGTTGAAGTCGATGTGGCCGGGTGTGTCGATCAGGTTGATCTGCACCCCGCGCCAATGCACGGTGGTGGCGGCGCTGTTGATGGTGATGCCGCGTCGGCGCTCCTCGGGGTCGAAGTCCATGTGGGCAGCGCCGTCGTGCACTTCACCCATGCGGTGGCTCTCGCCCGTGTAGTAGAGGATGCGTTCGCTGGTCGTGGTCTTGCCCGCGTCCACATGGGCAATGATGCCGATGTTGCGGATGCCGTTGTTGTTGTTGGTGCGGTTCATGGTGAATCTTTCCGGACCCCTCGAGGGTCCACATGTCAGGACGATCAAGCCGCCCCGGCATGGATTCACCAGGGCTGGCTCAGGAGGGAATGGGTCGGCCGGACCACGGGCGCACGCGCACGTATCCCACGTTCCGGCGGGCGGAAATCGTGGCGATCAGCTTGTCGTAAGTGCGCGTGAACATGTTGGAACCTGAAAAAACAAAAACCCCGGAAGACCATGCCTGCCGGGGTTGTGGGGCCGGAAGGTCATCTCCTTCCGATTGCCATCGAAAGGACGCAGCTAGGCAGCGAACGTGGGTTGGACGACGTTGAAATTGAACATGCCGCAATTTTCCTGGAATTGGAGTGCCCTGAGTGTCAGTAGGGCTGGAACTGGGCAAGATGAACATTCCGCTCGATGTGCGACGCAATCTCGTCTGGCGCTGCAACGACGGACCGACGAGGTGAAGAACGGATGTCACTGGCCGATGACCGTCAACGCCGATGATCCGTGTTGGCACGGTAACTGAGCCAGCCGGCCGTCATCGGCCCGCCGTCGCCCCGGTCTTTGGGATGGTTTCGGCCTTCCAACACAGGCACTTCATCAAAGTCAAACGGGCTCAGGCCAGCAATGCACGCCACGTTCACACCGTATTGGCTGGGGACGGAACGCCTGGAGTGAAAGGTATAGACGCCGCACACCGAGCAAAAGTAGTGCTTCGCCTGCCCAGTATTGAACTGGTAGAGCGTCAGCTTGTCCGCGCCCTGCACGACATGGATATCGTCCAGGTTGGCTGAGACGGCCACTGCGCCACGCATGCTGCAGTACGAGCAGTTGCACCGCCGCACGCTGCGCAGCCCATCAGTCAGAACCAAACGAAAGCGCACGGCACCACAATGGCAGGCCGCCTCGAGTTCGCGGCGTTCGTCAAAGTCAGAGGGAGTCAAACTGCATTCCTTTCTTGGCCGATGGGCGCCCATCGCAGCCTAAGCCCGAATCAAGCCAGCGGCAGCACATGCCCCGTGCCCAACAAAGTGCGGCCCGACAGCAACGCGAATTTGGTGCCATTCTTGAGCTGGGCCAGCGCCAACTCCGGGCGCAGGAACTGCACCTCCAGCGTGCAAGGCACCTCGGGCACCGGCTCACCATCGGTGGGCACGGCCAGGCGCGTGGTGAATCCCTCGGAGCCCACCACCAGCGCGCCATCGAAATACCCCGCACGGATCGGCCGGCTCAGCACCGGCGTGTCGGCTGCGAGCAAGGTGAGTTCGATCCGCGCATCTGGCTTGAACACCGTGCCCGCCGCGAAACCCTGCGGCAGGTGCTTCGGCGCTTTCGCGCGCTGGATCAGCCAGCCAATGATGTTGCCAATGATCGGCAGCCACAACACCATCAGCACCGAACCCAGATCGCGCGCCAGCGAAGGCTGTGGCGCGAGCCAGCGCACCAGGCCGCCGATGAGCGCCAGCACCAGCATCATCACCGTGATGATCTGGCGGCGCTTGGAAATGGAGGAGGAAGAAGAGGGAGAAGATCGTTGTGTCATGGTTGTGCAGGATACGGCTTGCCCAGCTTCCAGCGCGATTGCCAGTGCGCCATGTACTGGCTCGACACCTCGGGCATGCCGCGAATCACCACCACGTTCTCGGAATTCATCGTCTCGGCCGACGGCGCGAAATTGAACGAACCCGTCTGCACCGTGTGGCCGTCCACGATGATGGTCTTGTCATGGTGGATGTGGAAATGGTCGTTCGTCCGCAACTCCACGCCGTTGCGGGTCACGAAGTCCATCGCCTTCTTGCTCGTCTTGCCCCGGTTGCGTTTCTTGTCCACCACCACGCGCACCTCCACGCCCCGGTTCTTCGCGTCCACCAGCGCCTGCATGATGTCTGGCGCCTGGAACGCATAGGCCAGGATGTGAATGCTCTGCTGCGCGCTGGCGATCGTTTCCAGCACCAGCTGGCGCGCCGAGCCCTCCGGCGAGAAGCCCACCTGCACGCTCGGCGCCGCATGCAAAAGCAAGGAAGCGCCCAGCAGCCACGCCGCCAGCGCGATGGATCGAAGAAAAGTCGTCATGCCCATGCCCCCAAGCTGCGCCGGCACGAGGCGCGCGCCCGATGTGGGCCGCTGCGCAGGGCTGGCAGCCCACATCGTAGCCACAGGGGCTTGGCTTGGCCGCTCTCGGCCCGTTCAGTCCCAGCGAAGGGAAAACGTCGCGTTGTCGAACTCGCCGCAGTCGGCAGCGGCGTCCAGCAGGCGGGCCGCGAGTTCGCGCGCCTGCTCGGCGCTGAGGGTCCATTCCGTTTCCAGCGGCGCCTTGCAGGCCTGCAGCACCACGTCATAAGGGGCATCTTTCACCTTCGTGCGACGCGTGGACACCTTCAGCTCCGCCGACGTGCTGTGGTGAAGCGAAAACCACATGCGCTGCGTCGACACCGGTTTCGGGAAGAAGGGCATGTGCTCCGGATCGGGCGTGCACGTAGGCACTGCTGCTGACGCTGCTGCCTGAGGGGATGGTTTGCGGCCAAAGAGTTTCATGAGGTCACCTTTTCGTTGTCGTTCAAGCCCAGCTCGCGCAGCACCGCGAGGCGGCACACGCTGGCCATGGAGCGGTGTTCGAGCCTGGCCCGCTCCTTCACATGTTCCAGCTCAAACGGGGTGAGCCGAAGCGCGATGGGGCGCGAACTGTTGACCCCGTTGGGGACGCGTTTGCGAGACGAAGAGACAGCGAATGTGGACATGGTCGAAATTGCTCCTTTCCCTGGGCTAGCATTGAGTAACGGAAAAATACACAACAGGTACTTTTTAGGTACATGTTCATTCCATCATATCCCAGCTGTGGCAAAAATGAGTAACTTCGTGGAGCGATTTTTGGAGGAGAGGCGTCGGCTCAAACTCAACCAACAGGAGCTCGCCGACGCCGTTGGGATCTCGAAGCGCTCGATCGGAAACTACGAGCGAGGGGAGCGCAACCCGGACGCGGAAGTCCTCGTCAAGTTGGGGGAGGTGGGTGTGAACGTCTGCTACCTGCTGACGGGCAAGCGCATCTCGACCAGGCTGGGCCTGGAGCCGATGCAACGAGCCGTGCTCGATGACTTCGACCGTTGCACGCATGAGATGCAGATCGAAGCGGTGAGGTACATGGCGCTACTGGCTGAGGGCGCGGTTCCGTCTGCGCCTTCTAATCAGGTCCACAAGCCTCGGACGAGGAACGCCGAAGCCAAGAGCAAGAAGAGTAGCTAAGGCATTGATCCAGAAAACAGAAAGGCCTCATGGAGGCCTTTTTTCTTTTCGCCTTCACATGGGGTTGGAGACTGCTTCAGACTGGTCTCGGACGTTCATGTTCTCTGCGTGAACGATCGCAGTCGGCAAGAAGCGGAAGTAGCGTTGATGCGAAAAGCGATCTTTCAACGTTTGACTTCAGCGGCGCCGATGGCGTCCGCTGGAAGGTAGGGCTGTGCATCAGTCGTTGCCGCAGGCTTCAGTGGGCCGACGAACAGTGGCGAATCTGATCTATACGGCACGCGACCCGCAGGAACATACTTCGCAGCAGGATCAAGGTGAAGATCCTGATCGTCGAAGAAGACGTGGGCTCCAAATGCCTTTACGACCTTCGTCTTTTCAACACCGCCCAAGAAGAAGATTTCGTTTGCGTAGATGCCCCATTTCCGCAGTGTCTTGATGACGCGCAACTCGGCAGGAGTGTTCCTCGCGGTCACTATTGCAATGTGAACAGGCGAGAACTCCACGCTAAAGGGCAATCTCCGTTGAAGGCTGGCGAGCTTCTGCAGTAGCGTGGCATATGGACCTTCTGGCATAGGAACATCTTGCTGCCCGTCCTCATTCGCATGAAACCCATCAAGGCCTTTAGTCTTGTAGACAATTTCGCTGCTGTCATCAAAGAGAACGGCATCACCATCAAATGCAATGCGAACCTGATCGTCGCGTAGCTTGGCGCAGTCCGTTGGAGGGTCTTTCAGTACGGCCGCCGCGCAAGTTCCCGCATCAATCACACGCTGAGCATCCGCCACGTTTGTGGTTAAAAATAGATCCACATCAAAAGCATCTAGATAAGGGACCACCGACTCACCACCCGTAAACGCGTGCCGGCTGATCTTGAGGTGCTTCGAACGAATGTTATTGAACACACGCACGCCGGTTTCGGGACTGTTCCGCGACATCACAACGACTTCAACTAAGAGTTTTGGGTCGTCGGAATTTTTGTATTTGTTCAATGCTAGTAGAGCTTTGACCAAGTGCATCCCGGTCCCATCGGCGAGCTCATCATCTTCCCGTTCAAGCATGTAGGCGCGGTACTCCGCGACGGCTGTTTCTCTGTCTTCGTGAAACTTCGCTCTGAAGACTCGATCCGCCTCTGCAAGATCGAAAAGAGCCGTTGCAGAAATTCCTACTACCAGCGTTTGCGAGAGGTCTAATGGCATGTTTCTCCTGTCGCGCAGAATTGGAATTCGGCAGTCGCCGAAGTCGACTCACGGGAAAGACGGATAGTTCTAAGCCGAGTAGTTGAAATGGGAGGACTCGCCAAAGTCATAGAGAGACACGTCGTTTCCATTGACCGTCCCGCTAAAGTGGTGCCCATCACCATAGTCATACCCACTAAAGCTGTTGCCATCGCATTGCAGCGAAACGTGACAGCCCCGGCCGTAGTCATACAAGCTGCCGCCTGATCCAGAAAAATGACAGCCTCTGTCGTAGTCGTACAGTGAAACACTGTCGCCGTTAGCTGAGCCGGAGACCTGAATATGACGAGATTGTGAGTAGTCATAGACAGCGCCCACGTTCCCACCTCCCGCGACAAGCTTCGAGGCTGCTGCCGCAACTAAAGCACGAGTATTGGGGTGCATGTTCTCCTCGACTTAAAATTTGATTCATCCTTAGAACAGCCTACCTACTGAAAAGGCTTTCGTCCATTGGGAAAAAGCCTTTGTGTTTCGTAACCCGCACGGTTTACGAGAGTCAGCGCTGCTCTCCCCGTTGCGCGATGATTGGCAACGGCGAGCACAACCATTCGGAGAAGCCAAACGGTATGACTGGTCGGAGCTTGTCGCGCGAGTGAAGCGACAGAACTACCACGACGCCTTTCATTATTCAATTCGTATCAAGCGGGTGGCGTTTTACACTTTTGGGAGAAAAGCGATGAGAGCATCGGTGCAACATGAGGGAGCTCGTAAGTTGTTGGCGGTTCTGAGGGTTGCCAAGGCGGGCGATGAACCGCTGACGTATGCGAGCATGGCAGAGCGGATTGGGCGGCCTAGGAAGGATGCTCGCGCTGTCGCGCAAATGTGCGACTTGCTTGATGCGGCTGCGGCCTACTCGCGCACCCCGTTGCTTGCTCTCACCGCTGTGCTGGCGGGATCTGGGAAAGTCAACCCCAAGGCTTGGGCAGGCCCGGGAATTCCCTCAACGTTGCGTGATGCAATCGTCGAGCAATCGCTCAAGTGGAGGTTTTCTAGTGATGACTACAAGGCGATCGAACGGGGGTTGGATGCTCTTCAGGGACTGGGCAATCGGGCGGCGTGGGAGAGGCTGCGACAGGAAGTTATGCCGTTCGAGCTTGCGAACTTTGTTGCGGGGCTGGGGCCGACGCTTGGACCGGACGTCGACGCCGGGGCGATTGAAGGGCAGAAAAAGCTCATTTCTCACCTGCGGCGCGAACGCAATCCCTCGTTAGCTGACGAAAAGCGTCGATTGGCGATGACAGAGGACGGGTTGGAGTGTGAGGCGTGCGGATCATATTCAGCGCTCAAGTATCCCGGACTAAACGCTGCCATATGGGAAATCCATCACAAAGTCCCCCTCTCGGAACTGGAGGCACCGACCAAGACGTTCATGAAAGATCTAGCAGTTCTGTGCCCTAGTTGCCATCGCGCCATCCACCGCACCACACCAATGATGAGCGTTGAAGAGTTTGCTGAAAAGTTCTTCTCTCTCGAGTAATGACGCAGCAAATGCGGCTGTGGCCAACGTTTTTAGCCTCATGCCGGAGCGATACATGGGTGGGGCGTCGTTGAGAGGAGTGGCGATTTCGCATCTGACAGCGGTGTGGCGAACGCCCATACAAGGATTCAACCATCGTCATGCCTCCACCAAGCGTCCTGCGGCGAATGTCCGGTCTTCAATGGATAGCGTGAGCTCAGAGTCGGCCTGCTTCGGCAGCTATCGCTGCATAGCGGCTATTGCCCGCTTCTTTTTACGACGCGTCGTCTAATGCCAAGAAAAAGCCCGTCCCCCAACAAGGCGGACGGGCTAAAGCTGTAGATCCACAAGGAGACAACAACAGCAACTGCGTGGCGCCACACACCGCATGGTGTCTGGCTTGGTGTCATTTTACTGTATGTTGATACAGTATCTTCTGCAGAGCTGGCTAAGCCGCCGACCCCAGCTGCTCCGAAAGAAACTCCAGCACCACACGCACCGAAGGCAGCAGGCTGCGGCGGTGCGGCACCAGCGCGGTGGTGGTGACGCTGCCCGCCGTCCAGCGCGTCAGCACGCGCACCAGTTCCCCGCGCGCCAGGTGGTGCTGGCAGATGCTCTCGGGTAGGCACACGATGCCCAGGCCGGCCGTGGCCGCGTGCAGCAGCGCCACGGATTCGTCGGCCACCAAACGCGGCTGTGGCTCGGCGATCTGCACTTCGCCCTTGCTGTTGCGCAGCGTCCAGCGTGTGGCGTCCACACCCGTCAGCAGGGCCTGGTGCGCCGCGAGGTCGCTCGGCTGGCGCGGTGTGCCGTGCTCGCGCAGGTAGGCGGGGGCCGCGACCACCATCACGGGCTCCACCTTGAGCGTGCGCTGCGCCAGGCCCGAGTCGGGCAGGGGGGCGAAGTGGCTGCGCAGCGCGATGTCGAAGCCTTCCTGCACCAGGTCCACAAAGCGGTCGCTCGCGTGCAGCTGCAATTGCAGGCGGGGCCAGGTGCGGGCGAGCGCGGGCAGGTGGGGCGCCAGCTGGAACTGCACCACCGGCACGGCGGCGGTGAGCCGCACGGTGCCGCTGGGCTCGGCCAGGCGCGACTGCACCACCTGCCGCGCGCTCTCCACCTCCACCAGCGCGGCGCGCGCGTGTTGGTAGAAGTCGTGCCCGGTGTCGGTGAGGCGAAAGCTGCGCGAGTTGCGCTCGATGAGGCGCACGCCCAGGCTGGCTTCGAGCGCGGCCACGCGTTTGCTCAGGGTGGATTTCGGCACCGAGAAGCGCCGGGCCGCGGGCGCGAAGCCGCCGCTTTCCACGGCCTGGGCGAACAGGGTGAGGTCGTTCAGGTTCATGCCGCCATTGTCCACATATGTGGACGATGCGTTGCCTTTTGCCCGTCTAGGCGGCCATCGTCCACGCCGCAAGAATGCACTCCTTCGTCAATGCAACAGGAGTTGAAACCCACCATGAAACTTATTCTTCTTTTCTATGGCGTGCCTGAAGGCTGTTCGTTTGGTGCCATCGTGGCGCTGGAGTGGAGCGGCCTGCCTTACCAGCTGTGCCGCATCCAGATGCCCGAGGTGGTGAGCAGCGAGGCCTTCAAGCGCATCAACCCGGGGGGCGAAACGCCCTCGCTGCGCACGGCCGATGCCCGCTTCGTGAGCCAGAGCGTGGCCATCCTGCATCACATCGGGGCGGCGGCTGGGGTGGCTGCCTCCAGCGGCTTGGTGCCTGCGCAGGGCAGCGCGGAGTTCGACCGCTTCAACGAGATGCTGGCGTTCCTGAACACCGATTTCTTCGAGTCATTCGCACCGCTCTGGTACGCAATGGAGCACGGCCTGCAAGGCGAAGCGCTGCGCGCGGTAACGGCCATGGGGCACGACAAGGTGCGCCGCGCCCATGCCGCGCTGGAGGGTTTGCTGGGCGGGCGCGACTGGCTGGTGGGCGAGCACCGCAGCGCGGCGGACGCGTACTTCATGGGCATCGCGCGCTGGAACGATTTCCACCAGGTGCTGGACCGCCGCGACTACCCGGCGTTGAACGCCCTGTATGAGCGCCTGCAGGCCGACCCCGCCGTGCGCTTCGCGCATGGGGTGGAGCATGGGGAGGTGGTGCGCAGTGGCGGGGCGTTTGCTGGGCATGTTGAACTGCAATGAGCGGCCGTGGGTCGCCTCGATGGTTCAGCCTGAGCTAGCATGTCGGGCATCGGCCAGAAGCAGTCGCGCGCTGCGCTCCGCAAGCGCTTCTCCAAACCACGTATGGCATCCATGACCTCTACAGTCCCCGGAGCGGCTGGATACGGTGCGAACGCATCGGCCTTGGCTTCTCAATACGAGAGCATCACTTTCGCTGAGGTCTACCGTGACCTGATTCACCTGTTTCCCACACAGCCGGCCACGGTGGTCGACATCGGCGCGGGGTCGGGGCGCGATGCCGCGGCACTCGCCCGCTGCGGTCATCAGGTCGTCGCCGTGGAGCCCACAGGCGAACTTCGCCGCGAGGGCCAGCGCCTTCATGGCGCGCTGCCCATCGATTGGATGGACGACCATCTGCCGACGCTGGGCGTTTTGCGGCAAGCAAAGCGCCGGTTCGACGTCGTCCTTCTCACCGCCGTGTGGATGCATCTGGATCCTCAAGAGCGGGAGGTGGCCATGGAAGCGGTGGCCGCGCTGACGGCCGACAACGGTCAGGTCTTCATGTCTCTGCGGCACGGCCCGATACCGGAGGGCAGAAGAATGTTCGACGTCTCCGCTGAGGACACGGTTCGGTTGGCCGCACGGCACGGGCTGCACAGCCACCACCAGGCCGAGCGCGAAGACATGCTTGGGCGGGCGGACGTCAGATGGAGCTTTCTTGCACTGCGCCGGCTGGCCGCTTCAGCAGAGTAGCCCGTGCTTCTGGATGGGCCAGCCACGCCGTGTGCTGACACCCGACGGAAATCGACGAAGCGGAAGTCCGCGTCACTCAGAGGGCGTGGAGCGCTTGACCAAGTGCCAGCTGATCGCCTGAGGACCCACGGTCGCGCACACCGGCCCGCCGTCTCGCGCCGTGCCGTGGATGCGACCTTCGATGGCGCAGTTGGCGTCTCCTGTGGCGGTCTCCACCAAGGGCTGGGGGATGCCGGCCAACTTGATCTTCGCCCTTCGCTCCCAGCGTGAATCGGGTTGGCCTGCGTAGGTCCCCGAGTTCAGGTAAATGAAGCGGTCGGCCGGTGTGCCTTGCGCGAACGGGCCACGGAAGTTGAACGATCCGTCCGGCAGCGTGGGGCCGAGACTCATGGTGATGGCGAACGACACGAGCTCGGCCGTCGACGCGTAGGGCGGCAGCAAGCCATCGCGACCGTGTTGCACCGCAAAACGGACCCCGAATGGGAATGCCGTGACGGCAAGGATGATCTGAAGTTCAGCGGTTGTTCCGTTTTTCATGGCTTCCGGGTGACAGGCTTGTGAAGGCTCTGGCGCGTGCTCGCTGCTGGCCGACAGCCATCCTAGCTGAGATGCGAAAAAACAAAGGGCCCCATCGGGGCCCTTGCTCTTGAAGCTGCGCTCGCGCTCAGTCCGCCTTCAGCTTCACCGCCTGAAACACCCGCTGCAGCCGCTGCGCTTCGGCGTTGTAGAAGGTCTGCGCCTGTTTCAGCGGCATGGCGCGCGTGAGCGCCACGCCGCCGGCTTCGCGGGTGTACACGCCGAATTCCGGCCCTTGCAGTGCGGTGTCGATGGCTTTGTGCACGGCGGCCACCACGTCGGTGGGTGTCTGGCGCGGCAGGAAGACGCCGGTCCACACGGTGTAGACGAAGTCTTTCAGGCTGGCGTCGACTTCGCTCAGGCGCGGCAGGCCGGCCACGGTCTTGTCGGCGGTGTGGGCCAGGGCGCGCAGGGTGCCGGCTTCGATCAGTTTGGCGGTGCTGCCGGCCATGGGCAGAAAGGCCACGTCCACCTGGCCGCCAATGAGGTCGTTCACGGCCGGTGCCAGGCCCTTGTAGGGCACGTGCATGAGCTGCTGCGTGCCGGTGAGCATCTTGAAGTGCTCGCCCATGAGGTGGTAGAGCGTGCCGCTGCCGGGCGTGGCGTAGGTCAGGGCTTTGTTGGACGGGTTCTTGAGGTAGTCCACCAGGGCCTGCGCCGAGTTGATCTGCAGGCTGGGCCGCACGACGAGCGCGATGTTGGTGTACGAGAGTTGCGAGACGAGCACGAGGTCGTCGGGCTTGTAGCGCACGCTGGGCATGGTGAGGGGCGGCAGGATGGGCTCGGCCACGGTGGTGAGCAGCATGGTGTGGCCGTCGGCCGGCGCGGCCAGCACCTTGCCCACGCCCATGGCGCCGCCGACGCCGGCGAAGTTTTCCACGATGACGGTTTCGCCCAGGGCTTTCTGCATCAGCGGTTGCATGACGCGCGCGACCATGTCGGCCGGGCCGCCGGCGGGGAAGGGCACGACGACGGAGATGCGGCGCGCGGGGAAGGCCCCCTGCGCATGGGCCAGTGGGGCGACGAGGGTGCCGAAGGCGGGTGCCAGGGCTGCGGCCAGCAGGGAGCGGCGAGCGATCTTCTTCATGGTGTCTTGTCTCCGGTGTGATGGGGTGGTCAGGCGGCGGCCTTGGCGGGCGGCGTCGCGGGGCGGTGCTGTTTGCTCTGGTCGATGCGGTAGAGGCGCGTGGCGTTGCCGCCGAGGATGAGTTCGAGCGCGTGGTCGGGGATCTCGGGCATGTCGAGAGCGCGCGCGTGTTCGTTGATGTTCTGCACGGTCTTGTGGAAGGTCCACATGAAGGGATTCTCCGAGCCGTAGAGCAGGCGTTCCCAGGGGTTGACGCAGCCGAAGTCGTGGATGAGCTGGTAGACGGTGCGCGGATGGTAGAAGCCCAGCGCGCTGAGGTCGGCGTGGAAGTTGGGGTTGCGCGCGACCACGCCCATGGCTTCGGCGGCGTAGGGGTAGCCCAGGTGGCAGATGACCACTTTCATCTTGGGGAAGCGCTGGCCCACTTCGTCGAGCAGCCAGGGCTGCTGCAGCTTCATGTCGGCGCCGCAGACGGGCGTGAAGCCCATGTGGAAATGCACCGGCACGCCGAGCGCGGAGGCGGCTTCGTACAGGGGTTCGCAGGCCTTGTCGCGCGGGTCGAAGTGCGCGTAGGTGGGGTAGAGCTTGATGCCGCGGAAGTCGTGCTCGCGCACGCAGCGCTCGAGTTCGTCGGCGGCGCCCCAGGGGTCGATGATGGGGTCGGCGCTGCAGATGCCGATGAGCCGGCCCTTGGAGGCCTTGACCTGCTGGGCCACGAATTCGTTGGGCACGTTGTAAGGGCGCTGCTCGGGCGGGAGCACGCGGTTCCAGTTGCCGGCGAGCACGCAGCACACGTCGATGCCGACTTCGTCCATCACGTGGACGAGCATCTCGCCGTCGCGGCGCTCGGACTTCACCTCGGTGCTGTGGTACCGGAAGCCGCGATCGCTCCAGTTCTTGCGCAGCTCGCTGTAGATGTGCTGCGAAACGTGAACACCCGGCTGGCCCAGGTGGATGTGGTTGTCGACGACGAACATGCGGTCTCCTGATTGATGTTGGACCGAAGTGTAGTCATCGAATAGTTTGATGTCAAACTAATAGACAGAGAATGATCGAGTGGCTGCGTGCTATCCTGCCGGCTGCCCATGGCCGATTGCACCCCTCCTTCTTCTCCCGCGCTCGACGCTTACGTCGGGTACCACCTTCGAAAAGCGCACAACCAGGCGCTGCGCCGCCTGGACCTCGCGCTGGGCAAGCTGCAGCTGACGACGGCCATGTATGGCGTGCTGGAGCTGTTGAGTTGCAATGTGGAGTTGCCGCAGGGCCAGCTGGCGCGCGGCGTGGGGCTGACGAACCCGTCGATGGTGCCGCTGGCGGACAAGCTGGCCGAGCGCGGCCTGATCGACCGCACGCGCCAGGAGCACGACCGGCGCACGGTGTACCTGAAGCTCACGCCCGAGGGGCGCAAGTGCTGGAGCCGCGCCGCGCGCATCGTGCGCGAGCACGAGGCGGCGCTGCGCGCCGCGCTCTCCGATGCCGAGACCGCCGAACTGATCCGGCTCTTGGGCAAGATCACCGGGGACTGAACCCCGGGCCTGCCCCGGGGCGTTCAGGCCAGTTCGGCCTCGATCGGGTTGCGCAGCACGCCCAGCGCATCCACTTCCACTTCCACCACATCGCCCGGCCGCATGTAGAGCGGCGGCTGGCGCTTGAAGCCGACGCCGCCCGGGGTGCCGGTGACGATGACGTCGCCCGCTTCGAGTTCGGTGAAGCAGCTGATGTGCGCGATGAGCGAGGGGATGCTGTGGATGAGCAGGTCGGTGGTGGTGCGCTGCACTTCTTCGCCGTTGAGGCGGGTGACCAGGGTCATGACCTGGTCGGGGCGGATCTCGTCGGCCGTGACCATCCAGGGGCCGAAGGCGCCGGTGCGTGCGAAGTTCTTGCCGGCGGTCCATTGCGAGGTGGCGGTCTGCCAGTCGCGGATGCTGGCGTCGTTGTAGCAGGCGTAGCCGGCCACGTGCGCCCAGGCCGCGCTCTCGGCGATGCGGCGCCCCGGCTTGCCGATGATGACGGCGATCTCGCCTTCGAAGTCGAGCGCGGGCGATTCGGGCGGGATGAGCAGGGCCTGGCCGTGCCCGGCCTGCGAGTTGGCCACGCGCAGGAACAGCGTGGGCGCTTGCTGCTGCGTGACTTGCCGGCCGGTCTCGCGCACGTGGTCGGCGTAGTTGAGGCCCACGCAGACGATCTTGGCCGGCCGGCCGATCACGGGCAGAAACTCGACGGCGTCGAGCGGGATGCGCTCGGTGGCGGCGCGTGCGAGGGTGGCGGCCTTGTCAAGCAGGCCTTGCGCGATCGCGCTCTGGAGGTCGGGCGCGAGCGCGCCCAGGGCGGGGCGCAGGTCCACGAGGTGCTGGTCGTCGATGACGGCGCCGTAGGTGGCGGTGCCCTGGTGCAGGAAGCTGGCGAATTTCAAGAGAGGCCTTTGGGGTCGGGGTTCAGTTCAGGGGGATGCCGGCGGCGTCGATGGCGCGTTTCCAGTAGGTGAATTCGGCTTTCCAGAAGGTGTCCATGGCCTGGGCGCCCATGGGGTCGGGCACGGCGCCGAGTTCGGTGAGCGTGCGCACCACCTCGGGCCGCGCGCAGGCTTCCAGCGTGGCTTTTTCGAGCTGGGCGACGATGTCGCGCGGCGTGCCCGCGCGCGTGAAGACGCCGAACCAGCTGGCGTTGGAGAAACCCTTGACGCCCGCTTCAGCGAAGGTGGGCACGTCGGGCAGGGCGGGCGAGCGCTGGTCGGTGGAG
Organism: Hydrogenophaga sp. GW823-FHT04C09; assembly: GCF_058796355.1. NCBI lineage: Bacteria > Pseudomonadati > Pseudomonadota > Betaproteobacteria > Burkholderiales > Comamonadaceae > Hydrogenophaga > Hydrogenophaga sp. GW823-FHT04C09. The sequence goes on along the minus strand of NZ_JBXAIO010000003.1, from coordinate 551,539 downwards.
ACGCCCAGGGCGCGCACCTGGCCGGAGCGGATGGGGCCGATGACGCCGGTGATGTTGTCGAGCACCGCGACGATGCTGCCGCCCATGAGGTCCTGGATGGCGGCGGCCGCGCCCTTGTAGGGCACGTGTTCCATGGCGAAGTCGCCGTCGCGCTTGAGCAGTTCGCCGGTGAGGTGCATCACGCTGCCGGTGCCGCCCGTGCCGTAGCTGGCGCGCTGGGGGTTGGCGCGCGCCCAGGCGGCGAACTCCTTGAAGGTGCGCACCGGAATGTCCTTGTTGATGATGAGCACGTTGGGCAGTTTTGCCACCATGGCCACGGGCTGGAAGGCGCCGATGGGGTCGTAGGTGAGCGTCTTGGCCTGGGTGATGGGCGTGAGCACGGCCGAGGTGACGATGTTGGAGAGCAGGGTGTAGCCGTCGGGTGCGGCGCGGGCCACGTCGGCCGCGCCGATGGCACCGGCCGCGCCGCCCTTGTTGTCCACCACCACGGTGCCCTTGAGCACTTCGCCGAGGTGCTTGGCGACCAGGCGGGCCACGATGTCGGTGGAGCCGCCGGCGGGGTAGGGCACCACCATGCGGATGGGGCGCTCGGGGTAGCCGGCGGCGCGGGCCAGGCCACTGCCCATCAGGGCGGCCAGGGCCGTGCCGCCGGCAACAACGTGGCGGCGGGTGAGGCCATGCGGGTGGTGTGCGTTCATGGAGCTTCTCCTGTGGGGCGGTGGGGGTGGTGAGGGGTGTTCAGCGAAGCGACTGGCGCAGGTGGCGGATGCCATCGCCCTGGCGGCCGATCCAGGTGTCGTCGAGCGCGCGGGCGCGGCGGATCAGTTCCTCGAACACGCCTATGCCGCTGAGGCGGCCGAACACGTGGCCGTGGATGGAAGGGTTCAGACGCACCGCGCCGGGCTCGTGGCGCTGCACGAAGTCGAGCCAGTCGTCGAACAGCTCCAGCATCTGGCGCGGTGCGTTGCCGTAGCGGATGGCGTGCGGCGTGTCGTTCATCTCCATGCCGCCGGGAAAAGCCGCGATCTCGCGGTCGCCGAAACGCACGAGGTAGGGCAGGTCGTCGTTCATGGTGTCGCCGTGCCATTCGTAGCCTTCTTCGGCGAGCAGGCGCGCGGTGCGCACGCTGGGCGAGGCGCGCGGGCTGATCCAGCCCACGGGGCGCACGCCGCAGGCCTGTTCCAGCAGCTCGGTGGTGCGGCGGATGTTGGCGCGTTCGGCGGCTTCGTCGAGGTAGGCCGGGATCACGTCCATGCCCCAGGAGTGCGCCACGATTTCGTGGCCGGCATCGGCGATGCGGCGCAGCGTTTCAGGGTAGCGCTCGGCCAGCACGCCGCAGACCAGCATGCTGGTCTGGATCTGCTGGCGCTCCAGCACGTCGAGGATGCGGTGGATGCCGCGCCGGATGCCGTACTCGACCCAGCCGAGCGCGTTCAGGTCGGGCGTGCCGGGCTTGAGCGGGTTGCCCATGGGGCCGAAGCCCGGCCACTGGTCATCGGACCAGCCTTCCAGCGCAACGCGAAAGAAGATGCCGAGGCGTTGGCCGCCGGGCCAGCGGAAATCGGCGGGGGGCAGGGTTTCGATGGCACCGGCGTGCACGTCGAGTTTCTGGGGCATTGGGGGCTCCGGGTTCCAACCGCAAGGCGCCAGTGCCTTGCCTGAATGGTCCCGAGCTTACGGAGTCGACTGTGCAACCACAAACGACTTCTTTTGCACGCAGTGTTGATCTGCGCGCAACGCTGACGCACCGCTTCAGAGCGCGGCGCGCCCCACTTCGGTGAGGTGCTTGAGGAAGGCCGCCGAGGCCACGGGCAGCTTGCGCTCGGAGAGCACGCAGACGTCGATGCCGCCCTGGCAGAGCAGCGCGTCGTCCAGCGGCACGCCCACCAGCTGCTCCATGGCCAGCTCGTTGCGGATGGACATGTGCGAGAGCAGGGTGATGCCGCCGCCGTTGCGCGCGAAGCCGCGCAGCACCGCGAGCGAGTTGGCTTCCAGCGCGGGCGTGATGTGGACCTTGGACATGTGGCTCTGCAAGTCGATCAGGCGGCGCACGCCGAAGCTGTTGTCGGGCAGCGCCAGGCGCTGCCCGGCGATCTGCGAGAGCGTGAGGCTCTTGCGCCGCGCCAGTGCATGGCTGGGCGCCATCACGGCGAGCAGGGGCGCGTGCAGGTGCAGGGCCGAGTGCATCTCGGCCTTGGGCTGCAGGTTGAAGACCAGGCCGATGTCGGCCTCGCCGCTGGCGATGCCGTTCTCCACCGCGCCGGTGCCGGTGATGCGCAGCGAGAAAGTGATGTTGGGGTAGGCGTCCTGGAACTGGGCGATGGCGGGGGCCAGGAAGTCCGAGGCGTAGCCCTCCACCGAGAGCAGCGAGACGTGGCCGCGGTGCAGGTTCTGCAGCGCGTCGAGCTCGGAGCGCATGCGCTCGATGCCGTTGAGCGCGTCGCGCACGTGGTTCAGGTAGACCTTGCCGGCGGCGGTGAGCACCATGCCGCGCGCGCGCCGCTCGAACAGGGTGACGCCCAGGTCTTCCTCCAGCTTCTGCAGCTCGCGGCTGAGCGCGGAGGGCGTGACGAAGAGCCGCTCGGCGGCGGCGCGGATGGAGCCGCTTTGCGCCACTTCGAGGTAGCGCAGCAGGGAGGTCTGCAGGATCATGCGGCGATTCTAGGATGTGTGTTGCGAAAATGGCAACTCATTGTTCAAAACAAATCGTTTGTTGCGACGCCAAACGGCAGGCACATTTGCGTTTCCAACGTTTTTCCGCACACAGGAGTTCCCATGACCAAACAAGTGATCTACAGCCCCAAGGTGACCCGCACGAAGGCGCCTCACGCCCACGCCGTGCGCACCGGCAACCTCGTGTTCGTCTCCGGTTGCCCGGCCTACCACGGCGAGATGCAGCTGGCCAAGGGCGACTTCACCGCGCAGATGCGCCAGTGCATGACCAACCTGCAGAACATCCTGGAAGAGGCCGGCTCGTCGCTGGCGCAGGTGGTGAAGGTCAATGTGTTCCTGGACCGCCGCGCCGACTTCGACGAGATGAACGAGATCTACCGCGAGTTCTTCGGCAACGACCCGCAGACCTGGCCGGCGCGCACCACCGTCGAGGCCCGCCTGCCGCGCAAGGATTTCCTGCTGGAAATCGAGTGCGTCGCCGAAGTGGAGTGAGACCCATGGGCAAGATCGAATCACGCCTGGCCGAGCTGGGCATCGTGCTGCCCGATGCGCCCATCATCAAGGCCAACCCGGCGCTGGTGCCCGGCGTCGCGGTGGGCAACCTGTTCTTCTGCCAGGGTGCCCTGGGGCACCACAACGGCGAGTTCCCCTACCTGGGCAAGGTGGGCGACAAGGTCTCGGTGGACGAGGCCTACCAGTCGGCCCGGCTGTGCGCGATCAACCACCTGGCCCAGGCCAAGGCCGTGCTCGGCGATCTGGACCGGATCGTGCGTGTGGTGCAGCTGCTGATCTACGTCAACGGCGCGCCCGGCTTCGAGCGCGCGCCCTACGTCTCCAACGGCGCGTCGGACCTGTTCGTGGAGGTGCTGGGCGCCGAGCGCGCGGCGATGGCGCGCGCCAGCCTGAGCGTGCCCGACCTGATCTACACGGCGCCGGTCGAGACGATCTGCACCTTCGAAATCCAACCCTGACCCTTCACCCCCTCACCCCGCGCAAAGGACCACCACCATGCAAAGACGTCATCTCATCCAAGCCCTGGGCCTCGGCAGCCTCACGTCGGCATGGCCGGCCTTTGCCGAGGCTTTTCCCTCCCGCCCCATCACGCTGGTGAGCCCCTGGGCGGCCGGCGGCACGAACGACCTGCTGTGCCGCCTGCTGGCGCGCGAGGCCGGTGGCGTGCTGGGCCAGCCCATGGTGGTGGACAACAAGCCGGGCGCCAGCGGCGTCGTGGGCACCACAGCCGTGGCCCGCTCCAAGCCGGACGGCTACACGCTCACGCTGGGCAGCACGCCCGGTTACGCCACCGCGCCCGCGCTGTACCCGAACCTGCCCTACGACCCGCTCAAGGACTTCACGCCCATCATCGGCGTGGCGACCGTGCCCAACGTGCTGGTGGTGCCGCCCTCGCTGCCGGTGAACTCGGTGCAGGAACTCATCGCCTACATCAAGGCGCGGCCGGGCCAGGTGGCCTACGCCTCGGTGGGCAATGGCTCGACGCAGCACCTCTGCGCCAAGCTGTTCGAGCGCATGACCGGCACCGAGATGATCCACGTGCCGTACAAAGGCACGGCGCCGGCGATGCAGGACCTGCTGGCCGGCCGCGTCACGCTGGCGTTCGAGAACATGCCGCCGCTGCTGCCGCAGATCCGCAGCGGTGCCCTGAAGGCGCTGGCGGTCACCTCGTCGCAGCGCGTGGCGCAACTGCCCGACACGCCGACCCTGGCGGCCTCGGGCTTGGCCGATTTCGGCGCGTCCGTGTGGTACGCGGTCTTCGCCCCGGCCGGTGTGCCCGCGCCGATCGTGACGCAACTGCAGAACGCGTTCACGCACGCGCTGCGCCAGCCGTCGGTGACGACGCAGCTCGCGCAACTCGGCCTGACCACGCTGGCCTCGGACGCGGCGGCCACCAAGGCCTTCGTGCAGGCCGATGCCACCAAGTGGGGTGGCATCATCCGCTCGGCCGGCATCACGGCGGATTGAAGACTCAGCAGCATCAGCATCAGGAGCGGACCTCATGAATGACAAGGAACAGGCCGGCGGTCGCCTGGCGGGGCGCACCGCGCTGGTCACCGGCGCGGGCAAGGGGCTGGGCCGCGCGATCGCGCTGGGCTTTGCCGGCGCGGGGGCCGACGTGGTGCTGATGGCGCGCACGCGCGCCGACCTGGAGGCCGTGGCCCGCGAGGTCGAGGCGCTGGGCCGCCAAGCCCTGGTGGCCGTGGCCGACGCCACCGATTCGCGCCAGGTCGATGCGGTGGTGGAGCAGGCGGTGGCGCGCTTCGGCCGCATCGATGTGCTGGCCCACGCGGCCGGCGGCAGCCTGCGCAAGCCCAGCGTGGACGTGACCGACGAGGAGTGGGACGGCGTCATTTCGGCCAACCTCTCGTCCACCTTCAAGGTTTGCCGTGCCGTGGGCCGGCACATGCTGGCACAGGGCGGCGGCTCCATCATCAACCTCTCGTCCACCGCCGGCATGCGCGGCCGGGCCGGCAACGCGCCGTACTCGGCGGCCAAGGCGGCGGTCATCAACCTCTCGCGCGCGCTGGCGATGGAGTGGGCGCCGAAAGGGGTTCGCGTCAACGTGCTCGCGCCGGGGCGTTTCCTCACGCCGCTGACCGAGGCCGAGATGTCGGTGCCCGAGAAGTACGCGGCCTTCGTGCGCCAGGTGCCGCTGGGCCGCATCGGCCGGCCCGAGGAAATCCAGGACATCGCCGTGTGGCTGGCCTCGGACGCCTCGGCCTACGTGACCGGCAGCACCATCACGCTGGACGGCGGGCAGACGCTCGCCTGACCCCCGGCTTTTCCTTTTCGAATCCCGCGCCCCGGCGACCTGGCCGGGGCGGGAGCCTTCCTGTCGCTTCACCATGCCCTCCGCCCTCTCGAACATCCTCGCGCTCAAGGACTTCGCGCCGCTCGCGCAGCGCCGCCTGCCCCGGCCCATCCACGGTTATGTGGCGGGCGCGGCGGAGGACAACGTCTCGCTGCGCCGCAACCAGGACGCGATGAACGCCCATGGCTTCGTGCCGCGCGTGCTGGTGGACGTGTCGCGCCGCACGCAGCAGCAGCCGCTGTTCGGCACCACTTACGCGAGCCCCTTCGGCATCGCACCCATGGGCCTGGCCGCGCTTTCGGCCTACCGCGGCGACATCGCGCTGGCCCAGGCCGCGCGCGAGGCCGGCATTCCCGCGATCCTGAGCGGTTCGTCGCTCACGCCGCTGGAGGACGTGGCCCAGGCCGCGCCGGGCACCTGGTTCCAGGCCTACCTGCCGGGCGACGAGGCGCGCATCCTCGCGTTGCTGCAGCGCGTGCGCCACGCGGGCTACGAGACGCTGGTGGTCACGGTGGACATTCCCGTGAGCGCCAACCGCGAGAACAACGTGCGCAACGGTTTCTCCACGCCGCTGCGGCCCAGCCTGCGGCTGGCGTGGGAAGGGGTGTCACACCCGCGCTGGCTGCTCGGCACCTTCGCGAAGACGCTGTGGCGCCACGGCATGCCGCATTTCGAGAACTCGTTCGCCGAGCGCGGCGCCCCCATTCTGTCGAGCAATGTGCTGCGCGACTTCTCGCACCGCGACCACCTGGACTGGTCGTTCGTCGAGCGCATCCGCGCCTTCTGGCCCGGCCCACTGGTGATCAAGGGCATCCTCAGCGTGGCCGATGCGGTGAAGGCCAAGGCGCTCGGGGCCGACGGCATCGTGGTCTCCAACCACGGCGGGCGCCAGCTCGACGGCGCGGTGGCGCCCATGCAGGTGCTGGCGCGCATCGTGGACGGCGTGGGCGGCATGCCGGTGATGGTGGACGGAGGCTTCCACCGGGGCTCGGACGTGCTCAAGGCGCTCGCGCTTGGGGCGCGCTTCGTCTTCGTGGGTCGGCCGTTCAACCACGCGCTGGCGGTGGCGGGCCAGCGCGGCGTGGCGCACGCCATCGAACTGTTGCGCGCCGAGATCGACCGCAACATGGCCATGCTGGGCGTCACCGGCTGCGGGCAGCTCGACCGCGATCTGCTGCTGCCCACGCCGCCCTGAACGCGCTCACTTCGTCGAGGCAGGGCGCTGGTCCACCGAGACCTTGAGGTCCTGCGCGGCCTGCAGCTGCTCGCGCAGGGCCGGCAGGTGTTTGGAGGCGAAGGCCTTGACCTCCGGGTCGCGCGATTCGAGCGCGGTTTTTTCGTACAGGGGAATCGCGCTCTTGTACGCCTCCACACCCATCTGGTTGAGGTAGCGGCGGTCGAAGGTTTCGTCGCCCAGGCCGGCGATGATCATCTCCTTGCCTTTCTGCAGCATCGAGGGTTCGGTGGGCAGCTCCTGCTGCTTGGCGGCGGCGAGCGTGCGCAGCTCTTCGCCGACTTTGCTGTGTTCGTCGACCATGCGCTGCGCGAAGTCGCGCACCTTGGGGTTGCGCGCCTTGGTCAGGGCCAGGCGGCCGGCCGAGACCTCGGCGTGGCCGTTTTCGGCGGCCTGCTGCAGAAAGCTCTTGTCGATGGGCGCGAGGCCTTGCGCGAAGGCCGTGGTGCTCCACAGCAGGGCGGTGGTGAACGCCAGGGCGGTCAGGGGGCTTGCTCGGTGGTTCATGCGGGGGCTCCTTGAATCCGTTGGGGAGCCCGTCCACCGGCAAGTGGCATGCCCGTGCGGGCGCTGGCGGGGAGCGGGAGCGCCGTTTGCCCCTGGGAACGACCATGAGCCGCACCATTCGATTGCCACCATCCCCCCCGCCGCCGTCCGACGGCAGGAAGGCCGATGCCAGCGAGCTGCTGGCCTCGGTGGCGGGCGAGGAAGACCCGGGCGCGGCGCTGGACGCGCCGGTGCCGCCGCCGCGCGCCCCGCTCAGCGGGCCTGCTGCCGGCGGCTCACCAGGCGGGCCGCCGCCAGGTCCCAGCCGCCCCAGCCGCAGTTCTTGAAGAACACCGGGCCGCGCACCGGCCGGGGCGATGCGAGCCAGTCGGCCAGGGTGGGCACGGCGGTGACATCGATGCCGGCCTGCAGCAGGTCGCCGGCCTCGTGGTCGGCGTCGCGCGTGTCCACCACCAGCGTGCCGCGCGCGGCGAGGTCGCGGCAGACCTCGGGCGCCCACTCCACCATCTGTGGCGTGTAGGCGCCCACCGCGCTCACGAAGGCGTCGTCGCGCGGCGTGCCGCGCAGCGCCACCTGCCGGGCCGGCGTGGTGCTCACCACCAGCGGGCACTCGGCCAGCGCGGCGACGGCATCGTCCACGCGGCGCGCGTCCAGGCCCAGCGTGCGCGCGTGGGCCACCAGCGCGTCGGCGCTGGCCGGATTGCGCGAGGCAATGCGCACCTCGCGCACGCCCAGGCCGGCGGCAAAGGCTTCCAGGTGCGCGCGGCCCTGCACGCCCGCGCCGACGATGAGCAGCGGGCCGTCGCGGCGGGGCGCGAGCAGGCGCGCGCCCAGCAGCGACACGGCGGCGGTGCGGCGCGAGGTCACGGTGGGGCCGTCGAGCAGGGCGGTGCGCTGGCCGGTGGCGACATCGAACACCACGATGTCGCCCTGGATGCTGGGCAGGCCGCGCGCGGCGTTGTCCGGGATCAGGGTGATGAGTTTGGTGATGGCCACGCGCGCGTCGACGGCGGGCATCGCGAACAGGGTGCCGCCACCGGGCAGGGCCTGCACGATGCGCGCGGGGACCGCCACCGTGGGGTCGCTCAGCAGCGCCTCGATCTCGTCGGCCAGCTCGGGGTAGGGCAGCGCGGCGGCGGTGGCGCTGGGGTTCAGGGAGGACGTCATGCCCCACATCATCGGGTATCCGACGTCCCCCGGTTCAGATCACCCGCACGCGCAGTTCGCCCAGGCCATCGAAGCGCCCGCTCATCACGTCGCCGCGCCGCACCTCGCCCACGCCCTCGGGCGTGCCCGAGAAGATCAGGTCGCCGGGCTGAAGCTCGAACAGGCGCGAGAGCGTCGCGATGGTCTCGTCGACGTTCCAGATCAGTTGCGAGAGGTCGGCCCGCTGGCGCGTTTCGCCGTTGACGTGCAGCGAGAGCGCGCCGGTGTCGAGGTAGCCGGTGTCCTGCACCGCGTGGATGGGGCCCATGGGCGCCGAGGCGTCGAAGGCCTTGCCGGTCTCCCACGGCTGGCCGGCCTTGGCGGCGGCGCGCTGCAGGTCGCGGCGCGTCATGTCCAGGCCGATGGCGTAGCCGAAGATGTGGCGGCGCGCCTGGTCCTGCGGGATGTCGCGCCCGCCCTCGCCGATGGCGACCACGAGTTCGATCTCATGGTGGCAGTTGCTGGTTTCGCCGGGGTAGGGGAAGCGGCCTTCCTCGCCGTCGGCGACCTCGACCACCGCGTCCGCCGGCTTGCAGAAGAAGATCGGTGGCGAGCGGTCGGGGTCGTGGCCCATTTCGCGCACATGGGCTTCGTAGTTGCGGCCGACGCAGTACACGCGGCGCACCGGAAAGCGCTCGGCGCGCCCCTGGATGGCCACCGAGGTGGCGGGTGCGGGTTCGAAGGCGTATCGGGTCATCGGTTGTTCACTCCACCACGATGTTGCGTTCGCGCACGAGGGCGCCCCATTTCTCGCGGTCGGCCGCGACGACCTTGCGCATCTCGTCGGGCGTGCTCGTGGTGATGGCCGCGCCCCGGCCCACCATGGCCTTGCTCACCTCGTCGGAGCGGATGGCCTTGATGAGCTCTTCGTTCAGGCGTTTCTCGGTGGCGGGGGGCAGGCCGGCGGGCGCGATGAAGCCGAACCAGATGTTGTCCTCGAAACCCGGGATGGTCTTGCCGATGGGCGGGATGTCGGGCGCCTGCGAGGAACTGCTGGTGCTGGTCACGCCCAGGGCGCGCAGCTTGCCGGACTGGATCATGGGCAGGGCCACGGGCAGGTTCTCGAAAGCCATCTGGATGTTGCCGGCCACGAGGTCCTGCATGGCGGGCGCGCTGCCCTTGTAGGGGATGTGCATGATCTGCAGCTGCGCCGAGCGCGAGAGCAGCTCGCCGTTGAGGTGCGCGCTCGAACCGGTGCCCATGGAGCCATACGACACCTTGTTGCCCGCCCCCTTGAGGTAGGTGATCAGTTCCTGCATGTTCTGCGCCGGCACCGAGGGGTTGACCACCAGCACGTTGGGCAGGGTGATGGCCAGGGTGAGCGGCGTGATGTCGCGCAGGGTGTCGACGTTCATGTTCTTGTACAGCGCGGGGTTCACCGTCATCACGCTGGCGGGCACCATGCCGATGACCGAGCCGTCGGGCTTGGCGCGCGCGATGCCCTGCAGGCCCAGCACGCCGTTGGCGCCGGGCCGGTTCTCGACGATCACGGGCACGCCCATGTTCTGTCCCATCACCTTGCCGGTGAGGCGGGCCAGCGTGTCCGACAGGCCGCCCGGGGGGTAGGGCACGATGATGGTGATGGGGTCGGCGGCCTGCGCCGTGCAGGTGAGGGCCGCGGCGGCCAGCGCGACGAAGTGCCGGCGGGACAAGGGCAGTTTCATGGTGTTGTCTCCTGTGGTGTCGTGGGTCGGTGAGAGGTCAGGCGGCGGCGAGCGCGGTGGCCACCGTGTGCTGGTACAGCTCGCGCTCCGAGATCTGCAGGCTGCGCTCCCAGGGCCAGCGCTGCATCGGGGGCTGGGGCGTGCGGTCCACCGCCTGCCCGCCAAGGTAGATGGCCGAGAGCTTGCTGCGGTCCTGCAGGATGCGGATGTCGGCCAGGGGATCGCCGTCGACCACCAGCAGGTCGGCGAACTTGCCGGTCTGCAGCGTGCCGGTGTTTTCGCCGTCCACGGTGATGGACGCGTTGCGCGTGCCGCAGGTGATCGCCTCCAGCGGGCTCATGCCCAGCAGGGTCACGAACAGCTCGAGCTCGCGCGCATGCCATTCGCCGTACGGCGTGACGGCAAAGCCGCTGTCCGTGCCGCACATCATGGTCACGCCGTTGCGGTGCGCGTAGGTGAGGTTGGTGACGGCCTTTTCGAGGTCGCGCTTGAAGCGGTCGATGCGCGCCTGCGAGCAGCCGGCGATGTGGCCCCAGTCGGCCACGTTGGCGGTGAAGGTGAGGGCCGGACAGCAGGGGATGCCGCTCTCGGCCAGGCGGTCGGCCTGCTGCGGGTTCATGAAGTCGGCGTGCATGATCCAGTCGATGCCGGCGTCCACGCAGTCCATCACCGATTGCCCGCTGCGGGCGTGGGCGGTCACGCGGCGGCCCAGGCGATGGGCCTCCTGCACGATCACCTTGAGCTCGGCGGCGTTGAACGCCGGCACGCTGCCACCCCCTGGCGTGAGGATGGACGACTCGCCGCTGGCCGCGATCTTGATGAAGTCCACGCCGTTCTTCACCTGGTCGCGCACCTCGTTGACCATCTGGCTTTCGCCTTCGGTGAGGGCGCCCACGCCGGAGCGCGGCGTGCCCACCCACGAGGGGAAGTAGTCGGTCAGCGCCGCGTGTGTGCTGAGGTAGCGCGCGGCGGCCGAGATGCGCGGCCCGGGGAACAGACCCGCCTTGATCGCGTTGCGCACCGCGACCGCCACGAACCAGCTGCCGCCGGGATCGCTGAACGAGGTGACGCCCGATTGCAGCACCGTGCGCGCGTGGTACACGCCACGGATCGCGCGGTACTCGGCCGAGGCGAACAGGTCCTGCTCCTCGATGCCGCGCGCCACGCCGTAGCTGATGTGGCAGTGCGCGTCGACCAGGCCGGGCATCACGGTCTTGCCGGCCGCGTTCTCGACCACCTCGGCGTCGGGGGGCAGCGGGGCGCCCGGGCCTTCGCCGGCTTCGATGTGGACGATGCGCCCGCCCTCCATCGCCAGCCAGTGCAGCGGGCGCGGCGGGGCGCCGGTGCCGTCGATCAGGGTGCCGCCCACCAGGCAGTGCCGCGCCACCATCAGCTCCAGCGCACGCCGTCGCGTGGGGTCTGGCCCGCGCGCTCGGCGAGGAAGTCGACCAGCACGGCGTTGAAGTCGTCCGCGCGTTCGTAGTAGGCGGTGTGCGCGGCGTCGGCCAGCAGGGCCAGGCGGCTGTGGGGCAGCAGGGCCCGCACCTTCTCGCCCACGGCCGGGGGCACGGTCTTGTCCTGCTCTCCCCAGACCAGCAGCACGGGGAATGGGGCGCGCGCGAGCTGCTCGCCCACGACTTCCTTGTCCAGGTCGGTGGCGATGTACTGGCCGAGCGTGGCGAACGATTCGAGCGCGCCGGGCGAGTTGTTGATGCGCCATTCCTCTTCGAGCATCTCGGGCGTGACGAGCGCCGGGTCGAAGATCACGCGCTGCATCTTGGTGGCCACGCCGTCGCGGGTCTGGTTGTTGGCGCCGGCCTGGATGCGGCCGCGCGCCTCGTCGCCGATGGGCACCAGGCCCATGCTGCCCACCAGGGCGATGGCGCGCACGCGCTCGGGCTGTTCGCAGGCGTAGGACGCGACCACGTGCCCGCCGAGCGAGGTGCCCACGATGACGGGTTTCGCCGCGCCGATGGCGTCGATGAACCCGGCCAGGAAGGCGCGGTACGCCGGCACGGAGCACGCGACGCCCGGCCCCTTGGAGGCAAACCCATGGCCGGGCAGGTCCATGGCGTACACGTGGAAACCGGCGGCGGCGAGCGCGTCGACATTGCGGACCCAGCGGTCGGCGCGGCCGCCGGTGCCGTGCACGAGCACCACGACCTGGTCGCCGCTGCCGGCCTCGAGAACGCGGGTGGTGACGGCCCCCACGGCCATCGGATAGCTGATCATTCAAAACTCCTTTTATTCATAGGATGAATTACATATTCATTCCATGAGCGCCATTCTGTCGCGGGTGTCGGCGCCCGTGATTAGGGCATGTACGGAAGTTGAATGAATAGCCACCGGCGCGCTGCCGGGGCCGGGCGGATCACTCGCGCTCGAGCCGCTCGATCACCGGGCGCAGCTGCTGCGCGGCCTGCATCAGGGCCTGCCCGGCCTCGGCGCGCACCGAGAGGTCGGCGAACACCGGGGTGGCCGAGGTGCAGATCAGCACGAAGGGCGTGGTGCTGGCCGGCGAGGAGAGCGGGATGGACACGGTGGTCAGGCCGGGGAAGAACACGTCGACGTTGGTGACGTAGCCCTGCCTGGGGTATTCCGCGATGGCGGCGAGCGCCTGCTTCTCCACGCGGCGGTGCAGCGCGGGGTCGGCCTTGCGGCATTCCTGCATCACCTGCTTGCGCAGCTCCGGCTGCAGGCCGGCGAGGTAGCCCCAGCCGGTGCCCGAGCTGATGATGGGCACCTGCGAACCGGCGCGCACGTTGAGCTTGAGGAAGGCCTGCGGCGACTCCGTGCGCTGCACGTAGAGCATCGAGGTGCCTTCGCGCGTGGAGAGGCTGGCCGCGGCGTTGAAGCGCGCGGCGATTTCCTCCAGCATGGGGCGCGCGAGTTCGGCCAGTTCGAGCGTGTCGAGCGCGGAGTAGCCCAGGGTGAGGATGGCCAGGCCGGGCCGGAAGCGGGCGCCTTCCTGGTCGGCCGTGAGGTAGCCGCCGTGCTCCAGCGTCTTGCACAGGCGCCACACGGTGGGCTGCGGCAGGCCGGTCATGCGCGCGATCTCGCTGCTGCCCAGGCGTTCGCGCCCGTGGTCGAAGCAGCGCAGCACCGCCAGCCCGCGCAGCAGCGCGGTCACCAGGGGTTGCCCCGGCTTCTTGTCGCTCATCGCGTCATTTCATGCGGTAGCGGTACACCCCGTCCGCACCGGTTTCGCGCACGGCCTCGTCGCGCGCGAGCAGGTGGTTGAGGTGGGCCACGCCTTCGCCGGTGGCCATGCCCAGCAGTTCGCCGTTGCTGTCGATGGCGCGCGCGAACAGCGCGCCGAACACGTCCACCGTGCGCTTGGGTGATTCGCCCAGGCTGCGGCGCAGGCGCTGCAGGCCGCGCTCGTGGCCTTGCGCCAGGCGGTCCAGCCGCGCGTGCAGGCCGCGGAAGGGCTCGCCGTGCGCGGGCAGCACCAGCAGTTCGTCGCCCAGCGTGCGGCGCAGGTGCTCGATGCTGGCGATCCAGTCGCCCAGCGGGTCGGCATCGGGTTCGGTGGGGAACACGCTCACGTTGGACGAGATGCGGGGCAGCACCTGGTCGCCCGAGACCAGCACGCCGAGGTCGTCGCTGACCAGGCAGGCGTGCTCGGGCGAGTGGCCGCGGCCGACGATGACGCGCCAGCCGTGCGCGCCGATGCGCACGGTTTCGCCATCGCTCAGGCGGCGGAAGCTGTCGGGCAGCGTGTGCATGTACTTGCTGTAGCCGCCGAAGCGGGTGCGGTAGATGTCCAGCGCCTCTTCGTTCCAGCCCATCTGGCGGTAGAAGTCGATGGCGTCCTGCGGCGCTTCGCGCCCGGTGTCGGCCACCAGCGTGCGGCAGGTGAGGTACTCGAGCCGGGTCATCCACAGCCGGCACTGGAACTTGCGCGTGAGCCAGCCCGCCATGCCGACGTGGTCCGGGTGCATGTGGGTGCAGAACACGCGCGTGATGCGCGCGCCCTGCGGCGTGGCGGCCAGCGGGCCTTCGGGCGCGGTCAGCTGGCGCCAGGCGGCCAGCGCTTCGGGCGTCTTGGTGCCGGTGTCGATGACGGCCCAGCCCGTGCCCTGTTCGTCCTCGTCGGCCACGGCCCAGAGGTTGATGTGGTTGAGGGCGAACGGCAGCGGCATGCGCAGCCACAGCACACCGGGCGCGACCTCGCGCACCTGGCCGGGCGCGGGCGGCTCACCACACGGGTATTGCAGGGCGTAGGGGGTGTCGGGGGCGGTGGCCGGATCGTCCGGGCGGCCGTCGGAGGTGGGGGCTTCGGGCATCGGGGGATTATTTCAGAAGGCCCCCCGGCGCGCTGTCACCCCGGGTTTCAGACTTCGCGCGCGCCGGCCCACCAGCCGCTCATGAGGCTGGCGGGCTTGGTGCAGGCGCACACGCGCGCGCTGCATTCCCAGGCCTCCACCTGCACGTTCAGGCCGGCGAACACGCCGTAGCCGGCGCCGGCGCGGATGACCTCGTGGGCGCTGAGGCTCTCGCCCGCGCGGATCGCGCCCTCGGCCACGATGGAGCGGCCGGCCTTGATGCCCCAGCCGGCCTCCAGGTGCATGGCGCATTCGATGGTGCCGCCGGCCTGGATGCCGTCGCCCGCGCGGATGCTGTCGCGCGCCGTGAGCCGGCCGCCCACCACCAGGCTCTTGCCGCACTCGATCGGGCCCTGGGTGATCAGGTCCTGGCCCACGTGGGCGTTGCCGGCCACATGCAGCGGGCCGCCGCACCACAGGTCCCAGGCCGCGCGGATGTCGCCGCCGCAGCGCAACTGCTCGCGCGCGTCGATGCCCCAGGCGGCCTTGATGTGCCCGGTGGCCTCCAGCGAGCCGTCGCTGCGCACGCTGCCGCCGGCCTTGATGTCGTCGCCCGAGACCAGCGACTGGCCGACCACGATGCTGCCGCCGGCCTGGATGCCGCGCCCGGTGCGGATCAGGGTGTCGACCTCGATGTTGCCGCGCACCACCAGCGAGCCCGCGAACACCAGGGCCTCGGCGGCCACGGCGTCCACCTCCATCACGGCGTTGGTGGGGCCGAACTGCGAGAGCAGCCAGCAGGCGTCGCTCACGCGGCCGGCCTCCACCAGGGCGTCGAGCAGGTCCTGGTAGTTGCTGCCGTTCTCGTGGTGGCGCAGGAACCAGCGGAAACCGTCGGCGCAGGGTTGTTTGGTCTTGATGAACTGTTTGGTGAGGTCCATGGCCGGCGTCATCCCTGGCTCGCCATCACGGGCACGGGTTCGGCCAGGCCGTCGAAGGGCACCACCAGCACATCGCTCTCGGCCCATTTGGCCAGCCGCTGGGCCACGCTGCCGGTGAGAAAGCGCGCGAACGCGGAGGCGCGGCGCTTGCCGACCACCACCAGTTCGGCGCGGGTGGCCTGCTGCTGCACGGCGGTCTGGTACGCGGGGTCGCCGTTGCCCACGTCGAAGGCCATGGCGCTGCCGGCCATGCCCAGCGCGCGGGTGAGCTGCATCAGCCGCTCCTTGGCGTGCTGGCGCGAGTCGAGGCGATTCGCGCGGATGGCCTCGAAGGACACGTCGGCCGAGCGCAGCTTGGATTCCTCGATCGTGTCGATGGCGTGGAACAGCTGGAGCGCCGAGGGGCTGGCGAAGCGGCGCGCGTAGGCGATCAGGTCGCGCGAGCGCGGCGTGAGGTCCACCGCCACCAGCACCTGCTCGTAGGTGCGGCCGGCCGCCTGCTTGACCACCAGCACCGGGCAGGGGCTGTCGTGCACGAACTGGTCGAGCGTGGTGCCGCGGTAGAAGGTTTTCCAGCTGCGTTGCCACAGGGGGCCCATCACCAGCAGGCTGGCGTTGCGGCATTCCTGCATGACGTCGTCCAGGGTCACGGGGTTGCGCTCCAGGGCCACGGCCCGGATGCCATGGCGCCGGGTCAGCTGGCGCGCGCGCTGCGACAGGCGCGCGATCGGGTCGGAGAAGAAGCGGTGGGGTTCTTCCGCGAAATGGATGAGCCGCAAGGGCGTGTTGTGTTGGCCGGCGAGGAGCGCGGCCCGATCCAGTGCGTGCTCGGACTGTGTCGTGAAGTCGGTGAGGGCGAGAATGGAATCGAAGGTCATGGGACATCCTGGACGTGCGGGGGCCAACCCCATGGCGTGGGCCGATGGGAGCGTGACGAAGGGGGCGCGGCGCGGGCGCGAGGGAACTACGTGGTGTAGTCGCCGCTGGCCTCGGGCTGGAACAGCAGCTCGACGACCTCGGCCTCGCAGGCATCGCCGTTGGGCGTGCGCCAGCGCGCGATGGCGCCCACGCGCTGGCCGAGCAGGCTGGCGCCGACGGGCGAGAGCACGGAGATGAAGCCCAGGTGCGGCTCCGCATCGGCCGGGTAGCAGAGCGTGAGCTTCTGGCGTTTGCCCGTGGCGACGTCTTCGAGGATGACCTGCGAGTACATCGTGACGACATTGGCCGGCACCTCGCGCGAGGGCACGAGGTCCAGCGAGTCCAGCGTGTCCGCCAGCTCGGGCGGCATCTTGCCGCCGCGCAGGTTGTTCAGGCGCGTGAAATCGAGTTCGGTGAGCAGGCGTTCACCGGTCAGGGTCTTGTGCATGGAGCACTCCATCTGGTGCGGCCATGCTGCGGATGTGCAGCGGCCACGATCGCGCTGGGCTGGGGCCCGGCGATAGATGGTTTGCGCAAAAAGGAGGAGGGGGTATCGCCGGGCTTAGGAATGTGCGGCCGGCTGGCGCAGTCCCGCCGTGCCCATCAGCTTGCGACCGGCCACGGCCGAACCTGCCATCAGGGGCAGGCGCGTGTGCAGGTGGAAAGTGAGGGTGGACCGGGATGCCATGGGGGGTATTGTAGGCGCGGCGCCCATTCTGGCAAGGCTTGTGCGGTTGTTCTTCAGCGGCGCGGGTCCTTGCGCGGGGCGGTGGGCGAGGAGGGCGGCGCCTTCTGCGACGGGGACTTGCCGCCCGCGCCGGGCACGTAGCCGGCGCGCCGGCCCGCGTCCAGGCCGGGTGTGGCGCGCATGTCCGTGTCCACCTGGCCGTCCTGCAGGTCCTGGTGCGCCTGTTGCATGTCGGGGTCCGGCGCGCTGGCCGTGCTGTCGGTGGACTGGTCGCGTTCGTGCGGCAGCTCCAGGTGGTCGTCGGTTGCCTTGGCCGGTGTCGAGCCGGGGGCGTCGGGCGTGCGGCTCACCGGGTTCGAAGGGTCGCGTTGCGGCGCGCCGGAGGGTCGGTTGGGCGCATCTGCGCGGGGCTTGCTCATCTCGAATCTCCTGCTGCGTGGAGGTGTCCACCCGGCAGCAGCGGCAAGGCATGTGCCCGCGGACTGACGCGCGGCCGAGGCACAGGCACTCGACTTGCCCCCGTTTTCAGGCGCACGCCATCCTGCGTGCCTTCAGGAGATCACCATGAAACCTTTCACTTCATCCCGCATGGCGCTGGGCGTGGCGGCCGCCGCCGCCTCGCTGGTGCTGCTGGCCGGCTGCGACCGGCGCCCGACCGATGTGCCACCGCCCACGACGAACGAGACGCAGCGCGACCGCACCAACCCGCCCATGCCACCGAGCACGCCCGCGGTGCCCACGCCCGAGACCAGCCCGGCACCGCCGGCTGCCTCGCCCGCGACACCGGCGCCGGGCGGCACCACCCAGTAGATCCGGTTCGCCCTGCCTCAGTGGCGCTGGCGCTCCTTCGGAGCGGGCGGCGCCTTGCCGCCCGCTTGGCGCGCCTCCGACAGGCCAATGGCGATGGCCTGCTTGCGGCTGCGCACCTTGTCGCCTGAGCTGCTTTCCAGCTCACCTTCCTTGAACTCGTGCATCACCTTTTTCATCTTGCGCTCGGTGATGGCTTCGGATCGGCTTTTGGTGGAGGTGTTTGCCATGGTGAACTCCTGGTTGACGAACGGGGTGTGTGCCCGGGGCGAACGGCGTTCCCGATTCTTCTTGCGGCAAGACAGGCACACGCCTTGCCATACAGGGGCTTCTTTCTTCAGACACCCACAGACAGGAGTCCCCGAATGACCATGGTTCACGCTCATGTGCCCGACGTGCCCAAGCCCACGCCCCCGGTGCCGCCCCCGCCGCCACCGGGACAGCCCGACGTGCCGCCTGAAACGCCCACGCAGTTGCCGCCGGACATCCGCGAACCCGAGGTGCCGGACGAGCAGACGCCCCCGGCGGGCGACCCGCCGCGGCAGCCCACGCCCATCGTGTCCCTGCACTGACCAGGCCGGCCCGGAAAACCGGCGCGCGGCCGTGCGTGGGCCGGGCAAACGGTGGCATCATGGGCGCCGCTTCGATGCACGAACACGCCCGTGGGCGGGCGCAGACCAAGGAACCGCAAGAGATGACCCATGTCCTGATCGTGGACGACGACGTTGACGCTTCCGCGATGCTCGGCGAGCTGATCGCCATGCAGGGCCTGACCGTGGCCACCGCGAACACGCTGCGCGATGCGCGCAAACAGCTGGCCTTGCAGGCCCCCGATCTGGTGCTGCTGGACCTGCGCCTGCCCGATGGCAGCGGCATGGACCTGTTCGCCGACCCCGAGCTGCTCGCCAACTCCGAGGTGGTGCTGGTCACCGGGCACGCCAGCCTGGAGACCTCCATCCTCGCGCTGCGCCTGGGCGCGGTGGACTACATCGTCAAGCCGATCACGCCCAAACAATTGCAGGGCGTGCTCTCGCGCGTGAGCAAACCTTCCGTGTTCAAGGCCGAGGTGGCGGGGCTGACCGCCAAGGTCGCGAGCACCGGCCATTTCGGCCAGCTGTGGGGGCGCTCGCCCTCGATGCTGCAGGTGTACGAGCAGATCACCCGCGTGGCGGGCACCGGCGTGTCGGTGTTCATCACGGGCGAGAGCGGCACCGGCAAGGAGGTGGTGGCGCAGACCATCCACGAGCTCAGCCGTCGGCGCAAGATGCCTTTTCTGGGCGTCAACTGCGGCGCCATCTCGCCCAACCTGATCGAGAGCGAGATCTTCGGTCACGAGAAAGGCAGCTTCACCGGCGCGGACCGCCAGCACCAGGGCTTCTTCGAGCGCGCGGCGGGCGGCACGTTGTTCCTCGACGAGATCACCGAGATGCCGCTGGACCTGCAGGTCAAGCTCCTGCGCGTGCTCGAGACCGGCCGCTTCCTGCGCGTGGGCGCGACCCAGAGCCAGGAAACCGATGTGCGCATCATCGCGGCGACCAACCGCCAGCCCATGCAGGCCGTGGCCGACGGGCGCCTGCGCACGGACCTGATGTACCGCCTCAACGTGTTCCCGATCGACCTGCCGCCGCTGCGCGAGCGCCTGGACGATGTGCCCTTGCTGGCGAACCGTTTCCTGCGGCTCATCGGCGAGCAGGAGGGCAAGGAGAAGAGCTTCTCGCCCGAAGCGCTGGATCGGCTCACGGCCTATGCCTGGCCGGGCAACGTGCGCGAGCTGCGCAATGCGGTGCAGCGCGCCTACGTGATGACGTCTGGCGAGGCGATCGGCGCGCAGTGGCTGCCGAGCGCCTCCGAACCGCCGGTGGGCGCGGTCGCGCCAGCGCCGGCGCCGGCCGTGGCGAGCGCGCCGGCGACGGTGGGCGCCAGCCGCCCGGAAGGTTCGGTGGTGCTGCCGCTGGGCATTTCGCTCGCGCAGGCCGAGCAGACCCTGATCCTGGCGACGCTGCAGCACTACGGCCGCCAGAAGGAGCGCACCGCCGCGGCCCTGGGCATCAGCCTGAAGACGCTCTACAACCGCCTCAAGCAGTACGCGGCCGAAGACCCGGCCGACGGGCCCCAGCCCTAGGGCGCGCTCGGGGGCTGCGCAAGGCACGCCGCTTGCCGCGCGGGGGCAGGAGGTGACCCACCGGTCGCCGCCGCCACAGGAGTGCCCCATGTCCCATGTCACCGCCGCAGGCGAGAAGAAGCCATGTGTGCTGGAAATGGCCGATGCCAGCCCGGCCTCGCGCGCCGAATCTCCGCACGAACCGCGCCCGTGTGCCCTGCTGTGCGCGGATGCCACGGCCGACGGTGCGAACGCCCCCGGGGCTCCCCCACCACCGCCCGCGCCCACCCCCGCTCCCTCCGCCCCGCCGGAAGACGAAAGCGCCGACCCGGTGGGCGATGGGCACAGCGACGCGGAGTGGGCCGAGCGCCATCCCCAGGGCCGTTGAGGCCGCCGCGCGAAAAAAAGCCCGCGGCAAGCGCGGGCCAAGGGGGAGGATGGGGAGGTCAGTGGGTGGCGGCGGCCTTGTGCTGGTCGCGCAGCGCACGGATCTGGTCGTGGTTGCGCTGCACGCCTTGCATCTGGGCCTCGACCACGCTGCGGATGTCGGCGGGCAACTCGTCCTTCAGCGCGGAGCGGTAGCGCGCCAGGGCGGTGTCTTCGCCGCGCTCGGTCTCTTCGAGCATGGCCAGGTCGGTGTAGCCGGCCAGGGTGCCCTTGACGGCCACCCAGCCACGGTGGGCCGCACCGGTGGCGGTGCCGCTGTCTTCGGGTTTGCCACCTTGCTGCATCACGATGGTCTGCAGCTCCGCGGCGGCGCGCCGGCAGTCTTCCGCGCGGGTCATGAAGAGGGACTTGATCTGCGGGTCCACGGCATGGTCCGCGCTGGCCTTGAAGCCGTACTCACCGTCCTTGCAGGTCTCGATGAGGTTGTTGAGCGTGTTGATGGTGCGTGTGTCTTTCATGGCGTTCCTTCGAAGTTGTGAACAGGACGCCGAACCGGGGGACTGGAAGTCCCAACCCATCCGACGTCTGTTCATGGGCACATGGCGTACCCGTTGGGCGGTCTTTGTCAGAGGGGGCGCTGCGCGATGGCCGCTTCGATGGCGCCCGCCAGCACCTCGGGCGGGCAGGGTTTGCGCAGCAGGCGCACGCCCGGCGGGGGCGACGTGTCGCCGTGGTGGCCGCTGATCAGCACCACGGGCAGCTGCGGCAAGATTTGCCGCAAATGGTTCGCGAGCGCGACGCCGTCCATCTTGCCGGGCATCAGCACATCGGTGACCACCACATCGAAGCCCGGCGGGGTGTCGATCAGCCGCAGCGCGTCCTCCGCGCTGGCGGTGCACACCACGTCGCAGCCGTAGGAGCGGAGCACGGCGGCGGTGGCCTCGCACAGGGCCTCGTTGTCCTCGACGAGCAGCAGGCGGGTGCCGGCGATGGCGGCGGGCGAGACCGGCAGGGCGGCGCGCGCGTCGGCGGGCTCACCGGTGTGGGCGGGCAGCACCAGCGTGACCGTGGTGCCCAGGCCCGGCATGCTCTCCAGGCGCGCTCGGCCGCCGGCCTGCAAGCAGAAGCCATACACCTGGCTCAGGCCCAGCCCGGCGACTTCGTGCGGTTCCCGGGTGGAGAAAAAGGGCTCGAAGGCGCGGTGGGCGACGGTGTCGTCCATGCCATGGCCGTCATCGCGCAGGGTGATGCGCACATAGCTGCCGCTGGGCAGGCCCTCCAGATCGTCGGGCTCGGCCGCAGCGGCGCGCAGCCAGAGGTGGCCATGGGCAGGAATGGCCTCGCGCGCGTTCAGCGCCAGGTTGATGAGCGAGAGCTCCAGCTCGCTCGGGTCCAGCTGCACGGCGGGCGTGTTTTCGTCGACCTCGGTGGTCAGCGTGACGCGGCGGTCCAGCAGGGTGCGCAGCAGTTCGGCGGTCTCGGGCAGGAAGGTCTGGAGCTGCATCACGCGCGGGTGCACGGTCTGGCGGCCGGCAAAGCGCAGCAGGTGCTGGGTCAGGCGGCTGCCGGTGTCGACCGCGCTCAGCGTGGCGTCGATCGCGGGTTGGATGGCGGGGGCCGGGGCCAGGCGGCGCATCAGGTGCGCGCAATTGCTGATGATGCCCAGCAGGTTGTTGAACTCGTGAGCGATGCCGCCGGTGAGCCGGCCCAGGGCTTCCACGCGGTGGTTGTGCGAGGCCCGCTGCTCCAGCTTGCGGGTGCGTTCCACCGCATCGCTCACCTGGCGTTCCAGCTCGATGCGCGCGTGGCGGATGGCGTGCCCCGCATCGTGCAGCGCCAGCGCGACCTGGTCGCACTCCAGCAGGCCGGTGCGCGTGCGCCGCAGGGGGCGGCCTTCGCGCAGGTCCAGCGCCATCTGCTCGATGGTGTGGATGGGTTGGACGATGCGCCGCGCCACCCAGGCCGCCGCGATGAGCGAGACCACCAGCAGCGCCAGCATGGCGGCGGCCACCTGCAGCACGGCGCGCGGGACCGTGCCCTCGAACTGCTCGCGCGACATGCCCGTGACGTAGGTCCAGCCTTGCGGCGAGGTGTGGAAGTACAGGGTCACGGGATGGCCATCGAGCGAGACCGAGTGCATCAGGCCCTCGCGTTCGGCGTCCAGGTGGGCCTTGAGGTCCGCCGTGGCCGGCCGCCCGATGTGGACGCCGCCGCCGGGATGGCGGGCGACCACGCGGCCCTGGTTGTCGATGATGGCCGCCAGCCAGCCCGCAGGGAGGCGCTGTTCGTCGATGATGCGCTGGAACTCGTTCGGCAGCATCGTGAGCGACAGGTTGAGCACCGCCTGGCCCTCGCGCAGCACCGGCTGCACCAGCGCGGCGTACTGAATGCCCAGCGCCGCGTCCTGCCGCAGCGGCTGGATCATCGGGCGGTCGACCAGCGCAAGCCGGGGGCCCGCGCGCGGCCGGGTGCCGGGTGGCTGGCGGGTGTTGACCAGCACCTGGTCCGCGCTGCGCAGCTCCAGCCAGCCTTCCAGCCCGGTCAGCGTGCGCCGCGCCTGCTGGTCGAAATCGCGCAGGGCGGCGGGCGACAGCTGGGGTGCTGTGTCGAGCAGGCTGGAACTCGCGAGCGCGCGCACCACGACGGCCCGCTGGGTCAACTCGCGGTCGAGCACCATGGACAGCGCGCGGGTGGTCTCTTCGAGCACGTGTTCGCTGCTCTCGCGTTCCATGCGGTAGGTGAGGCTCAGCACCCAGGCGGCGGCGCACAGCGCGGGCAGCAGCACCGCCAGCACCAGGGCGATCAGGCGCGTCCGGATGGAGAAGCCTCGGGCCGACAGGGCACCCGGTTCGCGCTTCGAAGGAAGTAGGGAAAACATCGGATGCCTGGCCCAAGGGTGCCGCACTGTCACTGCACACATTCATGGCGCCCTGGAGGATGAGGGCAATCCATGTGCCCGTCCGCGGTTCGATGTCCGCCTGCGGGCACCTGGCATCCCGCTTGCCGTGGTGAAGTGCTGCATTCCCTTTCAGGCGCAGTGTTTCTCCAACCCACCAGGACTCCCCATGAACCGCTCACTTCACCATCTCAAGGCGTGGCCGCTGGCCGCGATCGGCCTGGCCGTTGCGTGCTCGGTCTCCGCGCAGTCGGGCACGCCGCCCACCCCTCTGGACACCACGGTGGTGGCCCAGGCAGGCACCACCAACACCACGGCGCAGCGGCGCGCCTACGCACCGGGCGAAGGCAACTTCTCCGTGATTCCGTACACCTCGCACGGCTACGTCGGCATCAACGTCGGCAAACCCGACTACGACCTGGGCTGCGTGGGGGGCTTCGCCTGTTCGGACAACAGCACCTCGTACCACCTGTACACCGGCGGGATGTTCAACCGCTACTTCGGTGCCGAACTGGGTTACGTGAACCTGGGCGACATGGAGCGTGGCGGCGGCAAGGCCGAGGCACACGGCATCAACCTGAGCCTGGTGGGACGCGTGCCGCTGGGCGTGGTGCACCTGTTCGGCAAGGTCGGCACCACCTATGGCCGCAGCGAGGTCTCGGCCAGCCCGGGCTCGGGCATCGCCACCGGCAAGGCCAGCGGGTGGGAAGGTTCCTACGGCGCGGGCATCGGCTTCGACCTGAGCCCGCGCTCCTCCATCGTGCTGGAGTGGAACCGCTACGACGTGCGCTTCGTGGGCATCGGCAAGCGCGAGGTGGACACCACCAGCATCGGCTACATGCACCGGTTCTGAGGCCGGTTTCGGCGCATTTTTCGGGATGCCGAGCCCCGGCATCCCTTTTTTTGCCTGGGGGAATCGAACCGGGCGCGCCGTTTGCCCTGTGTAGGCCTGATCCGACAACCCATGGAAAAAGAATGGTTCTTCAGACCACCGGCGCGGGCGAGCCAAGCATGTACGAGCCCCATCCATCGCCTGCGGGCAGCGGCCTGCGGCTGCTGGTCGCGGACGACAACCGAGACGCCGCCGAGTCACTGGCCCTGCTGATGGAGGTGGACGGCCACACCGTGCAGATCGCCAACGACGGGCGCGAAGCCCTGGAGATGGCGCAGCGGCTGCGGCCCGACGTCTGCATTCTCGACATCGGCATGCCCGGCATGGATGGCAACACGGTGGCGCGCTGCCTGCGCGATGCCTTGCCGGAGCAGCGCATGATGATCGTCGCCGTGACCGGTCGCTCGCAGCAGGACGACCGGGCACGCTCGATGGCCGCCGGGTTCGACCTGTATTTCACCAAGCCCATTCCGCTGGGCGCGCTCATGGGCAGCCTTGCCCAATGGCGGGACGAAGGCGCGGCGCTGTCGCCGTCCACGCCCCCGCAAGGCTGACCGCGATGTCCGTGCTGCAAACCATCTGGACCACGGTGCAGGCCGAGTTCGGCGACCTCGCCGATGTCGAGCGCATCACGCGCGCCACCTGGCGCATGGGCGAAGCCCTGCTGCTGGGCGCGGCCATCGGCTGGGACCGCGAGCGGCGGGATGCCGAGGCCGGGCTGCGCACCCACATGCTGGTGGCGCTGGGCGCGGCCCTGTTCGTGCTGGTGCCCCAGGCATCCGGCATGAACGAGGAGCAGCTCAGCCGCGTGGTGCAGGGCCTTGTCTCGGGCATCGGCTTTCTCGGCGCGGGCGCGGTGCTCAAGGACGAGAGCGAGGGGCGGATCCACGGGCTGACCACGGCCGCCACCATCTGGGCGACCGCCGCGATCGGCGTGGCCGCCGGGCTCGGCCAGACGGGCACCGCCGTGTTGGCCACGGCCTTCATCCTGCTGGTGCTTGTGTGGCTGCGCCGCTGGGGGCGTTCGATCCGCAAGGAGAAGGAGGCCGACCCCCCGACAGGCGGGGGACATTGAACGGTCGGTGGCTTTCGGGTGCAGAATGACGCGCGAGCCCTGAGCGCCGCTGTCGCCACCCACCTTCAAGGCCTACCGATGCCCCTGCATGGAAAAGAACTCATCGCGCTGGCGAACGAACTGACGCAAAGGCGTGAAGCCATTCTGCAGGCGTGGCGCGCCAGCGTCGCGGCGGACGCCACGCTGACCACCGGCGCCTCGCTGCCACACACGCAGCTCAACGACCACATCCCCGCCGTGCTGGAGGGCTTCGAGGAGCAACTGCGCGCACCCCGCGTGGAAACCGCGCACCTGGGCGACGCCGCCGCGCACGGCCTGCACCGCTGGCAGCAGGGCTTCGGCCTGGCCGAGGTGGTGCGGGAGCTCGGCCGGCTCAACGAATGCGTGGTCAACGCGCTGGAAGCGGTGGCCTCGGGCCACTCGGTGGCGGCGATGGCCATGGCGCGCGCGGTGTGGGCGCAGGTTTACAGCCTGGCCGTGAGCGCCAGCACCGCGCAGTACTTCAAGTTGCAGCAACTGGAGGCCACCGCCTACGCGCGTGGGCTGGAGCAGGCCCTGGAGGCCCTGCGCCATCTGGAGCAGCAGCGCGCCTTGCTCTGGCAGGAAGCCGCGCACGACCTGCGCGGCAACCTGGGTGTGGTGACCAACGCCACGGCCGGGTTGGGTGCGCGCCAGGCCGATCCGGCGGCACGCGAGACCTTCCTGCGCCTGCTGGGCCACAACGTGCAGGCGCTGCACAAGCTGCTGGACGATGTGACCACCCTGGCGCGGCTGCAAAGCGGGCAGGAGGAGCGCAACCTCGAGTCCATGGACGTCGCGCCGCCGCTGCGCGATCTGTGGGAGGCGCTGGAGGACCACGCGCAGCAGAAGGGCCTGACCTTCGGCCTGAACGGGCCGTCGCCCTTCGTGGTGCAGTCCGATGCGGTGAAGCTGCGACGCATCGTGCAGAACCTGGTGCTCAACGCGATCCGCTACACGCGCACCGGAGGCGTGGAGGTCACCTGGGCCGATGGCGGCGCCCAGGACCCGGATCGCTGGAAGCTGATCGTGAAAGACACGGGTCCGGGCATCCACCAGGCCAAGTCCTCGGAGCTGAAGGACGCGCTGGAGGTGGCCACCCAGCACGCAGAGCAGGTCGTGAGCGATACGCACGCGAACCAGATCACGCACATTCACGATGAGGACGCTGGCGTGCCCGCGCCGGGCGAGTCCACCGAGCACTACGTGCACGGCGAGGGCATCGGCCTGTCCATCGTCAAGCGCCTGTGCGAGGTGCTCGATGCCACGGTGCAGGTGGACTCGGACCACTCCGGCACGACCTTCCAGATCATGTTCCCGCTCGCCTACGACTGAGGCGGGGGTGGCGTCAGCGGGCGCCGGCGCCGGCCGCCCCGGGGGGTGTGGTGGGCGATGACGCGGTGCACCAGGTGCAGCTTGCGCACGGCGGGCCGCGACAGCACGAAGGGGTAGAAGTCGGCCACGCCCATGCTGCGCGAGATCTCGTTCAAAGCCACGGTGAGGTGCAGCCAGTGGTTGAGCCAGAGCAGGAATTGCTCGTCGGTGGCGTCCAGGGCCCCGTTGCCGTTGCCGTCCTCGCTCAGCACGTCGGGGCCGAAGGGTTCGCAGGCCAGTTCCACGCGGTCGCCCCGGATGCCGAAGCCGCGCGCCGTGCCCAGCGTGTCGCGCATGTGCAGGTAGTGCGCCCAGGTCTCGGCCCAGTCCTCCCAGGGATGGCAGCTGGCGTAGGCGGTGACGTGGCGCGAGCTCCAGTCCGCTGCCGCGCCGTGGTTGTAATGGTTCTGCAGCGCCAGGGCGTAGTCGGTGCGCTCGTCGCCGAACACGGCCCGGAACGGCTCCAGCCATTCCTTGCCATCGACCAGGCGCTGCCAGAAGTAGTGGCCCGATTCGTGGCGCAAGTGGCCCAGCAGCGTGCGGTAGGGCTCGCGCAGCGAGGTGCGTCGGTGCTCGCGCGTGGCGTCGTCCGCCTCGGCCGCGTCCAGGGTGATCACGCCCCCGGCATGGCCGGTGACCACGGGCGGCTGGCCGGGCTGCGAGACCAGGATGTCGAAGGCCAGCCCGCGCTGCGGGTCTTCGCCGCGCGGCACGATGGGCAGGCGCAGGGCGAGCAGCGAGGACACCATGCGCCGTTTGGCCTGTTCGATGCGGTGCCACCAGCCGGCGTGTTCCGGCACGTCGAGGTCGGGCAGCGTGCGCGTGAGCCGGCAGCACAGGCACAGCGAGGGCGTGTGCTCGCGTGGCTTGGCCGGCGGGATGAGCCAGTTGCACGCGGCCGGCGAGGACAGGTTCTCGCAGCGCTGGTAGGTGCGCTGGCGCGTGCCGGTCTCGCTGCTGCGCCACCAGCCGGGTTCGTCGGTGGGCTCCAGGGGCAGCAGCTTGCCGCGCGCGGCGTCGTAACCCAGCGCCCGGCCGCAGCCCAGGCACACGCTGTTGCGAAAGAAGATCGGTTGCCCGCAGATGCAGGTGAAAGCACGGTTCACGGCGCGGGGTCCTCGGTGGTGCGGTCGGCGGTCTGGTGCCGCAGGGTGAAGGCGCGCGTGAACTCCGCGCCGAGCAGGAACACCTGCGCCGAGTAGTACACCCAGAGCAGGAAGATGACCAGCGAGGAGGCCGCGCCGAACACCGAGGCGACGCCGCTGCGCCCGATGTAGGTGCCGATGACGGACTTGCCCACGGTGAGCAGCACGGCGGTGATCACGGCGCCGATCCACACATCGCCCCAGGCCAGCGGCACGCGCGGCATCCATTTGAAGATCATGGCGAACAGCACGCTGAGGAAGGCCAGGCTCAGGGCGAAGTCGACCGCGCCCGCGAGCATCGCCAGCTCGCCCAGCCAGGGCGCGGCCCACTTGCCCAGGGCCGCCAGGGCGGCGCTGAGCACCAGCGAGACCATGAGCAGGAAACCGATGGCCAGCACCAGCCCCAGCGAGACCAGGCGCGCGCGCAGCAGCTCGAGCACGCCGCCCCGTTTGGGATGCTCGGCGTTCGTGCGCCAGATGCGGTCCATGGCGTTGCGCAGCTCGGCGAACACGGTGGTGGCGCCGATGAGCAGCGCGCCCAGGCCCACCACCGTGCCCACGATGCCGGCGGCCGGGCGGTTCGCGTCTTCCACCAGGCTGTTGATGGTGAGCGCGCTGTCGCTGCCGACCAGTTGCGAGAGCTGCGCGAAGATCTCGCCGCGCGCGGCGGCCTCACCGAACCACAGGCCCGCAACCGAGATCACGATCAGCAGGATGGGCGCGACGGAAAACAGGGTGTAGAAGGCGAGGGCGGCGCCCATGCTGGGCGCGTCGTCGTCGATCCAGTTGACGACGGCGGCTTTCATCACGCGAAAGAGCATCGCGTGCCTTTCAGAGGCTTTCCCCGCCCCCGGCGGGGCCGCTGGCGACCGATTGGCCGGTGCGGGTCGGGCGGGCGGGCTCGGAAATGTCGGCCAGCGCGGCGCCGGCCTGCTGCACGTCGCCCTTGGCGGCCAGATCGCCCAGCGAGAGGATGCCCACCAGGCGCTTGTCGCGGTCGAGCACGGGCAGGCGGCGGATCTGCAGTTGCTGCATCTTGGCCGCGACCTCGGCCAGGCCTTCGTCCTCGAACACCCATTCGACTTGGGCGCTCATCACGTCCTCGAGCTTGGTCTTGCCGGGCGCGAGGTCCTGGGCGACGCCGCGCACCACGATGTCGCGGTCGGTCACCATGCCGAGGATGCGCTGGCCATCGCAGACCGGCAGCGCCCCGATGTCCAGTTCTTCCATGGCCTGGGCCGCGAGCACCACGCTGTCCTGGGGCCCGAGCGTGCGCACGCCACTGGTCATCACATCTTTCACTTGCTTCATGGGAAATCTCCTGCTGCGGTTGTGGCGTTGGCCCGCCGCATGCCGGCGGGTGGGACCTTGACAGGGCAGGTGCTGTGCCCGCGGCCACCGGGAGCGGGGATTGCCCCCGGCAGGTTCGAAGGAACTTCCTGCGACCACTCTAACGAGGAGCAACGCCATGATCAACATCATCCTCTGGTTGGCGGTCGGCGGCCTGTTGGGCAGGCTGGCCAGCGTGGTCCTGTCCACGGATGGGCGCCAGGGCATCGTGCGCAATGTCGTGGCCGGCATCGTGGGCGCCGCCATCGGTGGCTGGGTGCTCTCACCCCTGATGGGGGTGGACACCCTCAACGACAGCGTCTTCAACGTGGGCGCCATGCTCGTGTCGCTGATCGGCGCCATCATCCTGCTGGCGCTCATCAACCTCTTTCGACACGAATCGATGCACTAGTCCGCGCGGGCCGTTTCGGCAAATCTTGCCGCAAGATGTGCTCTTGCGCGGGTCGGCCTGAAGGGCGTTCCGATCGACTGTGTCTGAATGTTCGGGAAGGTGCGCACCGTGTCCCTCTGTGAGGGCCTGACGGTTACGTGGTTTTGTGGGAATTTGTGTCTTCCGCGCTCGTGCGGCATGGTGGTTGCATAGGGTGTTGGTCTGAGGCGGCCGCACCTCGCGACACCGCCGACCATGCCTTACCGGAGGAGAACCGCATGATCCAGATGGACGCCCGCGCCGACCAGCGCCAGAGCCAGACCCTGTCTCCCCGCTTGCAGCACGCCGTGCGCCTGCTGCAGATGTCCTCGCTGGATTTCGGCATCGTGGTGCGCGACGTGCTGGGGCGCAATCCGTTCCTGGAAGCGGAAGAGGGCGATGACGAGGACGAGCGCGAAGGCCTGCGGGATGGTGACATCGACAGCCGATCGGGCGAAGCGGCCGGCGAGGTGTACGACGGACCGCGCGAGACCGATCTGGCGGCGCCGGCGGAGGCCGAGGTCGACCGGTCCACCGCGTCCGACAGCGACCTGTGGCTCGCCGATGGCCTGACCCCGGCGCGCCAGGGACATGACGGGGATGTGTCCGCGCTCGATTTCATGATGGAGGAAACCCCGCTCAATGCCCACCTGCACGGGCAGCTCGGCACCATGGCCCTGTCGCCGCGCGACCTCGCGCTGGCCGGTGTGGTGGTCGAGTCGCTCGACGACGACGGCTACCTGCGCACGCCCCTGAACGAACTGCGCGAGGTAGCGGACGTGGTGCCCGCCGCGACGCTGGAAGACCTGCAGATCGCGCTCAAGCTGGTGCAGTCGCTGGAGCCGGCCGGTGTGGCCGCGCGCGATGTGGCGGAATGCCTCAGCCTGCAGCTGGGCGAGATCGAATGCCCCCACGTGCGCGCGATGGCGCGCGCCATCGTCAACGACCACATGGACAGCCTGGCGGCGCGCGATGTGCCTGCCCTGGCGCGGGCGCTGGACGCCTCGGTGGGCGAGGTCGAGGCGGTGTGTGACCGCATCCGCCACCTCGACCCGCGACCGGGCTGGCGCCTGAGTTCTTCCCGGGTGAACTACATCGTGCCCGACGTGATCGTGAAGAAGGACCGGGGCGCGTGGAACGTGCGGCTCAACGCCGCGGTCGTGCCCAAGGTGCGCATCAACGAGGTGTACGCCCAGCTGTTCCAGCGCCACCGCTGCGCCGAGAACGCCGAGATGGGCGCGCACCTGCAGGAGGCGCGCTGGACGCTGCGCAACGTCGAGCAGCGCTTCTCGACCATCCTCGACGTGTCGCAGGCCATCGTGCGGCGCCAGCGCCACTTCTTCGAATACGGCAGCATGGCGATGAAGCCGCTGGGCCTGCGCGAGATCGCCGACGAGGTCGGCATCCACGAATCCACGGTCTCGCGCGTCACCAACAACAAGTACATGGCCACGCCCACCGGCGTGTACGAGCTCAAGCACTTCTTCTCGCGCGCGATGGTGAGCGCCAATGGCAAGGCCTGCTCGGGCACCGCGATCCGGGGCTTGATCCAGGACATCATCGAAGCCGAGTCGACCGATCGGCCGCTGTCGGACGCCGAGATCACGCGCCAGCTCGCCCGGCAGGGCCTGACGGTGGCGCGGCGCACCGTCACCAAGTACCGTCAGATGCTGCGCATCGAGGCCGTGGGCCGGCGCAAGCGCCATGACGGCCTGGCCGTCTCGGCCTGAGGCTCAGGCCGGCGGGGCGCGGGGCGCTTCTGGCGGCTCGCTCAGCAGCCGCAGCAGCTGTTCGGGGTTCACCGGTTTGAGCAGGTGCTGATCGAAGCCGGCCAGGCGCGCGGCCTCGCGGTCGGCGTCGCGGCCCCAGCCGGTGATGGCCACGAGGCGGATGCCCTGCGTGGTGGCATCGGCGCGCAGCGCCCGCGCCACCTGGTGGCCGTCGAGGCCGGGCATGCCGATGTCGAGCAGCGCCACGTCCGGCACCTGCGCGCGCGCCGCGCGAACCGCCGCTTCGCCATCGTGCACGACCTCGACCAGGTGCCCATGTGAGGACAGCACGGCCGACAGGCTCACCGTCAGATCGACGTTGTCGTCCGCGATCAGGAGGCGCAGCGGGCGCGAGGGCTGGGCGTGGGACGGCGCCACGGTGGGGGGCTCGTCGCGCGGTGGCTCTCGATGCAGGCGGGGCAGCCGCACCGTGAAGCACGAGCCGCGGTGCAGGCCCTCGCTGTGCATGGACAGCGAACCGTCGTGCAGCTCGATGATCTGGCGCGAGAGCGTCAGCCCCACGCCCAGCCCGGCGCTGCCGCGCTGCATGGACTGGTCCGCCTGTTCGAACAGGTCGAAGATGCGTTCCTGCATGGCGGGCTCCACGCCGATGCCGGTGTCCACCACCGTCACCTCGACCGAGGATGGCGTCGAGGTGAGCGAGAGGTCCACGCGCCCGCCGTGCGGGGTGTAGCGGCAGGCGTTGTTCAGCAGGTTGGAGAACACCTGCGTCAGCCGCACCGCGTCGCCGTTCACATACAGCGCCGCATCGGGCAGGTGCAGCGTGAGCTGCAGGCCATGCTGTTGCGCCAGCGCCTGCGCGCCTTCGGTGGCGGTGTGCAGCAGCTCGCCGATGTTCACCGGCGCCGTGTCGAGCGACAGCTTGCCGGTGGCCACCCGGGAGGCGTCCAGCAGGTCGTTGACCAGGCGCACGATGTGCTGCAGCTGGCGCTCGAGCACCGCCAGCGCCTTCTCCCGCGCCTGCGGCGACACCTGCGGCATCTGCAGCAGGGCCACCGCGCTCGTCATGGGCGAGAGGGGGTTGCGCAATTCGTGGGCGAGGGTGGCCAGGAAGGTGTCCTTCTGGCGGTCGGCCTGGCGCAGTTCGCGTTCGACGCCCTGGCGCGTCACCATCTCGCGTTCGAGCTCGGTGGTGCGGATCTCGCACTCGGAGAGCATGCGGTTGAAGGCGTCGACCAGCACGTCCAGGTCCTTGTAGTCGGTGGCCGGTGCCCGCAGCGACCAGTTGTGGCTGCCGATCACGTCGCGCGCCACCGACGTCATCTTCTCCAGCGGCGCGGTGATGCGGCGCTGCAGGACCACGAACAGGTAGTAGGCCGCGACCAGGCTCACCGCGCTGACGGCCAGCACGATCAGCGCGAAGTCCACGAAACGCTGCCACACGCCGTGTTCGGCCTTGAGGTAGAGCATGCCGATGCGCGCGCCGTTGTGCTCGATGGGGCGGACCATCTCCAGCGACGAGCCGCTGAAGCGCGGGCCCCAGGCCTCCGATGTCAGCGGAATGCGGGCGCGCAGTTCGTTTTTCGCGGTGGTGGTGTGCGAGGCGATGAGCGCGCCGTCGCGGCCGTACACGGCGGCGGCGCGGATCTGGGGCTGCTGGCGCAGCAGATAGAGGTTTTCCCAGGCCGCCTGGGCGTCGCTCGATGCCAGCGCCGGGGCGGTGGAGCGCGCGATCAGATCGGCCTGGGTGCGCATGTCGGCGATGCCGACGCGGCGGTACACCATCAGCTCGTAGGTCAGCAAGGCGCCGGCGCTCAGCAGGATCGCCAGCAAGGTGGTGAGCATGGCCGCGCGCGTGAGTTGCTGGCGCAGCGAGGTGGGTTTCATGGTCTCCAGGGCACGTCGTGGTGAACAGCAAGCCACTTTAGCAGGCCAATTTCACGCACCGCAAGCCACACAGTCCGGCACAATTTGAGCCTGTTTCCGTCCTCCCACCCTTTCACGAGCGCGCATGGCCGAAGCTGTTCCCGAACCCCCGTCCACCATCGGGTGCGCAGCGTTTCCCCCGCAGCAGGAGGCGGGTTTGCCTTTCGAGGCCTTGTTCCTGGCCTCGCCGCTGGCCGCCATCGTCTCGCGCCTGAGCGATGGGCGCCTGCTGGCGGTCAATGACGCCTGGCTGGCGCTCACCGGCCAGCGCCGCGAGGACGTGATCGGCCGCACGACCGTGGAGCTCGGGCACTGGCCCAGCGCCGACGAACGCGCGCGCTTCGTGAACCAGCTGCCGTCGCCCGACACGGTGCAGCACCTGCGCCTGCGCGACGGCGTGATGCACCGGGTCCGCCTGCACACCACGGTGATGGACACGCTGCCCGAGCCCCTGGCGCTGGTCTACATCACCGAAGCCACCCGCGAGTTCGAGGCGACGGAAGCCCGGCTGCAGTCCGAGGCGGCCCTGCGCGAGGCGAACCTCGGGCTGCAGCAGCAGGTGGAGCTGCATGCCGCGATCGAGAAGCTGGCGCGCGTGGGCCACTGGACCAACGCCCAGCATTCCGACAGCGTGGTGTGGTCGCTGGGGCTGTTCGAGATCGCCGGCCTGGAGCCGCGCGACCTGATCGCGCGCGGCGACGGCCGCGCGGGCATCCACCCGGACGACTGGCCCGCCTGGCAGGCCGCGCGCGAGGCGATGGACGGGCGCCAGGTCGAGTTCCGCTGGCGGCTGCCCGATGGCCAGCAGCGCTGGTTCCGCACCCGCATCGGCCAGACCAGCGTGGCCGGCAACCCGCAGACCGATTTCGGCGTGGTGCAGGACATCACGGCCGAGCGCGAGGCCAGCGAGCGCCTGGCCGAACAGCTCAAGCTGCTGCAGAACATCGCGGCCCGGGTGCCCGGCATGATGTACCAGGCGCGCCTGCGGGCCGATGGCAAGAGCGTGATCTCGTATGTGAACGACGTGGTCCGCAGCATGCTCGAGATCGAGCCGGCCGAGCTGGAGGAGGATGCGGACGTGCTGTTCCGGCGGGTGCATCCCGATGACCGCGCGGAAATGATCGCCTCGCTGGCCACCTCGGCCCGGCATCTGGCGCCCTGGCGCCAGACCTACCGCGTGTGCCTGCCCAAGGCCGGCACCCGCTGGCACCACGTGGAGGCCATGCCCCAGCGCGAGACCGACGGCTCGGTGGTCTGGCACGGGTTCTCCACCGACGTGACCGAGGCGAGGCTGGCCACGCAGAAGCTGGAGCGGCAGCACCGCATGCTCGAGGCGGTGCGCCTGGCCCAGTCGGTCTTCATCGAGGCCGAGGACAAGCGCAAGGCCTTCGAGGGGTTGCTGCAGGCCTTCCTCTCGGTGACCGGCAGCGCCTACGGTTTCGTGGGCGAGGTGCTCTACAGCGACACCGGCGCACCCTACCTGCGCACCAGCGCCATCACCAACATCGCCTGGGACGAGGCGTCCCGCCTGATGTACGCCAGCCAGGCCGAGGCGGGCATGGCGTTCCGCAACCTCGACACCCTGTTCGGGCGCGCCATGCTCACCGGCGAGCCCCTGATCGCCAACCAGCCGGCCAGCCACCCGCACGCCGGGGGGCTGCCGGGCGGTCATCCGCCCATGGACGCCTTTCTGTGCGTGCCATTGGCCGTGGGCGACCGGCTCGTGGCCATGGTGGGTCTGGCCAACCAGCCCGGGGGCTACAGCGAAGACGACATCGAGTTCCTGCAGCCCTTGCTGGGCGCGGTGCGCCAGCTGGTGCTGGCCTGGCGCGGCCACATCGAGCGGCGCCGCACGCGCGAGCAGCTGGAGATCACCAGCGAGCTGCTGACCGAGAAGAGCCTGGACCTGCGGGCCACGCTGGAGAGCATCGAGCAGGGTCTGTGCCGGGTGGACGCGGACCACCGCATCACGGCCTACAACCACCGCCTGCTCGACATGCTGGACCTGCCCGAAGCCTTGTTGCAGGGGCAACCCACGCTGGAACAGGTGCGGCGCTTCCAGACCGAGCGCGGCGACTTCGGGCCCGGGCTGTCCTGGGTGGACCCGATCGCCCACGCCCACCTCATGCACGGACCGCCGGTGCCACCGCCCGAGAAGTACTGGCGCAAGACGCGCGATGGCCGCACGCTGGAGATGCGCTCCCGGATGCTGCCCGACGGGGGCATGGTGCGCACCTTCACCGACGTGAGTTCCTACATGCAGGCCCAGGAGGCGCTGCGCGAGCAGCGCCAGCGCCTGGCCTGGGTGCTGGAGGCCACGCGGCCGGGCATC
Organism: Hydrogenophaga sp. GW823-FHT04C09; assembly: GCF_058796355.1. Classification (NCBI taxonomy): domain Bacteria; kingdom Pseudomonadati; phylum Pseudomonadota; class Betaproteobacteria; order Burkholderiales; family Comamonadaceae; genus Hydrogenophaga; species Hydrogenophaga sp. GW823-FHT04C09. The sequence goes on along the minus strand of NZ_JBXAIO010000003.1, from coordinate 516,171 downwards.
TGGGAAAACAACATCGCCGACAACGTGCTCACGGTCAACGAACGCTGGGCCGAGATGCTGGGCTACACCCTGCGCGAGCTGCAGCCCATGCGCGCCGAGACCTGGGAGGCGCTGGTGCATCCCGACGACCTGAAGCGGGCCGACCAGATCCGCGACCAGCACATCGCGGGCATCCTGCCGTACTACGAGTGCGACATCCGCATGCGCCACAAGGCGGGCCACTGGATCTGGGTCAACACGCGCGGCCGGGTGCACAAGCGCGATGCGCAGGACCGCGCCACGTTCATGTCGGGCACGCACCTGGACATCACCGAGCGCGTGGCCGCGCAGGAGCAGGTGAAGGCGCTCAACGCCAGCCTGGAGCAGCGGGTGGGCGCGCGCACGGCCGAGCTGGAGCGCTCCATGCGCGACATGGAGGCCATCTCGTACTCGATCGCGCACGACCTGCGCGCGCCGCTGCGTTCGGTCAACGGTTTTGCGTCCATCGTGCTGGAGGACGAGGCCGACCGCCTGAGCCCGACCGGGCGCGACATGTTCGAGCGCATCGCGCGCTCGTCGCGCAACATGGGCCAGATGATCACCGACATGCTCGAGCTGTTGCGCGTGGTCCGCGTGGACCTCGAACCCGTGCCGGTGGACATGGCCGCTCTGGCGCAGTCGGTGGTGGAAACGCTCTCGCCGCAGACCAACCACGCGCGCATCGACATCCAGGCCATGCCGCAGGCGATGGGCGATGCCACCTTGCTGCGCCAGGTGTTGTCCAACCTGATCGACAACGGGCTCAAGTACTCGCGCCACCTGGCGCAACCCGAACTGGCGGTGGGTTTCGATTCGGGTCAGCGCGCGTATTTCGTGCGCGACAACGGCATGGGCTTCGACATGGCGCACGCCGAGAAGCTGTTCGGCCTGTTCCAGCGCCTGCACGCGGGCAGCAACGTGCCCGGCATGGGGGTGGGGCTGGCCATCGTGGCGCGCATCGTCGAGCGCCATGGCGGGCGCGTCTGGGCCGAATCCGCGCCCGGAGAGGGCGCGACCTTCTGGCTGCGCCTGCCGCTGGGCTGACGCCCTCGCGCGGCGCGGCTCAGTTCGCGGCGTCGGGGGCGGGGGTGGCGGCCGGGGCCGCGTCAGCGGCGCTGTCGGGCGCCTGGGCGGCCGTCTTGCGCGCCTGGCGCACCGCCGCCTTGTCGCCCGCGCTGGCGAACTTGCTGTACTTGCCGGTCAGGCCGACCAGCTGGCCGTAGATCTTGGGGTTGGCGGCCAGGCATTCCTTCTGTTCGAGGAAGTCGGACTCACCGGTGAAGTTGCCCACCAGACCGCCGGCTTCGGTGACCAGCAAGGCGCCGGCGGCCACGTCCCAGGGGGAGAGGCCCATTTCGAAGAAGCCGTCGGTGAAGCCCGCGGCCACATAGGCCAGGTCGAGCGCGGCCGAGCCGGGGCGGCGCACGCCGGCCACGCGCGGCATCACGTCGCCGAACATCTGCAGGTAGGTCTGGAAGGCGTCGCCCGGGCGGAACGGGAAGCCGGTGGAAATCAGGCAGTCGCGCAGCGTGGTGCGCTTGGCCACGCGGATGCGGCGGTCGTTCAGGTAGGCGCCGCGCCCGCGCGTGGCGCAGAAGAGGTCGTTGCGCGAGGGGTCGTAGACGACGGCCTGCTCCAGCCGGTTGCCCACCATGAGCGCGATGCTCACGCAGTAGACCGGGAAGCCGTGGATGAAGTTGGTGGTGCCGTCCAGCGGGTCGATGATCCAGACATGGTCTGCACCGCCATGTTTGCCCGGGCGCTTGCCCGACTCCTCGGCCCAGATGGCGTGGTCGGGGTAGGCGGTGAGCAGGGTGTCGATGATCGCGGCCTCGGCGGCCTGGTCGACCTCGGTCACGAAATCGTTGGTCTGTTTGACCGAGACCCGGACCGACTCCACGTCCAGCGCGGCGCGGTTGATGAGGGTGCCAGCGGTGCGTGCGGCCTTGATGGCCACGTTGAGCATGGGGTGGAGTGTGGACGACATGAATTGTGAACCTCGGCGCGCTCCGCAGGGGAGGGCGCGGCAGTGGTGGAAGAGCGGGTGACGAAGCCCGGCGATGCGGGCGGCGACAATACCCGGGATTTTACCGTCCCCGCCCTTTTTCGCATGCGCACCCGTTTTGTCCTGATCCAGACCAGCCACGCCGGCAATGTGGGCGGTGTCGCCCGCGCCATGAAAGTCATGGGTTTCGACGACCTGGTGCTGGTGCAGCCGCGCTGGGCCAACGTGCTGCGGCGCGAGGAAACCATCCAGCGCGCCAGCGGGGCCAACGACGTGCTGGCCCAGGCGCGCATCGTGGACACGCTGGACGAGGCGCTGGAAGGCATGAGCCACCTCTGCGCCACCGCCATGACCCCGCGCGACTTCGGCCCGCCCACGCGCGCGCCGCGCGAGCACTTCACGGGGCTGCTGGGCGCGGGCGATCCGCCGTCAGGGGTGGCCTTCCTGTTCGGGTCCGAGCGTTTCGGCATGCGCAACGAAGACGTGTACCGCTGCCATGTGGCGCTGAGCATCCCCACCGCGCCGACCTTCGGCTCGCTCAACCTCGCCGCGGCGGTGCAGCTGATCGCCTACGACTGGCGCCAGGCGCTCGGCGGCTTCGGGGCGCCACCGGTGGTGGCCGAGCGGCCGCAGGCCGATGCCCAGGCCCTGGGCGGCATGCTCGACCACCTGGAGCGCGCCTTGGTGGCGGTGGACTTTCTCGACCCCGAGGCGCCCAAGAAGCTCATGCCGCGCCTGAACCAGCTTTTCAACCGGGCCGCGCCCAGCGACGAGGAAATCCACATTCTTCGAGGTGTCGCCAAGGCCATGCTGCAAGCCGCCGAGAAGGCGAAGCGATAGACTGCCGGCTTATGTTCGACCGCATCCGCTCCGACATCCAGTGCGTGCTTGACCGCGACCCGGCCGCGCGCAGCACCTGGGAGGTGATCACCTGCTACCCCGGGCTGCACGCCGTCTGGCTGCACCGCCCGGCGCACTGGTGCTGGAACCACGGCTTCAAGTGGCTGGGTCGCTTCATCTCGCACATTTCGCGCTGGTTCACGGGCATCGAGATCCACCCGGGCGCCAAGCTGGGCGAACGCGTGTTTTTCGATCACGCCATGGGCGTGGTGGTGGGCGAGACCGCCGAGATCGGTGACGGCTGCACGATCTACCAGGGCGTGACGCTGGGCGGTACCTCGCTCTACAAAGGCACCAAGCGCCACCCGACGCTGGGCCGCGACGTGGTGGTGAGCGCGGGCGCCAAAGTGCTGGGCGGTTTTGTCGTCGGCGACGGCGCCAAGATCGGCAGCAACGCGGTGGTGATCAAGCCGGTGCCCGCAGGGGCGACGGCGGTGGGCATTCCGGCCCGCATCATCCCGAGCAAGACCGGCGAGAGCGCCGATGTGACCGAGCAGGGCCAGAAGTTCCAGGCCTACGGCATCACGCAGGACGACGATCCCTTGTCGCAGGCCATGCGCGGCCTGATCGACAACGCCGCCGGGCAGGAGCACCAGATCGCGCTGCTCTGGCAGGCCATCGAGACCCTGGCCGAGACGAAGAAGCGCGATTGCGTGCCGCAGGACGCGGCGCGCGAGGAATGCTTCGAGGCCGAAAAGCTCAATCAGCTGGTCGGGAAGTGACGCGCAGCGCCGGGTGGCCGGCTCCGCTCATGTCCCCCGGCGGCCTTCGGCCGCCTCCTCCTTCACTTCGCTGCGCCGGCCACCCGGCGCTGCGCGTCACGCGTGGTGGTGCGCGGCGAAGCCTCGCTCAGTGATGGTGGCCGTGCGCGCCATGCGCGTGGCCATGGGCGATCTCTTCGGCTGATGCGGCCTTCACGTCGATCACGTTCAGCGTGAACGTCAGGTCCTGGCCGGCCAGCGGGTGGTTGCCGTCGAGCATCACCGTGTCGCCCTTGATCTTGGTGACGGTGAAGATCTGGCGGTTGCCATCCGCATCGCTGCCTTCGAGCTGGCCGCCCACCTTCACGCCGGGCGGGAAATCCTTCTTCGGGATGGAGGTCACCAGGCTTTCGTCGCGCTCGCCGAAGGCCAGGGCCGGCAGCAGCTTCACGGTGGTCTTGAAGCCCTTCTCCTGGCCTTCCAGGGCCATCTCGACGCCCGGCAGCGTGTTGCCGTAACCGCCGTGCAGGTAGGCGCGCGGCTCCTTGCCGTCTTCGAGCACTTTGCCCTTGGCGTCGACGGCGCGGAAGGTGAGGGTGACGATGGTGTCTTTGGTGATCTTCATGGCGGGTCGCTGGAATGGGTTAGCGGGCGGGGCGCACGGCGGACTTCGGGCGGAAGGCCTTGCAGACGTCGTCGTGCGTTTCAAGATAGGGGCCGCCGATCAGGTCGATGCAGTAGGGCACGGCGGCGAAGATGCCGTTGATGCGCTGCGTGCCGTCGGCGTTTTTCAGACCTTCGAGCGTCTCGGCAATGGCCTTGGGCTGGCCGGGCAGGTTGATGATGAGGCTCTGGCTGCGGATCACCGCCACCTGGCGCGAGAGGATGGCGGTGGGCACGAAGGCCAGGCTGATCTGGCGCATCTGCTCGCCAAAACCCGGCATTTCCTTGTGCGCCACGGCCAGCGTGGCCTCGGGCGTCACGTCGCGCAGCGCCGGGCCGGTGCCACCGGTGGTGAGCACCAGCGAGCAGCCGGCGTGCACCAGTTCGATCAGCGTGGCGCTGATGCGCGCCTGCTCGTCGGGGATGAGGCGCGGTTCGAAGGTGATCGGGTTCCTGAGCGCGCGCGTGAGCCAGTCCTGCAGCGCGGGCAGGCCCTTGTCTTCGTACACGCCGGTGCTGGCGCGGTCGCTGATGGACACGATGCCGATGCGCACCGGGTCGGCGGAGGAGGGCGTGGTGGTCTCGCTCATGGCTGGTCTGGTTCGTCGGTGGGGGCGCCGTCGTCGTCCTCGCCCTGGTTCAGCGTGGCCTTGACGATCTGGAAGATCTCCCGGTAGGCCTTGCCGTGGCGCACGGCCTCGCCCGGGCGCTCCTGTGCCTGCGTGGCCTGGGCGTCCTTGCGCGCCTGGCGGATCAGCGCGCGCAGGTGCTGCACGTCGGCGCCCGCGTCGAGCTGCAGCCACTGGGTGAGCGCGTCGTCGTCGGCGATCAGGCGGTCGCGCCATTGTTCGGCCAGGTGCAGCGAGAGCGTGCCCTTGGCCGAGCCCTTGTTCTGCTCGTCGAGCGCGGCTTCCACCGCGGCGATGGTGTCTTCGTCCAGCGCACGCATCAGCTTGCCGATGAACTGCATCTGGCGGCGGCGGCCTTCGAAGTTGGTGATGCGCTTGGCCTCGGCCACCGCGTCCAGCAGTTTTTCCGGCAGGTCGAGCTTCTGCGTCAGGTCGGCGCGCAGGGTGAGCAGGTTCTCGCCGAGCGCCTGGAGGCGGTCGCTCTCCCGTTTCAGGTCGGTCTTGCTCATTTCGGCGTCACCCTTGAGCTCGCGCTTGAGCTCCAGGTCCAGCTCGCTGCCCAGGGCGACGAACTGGCCACGAACGAAATAGCCTTTGGTGGGTTTGCGGGACATGTGGATCGTTGAATAGGCCTTCTGCGCGAATGGCAGCGGCCGGAAGGGGCGGCAAGTATCATAGCCGTCGACATGAAAAACCCCTCCCAAGCCCCTGCGGCAGCCCCCCGTTCCCCCCTTTCCGGTTTCCAGTACGCCCGCAGCCAGTTCGAGGAACTGGTCGATCTGGCCCTGGGCCACGCGAAACAGCTCGGTGCTGTGGACGCGGCGGCCGAGGTGTCCGAGGGCGCCGGCCTGAGCGTTTCGGTGCGCAAGGGCGAGCTGGAGAACGTGGAGCGCAACCGCGACAAGTCGCTGGGTGTCACGGTCTACCTGGGACAGAAGCGCGGCAATGCCTCCACCTCCGATTTCTCCGCCGCCGCCGTGCGCCAGACGGTGCAGGCCGCCTACGACATCGCCCGCTTCACCGCCGAAGACCCGGTGGCCGGCCTGCCCGACGCCCAGGACGTGGCCGACAGCTACCCCGACCTGGACCTGTTCCACCCCTGGTCGCTCGATTCGGAAGAGGCCGCGCGCATCGCCCTGGCCTGTGAGGCGGCCGCTTTCGCCACCAGCAGGAAGATCAACAACAGCGAAGGGGCCGGCGTGTCGGCCCAGCAGTCGCACTTCTTCACCGCGCACCTGCGCGGCGGCGAGCGTGGCAAGCCCGGCATCTTCAGCGGGGGCTACGCCAGTTCGCGCCACAGCCTGTCGGTGGCGCCGATCGCGGGCAAGGGCGCGAACATGCAGCGCGACTACTGGTACAGCTCCATGCGCTCGCCCGGCGAGCTGGCCACGCCCGAGGCGGTGGGCCGCTACGCCGCCGAGCGCACGCTGGCGCGCCTCAACGGCCGCAAGATCGCCACCACCGAATGCCCGGTGCTGTTCGAGTCGCCCCTGGCGGCCGGTCTGCTGGGCAGCTACGTGCAGGCCACCAGCGGCGGCGCGCTGTACCGCAACACCACCTTCCTGCACGACAGCCTGGGCAAGCGCGTGACGGCCAAGCACCTGGACATCCAGGAAGACCCGCACGTGCGCAATGGCAAGGGCAGCGCGCCGTTCGACGACGAAGGCGTTCGCACGGCCAAGCGCAAGGTGCTCTCGGGCGGGCGGGTGCAGGGCTATTTCCTCTCCACCTACTCGGCGCGCAAGCTGGGCATGCGCACCACCGGCAACGCCGGCGGCTCGCACAACCTCACGCTCACCAGCCGGCTCACGCAGCCGGGCGACGACCTGCGCGCCATGCTGAAGAAACTCGGGCGCGGCCTGTTCGTCACCGAGCTCATGGGCCAGGGCGTGAACTACGTGACCGGCGACTACTCGCGCGGCGCCTCGGGCTACTGGGTGGAAAACGGCGAGATCGCCTACCCGGTGCACGAGATCACCATCGCCGGCAACCTCAAGGACATGCTGCTGGGCATCGAGGCCATCGGGGCCGATGCCTACAACTACGGTGCGAAAACGACGGGTTCGATCCTGATCAACCGGATGAAGGTGGCCGGGAGCTGACCCACCCCCGCGCCGCGCCTGCGGCGCGTCACCCCCTCAAGGGGGCAATGCCTGTGGCCTGGCAAAGCCAGTTCCACGGCATTCTGGATGGGCTGCTCAGTTGGACAGCGCGGCCTTCACGGCGGCCGACACCTGGCCCATGTCGGCCTTGCCGGCCAGGCGCGATTTCACTGCGCCCATGACCTTGCCCATATCGCCCGGGCCCTTGGCGCCGAGTTCGGCCACGATGGCCTTGACTTCGGCGGCCACTTCATCGGCCGACAGGCGCGCGGGCAGGTAGCCCTGCAGCACGGCCATTTCGGCGGCTTCCTTGTCCACCAGGTCCTGGCGCGCGGCCTTGGAGAAGGCCTCGATGCTGTCCTTGCGCTGCTTGACCAGCTTGTCCACGATGGCGATGACCATGGCGTCGTCCAGCTCCACGCGCTCGTCCACTTCCTTCTGCTTCATCGCGGCGGTGAGCAGGCGGATGGTGCCCAGGCGCTCGCTGTCCTTGGCGCGCATGGCGGCTTTCATGTCTTCGGTGATCTGGTCTTTCAGGCTCATGGAGGCTCCTGGGGTGGTCGAGAGAGGAATCGGAAACAAAAAAGCCCGCCTGAGCGTCCTCCAGCGGGCTTGTTCGCGACCGGGCGGCAGGGCCCGGTGGCTCGTGCTCAGTACAGCTTCTTGGGCAGCTGCATCGAGCGCACACGCTTGTAGTGGCGCTTGACGGCGGCGGCCTTCTTGCGCTTGCGCTCGGCGGTCGGCTTTTCGTAGAACTCGCGGGCGCGCAGATCGGTCAGCAGGCCGAGCTTTTCGATGGTGCGCTTGAAACGGCGCAGGGCGACGTCAAAGGGCTCGTTGTCTTTTACACGGATGGTCGTCATTGGCGAAGGATGTCCAGAATGCGCGGAAAGAGGATGAACGGGAAGATCGGGCCCGGGCGTCGTTTCCGCAAAATGTCCCGTCATTAACTAGTATTGGCCGACGGGGATTTGCCAGCAAAGCCCTGGATTATAGCCATTTTCATGGGGTTGGCTACCGCAGTGGCGCAGCGTGGGGGTCACAGCGCCTGTGCACAGGCGTGGGCGCTGGCCCAGGCCCACTGGAAGTTGTAGCCGCCCAGCCAGCCGGTCACGTCCACCACCTCCCCGATGAAATACAGGCCCGGCTGCTTCGATTCCAGGGTCTGGGACGAGAGATCGCGGGTGTCCACGCCGCCCAGCGTGACCTCGGCCTTGCGGTAGCCCTCGGTGCCGGTGGGCGTGAGTTCCCAGCGCGAGAGGCGCTCGGCCAGCCGGGCCAGGGCCTTGTCCGAGGCTTCGGCCACCGGGCGCTGCCAGTCGGCGTCCTGCTGCACCCAGGCCTCGGCCAGGCGGCTGGGCACCAGGCTGGCGAGTTCGTTGCCCAGCAGCTTGCGCGAGCTGGCCTTGGCGCGCGCCAGGGCGGCGGGCAGTTCGGTCTCGGGGGCCAGGTTCAGGCGGATCGGCGTGCCTTCCTGCCAGTAGCTGGAAATCTGCAGCACGGCCGGGCCGGACAGGCCACGGTGGGTGAACAGCAGGTCTTCCAGGAAAGCCATGCGGCCCTTTTTCTCGCCGGTCTCGATGCGCACCGGCAACGCGAGCCCGGCCAGGCCAGCGTAGGGCGCCCAGCCATCGCCGTCGAAGGTGAGCGGCACCAGGCCCGGGCGCTGCGCCACCAGGCGCAGGCCGAACTGGCTGGCGATGCGGTAGCCGAAGTCGCTCGCACCGATCTTGGGGATGGACAGGCCACCGGTGGCGATCACCACCGCGCGGCCGCGCACCGGGCCCCGGTCGGTGTCGAGCTCGTACACGCCGTCACCGCCCTGGCGCACGGCCTTCACGCCGCAGGGCTGCCAGCGCTGCACGCCGCCCGCGTCGCATTCGCGCAGCAGCATCTGGATCAGGTCGTCGGCCGAGTGGTCGCAGAACAGCTGGCCCTTGTGCTTTTCGTGGAAGGCGATGCCGTGGCGCTGCACCAGGCCGATGAAGTCGGTCGGCGTGTAGCGCGAGAGCGCCGAGCGGCAGAAATGCGGGTTGGCGCTCAGGAAGTGCTTGTGCGGCGCCTGCGGGTCGAGTTCGCGGTTGGTGAAGTTGGCGCGCCCGCCGCCGGAGATGCGGATCTTCTCCGCGACCTTGTCGCTGTGGTCGAGCACCAGCACGCGCTGGCCCCGCTGGCCGGCGATGCCGGCGCAAAAAAGACCGGCCGCGCCCGCGCCGATGACGATGGCGTCGAAATCTTGCATGGCGGGCAGTGTAGGCGCAGCGCGCCTTCAGCCTGCGTGCTGACTTCTTTCGGCGAGGATCGCGGCCTTGCGCGTGAGACCGTCGATCTCGCCCGTGATGTCCGAGAGCACGTTGGCGACCACGGCGAACTCGCGGCCGTGTTGCCCGGCCCGCGCGGCCACCACCTGCGCGTTGAAGCTCACCACCTTGGCCTCCTTGGCCACGCTTTGGATGTCGCCGACGATGCCCGTGAGCTCCTTCATCATCGCGTCGGCGCGCGCCTTGGCGACCTCGTCGAAGGCGGTGGTCGCGGTGTTGAGGGCGTCGAGGATGCGGTCGGTGTGGTCCACCAGCTCGGCCAGGGTGGTGGGCACGCGCGGGCTGTAGGCCTCGATCTGTTCGAGCGCGCTGTGCATGAGCTGCATGAAGGCCTGCACCACCGGCCCGACCCCGCGCGTGCCGTGGTAGGTCTCCTGGATCTGGCGGGCGCCCTGTGCCTCGAGCTGGTCCACCGTGCCCAGCAGGTGTTGCTGGCTTTCGCTGAACATCTGCAGGCTGCGCTGCGCGGCCTGCAGTCGCCCGGCCTCGCCGTTGGCGGCGAGCACGGTCTGCAGGATCATGCGTTGCGAGAGCATGCGCTGGCGCGCGGCGAGGTTGACCAGCGAGAGGCCCGCGATGTGGGCGGGCGTGTCGCGGCGAACGGGGCGGGTGGGGGCGAGGGATGTCATGGGGCTGACATCAAGCAATCGCCGGGCCATGGTGGCCCGGGCGGCGTTCAGGCGGCGCGCGCGACCGCCTCGGGCGCCTGCACGGCCGCGATGCCGCGGACCACGTCACCGACCACGATCACGGCCGGGCTGCCCAGGCCTTCGCGCTCGATGGTGGCGCTCAATTGCCCCAGTGTGGTGAGCGCGTGCCGTTGTTGGGGCAGCGTGGCGTGCTGGATCACGGCCAGGGGCGTGTCGGCCGGCAGGCTGGTGAGCAAGTCCTGCTCGATCTGCGCGGCGCTGGACACGCCCATGTAGATCACGAGCGTGAGCTTGGCGTCGCGCGCGGTGGCGGCCAGGGCCTGCCAGTCGGTGCCGGCATCGCCCGGCTTGGCGTGGCCGGTGACGAAGACCACGCCGTGCGCGTGTTCGCGGTGGGTGAGCGGCACGCCCAGCGAGGTGAGGCCGGCCAGTCCGGCCGTGATGCCATTGACCACCTGCACCTCGATGCCGGCGGCGCGCAGGTGCTCCACCTCTTCGCCGCCCCGGCCGAAGATGAAGGGGTCGCCGCCCTTGAGCCGCACCACCATTTCGCCTTCCTGGGCCGCCATCACCATGAGCTTCTCGATGAAGGCCTGCGGCGTGCTCTTGCAGCCGCCGCGTTTGCCCACGTGCACGATGCGCGCGCGCGGCGACGCGTGGGCGAGCACGCCGTCGCTCACGAGGTCGTCGACCAGCAGCACGGTGGCCGCGCTGATGGCCTTGACGGCCTTGAGCGTGAGCAGTTCGGGGTCGCCGGGGCCGGCGCCCACCAGGGCCACGGTACCGGGCAGGAACTCAGACGGCGAGGGCATGGGTTGCGGTTTCATGTTGCACGACCTCTCGCAAGATGTGTTCCACCTGCAGGGCAATCGGTGTGGGGATGGGCTCCGTGCCATCGAGCACGGCGCGGATGTAAGCGGCGGTGTGCGAGGCGTCCACCGCGGGCAGCGACGGCAGCCTGGCCAGCGGCCCGTCCTGCTGGGCCTGCACCTCGGTGCGCTCGCCGTCGCGGAACACTTCCATGCGCGGTGTGCGGCGTGCGTCGGCCACGGGTTCGCCTTCGGTGCCGCGCAGCAGCAGCGCATGAGCGCCGGTGAGCGCCCAGGTGGCGGCCATGGAGGTCGCGTATTCGGGGTGGGTGTAGCTGCCGACGATGAAGGCCTTGCCTTCGCACGGGTTCATGAGTTTCACCAGGCTGTGCGCGGGGTTGCGCAGGCCCACCGCGCGGCGCACGTCCAGCAGGCGCTTGAGGCCGGGGCTGAGCACCTCGGTGGGCACGAAGGCGACCTCGCCCGCGCCGAGCGTGGGCACCGCGCTGGCCGAAGGCACGCCGAGTGTTTCGAACACCTGGGAGGCGAACACGCGCTGGTTCTCGGTGGCGGTGCCATGCACCAGCACCGCCGCGCCCCGGCGCGCCAGCAGCAGGGCCAGCAGCGGGGTGAGCACCGGCAGCTTGCGCGCGCCGTTGTAGCTGGGCAGCACGACGGTGGCCAGGCCGTTGTCGGGCAGGCGGCGCAGGCGCGCGTGGGTGGCATCGAGGAAGCCGGCCATCTCGTCGGGCGTTTCGCCCTTGATGCGCATGGCCAGGCAGAAGCCGCCAACCTCCAGGTCGGTCACGGTGCCGTCCAGCACCTGGCCGAGCAGGTCGGTGGCCTGCTCGCGCGTGAGCGAGCGGGCGCCGTCCTTGCCCCGACCGATTTCCTTGATGTATTGACTGATGGCCATGACTTGCAAATTTCGGCGAATTGTCAGGCAAGTTTGATGACTTATCGTTATATGGGCGTTCTGGCCGCTCAGGCGGGCTGGGCCAGGGGCGCGCTGGCGCGCACCAGCCGCCTGAGTTCGGGTACGCAGGAGCCGCAGTGGGTGCCGCATTGCAGGCTGGCCTGCAGGGCGGCCAGGCGCTGGTCGTCGCTGCCTTCACAGCTGGCCAGCCGGGCCTGGATGGCGTCTTCACCCACGTTGAAGCACGTGCACACCTGCCGGCCCTTGGCCACCACGGCCACGGGGGCCTTGGCGCCCGGCATCAGCAGCAGGCGGCCGTACGCGGCGGCGGGCAGCCCGTCCTGCAGCAGGGGCTTGATCCAGACCTCAGCGCGCGTGTCGCCGGCCAGCACGAAGGCCTCGAGCCGGGTGGTGTCGCCCTCGCGCACCAGGCGCGCGGTGCGGCGCTGGCCCAGGCGCTTGTCCACGTAGCGCAGCGCATCGGCCGTCTGCAGGCCCAGCAGGGCTTCGATGCGTTCGATCAGTCCGGGCTCGGGTGCATCGTGCGCGGCGGCGCGGAACAGGACGCCGGTGCGTTCGCGGCCGAAGGGCACGCACGAGGCGAACGGAAACTCCGCCATCAGCGCGCGCAGGCCTTCCCGCGCTTCCAGTGCCTGGGTGTCGGGCAGCCAGCCCAAGGCCAGCAGCGTCCAGGGCAGTTCGGCCTTGAGCACCTTCACCGCCGCGTGCTTGAGCTCGGGCTGTTTGGAGGTGGGGCAGTAGGCCGAGGTGGTCAGCGCGTTGACGCCGGCCAGCGGCTCGCCGGTGCTGCTCAGGCCGCTGAGGTATTCCGCGCCCCAGTGCATGGCGATGAAGGCCTGCGACAGGCCGATCTCGTCGGACGCCATGGCGGGCACCAGGATGGAGCCGCGCTTGCTGGTCACGTGCACCAGGTCGCCGTCCTTCAGGCCGCGGCGTTCCATGTCTTGCGGGTGCAGTTGCACCGAGGGTTCGGCGACGTGGCCGAACAGGCGGCCCAACGTGCCGGTGCGGGTCATGCCGTGCCACTGGTCGCGCAGGCGGCCGGTGGTGAGCGAGAACGGGTAACGCGACTCGCGCGGCTCGGCCAGCGGCACGAAGGGCAGGGCGGCGAAGCGGGCCTTGCCGTCGGGCGTGGCGAACACACCGTCTTCGTAAAGGCGCTGGCGGCCCTGCGATTCGCCGGCCTTGAGGGGCCATTGCTGCGGCCCCTGCTGCTGCAGCATGGCGTAGCTCAGGCCGGTGATGTCGAGGTCGCGCCCGCGCGTGGATTCGCGGTGCTCCAGCCACAGGCTTTCGGCATCGGGGTAGGGGAACAGCGTGGGCTGGCCGGGGCGCCAGCGGGCTTCGAGGCGCTGCGCGACGTCGACCACGATGCGCCAGTCGTGCCGCGCCTGGCCGTGCGCGGGCACGGCGGCGCGCACGCGGCTGATGCGGCGCTCGCTGTTGGTGACGGTGCCGTCCTTCTCGCCCCAGGTGGTGGCGGGCAGCAGCAGGTCGGCGTATTCGCAGGTGGCGGCGGTGGCGTAGGCCTCCTGCACCACGACGAATTCGGCGCGCGCCAGCGCGCGGCGCACGGTGGCCTGGTCGGGCATGGACTGGGCCGGGTTGGTGCAGGCGATCCAGAGCGCCTTCACCTGGCCGTCGGCGGCCGCCTCGAACAGCTCGACCGCGCTCAGGCCGGGCTTCTCGGGCACCGAAGGCAGGCCCCAGAGCGCGGCCACTTCGGCGCGGTGCGCGGGGTTGGCCAGGTCGCGGTGCGCGCTCAGCAGGTTGGCCAGGCCGCCGACCTCGCGCCCGCCCATGGCGTTGGGCTGGCCGGTGAGCGAGAACGGGCCGGCGCCGGGTTGGCCGATCTGGCCCGTGGCCAGGTGCAGGTTGATCAGGGTGGCGTTCTTGGCCGTGCCGCTGCTGCTCTGGTTCAGGCCCTGGCAGTAGAGGCTGAGCGTGGCGGGCGAGGTCGCGAACCACTTGGCGGCGGTGAACAGGTCTTCGCGCCGCAGGCCGCAGACCTGGGCCACGCGCTCGGGCGTGTGTTCGCGCACCAGGGCCTTGAGTGCGTCGAAGCCGGTGGTGTGCGCGGCGATGTAGCCGCTGTCGATCCAGCCTTCCCACAGCATGATGTGCAGCAGGCCGTGGAACAGCATCACGTCGCTGCCCGGCTGCAGAGGGAGGTAGAGGTCGGCGAAACCGGCGGTGTCGGTGCGGCGCGGGTCGGCCACGATCACCTTCATGGCCGGGTTGTTCTTGCGCGCTTCCTCGATGCGGCGGAACAGCACCGGGTGCGCGAAGGCCGCGTTGCTGCCGACGATGAAAAGGCATTGCGCGTGGTTCACGTCGTCGTAGCAGGTGGGCGGCGCGTCGGCGCCCAGCGTGAGCTTGTAGCCGGCCACCGCGCTGCTCATGCACAGGCGCGAGTTGGTGTCGACGTTGTTGGTGCCGATCAGGCCTTTGGCGAGCTTGTTGAAGGCGTAGTAGTCCTCGGTGAGCAGTTGTCCGCTGATGTAGAAGCCGACCGCGTCCGGGCCGTGCCGCTCGACCACCGAGGCGAAGCGCTCGGCGGCGAGGTCGAGCGCCGCGTCCCAGGCCAGGGGCGACGCGGGCGCGCCGCGTTGCGCGCGCTGCATGGGGTGCAGCAGGCGTGTCTGCTGGGCGATCGCGGGCGACGCGGTGAGGTGCAGGGTCTGGCCCTTGGTGCAGAGGCGGCCGAAGTTCGCCGGGTGCTGCGGGTCGCCGCGCACGCCGGTGATCTGGCTGCCCACGCTTTCGATCAACACCCCGCAGCCCACGCCGCAGTAGGGGCAGGTGGAGCGGGTGGTGATCGGGCTCATGCGGGGACGGTGGCCGCCGCGCCGGGCCGCCCCAAGCCAGGCCGCTCCCCCTCGGGGGGCAGCGACCCGCGCAGCGGCGGAGCGTGGGGGTCGGTTGCCCTGCGCTGAGGGCCGGCCACGGGCCGCGTGAGATCGGTCGCCTGGGTCGCGAGTTCGTGCGCGTCCAGGTGCACCACGCCGTCCTGCACCTTCACCGCGAAGCGCGGCGTGCAGCCTTCGTCCGGCTCCTTGGCGCAGCCGCTGTCCAGGCCGATGGTCCAGTTGTGCATCGGGCAGGCCACGTGGGTGCCGAAGACGATGCCCTGGCTCAGCGGGCCGCCCTTGTGCGGGCAGCGGTCGAGCAGGGCGAAGACCTCGTCGCGGTCATTGCGGAACACGGCCACGTCCAGGCCCTTGTCGCGTTGCACGCAGCGCGAGCCGAGTACGGGGATGTCGTCCAGGCGGGCGATCGGAATCCAGCTGCTCATGCCGCGCTCCCTTCCAGTGCCACCGCTTGGATGGGAATGAACTGGCGCGTGTCCACCGCCGCCTTCTGGTGCTCGAACCACGGATCGGGCTCGCCGTCGAGCGCGAACTGCAGCTGTTCCCACAGCGCCTTGCGGCCTTCGGCGTCGTCGAGGATCTTCTTCTTCACGTGATCCAGGCCCACGCGGTTCACGTAGTGCACCGTGCGCTCCAGGTACCAGCCTTCGAGGCGGTAGAGCTGCATGAAGGCGCCGGTGTACTCCAGCACTTCCTCGGCGGTCTTGAGCTTGGTGAAGAACTCGGCCACCTCGGTCTTGATGCCGCCGTTGCCGGCGATGTACATCTCCCAGCCCGAGTCCACGCCGATGATGCCCACGTCCTTGATGCCGGCCTCGGCGCAGTTGCGCGGGCAGCCGCTGACCGCGAACTTCACCTTGTGCGGCGCGTACATGCGCCACATCGCGCGCTCCAGGTCCTTGCCCATCTGCGTGCTGTCCTGCGTGCCCATGCGGCACCACTCGCTGCCCACGCAGGTCTTCACCGTGCGCAGGGCCTTGGCATAGGCGTGGCCGCTGGGCATGCCGATGTCCTTCCAGACGTTGACCAGGTCTTCCTTCTTCACGCCCAGCAGGTCGATGCGCTGGCCGCCGGTGACCTTCACGGTGGGGATCTTGTATTTGTCCACCGCGTCGGCGATGCGGCGCAGCTCGTCGGCCGTGGTCTCGCCGCCCCACATGCGCGGGATCACGCTGTAGGTGCCGTCCTTCTGGATGTTGGCGTGCGCGCGCTCGTTGATGAAGCGGCTCTGCGGGTCGTCCCTGGCCTCCTTGGGCCAGGTGCTGATGAGGTAGTAGTTGACGGCCGGGCGGCAGGTGGCGCAGCCGTTGGGCGTGCGCCAGCCCAGGCCTTCGAACACGGCGCCGATGCTCAGCAGCCGGCTGTCGCGGATGGCGTCGCGCACGGCCTGGTGGCCGTGGTCGGTGCAGGCGCACATGGCTTTCAGCTTGGGCGTGGCGGAGTAGTCGCCGCCGGCGGTGAACATCAGGATCTGTTCCACCAGGCCGGTGCACGAGCCGCAGGAGGCGCTGGCCTTGGTGAGCTTGCGCACCTCCTCCAGCGTGAACAGGCCCTTGTCCTTGATGGCCTTGCAGATGCTGCCCTTGGTCACGCCGTTGCAGCCGCAGACCTCGTCGCTGTCGGCCATGGCGGCGGCCTTGCTGTGGCCCTGGTGGCCCACGTCGCCGATGTTGGATTCGCCGAACATCAGGCGGTCGCGGATGTCGGCCACGCTGCGGCCATCGCGCAGCAGCTTGAAGTACCAGCTGCCGTCCACCGTGTCGCCGTACAGGCAGGCGCCCACCAGCTTGTCGCCCTGGATCACCAGCTTCTTGTAGACACCGCCCGAGGGGTCGCTCATCACGATCTCTTCGGTGTGCTCGCCGCCCATGAAGTTGCCGGCGGAGAAGAGGTCGATGCCGGTGACCTTGAGCTTGGTGGAGGTGAGCGAGCCAATGTAGCGGCCGATGCCGAATTCGGCCAGGTGCGTGGCCAGCACCTTGCCCTGTTCGAACAGCGGCGCCACCAGGCCGTAGGCGATGCCGCGGTGCGCCGCGCACTCGCCCACCGCGTAGATGCGCGGGTCGGTCACGGTCTGCAGCGTGTCGCTGACCACGATGCCCTTGTTCACGTGCAGGTTCATGGACTCCGCCAGCGCGGTGTTGGGGCGGATGCCCACCGCCATCACCACCAGGTCGGCCGGCAGCTCGGTGCCGTCCTTGAAGCGGATCGCCTTCACGCGGCCAGCCTCGTTGCCCACCAGTTCCTGCGTCTGCGCGCCGATCAGGAAGCGCATGCCGCGCTGCTCCAGCGACTGCTGCAGCAGCTTGCCGGCCACGTCGTCGAGCTGGCGTTCCATGAGCCAGGGCGCGACGTGCACCACGCTCACCGCCATGCCGCGCTTCATCAGGCCATTGGCCGCTTCCAGGCCGAGCAGGCCGCCGCCGATGACGATCGCATGCTGGTACTGCGTGGCCGCGTCGATCATGGCCTGGGTGTCGGCGATGTCGCGGTAGGCCAGCACGCCCTGCAGGTCCTTGCCCGGGATGGGCAGCATGAAGGGGTTGGAGCCGGTGGCCATGATGAGGCGGTCGTAGGGCGCCTCGATCACGCCGCCCTGGCCGTCGCTGGCGCGCACGACGCGCCTGACGCGATCCACCTCGGTCACGGTCTTGCCCGCGTGCAGGGTGATGCCGTGCTCCTGGTACCAGGCCCAGTCGTTGAGCACGATCTCGTCCAGCGTCTGCTCGCCCGCCAGCACCGGCGAGAGCAGGATGCGGTTGTAGTTGGGGTGGGGCTCCGAGCCGAACACCGTGATGTCGTAGAGCTCGGGCGCGATCTTGAGCAGCTCTTCGAGCGTGCGCACGCCGGCCATGCCGTTGCCGACCATGACCAGTTTCAGGCGTTGCGAGGGGGGCAGGCGCATGTCCATGGGGTTCTCCTGGGCGGCCGGTCAGGCCAGCTTCTCCACGTGGGTCTGGCGGGTGTAGAGGAAGTCGATCACTTCCTTGCGGCATTGCTGGTAGGTCGGGTTGTCGGCCAGCGCCACGCGCTGGCGCGGGCGCGGCAGGTCCACGCGCAGCACCTCGCCGATGGTGGCGGCCGGGCCGTTGGTGAGCATCACGATGCGGTCGCTCAGCAGCACGGCCTCGTCCACGTCGTGCGTGACCATCACCACGGTGCTGTGCGTGCGCGCCACGATCTCCAGCAGCTCGTCCTGCAGCTTGGCGCGGGTGAGCGCGTCGAGCGCGCCGAAGGGTTCGTCCATGAGCAGCACCTTGGGTTCCATCGACAGGGCGCGCGCGATGCCCACGCGCTGCTTCATGCCGCCGGAGATTTCGCCGGGGCGCTTCTGCGCGGCGGCGGTGAGGCCCACCAGGGCCAGCGCGGCTTCGGTGCGCGCCTTGAGCTGCGCTTTGTTTTCGTTGGCGCCGAAGACGCGTTCGACCGCGAGATGCGCGTTCTCGAAGCAGGTCAGCCAGGGCAGCAGCGAGTGGTTCTGGAACACCACCGCGCGCTCGGGGCCGGGGCCGGCGATCTCCTTGTCGGCGCACAGCAGCACGCCGCTGGTGGGCGTGGTCAGGCCGGCGATGAGGTTGAGCAGCGTGGACTTGCCGCAGCCCGAGTGGCCGATCAGCGTGACGAACTCGCCCTTGGCGACGGTGAGGTCGATCTGGCGCAGCGCGGGGAAGAGGCCCTTGCGGGTCTTGAAGGTCTGCTCGACGCCCTGGATCTCGATGTACTTGGCGGCGCTCATGACTTCACCTCTTCGAACGTGAACAGGGTGGCCAGCTTGATGAGGCCGAACTCGAGCACCAGGCCGACGATGCCGATCACGAAGATGGCGATGATGATGCTGGCGACGTTGAGGTTGTTCCACTCGTCCCAGATCCAGAAGCCGATGCCCACGCCGCCGGTCAGCATCTCGGCGGCCACGATCACCAGCCAGGCCGTGCCCACCGCCAGCCGCACGCCGGTCAGCAGGTAGGGCAGCACGGCGGGGAACAGGATCTTGGTGAAGATCTTCCACTCGCTCAGGTTGAGCACGCGCGCCACGTTCATGTAGTCCTGCGGCACGCGCTGCACGCCCACGGCGGTGTTGATGATCATGGGCCAGATCGAGCAGATGAAGATGGTCCAGATCGCGGCCGGGTTGGCGCCCTTGAACACCAGCAGGCCGATCGGCAGCCAGGCCAGCGGCGAGACCGGGCGCAGCAGGCTGATGAGCGGGTTGAACATGCGGCTGAGGAAATCGAAACGGCCGATGGCGAAGCCGGCCGGAATGCCCACCAGCGCGGCCAGGCCGAAGCCCACGGCCACGCGCTGCAGCGACATGAGCACGTTCCAGCCCACGCCCTGGTCGTTCGGGCCGGCCTGGTAGAACGGGTCGGAGAACACGCCCACGGCCTGCGCCCAGGTGGCCAGCGGCGTGGGGATGCCGCTGTCGCTGCCGCCGGCCACCAGCGACCAGACCAGCACGAGGAAGCCCAGGCCGAGCAGCGGCGGCAGCACGCCGCGGAAGAAGCCCGCGGCGCGCTCGCGCCAGGGCGAAGGCGAGGCCGGCCGGGCGGGCTCGACGGCGGCCGGCGCGAGCGGCGCGGCCACCGAAGGCTTGGGGTGGGGCACGGCGGCCACCGCGGGGGCGGCGGGCGCCACGGCCTCCAGGGGGGTGTGAAAAACGGCACTGACCATGGTGGTGTTCCTCGGGTGCGGCGGGCCGGGTCAGGCCGCCTTCATCTTGAAGCTGTCGGCGTACTTGGCCGGGTCCTTGCCGTCCCACACCACGCCGTCGATGAACCTGGCGCTGCGCAGGTCGGACTTGGGCAGCGGCGTCCTGGTGGCGGACGCGGCTTCCTTGTAGATGTCGATGCGGTTGACCTGCCTGGCCACGGCCAGGTAGTCGGGGTGCGACTTGAGCAGGCCCCAGCGCTTGTGCTGGGTGAGGAACCACATGCCGTCGCTCAGGTAGGGGTAGTTGGCCGCCCCGTCGTTGTAGAACTTCATGTGGTTGGGGTCGTCCCAGGTCTTGCCCAGGCCGTTCTGGTAGCGGCCCAGGATGCGCTGGTTGATCGCGTCCACGCCGGTGTTCACGTAGGAGCGCTGGGCGATGGTCTCGGCCATCTTGTTCTTGTTCTGCAGGCCGGCGTCGATCCACTTGCCGGCTTCCAGGATGGCCGCCGTCACGGCGCGCGCGGTGTTGGGGTTCTTCTGCACGAACTCGGCCGTGGTGCCCAGCACCTTCTCGGGGTGGTCCTTCCAGATGTCCTGCGTGGTGTTGGCCGTGATGCCGATGCCGTCCATGATGGCGCGGTGGTTCCAGGGCTCGCCGACGCAGAAGCCGTCCATGTTGCCTACGCGCATGTTGGCCACCATCTGCGGCGGCGGCACCACGATGGCGCGCGCGTCCTTGAAAGGGTCGATGCCGGCCGCCGCCAGCCAGTAGTAGAGCCACATGGCGTGGGTGCCGGTGGGGAAGGTCTGGGCGAAGGTGTATTCGCGCTTTTCGGTGGCCATCAGCTTGGCCAGCGTTGGGCCGTCCACCG
The DNA here is from genome assembly GCF_058796355.1 of Hydrogenophaga sp. GW823-FHT04C09. NCBI lineage: Bacteria > Pseudomonadati > Pseudomonadota > Betaproteobacteria > Burkholderiales > Comamonadaceae > Hydrogenophaga > Hydrogenophaga sp. GW823-FHT04C09. Next base: position 496,044 of record NZ_JBXAIO010000003.1, on the reverse strand, counting down.
CGCCTTTTTCGGCCAGCTTCTTCGACAGCGTGATGGCCTGGCCGTTCTGCTGCAGGTTCATCAGGATGGCCATGTCCTTCTTCGGCCCGGCGGTGCCCAGTTGCAGGCCATAGATCAGGCCGTAGAGCACATGGGCGAAATCCAGTTCGCCGTTGACCAGCTTGTCGCGCACGCCGGCCCAGCTGGCTTCCTTGGTCGGGACGATCTTGACGCCGTGCTTCTTGTCCAGGCCGAGTTCGGCGGCCATGACCACGCTGGCGCAGTCGGTCAGGGGAATGAAGCCGATCTTGACTTCGGTTTTTTCAGGTGCGTCGGAGCCGGCGGCCCAGACCCCGTGGTGGCCCAGCGTGGAGAAGAGGGCGGCCGTGCCGACGGCGCTGCCCTTCTTGATGAACTCGCGGCGCGAGGCGGTGGGGCCGTCGGCTGGGGTGGGGATGTCTGCGTTCATGTCCAACTCCTTGCTGATGAAAAAAAGCGGTGCCCCAAAGCACAACGGCGCCCATTTCCGTGCCTGCGCTGAGCGGGCGGGAAATGGACGCCGTTGTCCGTGTCTGGGAAGACTGTCTGGAACTCAGGCCGCCATTGGCCCGGTTTCCTTTGCCTGGATCAAAGCAGTTAGCGTGCCAGCCTCAGGGTTGTCCCGGGGTCGCGTGGGAAGCGCTTGATTTCCAAGGAAAAAACCCGACGGCCGGTGGGGCGGCATCCGGGTGGTGGGCTTCAAACTGGTGCGAGCCGATCCGGCGGGCACGCTATTTGTGCACCGCAGCACCGGGCCGCGTGTCAGTGGGGCCGGGCGGGCAGCACGTCGGCCATGGCCAGCACGGCCTCGGCCACCTCGATCAGCCGGCGGTTCTGGTTCATGGCCATCTGGCGCATGGTCTTGTGCGCTTCTTCCTCGCTGAGCTGGCGGTGCGCCATCAGCAGGCCCTTGGCGCGCTCGATCAGCTTGCGCTCGTTCAGGCTGGCGCGCACCGTGTCCAGCTCCTCGCCCATGGTCTGCAGGCGGCGCGCCTGGTCCTGCACCAGCTCGAGGATGGAGCGATCCAGCTGCAGGCCATAGCCCTGGGCGGCGGCGCCGAAGCCGGCGGGCACGGCCGCGGAAGGTGCGTCCTGGAAGAAGGAGAGGGCGTTGGCCTCGCGCGGGGCGGTGGTGCTGAGGGCCTGGTAGGCCTCCAGCTCGGTCCGGGCGGCGCCGATCTTGTCCTCGCAGGCGCGCAGCAGGTCGAGCGCGAGCCGGTCCTCGACCGCCTTCATGCGGTCCATGCGCTGGCTGCAGCAGTCGAACCAGACCTGGCTGAGCTGCACGTTGAGCGGCGCGCCCTGCGCGGCGGTGCAGAGCACGCGGCGCAGGCGCTCCAGTTCGGCCAGCGTGGCGCTGGCCTGGCTGGCCGCCCACAGGTCCACCGCTTTCGGGTTGGCGAACTCGGCGAACACCTGCAGGCAGCGCTCCTGCGACTCGATCAGGTGCAGCAGGCGCTGCTGCTCGATCGCCTCGGCGCGGCCGCTGACGAACAGGGCCGAGCCGGCGGCGCGTTCCTGGCCCGCGAACTCCTTGCCCTGCATGAAGTTGAACAGCGCCACCAGCAGGCGCGAGACCTCGGGGTCGCTCGCGCTGTCGGCGGCCTCGAACACCACCGCCAGCAGGCCCGCGATCAGGCGCACGTAGGCGTCGGTGGCCTGGCGGGTGGTCCAGGCCAGCGAGGCCACGCGCTCGCGCAGGTCTTCGAGCGCGTTCAGGCCGTGCAGCACGTAGGCGATGCGGCTGAACAGGCGCGCGCCATGGCCGACGCGGGCGGACTCGGTGTCCAGGCTGTCGAAACAGGCGCGCAGCTCGGCCTCGGTCTGGCGGCATTCCTCGATCTGGCGGGCGCGCATGTCGGTGAAACGCGCGCCCTGGGAGCCGATGTGCAGGTTGGACAGGCCGCGCTCGCGTTGAAGACCGTGCACGAGCCGGCCGGTGACATTCACCAGTGCGCTGGTCAGCGCGAGCTCCTGCAGCTCGGCGATTTCGCAGCGCTTGGCAGCGACAAGGAAACTCAGGCCCGATTTCATGGGGGATGTTCGTGGGGTAGGGGGCATGCCCCTGCCACGGAGCAACAACCATGCCGCCCCGTACACTTCCCGCATGCGGATTTTGGGAATCGAGTCGTCCTGCGACGAAACCGGCGTGGCCCTGGTCGATGCCAGCGGCAGCGCCACCCCCCGGCTGCTGGGGCATGCCCTGCACAGCCAGATTGAAATGCACCAGGCCTATGGCGGCGTGGTGCCCGAGCTCGCCAGCCGCGACCACATCCGCCGCGTCCTGCCGCTGACCGACGCCGTGCTGGCCCAGGCCGGCCTGCCGCTCTCGGCCGTGGACGCCATCGCCTACACCCGGGGGCCGGGGCTGGCCGGCGCCTTGCTGGTCGGCTCGGGCGTGGCCTGCGCCCTCGGGTTTGCCTTGGGCAAGCCGGTGATCGGCGTGCACCACCTCGAAGGCCACCTGCTCTCGCCCTTCCTGAGCGCCGACCCGCCCGAATTCCCCTTCGTGGCGCTGCTGGTCTCGGGCGGCCACAGCCAGCTGATGCGGGTGGACGGCGTGGGCCGCTACGAACTGCTGGGCGAGACCATCGACGACGCGGCCGGCGAGGCCTTCGACAAATCGGCCAAGCTGCTGGGCCTGCCGTACCCGGGCGGCCCGGCGCTCTCGCGCCTGGCCCAGCAGGGCGACGCCCAGGCCTACAAATTCCCGCGCCCGCTGCTGCACAGCGGCGATCTCGACTTTTCGTTCGCCGGCCTCAAGACGGCGGTGCTCACGCAGGTGAAGAAGCTGGCCCATGCCCACCCGGACGGCCCGGCCACGCTGCACCTGGCCGACCCGCTGAGCGCGCAGCAGAAGGCCGACGTGGCCGCCAGCGTGCAGGCCGCCATCGTCGAGGTGCTGGTGAAAAAATCCTTCATGGCGATCCGCCAGACCGGTCTGCGCCGCCTGGTGGTGGCTGGTGGGGTGGGGGCCAATGCGCTGCTGCGCGAGCAGTTGGGCGCCGCCTGCGCCCAGGCCGGCGTGCGTGTGCACTACCCCGAGTTGCACCTGTGCACCGACAACGGCGCCATGATCGCGCTGGCCGGCGGCATGCGGGCCCAGGCCGGGCTGGCCGGCACCGACGCAGCGGGCGCCGGCGGTTACCCCTTCGACGTGAAACCGCGCTGGCCGCTTTCCGACCTGGGCCTTCCTGCCACCGCTGGATGAGCGGGCGGGTGATTCCTGTAATTATGAATTAAACTCCCGGCGCTGTCGCCTTGGCGACTCTGCTGCGTGGGCCAGTCCCGGTCCCCGGCCTTTGCACCCGGAGCCCCTCCCTGATGAAACACCTGTTCGATTCCCTGTTTTCGCCGCGCCGCCGCGCGTTCGTCGCGGCCCTCGTGGGCGGCCTGACCACCACCCTGGCCGTGGCGCAGGCGCCCGCCACCGGCGCCCCGATCCGCATCGGCATGATCGAAGGCCTCTCCGGCCCGATCGCCAACACCGGCGATGCGGTGTTCCGCAACCTGGTCTGGGCCACCGAGCGGGTCAATGCCCGTGGCGGCGTGAAGCTGCCCGGCGGCAACCGCCCGCTGGTGATCGAGCGTTTCGACAGCAAGGGCCAGACCGACGAGGCCCTCTCGGCGCTGCGCTCGGCGATCGACAAGGGCGTCACCATCGTCGCCCAGGGCAACTCCTCGGCGGCGGCGAGCGCGCTGATCGACGCCATCAACAAGCACAACGAGCGCGACACGGCGCGCCAGGTGCTGTTCCTCAACTACTCGGCGGTGGACCCGGTGCTGACCAACGAGAAATGCAGCTTCTGGCATTTCCGTTTCGACGCCCACGCCGACATGCGCATGAAGGCTCTCATGAGCGTGCTGCGCGAGGACAAGCAGCTCAAGAACATCTACCTGATCGGGCAGGACTACAGCTTCGGCCAGGCCGTGCTGCGCGAGGCGCGCAGCCAGCTCGCGGCCCAGCGGCCCGATGTGACCATCGTCGGCGACGAGCTGCACCCCATGGCGCGCGTGAAGGACTTCCTGCCCTACGCCGCCAAGATCAAGGCCAGCGGCGCGCAGGCCGTGCTCACCGGCAACTGGGGCAACGACCTCACGCTGCTGGTGAAGGCCGCGCGCGAAAGCGGCTTCGAGGGCAGCTTCTACACCTTCTACGGCAACGCGCTGGGCGCGCCCGCCGCCATGGGCGACGCCGGCATCGGCAAGGTGATCGCCGTGGCCGACTGGTTCCCCAACGTGCCCACGCCCGAGTCCGAGGCCTTCTACAAATCGTTCCGCGAGCGCTTCCCCAGCCCGGCCGACGACTACGTGCACATGCGCATGCAGCTGCTGGTCGAGGCACTGGCGCAGGCCATCGAGCGCGCGGGCGCGGCCGGCCCGGTCAACGCCGCCACCATCGCCGCCCAGCTGGAAAAGGCCGACGTCACCCTCGCTGGCCAGCGCGCCCGCATGCGCGGCGCCGACCACCAGTTCCAGCAATCGCTGGCCGTGGCCGTGATGGACCGGCAGGGCGCGCCCGGCGTCAAGTTCGACGTCGAAGGCTCGGGCTACGGCTTTCGCGTGATCCGCAACCTCAGCCCGCAGCAGGCCGAGCTGCCGCACACCTGTACCATGCAGCGACCTTGATATAGCTTTGCGGGAGCGTGTGCCGATGAGACAGGTGGTGGAGCAGCTGGAGGCCTCGCGCATCCGGGAAGTGGCCAACGAGGGCCTGGGCCGGGCCGATGTGCTCAAGTTCTGGTTCGGCGAGAGCGACGAGGTCACGCCCGGCTTCATCCGCGACGCGGCCGTGGCCTCGCTGCAGGCCGGCGAGACCTTCTACGCGCACAACCTGGGCCTGCAGGAGCTGCGCGAGGCGCTGGCGGCGTACACCGACAAGCTCCACCCCGGGCGCGGCGCGGGCCACTGGTTCGATCGCCTGGCCGTCAGCTCGGGCGGCGTCAACGGGCTCATGCTGGCCTCGCAGGCCCTGGTGGAGGCGGGTGACGAGGTGATCGTGGTCTCGCCGGCCTGGCCCAACCTGGTGGCGCAGCCGCTCATCCTGGGGGCGAAGGTCAAGACCGTGCCGCTGCGCGTGCAGGCCGATGGCCCCCGGGCGGGGGCCTGGGTGCTGGACATGGACGCCTTGCTCGCTGCCATCACGCCCTCGACCCGCCTGCTGGTGGTCAACGCCCCCAACAACCCCACGGGCTGGACGCTCAGCGCCGCCGAGCAGCGCACCATCCTCGCGCACTGCCGCCGCACCGGCACCTGGATCCTGGCCGACGAGGTCTACGAGCGGCTTTATTTCGCGGACGACACGCCCAACGGCGCCGCGCCCAGCTTCCTGGACGTGGCCGAACCGGACGACCGCGTCATCGTCGCCCACAGCTTCTCCAAGAGCTTCCTCATGACCGGCTGGCGCCTGGGTTGGCTGGTGCTGCCGCCAGCGCTCACCGCCGCCATCGGCAAGCTCATTGAATACAACACCTCCTGCGCGCCGGTGTTCGTGCAGCGCGCGGCTACCGTGGCGCTGCAGCGCGGCGACGAGGTCACCCCGGCCCTGGTGGCGCACCTGCGGCACTGCCGCGACACCCTGGTGCCGCTGCTGCGCGCGCTGCCCGGGGTGACCCTGGCCGAGCCGCTGGGCGGCATGTACGCCTTCTTCCGGCTGGCGGGGCAGGACGATTGCCTGGCGGTGGCCAAGCGCCTGGTGCGCGAAGCCGGCCTGGGCCTGGCGCCCGGCAGCGCCTTCAGCCCCGAGGCCAGGGGCTGGCTGCGCTGGTGCTTCGCCAGCCGCGACACGGACCGCCTGGTGCAGGGCGTGGAGCGCCTGCGCCACTGGCTGGCCGCCCAGCCGCCGGCTGCCTCCTGAGTCCTTCTGGTCTATAATTCGCGGTTGCTGTCTTCACGGGCGGCAATTTCACGCCCGCGGCGGCCCACATCGGCTGCGGCGGGACGCACGTAACGCCAGGCAACTGGCCAAGGAACTTTCAATGATCGCCCAATCCATCAAAGCCGAAGTGGTCGCGGCCAACGCCCGCGCCGCCAACGACACCGGCAGCCCCGAAGTGCAAGTCGCACTGCTGACCGCCCGCATCAACGAGCTCACCCCTCACTTCAAGACCCACGCCAAGGACCACCATGGCCGCCGCGGTCTGCTGCGCATGGTGAGCCGCCGCCGCAAGCTGCTCGACTACCTGAAGTCCAAGGACGCCGAGCGTTACATCGCCCTGATCCAGAAACTGGGCCTGCGCAAGTAATTGGCACGGCTGTGACACACGAAACGCCTGAGTTGGTTCGCTGGCTCGGGCGTTTTTTGCTTGTCACGCGCCTTTTTTGATTCCGGAGCCCCGACAACAGAGCGAAGCTGTGTCATTCCAAACGGGTTGTGCGCCAGGTGTGGCGCCCACAGTCCTTCTGGAATGGCATCGTGTTCTGGGTTGTGTCTCCGGGTTTTGTGCAGCGAAGCTGCACGCATTTAACGGAGAGACACCATGAGCATGTTCAACAAGGTCACCAAGAGCTTCCAGTGGGGCCCCCACCACGTCACGATGGAAACCGGCGAAATCGCGCGCCAGTCCACCGGCGCCGTGCTGGTCAACATCGATGACACCGTGGTCCTGGCCACCGTGGTCGCCAAGACCGAGGCCAAGGCCGGCCAGGACTTCTTCCCCCTGACGGTGGACTACACCGAGAAGTCGTACGCCGCCGGCAAGATCCCCGGCAGCTTCTTCAAGCGCGAAGGCCGCCCGAGCGAACTCGAGACGCTGACCTGCCGCTTGATCGACCGCCCGATCCGCCCGCTGTTCCCTGAAGGCTTCTACAACGAAGTGCAGGTGATCGTGCACGTGGTGAGCCTGAACCCCGAAGTGCAGGCCGACATCGCCGCGATGATCGCCACCTCCGCCGCGCTGGCCGTCAGCGGCATCCCGTTCAACGGCCCCATCGGCGCCGCCCGCGTGGGCTATGTCAACGGCGAGTACGTGCTCAACCCGGGCCAGACCCAGCTCAAGGACAGCCAACTCGACCTCGTGGTCGCCGGTACCGAAGCCGCCGTGCTGATGGTGGAATCCGAAGCCGACCAGCTGTCGGAAGAAGTCATGCTGGGCGCCGTGGTCTACGGCCACGACATGGGCAAGATCGCCATCGCCGCCATCAACGAACTCGTGCGCGACGCCGGCAAGCCGGCCTGGGACTGGCAGCCGCCGGCCAAGGACGAGCCGCTGATCGCCAAGGTCGACGCTCTGGCCAAGGCCAAGCTCGAAGCCGCCTACCAGATCCGCAACAAGCAGGCCCGCACCCAGGCCTGCCGCACGGCCTATGCCGACGTGTTCGCCGCCCTGAAGGCCGAAGGCGTGGAATTCGACAGCGTGGCCGTCGAAGCCCTGCTGTTCGAGATCGAAGCCAAGATCGTGCGTGGCCAGATCCTGGCCGGCGAGCCCCGCATCGACGGCCGCGACACCCGCACCGTGCGCGCCATCGAAATCCGCAACAGCGTGCTGCCCCGCACCCACGGCTCGGCCCTGTTCACCCGCGGTGAAACGCAGGCGCTGGTCGTGGCCACGCTCGGCACCGACCGCGACGCGCAGCGCATCGACGCGCTGGCCGGCGAGTTCGAAGACCGCTTCATGCTGCACTACAACATGCCTCCCTTCGCCACCGGCGAAGCCGGCCGCTTCGGCACCCCCAAGCGCCGCGAGATCGGTCACGGCCGCCTGGCCAAGCGCGCGCTGATCGCCGCGCTGCCGAGCAAGGAAGATTTCCCCTACACCATGCGCGTGGTGTCCGAGATCACCGAGTCCAACGGCTCCTCGTCGATGGCTTCGGTCTGCGGCGGCTGCCTGGCGCTGATGGACGCCGGCGTGCCCATGAAGGCGCACGTGGCCGGTATCGCCATGGGCCTGATCAAAGACGGCAACCGCTTCGCCGTGCTGACCGACATCCTGGGTGACGAAGATCACCTGGGCGACATGGACTTCAAGGTGGCCGGTACCACCAACGGCATCTCGGCGCTGCAGATGGACATCAAGATCCAGGGCATCACCAAGGAAATCATGCAGGTCGCGCTGGCCCAGGCCAAGGAAGCCCGCATGCACATCCTGGGCAAGATGCAGGAAGCCATGGGCGAAGCCAAGACCGAAGTGTCCAACTTCGCGCCCAAGCTCTTCACCATGAAGATCAACCCCGAGAAGATCCGTGACGTGATCGGCAAGGGCGGCTCCGTCATCCGTGCGCTGACCGAAGAAACCGGCACGCAGATCAACATCGACGAAGACGGCACCATCACCATCGCCTCGACCGACTCGGCCAAGGCCGACGAAGCCAAGCGCCGCATCGAGCAGATCACGGCCGAAGTGGAAGTGGGCAAGGTCTACGAAGGCCCGGTCACCAAGATCCTGGACTTCGGTGCCCTGATCAACCTGCTGCCCGGCAAGGACGGCCTGCTGCACATCAGCCAGATCGCCCACGAGCGCGTCGAGAAGGTCACCGACTACCTGACCGAAGGCCAGATCGTGCGCGTGAAGGTGCTGGAGACGGATGAAAAGGGCCGCGTCAAGCTGTCCATGAAGGCCTTGGCCGAACGCAACACCGGCGAGCAGGCACCTCAGCAGCCTCAGTCGTGATGTCACCGGTGGTGCCGGTCATGCAAGCCGTTGAAATCAGCGCCTATGGCGCACCCGAAGTCCTGCGCCTGGGCGAACGCCCGGTGCCGGTCGCGGGTGCGGGCGAGGTGCTGATCCGTGTGAGTGCGTCGGGCGTGAACCGCCCTGACGTGCTGCAGCGCACCGGCAACTACCCGGTGCCGCTTGGCGCGTCCGACATTCCCGGCCTCGAGGTGGCGGGCGTGATCGAATCGGGCGATGCCGCCGCGATGGCGGAAGCCGGCCTGAAGGCCGGCGACCGCGTGTGCGCGCTGGTCGCCGGGGGTGGTTATGCGCAGTGGTGCGTGGCGCCCGTGGGGCAATGCCTGCCGGTGCCCGAAGGTCTGGACGACATCGCCGCCGCTTCGCTGCCCGAGACCTTCTTCACCGTCTGGAGCAACGTGTTCGACCGCGGTCGCCTGCAGGCCGGTGAAACCCTGCTGGTGCAGGGCGGCACCAGCGGCATCGGCGTGACCGCGATCCAGATGGCCAAGGCCCTGGGCGCTCGCGTGATCGCCACCGCCGGCAGCGACGACAAGTGCGCCGCCTGCCTCAAGCTCGGCGCCGACCACGCCATCAACTACAAGACCCAGGACTTCGTGGCCGCCGTGGCCGAGCTCACGGGCAAGCAAGGCGTCAACGTCATCCTCGACATGGTCGCCGGCAGCTACGTGAGCCGCGAGATCGAATGCCTGGCCGAAGACGGCCGGCTGGTGATCATCGCGGTGCAGGGCGGCGTCAAGGCCGAGTTCAACGCCGGCCTGGTGCTGCGCCGCCGCCTGACCATCACGGGGTCCACCCTACGGCCCCGGCCGGTGGCGTTCAAGGCGGCGATCGCGGCCTCGCTGCGCGCGCGTGTGTGGCCCTTGCTGGCCGAAGGCCGCATCCAGCCGGTGATTCACCAGGTGTTCCCCGCCGCGCAGGCCGCGGCGGCGCACACGCTGATGGAGTCCAACCAGCACGTCGGCAAGCTCGTGTTGAGCTGGGCCTGACCCGGTCAGAGAAGAACCCGTCATGAGAAAACTGATTGCAGGCAACTGGAAGATGAACGGCTCGCTGGCCGCCAACGAAGCGCTGGTCAAGGCCATGCTCGATGGCCTCGGCGGCCAGTCGCCCAAGGCCGACATGGCTCTGTGCGTGCCCGCGCCCTACCTGGCGCAGGTGGGCGCGCTGCTGCAAGGCAGCCCGATCGCCTGGGGTGCGCAGGATGTGTCGAACCAGGAGCAGGGCGCCTACACCGGTGAGGTGTCGGCGGCCATGCTGCGCGACTTCGCCTGCCGCTACGCCATCGTGGGCCATTCCGAGCGCCGCCAGTACCACGGCGAAACCGACGCCTTGGTGGCCGAGAAGGCGAAAGCCGCGCTGGCCAAGGGCATCACGCCCATCGTCTGCGTCGGCGAAACGCTGGCCGAGCGCGAGGCCGGTCACACCGAGGAGGTGGTTAAGCGCCAGCTGGCGGCCGTCATCCATCTCTGCGGCCACTGCATCACCGAAATCGTCGTGGCCTACGAGCCGGTCTGGGCCATCGGCACCGGCAAGACCGCCACACCCGAAGAGGCGCAGCAGGTGCACGCCGTGTTGCGCGCCCAGATTTCGGCGGCGACGCAGAATGCCGGTCGGGTTCACATCCTGTACGGCGGCAGCATGAACGCCGCCAACGCCGCGAGCCTGCTGGCCCAGCCCGACATCGACGGCGGCCTCATTGGCGGTGCGTCGCTCAAGGCGCTCGACTTCCTTCAGATCGTGGCTTCGGCCCCTTAATCCCCGCTCGCGCCCTGGGTGGCGCGGCGACAACCGATATCTCCGGAGAAAAAAGATGAACGTTTTGTTGACCATCCTGCTGGCGGTTCAGATCCTGGCCGCGCTGGGCATGATCGGCCTGATCCTCATGCAGCACGGCAAGGGTGCCGATGCGGGCGCGGCCTTCGGTGGTGGCGCCGGTTCGGCCAGCCTGTTCGGCGCCTCGGGTGGCGCGAACTTCCTGTCGCGCACCACGGCCGTGCTGGCCGCCATCTTCCTCGCCTGCACGCTGGCTCTGGCGTATTTCGGCAACCTGCGCACCGCCGCACCGAGCACGGGCAGCGTGCTGGAAGGCGCTGCCTTGCCCGCGCAACCGGCCGGAGCCGCCCAGCAGATCCCGGGCACCGGCACGGCGCCCGCGCCGGCTGCCGCAGGCGATGCCGCACCGGCCACCGGCGCGGCCCAGATTCCCGCCAAGTAAGCGAATCCTCCATCCGCCCGGACACCACGCTGGGCGGACTTTTCCTGCGCTGCGACAACCCGACCGATTCCTTCGGAAAAACCGGGGCAGCCCCCGGAAACAGGGGGCGTTTCAGGGTAAACTCTATGGGTTGTCAGCAAGGCTCGCACCATTCCTCGCGAGCCCATCAATGCAGACCCAGCCGACGTGGTGAAATTGGTAGACACGCTATCTTGAGGGGGTAGTGGCGAAAGCTGTGCGAGTTCGAGTCTCGCCGTCGGCACCAATCATTGGACAACACGGTCCCACGCCGTGTCAGCGGAATCTACCCAAGATGAGTCTCGAACAATACCTTCCTGTGCTCCTGTTTATCTTGGTGGGTATTGCCGTAGGGATCATCCCGCAGGTTCTGGGCTACATCCTTGGCCCCAACCTCCCGGACGCCGAGAAAAACTCCCCTTACGAATGCGGCTTCGAGGCTTTCGAAGACGCCCGCATGAAGTTCGATGTGCGCTACTACCTGGTGGCCATCCTCTTCATCCTGTTCGACCTCGAAATTGCATTCCTCATTCCCTGGGCCGTGGCGTTCTCCGACATCGGGGCCACGGGCTTCTTCGCTGGCGTGGTGTTCCTGGCCATCCTGACCGTGGGCTTCGCCTACGAATGGAAAAAAGGCGCGCTGGATTGGGAATGAGTTCGACAGACGCGTGCGCGCGCACCGGAGCGGTTCATGATTGAAGGTGTATTCAAGGAAGGTTTCGTCACCACCAGCTACGACTCGGTGGTGAACTGGGCCAAGACCGGCTCGCTCTGGCCCATGACCTTTGGTCTGGCCTGCTGCGCGGTCGAGATGATGCACGCGGCCGCCGCGCGCTACGACATCGGCCGCTTCGGCTCCGAAGTGTTCCGCGCCAGCCCGCGCCAGTCCGATCTGATGATCGTGGCCGGCACGCTGTGCAACAAGATGGCGCCGGCCCTGCGCAAGGTCTACGACCAGATGGCCGAACCGCGCTGGGTGCTGTCCATGGGCTCGTGCGCCAACGGCGGCGGCTACTACCACTACAGCTATTCGGTGGTGCGGGGCTGCGATCGCATCGTGCCGGTGGACGTGTACGTGCCCGGCTGCCCGCCCACGGCCGAGGCGCTGCTGTACGGAATCATCCAGCTGCAGCAGAAGATTCGCCGCACCCACACCATTGCGCGTGCCTGAGCGCGGCGCCCCTGACATCGCTAGCACGTCACTGGCCCTGAAAGAACCCTGTTCATGACCGACACCGCCATGACTCCCCCTGCCGTCGAGCCCGAGGCGCTGAAGAACTCGCTGGCGGGTCTGCTGGGCGACAAGGCCCAATCCCTCCAGGTGGTCCGCGAAGAGCTCACGCTCACGGTGAAGGCGGCCGACTACCTGGCCGTCATGCAGACCCTGCGCGATGCGCCCGAGGCCCGCTTCGAACAGCTCATCGACCTCTGCGGCATGGACTACCAGACCTACGGCGATGGCCGCTGGGAAGGCCAGCGCTTCGCGGCGGTGGTGCACCTGCTGTCCGTCACCCACAACCACCGCGTTCGCGTGCGCGTGTTCTGCCCCGAAGACGATTTCCCGGTGCTGGCGTCGGTGACCCCGCTGTGGGCCGCGGCCAACTGGTACGAGCGCGAGGCCTTCGACCTGTACGGCATCGTCTTCGAAGGCCACGACGACCTGCGCCGCATCCTGACCGACTACGGCTTCATCGGCCACCCGTTCCGCAAGGACTTCCCGCTGTCGGGCCACGTCGAAATGCGCTACGACGCCGAGCGCCAGCGCGTGATCTACGAGCCGGTGACCATCGAGCCGCGCGAGATCACGCCGCGCATCATCCGCGAAGACAACTACGGCGGGCTTCACTGATGCACCCCCACGCTCATCACTTCGTGTATTCGCTGCCCCCCGAGGGGGCGCGGGCTTCCCTTGGGACGGCCCGGCGGGAGCCCTGACATGGCAGAGATCAAGAACTACACCCTGAACTTCGGCCCGCAGCACCCGGCCGCGCACGGCGTGCTGCGCCTCGTGCTGGAGCTGGACGGCGAGGTCGTGCAACGCGCCGACCCGCACATCGGCCTGCTGCACCGCGCCACCGAAAAGCTGGCCGAGCACAAGACCTACATCCAGTCGCTGCCCTACATGGACCGGCTGGACTACGTGTCCATGATGTGCAACGAGCACGCCTACTGCCTGGCCATCGAGAAGCTGCTGGGCATCGAGGTGCCGATCCGCGCGCAGTACATCCGCGTGATGTTCAGCGAGATCACGCGCCTGCTCAACCACCTGATGTGGCTGGGTTCGCACGGCAACGATTGCGGCAGCTCGACCATCCTGATCTACGCGTTCCGCGAGCGTGAAGACCTGTTCGACATGTACGAAGCCGTCTCGGGTGCGCGCATGCACGCGGCCTACTTCCGTCCGGGCGGCGTGTACCGCGATCTGCCGGACAGCATGCCGCAGTACAAGCACAGCAAGATCCGCAACGCGCGCGCCATGGAGCAGATGAACACGAACCGCCAGGGTTCGCTGCTGGACTTCATCGACGACTTCACCCGGCGCTTCCCGACCTACCTGGCCGAATACCACACGCTGCTGACCGACAACCGCATCTGGAAGCAGCGCACCGTCGGCATCGGTGTGGTCACGCCCGAGCGCGCGCTCAACCTGGGCATGACCGGCCCCATGTTGCGCGGCTCCGGCATCGCCTGGGACCTGCGCAAGAAGCAGCCCTACGACGTGTACGGCCAGATGGACTTCGACATCCCGGTCGGCAAGACCGGCGACTGCTACGACCGCTACCTCGTCCGCATGGAGGAGATGAAGCAGTCCAACCGCATCATCGAACAATGCTCGAAATGGCTGCGCGCCAATCCCGGCCCGGTGATCACCGACAACCACAAGGTGGCCGCGCCCGCCCGTGAGGCCATGAAGGCCAACATGGAAGAGCTGATCCACCACTTCAAGCTCTTCACCGAAGGTTTCCACGTGCCCGAAGGCGAGGCCTACGCGGCGGTCGAACACCCCAAGGGCGAGTTCGGCATCTACCTCGTGAGCGATGGCGCCAACAAGCCCTACCGCCTGAAGATCCGCGCGCCCGGTTTCGCGCACCTCGCCACCATGGACGAGATGGCGCGCGGCCACATGCTGGCCGACGCGGTGGCCATCATCGGCACCATGGACATCGTTTTCGGAGAGATCGACCGATGAGCACCGTCACGCCCGAGTCCTTCCAGGAGGCCACGATCCGGCGCTTCGACCGCGAGGTCGCGAAGTACCCCGACGAGCAGCGCATTTCCGCGGTGATGGCCTGCCTGTCCATCATCCAGCAGGAAGAGGGCCACGTGAGCCCTGAAGCCGAGGTGGCGCTGGCCGCCTACCTGCGTGTCGAACCGATCGCGGTGCACGAGGTCACGACCTTCTACAACATGTACAACCAGCGGCCGGTGGGCAAGTTCAAGCTCAACGTCTGCACCAACCTGCCGTGCCAGCTGCGCGACGGCAACAAGGCCCTGCACCACCTGGAGCAGAAGCTGGGCATCACCATGGGCGAGACCACGGTCGACGGCCTGTTCACGCTGCAGCAGAGCGAATGCCTGGGTGCCTGCGCCGACTCCCCCGTGATGCTGGTCAACGACCGCCACATGTGCAGCTTCATGAGCAATGAGAAGCTGGACCAGCTGGTCGACGGCCTCAAATCGTCCGTGCAGGCCTCGGAAGGACAAGCATGAACGCCGAGCAGATCCTCTCGCAGTTCCGCGCCACCGGCGTGCAGACCTGCTTCCACGGCCGCCACATCGAACCGCAGATCTACGCCGGCCTCGATGGCAGCAACTGGTCGCTCGAGGACTACGTGGCCCGCGGTGGTTACCAGGCCCTGCGCAAGGTGCTGGGCCAGGACGGCTCACCGCCGGCCGGTGATCCGCCCGTCGTGGGCATGACGCAGGACCAGGTGATCGCCACGCTCAAGGAATCGGCGCTGCGCGGCCGGGGCGGTGCGGGCTTCCCCACCGGCCTGAAGTGGAGCTTCATGCCGCGCCAGTTCCCGGGCCAGAAGTACCTGGTGTGCAACTCGGACGAAGGCGAGCCCGGCACCTGCAAGGACCGCGACATCCTGCTGTACAACCCGCACATCGTCATCGAAGGCATGGCTATCGCGGCGTATGCGATGGGCATCAGCGTGGGCTACAACTACATCCACGGCGAGATCTTCGAAGCCTATGAGCGCTTCGAGGCGGCACTGGAAGAGGCGCGCGCCGCCGGCTTCCTGGGCGACGGCATCATGGGCAGCGGCTTCAACTTCCAGCTGCACGCCGCGCACGGTTTCGGCGCCTACATCTGCGGTGAAGAAACCGCGCTGCTCGAATCGCTCGAAGGCAAGAAGGGCCAGCCTCGCTTCAAGCCGCCGTTCCCGGCCAGCTTCGGCCTGTACGGCAAGCCCACCACCATCAACAACACCGAGACCTTCGCGGCGGTGCCCTGGATCATCCGCAACGGCGGTGCGGCCTACCTGGCCTGCGGCAAGCCGAACAACGGTGGCACCAAGATCTATTCGGTCTCGGGCGACGTGGAGATGCCGGGCAACTACGAAGTGCCATTGGGCACGCCGTTCAGCAAGCTGCTGGAGCTCGCCGGTGGCGTGCGCAAGGGCCGCACGCTCAAGGCCGTGATCCCCGGCGGCTCGTCGGCTCCGGTGCTGCCTGCGCACATCATGATGGAGTGCACGATGGACTACGACTCCATCGCCAAGGCCGGCTCCATGCTGGGCTCGGGTGCCGTCATCGTGATGGACGACTCGCGCTGCATGGTCGAGTCGCTCAAGCGCCTGTCCTACTTCTACATGCACGAATCCTGCGGTCAGTGCACACCCTGCCGCGAAGGCACGGGCTGGCTCTGGCGCATGGTGGACCGCATCGATCGCGGCCTGGGCAAGCCCGCTGACATGGCGCTGCTCGACAACGTGGCCGAGAACATCATGGGCCGCACCATCTGCGCCCTGGGCGATGCGGCGGCCATGCCGGTGCGCGCCATGATCAAACACTTCCGGCATGAGTTCGAGGCCAAGATCACGGCTGCTCAGACGCCCGCCAAGGCCGCTTAAGAGAAGACATTCCCATGGTTGAAATCGAACTCGACGGCAAGAAGGTGGAAGTGCCCCCGGGCAGCATGGTCATGCATGCGGCCGAGAAGGCGGGCACCTACATCCCCCACTTCTGCTACCACAAGAAGCTGTCCATCGCGGCCAACTGCCGCATGTGCCTGGTCGACGTGGAGAAGGCGCCCAAGCCCATGCCGGCCTGCGCCACGCCGGTTACGCAGGGCATGATCGTGCGCACCAAGAGCGACAAGGCGATCAAGGCTCAGCAGTCGGTGATGGAGTTCCTGCTCATCAACCACCCGCTGGACTGCCCCATCTGCGACCAGGGTGGCGAATGCCAGCTGCAGGATCTGGCCGTGGGCTATGGCGGCTCCGGTTCGCGCTACGAAGAAGAAAAGCGCGTGGTGTTCCACAAGGACGTGGGCCCGCTGATCTCCATGGAAGAGATGAGCCGCTGCATCCACTGCACCCGCTGCGTGCGCTTCGGCCAGGAAGTGGCCGGCGTGATGGAGCTGGGCATGTCGCACCGCGGCGAACACGCCGAGATCGAGACCTTCCTGGGCGACACGGTGGACTCCGAACTCTCGGGCAACATGATCGACATCTGCCCGGTCGGCGCGCTCACCAGCAAGCCCTTCCGCTACAGCGCCCGCACCTGGGAGCTCTCGCGCCGCAAGAGCGTGAGCCCGCACGACTCCACCGGCGCCAACCTGATCGTCCAGGTGAAGAACCACAAGGTCATGCGCGTGGTGCCGCTGGAAAACGAAGCCGTCAACGAATGCTGGATCGCCGACCGTGACCGCTTCTCGTACGAAGCCGTCAACAGCGAAGAACGCCTGACCTCGCCCATGCTCAAGCAGGGCGGTGAATGGAAGACGGTCGACTGGCAGACCGCGCTCGAGTACGTGGCCAATGGCCTGAAGCAGGTCAAGGCCGACCACGGCGCCGCCGCCATCGGCCTGCTGGCCAGCCCGCACAGCACGCTCGAAGAGCTGGCCCTGGCCGGTGCCCTGGTGCGGGGGTTGGGCAGCCAGAACATCGACGCGCGCCTGCGCCACGCCGATTTCTCGAACACGGCACCCACCGGTGCTGCCCGCTGGCTGGGTCTGCCGATCGCATCGCTCTCCACGCTGCAGCGCGTGCTCGTGATCGGCTCCAACCTGCGCAAGGACCACCCGCTGTTCGCGCAGCGCATCCGCCAGGCCCAGCGCAAGGGCGCGCAGGTCAACGTGCTCAACGCCGTGGCGCAGGATTGGGCCATGCCGGTGAAGAACACCGTGCTGGCCGACAGCGGCCTGTGGGTGTCGGCGCTGGCCGGCATCGCGGCCGCCATCGGCGCCGAAACGGGTGCCGCGACGCCCGTGAGTGGCGAGGCCACGGACGCGCACCGCGCGGTGGCCAAGTCCCTGCTGGGTGGCGAACAGAAAGCCATTCTGCTGGGCAACGCGGCAGCGCACCATGCCAAGGCGGCCAGCCTGCTCGCGCTCGCGAACTGGATCGCGCAACAGACTGGCGCCACGGTGGGTTACCTCAGCGAAGCGGCCAACACCGTGGGCGCGCAGCTGGTGAACGCGGTGCCGGGGCAGGGCGGTCTGAACGCCGGCCAGATGCTGGTGGGCCAGCTCAAGGCCGCCATCCTGCTCAACACCGAACCCGCCCAGGACACCGCCGTCGGTGCCACGGGTCTGGCGGCGGCCGGCATGGTCGTCACCCTCAGCCCCTTCAAGACCAACCTCGACGTGAGCGACGTGCTGCTGCCCATCGCGCCGTTCACCGAAACCTCGGGTTCCTTCGTGAACGCCGAAGGCCGCCTGCAAGGCTTCCACGCCGTCGTGCGCCCGCTGGGCGACACGCGCCCGGCCTGGAAGGTGCTGCGCGTGCTCGGCAACCTGCTGGACCTGCCGGGCTTCGACGCCGATTCGTCGCAGGCCGTGCTGGCCGCGGCGCTGCCGGGCGTGAGCAACGGCGCCGTGGTTGATGCCGCCCGCCTGTCCAACGCGAGCAGCGCGGCGATCGACACGTCGCCCGCCGAAGTGGCGCCCTGCGTGGCGTCCATCTACCAGCTCGACGGCCTGGTGCGCCGCTCGACCGCCCTGCAACTCACCGCCGATGCGCGGACCGCTCAAGCCCTGGAAGGAGCCGCAGCGTGATCGATGCGATGTACAACGGCGGCCTGGGCCTGATCGCCGCCGACTGGTGGGCCACCGGTGCCTGGCCCGTCATCTGGAACCTGATCAAGATCGTGGTCGTGCTCGCTCCCCTGATGGGCGCGGTGGCCTACCTCACGCTGTGGGAGCGCAAGCTGCTCGGCTGGATCCAGGTGCGCCACGGTCCCAACCGCGTGGGCCCCTTCGGCCTGCTGCAACCGATCGCCGACGCGCTCAAGCTGCTGACCAAGGAACTGATCCGCCCCAGCGCGGCCAGCAACGGCCTGTTCCGCCTCGGCCCCGTCATGGCCATCATGCCGGCGTTGGCCGCGTGGGTCGCGATTCCTTTCGGCCCGGAGGCGATCATCGCCAACGTGAACGCCGGCCTGCTGGTGATCCTGGCCATCACCTCGATCGAGGTCTACGGTGTGATCATCGCCGGCTGGGCGTCCAACTCCAAGTACGCCTTCCTGGGCGCGCTGCGCGCCTCGGCACAGATGGTGAGCTACGAAATCGCCATCGGCTTCTGCTTCCTGGTGGTGGTCATGACCGCCGGCAGCCTGCACCTGGGTGAGATCGTGGCCTCTCAGGCGCGCGGCATGGGCGCCAACATGGGCCTGGGCTTCCTGTCCTGGAACTGGCTGCCCCTGTTGCCGATCTTCTTCGTCTACCTGATCTCCGGCGTGGCCGAAACCAACCGCCACCCCTTCGACGTGGTCGAAGGCGAGGCCGAGATCGTGGCCGGCCACATGGTCGAGTACTCGGGCATGGGCTTCGCCATCTTCTTCCTGGCCGAGTACGCCAGCATGTGGCTGGTGTCCGTGCTGGCCGTGCTGATGTTCCTGGGCGGCTGGCTGTCGCCGATCGCCGCGCTCGACTTCATCCCCGGCTGGATCTGGCTCGGCATCAAGACCTGCGTCGTGGTGTCCATGTTCATCTGGATCCGCGCCACCTTCCCCCGCTTCCGCTACGACCAGATCATGCGTCTGGGCTGGAAGATCTTCATCCCTGTCACGCTGATCTGGCTGCTCCTCGTGGGCGCGCTCATGCAGACCCCGTGGAACCTCTGGAAATAAGCCGGGCGAACGACCATGTCCACCACCACCGCCAATTCCACCGCGCCGTCCGCGCACGCCGCGCCGTTCTCCTTCCGCGATTTCTTCAACAGTTTCCTGCTGGTGGAGCTGTTCAAGGGCATGGCCCTGACGGGCCGCTACGCCTTCAAGCGCAAGGTCACGGTGCAGTTCCCCGAGGAGAAGACGCCGCTGTCGCCGCGCTTCCGTGGCCTGCACGCCCTGCGCCGTTACGAGAACGGTGAAGAGCGCTGCATCGCCTGCAAGCTCTGCGAAGCCGTCTGCCCGGCGATGGCGATCACCATCGAATCCGATGTGCGCGCCGATGGTTCGCGCCGCACCACGCGCTACGACATCGACCTGACCAAGTGCATCTTCTGCGGCTTCTGCGAAGAAAGCTGCCCGGTCGATTCCATCGTCGAGACGCACGTCCTCGAATACCACGGCGAGAAGCGCGGCGACCTGTATTTCACCAAGGAGATGCTGCTGGCCGTGGGCGACCGCTACGAATCCGAGATCGCCGCCGCCCGGGCCTCCGACGCCCCCTACCGCTGACCGGCGCCGAACCGATTCGGCCGGACCAGACGACACAAGAACCACGACGCCATGGATTACCAGACCGGCTTTTTCTACCTGTTCGCCGCGGTGCTGCTGTACGCAGGCTACCGCGTGATCACCGCGCGCAACCCGGTGCATGCCGTGCTGCACCTCATGCTCGCGTTCTCGCAGGCGGCGGCGCTGTGGCTGTTGCTGCGCGCCGAGTTCCTGGGCATCACGCTGGTGCTGGTGTACCTGGGCGCGGTGATGGTGCTGTTCCTCTTCGTCGTGATGATGCTGGACATCAACCTGGACACGGTGCGCCAGGGCTTCTGGAAGCACTTCCCGGTGGCGGCCTTGCTCGGCGCCTTCGTGGCGGCCGAACTCATCGCCGTGCTGTGGGCCGGTTTCCCCACGGTCACGGGCAATCCGGGCGCGGTGGCCGCCGACCCGGGCTACTCCAACACCCGTGAACTGGGCGTGCTGCTGTACACCGAGTACCTATACCCGATCGAAGTGGCCGCCGTGATCCTGCTGGTGGCCATGATCGCGGCCATCGCGCTGACCCTGCGCCAGCGCAAGGACAGCAAGGCCATCAACCCCAATCTGCAGGTGCACGTGCGCGCCAGCGACCGCCTGGTGGTGCTGCCCATGAACGCCACGCAGAAAGCCGCCCCCGCCGCCGAAGCGGCAGCCGCCCAGGAGGGCCAGAAACCATGACCGTCTCGCTGGGCCATTTCCTCGCCGTCGGCGCGATCCTGTTCGCGATCTCGGTCGTGGGCATCTTCCTGAACCGCAAGAACCTCATCGTTCTGCTCATGGCCATCGAACTGATGCTGCTGGCCGTGAACATGAACTTCGTGGCCTTCTCGCATTTCCTGGGCGACATGCACGGCCAGGTCTTCGTGTTTTTCATCCTGACCGTGGCCGCCGCCGAATCGGCGATCGGTCTGGCCATTCTGGTGCTGCTGTTCCGCAACAAGTCGTCGATCAGCGTCGAAGAACTCAACACCCTCAAGGGTTGAGGCCAGGGCCACCCCACACGAGAACTCAGGCAAGAACCCCATGAGCACCACCCTCTCTGCAAGCACCTTGCTCGCCGTTCCGCTGGCCCCATTGCTGGGTTCGGCGATCGCCGGCATCCTGGGCACCACCTTCGGCGGCAACGTGATCGGCCGCCGCGCCTCGCACACCTTCACCATCCTGGGCGTGCTGGTGGCCTTCATCCTCTCGGCCATGACGCTCAAGAGCGTGGCCGTGGACGGCGCGCGCTTCAACGAGACCATCTACACCTGGATGGTGGTGGGCGGCCTGAAGATGGAGATCGGCTTCCTGGTCGATGGCCTCACCGCGATGATGATGGTGGTCGTCACCTTCGTCTCGCTCATGGTGCACCTCTACACCATCGGCTACATGGAAGAGGACGACGGCTACAACCGCTTCTTCGCCTACATCTCGCTGTTCACCTTCTCCATGCTCATGCTGGTCATGAGCAACAACCTGCTGCAGCTGTTCTTCGGCTGGGAAGCGGTGGGCCTGGTGTCCTACCTGCTGATCGGGTTCTGGTTCAACAAGCCCACGGCCATCTTCGCCAACATGAAGGCCTTCCTGGTCAACCGCGTGGGCGACTTCGGCTTCATCCTCGGCATCGGCCTGATCGTGGCCTACGCCGGCACCATGAACTACACCGAGGTGTTCGCCAAGGCGCCCGAACTCGGCACGCTGGGCTTCCCCGGCACCGACTGGATGCTGATCACCGTGATCTGCATCTGCCTGTTCATCGGCGCCATGGGCAAGAGCGCGCAGTTCCCGCTGCACGTCTGGCTGCCCGACTCCATGGAGGGCCCCACGCCCATCTCGGCGCTGATCCACGCCGCCACCATGGTGACCGCCGGCATCTTCATGGTCGCGCGCATGTCGCCGCTGTTCGAGCTGTCGGACACCGCGCTCAACTTCATCCTGGTCATCGGTGCGATCACCGCGCTGTTCATGGGTTTCCTGGGCATCATCCAGAACGACATCAAGCGCGTGGTGGCGTACTCCACGCTCTCGCAGCTGGGCTACATGACGGTGGCGCTGGGCGCCTCCGCCTACTCGGTGGCCGTGTTCCACCTGATGACCCACGCCTTCTTCAAGGCGCTGCTGTTCCTGGCCGCCGGCTCGGTCATCATGGGTCTGCACCACAACCAGGACATCCGCTGGATGGGTGGCGTGCGCAAGTACATGCCCATCACCTGGATCACCTCGCTGCTGGGCACGCTGGCCCTGATCGGCACGCCGCTGTTCTCCGGTTTCTATTCCAAGGACAGCATCATCGAGGCGGTGCACTTCAGCAACCTGCCCGCCGCCGGCTTCGCGCACTTCGCGGTGCTCGCGGGCGTGTTCGTCACCTCGTTCTACTCGTTCCGCCTCTACTTCCTGGTGTTCCACGGCAAGGAGCGCTACGACCAGAACCCGGACGCCCACCACGGTCACCACGATGACCATGGCGACCACCACGACGACCATGGGCACGGCCACGGCGATGGCAAGCCGCACGAGTCGCCCTGGGTGGTGACGGTGCCGCTGCTGCTGCTGGCCATTCCTTCGGTGGTGATCGGTTTCATCACCATCCAGCCCATGCTGTTCGGTGACTTCTTCAAGGACGCCATCACCATCAACACCGCGGCCCACCCGGCCATGGTGAAGTTCGGCGAGATGTTCCACGGCCCCCTGGCCATGGCGACCCACGCGCTGTCGACCGCGCCGCTGTACCTGGCGCTGGCCGGCGCGGTGTGCGCCTGGTACATGTACCTGATCAACCCGGCCGTGCCGGCCGCCATCGCGCGCGCGCTGCGCCCGCTGATCGTGGTGCTGGAGAACAAGTACTACCTGGACTGGTTCAACGAGAACGTGCTGGCCCGTGGCGCGCGCGCGCTGGGTGTCGGCCTCTGGAAGGGCGGCGACCGGGGCGTGATCGAAGGCGGCGTGGTCAACGCCAGCTGGAAGCTGGTGGGTGTGGTGTCCTCGGTCGTGCGCCGCGCGCAAACCGGTTACCTCTACCACTACGCGCTCATGATGATCGTGGGCGTGCTGCTGTTCATGACGTATTTCGTCTGGCTCGCCAAATAAGAAGAGGGATAACAAGATGGGTTTGCTGAGCCTTGCAATCTGGACGCCGATCTTCTTCGGCGTCGTGCTGCTGGCCCTGGGCCGCGACGATCAGGCGCACGTGGTGCGCTGGGTCGCGCTGGTGGGCGCCATTGCCGGCCTGGCCGTCACCGTGCCGCTGTACACCGGCTTCGAGCTGGGCACCGCCGCCATGCAGTTCGTCGAGAAGCGCGCCTGGATCGAGAACTTCAACGTCAACTACCACCTGGGCGTGGACGGCATCTCGCTCTGGCTGATCTTGCTGACCGCCTTCATCAACGTGGTGGTGGTGGTGGCGAGCTGGGAGTCGATCACCTCGCGCGTCAACCAGTACATGGGCGCCTTCCTGATCCTCTCGGGTCTGATGATCGGCGTCTTCAGCGCGCAGGACGCGATGCTGTTCTACGTGTTCTTCGAAGCCACGCTGATCCCGATGTACCTGATCATCGGCATCTGGGGTGGCCCGAACAAGATCTACGCGGCCTTCAAGTTCTTCCTGTACACCCTGCTGGGCTCGCTGCTCATGCTGGTGGCCCTGATCTACCTGTACACGCAGTCCGGCGGCAGCTTCGCGCTGGCCGACTGGTACAAGCTGCCCCTGGGCGGCACCGCGCAGACCCTGCTGTTCTTCGCCTTCTTCGCCGCCTTCGCGGTGAAGGTGCCGATGTGGCCGGTGCACACCTGGCTGCCCGACGTGCACGTGGAAGCCCCCACCGGCGGTTCGGCCGTGCTGGCGGCCATCATGCTCAAGCTGGGTGCCTACGGTTTCCTGCGCTTCTCGCTGCCCATCCTGCCCGATGCCGCGCACGAATGGGCCTGGCTGATGATCGCGCTCTCGCTCATCGCCGTGATCTACGTGGGCCTGGTCGCCATGGTGCAGCAGGACATGAAGAAACTCGTGGCCTATTCGTCGGTCGCCCACATGGGCTTCGTCACCCTGGGCTTCTTCGTCTTCAGCGACCTCGGCGTCTCCGGCGCGATCGTGCAGATGATCGCCCACGGCTTCGTCTCGGCCGCCATGTTCCTGGGCATCGGCGTGCTGTACGACCGCGTGCACTCGCGCGAGATCGCCGACTACGGCGGCGTGGTCAACACCATGCCCAAGTTCGCCGCTTTCGCGCTGCTTTTCACCATGGCCAACTGCGGCCTGCCGGGCACCGCCGGTTTCGTGGGCGAGTGGATGGTCATCATCGCCGCCGTCAAGGCCAACTTCTGGATCGGCCTGCTGGCCGCCTCGGCCCTGATTTTCGGCGCCGCGTACTCGCTGTGGATGTACAAGCGGGTCTACCTCGGCAGCGTGGGCAACGACAACGTCAAGGCCCTGGTCGACATCAACGCGCGCGAATTCCTGGTGCTGGGCGTGCTGGCGCTGGCCGTGCTCTACATGGGTGTCTATCCCAAGCCCTTCACCGACGTGATGGATGCGTCCGTGGCCGAACTGCTGCGCCACGTCGCCATCTCCAAACTGAACTGAGCTCACGCTACACGAGAGAACGCTCACATGATTGACAAGCTCAGCTGGGTCGCGGCCTACCCAGAAATCCTCCTGATGACGATGGCCTGCGTGATCGCGCTGGTCGATCTGGCGGTGAAGACGCCGCTGCGCGGCGTCACCTACGGCCTGACGCTGCTGACGCTGGGCGTCATCGCGGTGCTGCAGGGCCTGGCCGCGAGCTCGGGCAACACCGTCTACGGCTTCGGCGGCATGATCGTCAGCGACCCCATGGGCAACTGGCTCAAGTGCTTCGCCTCCATCGCCATGATGGTCACCTTCGTGTACGGCCGTGCCTATTCGGGCCAGCGCGACATGCTGCGCGGCGGCGAGCTGTTCAGCCTGGGCATGTTCGCGCTGCTGGGCATGTTCGTCATGATCTCCAGCCACCACTTCCTGGTGATCTACCTCGGTCTGGAGCTGCTCACGCTCTCCAGCTACGCCCTGGTGGCGCTGCGCCGCGACGACGTGAAGGCCACGGAAGCGGCCATGAAGTACTTCGTGCTGGGCGCGCTGGCCAGCGGTTTCCTGCTCTACGGCCTGTCCATGGTCTATGGCGCCACCGGTTCGCTGAACCTCACCGAGGTGATGCTGACCATCGCGGGCGGCGACGACACGCTCGTGGGCTCGCCGCAGGTGCTCACCCTTGGCCTGGTGTTCGTGGTGGCCGGCCTGGCCTTCAAGCTCGGCGTGGTGCCCTTCCACATGTGGGTGCCCGACGTGTACCACGGTGCGCCGACCGCCATCACCCTGATGATCGGTGGCGCACCCAAGCTGGCCGCCTTCGCCATCGTGATCCGCCTGCTGGTCGAAGGCCTGCAGCCGCTGGCCGTGGACTGGCAGCAGATGCTCGCGGTGCTCGCCGTCATGTCGCTGCTGGTGGGCAACCTCGCCGCCATCGCGCAGAACAACCTCAAGCGCATGCTGGCTTTCTCGACCATCGCGCAGATGGGCTTCCTGATGCTGGGCCTGCTCGCGGGCGTGGTGCAGGGCGCCGACGGCCTGGACAGCAGCAACATGGCCAACGCCTACGGCTCGTCCATGTTCTATGTCGTCACCTACGTGCTGACCACGCTGGGCACCTTCGGTGTGATCCTGCTGCTCTCGCGCAGCGGCTTCGAGTCGGAGAACATCAGCGACCTGGCCGGCCTGAACCAGCGCAGCCCGCTGTACGCCGGCGTCATGGCGGTCTGCATGTTCTCGCTGGCCGGTGTGCCGCCGCTGGTGGGTTTCTACGCCAAGCTCGCCGTGCTGCAGGCGCTGCTGGCTTCGAGCGCCGCGTTCTATGTGGGCCTGGCCGTGTTCGCGGTGATCATGTCGCTGATCGGCGCGTTCTATTACCTGCGCGTGGTCAAGATCATGTACTTCGATGCGCCCACGCAGACCGCCGAGATCGAGGCCGGGCTGGACGCGCGCGCGGTGCTCTCGGTCAACGGCCTGCTGGTGCTGGTGCTCGGCATCGTGCCTGGCGGCCTCATGACCCTGTGCGCCCAGGCCGTGGCGCAACTGCTGGCCTGATCGCGTTGGCGGCGCACCGGTGAACTTGCCGGTGGCCGCCGGCTCACACCGTTCCATGACCCACACACTCTCTGTCTGGCTGGTGCTGATCACCGCCTTCGTCGCGGCCAACCTGCCTTTCCTCAACAACCGTTGGCTGGCCGTGCTGCCGCGCCGCGCGCCCAAGACGCTGTGGATGCGCGTGGGTGAACTGGTGCTGCTGTACTTCTTGGTCGGTGCGTTGGGCCTGGCGCTCGAACGCGACGCCGGCCAGATCGCCCCCCAGGGCTGGGAGTTCTACGCCACCACGGGTTCGCTGTTCCTGACCTTGGCCTTCCCCGGCTTCGTCTACCGCTACCTGTTTCGCCGCCGCGGCTGATGGCCGAGCTGCCCATGGCCGACGACAGCCACCTCCGAGAAACCCCGCTGTCGCGCACCGAGTTGCTGCGCGGGCATTTCCTGCACGTGGTGCGCGACACCGTGCGCATGCCCGATGGCGCCCACGCCACGCGCGAGTTCGTGCTGCACCCGGGCGCCGTGATGGTGATCGGCCTGCTGGACGATGGCCGCGTGGTGATGGAGCGGCAGTTCCGCCACCCCATGCAGGCGGTGATGATCGAATTCCCCGCCGGCAAGCTCGACGCGGGCGAGGGCAGCCTGGCGTGCGCGCAGCGCGAGCTGCTCGAGGAAACGGGTTACAGCGCCCGCGAATGGGCCTTCGCCGGCCGGCTCGCGCCCACCATCGCCTATTCCGACGAAGTCATCGACATCTGGTTCGCGCGCGGCCTCACGCTCGGTGAGCGCCAGCTCGACGAAGGCGAATTCCTGGACGTGTTCGCCGCCACCCCCGCCGAGCTGCAGGCCTGGTGTTTCAGCGGCGAGGTGATCGACTGCAAGACCCTGATCGGCTCCATGTGGCTGCAGAACGTGCAGCGCGGCGAATGGGTTCTGGAGTGGGCCACCCACCCGAACGGGGCGGATGCGGGACAATCCGGGGCATGAAGGTCCTCAACCTGCAGTGCGCGCACCAGCACGAGTTCGAAGGCTGGTTCGGCTCCGAAGACGACTACACGAGCCAGCTCGAGCGCGGCCTGGTGTCGTGCCCGATGTGTGGCGATGTGCACATTCAGAAGAAGCTCTCGGCACCGAGGCTGAATCTGCGCGCCGGCCGCCAGGAGGCGCAGGCGCCGGCCGAACCGGCCGCCGGCACGGCGGTGGCCATGAGCAACCACGGCGGCCAGCCCGACCTGGTGGCCATGCAGGCGCGCATCATGCAGGCGCTGCGCGAGGTGATGGCGAACACCGAAGACGTGGGTGAACGTTTCGCCGACGAAGCCCGGGCCATGCACCATGGCGAGGTCGAGCATCGGCAGATCCGGGGCCAGGCCAGCCCGCAGGAAGCCCTCGAACTGATGGAGGAGGGCATCGAGGTGATCGCCTTGCCCTCCGTGCCCGGCATCAAAGAAACGCTGCAGTAGCCTCTCCGAGGCGCGTGCCTCACCCCAGAGATGCCGTGGAACCGGCTTCGCCGGGCCACAGGCATCGTCCCCCCTCCAAGCGCCGAAGGCGCGCCAGAGAGGGGGGAAGCCGCGCAGCGGCGCAGGGGGAGTTACGGATACAGGCCTCGCAGGTCGCGCGCGTGCAGGATGCGCTTGCAGGCCACGATGAAGGTCGCCGTGCGCAGGCTCACCTTGTTCTCGTCGGCCACCTGCCACACGGCGGCGAAGGCGTCCTTCATGATCTTGACCAGGCGGGCGTTGATCTCGTCCTCGCTCCAGAAGAAGCTGGAGAAGTCCTGCACCCACTCGAAGTAGCTCACCGTCACGCCGCCGGCGTTGGCGATCACGTCGGGCAGCACCAGCACGTTGCGCTCGTGCAGGATGTCGTCGGCCTGCGGCGTGGTCGGGCCGTTGGCGCCCTCGATCACCATGCGCGCCTGGATGCGGCCGGCGTTGGCCTCGGTGATCTGCGATTCGAGCGCGGCGGGGATGAGGATGTCGCAGGGCACGTCCCAGAAGGCGTCGTTGGCCATCACTTCGGCACCGGCAAAACCCGCCACCGTGCCGGCGCGCTTCACATGGTCCAGCAGCGCGGGCACGTCGAGGCCGGCCTCGCGGTAGATGGTGCCGCCGTGGTCCTGCACCGCGACCACCTTGGCGCCGGCCTCGGCGAACAGCTTGCCGGCCACGCCGCCCACGTTGCCGAAGCCCTGCACGGCCACGCGCGCGGTGGACACGTCCAGGCCGATGCGGCGCGCCGCTTCCACGCCCACGGTGAACACGCCGCGGCCCGTGGCCTCGCGCCGGCCCAGCGAGCCGCCCAGGTCCACCGGCTTGCCGGTGACCACGCCGGTGGCGGTGGCACCCTCGTTCATCGAGTAGGTGTCCATCATCCAGGCCATGATCTGCTCGTTCGTGTTCACGTCCGGCGCCGGGATGTCCTTGGTCGGACCGATGATGATGCCGATCTCGCTCGTGTAGCGGCGCGTCACGCGCTCGAGCTCACCGATCGTGAGCTGGCGCGGGTCCACGCGGATGCCGCCCTTGGCACCGCCGTAGGGCACGTTCACCGCCGCGTTCTTGATCGACATCCAGGCCGACAGGGCCATCACCTCGGACAGCGTCACGTCCTGGTGGAAACGAACACCACCCTTGCCCGGGCCGCGCGAGGTGTTGTGCTGCACGCGGTAACCCTCGAAGTGGGCCACGGTGCCGTTGTCCAGGTGGATCGGCACGTCCACGATCAGCGTGCGCTTGGGCCGCTTGAGGGTGTCGACCCAGCGCGCCAGCGGGCCCAGGTAGGGCGCGACACGGTCCACCTGTTGCAGGTAGACGCCCCAGGGGCCGAGGTGCTTGGGGTCGAGGTAGGAGGGGAGGGCTTGCGTGAAAACGGCCGGGGCGCTGGTGGCGCTGCCGGCCGGAAGGGGCGGTGTTTGTGACATGGAAGATTCCTTGTGGTGTGTGGCCCTGTGCTGAGCCAACAAGCGGAAGCTTACGGAGATGCCTTCTTCATGTCCAAGGCCATGATGCCATCGTGTTATGCATCGATTGCATAGTTGAACTTTTTTCTACAGATGGGCTACACGTTGAACTGCAGCGCCGCCAGCCCCGCGTACACGCCGCCCTGCGCCACCAGCTCGGCGTGCGTGCCCTGTTCCACCAGCCGGCCGTGGTCGAGCACCACGATGCGGTCGGCCTGCTGCACCGTGGCCAAGCGGTGGGCGATCACGAGCGTGGTGCGGTCCTTCATGGCCGATTCCAGCGCGGCCTGCACCATGCGCTCGCTCTGCGCGTCCAGCGCGCTGGTGGCCTCGTCGAGCAGCAGCAGGGGCGGGTTCTTGAGCATGGCGCGCGCGATCGCGATGCGCTGGCGCTGCCCGCCCGAGAGCCGCACGCCGCGCTCGCCCAGGAAGGTGTCGTAACCCTCTGGCAGTTTCTCGATGAACTCGTCGGCGAAGGCGGCCGCCGCCGCCGCGCGCACCTCGGCGTCGCTCGCGCCGGGCTTGCCGTAGCGGATGTTCTCCATCGCGCTGCTGGAGAAGATCACCGGGTCCTGCGGCACGATGCCGATGCGCTGGCGCAGCGCGTGCAGGTCCAGCTGGTCGATCGGCACACCGTCGAGCCGGATGCTGCCCAGCGCCGGGTCGTAGTAGCGCAGCAGCAGGCCGAACACGGTCGTCTTGCCCGCGCCGCTGGGCCCGACCAGCGCCACCGTCTGCCCCGGCTGCACGGCCAGCGTGAAACCGCTGAGCGCCGCCTGCGCCGGGCGCGAGGGGTAGTGGAAGGTGACGTCGTCGAAGGCCAGCGCGCTGCCGCCTTGCGGTGCCGGCGCCTGCAAGGGCCGCGCGGGTGACTGCACCGGCGATTCACTGGCCAGCAGCTCCATCAGCCGTTCGCTCGCGCCCGCGGCGCGCAGCAGGTCGCCATACACCTCGCCCAGCACCCCCACCGCGCCGGCCAGGATGATGATGTAGACCACGGTCTGGCCCAGGTGCCCGGGCGTGATGGTGCCGGCCAGCACCGCCTGCGTGCCCTGGTACAGGCCCCAGAGCAGCAGCGCGGCCGTGCTGATGATGATGAAGGCCACCATGCCGGCGCGGGCCTTGGTGCGGCGGATGGCGGTGACGAAGGCGCTCTCCGTCGAGTCCTTGAAGCGCCCCGCCTCGCGGTCTTCGGCGGTGTAGCTCTGCACGATGGGGATGGCGTTGAGCACCTCGGCCGCGATCGCGCTGGAGTCGGCCACGCGGTCCTGGCTGGCGCGCGAGAGCTTGCGCACGCGCCGGCCGAACCACATGCTGGGCAGCACCACCAGCAGGATGATCAGCAGCACCTGCAGCATCACATACGGGTTGGTCCACACCAGCATGATCAGCGCGCCGATGCCCATCACGCCATTGCGCAGGCCCATGGAGAGCGAGGAGCCCACCACGGTCTGCACCAGCGTGGTGTCGGTGGTCAGGCGCGAGAGCACCTCGCCGGTCTGCGTGGTCTCGAAGAACTGCGGGCTCTGCCGCAGCACGTGGCTGTAGACCGCGTGGCGCAGGTCGGCCGTGATGCGTTCGCCCAGCCAGCTCACCAAGTAGAAGCGCGCGGCGGAGAACAGGCCCAGGGCCACCGCCACGGCGAAGAGTTCGAGGAAGTGGCCGCGCAGCCCCATGGCCTGCGCGCTGCGGTCGCCCGCCACCAGGCCGCCGTCGATCAGGCCGCGCAGGGCCACCGGAAACAGCAGCGTGGCAACGGCCGCCAGCACCAGGAACAGCATCGCCAGCACGATCTGGGTGCGGTAGGGCCGCATGAAGGGCAGCAGGCCGCCGAGCGAGGTGGGCGATTCGGCTTTGGGGCGGTCGGAGGAGGGTGTGGGCATGGTGCAGAGTGTGCCGGTTTTGGGGGCCGGGCGTGAATGGGGGCTCGGTGCTAGGATGCCTCCCAATTTTTCAATTTCAAGGGACGGGGATGGCACAACAGGACGATTTCGCGCCCACCGTGGCGCTGGCGGATGAGCGCGCCGCGGCGGCGGCGCAGGCGCTGGACATCCGGTTCACCGGCTCGGGCAGCGAGTACTTCCGCATCTGGATCGTGAACCTGCTGCTCACGCTGGTCACCCTCACCCTGTATGCGCCGTTCGCGCGCGCGCGGCGCATCGCCTACTTCCAGAACAACACCCTGGTCGGCGGCGACCCGCTGGGCTTCCACGCCGACCCCTGGAAGATGTTCCGCGGCTACCTGCTGGTGCTGCTGCTGGGCGTGGGTTACTGGGCGGTGTCGAACTTCCTGCCCCACCTGGCGTGGATCGCGCTGCTGGTTTTCATGGTGCTCTGGCCCGCGCTGTGGCGCGCCTCGCTGCAGTTCCGGCTGCGCAACACCAGCTGGCGCGGCGTGCGCCTGAGCTTCGCGGGGGATCTGAAGGGCGCCTACCTCAGCATGCTGCCCTTCTTCCTGCCCGCGCTGGCCTTCGTGCTGTTCCTGCCCGCCGTGACCGAAGGCGAAGAGATGGCGCCCGAGGTGGCCCGGCGCAGCGGCATCGTGATCGGCTCGGTGGTGCTGCTCTTCACGGCGCTCATGCCCTGGCTCCTGGCGCGCATCAAACGCTACCAGCATGGGGGCTATGTGTTCGCGCAGCAGCGCACGCAGCTGGACACCGGCACCGGCCGCTTCTACGGGCTGTTCCTGAAAACGGGAGGTGTGAGCCTGCTGGTGGGCCTGGTGGGCGCCGCGCTGGTCGCCCTGGTGCTGTTCGTGCTGGCGCGTGGCATGTTCGGCGACCTGGCGGCCGGCCAGCGGCGGGCCCTGGTGGCGCTGGTGGTGCCGGTGGCGCTGGGGGTGATCTACCTGCTGATCCCGCTGGTGAGCGCCCCGTACTTCGGCGCGCGTTTCCAGGACCTGCTGTGGAACGGCACGCGCAGCGAGAAGGTCCGCTTCGGCAGCGCGCTGCGCTTTCGCAGCCTGTTCCGCGTCACCCTGGTCAACTGGCTGCTGATCGTGGTCACGCTGGGCCTGTACTGGCCCTTCGCCAAGGTGCGCACCGCGCGCCTGAAGCTCGAGGCCATGTCCTTGGCGGTCGATGGGCCGGTGGATGACTGGCTGGCGAGCGCGCAGCAGGCCGGCAAGGGGGTGCTGGGCGACGCGGCCGGCGACTTCTTCGGCATGGACATGGGGCTCTGATGGGCGCTGCGCCGGCCTCGCTTCACAGCCAGTGGTTCGACGGCCAGTCGCCCAGGCCGCGCGCGGTGACGCTGCGCGTGGAGGCGGGCGAGCTGCTCATGCAAGCGGGTGAGGACACGCGGCGCTACCCGCTGGCGCGCGTGCGCTGGCCGGAGCGGCGCACGCACGGCCAGCGCCAGGCCGAGTTGCCCGACGGCGGTCTCATCCAGCACGCCGATGCGGCGGCGTGGGACGCCTGGGCGCAGGCCAGCGGTTTGCAGGACAGCGCGGTGGTGGGCTGGATGCAGAGCTGGCGCGCCGCGCTGGTGGCGCTCGCGGGTTCGGTGGTGTTCCTGGGGGCCGCCTGGTTGTGGGGCGTGCCGTGGTTGAGCCAGACGCTGGCGCACCAGGTGCCGGATTCGCTGGACCGGCATGTGGGGCAGCAGAGCCTGCAGCAGCTGGACCGTCTGTTTCTGCGACCCAGCGCCTTGCCGCAGAAGCGGCAGGACGAGTTGCGCCAGCGTTTCAAGTCGCTGGTGGATCGTGCTTATCCGCAGGGGGATGCGCCGCACTGGGAGCTGGCGTTCCATGCCTCGCCGGTGTTGGGCGCGAACGCGTTTGCGTTGCCGGGTGGTTACATGGTGATGACGGACGAGTTGGTGGAGTTGTTGCACGACCAGCCGGATGCGTTGGTGGGTGTGCTGGCGCACGAGTTGGGCCATGTGGAGCACCGTGATGGGCTGGACATGGTGGTGCGCGCGAGTCTGATCAGTGCGCTGGTGGGGGTGGTGTTGGGGGATGCGAGCGGTTTTCTGGCCACGGTGCCGGCGACGTTGGCGACCCAGGCCTATTCGCGCGATACCGAGCGGCGCGCGGATGCGCATGCGGCTCGGCTGATGCACGCGGGGGGTGTGCCGCCGGCGGCCATGGCGGTGTTTTTCGAGCGCATGCTTGTTGAGGCCGACAAGGACTCTTCTCCGCAGGATGAGGAGGACCGTGTGTCGTTGCCCATCGCGATTGGCAGCCATCCGGATCACTTGGAACGCATCCGGTTTTTTCGGGAGTGGCGGCCTGAGGACTCGCGCTAGTTTCTGGCCTTGCACCTCGCGCTAGTTTCTGACCTTGCACCTCGCGCTGCCGGATGGCGTGGTCCGCGTTCTCCGGCGCTGCTCGCGGACGGCTGCCCGGGTTCGCCACCGTTACCTCGTCAACTCCGCCCCCTCACTCAGGCTCTGTGGCAACCGCGAATGGGCGCCTGCGCCCGCGAACCCCACCATCCGTCGAGAGGGAGGGAATAAAACGCCATTCAAATGAAACTTGAATTCAACCACTTGAATGCCAACCATGCCACTGGGTCGATGGTGCGGGTGGCCGGGCGCAGGCGCCCATTCGCGGTTGCCACAGAGGGTGAGTGAGCGGGTGGTGTTGACGAAGCGGTATGCGAGCGCCCGGGCAGCCGTCCGCGAGCAGCGCCGGAGAACGGCCACCCGCACCAGCGGCCCCGAGACCAAGTTGGCGTGGCACCAGCGGCCCCAAGACCAAGCCACACGAACCAAAACCACGCCCTGTGGCAACATGACCACCCTAAAAGGAGCCACCACATGATCACCCTGGAATTCCTGATCACCTCCCTCATCGTCGTCCTCATCCCCGGCACAGGCGTGGTGTTCACCGTGTCCGCCGGGCTGGTGCAGGGAAAGCGGGCCAGCCTGTTCGCCTCACTCGGCTGCACCCTGGGCATCGTGCCCCACCTGCTGGCCACCGTGCTCGGCCTCGCCGCCGTCATGCACACCAGCGCGCTCGCCTTCCAACTCCTCAAATACGCCGGCGTCGCCTACCTCCTCTACCTGGCCATCGCCACCTGGCGCGACCGCTCGGCCTTCGTGGTGCAGGAAGGCGGCGCACGGCGCAGCGCCCTCAGCCTCACCGTCAAAGCCTTCCTGCTCAACATCCTCAACCCCAAACTCACCATCTTCTTCCTCGCCTTCCTGCCCCAGTTCGTCGACCCCGCCGCCACCTCGCCCCTGGGCCAACTGCTGCTGCTCAGCGGCGTCTTCATGGCCATGACCTTCGGCGTCTTCGTGCTCTACGGCCTGCTCGCGCACGCCTTCCGCCGCGCGGTCATCGACTCGCCGCGCGTGCAGGACTGGCTGCGCCGCGGCTTCTCCGCCGCCTTCGCCGGCCTGGGCGCGCAACTCGCGTTCACCGAACGCTGACGCACCGCGCTCACAGCACCAGCCGCTGCACGTAGCCCGTCATCTCCAGATACCCCCGCCCCACAGCCTTGCCGTTGCTGTCGATCAGGTCGGACAGCCCTTCCCAATACACCGTGCCGGTGCTCGAACGGCTGTCGAGTTCCTGCGGGTCGATGACGGCCTTCACCGTGTAGAAATCGCCCGGCGTGCGCACCACCCACTCCACCGGGTAGCGCGCGCGCGTGAGCGGGCTGGTCCACCAGCGCCGGGGCTGGAAGTCCACCTCGCCCGGGCTGAAGCGGTAGAGGTCGGTGGCGCTCTGCGCGCTGCCCGCCGCGCGGAACGAGCCGCCCGCCCAGAGCTTGCTGCCGTCCTTGCGGCGCAGCTGGAAGGCAGTGAGGCTGTGGCCGTCGAAGAGGTTCATGCCGATCCAGTCCCAGCCCACCGCCTCGGGGTGCAGCAGGGCCTCGCTCCATTCGTGGTCCAGCCAGGCGGTGCCGCGCACCTCGAAGCGCTGGCCTTTGAGCGCCAGCGTGCCTTGCACGGCCAGGTGCGGCTGGCTCACGTAGAAGCTGGCCTGCGACGCGTCCGGCCCCTTGCGCGAAAACCCCTGGTCGCCCTGCAGCAGCCAGGCCTGCTGCGGCCCCGCCTGCAGATCGATGCCGAGTTCGTCGCCCACCACGCGCGCGGTGTAGTGGCCGTTGTCGGGCCGGCGCCGCAGCGACCAGTCGCGCAGCACCACCTGCGTGTCCTCGGCGCTGGCGAACACGCCGCGCTCGGCGACTGGCGCGGGCGGCTCGCCGTCCCAGCGCGCGATGCGCTGGTCGTGCAGCAAGCGGCCGCCCTGCACGTCGGTGATGGCCGCGTGCGCGAACAGCAGCTGCTTCGCGGCCAGCGGGCCGCGCAGGGCCTGCGTGCCGTCCACGCGGCTGCGGAAGAACGTCACCTGGAAACCGAAGTCGCGCCCGGCCGCGTCCTTCGCCTGGCCGGTGAGGTACCACCATTCGGTGCGCGTCTCGTTGTGCGTGCCGTGGTCGCGCGGGAACACGAGTGGGCGCGGCCGCAGCGCATCGCCCGGGCGGTGCGCCGGTTGTGCATGAACCAGGGGCCAGGCCAGCCCCGCCGCACCCAGCAGCAGGTGCCGCCGCGTGGGAAGCCCGGGCCGATTCATGGCGCCATCAACCTTGCAGCTGCGCCCGCACGCTCGCGAGCGAGGGCGCGACATCGCCGAAGCGCTCCTGCGCCCAGCCGGGGTCGAAGTAGGTCTGGCGGTAGCGCTCGCCGCTGTCGCAGAGCAGCGAAAGAAGGGCACCGCTCTCACCCCGCGCTTTCATGCCCTGTGCCAGGTCCAGCATGGCCACCAGGTTGGTGCCGGTGGACGGGCCCACGCGACGGCCCAGCAGGTCGGACAGGGCGTGCATCGCGGCCAGCGAATCGGCATCGGACACCTCCAGCATGCGGTCGATCAGGCTGGGGATGAAGCTGGGTTCCACGCGCGGGCGCCCGATGCCTTCGATGCGCGAGCCCGGCGCGGTGAGCGTGCCGTCGCGCAGCCGGTGGTAGGCGCAGAACACCGAGCCCGCCGGGTCGGCCACGCACAGCTGACTGGCGTGGCGCCGGTAGCGCAGGAAGCGGCCGATGGTGGCGCTGGTGCCGCCCGTGCCCGCGCCGACCACGATCCAGCGCGGCACCGGGTGGCGTTCGTGCGCCATCTGCTCGAACATGCTCTGCGCGATGTTGTTGTTGCCGCGCCAGTCGGTCGCGCGCTCGGCGTTCGTGAACTGGTCCATGTAGTGGCCACCGGTTTCCTTCGCGAGCGCGTGGGCCGCGGCGTACACCTCGCCGGTGGTCTCCACGAAGTGGCAGCGCCCACCGTAGAGGGCGATCTGGTCCAGCTTTTCCTGCGAGGTGCTGCGCGGCATCACGGCGATGAAGGGCAGGCCGAGCAGGCGGGCGAAGTAGGCCTCGCTCACGGCGGTGGAACCGCTGGACGCTTCCACGATGGTGGTGCCTTCGTGCACCCAGCCGTTGCACAGCGCGTAGAGAAACAGCGAGCGCGCCAGCCGGTGCTTCAGGCTGCCGGTGGGGTGGGTGGACTCGTCCTTGAGATAGAAGTCGATGCCGTGCGCCGCCCAGCCGGGCAGGGGCAGGGCGATGAGGTGCGTGTCGGCGCTGCGGCAGAAGTCGGCCTCGATGCGCGCGATGGCCTGGTGCACCCAGGCGGTGGAGGGGGTCATGTCGATCTTCGGTGAAGGCGGGGGGAGGCAGGCATTGTGTATTACCAGTCTTCTTTCACCGCGCGCACCGCATCGCGGTTGGCGGCGGCCTGGCCGGCGAGCCAGGCGGTGAGCGTGCCGGCCACCACCACGGCGGCGCACAGCGCGAGCAGGCGGGCCCAGGGCAGCACGAGGTCCATGGTCCAGTGGAAGCTCTGCGGGTTGACCACGTGCACCAGCACCAGGCTCACGGCCAGGCCGAGCGCGAGGCCGGCGAGCGCGCCGAGCACCGTCCAGGCCAGGCCTTCGAGCGCCACCACGCCCAGGATCTGCGACCGCGTGAGGCCCAGGTGCGCGAGCAGGCCGAATTCGCGGCGGCGCGCCAGCACCTGCGCGCTGAAGCTCGCGGCCACGCCGAACAGGCCGATGCCGATCGCCACCGCTTGCAGCCACACGGTGACGGCGAAGCTGCGGTCGAAGATGCGCAGCGAGTTGGCGCGGATCTGGCCGACCGAGGCGAACTCGATGGCATTCGCCGCACCCTGTGCCTCGGCCAGCGCGCGGATGCGTTCGCGCACCGCGTTTTCGTCGGCCCCTTCGGCCAGGTGCAGCGCGAGGTCGTTCACGCGCGCGTCGCCGGTGAGGCGCACGAAGTCGGCGCGGTCCATCACCACGCTGCCGTGCTGGCGCGCGTAGTCGCGCCACACGCCGGCCACGAAGAAGCGCGTGCCGCGCACCTGCGGCTCGGCGAAGGCCTGCGCGAGCGCGGGCAGCCAGCTGCCGGGCCGGGCACCGTACAGGTCCACCATGGCCTCGCTCACATAGACCGTGACCACGCGCTGTTCGCCCTCGGGCACGGCAGGGGCGGGCAGGGGGTTGCCCACCAGGGGCAGGCTGAGCGTGCCGCCGGTGGTTCTCTCCAGCGGGCGCGTGAGCAGCGCGATGGCGGGGCGCTCGGGCGCGAGCTGCACCGGCGTGGCGCGCAGCGTGTCCACGCGCGCCACGCCGGGGACACCGGCCACGGCGGTCACGAACCCGGTGGGCAGGTGGCTGCCGTCGCCCGCGCCGCTGCCCACGCTGCGCACGTAGAGCTGGGCGGGCAGCACGGCGTCGAGCCAATGCGTGACCGAGTCGCGAAAGCTCGCCACCATCACCGTGAGCGCGACCGACAGCGCCAGGCTCGCGACCACGCCGCTGGTGGCCACGGCGGCGGTCTCGCGCAAACGGCGCGCGCGCTCCACCGCGAGCACCGGCAGGGCGTGGCGCGCGATGCGCGGCGCGATGCGGTCCAGCAGCCAGCCCACGCCCAGCGGCAGCGCCGCGATGCCACCCACCAGCAGCAGGCCCACCGACACATAGGCCGCCAGGGGAATGCCCGCCACCGGTGGTGCCCAGGCCATGGCGGCGGCCAGCAGCACCAGGGCCAATGCCAGCGTGTGGCGGCGCGCGCCGGGCCGCGGCGGCGCGCCCAGGCCCTTGAGCGCGAGCGCGGGCGCCAGGCGCGCGGTGGCCTGCGCGGGCCACCAGCCGCCCACCAGCGCCGCCACCACGCCCAGCAGCAGGTAGACCATGGCCGCGAGCGGGCTCCACAGCAGCGGCGGCGCCACGCCCGAGAAATAACCCCCGCCCAGGTCGCCGCCGAGCAGGCGCAGCGCGAGCGCGGCCAGGGCCGTGCCCAGCGCGATGCCCAGCGCGCTGCCCAGCAGGCCGAGCAGGGCCGACTCGGCCAGCACCAGGCGCAGCCGTTCGCGGCTGGACAGGCCCAGCACGCCCAACAGCGCGAACTGCGGCTGGCGCCGCGCCACCGACAGCGAGAGCACCGAGAACACCAGGAAGGCGCCGGTGAACAGGGCCACCAGCGCGAGCACCGTGAGGTTGACGCGGTAGGCGCGCGAGAGGTTGCTCACGCGCTCGCCCGACTGCTCGGGCCGCTGCGCGATCACGTTCGGCGGCAGGTCCAGCGCGGCCAGCACCTCGCTGGCGCGCGCGCCGCTGGCCAGGCGCAGGTCGATGCGGCTGAGCTGGCCCACGCGGTCCATCAGCGCTTGCGCGGCGGCCACGTCCATCACCAGCAGCGGCGCGCCGGGGGCGTTCACGCGGCCGGCCACGCGCAGCACCGCGCCGTTCTGCAGCCGCACGGTGGCCTGCCCCGCGAAGGCCTGTTGCGCCGCCGCGTTGAGGAACACGGTGTCGGGCGCGAAGAGGTCGAAGCGCCGCGTGGTGTTTTCACCGTCGGTCACCGGCATCAGGGCGGGCGAGAGGCCGGCCACCACCAGCGCGTCCACGCCCATCAGCTTCGCGCCCAGGCGCTCGCCGTCGCGCGCGAGGGCCTGCACGGGGCCTTCCAGCACCGGGCTGGCGAGCGCCACGCCGGGGTGCGCGGCCACGCGGGCGAGCAGGGTGTCGTCCAGCGAGCCCTGGCGCGCGCGCAGCTCCACGTCGGGCTGGCCGTTGACCGAGCTCACCGCGCTGGAGAACTCGGCCAGCGCCGAGGCGTTGATCAGGTGCACCGCGAAGGCCAGCGCCACGCCCAGCATGACCGCCACCACCGCCGAGGCGTTGCGCCAGGGGTGGTGGCGCAACTCTTGCAGGGAGAAGGTCGAGAGCAGCGCGCGCATGGCGTGGAGCTTAAGCCCTCGCGCTTGGTGAGACAGCGCACCGACGAAGCCGCGGCAAAGGCCTAAGATGGTCCAACGGTTGTCTGGCGTTCACCGATCACACAGCGCCTTCACGCGCTGCCGCCCGCCGCAAGGCGGGTCCACTTCTCCCCACACGGTGACCCCCATGGTTCGCATCCACCTCGCCATCGATCTGCAGTACGAGATCCACCCACCCGGTGCCGATTTCATCTTCAACGTGCAGGCCGCGCATTCGCCCCAGCAGACCGTGAGCTGGGAGCAATTGCAGGTCAGCCAGCCCGTGCCCCTGCTGATGCACACCGACGCGGCCACGCGCACGCGCACGCTGCGCCTGAGCGCCGGGCCGGGCGCGCTGTCGGTGCGCTACCGCGCCACGGTGGACATCGAGCACCACGTGGCGCAGCCCGACAGCGTGTTCGAGACGCCCGTGGCCCAGCTGCCGCCCGAGGCGCTGGCCTACATCTACCCCAGCCGCTACTGCCAGTCCGACTGCGTCACCGCCCTGGCCAACGAGCTGTTTGGCCAGTTGCCCATGGGTTACACACGGGTGCAGGCGATCCAGCAATGGGTGCAGAGCCAGGTGACGTTCGAGTCGAACACCAGCAATTCCATGACCTCGGCGCTGGACACGCTCAACGACCGCAAGGGGGTGTGCCGCGATTTCGCGCACCTCATGATCACGATGTGCCGCGCGCTCAACATTCCCGCGCGCTTCACCACCGCGGTCGACTTCGGCGCCGACCCCGCCCTGGGCCCGACCGACTTCCACGCCTACGTGGAAGCCTATGTGGGCCACCGCTGGTACATCTTCGATCCCTCGGGCACCGCGATCCCCATGGGCTTCCTGCGCATCGGCACCGGGCGCGACGCGGCCGACGCCTCGTTCGCCACCATCTTCGGCGGGGTGGTCACGCACGCGCCGCGCATCGACATCTCGGCCCAGACCAGCCCGCAGCACGGCTGGCTGATGCCGGTGCACCGGCCCGAGGCCTTGTCGACCGACGGCGGCTGGCAGGCGGGCGGCTAACGCTGCTCAAGCGCGGCGCGGGCCGCTTTCTCCGTGGCGAGCAGGTGCTGCTCCATGAGGGCGACCGCGGCCGTCGTATCCCTGCGCAGGACCGCGTCGAGGATCGCCTGGTGTTCCGCCTGCACGTCCCGGGCCACCAGCGGGCCCTTGTGGCGGGCCTTGCGGTAGCGCTGCGAATGGTCCATCAACTGGTTCCAGAACCGCAGCAGCCACTCCGAACCACAGGCGCTCACCAGCGCCGCATGAAAGTGGCGGTGCTGCTTCTCCCACTCGAGATCCGTGGTGCTGCCTTCGCTCCCGGGCAGGGGGGTGCGCCCCAGCACGTGCAGGGCGGCAACCACCTCTGCTTCCCAGCGGGCGTCGCCGTGCTGGATGGATTCGGTCAGGCAAAGGCGTTCGATCTCACGGCGCGTCTTCATCAGATCGGCCAGCTCGGCGAGTGAGATCTCCAGGACGCGCGCGCCCCGCCGCGCTTCCATGGACACCAGCCCCTCGCTGGCTAGGCGGGCCAGCGCCTCGCGGATGGGCGTGAGCCCCAGGCCGAACCGCTCTTCCAGCTCCGCGACCCGCAAGCGGTCGTTCGCCCCCAGGTCGCCCAACAGGATTTCCTGCCGCAGGCGGTGGTACGCGCGCTCGGTGCGCGAGCCCGAATCGAGGGCGGGGTCTTCTACAACGAACTGATTCATGAAGTAAATAGGAGTTTATACGAAACACAATATTTCATGAAAAACGTATATTTCATGAAATTCAGCGACTTTCGCAAACGGAGAAATTATCGCACCGACCGCCCTCCGTGGGCCGGTGAGCCGCCTTCTCCCCGCCGCGAAAGAGGCGTTTTCACCCCCTGTCCCGAAAGTACCCATGAAACTGAAACGATGCACCCTTCTCCCCGCGCTGGTCCTGGTCAGCGGCGCCGCGTGGTCCCAGAGCACCAGCACGGTCTACGGCCTCGTCGACCTGGCCTTCGTGCGCGAAAGCGGCGGGCCCAACGGCGCCAGCGCCTCCAAGCTCACCAGCGGCGTCGCCGGCGGCTCGCGGCTGGGCTTTCGCGGCACCGAAGACCTCGGTGCGGGGCTCTCGGCGTTCTATGTCCTGGAAATGGGGCTCAACGCGGACAACGGCACGCTGGGGCAGGGCGGTCTCGCGTTCGGGCGGCAGTCGCTCGTGGGCCTGCAGGGCGGTTTCGGCAGCCTCTCGCTCGGCCGCCAGTACACCCCCATCGCCTTCGTCCAGACCGAGACGGATCCCTTCATCACGGGCCTGGCCGGGACGTCCGCCAACCTGATCAGCGCCGGCGGCGCGGGCGGCAACAACCGCATGGACAACACCGTGCGCTACACCTACGCGGCCAAGGCCGGCTGGACCGCCGATGTGGTCTACGGCCTGGGCGAAACGCCCGGCGACAGCAGCGCGCGGCGCCAGTACGGTGGCGCGATCGGCTATGTGTCGGGTCCGGTGTACGTCAAGCTGGGCCACCACAACGTCAACAGCGCCGCATCGGTGCCGGCGAAGATGAGCTTCCTCGGGGCGAAATACGACTTTGGCGTGGCGACGGCGCATTTCAACTACGTGGTGAACAAGGGCTCGGCGGTGTTCGGCCTGGTCAACGCGGATTCGCGCGACGTGTTGCTGGGGGTGTCGGTGCCTTATGGGGCAGGGCGGTTCATGGCCTCGTACATCCGCAAGAACGACCGGACCGCCGCCCACCACGATGCGAGCCAGTGGGCGCTGGGCTACACGCACGCCCTGTCCAGGCGCACGGGTGTCTACGCCTCGATCGCGCGCATCGACAACAGCGTGCCCGCGGGCTCCCCCACCGGCTTCTACCGGGTGGGCAACGCCACCGAACAAGGGCTGGGCAACCGGGCCTACAACGTCGGCATCCGCCATGCCTTCTGACGCCTGCCGCGCGCCAGAAGCGTCCTTCCCTCCATTGCCTTCAGACACCATGAACACCTCCTTCCATCGCCGCTCCTCGCTGCGGCTGCTGCTCGCCACCTTCGCCGCCGCGGCGCTGCTCGCGCCGAAGGCGCAGGCCCAGGCGCCGAACTACCCCAACAAGCTGGTCACCATCGTGGTGGGCTACCCCGCTGGCGGCGACACCGACGTGCTGGCGCGGTTGATCGCCGAGAAGCTCGCCCCCCGCCTGGGACAACCCGTGGTGGTCGACAACCGCACCGGCGCCGCCGGCACCATCGCGACCAACTACGTCTCCAAGGCACGCCCGGATGGCCACATCCTGCTGCTGGCCCCCAACACCGCGGCCATCACGCCCCACGTGATGACGGCCGCCGGCAGCGCGATCGACCCGAGCACGGAACTGACCTCCATCGTCCAGCTGGGCAGCCAATCGCTGTTCGTCGTCGCGGCGACCGTGACCGGCGTTTCTTCCGTGAAGGAGCTGGTGGCCAAGGCCAAGGCCGGCGGCATCGTGAGCTACGCCAGCCCTGGCAACGGTTCGCCCATGCACATCCTCGGCGAACTCTTCAACAAGTCCACCGGCACGAAGATCACGCAGATTCCGTACCGGGGCAGCATGCCCGCCATCGCCGACGTGGTGGGCGGGGCGATCCCGCTGATGTACACCACGCTGGGTCCCGCCGCGCCGCACATCAAGTCGGGCCGCCTGGTGCCGCTGGCGGTGGCCGACCTGAAGCGCTCGCCCTTTCTGCCCGATGTGCCCACGCTCGCCGAGCAGGGCATCATGGGGGCCGAGGTCGGGGCCTGGCAGGCGCTGATGGGGCCCAAGGGCATGCCCGCCGACCTGGTCCAGCTGATCAACCAGCATGTCAACGAGATCCTCAAGATGCCCGATGTGATCGCGCGGATGGAGACCATCGCGCTCGCGCCAGCGGGTGGAGACCCTGGCAAGCTCGCGAAGCTGGTGGCCGCCGACTATGTCCGCTATGGCAAGGTCGTGGCCGAATTTGGTATCAAGGCGGACTGAGCGCCGCAAGCACCGTGACCCACCATCCACAGAACCTTTTGTCCCGCCTTTCACCGCAGCCGCCGCTTCCCTTCGAAGCCGCGCAGGCCTACGAAGAGACCGTGCTGGGCTGGGCCGCCGACGCGCCGCTGCCGGCCGGCATCGCCGTCGCGCGCGACCGCGCCTATGGCCCCGATCCGCAGCACCGCTGCGACGTGTACCGGTCCACCGATGCGCGGGACGACGCCCCCATCCTGATCTTCTGGCACGGCGGTGGCTGGACCAACGGCTACAAGGAGTACGTTGCCTTCATGGCGCCAGCCGTGGTCGGCCTGGGCATGGTGCTGGTGGCGCCGGGCTACCGGCTGGCGCCGGGGCACCGGCTGCCGGCGGCGTTCGAAGACGGCCTGGCGCTCACCCGCCATGTGATCACCCATGCGGCCGACTTCGGCGGTCGCGGCGACCAGATCTACCTGGCGGGGCATTCCGCCGGCGCGCATCTGGCGGCGCTGGTGGCCTTGCGGCGCGAGGAAGCGGGCGGCGCCGGCATTCCCCCGGGCGCGATCCGGGCCTGCCTGCCCGTGAGCGGCATCATGGATCTGCACCACCCCGATCCCCCCGCGGCCAGCCTGGAAGAGCGCATCTACAGCATGGTGCTGAGCGACGCGGCGCACGACGCCGTGATGAGCCCGCTGTGCTGGACGGTGGGCAACACCATCCCCATGTACCTCAGCCATGGCGAGTCCGACAGTGCCCGGGTGGTTCATTCGAACCGCCGCATGGCGGCCTTGCTGGCCAGGCAGCCGGCGCCGTCCCAGCTGCACGAAGAGCCCGGCCTGGACCATTTTGCGACCCACACCTGCCTGCGCGACCCGAAGGCGGCGTGGTACCAGCGCCTGGCCGGCCTGCTGCAGGCCCACCGGCGCCTGGATCCATCCGCTGTTTGAGAGGAAAAAGAATGCAGACCACCCCCACCCCCGCCGAGAGGGAAACCGCTTTCATCACCGGAGGCGCCTCCGGCATCGGCCGCGCCACGGCGCTGCGCCTGGCCGAGGACGGTTTCCGCGTCGTGGTGATCGACCGCAACGCGGCGCAGGTCGACACGCTGCTCGCGGAACTCACCCAGGCCGGGCGCGACGCGGCCGGCCACGCGGTCGACGTGTGCGACCGCCCGGCCATCGCGGCGCTGATCGCCGCCGAGGCGCGGGTCGACGTCATGGTGTGCGCGGCGGGGATCGGCCCCGCCCGGTCCTTCGACGACATCCGCGACGAAGACTTCCGCTCTGTGCTGGACGT
The DNA here is from genome assembly GCF_058796355.1 of Hydrogenophaga sp. GW823-FHT04C09. Classification (NCBI taxonomy): domain Bacteria; kingdom Pseudomonadati; phylum Pseudomonadota; class Betaproteobacteria; order Burkholderiales; family Comamonadaceae; genus Hydrogenophaga; species Hydrogenophaga sp. GW823-FHT04C09. Next base: position 451,768 of record NZ_JBXAIO010000003.1, on the reverse strand, counting down.
GAATGTGCTGGGCGTCTTCATCGCCGCGCAGGAAGCCACGCGGCGCATGAAGCCGGGCGGTCGGGTCGTGACGGTGTCCTCGCGCGCGGCGCTGGGCGGCACTGGTTTTGCGCACTACGTGGCCTCGAAAGCCGCGGTGGTGGGCCTGACCCGGGCCATGGCGATGGACCTTCGCCAGCGGCAGATCGCGGTCAACTCGATCGCGCCGGGCTTCACCGACACCGGCATGACGCGCGCCATGACGCCCGAGCAGCACGCGGCGGCCAGCGCGCTCGAACCGAGCGGGCGGCCCGCCGATCCGGGCGAGATCGCCCATGCCATTGCCTTCCTCGCGTCGCCGCGCACCCGCTTCATCACGGGCCAGACCCTGTTCGTGGATGGTGGCAAGTCGCTGGGCGGCCTGGGCCTGTGAGGAGGCCGCGATGATCGTTCGAACCGCGTGTCTCGAAGGCACCGTGAAGCCGGAGGACGTGGACCGCCTGGATGCCTTCGTGATCGAGCAGGTGGTGCCGCTGATGAAGCGCTTTCCAGGCGTGCGCGCCGTGCGGGTGCTGCGCGCCCTGTCCATCGAGGACGGCGGCCCGCGCCTGCACATGACCTTCGAATCCTCCTACGACTCGGTGGACGCCATGGAGCGCGCCTTTGCCGATCCCGTTCGCCAGGTGCTGAAAGCCCAGCTCGCGCAGATCCGGCCCTGGTTCCAGGGCCGCCTGTTCCACGTCACGCAAAAGGTGCTGGCCGACGGGCCTTGCCCGACGCCCGACAGGGCATAGCCGACCAAATTAGTCTGCATGCCACTTCCCACGCCGAACGTTTGCCGGTAGAATTCAGTTTGTTTCAAGTAAGAAACACGGGTTTACTAAAGAAACGTTTGGCGCCCGGAGGCGGCCAGGCACTTCAAGGATTGCAGATGAGCGTACTGGGCATCGATCAAATCACCTACGGCGCCGCCGACCTGCCGCGCTGCCGCCAGTTCTTCCTGGACTGGGGCCTGTCGCTGGTGCAGGAATCTCCACAGGAACTGGTGTTCGAATCGCTCAACGGCTGCCGCGTGGTCGTGGCGCACTCCGACAAGCCCGGCCTGCCGGCCGGCGTGGAGCCCGACCCGACGCTGCGCGAGGTGGTCTGGGGCGTGGACACGGCCGAGAGCCTGGCGCTCTACCGCAGCCGCCTGCAGGGCCAGCCCGGCTTCGTGGAGGCCGATGGCCGCTTCGGCTGCACCGACCCCAATGGCCTGGCGGTGCGCCTGCAGCTCACGAAAAAGCGCGAGGTGCAGATCGAGAGCGCGCTCGTCAACACCTGGAGCGACCGCCCGCGCCGCAACCAGCGCAGCCCGGCCTACGACCGCGCCACGCCGGTCGAGGTGGGCCACGTGGTGTTCTTCGTGACCGACCTCAAGGCCACCGGCGCCTTCTACATCGACAACCTGGACTTCGTGGTCTCCGACCTGTACCCCGAGCGCGGCCTGTTCCTGCGCTGCGCGGCCGAGGGCGGCCACCACGACCTGTTCCTGCTGCAGCCGCCCGAGCCGCGCAAGGGCCTGAACCACGTGGCCTTCTCCGTGCGCGACCTGCACGAAGTGGTCGGCGGCGGCATGCACATGTCGCGCAGCGGCTGGAGCACCGAGCTCGGCCCGGGCCGACACCCGATCTCCTCGGCGATGTTCTGGTACTTCGAGAGCCCGGCCGGCGCGCTGGTGGAGTACTACACCGACGAGGACGAACTCACCGCCGACTGGGAGCCGCGTGAATTCACGCCCGGTCCGACGGTGTTCGCCGAATGGGCCATCAAGGGCGGCATCGACGGCCATACGCGCCGCCAGGTGAACGCCGGTGCGCCCAGCGGCAAATTCATGACCGACAAGCCCAAGCCGCCCACGGAATGACGACACCGAAGGAGACACCGCATGCGAACCCCCGACCTCTACAACGAAACCCACCAGACGCGCACCGCTCCCCCGACCTCGTATGAGGGTTTGCTGGGCGATTCGATCGAACGCGCCTACGCTCAGGGCATCCACGACCTCGAAGGCCTGGTGAAGTACCTCAACGACGCGGGGCCCTCGGGCCCCAATGGCCAGCGCTGGACCGAGCAGTCCTTCCAGCAGGAAATGGCCCGCCTCGGCGCCTGAACCCCGCCGCCCGACCCCAGCCCCACCGCCAGGAGACACGTCCATGGATACCTCTGTCATCAACGTTCAGCTCGACCCGGTCGACGCCGTCCTCGAAGTCGGCCTCAAAGACCTGTGGTTCCCGGTCTGCCCGTCCAGCTTCGTGAAGAACGACCCGATCTCGATCCGCCGCCTGGGCTACAAGATCGCGCTCTGGCGCGACCAGGCCGGCCAGGTCCACGCGCTGGAAGACCATTGCCCGCACCGCGGCGCGCCGCTCTCGCTGGGTGTGAACCTGGGCGACCGCCTGGCCTGCCCGTACCACGGCGTCGAAGTGCGCTGCGACGGCACCGTCACCCGCGTGCCCGGCAGCCCCGGCTGCAAGCTCGAAGGCTCGCGCCCCGCGCGCATGTTCCACGCCGCCGAAGCGGCCGGCGCGATCTTTCTCTACAACGCGAGCAACCCCATCCTGGACGACGCGCCGCCGCTGCAGCTGCCCGAGGAACTGACCTCGCCCGAGTGGTCGAACTTCCTCTGCTACACCGAGTGGGGCGGCGACTACCGCTACGTGGTCGACAACGTGATGGACCCGATGCACGGCGTGTACCTGCACAAGCAGTCGCACACCATGAGCGAGGGCGACAGCCAGGCCGAATTCCAGATCCGCGACATCCCCAACGGCTTCTGCTTCGAGAAGAAGGGCCAGCGCGGCGTCAACTTCGACTGGACCGAGTGGATGGACCTGGGCATCCACGTGATGCGCCTGGAGATCCCGTACCCCAAGACCGGCGGCCCCGGTGGCAACTTCACCATCATCGGCAGCTACACGCCCATCAGCAACCGCACCTCGGGGGTGTTCCACTGGCGCTGCCGCCGCGTGACCGGCTGGCAGCGCGACACCTGGCGCTTTCTCTACAAGAACCGCCTGGAAGAGCGCCACTGGAACGTGCTGGAGCAGGACCGCGTGGCGGTGGAGAACATGGAGCCCGACGCCAACAAGCGCGAGCACCTGTACGCGCACGACATGGGCATCGTGCGCCTGCGCCGCCACCTCAGAAACCTGGCCAAGGCCCAGCTCGACAAGCCCATGTGAGAATCGCGGGATGAGCAACAACGCCACCACCCTGCAAGCCTGGGTCCACACGCTGCGCCACGAAGCCGATGACGTGATCAGCGTGGACCTGCGTCCCGCCCCCGATGTCGTGTTCCCGCCGTTCGAGGCCGGCTCGCACATCGACCTGCACCTGCCCAACGGCATGGTGCGCAGCTACTCGCTGTGCAACAACAGCCAGGAGCGCCACCGCTACGTGGTGGGCGTGCTCAAGGACCGCACCAGCCGCGGCGGTTCGCGCTGCGTGCACGAGCAGTTGCGCGTGGGCATGCGCATCACCATCAGCGCGCCGCGCAACCACTTCGGCCTGCACGAAGAGGCCAGCCACACGGTGCTGGTGGCCGGCGGCATCGGCGTCACGCCCGTGCTGTGCATGGCGCGCCGCCTCAAAGACCTGGGCCGCAGCTTCGAATTCCTGTACTTCGCGCGTTCGCGCAAGAGCGCGGCCTTCATCGCCGAGATCGAGGCCCTGGGCGTGCCCGTGACCTGGCACTTCGACGACGAGAAGGGCGGCCCGCCCGACCTCACGGCCCTGCTGGGCCGGCGCGCGCCCTCGGCCAGCGAGCACTTCTACGCCTGCGGCCCGGCCGTGATGCTCGACAACTTCGAGAAGACCTGCGCCGCGCTGGGCCACAGCAACGCCCACATCGAGCGCTTCACGGCGGTCGAGGTGGCGGCCGCGGACGACGCGAAGACCAGCTTCACCGTCGAGCTGCGCCGCAGCGGCCAGATGTTCGAGGTCACGCCCGACACCACGCTGCACAAGCGCCTGATCGAGATCAACGCCGACGTGCCTTTCAGCTGCGAAGAGGGCATCTGCGGTTCGTGCGAAACCAAGGTGCTCGAAGGCATCCCCGACCACCGCGACATGGTGCTGACCGACGCCGAGCGCGCGGCCAACAAGGCCATGATGGTCTGCGTCTCCGGTTGCAAGAGCGACCGGCTGGTGCTCGATATCTAAGCGTCGATCGAGCCGTCGGCGTCGGCAGCCCCGCACTGCCGCCGCAGCTTGCCGAGCACCGTGTACAGCACGCGGCGCTCGTCCCGGCTGAGCGTGAGGATCATCTGCGCCTGGCTGCGCCGCGCCAGCGGCATGATTTCCTGGTACAGCGCCTGACCGGCTTCGGTCATCAAGCAGATGAGGCCCTTGCGACCCCGGGGACCCGGCGTCTGCATCTCCACCAGGCCCCGGTCACCCAGCAGCCGCAGCGCGCGGCTCACCTGCGCCTTGTCGGCGGCCGCGAGTTCCACCAGTTCCGCGAACGGCAGTGAGCCCGCGTGCGCCAGCACGGACAGGATGCGCCACTCCGACACCGTGAGCTCGAAGCGGTTGGCATAGGGCAGGGTGATCGCGCGCCGCAGCCCGTTGCTGGTGTGGCTGAACATGGTGGTCAAAAAGTCGTGCACCGCCAGACCCGCGCCATCGGGCGCCAGATCGGCCCAGGGGTTGCTGGCGCCGTCGTCGACCCCTTCGGGCGGCAGGGCAGAGGGGTTCGGCAGGGGCTCGTCTTGGGACATGCGGGGATTCTCGGGGAAGCGGCGCGCCCGATCGGCCTCGCGCCGCGATCTCGTCGTTGATCAGTCAATTAAATTGCAACAAATTGTCAGAAATCGGGATTTCATCGTTGATCAGTCAACGACGAAAGCATACGATGAAGGTGTTTCTGTTGTGAACCCATGTTTCCAATATGAAACGTCTAAATGGCGCGGACGGACACCGGCCTGGACCCCACCCAACGGCATGAATCGCCTTCACAGGAGTGCATTGATGAAAACGGATCGTCGACAGTGGATGGCCATGGCCCTGGCGGCCACGGCCTTGTTTGCGGGTGGCGCGGCCGCCCAGGCCTACCCCGAGAAAACCATCAGCCTGGTCGTGGCCTATCCGCCCGGCGGCGACTCGGACGCCACCGCCCGGCTGTTCGCCGAGAAGCTGTCGCAGCGGCTCAAGCAACCCGTGATCGTGGACAACCGGCCCGGCGCGGGCGGCACGGTGGGCAACACCTACGTCTCGCGCGCCAAACCCGATGGCTACACGCTGCTCTTCACACCCAACCCCTTCACCACCGCGCCCATGGTGCTCAAGCTCGCGCCCAACGCCAGCTACGACGCGCTCAACGGCTTCGACCCGGTCGTGCTGAGCGCCATGCAGTCGGTGCTGCTGGTGACGCACCCCGAGAGCGGCATCAAGAGCGTGGCCGACCTCGTGGCCCAGGCCAAGGCCGGCAAGCAGCTCACCTACGCCAGCCCGGGCGCGGGCTCGCCGATGCACATCGTGGCCGAGTGGCTGAACCGCGCTGCCGGCATCCAGGTGCAGCACATCCCGTTCCGCGGCGTCGGCCCGATGATTCCCGACATGCTGGCCGGGCGGGTCAGCATGGGCTACGTCACCCTGGGCGCGGTGGAGCAGCACCTCAAGTCCGGCAAGCTGGTGGCGGTGGCGCTCACCGACGGCGAGCGCACGCCGCTGCTGCCCAACCTGTCCACCGTGGCCGAGCAGGGCTACAAGGACGTCAAGCTCGGCGCCTGGAACGGCATCTTCGCGCCCAAGGGCACGCCCCCGGCCGTGGTCAAGCAGCTCAACGAGCACATGAACGAGATCCTGCGCATGCCCGACGTGGTCGAGAAGATGGCGACCTTCGGCTCGCGCCCGGTGGGCGGCAAGCCCGAGGCGCTGGCGAAGATCAACGCCGACGATTACGCGCGCCTCTCCAAGCTCATCAAAGACCTGAACATCCAGGCCGACTGAGCCCCAGGCAAGGAACTCCCATGAGCGAATCCACCCTGGGCCGCGACACGCCGCAGGTCAACGCCCGCGCCAAGGTGCTGGGCCGCGCGGTGTACGCCGGCGACATCAAGGTCGCCGGCATGCTGCACGGCAAGATCCTGCGCAGCCCTTACCCCCATGCGCGCATCGTCCGCGTGGACACCTCGGCGGCGCTGGCCCTGCCCGGTGTCAAGGCGGTGCTCACCGGCGCCGACGCGCCGCGCACGATGTGGGGCGTGCACCAGAAGGAGCGCCGCATCCTCGCCGAGGGCGTGGTGCGCTTCGCGGGCGAAGAGGTGGCGGCCGTGGCGGCCACCACCGAAGAGATCGCGCGCGACGCGCTGGACCTGATCCACATCGAGTACGAGGAACTGCCGCCGCTGCTGACCCCCGAGGAAGCGCTGGCCGAGGGCGCGCCCGGCGTGCACCCCGGGCGCGGCAACGTGGCGCACGAGATCCGCTTCGAGCGCGGCAGCGTCGACGCCGGGTTCGCGCAGGCGGACCTGATCCATGAGGCCACCTACACCACGCACGCGCAGTACCCGGGCTACCTCGAGCCCATGGCCAGCGTCGCGGCCATCGACGCGGACGGCCGCCTGCAGGTCTGGACCTCGACGCAGTCGGTGTTCCTGGCGCGCGCGCGCCTGGCCGCGGCCCTGGAGCTGCCGGTCTCGCGCGTGCGGGTGCTGGCGGCCACCGTGGGCGGGGGCTTCGGCGGCAAGATCGTCGAGGACGACAACCAACTGGTGGCCGGCCTGCTGGCCCTCAGAACCGGGCGCGCGGTGCGCCTCGTCAACAACCGGCTGGAAGACTTCCAGGCCGCGTGCTCCAGCGTGCCCGAGCGCATCACGCTCAAGCTGGGCATGACGCGCGAGGGCCTGATCGTCGCCAAGGACGTGCACATCGTGGCCGACTGCGGCGCCTACTGCGGCCTCTCGCCCGAGGTCATGCACGTGAGCGCCATGCGCAGCGACAACATGCACCGGCTGCAGCACGTGCGCTCGCACGCCACCATGGCCTACACGCACACGCCACCGCACGGCGCGTTCCGTGGCTTCGGCGGCACGCAGATGCTGTTCGCGCTCAACAGCCACATCCACACCATGGCCGAGCAGCTCGGGATCGACCCGGTGGAGATCCACCGGCGCAACGCCATCGGCCGTGGCGAGACCTCCATCCACGGCTGGCAGATCGGCAGCACCGGCCTGCTCGAATGCATTGCCCAGTGCACCGAAGCCATCGGCTGGGGCGAGAAGCGCGCGCGCTCACCGGGCACGGGCAGCCGCCGGCGCGGCGTGGGCATGGCCGCGGCCATGCACGTGAGCGGCAACCGCACCATCGGCAACTGGGACGGCTCCACCGTGATGATCAAGGTCAACGAAGACGGCCGCCTGGTGGTGCATTGCAGCGAAGGCGACATGGGGCAGGGCGCCATGACCATGCTGAGCCAGATCGTGGCCCACGAGCTCAACGTGCCATTGGCCCATGTGCTCGTGGTCGCGCCCGACACCGACAGCGCGCCGTTCTGCATCGGCACGCTGGCCTCGCGCGTGACCATGGCGGCCGGCAACGCCGCCATCGTGGCCGCGCAGGCCGCGCGCGACAAGCTCTTCGCCCTGGCCGCGCAGATGCTCGGTGCGCCAGCCGACCAGCTGGAGATCGCCGAAGGCCACATCCGCGTGCGCGAGCAACCCGGGCAGCGGCGCACGCTGGCCGAGGTGGCGCGCCAGCACATCTGGCGCCACGGCGGCGAAGGCATCCAGGTCATGGGCAGCTGGGACGCCAAGACCCAGATGCACGACGACCAGGTCCACGGCAACATCGCGCCCGCCTACTCGTTCGCGGCGCAGGCGGTCGAGGTCGAGGTGGACACGCAGACCGGCCAGGTCACGGTGATCGACAGCTACGTCAGCGACGACTGCGGCAAGGCCCTCAACCCGCTGGCGATCCACGGCCAGACCAACGGCGCCACCGTGCAGGCCATGGGCTGGACGCTCTACGAACAGCTGCAGCTCGAAGGCGGCCGCCTCATGAACGGCAACTTCGCCGACTACAACATGCCCACCGCCGACGCCGTGCCCCTGCTGCGCGGCGGGCTGGTGGAATCCCACGAACCCAACGGCCCGCACGGCGCCAAGGGCGCGAGCGAGACCGCCATCCTGCCCGGCGCGCCGGCGATCGCCAACGCGGTGTACCACGCGGTGGGCGTGCGCATCACCGACCTGCCCATCACGCCGCAGAAGGTGCTGGCCGCGCTGCGCGCCCTGAAGGAGACGGCCCATGCTTGACTTCGACTTCCTCGAACCCGACAGCGTGGCCGAGGCCAGCCGCATGCTGGCCGACCTGGGCGACGAGTGCCGCGTGATCGCGGGCGGCACCGCGCTCATGCTCGGCATGCGCCAGCGCATGCTCACGCCCTCGCACCTGGTGTCGCTGGGCAGACTCGGCGCGCTGCGCGGCATCGCGCTGGACGAGCGCGGCGGCCTGCGCATCGGCGCGCTCACGCTGCACGCCGAGGTGGCCGCCTCGCCCCTGGTGCGCGAGCGCTGGCCCATGCTCGCCAGCATGGCCGCGCGCGTGGCCAACCCGCAGGTGCGCAACCAGGGCACGATCGGCGGCAACCTCTGCTACGCCGACCCGTCCACCGACCCGCCGGGCTGCCTGCTGGCGCTGAACGCGCAGGTGGTGCTCGCCAGCGCGCGCGGCGAGCGCGTGCTGGCCCTGAGCGACTTCCTGGTGGACTACTACACCACCGCGCTCGAACCCGACGAGCTGCTCAGCGAGATCCGCGTGCCCGCGCTGCCCGCCGACGCGAGCGGCCAGTACGCGCGCTTCCTGCGCACGGCGGCCGAGCACCGGCCGCTGGTCAGCGTGGCCTTCGTCGCGCGGCGCCTGGGCGCGGTCTGCACCGAGGCGCGCATCGCCGTCGGTGCGTCTACCCCCATTCCCGTGCGCCTGCCGCGCGCCGAGGCGTACCTGGCCGGCAAGACCCTCACCGCCGACGTGGCGGCCGAGGCCGCCGACATCGTCGCCGCCGACATCGAACCCGTGTCCGACGCCCGGGGCGACGCCGACTTCCGGCGCGACATGGTGCGCGTGGTCGCGCGGCGCAACATCGCGGGCCTGTTCGGCCTGCCCCAGGAGTAAGCCATGAGCCAACACCCCATCACCCTCACCGTCAACGGCGAGGCCGTGCAGAGCACCGTGCCCGCGCGGCGCCTGCTGTCCGACTTTCTGCGCGACGACCTGCACCTCACCGGCACCAAGCGCGGTTGCGAAACCGGCATCTGTGGCGCCTGCTCGGTGCTGGTCGACGGGCAGGTCGTCAAGTCCTGCCTGAGCCTGGCGGTGCAACACAGCGGCCGCGCCATCACCACCGTGGAAGGCCTGTCGCAGGGCGAGACCCTGCACCCCTTGCAGGAGAGCTTCATGCAGTGCGGCGGCCTGCAATGCGGCTACTGCACGCCGGGCTTCCTCATGACCTCGTGCGCGATGCTGGCGGCCAACCCCTCGCCGAGCGAAGACGAGGTGCGCCATGGCCTCAACGGCAACCTCTGCCGCTGCACCGGCTACACCCAGATCGTCGAATCCATCCTGACCGCTGCGGAGAAGATGCGTGGAAATTGAAAAAACCCTGTTGCTGGACGCGCCACCGGCGCGTGTCTGGGCCCTGCTGCTGGACCCGAATGCCATGGGCGCCTGCGTGCCCGGCATGGAGTCCATTGAGGTCGTGAGCGACGACGAGTACGTGGCCGTGATGAAGGTGAAGATCGCCTTCATCAGCGCGCGCTTCAAGCTCAAGACCCGCATCGTCGAACGCGACGAGCCGCGCTACCTGCGCGCCGAAGGCACGGGCGAGGACGCCTCGGTGGCCAGCTCGCTCAAGCAGAACAGCGAGATGTGGCTGCAGGAGCGCGAGGGCGGTGGCACCGAGCTGCGCATGAAGGTCAAGGTGGACGTGCTCGGCCGCATGGGCACTTTCGGCCTGGGCGTGATGAAGACCAAGGCCGACCGCATGTGGGATGAGTTCGGCGTCAACGCGGCGGCGCGCCTGGCCGGCGGCACCGGGGCGGCGGTGGACGTGCCGGTGCCCCCGGTGGTCGTCGAAGCCGCCGTGCCCGTGGAGCCGGTGCCGCCGCCCCCGGCGCGTCCCGAGCCCACGCCGCCGCCGGCGGCGAGCGCGCAACGCCCCGGCTTCTGGGCGCGCCTGTGGGGCGGCTCGGGTCAGGACATCCGCGTGGAAGTGCGGCGCGGCGACACCACCATCACCGTGCACTGGCCGGTGCAGGCCTCGCAGGACTGCGCGGCCTGGCTGCGCACGCTGGTCTGACCCACCGCATCTTCAAAAGAAAAGGCCCGCTCGAGCGGGCCTTTTTTTTCTAGGCGGCGGCGCCCGGGTAGGGGCTGGTGTCCGCCGCCGTGAGCATGGCGCGCGCCAGCTGCTCCATGAGCGACTGCCGCAGCGGCAGCGAGGCCGCGTCGGCCCACAGGTTGCGCAGCTCCAGCGGGTCCTGCCGCAGGTCGTAGAGCTCGCCCCAGGGCTGGCCGTCGTACACCGTGAGGCGGTGGTCGTGGTTGCGCAGGGTGCGCATGCGCACGCGGCGGTCCATGCCGAAATCGCTGCGCTGGCTTTCTTCCTCGATCAGCAGTTGCTGGCGCACCCCGCTCGCCTGGCCGGTGACCACCGGCAGCAGGGAAGCGCCCTGCATGCCGTTGGTGGGCTCCAGGCCGGCGCGCTCCAGCACGGTGGCCGCGATGTCGATGGTCTGCGTCAGCGCGGCCGTGGCCGCCGTGGCTGGCGCCTGCGCGCCATCGCGCCAGATGAAGGGCACGCGGGTGAGGGCGGGGTAGTGCAGGCCGCCCTTGAACATCAGGCCGCGCTCGCCCAGCAGGTCGCCGTGGTCGCTGGTGAACATCACCACCGTGTGTTCGTCCAGGCCGAGCGCGCGCAGCCGCGCCATCACCAGGCCGATGTGGTCGTCGATGTTGGCCAGGCTGCCATGGTTCAGTGCGATGGCCTCGCGCGCTTCCTGTTCGGAGCAGGCGAAGCTGCCGTAGCCGGGCCGGAACGCGGGGTTGTCGCGGCGCTGCTCACGCAGCCATTGCACCGGCGGTGGCGGGTCGGTCAGCTCGGCGTGGAACGACGCGGGCAGCGACACGTCGTCGGGCCGGAACAGGTCCCAGTAGCGGCCGGGCGGCGTGAAGGGGTGGTGCGGGTCGGGGAACGAGCACTGGATGAAGAACGGCTGCTCCGCGCTCGCCATCCGGTCCAGCGCGTGGCAGGTCTGCTCGGCGATGTAGGCCGTGGGGTACAGCGCTTCGGGCACGCGGGTGCGCCAGGCGTGGCCGATGCGGGCCAAGTGCAGGTCGGGCGTGGGGATCGCGTTGGCGGGGCCGATCAGGCGGTCCGCGTCGGGCGTCTGCTGCCGCAGCCAGCGCCGCCAGTGGCCGTGCTGTTCGTCGGCGTGGCCGATGGTGAGCGCGACCTGCTCGAAGCCGTAGTAGGGCAGCTCCAGCTCGTGGGCCGGGTCTTCCTCCCAGCGCTGCCACACCTCCTGGCCGTAGCGCCCCGGGTAGGGGCGCAGGGCCTCGTGCGGGCGGCGCGGGCCCTTGCCGGGCCAGGCCGTGGGCAGGGTGGTGATGTTCTGCAGGTGCGACTTGCCCACCAGCGCGGTCTGGTAGCCCGCCTCGCGCAAGGTCTCCACGAAAGTGCGCTCGCCCAGCGAGAGCTCGCGCCCGTTCATCTGCAGCCCGTGCACGCTGGGCAGGCGCCCGGTCATGAGCGAGGCGCGGTTGGGCTGGCAGATGGGCGTGGCGACGTGGAAGTCGTCGAAGCGGCAGCCCTGCGCCGCCAGCGCGTCGATGTGCGGCGTGCGCACCTCGGTGTTGCCGTAGCAGCCGAGGTGGTCGGCGCGGTGCTGGTCGGTGATGAACAGCAGGAAGTTCGGTCGCCGTGCCATGCCGCTGTGCGCCTCAATCGGCCTTGATGTTGAGTTCCTTGGCCAGCTTGCCGTAGCGCTCGTTGTCGGCCTTCATGAAGTCGGCCAGCACCTGCGGCGTGCCGCCCAGCACGTCCAGGCCGGCGCCGGCGAGCTTCTCGCGCACGTCGGGCAGCTGCAGCGCTTCGTTGAAGGCCTGGTTCAGGCGCGCGATCACAGGCGCGGGCGTGCCGGTCGGCACGAACACGCCGTACCAGGCGTTCACCTCGACGCCGCTCACGCCCTGCTCGGTCGCGGTCGGCACGTCGGGCAGCAGCGGCGAGCGCTTCTTTTCGGTCAGCGCCAGCGGCACCAGCTTGCCGCCCTTGATGTGCGGCACCGCGCCACCCAGGCCGGTGAACAGCAGCTTGACCTCGCCACTGAGCGCGGCGGTGATGGAGGGGCCCACGCCACGGTAGGGCACGTGCATCAGATCGACCTTGGCCGCGCTCTTGAGCATCTCGCCCGCGAAGTGCATGGGCGAGCCGTTGCCGGGGCTGCCGTAGGGCAGGCCGGGCGACTTGCGCGCGGCGTCCAGCGCGGCCTTGAGGTTGGTCACGCCCAGCGAGGGGTTGGCCACCAGCACCATGGGCGTGGTGGCGGGCGAGATCACGGGCACCAGGTCCTTGTGCACGTCCACGCCACCGCCCGCGCCGGCCGGCAGCACGTGGGGCGAGATCACCATGGTGTTGGGCGTGAGCAGCAGCGTGTGGCCGTCGGCGGCCGAGCGCGCCACCGCGCCGGCACCCAGCAGCGCACCGGCGCCGGGGCGGTTGTCCACCACCACCGGCTGGCCCAGCTTGGGCGCCATCTTCTCGGCCAGCACGCGCGCGGCCAGGTCGGGGCCGCCGCCGGGCGGGAAGGGCACGACGATGGTGATGGGCTTGCTCGGGAAGGTCTGTGCCGCCGCGAAGGGCAGGGCCGAGGCGAGCGCGAGGCCGATCAGGCCCAGGGTGAAGTGGCGTTTCTGGTTTTTCATGGTGTGTCTCCTAGGGAAAGGTGGGGAAATCTCAGGCCTGGGCGAGCGGCACGTTCCAGGCGTCGTAGCCGTAGACCCAGTCGGCGTTGCCCTGGCCCTTCATCCACTGGTTGCCGCGCGAACCGATCTGGATCTTGGCCGTGCGCTCCTGGCGCGTCTTCTCGTAGCGGCGCAGCGCCTCGGCGGCCTGCGCACGGGTGCCCACACCGGCCAGCGCGCGGCCCAGCACCACGGCGTCTTCGATCGCCATGCCCGCACCTTGCGCCATGAAGGGCAGCATGGGGTGGCAGGCATCGCCCAGCAGGGTCACCGTGCCCTGCGACCACTGCGGCAGCGGCTCGCGCTCGTACAGCGCGCTCTTGAGCGTGGTGTCGCAGGCCTCGAGCAGGGCGCGGGCGTCGGCGTGGAAGTCCTTGTAGAAGCCGCGCAGCTCGTGCACGTCGCCCGGGCTGGTCCAGGACTCTTCGGTCCAGCTCTCCTGGCCGGTGGTGGCGAAGACGAAGGTCTCCTTGCCCTGGTTGAGCGGGAAGGTGACGATCTGGCTCTGCGGATTGGGACCCCACCACTTGGTGAAGGCCTCGATCTCGGGCACGTGCTTCACGCGCTCGGTGGGCACCACCGAGCGGAACGACACCACGCCGGTGAAGCGCGGGCTCTCTTCGCCGAACAGGGCGGTGCGCACGCGCGAGTGGATGCCGTCGGCGCCCACCACCACGTCGAAGCTGGCTTCGCTGCCGTCGTCGAACTGCAGGGTCACGCCCGCGTCGTTCTGGCTCAGCGTCTTCAGTCGCTTGTCGAACGCGATCTGCTCGATGGGGAACTGCTCGGCCAGCGCGGCCAGGATGTCGGCGCGGTGGATCGTGACCTGCGGCGCGCCGTACTGCTCTTCGGCGACGTTGCCCATGCCCAGGCGCGAGGTTTCCTTGCCCGTGTCCCAGTCGCGGCTGATGCGGAAGGTGGGCTGGGCGCCGGTGCGGCGGATGAAAGCGCCCGCGCCCAGGCCGTCGATGGCGCGCACCACGTTGGGCGTGAGGTTGATGTCCGCGCCCACGCGCGAGAAGCCCTTGGCCTGCTCGAACACGGTCACCTCGTGGCCCTGCTTGCGCAAGGCGATCGCGGCGGCCAGACCGCCCACACCGCCGCCGGCGATACCGATTTTCAAACTGCTCATGGGGCTGCTCCTGCAATGTCGAAGCGTGCATTGTTGAGCGCGGGCCCCGCGCACTCAACCGCTTGGGCGCCTGAAATGGGTACGATTCGTCCATGGATGTCCTCAGCGAAGTGCTCGCCATCTGCCGCGCCGAACGCGCGGTCACGGCCCGGTTCCACCTGTCTGCACCCTGGGGCTTGCATTCCAATGGGGTGTCTGGCGCCGCCATGATCCGCATGGCGCGCGGCGCGCCCTGGTGGGTGGAGGCGGCCGGCGGCGGCGGGCCGCTGCGCGTGGAGCCCGGCGATCTGGTGATGATGCCGCTGGGCGCGGCCCACCGCATGGGCTCCGCGCCCGACGCGCCCACCGTGCCCTTCGCCCAGCTGCTCACCCAGCGCACGCCCGGCGCGCGCGACGAAGCGCCGCTGGACCTGCGGCACGGCGGCGGCGGCGAAGGCTGCGAGATGTTCAGCGCACTGCTCTGGTTCTCGGCCTACTGCCGGCACTCCGTGCTCAGCGTGCTGCCGCCGCTCATCCACGTGCGCGCGAGCGAACTGCCCACGGCCGTGATCCTGGCTGCGTCCATGGAAACACTCGTCACCGAAACGCTGGACCAGCGCCCGGGCTGGCGCCTCTCGGCCAGCCGCATGGGCGAGCTGCTGCTCATCAACATCCTGCGCGGCCACCTGCTGCGCGGCGCCGGCCCGGTGGAGGCCAACTGGTGGCGCGGCCTGTCCGACCCCGCGATCGCGCGCGCCATCGCCGCCATGCACCGCGAACCCGCGCGCAGCTGGACGGTGGAGACCCTGGCGCGCGAAGCCGCCATGTCGCGCTCGCGCTTCAGCGACCGCTTCAAGGCCCTGGTGGGCGACACGCCCATGGGTTACCTGGGCGGGCACCGCATGGCGCTGGCGGCCGAACAGCTGGAAGCCGGCCACCTGCCGCTGGCCCAGGTGGCGCAGGACGCGGGCTACGAGTCCGACAAGGTGTTCGCGCGCGCGTTCCGGCGCTGGTCAGGCCTGTCGCCCACGGCGTATGCCAAGCGCGAGGTGGCGCGGCGCACCGCCATGACCGATCCGCACACGGCGTCGGCGGGGGACTGACTCAGGGCGCGATGGGCGCCACGGCCAGCAGGTGGTTGGAAAAGCTGGTCTCGGTTTCGCAGCGCCAGGTGGCCCACAGCTTGCACCCTTCGGCCGACCCCATGTCCAGCTCCAGGGCCAGCCAGTTGCGGGCCGCCATCACATGCTTGTCGTGCCCCGGGAACGGCATCACCTCCGCGACGTACTGCACGTCGATGTTCTGCGGCTGCTTGGCATGGCTGTTCAGCCACGACAGGAACAGCCGCTCCATCACCCCCATGAGCGAGGGATGCACCACGGCCGACGAGGTGAACTGATGGATCTGGGACCAGGTCTCCGTGGCCGGCAGGTCCTTGCGGTAGGCCGTGCCCCAGGCCGCGACGTGCACATCGCCGGACACCAGGGACACGCGGATCTTCTTGTCGCGCGCGAGGTTGGACAGCACCTCCAGCAGGCGCTTTCGCTCGCCCTCGTGGTCGTCGTGGGACCAATGGTCCTTCAGGTCGTCGGCATTGCTGTCGGTGACGTGCTCTTGCCCGAACTTGTCCATCAGCAGCTCGGCCAGGGGCAGCTTCGGGTGCACCACGGGCACCGAGGACATGAACAGCAGGTGCTGGCACGCGCTCTTGGGTTGGGTGCCCGCGTTGCCGGATGCCAGGCTGGTCGTCCATTTCTTGATCTGGCCCCAGGTGTCCGAGCCCATCACCTGCGCCCGCGAGCGCTCGGTGCGCAGGTCGGCCGCCACGATGGCCACCGGCCCGATGGCGTGCGCCGAGGTGAAGCCCGGCTGGCCATCCAGCAGGGGCAGCGCCAGCGCATCCTTGGCGAGCACCTGGCTCCAGGCGATGGGTTTGAGCAGCGGGTCCTGGCGGGAAAAACCCGCCGGCGTCGTGTCTTCCAGTTCGGGCAGATCTTCCAGCGCATGCTGCATCTGGAACACCCAGAAGGCGCGCCGGGCTTGGCGGAACAGCGTCTGGAAAAGCGGGCTGTTCTGCATCTCGCAGCTGTACGAACCCCAGCCGTCGAAGATGTCGTGGTCGTCCCACATCATGATGGTGGGCATGGACGCCATCGCCGCGCTCGCATCCAGCGCGGGCGTGGGCGACGACCAGGGCTTGCGCTCAGCGGGCAGCCAGCGGTGCTTGTACAGCCCGAAGTAGTAGGCCTCGATCTCGCGCTCCAGGGCCTTGGTGACCTTGAAGTCCAGCTGCGCCTGCCGGGGCAAGGCCACCCACTGCCGCAGGGACTTGATGTCTTCCCAGATCGAGTCGAAGTAGATCTGGTCGCCCCCCATGAGCATCAGGTGAAAGCGCTGCAGGCCTTTGTCGTGGATGCGCGTCTCGTGCCACAGCTGCTCCTTGTCCAGCAGCTTGACTTCACCCGCACCCTTCTTCCTGCGCAACGCGCGGTCGTGGCTGTAGAGCAGGTCTTCCCACACCGCATCGGACGTGCGGATGAGCTTGCGCATCACGGCCGGGTCGGAAAACCCGTTGCACGACACATAGGCCATGCGCGGCGAGAAATCCTTGCCCGGCACCGTCATGCGCCACGTCGGTCCACCCGGCACGCCGTAGCTCACCGTGCGCTCGCTCTTCAGGACCTTGCAGGAAACGTCGTAGCGCAGATAGCGTTCGCCGGGGATGGCCAGCAGCTCCTTCGGTGCGGGGCAGGCCTTGCCGTCCACCTCCAGCACAGGCACGGCCGCGCCCGCCTTGAGGCCCACCAGCGCGCTCACCTTCCAGACATCACCCTTGCCGATGCCGCGGAACGACAACACCGGCCCCAGCAGAAGATCCTTTTCATTCATGGTCGTCTCCCCTTTCAAACATCCATTTCTTTGGCCACCACCTTGACGATGCGGGCGCGAGACACCGCCCTGCGCGCCACCAGCGCCGCCTCACCCGTCTGCTGCAGCCACTCGAAAAACCGTTGGCTCGCGTGGCGCGTCTGCGAGTCGTCGCGGCAGTTGGCCAGGAAGGCGAACTGCACCTTCTGCACGTCGTCCGCCACGAACACCCCGAAGGGGCCGCTCACCACCGTCGCGCCCGGAAACCCCAGCAGCGAGGTGGCCTGGGTCTCCGTCGCGCCCCGGTGGCAGGCGATCAGGTGCAGCGGCCCGTGCGCCGAAGCCAGCAAGTCGATGCGCTGGTGATCCTCCAGAAAGGGCCGCCCCACCAGCTCGCGCGCGGCGGCCACGCTGAACGAGGCCGGAATCGCATGAACCACCACCGCCACGTCCTTGCCATCCAGCTTGACCACCACACCGTCCAGGGCCGCGCCGACATCGAAGCGCGTCGAGGCACCCGCCTGCACGCCGCGTTGCGCCAGCGAGATCACGGCATCCGAGAGCGCTTCGAACACGCGCTTCTTCGCGTCGGCCACCGTCTTCACCTCGCCGCCCCGGAAGGCCGTCTGCCGCGAGAGATAGTCCTGGAAGCGCCGGTTGCGCTCACCCGCCGCGCCCTTGGCCTCGGCCACGGTCGGCAGCGCCACCAGGCGCACCTTGGCCTGCGCCGAGCGAAGGCCTTCCATGTACTCCGCGTGGCAGATGCCGATGTCCTGCTCGCCCGCGGCCCAGCCCGCGTTGCCGTTGCTCAGCACGATAAGCACATCGCAGTCGCGCACGGCCTGCAGGCAGGCATCCCAGCTGTCCTGCGTGCCTTCGGCGGGCGGCGCGTCTTCGTTGATCCAGACCTCGAACAGCTTTCGCCCCAGCACCTGCGCGGACTCGATCTCGGCTTTCAGCGCCTGGCGCAGGTCCGTCAAGGTGGTCTTGCTGTCGGCGGGGAAGGGGTCCAGGCAACGGCTGGAGAGCATCACGCGGATGAGAGACTTGGCCAAGAGGCGTTCCTTGTTGTTGTTGAACCTGGCGGATCGGCCCGCAGGTCTTGCGCCAGAGGACGCTGCTGGATTCTGGGCAAGATTTCCCTCGGCATCAACCGCTGGCGCCCGTTTCGCCGCTGCTCTTCCCCCATCTGTGCATGTCAGACGCGGCGGTAATTCACCTCGACGGCCAAGGCCTCTTCGCCGGTGGGCGAGATGTTGTACATGCGCAGGTCCAGCGTGTCGTCGTCCGGCTGATCGATCGCGGTGCGCCAACCCCAGCGCGGGCCGCCCTGGCCGTCGGCGTAGCTGCCCAGCATCGACAGGCGCGGGTCGCCAGGCGTGCTGGTGCTGAACATGAGGGACGTGCCCGTGCCGAAACTCTCGGCCCACGCCGACTCGTAGCGGCGCTCGTCGAGGTGATGCGCGATCAGCGCCACCCCTTCCATGGGCTCACCGCCGCAGTGGCCGCTGTACTCGTGCAACAGCACGCGGCCACCCAGCAGCACGCGGATGCTGCCGCGCTGCACCGAGTCTTCGGCCGGCTCGCCCGGCTCGAACCAGAGGCGAAAGCGCCCCTGCCACTGCCCGGCCATGCGCGCCAGCTGGGCGTGCACGCCGCCCGCCAGCGAGACTTCGAATTCCTTGCGACCCATGATGTCTCCTTCCGAACCGACCGGCTACGCGCGGGCGCGGCGCCGGGTGATCTCGATCGCGGCGATGCACACCGTCAACCACGCCACACCAAAGGCGAAGCCGGCGACCACATCGCTCGCCCAATGCACCTGCAGGATCACGCGGCTCCAGCCGATGCTGAAAGCCAAGGCCGAGGCCAGCAGCACGCTGGGCAGATGCCAGCGCGGCGGCAGCAAGCGCAGGCACAAGTAGGCCAGCATGCCGTACACCACCAGCGAACCCGAGGTGTGCCCGCTGGGAAAGCTGTAGCCATCGGCCTGCGCGAAGCCGTGGTCGTGCAAGGGGCGCACCCGCTCGAAGATGTGCTTGAGCACCCGGTTGAGCGCGCCCGCACCCGCGCACGCCACCACCCAGCCCAAGGCCAGCGAGGTGCGCCGGCGAACGAGCAACAGCACACCCACGCCGCTCACCAGCAGCGTCAGCGGCAGAGGGTCGCCCAGGTGCGTCAGGTTGCCGAAGAAGCGCAGGGCAGAAGGCGGCAGCTCGCGCGCCAGGGTCTCGGTCAGCCGCACATCGAACTGGCCGATCTCCTCGTCCGCGTCGAACACCTCCAGCATCTCGGCGAACAGCGAAGCTGTGGCGACCAGCACACCCGCGCCGAGCGCGAGGCACACGCCCAGCAGCAGCGGGCGCGGCCAGCGGTCCCAGGCGGCGTAGGGGCTGTAGCGCCTGAAGCCGATGACGAAGGCGGTGACGGCGATGAGCACCAGCACGAGGGCGGCGGCGAGCATGGGGACCGCGTGGCGGCCGAGCCATTCGGCGCTGGCGAGGGCTTGGGTCAGGTCGTTGTCCATGGGTGCTGGTGCTCTCCTGGCTGGATCGTCGCGGCTGCGGTCGATTTTTGCACGCGAGGCCCGCCCGCAAAAAGCGCGGCTGTCCTACAGCCTCGCGCTCCGGCATTGCTCACCATGTCCTTCGATACGTTCACGGCGGCTGTTGAGACCTGACGCTGGCAGGTCGTGTCGATTTGTCCTGCTGTCGTTCGTCGTGTAGCTACAAGGTGCCCACAGGGGGCCCCTTGCAGGTCAACCCCACAGGAGTCTGATATGTCTTACATCGATGGTTTCGTGATCGCCGTTCCCACCGCCAACAAGCAGAAGTTCATTGAACACGCACGCCAGTTCGACCCGATATTCATCGAGCTGGGCGCCCTTCGTGTGATCGAGGGCTGGGGCGACGACGTCCCCGACGGCAAAGTCACCGACTTTCGCCGTGCGGTCCAGGCGACGGCCGAGGAAACGGTGGCCTTTTCGTGGGTCGAATGGCCGGACAAAGCCACCCGCGATGTGGCCATGAAGAAGATGATGGAAGACCCGCGCATGGACCCGTCCAAACCCGGCAACCCGCCCATGCCCTTCGACGGCAAACGCATGATCTTCGGCGGCTTCGAACAGGTGGTCGAAGTGAAGGCTTGATGGGGCGCAGCGCTGCCACTGGATGTTGCGCAGCGCGCACGCTCCGCTTCGCGAGCAGGCAGTGGAACGTCCCGTCTCGAGTTCTGTTGACAGCTTGATAAATATTCACCAAAATGGGTGAATGAATAACGCGTTGACGGCCAACCGACTCGACAACATGTTCGTCGCCTTGGCCGACGAGACCCGTCGCGCCA
The DNA here is from genome assembly GCF_058796355.1 of Hydrogenophaga sp. GW823-FHT04C09. Taxonomy (NCBI): domain Bacteria; kingdom Pseudomonadati; phylum Pseudomonadota; class Betaproteobacteria; order Burkholderiales; family Comamonadaceae; genus Hydrogenophaga; species Hydrogenophaga sp. GW823-FHT04C09. The sequence goes on along the minus strand of NZ_JBXAIO010000003.1, from coordinate 431,463 downwards.
TCCTGGCGCGGTTGTCCCTGGGCGAAGCCCGAGTGACCGAGGTGGCCGTGCCGTTCGACATCTCGCTCAACTCCGTGTCCAAGCACATCCGCATCCTGGAGCGCGCCGGCCTTGTCACGCGCCGCCGCTCTGGCCGCGAACATATCCTGCGTCTCGAACCGCGACCGCTGGCAGAGGCGTCGGACTGGCTTCAGTCGCGCCAACGCGACTGGGCGGGCCGATTGCAGCGTCTGCAGGCGCTGCTGGACGAGGAGGATGCAATTTCATCCCGGCAAACCAAAGGAGTCCATCGATCATGAAGAGCGAAGACCATCTCGCAGTTGCTGTCCATCACAGATTCCGCCAATCGGCCGAGAGGGTGTTCGATGCCTGGCTCGATGCGCGCCTGGCGAGCCGCTTCCTGTTCTCGACTGAAACCGGCGAGATGGTCCGCTGCGACATCGACCCGCGTGTCGGCGGGCAGTTCGTGCTGACCGACAGGCGTCCCGACGGCGATGTGGAGCACACCGGGGAGTACCTCGTCATGGAGCGGCCACGGCGGCTCGTGTTCACATTCGGTATCCCGGCCGCATCGCCGACCTTCGACATCGTGACCATCGAGATCACGCCGGAAGCGGACGGCGGCTGCACGCTGCATCTCACGGCGGAGATGCAGCCTGAGTGGAAGGATTACGCCGACCGTGCACGCCAGGGTTGGGCCCAGATCCTTGCCAGCCTTGAGGCCGCGCTGCGTGAGACCGGCGCCTGAGCGAGCGCGGCAAGGCGCGCTTGGCGCCCGGCTGCACTCAGGCGTCTTGCGTCAATAGGCACCCATGTAGTCGCGCTTGCCGACCTCAACACCGTTGTGGCGCAAGATGGCATAGGCGGTGGTCACGTGGAAGAAAAACTGCGGCAGGCCGTAGTGCAGAAGATAGGCGCTGCCGATCAGCTTCTTTTCTTTGGGGGTGCCGGGGCGCAGCACGATTTCGCGGCTTTCACTGGCATCGAATTGCTCGGGCTTGAAGGAGCCGATGTGGGCCAAGGCCTTGGCGATCAAGGCTTGCAGGTCCGCGAAGCTGGCTTCCGTGTCGGGCCAGGAAGGCACCTCGGCACCCGCCAGGCGGGACGCAATGCCCTTGGAGAAGTCAGCGGCGATCTGGACCTGACGAACCAGCGGAAACATGTCGGGGAACAGCCGCGCTTGCAGCAGCGCGTTGGGATCAATATTCTTTTGCGTCGCGTGGTCTTCGGCTTTCTTGAGCACATCGGACAGGGCGCGCAGCATCTGCTGAAGGACGGGGACGGAGGCGTTGTACAGCGGGCTGGTCATGGTGAATTCACTTTTTATAAATTGGGGCACGTTCGCCGGGGCCGGCATGGCAGAGGCCTTGCCGACCCTGCAAGGCTAACAGCACAGGTCCAACCCGCACCGGTCACCGAGACCGGTGCCCGCGGCAGATTTTTCTTGCGCGCCACATGAATGCTTTCGTCGTATTGATGTACATTCTCCCCCGCTCACGAAAAAGGTGAGTCGGGCTTGAGAACCCGGAATCCCTTTGCGGCCAGAAGGCCGCTGTACACCGCTAGACAGCGGCCTTCATCATTCACGCTCGTTTTATGGCGGCCTGAATGGGAAGCCGCGAGGCTTGCCGGTTCTTCGCAAGGGGGTTCCCGGTTCTCAGCCCGTTCGGGCCGCCGCCACTCTGTGTTGTGTGGCGGCGGCTGTTCCTTAACGAACAGGGAAGGCAGGCACTTCATGCCCAGGCTGCAGCACAAGCAACAGAAGATTGCCGTGTTGATCGACGCGGAAAACGTCTCTCACACACTGATCCGTTCCATCCTGCTGCGCGCCGCCTGTTACGGCGCGCTCATCGTCAAGCGCGCGTACGCCGACTGGACGCGGCCCCACATGAGCCGCTTCAAGAACGTGCTGCTCTACAACGCGATCGAGGCGGTGCAGCTTTTCCCATACGCCAAGGGCAAGAACGCGGCCGACATCATGCTCAGCGTGGAGGCGATGTCGCTGGTGAACACGGGGCAGTTCGATGCGGTCTGCCTGGTGTCATCGGACAGCGATCTCACACCGCTGGCGTTCGGCGTGCGGCGCGAGGGGGTGCGTGTGTACGGCTTCGGCGCGCGGCAGACGCCACGGGCCTTCGTGGCGGCGTGCAGCAGCTTCATCTACACCGAGTCGATCGCGGCAACGGCCGAGTGAGGCACCGTCACCGTCCGCCGGCGTGTGTCCGGGGAATCCAGTACGCCAGCGAGCCCGCCGCCGCGAAGGCGATGAGCCCGGTGACGGCGATGCCAGTGGCCAGCGACAGGCTGCCGGCCAGGAACGAGAGCAGCACCGGCCCGCACGAGGCGCCGATGTCGGACATGAGGCGCCACACACCGAGGAAGTGCGCGCGGCCATGGCGTGGGGAATGGTCCGCGCCCAGGGTCATGATCATTCCGGAGCCGATGCCGTTGCCGAAGCCGATGGACAGCGAGGCCAGCAGCAGCGTGGTGAAGCCCGAGGTGAAGGGCATCAGCAGCAGCGCCGTGCCCATGATGACCATGGATGGCACGGCGACCCAGCGCCGGCCTTTGTGGTCCATCACCTTGCCGGCGGGGTAGAACACCAGCATGTCGATGCCGCCGGCCAGGCCGTAGATGAGCGAGGCCACGGCCGGCGCCAGCGCGAGGTGATCCGCCCACAGGGGTATGACCACCTGGCGCGAGGCGCGCACGGCACTGACCAGCACCACGCCGATGCCGAGCGTGAGGAACACCTGGCGGTGGTCCCTGAGCGTGGAGGCGATGGTGGTGGCCGCGGGCGGCGTCTGGCCGGCCGGCAGGTGAGGCATCTCCAGGTCCGGCACGCGCGCGCCGAGGGCGGCCGCCGCCACCACTCCGGCGATGCCGACACCGAAGGCGCCGGCCAAACCGAACACATGCACGGCGGCCGCACCGAGGAACGGGCCGATGAACATGCCGATGCGGCTCACTCCGCCCAGTGTCGAGAGCGCCCGCGCGCGGTACGCGATCGGCACGGCCTCGGCCATGTAGCTCTGGCGCGCCAGGTTGTAGACGGCCCGGGACATGCCCACCATGAGGCAGCCCGTGGCGAACAGCGCCAGGTGCGAGGTCCCCACGCACAGCGCCATGCCCAGGGCGCTCCAGAGGCCCGCGGCGACGATGGCCCAGCGCTCGCCCCAGCGCATGGTGATGAGCGACGCGGGAATGTTGTTGAGCAGCGAGCCCAGGCCCATCAGCGCGACGACCAGCGCGGCCATGGGCACGGAGGCGCCCAGCTCGCGCGCCACGAGCGGGATGATGGGGAGAATGGCGCCTTCGCCCAGCCCGAAGAGCAGGGACGGGCCAAAGACCGGCACCGCGATTCGCTTGAGGGAAAACTCGGCCGAAGAGGCGGTATCAGGCGGGGCAGGGGGAGGTGGCATGCGTGGCGTCGGGACTGGGATACGGCGGAAGAGACCTCATTGTCTTCTTCCGCTGTCCAGCTTGCCTCCAACGTGGGGCCAGGCGCAGGTTTCCACATTCCGTTTTCCCGCACAGAATACGCACATGGAATCGCGCCTTCTCGAATACATGCTCAGGGTGGGAGAACTGGGCAGCATCAACAAAGCGGCCCTGGACCTTCAACTCTCCCAACCGGCCTTGTCCCGCCATATCGCCGCGCTCGAAGAAGAGATGGGGACGAAACTTTTCACGCGCACACAGGGCGGCGTCGTTCCCACCGAGTCGGGAAAGCTGTTGATGGAAAGGGCCCGTCCGCTGCTGCAGCAGCTGTCGATGCTCAAGGAGGAACTGGGTGACGCGGCCGCAGGACAGCTGACCATCGGTGTGCCGCCTTACTGGCGCATCGTCATGACCCTGCCTTTCGTGCAGACCCTGCGGGCGACGCACCCCAAGATCAATCTTCGTGTGCACGAGCGGCTGGTCGACGTGCTGCGCCATCAGATGCTTGGCGGCCAGCTTGACCTGTGCATTCTTCCTTTCGATGCCGATCCCCCGACAGGCTTCATCCAGACCGCGCTGATCCGCGAACCGTTGATTCTTCTGGGCGGCGAGCAGGAGGACCTGGATCCCGACACTCCCGTGCCTCCGTCAAGGCTGGACGGTGCCGACCTGATCCTGCCGGCCCTGTCCGACATGGTGAGGTCCCAGCTGGATCACCTGCTGCGGCGCAGAGGCGGCAACTTCCATGTGGTCGTCGAAACGGATTCGCTGGGTCAATGCCTGCAGTTCGCCAGGCGAGGTATCGGTGTGACCGCCGTACCGGCGTGCACGCTTGCCGCCTTGAGCGAGTACGGGCTCTCGGAGAGCATGGTGCGGTGGAGCCCGATCAAAGGCGCCTACATCACGTGGTCCCTGTTCGAAAGCCAGGCACGCCTGCATTCGAGGGCTGTCAGGGAGGGCAAGAAGCTGCTGACGAAAACCCTGCAAAGCACCATCGACGCGGGCATCTGGAAAGGCGCGCAAGCCCTGGAGTCGCTCTTGAGTGCGCCTCCGGCGCCCTGAGGCCGGCGACCTTTCAGGACGCGTCCATCTCGAGGAAAAAGCGCTGGGCCTGCGCGGGTTGCACCCGCCAGTCGTGGATACCGCTGCGCGTGATCGCGGCCTGGATCGCGGGAAAGGCCGCGTGGAAATGCCTGGCCTCTTCCCAGAAGGTGAAGGCGATCACGTCGGTGCGCGAGGGGTTGTGACCGACGTAGCCGGCCGTCAGGCCGGCCGTGCCCTGCATGTCGTCAAGAATGGACTCCAGCGTGCCCATGGCCTCGTTGAAGTGATCGGGTGAAGGATGGTGAATGGCCAGAACGCCGTACATGTCTTTTTGCCTTTCGCGGTCTTGTGGTCTACACGCGCCACAACGCACTGTTCAGGTTGTCCAGCACGTCGATGTCGCCTTCAAAGAGCTTGCGCTGCAGGCCGGTGTACGCAGGTGCGCGGTGCCCGGATGGTTGTGTGGTCACCAGGTCTGACAGCCGCTGGACGCCGGCCTCGATGGGGTCGATGCACGGCACACCCAGCAGATCGGACAGGTGGTCCGCGTGAACGCCCAGGGGCGCGCCGCCCAGGATCACGGCGTCGGCACGAAGTCCTCGCATCCATTCGATGGCCGATGCCGCCAGGCGATCCCTGACCGCGCCGGGGTCCGACGCATCGATCACCGACACCGGAACGGCATGGATCCCCGCGCATTCGTTTTCGCAACCGTTGCGCTGCACCAGTTCCTCGACCAGCGGAATGGACGCCGGCTGGATGGTGAGAATGGCAAAGCGGCCCATGCCGCGCGCGCGGAGCAGGGACGATTCCCCGATGCCGACCACGGGCACGTCCATCAGCTCGCGTGCCGCCAGCAAGCCCGGGTCGCCGAACGCCGCCACGAGAACACCGTGGACCTGGCGCTCATGCGTGAGTGCGTCCAGCACGGCCAAGGTGGCGACGGCGGCATCGATTCGCGTTTCAACGGAAGGCGCACCCCAGTCGACCGCCCGGGTGCGGACCCGCGAACCTGGGGCGAGTGCGCGCCGCACCCGCTGGGCGATCAACTCGGTGACCGCGGCATTCGTGTTGGGATTGAGCACCAGCAGCTCGGGTTCGCCGCCCGCGCCCGCGGCGATCGCACCGCTCATTCGTGGCCGCCGCGGCTGGCCCCGGGCAGCCGGGCACCCGTGAACTCCAGGCCGTTGCCGGCCGCCACCCGTTTCACGTACTCCATGGGAACGAGCTTGAGGTCGGGCGGGGGCATGGTCGCCGCGGTGGCGGGGAAGCCGATGGCGCGAACGTAGTCCACCCACGGTTGGCCCGGTGTGCCCATCACGAGGACCCGGGCACCGGACTGCGAGGTCACGCAATAGGTGTGGCGCGTACCGCGCGGCACGAACACCATGGTGCCCTGCCGCAGGGGTAATACCTCACCCGCCAGGCTGAAATCCATCTGCCCTTCGATGAGGTAGTACGTCAGGTCGATGTAGCGGTGCCGGCATTCTTCCGGGCCCTGGCCCGCGTTGAGCCAGGACTCGGTCACGCAGGGTTCGGTGGCGCCCGCTTCGGGCGCGTGGTGGATGACGATCAGGCGGCCGCCCATCCAGAGCGCTTCACGCCCGGCGAGGTCAGGGATCGGGGGTGCGGTAGAGGTCATGTCTTTTTTCCTGTGGACAGATTTTCGTGAAGCCACCAGCGAGCGATATCGATCCTGCGCGCGAACCAGACCTGCTCGTGCGAGAGCACGTGTTCGATGAATTCGCGCAACGCCTCCGCCCTGGCCGGCTGGCCCATGATGCGGCCATGCAATCCGATGCTCATCATCTTGGGCGAGGTCTGGCCTTCGCGCCACAGGCAGTCGAAGGCTCGCTTGCATTCGTCGAGGAAGGAGCTGGACGAGGAAAAGCTCTGGCCCGGCGCGAACTTCGAATCGTTCGTGACGAAGGAATAGGGGACGATCAGCCAGGGCTTGCCCAGCACCTCGACGGAGTAGGGCACGTCGTCCGCGAAGGAGTCGGCGTCGTAGATGAAGCCGCCTTCTTCCACCAGGAGTTCCCGTGTGTGCATCGAACGCGGCGCGCGGCAGTACCAGCCGTACGGGCGTTCACCACAGGTCTTCTCGATCGATTGCACGGCGCGCGCGATGTGCTCGCGTTCGACGTCGCGGGACAACTGTCCGACCTTCTCCCACCGCCATCCATGGGCGCAGACATCGTGTCCCGCTTCCCGGATGTAGGCCCCTACCTCGGGGTTCAGTTCGAACGCGCGCGCGCAGCCGAAGAAGGTGGCCGGGAGCTTGTATTCGTCGAGCATGCGCTGCAGCCGCCAGATGCCGGCCCGGGCGCCATAGTCGAAGATGGACTCCGTCGCCAGGTCCACGGTGCTGGAGGTTGGATAGCCGAGCTCGGGCGGGGGCTCGAACTCGGTGTCGCCGGGCTCGGCGCCGTACTCCGAACCCTCCTCGTAGTTGACGACGATGTTCACCGCGATGCGGGCATCGTTGGGCCACCTGGCGTGGGCGCCGGCGCGGCCGTAGCCGATGAGATCGCGGGTGGGCGGATGCGCGAAGTCAAGCGTCATGCCACTCCACCTCAGTTGCGCACATAACCGGACAGCGCCGCACCCTTGGCGTAGAACTCGTTCTCGCGTTTGAGGTTGGCCAGTTGAACGGCCGGCGTCGAATGGTAGGGATACTGGAGCGCGTTGCGCATGCCTTCCACCACCTTCGGTGCCGCGAGCGCCTTTTTCGTGGCCTCGTTGATGAAGGAGACGATCGATGCCGGCGTGCCCGGGGGCCCCCACAAGCCGTTGGCGATGACCAGCGAGACCGGCAGGCCCAGCTCGGTTGTCGTGGGGACGTCGGGTGCGAAGGGCGAACGGGTGGGCGAGAACGTGAGTGGCACGTGCATCTTGCCGGCCGCGACGAACCCCATGAACGAACCCGCCGCCCGGATGGTCACCTGCACATCGTTGACGGCCAGGGCTTGCGCAATCTGGTCACCCGTGCGGTACGGAATGTTCTCGTATCTGATCTGCAGCGCGTGCGCCAGCATCGCCATGATCAGCGCGGACGACGCATTGAACGTGGCATGGCGAACGGGGGAGACCTTGGCCATCTCGACCAGGGCTTTCAGCGTCGGTACAGCGGTCGATGTGTAGGCGAAGACATCGCCCTGCGAGAACTCGCCCATGGGCGTGAGTTCCTTGGCGACGTCCATGGTGTTCTCCATGATGACGGGTCCGAAGGACGACGGGTTGCCGGCGAACAGCGTGTAGCCATCCGGTGGCGCGCTCTTCACGGCGCGCGCCGCAAGCAGGTTGCCCGCGCCGGGCTTGGCTTCGACGATGACGGATTGGCCGATCTCCTTGCCCAGCTGTTCCGCGAGCACGCGGACCGCCAGGTCGCCACCCGAGCCGACGCTGTAGCCGGTCACGATCTTCACCGTGCGGGCCGGGTAGCCCTGCGCGAAGGAAGGTACCGCGACGCTCGCCGCTGCGGCCCCGGCCAACATCGAGAGCACGGTCCGGCGGTCGAAATGCCTGTTTTTGTGGTTCATGTTCGTGGGCTCCTCAAGAGGCGATGGCCGATGGCTGGCCGGTCGCGCCGGCGCTGGATGGGGTGTGCGGGGCCTTTCCCTGCCAGGCAAGGACGACGTCCCGATAGGCCTGCAGGGCGGGCTTGGACACCATTTCCCCGCTGGGTAGGACCTTGCGCAGTCCGGTGAAGAGCCAGGGGTCGGGGTTGCGCGGGGCAGGGGGCTCCACGTCCACGCCGGACCAGCCGTGGTAGTAGGCACCGAAGAGGTTCAGTTCTTCGCGGTGCTGGGCCAAAGCCGTCAGCGTGTGGTGCACCTGTTCGGCCTGCCCGGCTTCGTCGTACATGTTGGGGTTGGGCGTGGCGATCCGGCTGGTGCCCAGCGCCGACGAGTAGCTGATCTGGCTCATCACGATCGGCAGGTCGCCATCTCCGTGTTCATCCATCACCTTGCGATTGACACGGATGGCGTCGAGCATGCCCTCAGCGTCGCGTGGGAAGACATGCAAGGCGATGACGTCTGCCGCGCCCTTGTACCCTGCTTGATAGATGGAATCGAGCAGCTCTCGCGAAGCCGCGGCGGGCCCCAGGCCGGTGCCCAGCACCAGGGCATCCGGGTCGGCGCTCTTGATGGCCCGGTAGCAGGCGTGCGCCATCTCGACAAAGTAGGGCACGTCGAAGGGTTGCGGCATGAAGGCGGGGCGGTCCGGCTCCTGCCAGGGTTGCCAGATGCGGATCGGGCGCTTGGGCACCGCGGGGTTCTGCTGCCAGAACGTGCCTGCCGGCCCGTAGCGCTCGACGAGGTCGAGCATGAAGTTGGCGATGTCTTCAGAATGTTCGGGCACGCCACCGAACGCCGTGAAGCCGAAGCGCGCCTTCTCGCCTGGCCGCAAACCACCAGTGGCCCAGGAAGGCGCTCCCCAGATCGTGCCGACGATCTCGAGCCCTGCCCGCGCCGCGGCAGCCACGATGGCATCCGGGCGCAGGAAGTCAGAAACCTTGTCCATGGCACCCGGGAAACGCGGGGCGTAGAACACCTGGATCTGGTTCCAGAAGAACGTCACCCGCAGCCGCTCCACGCCGCACTCGCGCATCAGCGCGAACTCGCGGTCCATCGTCTCGACGGATGAGACGCTGTAGCGGTCCGTGTGCGCGCCGAAGAAGCCGACCGGAACCTTGCGTTTGTTCATTTCGTTGTCCTTTTGTCTGAAATCAGAATGTGTGGCGGATGCCCGCCTCAATGCCGCGCGAGGTCCCGCCGGTCGCGATCGCGGCTGGGCCGGTGGCAATGACCTGGCGGCCTGTGCCTTTGTTGCTCAGTCGCGCGTAGTTGCCATACAGCGCGGTACGGCGCGACAGGTTGTATTGGTAGCCCACCGCGATCTGGCTCGAGTCGTTGGCGTCCATCGCGGGTGTGCCGCTCTGGTCCGTGCGTCCATACAAGACCTTGAACTGACCCGATCCCAGGGGAATCGTGCCGGCGACGAACCAGCGCTTGTCGCGCTGCCGGACCATGGCGGGCGTGTCGAAGTCGTCCATGTTGTATTCGGCCAGCAGCTTGGCGAAGCCGAAGTCGTAAGAGGCCGCAATGTTGCGTGTGATGCCGCGCCGCGCACCGCCCACGACGAGATCTGTGCGGCCGTAGCCGGCGACCAGCCGCGCCGGACCGGACGCCCAACCGAGCGAGGCGCCGAGGTGCTTTCCGGGTGCGCCTTCGCCGAGGGCGTACATCGCATGGCCGTAGAAGCCGCCCAGGTCGGGGGGGAGAAAGTAGCTGATGGAGTTGTCGGCTCGCGTGTAGGTCGGGATCAAGTCCTTCAGATTCGAGGTGTTCTTGGAGCTGCCGACACCGGTTCCATTGAAGGGGTCGAAGGCGGTGTGGATGTAGGCGGTCGGTGTGTATTCGCGGCCGAGCCGCAGTTCACCCAGGCGGGCCGACTCCAGGCTGACCCAGGACGAGCGGTTGAAGAACTTGGTGGCGTTGCTCGTGCCCACGTCCGGGTTGAACGCGCCTTCGAGCCAGAAGGACGTTTTCAGGCCGCCGCCCATGTCCTCGGTGCCCCGGAAGCCAAAGCGGCTGCTGCTGATGCCATCTGTGCCCAGCGTGCGCAGCGAAGGCGCTCCCGAATTGCTGACGTTGCGCAGGTTGAGATCGATCACCCCAAACGTCGTGACCGTGGATTGCGCCCATGCCGCGCCGCCGAGGCCGCAGAGTGCGGCGCACGCGAACAAGACCCTCTTCTTCATTTTTCCGTCTCCATCGCCCGTTAGGGCTGGTTGAGTGAGTGATGGTTCGAAGCGCACGGGTGCGACTTCGGGACGGATCGTAGAAGGGGGGGCCGCGCCTGCATAACGCGCAGCGGCTATGGTCGTTATCCAGAAATCGGTTAGGGCCGGGATCGCCGCCGGGGCGATCCCGGTGCGGTCAGGCCACGTAGGCCACGATCTCGATCTTCATTCCCGGCACCACCAGCGCCACCCCGGCGCTGGAGCGGTTGGGCCAGGGCGCGCGGAAGAACTCGCGGTACACGGCGTCGATGGCGGCCATGTCGGCCACGTCGGTCATGTAGATCAGCACCTGCGCCACGTCGTCCATGGTCTTGCCCGCGCGTTCCACCGCGCGCTGCAGGTTGCTGAAGGTCAGGCGGGCCTGCTGTTCGATGCCGCCGGTGGTGTCCACGCTGCCGTCTTCGCGCACCGGGCCGTGGGCGGTGTAGAGCACGCCGCCGGCGCGCACCATCCACGAGAACGGTTGCTTGAACGGCGGCAGGCCGACGTCGATGACTTCCTTCATCGCTGCGCGCGCTTCGCTCAGTCGGCCATGATGCCGGTCTCCCGGATCACCTTGCCGTAGCGTTCGTTGTGGTACTGGTTGATCTTGGCCAGCGCCGCCGGGTCGCCACCGGCCGGAATCAGCGCCATGGTGTTCATGCGCGCGATCACGTCGGGCATCTTGAGGATTTCGTTGAGGTGGCCGTTGAGCGTGCGCACCACGTCGGCGGGCATGCCTTTGGGGCCCATGAAGCCTTGCCAGGCGCCGACTTCGGCGTCTTTCACGCCGGCCTCGGCCAGGGTGGGCACGTTGGGCGCGAGCGGCGAGCGCTGCGGGTCGGCCACCGCCACGTTGACCAGCTTGCCCTGGGCGATGTACTGCGCCACCGGGCCGAGCGTGGTGTACATCATGGGGATGTGGCCGGCCACGAGGTCGACGATGGCCGGGCCGCTGCCCCGGTAGGGCACCTGGGTGAGCTTCACGCCGGCCGAGCGGTTGAACATCTCGCCCAGGATGTGCATGGGCGAGCCGCTGCCGGGGCTGGCGTAGTTGGTGACCTTGCCGCTCTTGGCCGCGGCCACCACGTCTTTCACGGTGTTCAGGCCCGAGCCGGCGTGGGTGACGAGGAACAGCTGTTGCGTGCCGGCCAGCAGGATGGGCGTGAAGTCCTTGAGCGGGTCGTACACGGCGCCGGTGCCGGGCTTGAGCACCAGCGGGGCGGTGGCGAAGGTGTTGGGAGTGAACAGCAGCGTGTAGCCATCGGGTGCGGCCTTGGCCACGAAGGCGTTGCCGATGGTGCCGCTGGCGCCGGTCTTGTTCTCCACCACCACGGTCTGGCCGACGCGGGCCTGCAGCTTCTCGGCGAAGGTGCGCGCGAGCGCGTCGGTGTCGCCACCGGGCGGGAAGGACACGACGAGGGTGATGAGCTTGCTGGGGTAGGTCTGCGCCAGCGCGCTGCCGGTGGGCAGGGCGAGGGCGGCGGCTGCTGCGAGCGCGGTGAGCAGCAGGGGGCGGCGGGCGGTCATGTTCGATGTCTCCTAGTGGGGTGGGCTGGCAGGGAAAACTGAAACCGAAACAGAGAAAGCGGGGCCGTCGGGTGCCTGTTCAGAACACGCCGGTGAACGATCCGCCGTCGAGCAGGATGTTCTGGCCGTTGATGTAGCCCGCGTGCACGCTGCACAGGTAGGCACAGGTGTGGCCGAGTTCGCTGGGCTGGCCGATGCGGTGGGCCGGGTGTTTGGCCAGGCGCGCGGTGCGCACCTCGTCCACGGTCTTGCCTTCGCGCTTGGCTTGCGCGGCGAAGTTGCTTTCCAGGCGCGCGGTGTCGAAGGTGCCGGGCAGCAGGTTGTTGATGGTCACGCCGCGCGCCACGGTGGTGCGCGCCAGGCCCGAGACGAAGCCGGTGAGGCCGCTGCGCGCGCCGGTGGACAGGCCCAGGCCGTCCAGCGGCGATTTCACGGCGCTGGAGGTGAGGTTGATGATGCGGCCGAAGCCGCGCGCCATCATGCCGTCCACGGTGGCCTTGATGAGTTCGATCGGCGCGAGCATGTTGGCGTCGATCGCGCGGTGCCAGGTCTCGCGGTCCCAGGTGCGGAAGTCGCCGGGCGGCGGGCCGCCCGCGTTGGTGACGAGGATGTCGAAATCGGGGTGCGCGGCGAAGATGCGCGCGCGGCCTTCGTCGGTGGTCACGTCGGCGGCGACCCAGTCCACCTGGCCCGCGCCATGCGCGGCCAGGCGTTGCGCGGCCTCGCGCAGCGGGCCCTCGGTGCGCGCGGCGATCACCACGTGCACGCCGTCTTTCACCAGCGCCTCGGCGCAGGCGTAGCCCAGCCCCGAACTCGCGCCGCACACGAGCGCCTTCTTGCCGGCAATGCCCAGGTCCATGGTGGTTCAGCTTTCAGTAGAGAGAAGGGGTTGGGCTTCGCGAAGGTCCACGTCGAGCCGGGCCCAGGCGTCGATCTCCACGCGCAGCTCCGGGAACACGAGGGCCTTCACGGCCACCAGGGTGGAGCACGGCGTGTGCTCGCCAAAAAAATCGCGCCGCGCGCGGCCGACCTCGTCCTTGTCGGCGATGTCGGTCAGGTAGACCACGGTCTTGATGAGGTTGTGCCGGTGGCCGCCCGCGGCCGTCACCAGGGCTTCGAGCTTCTTGAGCACGACCATGGCCTGCTCGTAGGCGCCCAGCGCTTCACCGCGCTCGGCGGCCTGGCGCGTGGCGGGGTGGCCGGTCATGCCCGAGACCACCACCTCCTGGCCGATGCGGTAGCCGTTGGTCCAGCTCGCGGTGGGCAGGTCGGGCACCTGCGGGCTCTGGATCTTGTGCGCGACGGTCGTCATCACTGGCCTCCGGCGCGCACGCGTTCCTTGATGCGTTCGCGCACCGGCACGAAGTCGTAGGTGGGGTAACACTCGGTCTGGAAGACGCCCCAGGCGGAGCGCTCCAGTTCGAGGTTGACGCGGCCCAGCAGGTGCGGTGGCACTTCGAGCGTGACGATCTGGCCCAGGCCCATGGCCACGGTCCACGACACCACGCGCGTGCCTTCCACCGGGAAACGCTCCCACCATTCGCTGGCCTTGAGCTTCGCCTGCACGTCGTCCAGCGTGAGGCCGGCGTGGTGTTTCAACACGATGGTGATCAACACATTGGCGCAGGCGTGCACTGGCGTACCTTCGCCCTGCGGGCTGCGGTGCGAGCTTGCTTGGGAGCGGCCCTGCGCTGCGCTCATGACCTTCACTCCATCGTGATGTTGCGTGCCTTGATGACCTTGGCCCAGCGCGCGGTCTCGTCACGGATGTGGGCGTCGAACGCGGAGGTCTGGATGTCCCAGGCGCTCAGGCCCTGGCCTTGCAGGCGCTCGCGCACGGCAGGCTCGGCCAGGATGGTGGTCGCATCGCGCGCGAGTTGCGCCACCACGTCGGCCGGCGTGCCGGCGGGCGCCAGCAGGCCGTACCAGGACGGCACCACCACGCCCGGCACACCCAGTTCGGTCAGCGTCGGAATCTCGGGCGCCGTGGGCGTGCGCGCGCTGTCGGTCACGGCCAGGGCGACCAGCTTGCCGCTGCGGATGTGCGGCAGCACGGTGGGCAGGTTGCTGAACATCAGGGGCACGGTGCCGCCGATCACGTCGTTGATGGCGGGCGGCGTGCCTTTGTAGGCGATGTGCAGGATGTCCACGTTGGCCTGCGACTTGAACAGCTCGCCGGCGAGGTGCAGGCCGCTGCCCACGCCGGGCGAAGCGTAGGCGAGCGAGTCGGGCTTGGCCTTGGCGCGCGCGATGAGATCGGCCACGCTCTTGATGCCCGTGGCCGGGTTCGTCACCAGCACGTTGGGCGTCTTGGCCAGCATGGCCACGGGCACGAAGTCCTTCTGGATGTCGAAGGGGAACTTCGGCATCAGCGTGGGGTTGACCGTGAGGTTGCCGGCCGGGATCACCAGCAGCGTGTGGCCATCGGCCTTGGCACGCTTGACGCGCTCCATGCCGATGTTGCCGGCCGCGCCCGGGGCGTTGTCGACCACGGCCACCTGGCCGTAGCGCTTGGCCAGGCCATCGGCCAGCACGCGGGCCAGCGTGTCGATCGGGCCGCCGGCGGGGAAGGGTGCGACGAGCGTGAATTTGTCGGCGGCCAGTTGTTTCTCGGCGGCCGTCTGTGCGTGGGCGGTGGTGGTGCCCAGCAAGGCGAGCAGCGAGGTGACGGCAAGAAGGGTGCGGCGGTTGGTCATGGTGTCATTCCATCGTGATGTTGCGTTGCTTGATGACTTTGGCCCAGTTGGCCGTCTCGGTGCGGATGTGCGCATCGAAGGCGGCGGGCTTCATCGTCCATTCGGTCATGCCCTGGGCCTTGAGCGTGTCGCGCACGTGCGGTTGCGCCAGGATCTCGACCATGTCTTTGGCGAGTTGATCGACCACGTTGGCCGGCGTGCCCGCGGGCGCGAGCAGGCCGTACCACGAGGGCACCACCACGCCGGGCACGCCTTGTTCGGCCAGGGTGGGGATGTCGGGCGCGTTGGGTGTGCGCGCGCGGTCGGTCAGGCCCAGCGCCACGAGGCGGCCGCTTTCCAGGTGCGGCAGCATGGTGGGCAGGTTGCCGAACATCAGCGGCACCGTGCCCGCCATCAGGTCGTTGATGGCCGGCGTGGAGCCCTTGTAGGCCACGTGCTGGATGTCGATGTCGGCCTGGTCCTTGAACAGTTCACCCGCGATGTGCAGGCCGCTGCCGATGCCGGTCGAGGCGTAGAACAGCGTGCCGGGCTTGGCCTTGGCCGCCTTGATCACGTCGGCCACGTTCTTGAAGCCGCTCTTGGGGTGGGTCACCAGCACGTTGGGCGTGGTGGCCAGCATGGTGACGGCCACGAAATCCTTCTGCACGTCGAAGGGGAATTTCGGCATCAGCGTGGGGTTGATGGTGAGGTTGCCGGCCGGGATCACCAGCAGGTTGTGGCCGTCGGCCTTGGCGCGCTTGATCTTGCCCATGCCGATGGTGCCGGCGCCACCGGGGGCGTTTTCCACGATGGCCGTCTGGTCGTAGCGCTTGGCCAGGCCGTCGGCCAGCAGGCGCGCCAGCGCATCGATGGCGCCACCGGCGGGGAAGGGCGCGACCAGGGTGAACTTGTCGGAGGCCAGCTGTTTCTCGGCGGCGGTCTGGGCTTGCGCGGTTCCCATGAGGGCGAACAGCGAGGCGAGGGCGAGAAGGGTGCGGCGGCTTGTCATGTCGAGAGAAGGTTGCAAGGTTGGAAAAAGAAAATCAGCTGGTCGCCCAGGGCATGGGCGATTCGTTCAAGCCCCAGTAGAAGCTTTTCTGGCTGGTGTATTCGAGGATGCCCAGGCGGCCCTTCTCCTGGCCGTAGCCGCTCATCTTCACGCCGGTGAACGGCGTGCTGATGGAGAAGACCTTGTAGGTGTTGATCCACACGGTGCCGGTCTGCAGCGCGCGCCCGATGCGCCAGGCGCTCTTGAAGTCGCGCGTCCAGATGCCCGAGGCCAGGCCGAACATGTTGTCGTTGCACTGCGCGATCAGGTCGTCCTCGTCCTTCCACGGCAGCAAGGCCAGCACCGGGCCGAAGATCTCTTCCTGGCACATGCGCGCGCTGTTGGGCAGGCCTTCGAAGATGGTGGGCAGGTAGTAGCTGCCGCCGTCGTAGAAGCTGCCCGTGGGCCGCTCACCGCCGCACAGCACCGTGCCGCCTTCGTCGCGGCCCAGCTGCACGTACTTCTCCACCGAGGCGCGGTGGCCCAGGTTCACCAGCGGGCCCATCTGCGTCTCTTCCCTGGACGGGTCGCCCACGCGCAGCTTCTTCACGCCTTCGAGCAGGCGGGCCTTGAACTCGTCGTAGACGCTTTCGTGCACGAAGGCGCGCGAGCCGGCGATGCAGGACTCGCCCGAGGAACTGAAGATGCCGTAGAGCACGCCGGCCACGGCGTGGTCCAGGTCCGCGTCGGGCATGACGATGGTGGGGGACTTGCCGCCCAGCTCCAGCGAGGTCGGCATGAGCTTCTCGGCCGCCAGGCGCTGGATGCCCATGCCCACGGTGGTGCCGCCGGTGAAGGCGATGCGCTTGATCAGCGGGTGCTTGACCAGGGCGTCGCCCACGATGCTGCCCTTGCCCGGCAGCACGCTGATGATGCCGGCGGGCACACCGGCCTGCTCGGCGATCTTGGCCAGTTCCAGGGCCATGCGCGGGGTGATCTCGGCCGGTTTGAAGACCATGGCGCAGCCGGCGGCGAGAGCCGGGGCGAGCTTCTGGGCCTCGCTGGCGATGGGGGAGTTCCAGGGCGTGATGGCGCCGACCACACCGAGCGGTTCGTTGACGCTCATGCTGAGGTAGTCGCCGCGCGAGGGGGTGATGGTGTCTTCCCAGGTTTCGGCGGCGGCGCCGAAGAACTGGAAGGTGCCGGCGGCGCTGGCGACCAGGGCGCGGCATTCCTTGATGGGCTTGCCGTTGTCCAGGCGCTGGAGCTGGGCGAGCTCTTCGCCGCGCTCGCGGATGCCGTTGGCGATGCGGTAGAGGATGCCGGCGCGTTCGTGGTGCTTGAGCCTGGCCCAGGAAGGCTGCAGGCGGGCGCGTTCGGCCGTCTGCACGGCCTCGTCCACGTCGGCGGCGGTGGCCGCGTGCAGGCGGGCGACGGTGCTGCCGTCGTGCGGGTATTCGGTGGTGTATTCCGGGCCCGAGGCGTCGCGCCATTGGCCTGCGAAGTAGCTTTGAAGTTTGTCGGTCATGGAATGTCTCATTTGTCGGCGCGAAAGGCTGTTGATCCAGAGGCGTCGCGGATCCGGCTACGCCGGTCCCAGACGCCGCCCCCTTGAGGGGGTGACGCGCTGCAAGCGCGGCGCGGGGGTGGGCTTCATATCGTCACGGAGGAAGTGCGGTTGTGCAGGAAACGCAGGGCGGACAACACGGTCAGCGCCGAGGTCTTGGGGTTGTCGGGCAGGGGCTTGCCGCGCATGGTGATGCGCATCTCGCCGAAGGCGCCGCGCACGTCGACCTCGTGGATGTTCTCGGTCACGGTCGGGTCGGCGATCAGGCGCACGCGGGTCGCGTCCAGCCCCAGGCCGGCGAGCGAGACGGTGGCGGCCACGTTGGCGTTCTTCGGGTACAGGTGGGCGGCTTCGCGCGCCGTGGCTTCGAGGATGACGGTGGGCTCGGTGATCGTGCCCAGGTCCGCCACCTGTTCGGCGGGGGTGCCGCGCCAGCCTTCGGGCGGCTTGCGGCCGGTGTAGGTGACGCTGTCCAGGCCGGCCAGGCGGGCCGAGGCGATGGCGTCGATGCCACCGATGGCGCCGGCCAGCAGGTGCACCCGCGTGCCGCCGCGCTGCGCGGCCTCGGCCAGCTTCTCGGGCAGGCCGTCTTCGGACAGCGCGCCGATGGACAGCACGGCGCATTCGATGCCGCGCTCCAGCGCGGGCAGCACGTGGCTGCCGATGGCGGCGTGGCCCGCGCATTCCAGCAGCAGAGAGGTCTCGGGCGGCACCTCGGTGCACACGGTCGCGGCCGTGCCGAGCGCGGCTTGCGCGTCGGCGACGTGGCTCTCGGACAGCACCACGTGCGTGATGCGCACCGTGGGGTGGCCGGCCATGCGCGCGAAGAGCGTGCGGCCGATGGCGCCGTAACCGATCAGCGTGACCTGCTGAAAATGAATGCCAGAACCTTCGTGCTGCGCACTGCGGTGCGAGCTTGCTTGGGAACGGCCCTGCGCGTCGCTCATGTTTCTTCCTTCTTCTTCGGGGGGCCGGCGAACTTCACGGCAAACGGGCCCCAGGCGTTCATGTCCACTTCCACCACCACCGGGCCGCTGGCGTGGGCCAGGGCTTTCTGCAGCGTGTCCTTGGCGGCGGCCGGGTCGGCCAGCTTGTGGTAAGGCACCTGCAGGCTGGCGCAGAGCTGAGCGAAGTCGGGCGTGTGCAGTTCCACGTAGGCGTGGCGGCTGCCGTAGATGTCGTCCTGGATGTTCTTGATGACGCCGTAGCGCTGGTCGTTCATGACGATGAAGACCACGTTGGCCTTCTCCTGCGCGGCGCAGGCGAGTTCGCCCACGTTGAGCATGAAGCCGCCGTCGCCGCAGAGCGAGATGGTGCGGCGGCCCAGCGCGTGTTCGGCATCGGCCACGGCCGCGCCCACGCCCATGGCCAGGCCCTGGCCGATGCCGCCGCCCAGGGCGTGCACGCCGGCGCGCGGGTGGTCCAGCACCGGGGCGCGGTTGCCCCACATGCTGTTGGAGAGCGTGATGTCGCGCACCCACCAGAGTTTCTTGCCGACCACCTCGGCCAGCGTGTTCTTGAGCTTGGCGTACTGGCCCAGCGTGCCGTCCACCAGCGAGGCTGCTTCGGCGCGCGCGCGCTTCACATCGGTCGCCAGCTTCGGGTCGATCCGCATGCGGCCTTCGAGCCGGTCGGCCAGCGCGTTGAGCGTGATCTCGGCGTCGCCGTGCACGAACAGTTCGCTGCTGTAGCCGCGGCCGTCGGTGAGGGGGTTGGCGTCGATGCGGTAGCGCGTGGCCGGCAGCTTGAGCTTGTAGTTCAGCGTCTCGTTGCTGCGCAGGCGCGTGCCCACGGAGAGGAAGGCGTCCACGGTTTCGTAGAACTCTTCGGCCGGCTTCTGCAGGTTGTAGGAGCCCAGCGTGGCGGGGTGGTCTTCGGGCACGATGCCGCGGCCCTGCACGGAGGACACCACGGCCCAGCCCATGTTCACGAGCCGCATCGCGGCGGCGCTGGCGCCGCGCGCGCCGCCACCCAGCCACAGCAGGGGGCGCTTGGCGCTGAGCAGGCGCTCGGCGAGCAGGTCCACGGCGGCCAGGTTGGGCTGCACGGGTGGCACGGCCAGCGGCGAGAGATCGGCCGGCAGGTCCAGCTTCATCTTCTGCACGTCGATCGGGATCTCGATGCTCACCGGGCCGCAGGGCGGCGTCTGCGCCAGGCGCACGGCCTCGCGCAGCGTGGCCAGGGCGGTCTCGGGGTTGCGGATGCGGAAGGCGTCCTTGCCCACCGCCTTGAGCATGGCCAGCTGGGCCGGGTGCTCGTGGATGTAGCCCAGGTCGCGGTCCAGGAAGGGGGACTCGATCTGGCCGGTGAGGTGCAGCAGCGGCGTGCCGGCGGTGATGGCCTCGACCATCGCGCCCGCCGCGTTGCCGCAGCCGGTGCCGGTGCTGGTGACGCACACGCCCAGCGTGCCGCTCACGCGGGCATAGGCGTCGGCCATGTTGCACGCACCTGCCTCGCCGCGCGCCGAGACGAAACGGATCTTCTGGCGCGTGTGGAACGCGTCGAGGATGGGCATGTTGTGGATGGAGATCACGCCGAAGGCGGCGCGCACGCCGCACTGCTCCAGGAAGCGGGCGGCGAGTTCCCCCACGGTGATGCGTTGGTGAGATGGGCTCATGCGACTTTCTTTTCGGTCGGTTTGGTTTGCCAGCCACCGCGGTTGGGCAGGTGGCTGATGCGTTCGGTGAGCTGGGCCGCGGCCTCGCGCACCTGGTTGACGAGAACTTCGAGTTCGCCGGGCTGCACCTGCTGCGCCGGCACGGTGATGCTGATGGCTGCCGAGACCTCGCCCCGGTCGTTGAAGACCGGTGCGGCGATGGTCGAGATGCCGGATTCGAATCCGCCCTGGCTCACGCCGTAGCCGTTGGCGCGGTCCTGGTCGATCAGCTGCTTGAGCTGCTCGACCGTGGCCGGCGTGCGGGGGGTGTACTTCGGCAGCTCGGGTTCGGGGTAGAGCTGGCGCAGGGCGTGCAGGTCGAGGTCGCTGAGCAGCAGGCGGCCCAGCACGGTGGCGTGGGCCGGCAGGCGCGCGCCGACCTGGATGGAATGGAACAGGGCGCTGCGCCCGGCGACCTTGGCGATGAAGACCACGTCGCGCGCGTCGCGCACCACCACATGGGCCGAGTAGCCGCACTGGTCGCGCAGCGCCTCGATGATGGGGCGGCCGTGCTCGGTGAGTTCCATGGAGGCCAGGAACTCGAAGCCCAGGCGCAGCACGGACAGGCCGAGCTTGTAGTAGGCGCCATCGCCCACGCGCTCGACGAAGCCGCCTTGCTCCAGCGTCTGCAGCATGCGGAACACCGAGGCGCGCGGCAGTTCGAGCCGGCGCGAGATTTCGGCACCGGTGAGTTCGCGCTCGTCGCGGTTGAACAGCATCAGCAGCTGCAGGCCGCGCATGAGCGCGGGCACGGTGTAGCGGTCGTCGTTTTTCTCGGTGGCCATGGTCTTCTCCTTGTTCAGTTGAGACCCAGCAGGGCGTTCACCGCGCCGGGGGCTTCCAGCGGGCACGCGTGGCCCGCAGAACCCAGATCATTCCATGCCACGCCGGCGGCCTGGGCCACGGCCTGGCAGGAGGCGGGGGTGGTGATGCCGTCGGCGGCGCCGCTGGCCACCACCACCGGCAGGCGCAGCTGCTTCAGGTCGGCCGCCAGGGTGCCGTGGGCGAGCAGGCGCGCGGCCTGCGTGTAGCCGGCGGGAATCACCTGCGACATGCTTTCGCGCACGGCCTCGACCAGCTCGGGCGCCGCGCCGGGCGAGAGCATGGCCGCGCCGCGCGCCTGCGCCATGCCTTGCGGGCCCAGGCGCTCCAGCGTGGCCAGGCGGTCGCGCAGTTTCTGCTCGCGCACGGCCGGCTCGGCGTTGCCATACCCGCCGGCGGGCGAGAGCAGCACCAGGCGCTGCACGCGCGCAGGCGCCAGCAGGGCGGCCCGGCCGGCCATGAGCGCGCCCAGGGAGTGGCCCACCAGCGTGATGGGCGTTGCAACGCCCAGCGCGTCGAGCCAGGCCCAGAAGCGCTCGGCGTAGTCGTCGGCGCGTGGCCAGTCGGCCTTCACCGGGTCGCTGGTGCCGTAGCCCGGCGCGTCCCAGGCCAGCACGCGCACGGGCTTGCCCGCCGCGGCGTCGAGCTGGCGCACCCAGCTGCCCGAGGCCGAGCCGATGCCGTGCAGCAGCACGTGCGTCACCGACGCGGCCGTGCCCGCTTCGCGGTACGACACGCGCGCGCCATCCGCCAGTGCGATGTTGCGCAGCGGGTGGGAGGCGAGGGCTTGAAGAGGCGTCATGAGGATTGAAGGGAAGTTGAACCAGAAACACCGCGGAACCGGCTTTGCCGGGCCGCTGGTGTTGCCCCCCTTGGGGGGTGACGCGCAGCGGCGCGGGGGGGATTCACCTCTTGATCTTGGCCAGGGGGCTGTCGGGCGGGTAGGTGGGGGTGATGGGCTTGGGCGAACCCAGCATCACGCACATCAGCGCGTCTTCGTCGCCCACGTTGTGCTCTTCGCGGTACACGCCGGGCGGCACCGAGATCAGGTCGCGCTCGCCGACGATGGTTTCCCAGCGCTCGCCGTCCTTCTCGCAGACCACCTTCATCGCGCCGCGCATGACGAAGAAGATCTCTTCCACGTCGTAGTGGATGTGCGAAGGGCCGATGTTGCCGGCCGGGATCACCATGGTGGAGAAGGTGAAGTGCGCGGCGGGCACGGTGTTGGTGTCCTTGTTCACGCCGGTGCCGCCGGTGCCCACGTAGCGCATCTGCGCGCGGCGGTACTTGGGGTCGTAGTCGGCCTGGAACTTCAGCGCGTCCCAGTCGTAGCTGCGCGTGCTCCTGCGCGCCACGCGGCTCTCCATCCACTGCGCGAAGCTCTGGCCTTCCTGGCGCATCATCACGCGCTGCGTCTCGGCCTCGGACGGAATGTTCGCGTCCATCAGGCCGCGTTCGTTGAACACGGGCGCGTTGGCCGCTGCGGGTTTGGTGATGGTGGCTGTGCTCATGCGTTTTCTCCTTTTCAGTTCATCGTGAAGCCGCCGTTGACGGGCAGCAGCTGACCGGTAATGAAGCCGCTGGCCTGTGTCAGCAGGAACAGGGCGGCGGCGTTGACGTCTTCGGGGATCTGCGGCCGCTGGATCGCGCGGCCCTTGAGGTAGTGCTCGTGCCGCTCCTGCGGCACGTAGGCGGTGGCTTCGACCAGCGTGAGGCCGGGGGCGATGGCGTTGACGGTGGTGCCGTCCTCGCCCATCTCGCGCGCCAGCGAACGGGTCATGGCGATCACCGCGCCCTTGCTCGCCACGTAGGCCAGCAGGCGGGGCGCGCCCCAGAGCGCGGTGTCGGAGGCGATGTTGACCACGCGGCCACCACCGGCGGCGGCCAGGTGCGGGCGCGCGGCGGCGGTGACGAGCCAGGTGCCGCGCACATTCACGTCCATCACCAGGTCCCAGGTCTCGGGGCTGAGTTCGCCCATGCCCTTGCCGCCGGAGTTGGTGATGGCCGCGTTGTTGATCAGGCCGTCGAGGCCGCCCAGCCATTGCGCGGCGGCGTCCACGCCGGCGCGCACGCTGGCCGCGTCGAGCAGGTCCAGCGGCACGTAGTGCGCGTTCGGGCCGAGGTCCTTGGCGAGTTGTTGGCCGGCCTCGTGCAGCACGTCGCTGATGACGACGCGCGCACCGGCCTGCACCAGCGACTGGGCGAAGCTCGCGCCCAGGCCGCGCGCGGCGCCGGTGACGAGCACGCGGCGGTTGTCGAGTTGGATTTCCTGTGCCATGGTGTTCCTCAGGCCACGCGCCGTTCGGCGCTGGGCAGGTAGTGAAGCACGCGCTTCTCGGCGATCACCACGGCGTAGTAGGCGACGATGCCGATCACGGTGAGCGCGCCGATGACCACGAACACCCCGGCGGTGTTGCCCTGGCCTTCGAAGAACACCAGCATGTAGCCCAGGCCCATGTTGCCGCCCACGAGTTCGCCGACGACCACGCCGATGACGGCCAGCGTGCTGGCGATGCGCAGGCCCGAGAACAGGGGCGGCAGCGTGGTCGGGAACTCGACCATGCGGAACACCTGCAGCCGGGTGGCGGAGAAGGAGCGCGCGAGGTTGATCAGGTCGTGGTCCATGGTGCGCATGGCCGAGAGCACGTTGATGAGCACCGGGAAGAACACGATCAGGATCGCGACCAGGATCTTGGGGTACATGGTGTAGCCCAGCCACATCACGAACAGCGGCGCGAACGCGACCTTGGGCGCGATCTGCAGGGCGAGCAGGTAGGGCGAGAGCACGGCCTCCACCTTGGGCGAGAGGCCCAGGGCGTAACCGATCAGCGCGCCCAGCAGCGAGCCCAGGATGAAGCCGATGACGACCTCCGCGCCGGTGATGCCGGCGTGCCAGAGCAGGCGCTCGGTGCCCCAGATGCGGACCGCTTCTTCCCACACGCGCGAGAAGGGCGGCAGCACGAATTCCGGCACGCCCAGCAGGCCGGGAACGTATTCCCAGACCGCCATGAACACCACCAGGACCAGCAGGCTCCAGAGCGCTGTGCTGTAGCGCTGCAGTACGTCTTTCATGTCGCGACTCTCGGATGCGGGAAGGGAAGGGCGGCGCGACTCACTTGGCCGTCACGAACTGGTTGGTGTAGAGCTCCTTGACCGGGGTCTCCTTGGGCACCACACCGTTGGTGACGTAGAACTTCTGCAGCTCGGCCAGGCGGGCCTCGTCCATCGTGCCGGGCACCTTCTGCGCGGCGTAGACGTACTTGTTGAAGAGTTCGAAGGCCTTCTGGATGCTGGCTTCCTTGCCCTTGTGCACCGGCACGTGCGCCACGTAGGCGGCGGTGGCGGCCTTGGGGTCGGCCATGATGTCCTTCATGCCCTTGAGCGTGGCGCGCACCAGCTTCTGGATCAGCTGCGGGTTCTTGGCGATGGTCTCGTCGGAGGCGAGGATGGCCTGGGCCATGCTCTTGAAGTAGATGTCGGCCGGCAGGATGTCGACCTGCGCGCCGGCTTCCATCGCGCTCACCGTCCAGTCGGGCACGCCGGCCATGGCCGAGGCCTTCTTGGCGGCGAACTGCTGCCACACGCCCGCGGGGCCGGCGGCCTGGATGTTGACGTCGTTCTTGGTCAGGCCGACCTTGCTGAGCATGCCCAGCAGGGCGTAGTAGGTGGTGTCGGTGTAGGCCAGGACGGTGACGGTCTTGCCCTTGAGTTCGCGTGGGCTCTCGATCTTCTCGTCCTTGTGGCTCACGAGCTGGGTGAGCGAACCGGCGCCGAGCACGGCCACGGCCTTGACGGGGATGCCCTGGGCGCGGGCGATGATGGGGGTGTCGCCGATGGCGCCACCGATGACGGCGTTGCCGGCACCGATCTGCTTGGCCACGTCCACGCCGCCGCGCGCGGTG
This sequence comes from Hydrogenophaga sp. GW823-FHT04C09, assembly GCF_058796355.1. Classification (NCBI taxonomy): domain Bacteria; kingdom Pseudomonadati; phylum Pseudomonadota; class Betaproteobacteria; order Burkholderiales; family Comamonadaceae; genus Hydrogenophaga; species Hydrogenophaga sp. GW823-FHT04C09. Next base: position 407,050 of record NZ_JBXAIO010000003.1, on the reverse strand, counting down.
ACGAAGTTGACCTTGAGGCCTTCCTGCTCGTAGTAGCCCTTGGCCTGGGCCAGCATCCAGGGGCCGAAGGCGGGCAGCGTGCCGGGCGCGGGCAGCAGGTAGGTGATCTCCTGCAGCTGGGCATGGGCCGCCAGGGGCGAGACCAGCGCCGCGGTGGCGAGCAGGCTCAGGCAGGCACGGCGGGTACCGTTGAAAGCGCGGGTCATCTTCATGGCAACTCCAGGAGGTGGGTGAATGGGAATGCGGGGGTCAGTGCACGTCGGTCTGCGCGTCGAGCTTGAGCAGGTCCATCAGGCGCGAGACGTAGTCGCCCACGGCGGGGTGCTTGCGGCGCGCCATCGGGTTGTCGCGGCCGGGGATGTCGACCACGATCTCTTCGACGATGGTGCCGGGGCGCTCGCTCATGACCAGGATGCGGTCGGACAGCGCGACCGCCTCCGCCAGGTCGTGGGTGATGAAGAGCACGGTCTTCTTGTGCTCGGCCACGGTGCGCGCCAGGTCCTGCTGCAGGATCATCTTGGTCTGCGCGTCCAGCGCGGAGAAGGGCTCGTCCATCAGCAGCACGATCGGGTCCACCGCGAGCGTGCGCGCCATGGCGGCGCGCTGGCGCATGCCGCCGGAGAGCTGGTGCGGGTAGCTGTTGCCGAAGCCCTTGAGGTGGCACTGGGCCAGCAGCTTCTCGGAGATGGCGGCGCGGTCGGCGGCGCGCACGCCGCGCAGCTCCAGGCCGAACTCGACGTTCTGCGAAATCGTGCGCCAGGGCATGAGCAGGTCTTTCTGCAGCATGAAGGCGACGTGCTTGTTGGGGCCGGTGACCACTTCACCGTTGACCTTGACCGTGCCGGCCGAGGCCTTGGCCAGGCCCGAGCCCATGTTAAGCAGCGTGCTCTTGCCGCAGCCCGACGGGCCGATCAGGGACACCACCTCGCCCGGCTGGATGGACAGCGTCACGTTGCGCGCGGCGATCACTTCCGGGTTCTTGCCCCGCGCGGGAAAGCGCTTGTCCACCCCGATGAATTCGATCGCGGGATGCAAACCGCCGCTGGTCGGGGCGGTTGCGCGGGAGCCGTGAAGTGCGTCGTTCATGGGGACCTGCGGGTGGATTAGGGTGTTTTGTATATGAAACGTTGATTCATTACAGAATCAATGCTAGGGCCGTTGCCCCACTTTGTCTGCAAAAACCTACTAAGGCCGCGGGGTATTGGCGTGGCGTGCCCGGGGCCCGCCTGCGTGCGGGGAAAAGGGGTGGTGGGAGAGGGCGCGGCGTCTATGGCCTAATAGCGGCTTTTGCAATCTCTCTCAGGAACCAGCCATGGGCAACAAAATCGTCACCGAAGCCGACCGCAAAGCCACTCCCCGTCCGAAGCCCGTCGCTGGCGTCACCCTGACCACGCCCGGCCGTGGCCAGCGCGTGAGCCTGGAGCGCGGCGTGGCCACGCGCAGCAAGAAGAACCCGGGCAAGCGCTCGAAGAAGGGCGGCTGATCGCCTCCTGGCCCACGCGGCCAGGCCCTCATGCAAAAGGCCCGCATCGCGGGCCTTTTTGTTTTCTATTGCGCTGCAGACGGCAAACCCCTGAATTCGTATCCGTATCGGGTCTTCCGATAAGTGATCACATTGGCGTTGACCTCTTCACGAAGGATGGACAGGACGTCCTCCCGCGGCATGCCCGGTACCACCAGATAGCGGCGCGTGGGAAGGCGGGCCTCTCGCTCCACCGCAACGCCATGAACGACCAACTGGCCGATGGATGTGTATAGCGCCTGAAGCCTTGTCGATGTCTTGACCTCGAACAAGTCGATGGCGCTGCCCGAAGTAAACGCGAGATCCACAAATCCTGAATTTTTGACCGCACAGCCTTCTCCCACCTTCCGGGAAAGTTCGTCCACGATCGCCCCGTGAGTCACATCCCTCGTCCCTTTGGCAACGGCCTTTCGCTTTCCTCGCCCGCTGTGCTCCTTGGCGTACTTGTGCAGCTTTCCCAGGGCCGCTTGCGCGCGCTTTGATGGTTTGCCGATGGCGTTTGCCGATGGGGCAAGGCGGTTCTCGTGCACTGCATCCGCGACATTTCGCGCTTTCTTGGCAAAGGCCCATAGGTCGCGAATGAGAGAGGCACCATCCAGGCGGGTGAGAAGGATGATCTCTTGTTCACGGCGATAGCCTGCCGCCATGACGGTTTGACCTTCGAACCCCTTGAGCACAGGCGCAATCTTCAGCGCGGTTACGCGGGTCATCTTCCCGGTGTGGCCAATCCAGACGCGGCCGCGTTCGTCTTCCAGGAAGACGCCGCCGTTGCTCATGTGAAACGTGCCGAGAGGAAAGTTCACCTGCACAGCGATGTTCATGGAGTCGCTGCTGCCAGGTTCGCCAAACAACAGGAAGTTGCGGTACTTGGTCCCACTTTCCCTGCGAGGTGACCATGCGCGGGCGGGGATTCCGCTCCTGGGTTGGAACATGACGTCGCCCGTTGGCGGTGCCGGATGGCGCTTCTTGCTGCTTCCCTTGGGCCAATTCACTTTACGGGATTCCCGCTCGGTAAAGGCCGCCTTCAGCTTTTTCTCGAGTTTTAGCCCCAGCGTCTCTACTTGCGCGATGTCTGAAATGATTCTGTACACGCGTGCCCTTTCAATGTGGATACCGCCGACGCCTGGATCCTACGGACGGTAAAACAGGTCTTTGGATCTCCAGCGCACTGAGCTGCCGAGTACGTGATGTTTTCCCTTTTTTTCAATGTGGCTATTTAAGATGCCAAAACAAATATTGCCTAGGCATGTATATTCGCGGCATGCCTCGCACCACCCCGACCCCCGCCTTCTACGACGGACACAACTTCACGCCCGACCAGAGCGTGGGTTACCTCATGAAGCGCGTGATGATGTCCATCGTCTACCAGGCCGACAAGCGCCTGTGCCTGCACGACCTCACCACCGCGCAGTGGGGGCCGCTGATGAAGCTGCGCATGCAGGGCACGGCCACCGTGGCCGAGCTCGCGCGCTGGTCGCAGATCGACGCCGGAGCCATGACGCGCCTGCTCGACCGCCTGGAGAAGAAAGGCCTGTGCACGCGCGTGCGCTCCACCGAAGACCGCCGCGTGGTGGTGGTGGAGCTCACGCCCGAGGGCAAGGCCGCCATGGAACACGTGCCCGAGGTGCTGGCCGATGTGATGAACCAGCACCTCGCCGGTTTCAGCAAGACCGAGTGGCAGGCGCTGCTGGGTTACCTGCGCCGCATGGTCGAGACGGGCGAGGCACTGAAGGACTCCGGTTGACGGACCGTTCGTGAAAATTCCCGCCTCATCGACTTGTTGACCCCATTACTTGCCTAAGCAAATGAAGCCCCATCAAATATTCCCCGCACGCCGCACGGTGGCCGCCCTGAGCACCCTGGCCCTGGCCGCCGTGCTCGCGGCCTGCGCCAGCAGCGCGGGCATTCAATCGCAATCCACGGTGCTGGAACCGCAGGCCGTGGGCCTGGCGCAGCCCGCCGGCAGCGGCGCGGCCACCGCCGAACTGGTGCCCGCCGACTGGTGGCGCGGCTGGGGCGATGTGTCCCTGACCCAGGTGATCGACCAGGCCCTGCAGGCCCAGCCTTCGCTGAAGGTGGCGCAGGCCCGCCTGCGGCGCGCCCAGGCCGCCACGGCCGGCGAAGAGGCCAACGACGGCCTGAAGATCAACGGCAGTGCCGACGCCACGCGCCAGCACTTCAGCGCCAACAGCATCTACCCGGCGCCGCTGGGCGGCTCCACGCGCACGCTGGCGAACGCGCAGATCGCCGGCAGCTGGGAGTTCGACTTCTTCGGCCTGCACCGCTCCGCGATCGAAGCCGCCGTGGGCAGCGAGCGCGCCGCCGCCGCCGACCTGCAGGCCGCGCGCAACGTGCTGGCCAGCAACGTGGCGCAGACCTATGTGCAGCTCGGCCGCCTGCTCGCGCAGCGCGAGGTGGCGCAGCAGGCCCTGACCCAGCGCGAGCAGATGCTGGGCCTGATCCGCCAGCGCGTGGACGCCGGGCTGGACACGCGCGTGGAGCTCAAGCAGGGCGAGGGTGCGCTGCCCGACGCGCGCGTGCAGATCGAGCAGCTGGACGAACAGATCGTGGCCACGCGCCACGCCCTGGCCGCGCTCGCGGCCCTGCCGCCGGCCAGCTACGACCAGTTGAAACCCGACCTGCAGGCCCTGCGCACCCTGGTGCTGCCCGAGGTGCTGCCGGCCGACCTGCTGGGCCGCCGCCCCGACATCACCGCCGCGCGCTGGCGCATGGAGGCGGCCACCAAGGGCGTGGACGTGTCCAAGGCGCAGTTCTATCCCAACGTGAGCCTCACCGCCTTCGTGGGCCTGTCCAGCATCGGGCTGGACCGCCTGGTGGACTCGGGCAGCCAGCACTACGGCATCGGCCCCGCGATCCACCTGCCGATCTTCGACGCCGGCCGCCTGCGCGCGCAGCTGCGCACCCGCACGGCCGACCTCGACGCCGCGGTGGAGAGCTACAACGGCGCGGTGCTCGAAGCCGTGCGCGAGACCGCCGACCAGCTCAACGCCCGCCAGTCGCTGGAGCGCCAGCGCGAGCAGCAGGCGCAGGCGCGCAGCGCCGCCGAGGCCGCTTACGACATCGCCACCCAGCGCTACCGCGCGGGCCTGAGCGGTTACCTCACCGTGCTCAGCGCCGAGACCTCGCTGTTCAGCCAGCGGCGCCAGACCGTGGACCTGCAGGCGCGGGCCCTGTCCACCCAGGTGGCGCTGGTGCGCGCCCTGGGCGGCGGCTTCGCGCCCGACACCCCGGCCTCGCACTGACTTCCTTTTTCATCTTGCTCACCGACCAACGGAGCCCCTCATGACCACCCCTTCCGACACCACCGCACCGCAAGGCAACCCCGCCCGCAAGAAAGCCCTGACCGCCGTGAGCGCGGTCGTGCTCGCCGCCGGCCTGGGTTACGCCGCCTACTGGGCCCTGGTGCTCAACCACTACGAGACCACCGACAACGCCTATGTGCAGGGCAACGTGGTGCAGATCACGCCGCAGGTGGCGGGCACCGTGGTGGCGATCAGCGCCAACGACAACGACCACGTGCAGGCCGGCCAGTGGCTGGTGCGCCTGGACCCGACGGACGCGAAGATCGCGCTCGAACAGGCCGAGGCCCAGCTCGCGCAGACGGTGCGCGAGGTGCGCACGCTGTACGCCAACAACCGCACCCAGGGCGCGCAGATCGCCCTGCGCGAAGCCGACCTGGCGCGCGCGCAGGCCGACCTGCAGCGCCTGCAGGACGACGTGGCGCGGCGCCAGCCGCTGGTGGCCTCGGGTGCCGTCGGCCAGGAAGAATTCAAGCACGCCACGGCGCAGCTCGCCGCCGCGCGCAGCGCCACCGAGGCGGCCCGCGCGGCCGTGCTCGCCGCGAAGGAACAGCTGGCCTCGAACCAGACGCTGACCGAAGGCATCGCGGTCGACCAGCACCCCAGCGTGCTGCGCGCGTCGGCCCGCGTGCGCGAGGCCTATGTGGCGCTCAAGCGCGTCGAATTGCAGGCGCCGGTGGCCGGCTACGTGGCCCGCCGCAACGTGCAGCTGGGCCAGCGCGTGCCGGCCGGTTCGCCGCTGCTGTCGGTGATCGCGCTCGACCAGGTCTGGGTGGACGCCAACTTCAAGGAAAGCCAGCTCAAGAACCTGCGGCTGGGCCAGCCGGTGGAACTCAGCGCCGACGTGTACGGCAAGAACGTGACCTACCACGGCACCATCGAGGGCCTGGGCGCGGGCACCGGCGCGGCCTTCGCGCTGCTGCCGGCGCAGAACGCCACCGGCAACTGGATCAAGGTGGTGCAGCGCGTGCCGGTGCGCGTGCGCCTGGACGCCAAGGAACTGGTGGACCACCCGCTGCGCCTGGGCCTGTCGATGGAAGCGCGCGTGGACGTGAGCAAGACCGACGGCCGCATGCTGGCCGATGCGGCCGCCGCGCCGCAGGAGGTGCAGACCGCCGTGTTCGAACAGGACAACCGCGAAGCCGACACGCGCGTGCAGCAGATCATCGGCCAGCATGGTGGTGGTGGGTCGCGCACGGCGGCCGCCACGCGGGCGCCCGCCGCCCCCGCCGCGCCGGCCCTGCCGGCCGCCCCGGTGAGCACGGGCTCGGTGGCCCTGGCCCGTTGAACCGGCGCTGACCGCCATGGCCGACAGCCACGCCCTTCCCGCCTCGGGGGCCTTGCCCGCCGAGGCCCCACCGCCGGCGCCCGCGCCGAGCGCCTCGCCACCGGTGTTCGAGCCCCTCAAGGGCGCGCAGCTGGTGCTGGGCACGCTCGCGCTGTCGCTGGCCACGTTCATGAACGTGCTCGACACCTCGATCGCCAACGTGTCCATTCCCGCGATCGCGGGCGACATGGGCGTGAGCCCGGCGCAGGGCACCTGGGTCATCACCTCGTTCGCGGTGGCCAACGCCATCTCGGTGCCGCTCACCGGCTGGCTCACGCAGCGCTTCGGGCAGGTGCGCCTGTTCACCATGAGCGTGCTGCTGTTCGTGATCGCCTCCTGGCTGTGTGGCCTGGCACCCAACATCGGCCTGCTGATCGCGTTCCGCGTGCTGCAGGGCCTGGTCGCCGGCCCGATGATTCCGTTGTCGCAGACCCTGCTGCTGGCGAGCTACCCGCGCGCCAAGGCGGGCACCGCCATGGCCATGTGGGCCATGACCGTGCTGGTCGCGCCCGTGGCCGGGCCGCTGCTGGGCGGCTGGATCACCGACAACATCTCCTGGCCCTGGATCTTCTACATCAACATCCCGGTGGGCCTGGTGGCCGCCGCGCTCACCTGGTCCATCTACCGCAGCCGCGACCCCGGCCCGCGCCGCGTGCCGCTGGACGTGATCGGTCTGGTGCTGCTGGTGCTGTTCGTCGGCGCGATGCAGATCATGATCGACATGGGCAAGGAGCTGGACTGGTTCGAGTCGGGCGAGATCATCGCGCTGGCCGTCGTCGCGGTGGTGAGCTTCCTGTTCTTCCTGGCCTGGGAGCTGACCGACAAGCACCCCATCGTGGAGATCCGCCTGTTCGCGCGGCGCAACTTCGTCACCGGCACGCTCGCGCTGTCCATCGCCTACGGCCTGTTCTTCGGCAACGTGGTGCTGCTACCCTTGTGGCTGCAGCAGCACATGGGCTACACGGCCACCTGGGCCGGCCTGGCGACGGCGCCGGTGGGCCTGCTGGCCATCGTGCTCTCGCCCTGGGTGGGCAAGAACGTGAGCCGCATCGACCCGCGCAAGCTCGCCACCGTGGCCTTCCTCGGCTTTGGCGCGGTGCTGTGGATGCGCTCGAACTTCAACACCCAGGCCGACTTCATGACCATCCTGATCCCCACGCTGTTGCAGGGGGCGGCCATGGCGTTCTTCTTCATTCCGCTGCAGGCCATCGTGTTCTCGGGCCTGCAGCCGCAGCAGACGCCGTCGGCCGCGGGTCTGTCCAACTTCGTGCGCATCACGGCGGGCGCGGTGGGCACCTCGCTGTTCACCACGCTGTGGGAAAGCCGGGCCTCGCTGCACCACGCGCAGCTAGTGGAGTCGATCCACACCGGCAACGCCACCGCCATGGCCACGCTGGACCAGCTCATGGGCAGCGGCATGAGCCGCGAACAGGCGCTGACCACGATCGACCGCCTGATCAACCAGCAGGCCTTCACGCTGGCCGTGACCGACCTGTTCTACCTTTCGGCGGCGCTGTTCTTCGTGCTGGTGGCGGTGATCTGGTTCTCCAAGCCGGTGCTCGGCGGCTCCGTGGACGCGGGCGGCGCGCACTGAGCGCCGCAGCAACTTAGCGCGTGAAGCTCAGGAAGCGGCCCTTGTAGGCCTCGCCGTCTTCCAGCAGCCGGTCGGCCGCCTGCATGCTCAGCGTGAAGCCCAGCGCGGCCATGTCGCGGCCGAAGGCCGCGCGGTTGCCACGGTCGGGGTCCACGATGATCACCACCGCCTGGGGCGCGGCGTGGCGGAAGATGAAGGCCGCGAGCTGCGCCGGCTGCTGGCGCTCGTAGAGCAGGTCGCTGCCCACGATGAGGTCGAAGCGGCCCAGGGCCGGGTTGTCGGTGGCGGCGGTGCTTTCCCAGTTGCCGGCCTGGTAGGGCATGGGGCCCAGGCCGTTGAGGGCCAGGTTGTGCCGCAGGAATTCTTCGGTCAGCGGGTGCCAGTCGCTCACCGTCACGTCGCCGCCGCGCCGGTGCATCACCAGGCTGGCCAGCGCCAGGCCCGCGCCGATTTCCAGCACGCGCAATCCCGCGATGGGGTGCGTGAGCATGGCCAGCGCGAGCACGCGCGAGGAGGGCCACACCTGCCCGAAATGCGACCAGCCCGCCGGCGGCAGGCCGATGTCGGCCGCGTGGTGCTGGGTGTCGGTGTACTGCTGGTCGTCGAGCAGCCGACGGATGTGCCAGTCTTCGCCGCCGAGGCTGAGGGTCTCGGTCCGGACTTGGTAGCCTGGCATGGGAGCTTTCGTGGAGGGTGTGGCCCACGGTACCATGCCCGGGCACCCGGCGGGTGGTGCGTTTGCGGGAGTGTTCACATGGGCTGGTTTTCCAAGAGCAAGGACGGCTTCTTCCTCAGCACCACCACGCCGGAAGGCGTGGAGCGGTCGCAGTACCTGGGCATCGTGCACGGCGAGGCCATCATCGGCGCCAACATCTTCCGCGACCTGTTCTCTTCGGTGCGCGATGTGGTGGGCGGGCGGGCCGGTGGCTACGAGCGCGCCCTCTCGGGCGCGCGCGACGCCGCCATGGAAGACCTCATGGAATCGGCGCGCGAGATGGGCGCCACCGGCGTGATCGGCATCGACTTCGATTACGAGGTGCTCGGCGAGACCAACGGAATGATGATGGTCGCCGTGAGCGGCACGGCGGTGAAGCTCTAGGCGTCGATCTGCATCGCCGGCCGGGCCTGCACCTTGCCCAGCCAGGCCGCGACGTGCGGGTGCGAGCCCACCGGCGCGCCGATGTAGGCGCTGTAGCCGATCACCGAGCCCACGATCAGGTCCACCAGCGAATAGGCGGCGCCGAGCATCCAGGGCTGGGCCGCCAGGCGCGCGTCCAGCAGCGCGAGCAACTGGTCCAGCCCCTTGTGCGCCGACGTGCCGTGGGCGTCGTCGGGCGTGCCCATGTCGCGCGCGGCCTGCAGGCGCACCAGCTGCGCGCCGTAGGTCACGTAGGACCAGGTGCTCCACGCCATCGCCTGCAGGCGCTCGGGCGTGCCCTCGGCCGGCCACAGGCCCTTCTTCACGCCATAGGTCTCGCCCAGCCACATCTCGATCGCCAGCGCCTCGAACAGGGGCGCGCCGTCCACCGTCATGGTGGGCACCTTGCCGTTGGGGTTGAGGGCCAGGTAGTCGGGGCGGCGCTGCTCGCCTTTCGTGATGTCGATCTTCACGCGGTCGTGTTTCACGCCCAGTTCGGCGAGGGCGCAGGCGACCGGGGTGGCGCTGGACATGGGGTGCCAGTAGAGAACGATCTGGGACATGGTGGACTCCTGAAAGGGGGTTGAAGCATCGGCCCGACACCGCGTCGGGCACGTGCCTGCAATGTCGCGCCTATTGAGGACAGATTCGGCCCTCGATTCGAGGTAGAGTGGCGCCATGCTTTCGTCGTCCTCACGGCTGCTGCGCGTGTTGTCCCTGCTGCAGACCCGCAGCCACTGGGCGGGCACCGAGCTGGCCGAGCGGCTGGAGGTGCATCCGCGCACGCTGCGGCGCGACATCGACCGCCTGCGCCAGCTCGGCTACCCCATCCACGCCAGCAGCGGCGTGGCGGGCGGGTACGCGTTTCGCGCGGGCCAGTCGCTGCCGCCGCTGCTGCTGGACGACGAAGAGGCGCTGGCCGTGGCCATCGCGCTGCAGGTCGCCGCCTCGGGCACCGTGAGCGGGGTGGAAGAGAGCTCGCTGCGCGCCCTGGTGAAGCTGGAGCAGGTGATGCCCACCCGGCTGCGCCGCCGCACCGGCGCGCTGCGCTCGGCCATCGTGCCCTTGCAGCGCGGCGGCCCGACCATCGATGCGGGCGTGCTGGCGCTGCTGGCCGTCGCCTGCCGCGACCAGCTGCAGGTGGGCTTCCACTACCGCGACATGCGGGGCCAGAGCAGCGTGCGCACGGTGGAGCCGCAAGGCCTGGTGCACACCGGCAGCCGCTGGTACCTGGTGGCCTGGGACCCCGCGCGCGACGACTGGCGCACCTTCCGCATCGACCGCGTGGAAGGCGCGCCGAGCACCGGCGCGCACTTCACGCCACGGGCCGCGCCGGCGGGCGACCTGCGCGCCTATGTCTCGGGCACGCTGGCGGGGGTGCAGCACGGCGACGAGGCGCGCGTGGTGCTGCACCGGCCCCGCGAGGCGATGGCGCGCATCATCCCGGCCTCGGCCGCCACGCTGGAGGCCATCGACGACACGCGCTGTCTCATGCGGTGTGGCGCCGGCCAACTGGATTCACTGGACTCGCTGGCCTACTGGCTCATGGCGATGGACGTGGACTTCGACGTGCTGGAGCCGCCCGCGCTCAAGGAGCGGCTGCGCGCGGCCGGCGAGCGCCTGGCGCGCAACCTGGCCCGCGCGGGCCGCTGATTTCAGCCGCCGCGCAGCGCCTTCAGCAGCTTCTGGCCGGCGCGCCCGCTGGTTTCCTGGCCCAGGCGCTCCTGCTCGACGCGGATCGCCACGCGGCTCTTCTCGCCCAGCATGCCGTCCACCTCGCCGATGTCGTGGCCGCGCGCGATCAGCAGGGTCTGCACCTCGCGGCGCTCGGCGCGCGAGAGGCCCGGGTCGTCGGTGGGCCAGGGCGTGACGAAGGGGCCGCCGCCGCGCAGCCGGTCCGACAGGTGCGCGATCGCCAGGCCATAGCTCTCGGCCGCGTTGTAGCTGTAGATCGCATCGAAGTTGCGCAGCACCAGGAAGGCCGGCCCCTGCGGCCCGGCGGGGGTGAGCAGGCCGGCGCTGCCGCTGGCCGGCAGGGGCGAACCATCCACCCGCTTCACGCCGCGCGACACCCAGTCTTCCATGGTGCGCTTGGTGCGGCGGCCTTCGTTGCCGGCGTTGAAGCCCGAGGGCAGCTTCACCTCGAAGCCCCAGGGCTGGCCGCTCTGCCAGCCGGCCTTGGCGAGGAAGTTCGCGGTCGAGGCCAGGGCATCGGGCGTGCTGTCCATCAGGTCGGCGCGGCCGTCGCCATCGAAGTCCACCGCCAGCCGCTCGAAGGTGCTGGGCATGAATTGCGTGTGGCCGAACGCGCCGGCCCACGAACCCACCAGCCGGTTGGGTGTGATGTGCCCGGCCTGCAGGATGCGCAGCGTGGCGTAGAACTCGGTGCGGAAATAGGCCTGCCGCCGGCCGAAGCAGGACAGCGTGCCCAGCGACTGCACCAGCGGCGACTTGCCGAAGGTTTGGCCGAAGTTGCTCTCCACCCCCCACACCGCCACCACCGTGGCGGGGTCCACGCCGAAGCGCTCCTGCACCCGCTTGAGCGTCTCCGCGTGCAGCGCCAGCATGGCCTGGCCCTCGGCCACGCGCTGCTCGTCCACCAGGCCGGCGAGGTAGTCCCAGATCGCCGTGCGGAACTCGGGCTGGAAATTCAGCTTGTCGATCACGCTCATGTCGGGCACCAGGCCCAGCGTGTGCTGCGTGAAGGTCGCTTCGCTCACGCCCACCGCGCGGGCAGGGGCGCGCAGCGTGTTCAGGCAGTTCTCGAATTCCTGGGGTGCGGGCGCCGGGGTGGGGCTGGGGGCCTGTGCCAGGCCGGCGGTGGCGAACAGGGCGGTGCAGAGGGCGGCGAGCAGGGGCGGGGCGGGGCGTCGGGCTTTCATGCGCCCGATCTTAGCCACGCACCCCGCCGGGGGCCTCAGTTCAAGGCGGCATCGAGTAACAGCATGAACACGAATCCCGCCAGCAGCGTGCCCGTGGCCAGGGTTTCGAAGCCGTTGCGGTGCGTCTCGGGAATGATCTCGTGGCTCACCACGAACAGCATCGCGCCGGCCGCCAGGGCCAGGCCCAGCGGGTAGAACGCCGGCAGGCTGCCCAGCACCGCGAGGCCGAGGATGGCCCCCAGCGGCTCGGCCAGGCCGGTGAGCGCGGCCACGCCCCAGGCCTGCGCCGCGCTGCGGCCCAACGTGCGCAGCGCCATGGCCACGATCAGGCCTTCGGGCATGTTCTGCAGGCCGATGGCCAGCGCCACCGAGGCGCCGGTCTGCGCGCCCGCCGCGTCCTGCGGGCCGGCATAGGCGGCGCCCACGGCCAGGCCTTCGGGCACGTTGTGGATCAGGATGGCCAGCACCATGAGCTTGGCACTCTGCACAGCGCCGGGCGTGTGCGCGCTGGCGGCATGGCCCGGCGCGGCCGGTGGCAGCACCGCGTGTTCGTGCGGCGTGAAGCGGTCCACCGCCAGCATCAGGCCCATGCCCAGCGCCAGGCCCGCGCCACTGAGCGCGGCCGCGCCGATGCGGCCACCGAACAGCGCCTGGCCCGCATCGAGCGAGGGCAGCAACAAGGCGAAGATCGCCGCCGCCAGCATCACGCCGGCCGAGAACGACAGCAGGGCGGCTTCCTGCAGCTTGCTCACGCGCTGCACCAGGAACACCGGCAGCGCGCCCACGGCGGTGGCCACCGCGGCCAGCAGCGAGGCCTGCACGCCGGCCGCCATGGCGCTGCCGTGTTCGGCCGCGTCCCACCAGGCGCGCGTGGGCGCCCAGAAGGTGCTGAGCGAGGCCAGGCCTGCCATCACCAGCAGGCCGGTGCCCAGGGCCAGCAAGGCGTTGCGCAGGGCGTGGGGCGGCAGCGGCGGCAGTTGCTGCAGCTGGACCCAGGCGGGTCGGACTTGTCGGATCAGTTCGGCCATGGAAGCTCCCGCGTCGAATGGAATTTGACGTTTAGTTTGACAAAAACTATCGTCGCAGGCCAATCGATGTTGCCAATGAAGGGGATAGGGAGCGCCGGTACAGTCGGGCAGGATGAACTCGTCGATCACCCCCCTCGCCGAACCGCACTTCAACGAGCTTCACGCGGTGCTCGATGCGGTGGCGCGCGAAAAGCGCTTTCTCGCGCTGACGCAGGCGCCGCCCTTGGCCGAGACCATCGCCTTCTTTCGGCAGAACCTGGACCACGATCGCCCGCATTTCGTCGCGCTGATCGACGGTGCCGTGGTCGGCTGGTGCGATGTGCTGCCGGTGTTGGCCAGTCGCGGGCGCACATCGGCGTCCTGGGCATTGGCCTGTTGCCTTCGGCGAGGCACCGGGGCCTGGGCCGGCAGCTCATGGTCGCGGCCATCGACAAGGCGTGGCGCCAGGGCCTGACGCGCATCGAACTCACCGTGCGCGCGGACAACCCCAACGCGCGCACGCTCTACGAGCGCCTGGGCTTTCAGCACGAAGGCGTGCAACGGCAGGCGTTCCGGGTGGACGGCCAATTCATCGACAGCCATGCCATGGCTTTGCTGCGCCGTGCGGCCTGACCGGCTCGCTCCACCCCGGCGCGCATGGGCGCGTTGGCCGGTGCTGGTCTTGGTGCTGGCGGGCGTGTGGGGCGCCGCGTTCGCCGACCCCACGCCTGCGCCCGTGCGCGCGGAGATCGACGCCATGCTGAACCGCCTCGAAACCTCGGGCTGCCAGTTCCTGCGCAATGGCAGCTGGCACGACGGCGCGCGGGCCAAGGCGCACCTGCTGGACAAGCTCGCCTACATCGAGAAGCGGGGCACGGTGCAGAGCGCGGAGCAGTTCATCGAGCTGGCCGCGTCGCGCAGCAGCCTCTCGGGCCGGCCGTACCAGGTCCGCTGTGGCGGCCAGGCGCCAGTGGAAAGCCGCCGCTGGCTGGGCGATCAGCTCACGGCCCTTCGCGGGGCTGCGGGTGGCACCAAGCCCTGAGGCGGTGAGTGCCTCCCGCACAATGCCGGCCATGTCACCCATGCCTCCCCCCATCGCCGAGTTCTGGCAAGCCTATGTCGCGTCGACCGCCGGCGTGGACGAATCGCGTTTCTACGAGGCGTTCTACTTCGCCGACAGCGAGGCCCTGGCGGATTCACTGGCCGCCCTCGTGCTGTCCGGCACGAAGCGCGCGACGGCCTCGGCCTTCTGGACTTTCGAGGCGCAGGGCAGGCGCGCGCCGGTGCCGGGCGACCTCAGCGTCGTGACCAACTGGGCCGGTGTGCCGCAATGCGTCATCGAAACCGTGGCCGTCGACCGGGTTCCCTTCAACCAGGTCAGCGCCGAGTTCGCGGCCACGGAGGGCGAGGGCGATGGCTCGCTGACGTACTGGCGCGAAGCACATGAGCAGTTCTTCCAGCGCGAGTGCGCCTTGCATGGCCGCGCCTTCACCGAAGACCAACTGCTGGCCTGCGAGCGCTTCAAGGTGGTGTATCGGTCCTCGCCATTGAAGGACCCGTCATGACCAAGGACTTGCCTCAGGCCGTACCCGAAATCCCCGTGACCGACATGGCCGCCGCGCTCAGCTATTACGAAGAGAAGTTGGGCTTCACGGTGGATTGGGGTCGCGAGGGGGGCGGGATCGCGGGCATCTCGCAGGGACGGAGCCGCATCTTCCTCACCGACACCTCGTTTCGCGATTACTTCGGCAACCCAGCACCGGTGGTGATCTGGCTGAACCTCGACAGCAAAGAGGAAGTGGATGCCTTGCACGCGGCCTGGGTCCGCAACGGTGCCGACATCCAGCACCCGCCCGAGTCCAAGCCCTGGTCCCCGCTGCACGAATTCGTGGTGCGCGATCCGGACGGCAATGTGATCCGGGCGTTCTACAACTACTGAGCGGTTTGCTGGGTCCGCCGGTGAGGGCATGCAGCGTTACATTTGCATGAAACCTCTTTCCGGTGAGGAGATTGACGATCTTGAACGCCTTTCTCCCATCGCTTCAGTCTTTGCTTCATTTTCGATGAGTTGCACGACATGCCTGTTCCCACGTACGACAAGTTCATTGAGCCACTGCTGAGGTATCTGGCCCAGCACCCTCTGGGTGTTGATGCGAAAGTCGCTCACGAGGCCGCCGCCAACCAACTCGGATTGACCGCGGAAGATCGAGAGCAGCTTCTTCCCAGCGGCAGTCAACCGATGTACAAGAACCGCGCGGGTTGGGGCCACGACCGTTTGAAGCGTGCGGGTCTCTCCAGCAGCCCAAAGAGGGGCTTCTGGAAAGTAACCCCCGAAGGAATGGCTTTCGCGAAAGAACATGGTGACCCTTTCACACCGGAGTTGGTCGAGCAGCTGGCGATGGGGTTTGTCGGCGTGAAACTGAAGCCGCAAAGCCTTCCGGGCGCGACATCCAGTGCGTCGCTTCCTGCTTTCGCCCCGACCTCTTTTTCCGCGACCGTCAGTCCAGACGATCGTCTTGGCCAGGCGCTGACGGAGCTTCATGAAGCTGCAACCACCGAGTTGCTGGACGCTTTGGCGCAGGTCAGCCCGGCCTTTTTTGAGACGATTGTTCTGGATCTTCTGCATCGAATGGGCTATGGGGCCAGCCGTGCAGATCTCCAGCAGGTTGGCGGCAGCGGCGATGCCGGTATCGACGGCATTATTTCGCTCGACAAGCTGGGACTTGAGAAGGTGTATGTCCAGGCCAAGAGGTGGCAATCGACCGTCGGCCGACCCGACTTGCAGGCGTTCTATGGTGCCCTGGCAGGTCAGAAGGCCAAGAAGGGTGTCTTCATCACCACGTCCGGCTACACGGTGCAAGCCCGGGAGTTTGCGGGATCGGTCGATGGCATGGTGCTGATCGATGGAAACCGACTCGCGGAGCTGATGATCCAACATGAGGTGGGCATCACCGCGCGGGCGGTGAAGATACCGAAGCTGGACAGCGATTACTTTGAAGAAGAAGGCACCTGACAAGCCGCTGGCCAATCTGTCCCCTGTGTCTTGCTTCAGACCGCTGCAACGATTCTGAAAGCAAAAAAAAGCGGCGCCTCGGCGCCGCTTTTTCATTCAGGTCTGAGCCTGTCAGGTCTGAGCCGGCCGATCAGCTGAAGAACGACTTGGCCTTCTCGAACCAGCCCTTGTCGTTCGGGCTGTGCTTGTGGCCGCCCTTCTTGAACGACTCGTCGAGCTCCTTGAGCAGCTTGCGCTGGTGCTCGGTGAGCTTGATCGGCGTTTCCACCGCCACGTGGCAGTACAGGTCGCCGGGGTAGCTGCTGCGCACGCCCTTGACGCCCTTGCCGCGCAGGCGGAAGGTCTTGCCGCTTTGCGTGCCTTCGGGCAGGTCGATGGTGGCCTTGCCCGCCAGCGTGGGCACGTCGATCTCGCCACCCAGGGCGGCCACCGTCATGCTCACCGGCACCTGGCAGTGCAGGTCGTCGCCCTCGCGCTCGAAGATGTCGTGCTTGCGCAGGCGCACTTCGATGTAGAGGTCGCCCGAGGGACCGCCGTTCTGGCCAGGTTCGCCGTTGCCGGTGCTGCGGATGCGCTGGCCGTCGTCGATGCCGGCGGGGATCTTGATCTCCAGCGTCTTCTGCTTCTTGATCTTCCCCTGGCCGTGGCAGGTGGTGCAGGGCTCGGGAATGATCTTGCCCTGGCCATGGCAGGTGGGGCAGGTCTGCTGCACGCTGAAGAAGCCCTGGCGCATCTGCACCGAGCCTTGGCCGTGGCAGGTGGTGCAGGTCTTCACGCTGGTGCCGGGCTTGGCGCCGGTGCCGCTGCAGGTCTCGCAGTTGTCCCACGAGGGAATGCGGATCTGCGTTTCCTTGCCGGCGGCGGCCTCTTCGAGCGAGATTTCCATCGCGTAGGAGAGGTCGGCACCGCGGTACACCTGGCGCCCGCCGCGCTGGCCGCCGCGCGCGCCACCGAAGATGTCGCCAAAGATGTCGCCGAACGCGTCGCCAAAACCGCCGAAGCCTTCGGCGCCACCGGCACCGCCGCGCATGTTGGGGTCCACGCCCGCGTGGCCGTACTGGTCGTAGGCCGCCTTCTTCTGCGGGTCCGACAGCATCTCGTAGGCCTCCTTGGCCTCCTTGAACTTCTCTTCGGCCGCCTTGGCCGCATCACCCTGGTTGCGGTCGGGGTGGTGCTTCATCGCCAGCTTGCGATACGCCTTCTTGATCTCGTCGTCGCCGGCGTTCTTGGGCACGCCCAGCACTTCGTAAAAATCGCGTTTAGCCATGGTTTCTTGCGGTTCGTTTGGAGCACAAACGCCGCGTCAGGTTGCCCGGACGCGGCGAATGGGGTGGGAAGCGGGCCCCGATCAGCCCTTCTTCACTTCCTTGACTTCGGCATCGACCACGTCGTCGTCGTCCGGCTTGCTGCTGCCTTGCGGTGCGGCATCGGCGCCAGCACCACCCGCGGCGGCGGCGGCTTCGGCCTGCGACGCGGCGTACACCTTCTCGCCCAGCTTCTGGCTCGCGGCCATCAGGGCTTCGGTCTTGGCCTCGATGGCTTCCTTGTCCTCGCCCTTGGCGGCTTCTTCCACGTCCTTCAACGCGGCTTCG
Organism: Hydrogenophaga sp. GW823-FHT04C09; assembly: GCF_058796355.1. Classification (NCBI taxonomy): domain Bacteria; kingdom Pseudomonadati; phylum Pseudomonadota; class Betaproteobacteria; order Burkholderiales; family Comamonadaceae; genus Hydrogenophaga; species Hydrogenophaga sp. GW823-FHT04C09. The sequence continues at coordinate 389,655 of NZ_JBXAIO010000003.1, read as the reverse complement.
ATGGCTTCCTTCTCGGCGCCTTCGAGCTTGTCGCCGTGTTCGCCCAGCGATTTCTTCACGCTGTGCACCATGGCTTCGGCCTGGTTGCGGGCCTGCACCAGCTCGACCTTCTTCTTGTCGTCGGCGGCGTTGAGCTCGGCGTCCTTCACCATCTGCTGGATCTCGTCTTCCGACAGGCCCGAGTTCGCCTTGATGGTGATCTTGTTTTCCTTGCCGGTGCCTTTGTCCTTGGCGCCCACGTGCAGGATGCCGTTGGCGTCGATGTCGAACGAGACCTCGATCTGCGGCATGCCGCGCGGCGCGCTCGGGATGCCTTCGAGGTTGAACTCACCCAGCAGCTTGTTGCCCGAGGCGATCTCGCGTTCGCCCTGGAACACCTTGATGGTCACGGCCGGCTGGTTGTCCTCGGCGGTCGAGAAGGTCTGCGCGAACTTGGTCGGGATCGTGGTGTTCTTCGTGATCATCTTGGTCATCACGCCACCCATGGTCTCGATGCCCAGGCTCAGCGGGGTCACGTCGAGCAGCAGCACGTCCTTGCGGTCACCGGAGAGCACCTGGCCCTGGATGGCGGCACCCACGGCCACGGCTTCGTCGGGGTTCACGTCCTTGCGCGGTTCCTTGCCGAAGAATTCCTTCACCTTTTCCTGCACCTTGGGCATGCGGGTCATGCCGCCGACCAGGATCACGTCGTGGATGTCGGAGACGCTGATGCCGGCGTCCTTGATGGCGGTGCGGCAGGGCGCGATGGTGCGCTCGATCAGCTCTTCCACCAGGGCTTCGAGCTTGGCGCGCGTGAGCTTGATGTTCAGGTGCTTGGGACCCGAGGCATCGGCCGTGATGTAGGGCAGGTTCAGGTCGGTCGCGGCCGAGCTGGAGAGCTCGATCTTGGCCTTCTCGGCGGCTTCCTTCAGGCGCTGCAGCGCGAGCACGTCCTTGGACAGGTCGACGCCTTGCTCTTTCTTGAACTCGCCAATGATGTAGTCGATGATGCGCTGGTCGAAGTCTTCACCGCCCAGGAAGGTGTCGCCGTTGGTGGAGAGCACCTCGAACTGCTTCTCGCCATCGACGTCGGCGATCTCGATGATGGACACGTCGAACGTGCCGCCACCCAGGTCGTACACGGCGATCTTGCGGTCGCCCTTTTCCTGCTTGTCCAGGCCGAAGGCCAGGGCCGCGGCGGTGGGCTCGTTGATGATGCGCTTGACGTCCAGGCCGGCGATGCGGCCGGCGTCCTTGGTGGCCTGGCGCTGGGCGTCGTTGAAGTACGCGGGCACCGTGATCACGGCTTCCGTGACCGGCTCGCCCAGGTAGTCCTCGGCGGTCTTCTTCATCTTGCGCAGGATGTCGGCGCTGACCTGCTGGGCCGAGATCTGCTTGCCGCGCACTTCCACCCAGGCGTCGCCGTTGTCGGCGGCCACGATGGAGTAGGGCATGAGGTTGATGTCCTTCTGGACTTCCTTCTCGGTGAACTTGCGGCCGATCAGGCGCTTGATCGCGTACAGCGTGTTCTTGGGGTTGGTGACGGCCTGGCGCTTGGCCGAGGCGCCAACCAGCACTTCGCCGTCTTCCTGGTAGGCCACGATCGACGGCGTGGTGCGCGCACCCTCGGCGTTCTCGATCACCTTGGTGTTGTTGCCTTCCATGATGGACACGCACGAGTTGGTGGTGCCCAGGTCAATGCCGATGATTCGTCCCATGTTGTTGCTCCGATGCGAAAAGTGAGGATGTTGTGAAAAACGATGTGGGGAAGGTGTGGATAACCGGTGGGTATTTCAAGCCCGCCGGGTGATCATTTGGGGGCTGCCACCGTCACCAGGGCCGGGCGCAGCACGCGGTCGGCGATGAGGTAACCCTTCTGCAGCACGCTGACCACGGTGTTGGCTTCCTGGTCGGCAGGCACCATGCTGATGGCCTGGTGCTGGTGGGGGTCGAACTTCGCGGCCCCGGTCGGGTTGATTTCCAGCACCTTGTGGCGCTCCAGCGCGCTTTTGAGCTGCTTGAGCGTGGCCTCGGTGCCTTCGCGCAGCTGTTCGCGCGTGGCTTCCTGGATGGCCAGGCCGGCTTCGAGGCTGTCGGCCACGGCCAGCAGGCTCTCGGCAAAGCTCTCCACGGCGAACTTGCGGGCCTTGCTGACCTCTTCCTCAGCGCGGCGGCGGGCGTTTTCGGCCTCGGCCTTGGCGCGCAGGAACTGGTCGGCCAGGTCGGCGTTCTGGGCCTTGAGCGTGGAGAGATCCTGGGTCAGGGCGGCGACGGCATCGGCCTGGTTGGCGGCCTCGGCGGCCAGGGCCTCTTCGGGGCTGACAGGCGCGTTCGGGTCGGGCTGGGCGGTATGGGGTGTCGTCTGGCTCATGGGTCTTTGAAGTGCGTGAAGTCAATGGCCAGGACGGCCATGCAGGGCAATTGGGGCCGACGGGCCCGGATTCAAGGGTGGGAGGTGGCACTTTGGCCACCGGTGGACGCTGCCGGCGCGAAGGCGGGCTGTCCAGGGGCGTGATTCTATGTCCCGGCGGGCAGGGGATGGGCGGCGCGCGCCTGCTGGTGTGACCATTTGCCCGCGAATTGCTGCACTTCCACCAGCCGGCGCGCCAGATCGGCGCCCTGGGTGGTGAGCCGGTAGCCGTGGCCGCTGTGGTCCACGAGGCGGGCGGCGCGCAGCTCTTTCAGGCGGGTGTTGAGCGTGTTCGGGGTGACGCCGCCCACGCTGTCCTGCAGGAGCCGGAAGGTCTGGGGGTGGCCGTCGCTCAGGGCCCAGATCACGCGCATGGCGTAGCGCGATTCCAGCAAGTCGAAGAGTTGCATCACGGCAGCGTTGTCCTTGGCACTCATGCGAGGTCTCCTGCGACGGGCCCGTCTGGTTCTCGCAATATACGGCCCGCGCTACCGGTTTGCTAGCTGCGGGAACCCCCGTTCTGTGGCGCAAAGGCCAAGGCTACGGACTTACCCGGATTGCGCGGGCGTGGCCGGGCGGCGGTAGACCTTGCGCAGCAGGCCGATGAGGGTCTGCAGCTCCTCGGCCGAGAGGCGGTCGGCCACGTCGCGCTCCAGCGCGGTGGCCGTGGCCTGGGCCTCGCGGTACAGGCGCTCGCCGGGCGCCGAGAGGTGCAGGCCCTGGGCGCGCCGGTCGGTGGGGTGGGGTTTGCGCAGGATCAGGCCGCGTTTCTGCAGGCTCTTGACCATGCCCACCAGGTTGGGCGGCAGGATGTCCAGGGCGGCGCAGATCTGGCGCGAGGTCACGCCCGGGTTGTGCGCGACCACCGAGAGCACGGAAAAGTCCACCGGCCGCATGCCGAAGGGCTCCATGCGGCGCAGGAACACGGTGATCACGGCCAGCGCGGTGCGCCGCGCGTTGTAGCCCAGCAGGGTTTCGAGGTAGCTGGTGTCGATCTCTGGCCCGGCGCTCTCCGGCGCGCTGTCCAGCGGCGCCGGGGCGGCGGGCTTGCGCGGGCCGCGCGGGCGCCGCAGGGCGTTGGCGGTGGAGAGGGCGGTTTCGGACATGGTCGCGGAGCTTAGCTGACCAGGGTGGCGTCCATCATGGCCAGGCGCATCTCGAACTCGGGCCAGACCCAGCGCCAGAAGGCGGCGCGGGCCTGGGCGCCGTGGCCGGCGGTGGCGGCCAGGCGCTCCCAGGCCCAGGCCATGAGCAGCAGGGCGGTGGCGCGCAGGAAGTCGTCGGCCAGCCAGAACGGGCGCTCGGCCGAGGCGCCGGCCATGGGCACGACGCGCTCGCGCACGAAGTCGCCGAAACGCGCCAGGGCGCCGCGGGTGGCGGCCGCCTCGGGCAGGGCGGCCAGGTCGCTGTTGAGGTCGGCCAGCAGGGCCTGCAGCGCGGTGGCGCCGTCGGGCAGGGTCTTGCGCACCAGCAGGTCGATCGCCTGGATCTCGTTCGTGCCCTCGTAGATCATGGCCACGCGCGCGTCGCGCACGTGCTGCTCGATGCCCCATTCGCGCACGTAGCCGTGGCCGCCGAACACCTGCAGGCAGGCGCTGGCGCCGCTGAAGGCCTGCTCGGTCCAGGCGGACTTGAGCACCGGCGTGACCAGGCTGCACCAGCGCGCGGCAGCCTCGCGCCGGGCGGCGTCGGGGTGGTGCTTCTGGGTGTCGAGTTCGAGCGCGGTGCGGTAGGCGATCACGCGCCCGGCGTCGATCCAGGCGCGTTGGGTGCCCAGAATGCGTTGGATCGCCGGGTGCAGGGCGATCGGGTCGGCCTCGCCGGCCTTGCTCGTGGTGCCGGGCGCGCGCATCTGGCGGCGTTCCTGCGCGTAGGCATGGGCTTTCTGCCAGGCGGCGTCGAGCAGGCCCACGCCCTGCAGGCCCACCAGCAGGCGCGCCGCGTTCATCATGACGAACATGGCGTTGAGGCCCTTGCCGGGCTCGCCGACCAGGGAGGCGGCGGCCTCGTCGAAGCGCATCACGCAGGTGGGGCTGCCGTGGATGCCCATCTTTTCCTCGATGCGCTCGCAGTGCACGGCGCTGCGGCTGCCGTCTTCGTGGAACTTGGGCACGAGGAAGAGCGAGAGGCCCTTGGGGCCGGGCGGTGCGTCGGGCAGGCGCGCGAGCACCAGGTGCACGATGTTGTCGGCCAGGTCGTGTTCGCCGCCCGAGATGAAGATCTTGGTGCCGCTGAGGGCGTAACGTCCGTCGGCCAGCGGCACGGCCTTGGTGCGCACCAGGCCCAGGTCGCTGCCGGCGTGGGGCTCGGTCAGGCACATGGTGGCGAGCCATTCGCCCGAGGCCAGTTTCTCCAGGTAGCGCGCCTTGAGTTCGTCGCTCGCGTGGTGGCGCAGGCATTCGTAGGCGCCGTGCAGCAGGCCGGGCGCCATGGTCCAGCCATGGTTGGCGGCGTTGAGCATCTCGTGCAGCACCGCTTCCACCACGGTGGGCAGGCCCTGGCCGCCGTCTTCGGGGGCGCTGGCCAGCGAGGGCCAGCCGGCCTGCCAGAAGGCTTGGTAGGCGTCGCGGAAGCCGGGCGGCATGGTGACCGCGCCGGCGTTCCATTGCGCACCCACTTCGTCGCCCTCGCGGTTGAGCGGGGCGACCACCTCACCGACGAACTTGCCCGCTTCCTCGATCACCTGCGTGAGCAGGCCAGTGTCGGCGTGCTCGGCCAGCGCGGGCAGTTCGGCGATGCGTTCGTGCGCGCGCAGCACGTCGAACAGCACGAAGGCGTGTTCCGCGGCGCGGGGTTGGTAGGCGTTCATGCGGCGGTGGCTTTGCGCGCGGTGCCGAGGTAGGTCTCGATCACGCGCGGGTCGCTGGCGAGTTCGCTGGCGGGGCCCTGGGCACTGAGTTCGCCCATTTCAAGCACGTAGCCGTGGTCGGCGACCTGCAGCGCGGCGCGCGCGTTCTGCTCCACCAGCACGATGGTCACACCGGTCTGGCGCAGGCGGTCGATGATGGCGAAGATCTCTTTGACGATCAGCGGCGCCAGGCCCAGGCTGGGCTCGTCGAGCATCAGCAGGTCGGGGGCGGACATGAGCGCGCGTCCCACGGCCAGCATCTGGCGTTCGCCGCCCGAGAGCGTGCCTGCGAGCTGGACGCGGCGCTCCTGCAGGCGCGGGAAGATGCTGTAGACGTCGTCCAGGCGGCTGCGCCACTTCGCATTGCCCAGCCGCATCTGGCGGAAGCCCCCGAGCAGCAGGTTGTCTTCGACCGGCATGGTGCCGAACAGCTCGCGCTTCTCGGGCACCAGGGCCATGCCGTTCATCACGCGCTCTTCGAGCGTGAGGGTGCTGATGTCCTGCCCGCGGAACTCGATCGCGCCCTGGCCGGGCAGGATGCCCATGAGGGTGTTGAGCAGCGTGGACTTGCCCGCGCCGTTGGGGCCGATCACGGTGATCACGCCGCCGGCTTGCGCCTGCAGGTCGATGCCGTGCAGCACCTCGGCGCGGCCGTAACCGGCGCGCAGGCCCTTGACTTGAAGAATGGGGTTGCTCATGTCTCGTGCCTCAGTGTTCCGTGCCCAGGTAGGCGGCGCGCACCTTGGGGTCCTGCTGCACCTGCTCGGGCGGACCCTGCGTGAGAAGGGTGCCGAATTCCATCACCACCAGGTGGTCGCAGATCTGCATCACCAGGTCCATGTCGTGTTCCACCAGCAGGATGCTCATGCCCTCGGCCTTGAGCTGGCGCAGCACGCCGGCCAGGGCCTGCTTCTCCTTGTGGCGCAGGCCGGCGGCGGGTTCGTCCAGCAGCAGCAGGGTCGGGTCGGCGCACAGGGCGCGCGCGATTTCCATCAGGCGCTGTGGGCCCATGGCCAGGTTGCCGGCCTGTTCGTGCAGGTACTCGCCCATGCCGATGCGCTCGAGCTGGCGCTGCGCCTCGCGGAACAGCTGGCGTTCCTCGGCGCGGTTGGCGCGCAGCATGGCGGGCAGCACGCCCTTGCGGCCGCGCGTGTGCGCGCCCAGGGCCACGTTCTCGAGCACCGTCATGTCCGGGATCATCTTCACGTGCTGGAAGGTGCGCGCCATGCCCAGTTGCGCGATGGCGCGCGAGGGCTTGCCGATCACGTTGCCACCCTGGAAGCGCACCTCGCCGCTGGTGGCGGGCAGCACGCCCGTGATCAGGTTGAAGGTGGTGGACTTGCCGGCGCCGTTGGGGCCGATCAGGCCGACGATCTGGCCGGCGTGGATCTGGAAGCTGATGTCGTTCACCGCCACCAGGCCGCCGAACTGCATGCGTGCCTTCTGCACGTCGAGCACCAGCTCGCCGGCGGCGGGTTTGGCGCGCTCGGGCAGGGCGGCGGCGTTCTGCCAGTCCACCGCGCGCGGCTTCGGCGCCTTGCCCTTGCCGACCACGGACCACAGGCCGTCGGGCAGGTACTTGAGCACCACCACCAGCGCGATGCCGAAGACGATCACCTCGTAGCTGCCGCTGGTGCCGATCAGGCGGGGCAGCAGCACCTGCAGCTGGTCTTCCAGCACGCGGATGAGGCCGGCGCCGACGATGGCGCCCCACACGTGGCCCACGCCGCCGATCACCGCCATGAACAGGTACTCGATGCCCATCTTCAGGCCGAAGGCCGAGGGGTTCACCGTGCGCTGGAAGTGCGCGAGCAGCCAGCCCGCCACCGAGGCGAACAGCGCGGCCAGCACGAACATGGTGACCTTGTAGCGGAAGGTGTTGATGCCCATCGCCTCGGCCATCTGCGAGCCGCTCTTGAGCGAGCGCATGGCGCGGCCCGCGCGCGAGTCCAGCAGGAACATCAGCGCGGCCACGAAGGCCAGCAGGATGACCCAGGTCAACACGAAGAAGGCGCGGCCCTGGCCGATGTCGAAGCCGCCGATGGACAGGCTCTTGATGCCCAGCAGACCGTCGTACTTGCCCAGCGCGTCCAGGTTGCCCATGAGGTAGTACAGCGACAGGCCCCAGGCGATGGTGGCCAGCGGCAGGTAGTGGCCCGACATGCGCAGCGTGATCAGGCCCACGATGAGCGCGCTGCCTGCGGTCAGCGCCATGCCGATGAACAGCGTGATCCAGGGCGAGACGCCCAGGTTGAGCGTGAGCCAGGCCGTGGTGTAGGCGCCGATGCCGACGAAGGCCGCCTGGCCGAACGAGGTGAGGCCGCCCACGCCGGTGAGCAGGATCAGGCCCAGCACCGTCATGCTGTAGATGCCGATGTAGTTGAGCTGTGTGACCCAGAAATCGGGCAGGGGCGCGAGCGCAAGCAACGGGATCGCGACGGCCAGGATCAGCAGGCCCAGGTTTTGATTTTTTGGCATGTCAGTGGTCCTCGTCGGAGTGCTTGCTGCGCAGCGAGCGGAACAGCAGGACCGGAAGAATGAGCGTGAAGACGATGACCTCCTTGAAGGCGCTGGCCCAGAAGGAGCCGAAGGCCTCGATCACGCCCACGCCCAGGGCCGCGACCAGCGCGCCCGGGTAGCTCGCCAGGCCGGCCGCCACGGCGGCCACGAAGCCCTTGAGGCCGATCAGGAAGCCCGAGTCGTAGAACACCGTGGTGGTCGGGCCGATCAGCAGGCCCGAGAGCGCGCCGATGAAGGCCGCCATGGTCATGGTCAGCTGGCCGGAGGCTTGTGAGGAGATGCCCATCAGGCGGGCACCGGTGCGGTTGACGGCGATGGCGCGCAGCGCCTTGCCGCGCAGCGAACGCTCGAAGTAGAGCCAGAGCATGACGATGAGGGCCACCGTCGCCGCGAAGGTGATGATGGCCTGACCCGACAGCATGACGGGGCCGATGGCGTAGCGCGCGTCCCAGAACGCCGGGTTGCGGAAGCCCTCGGCGCCGAAGAACAGCAGGCCCAGGCCGGTCAAGGCGAAGTGCACGCCGACCGACACGATCAGCAGCACCAGCGGCGTGGAGCTCTCCAGCGACTGGTAGGCCACGCGGTACACCAGCGGGCCGTACACGGTGACCACCGCCACGCTGAGCACCGCCTGCACCCACAGCGGGAACTGCTGCGGCGCGGCCCAGATGGCGACGAGAGAGACGACAACGGGCAAGGCGAGCGTGCGCGCGGCCGCCTTGACGGCGATCAGCGCATTGCGCTGGTGCTGCCAACGGCCGAACAGCTCCATGAGCGCGGCCACGCTGGCCAGCAGCAACAGCAGCCACACGGTGCCGGGCACCTTGCCGGTCTGGAAGATGGCCAGGGTGAGCGCGCCGTAAGCGACGAACTCCCCCTGGGGAATGAAGATGATCCGGGTGACGGTGAACACCAGGACGATGGCCAGGCCCAGCAGCGCGTACACCGCACCGTTGGTCAGACCATCCAACGCCAGGATGCTGGCGATTGAGAAATCCATAAAAGCCTCAGCGCAAGAAAGAGACACTCTCGAACAGGGACACCGAGGGTCCGGCTCCGCCGGCCCCAGGTGTCGTCCCCCCTCGAAGCGCCGAAGGCGCGCCACAGAGGGGGGAAGCCGCGTCAGCGGCGCAGGGGGGTGTTACTCGACTTTGAACTTGCCGTCGACGACCTTCAGCATCACGCCCGTTTCGTTCGTGAAGCCCCAGTGGTCGTCCTTGGTCCAGTTCATCACGCCGTGCGCGAACACGGTGCGGCCCATGGTTTCGAGTGCGTCGCGCAGACCGGCGCGGAACTCGGGCGTACCGGGCTTGGCGGTCTTCAGTGCGATCGGCACGGCCTTGTTCAGTGCGATGGCGGCGTCGTAGGCGTGGCCCGCGAACTGGTTGCGCATGCCTGGGCCGACCAACTTCTCGTAGTTGGTGACGAAGTCCATGGCCAGCTTCTTGGACGGGTGGTTGTCAGGCAACTGTTCGGCGATCACAGCCGGACCGGAGACCACGAAGGAGCCTTCCACGTCCTTGCCACCGATGCGCACCAGGTCGGGCGTGGCGGCAGCGTGCGTCTGGTAGATCTTGCCCTTGTAGCCGCGCTCGACGATGGCCTTGTGCGGCATGGCCGCACCCGAGCCGGTCGCCACCACCAGGATCGCATCGGGGTTGGCGGCGGTGAGCTTGAGCGCCTGCGGCGTCACGCTGGTGTCGGCGCGCGCGAAGCGCTCGGCGGCCACGATCTTCATGCCGGCCTTCTCGGCCAGCGGCGTCATGGCCTTGAGCCACAGCTCGCCGTAGGCGTCGGTGTAGCCCAGGAAGCCGATGGTCTTGATGCCCTGCTTCTTCATGTGCTCGACCACGGCGAAGCCCATCACATCGTTGCCCTGCGGCAGGCGGAACAGCCATTGGTCGGCACCGGGCGGCACGCCTACGGGCGAAGCGGCCAGTTGCACGGTCTTGGCTTCGGCTGCCACCGGGGCGATGGCCGCGGCCACCGGGGTGAGGGTCGAACCGATGATGACGTCGACCTTGTCGTCGGTCACCAGGCGGCGTGCGTTGGCAGCGCCCTTGCCCGGGTCGCTCGCGTCGTCCAGGATGATCAGGTTGACCTTCTCGCCACCGATGGTCTGCGGAAACAGTTTGAACTGGTTCTGCATCGGAATGCCGAGGCCGGAGCCCGGGCCCGTGAGCGAGAGGATCACGCCGACGTTGATGTCGGCCAGCGCCGTGGTGCTGGCCAGGGCCGTGACGGCCACGGCGATGAGGGTTTTGACGGTTTTCATTCGAGTCTCCTTCTTGGGGTGGTGAAAAGGGAAAGGGCGGGGGAAACAGCGGTTCAGGAACAGAGGGCCTTGATGTCCTCGGGCACGGGAATGGCCTTGATGCGCTCGGGCGCCTCGGGCGGGTGGATCACGAAGGCGCGCGTCTCGGTGCCTTCGCAGAGCACCTCGTCCCCGCGTTTCACCACGTGCCGGTGCATGAACACCTTCTCGCGCCACTCGGTCACGCTGGTGTGGATCTGCAGGCGCTCGCCGTAGGTGGCGGGGCGGCTGAACTTGGTGTGGATCTCCAGCAGAGGCGTGCCCACGATGCCGCGCGTCTTGACCAGCTCGCGCCAGGGCGGCACGCCGCACTTGACGAAGAAGTTCAGCGAGGACGCATCCATCCACTTCGAGAAATTCGGAAAGAAGACGATGCCGGCGGGGTCGCAGTCGCCGAACATCACTTCCACTTCGTAAACAACGGTCTTGGTCATGAGGGGGTTTACCGGGGGGCCATGCGGAGTGCGCCATCGAGGCGGATCACTTCGCCGTTGAGGTGCGTGTTGGTGACGATGTGCGCGGCGAGCTGGGCGAACTCTTCGGGCTTGCCCAGGCGCGGCGGGAAGGGGATGCTGGCGGCCAGCGACTGCTGCACCGGCTCGGGCAGCTGCTTCATCAGCGGCGTGCTGAACAGGCCGGGCGCGATGGTGCAGACGCGGATGCCGTGTTGCGCGAGGTCGCGCGCCATCGGCAGCGTCATGCCCACCAGGCCACCCTTGGAGGCGCTGTAGGCCTGCTGGCCGATCTGGCCGTCGAACGCGGCCACGCTGGCGGTGAAAACCATCACGCCGCGCTCGCCGTCTTCCAGCGCATCCAGCTTGGCGCAGGCGGCAGCGAACAGGCGGCTGGCGTTGTAGGTGCCGATCAGGTTGACGTTGATGACCTTGGCGAAGTCTTCCAGCGGCGCGGGGCTGCCGTCCTTGGCGACCACGCGCTTGGCCGAGCCGATGCCGGCGATGTTCATCAGGATGCGCGCCGGGCCGTGGGCGGCGGCGGCCTGGTCGATCGCGGCCTGCAGGTTCTCGGTGTTGGTGATGTCGCACAGCAGCGCCACGCCGCCGATGTCGGCCGCCACGCGCTTGGCGTTGTCCAGGTTCACATCGAGCACGGCGACCTTGGCGCCCAGGCGCGCGAGTTCGCGCGCGGTGGCCTCGCCCAGGCCCGAGCCACCACCGGTGACGAGGGCCGCGTGTCCTTGAATGTTCATAGAGGTCTCCTTCTTCTCTGGTTTCAGGCGTTCGGATTTTGAATCAGGAGGGCCATGCCCTGGCCACCGCCCACGCAGGCGCTGGAGATGCCGTAGCGCTGGCCGCTGCGCTGCAGTTCGCGCGCCAGCGTGAGCGTCAGGCGCACGCCGGTGGCGGCCAGCGGGTGGCCCAGCGCGATCGCGCCGCCGTTGACGTTGAGCTTGTTCAGGTCCATGCCGAGCTCGCGTGCCACCGCCAGGGTCTGCGCGCCTTGCGCTTCGTTCACCTCGAAGCGCGCGATGTCGCTCAGCTTCAGGCCGGTGCGCTCCAGCAGCAGGCGGATGGCCGGCGCCGGGCCGATGCCCATGATCTCGGGCGGCACGCCCACGGCGGCGGCGGCCACCACGCGGGCCAGCGATTGCTTTCCGTTCGCCTTCGCGTAGGCGCCGGAGGCGACCACGCAGGCCGCGGCGGCGTCCACCAGGGCCGAGCTGTTGCCACCGGTCTGCACACCGCCATCGAACACGGGTTTGAGTTTGGCCAGCACCTCCATCGGCGAGAGGCGCGGGTGGGTGTCGGTGGCCACCTCGGTGAGCTTGCCTTGCAGCTTGATGCCGCGCGCCTTGTAGCCCGCGAGCTCGAACTTCTCGGTCACCACCGGCACGATCTCACCGGCGAGAAAACCGCTTTCCTGCGCGGCCACGGCCTTGGCGAACGAGGCCGAGGCGAAGGCATCCACCTCTTCGCGGGTGATGCTGTATTTCTTCGCCAGGTTCTCGGCGGTCTGGATCATGTTGATGCCCGCGGCCGGGTCCTTCAGCGCTTCCCACATGTAGTCCTTGAAGCCCACCGGCGCGCCCAGCTTGAAGCCGGTGCGGTGGTCGAAGGCGGCGATGGGGTTGCGCGTCATGCTCTCGGTGCCCACCACCAGCGCGGCCTCGCAGGCGCCGCCCTGGATGTGTTCGCCGGCCTGGCGGAACAGCTCGAAGCCGGTGCCGCAGATGCGCTGCGCCATGATGGCCGGCACCTCCACCGGCACGCCGGCGTACAGGCCGATGTGGCGCGGCAGGAAGAACTGGTCGAAATCGCCGGGCGCCATGTTGCCCGTGACCACCGAGCCGATGTGCTCGCCCGGCACGCCCGCGCGCGCCAGCGCTTCGCGCGCGGCCTTGATGCCCAGGTCGGTGGGCGAGATGTGGCCGAGCGCGCCGCAGTAGTCCACCAGGGGGGTGCGCACGCCGTCGAGCAGCCAGACGTCGTCGAACGCGTTGAAGAATCCTCGGGAAGCCATGTCGTCTTTCGTTTATTCGGGTTTCAGGATGGCGTGCAGCGTGTCGGCGTGCAGGCGCTCCACGGTCTCGGCCCGGTGGGCCAGCACCGCGCGCTGGTTGATCGAGCCCTTGTCGGTGATCTCGCCGCGGTCGATGGTGGGCGGGTCGGCCAGCAGGCATAGGCGCGCGATGCGGCTGGCGCTGCCGGTGGACGTCTTGGCCAGCTCGGTCACCACGCGCTGGAAATGCGCGAGCACGGGCGCGCTGTTGAGCACCTCGTGCAGCGAGGCCTCGGCGCCCAGGCCGCTGAGCGCGCGCACCGCGCCGGTGGGGAACACCATGGCGCCGACTTCCTTCATGTTCAGGCCGGTGAGCACCACGTCCTGGATGTAGGGCGCGCCGGCGGCGATGATCTTGGCGCGCAGCGGGCCCACGCTCACGAAGGTGCCGGTGGCGAGCTTGAAGTCTTCGGCGATGCGGCCGTCGAATTTCAGGCCTTGGTGGATGTCGGTCTCGTCGATCCACTTCACCGCATCGCCGGTCTTGAAGAAGCCTTCTTCGTCGAAGGACTCGGCGGTCTCCGCCGGCATGCGCCAGTAGCCCGGCGTGATGTTCGGGCCCTTGTAGCGCACCTCCGTCTTGCCGTCGGTGTCGACCAGTTTGAGCACCAGGCCCGGCGTGGGCAGGCCCAGGTCGCCGGCCTTCACGTTGGCGCTGGTCACGTACAGGCCGAACGGGCCCGACTCGGTCATGCCCAGGCCCGTGCCCATGACGATGCGCTCGCCGATCTCCTGTTCCTGCACCGCGTGCAGGGCGTCCCACACCGGCTGGGCCAGGGCGGCGCCCGCGTAGAAGAACATGCGCACGCGCGAGAGCAGGGTCTTGCGCAGGGCCTCGTCGGTCTTCATCGCGTTGGCAATCGCCTCGAAACCCGTGGGCACGTTGAAGTACACCGTGGGCGCGATCTCGCGCAGGTTGCGCAGCGTCTCGGCCATCAGCGCGGGCGTGGGTTTGCCGTCGTCGATGTAGAGCGTGCCGCCGTGGTACAGCACCATGCCGACGTTGTGGTTGCCGCCGAAGGTGTGGTTCCAGGGCAGCCAGTCCACCAGCACCAGCGGGTTCTCGGCCAGCACCGGCATGGACTCCGTCATCTGCTGCTGGTTGGCGCACCACATGCGCTGCGTGTTGATCACGGCCTTGGGCATCTTGGTCGAGCCCGAGGTGAAGAGGAACTTGGTGATGGTGTCCGGGCCGGTGGCGGCCATGGCGGCGTCCACCGCCGGTGTGGCCTCGGTGGCCAGCAGCGAGGCGAACGAGGTGGTGGCACGGCCGGGCACGCTGCCCTCGGTCGTCACCAGCTCCACGTCGGCCCCCAGCGTGGCCAGCATGGCGCGGCTGTAGCGCTGCGCGTCGGCGGCGAACACCAGGCCGGGCGTGAGCGTCTTCACCACGTGGTGCAGCTTGTCGAAGTCCTGGCTCACCAGCGAGTAGGCCGGCGAGGTCGGGCAGTAGGCAATGCCGGCGTAGACGCAGCCCAGCGCGAGCAGCGCGTGTTCCAGGTCGTTCTCGCTCAGGATCAGCACCGGCTTCTCGGCGGACAGGCCGCGGTTCAGCAGGCCCTGGCCGATGCGGCGCGCCGCATCGAGCGCCTGCGCGAAGCTGATGTGGCGCCAGTCGCCCGTGGTGCCGTCGGCGTTCTTCGCGCGGCGCGCGAACACGGTCTGGTCGGGGCGCGTCCGGGCCCAGTGCACCAGCCGGTCGGTGATGCGACCGGGGAAGGCGGGCAGGTCCTGCTGCGCGCTCAGGTAGTGCACGCCGGTGTCGCCGTCGCGCAGCGTGGCGCGGGTGACACCGAAGGTCAGGGGCCGGTAACGGGCGGCCGTGGCGGGGTTCTGGCTCATGTCTCTCTCGGGCTTTTCTTTATCGATCAGTTTCTCGAGTCGCGTGTCTCATTCCAGAGATGCCGCGGAACCGGCTTTGCCGGGCCGCTGGCATCGCCCCCCTCCGGGGGGTGACGCCGAAGGCGGCGCGGGGGGAGCGACGTCAGTCGCGTTGCACTTTGTTCGCGCGGCCTTCGAGGAAGGCGCGCACGCGCTCTTTTGCCTCGGGGGCGTTCTGCACGATGGCGGCCATCAGCGCTTCGGTGAAGAAGCCCTGGTCGGCCGGTTGTTCGGCGATGCGCGGCAGGGCGTGCATCAGCGCGTAGTTGGTCAGCGGTGCGTTGCTGGCGATGCGCGTGGCCAGTTCCATGGCTTTTTCCAGTGCCGTGCCTTCGGGCACCAGGTACTGCGCCAGGCCGATGCGCTCGCCGTCCTCGGCCTTGTAGACGCGGCCGGTGAACATCATGTCGGCCATGCGCGCGGCGCCGATCAGGCGCGGGATGCGCACCGAGCCGCCACCGCCCACGAAGATGCCGCGCGAGCCTTCGGGCAGCGCGAAGAAGGACGAGGCGTCGGCCACGCGGATGTGGCAGGCGCTGGCCAGCTCCAGGCCGCCGCCGACCACCGCGCCGTGCAGCGCCGCGACCACCGGCACCGGGCCGTGCTGCACGCACTCCAGCGCGGCGTGCCACATGCGCGAGTGGTGCAGGCCCTGGCCGGCGTCGCGTTCCTGCAGTTCGGAGAGGTCCAGGCCGGCGCAGAAGTGCTCGCCCGCGCCGTGGATCACGGCGGCGCGCACGCCTTGCGGCATGCCCTGGAAGATGTCGCGCAAGGCGAGGATCAGGCCGTCGTTGAGCGCGTTGCGCTTGGCGGGCCGGTTCAGCGTGATGACCGCGATTTCGGACGATTCGCCTTGCAGGCTCAGGCTGATGTCGGTGGAATGGATGGGCATGAGGCAGGAAGGGCTTGCTTGAAGTGAGGTCGCATTATTGTTATAAACAATAACCAAAACAAGCACACCGGTCGAAAACGACCCCCGTGTTTACCCTAGGTAAAGAGACACCCATGGACCACAAGAACCTGCTCGCGATCGACATCCACACCCACGCGGAAGTGAGCTGCCGCAACCCCTTCGACAACTACGGCGAGGAGTACGACCGCGCGGCCGACAAGTACTTCGGCAGCAACCGCCGGCCCACCATCGCCGAGACCATCGCCTACTACCGCGAGAAGAAGATCGGCCTGGTGATGTTCACCGTGGACAGCGAATCGAAACTCGGCCGCCGGCGCATCCCGAACGAAGAGATCGCGCAGGCCGCGCGCGAGAACAGCGACATGATGATTGCCTTCGCCAGCATCGACCCGCACAAGGGCAAGATGGGCGCGCGCGAGGCCGAGCGCCTGATCGCGGAAGAGGGCGTCAAGGGCTTCAAGTTCCACCCCACGGTGCAGGGCTACCACCCTTACGACAAGATGGCCTGGCCGATCTACGAGGTGATCAACGCGCACAAGCTGCCCGCGATCTTCCACACCGGGCACAGCGGCATCGGCTCGGGCATGCGCTGCGGCGGCGGCCTGCGGCTGGAGTACAGCAACCCCATGCACCTGGACGACGTGGCGATCGATTTCCCCGACATGCAGATCGTCATGGCCCACCCCAGCTTCCCGTGGCAGGACGAGGCGCTCAGCGTGGCCACGCACAAGCCCAACGTGTGGATCGACCTCTCGGGCTGGAGCCCGAAGTACTTCCCGAAGCAGCTGGTGCAGTACGCCAACACGCTGCTGAAGGACCGCGTGCTGTTCGGCAGCGACTACCCGCTGATCACGCCCGAGCGCTGGATGAAGGACTTCGAGGTCGCCGGTTTCAAGCCCGAGGTGATGCCCGGCATCCTGAAGGGCAACGCGGTGCGCCTGCTGGGGCTGGATGCCTGAGGCCGCGCCCATGCAGGCCTTCACCACGCTGGCCGACATCGAACGGCTGGAGCAGACCCCGCGCGAACAGACCGCGCCGCACCGCAGTCCGTATGCGCTGATCCGCGCCACGGCCGAGCGTTTCCCCGAGCGCGAGGCGTTCCGCTTTCTGCCCGACGCCGATCTCGCCACCGAGCCCCGCCGCATTAGCTACCGCGCGCTGCTGGCCGACATCCACCGCGCGGCCAACCTGTTCCGCTCGCTCGGCGTGGGGCCGGACGACGCGGTGGCGCTGCTCGCGCCCAACCTGCCCGAGGCGCATGCGGTGCTCTGGGGCGCGCAGCTCGCGGGCCGCGTGTGTCCCATCAACTACCTGCTGCAGCCCGATCACATCGCGGCCTTGCTGAAAGCCTCGAACGCCAGGCTGCTGGTCGCGCTCGGGCCCAACGGCGAGCTCGCGGTGTGGCCGGTGGCCGAGCAGGTGGTGCGGCACCATGCGCTGCCGCTGATCCAGATCCGCGTGGGCGAGTTCACCGCGCCCGGCGTGCCGGTGCTGCAGGACCTGCTGGCCGCGCAGCCCGAGGCGCTGGGCTTCGAGCCCGACCTGAACCCCGACCGTGTGGTGGCCTTGTTCCACACCGGCGGCACCACGGGCGCGCCCAAGCTCGCGCAGCACACCCAGGGCAACGAGGCGCACACGGCCTGGTTCGCCCACGCCTTCTACGACCTGGACGAACACGCGGTGGAGATCAACGGCTTTCCGCTGTTCCACGTGGCCGGCGCCTTCGTCTATGGCCTGGCTTTGCTCGCGGTGGGCGCGCGGCAGGTGCTGCCCACGCTCAGCGGCATGCGCAACACCGGGTTCGTGCAGCGCTACTGGCGGTTCTGCGAGCGCGAGCGGGTGACGCACCTGGCCTGCGTGCCCACGGTGCTCGCGGCCCTGATGGGCGTGCCGGTGGACGCGGACATCACCACCGTGCGCGCGGCCTACACCGGTGGCTCGCCGCTGCCGTCCGAACTCGCGCAACGCTTCGAAGCCGCCAGCGGCATCCCCGTGCGCAACATCCTGGGCATGACCGAGTGCGCGGGGCTGGTGAGCATCGAGCCCTTGCTCGGGCCGCGCACGCCCGGCTCGGCCGGCCTGCGCCTGCCTTACACCGAGGTGCATGCCGTGCCCTGGCGCGATGGCGAGGCGAAGCTGGACGAACGCTGCGCGGCGGGCGAGACCGGCGTGCTGGTGCTGCGCGGCCCGCACGTGAGCCCGGGCTACACCGACGCGGCGCGCAACGCCGGGATGTTCGAGCAGGGCTGGATCGTCACCGGCGACCTGGGCCACCTCGACGAGGCCGGCCGCATCCACATCACCGGCCGCGCGAAGGACGTGATCATCCGCGGCTCGCACAACATCGACCCCGGCCTGGTGGAAGACGCGTTCCTCGCGCACCCCGCCGTGGCCTTGTGCGCCGTGGTGGCCGAGCCCGATGCCTACGCGGGCGAAGTGCCGGTGGCCTTCGTGACGCTCAAGCCGGGTACGACGCTGCTTGCCGATGAGTTGCTGGCGCTGGTTGCGCCGCAGGTCTACGAACGGCCGGCGGTGCCCAAACGCGTGGTGCTGCTCGAGGCCTTGCCCATGACCGCGATCGGCAAGGTGTTCAAGCCCGAGCTGCGGCTGCGCGCGATCGAGATCAAGCTGGCCGAGGCGCTGCGCGAATGGGCGCCCGGTGTGCCGGCCCGCGTGCAGGCGCTGGAGCGGGGCGGGCGGCAGTGCGCGGTGATCACCGTGCCCGGTCCGCGCGACGACGCGCTGCGCGAGCGCCTCATGCAGGGTCTCGCGGCCATGGCCGTCGAGACCGAGCTGCGCTTCGACTGAGCGTGGGCTACCAACCGCCGCGCGTGAGCCAGCGCTCGACCTGATCGAGCTTGTCCACGCCCCAGAAGGGTTCGCCGTCCACCACCACGGTGGGCGAGCCGAACACGCCGGCTTTCAGCGACGCGTCGACCATCGCGCGCAGCAGCGACGCGGCTTCGTCGCCCGCGGCCGCCTCGGCCACGGCATCGGCCGACAAACCCTCGGGCAGGGCGAGGCCGCGCAGGGCTTCGGGCGTGGAAAGGTCCTGGCCCTCGCCCCAATAGGCCGCGTAGATCGCGTGCGCCAGCGCGGCCGCGTGGGCCGGCTGGTGCTGCTTCACCCAGGCGAAGGCGCGCGCGCAGGGCAGGGGGTTCATCACCGGGTCGTTCGGCTGGCGCTTCATCGGGAGGCCGTGTTCGCGCGCGTGGCGCAGCACGTCGCGCGCGGTGTAAGGGCCCTTCAGGGGCGTGTCCATCAAGGGTTTGAGGCCCATCACCTTCATCACCGACACGCCCAGCAGCATGGCGCGCCAGTCCACCGCGCGGCCATGGCGGGCGGCCAGGGCCTCGATGCGCAGCGAGGCGAAGTAGCCGTAGGGCGAGATGAAGTCGAAGTGGAACTGGATCGGTGAGCTCATGGGTGAGGGCGAGCGATCAAAAACCGCCTAGCAGGTTTCATAACAAGATGGAATAGCTGTTTGTACCTAAACAGGCTGGCACGGGGCGCGCGATGGCTGCACAGTGTGCCTCTTGTGCCTGACGCGGCACATGTCATGTCCTGGCCGCCCTTCAGGGGGTGGACCGCACGGATTTCGTTTTTCTCTCCTTCCCCCTTTCTCTCAGGAGCATCTCCATGACATTCCTTCGACGCCGCAACGCCATCGTGGCGATGGCCGCCCTTGGCGCGGCCACCCTGGCGGGCAGCGCCCTGGCGCAGCAGACCGTGACGCTGCGCCTGCACCAGTTCCTGCCGCCGACGGCGCCCATCCCCGCCCTGGCCATCGTGCCGTGGGCGAAGAAGGTCGAGGCGGAGTCGGGTGGCCGCATCAAGGTGCAGCTGTTCCACTCGATGTCCATGGGTGGTTCGCCGCCGCAGCTGTTCGACCAGGTGCGCGATGGCGTGGTGGACATTTCCTGGACGGTGCTGGGTTACACGCCGGGCCGTTTCAACAAGGCCGAGGTGTTCGAGCTGCCGTTCATGAGCGGCAAGGCCGAGCCGGCGTCGCGCGCGTTCCACGAGTTCGTGGAGAAGCACGCGGCCGATGAGTTCAAGGACGTGAAGCTGCTGGCGGCGCACACGCACGGCCCGGGCCTGTTCCACACGAAGGAGCCGCTGACGAAGCTGGAAGACCTGAAGGGCAAGAAGGTGCGCGGCGGTTCGCGGGTGATCAGCAGCATGCTGTTGAAGCTGGGCGCGACGCCGGTGGGCATGCCGGTGCCAGCGGTGACGGAGGCGATGACCAAGGGTGTGATTCAGGGCACGACGATTCCGTGGGAGGTGGTGCCTTCGCTGAAGATCGCGGAGATCGTGAAGAACCACACCACGTTCTCGGGCCCACAGGGTTTGTTCACGCAGACGTTCGCGCTGACGATGAACCGCAACAGCTATGACAAGCTGCCGGCGGATCTGAAGAAGGTGATCGACGCGAATTCGGGTGTGGAGACGGCGGCGTTGTTCGGTCGCGCGATGGACGAGGGTGACCGCATGGGTCTGGCGTCGGCGACGAAGCTGGGCAACAAGGTGGTGACCTTGGACGCTGCTGAAACCAAGCGTTGGCAGGCGACGGCGGCGGCCGTGGAGGCCGACTGGGTGAAGGAAGTGCAGGCCAAGAACATCGACGGCGCGAAGCTGGTGTCCGAGGCTCGGGCCCTGCTTGCCAAGCACAGCAAATAATTCAAGTTTCTCTTGGATGGGCCGCTCCTTATCGGGGCGGCCTTTTTTGTGCCTGCTGGGTGGGCGCGCCAAGCTTGGTGTGCCCACGCCTCTTGCAGGCGGGCGTCGCCACGGGCCTGACGCGAGGTCAACGCCAGAAAAGGAAACTCAGCCCCAAACCTCCCGAGCCGTCTCCACCACAAGGGCGAGCTTCCGACGCTGATCCTCCACAGCGATGTTGTTCCCATGCACGGTCGAAGAGAACCCGCACTGAGGCGACAGACACATCTGCTCCAGCGGCGCGTACTTGGCCGCCTCATCGATGCGCCGCTTCAGATCGTCCTTGCTCTCCAGCTGACCGAACTTCGTCGTCACCAGCCCCAGCACCACGACCTTGCCCTTGCTCAAGTAGCGCAAAGGCCGGAAATCCCCCGAACGATCGTCGTCGTACTCCAGGAAAAACGCGTCCAGCTTCATCTCCGACAACAAGGCCTCCGCCACCGGCTCGTAGTTCCCCGCCGCCGCATGCGTGCTCTTGAAATTGCCCCGGCACAAATGCATCGCCAGCGTCATCCCCGCCGGCTTGTGCGCCACCACCTTGTTGATGAAACCCGCATACCGGTGCGGCAACTCGTTCGGATCATCTCCCCGCTGCCGCGCCGCCTCCCGCATCCGCTCATCGCACAGATACGCCATGTTCGTGTCGTCCATCTGCACGTAGGTGCAACCCGCGTCCGCCAGACTCTGCAACTCCTCGCCATACGCCTTCGCCACATCGTCGTAGAACACCGGGTCCAGCTCCGGGTAGGCCTCCTTGCTGATCCCCGCGCGCCCACCCCGGAAATGCAACATCGTCGGCGACGGAATCGTCACCTTCGGCGTCACCGGCGCGGGCAGACCCAAAGCCGCCACCTGCGCCTTCAGGTACTCGAAGTCCGCCAGCTGGATGTTCTTCGCGTGCCGCACCTTGTCGATCACGCGGATCACCGGCGGCGCCAGCTCCTCCGTGCCGTCCGGCTTGCGGATCGTCACCGGAATGTCCGTCTTCACACCGCCCAGCTGCTCCAGGAAATCGATGTGGAAATACGTGCGGCGGAACTCGCCGTCCGTGATCGACTGCAGGCCCACATCGGCCTGGAACTTCACGATCTCGGTGATCGCCCGGTCCTCCACCTCGCGCAGCTGCGCCGCGCCGATCTCGCCCTTGGCCTTTTTCTCGCGGGCTTCGAGCAGGTAGGCCGGTCGCAGAAAACTGCCGACGTGGTCGGCGCGGAACGGGGCATGGGTGCGCAGGCTCATGGTGGAAAACGTCCTCGGGTCGTTGGGGGTTCTGGAAATGGGGTGAAGGCGCACTTTGCCAGCCTTCAATGCATACATAAACCTATGGAAAACCCCGATTCGATGGCAAATCGCTTGAAAAATGGCGGTTTCTGTATACATTGCGTATCCCATGACCTTGGACGCCACCACCCTGTCCCCGCCCGAGCCCGTGGGCGCCGCCACCGAGAGCGCGCAGGTGCGCGCCCTGCTGCAGCTGCGCGAACTCATCCTCTCGGGTGAGCTGGCCGGCGGCTCGCGCATCGCCGAACTCGCCATCGTGGAGCGCCTGGGCGTCTCGCGCACCCCCATCCGCGCCGCGCTGATGCGGCTGGAGCAGGAAGGCCTGCTCGAAGCCCTGCCCAACGGCGGTTACGTGGTGCAGACCTTTTCCGAGCGCGACATCGCCGACGCGATCGAGCTGCGCGGCACGCTCGAAGGCCTGCTGGCCCGGCTGGCGGCCGAGCGCGGCGCGCCCGGCGCGGTGCTGCTCGAAGCCCGGCAATGCCTCAACCGCCTGGACACCGTGCTCGCCGTGCCCGCGCTCGACGACAAGGGCTTTTCCGACTACGTGGCGCTCAACAGCCAGTTCCACGCCCTGGTCTGGGAAATGGCCGACAGCCCCACCATCGCGCGCCAGCTGGACAAAGTGCTCACCCTGCCGTTCGCCTCGCCCTCGGGCTTCGTCGTGATGCAGGCCCATTCCCAGCGCGCGCGCGACATGCTGGTGGTGGCGCAGGACCAGCACCGCCAGGTGCTCGACGCCATCGAACAGCGCGAAGGCACGCGCGCCGAGGCCATCATGCGCGAGCACTCCCGCCTGGCCCAGCGCAACCTGCGCGAGGTGCTGGCCGGTCACGCCACGGTGCACGCGCCGGCCTCCATGCCGGCCATCAAGCTCATCCGCCGCCGCTGAGGCGGGCGACAACCCGAAGGTTTCATAGAAAAACGGCATAACTGAAAGTCGGTTATCTGGCTGGCGGAGATGCCGGTGGCCATGCACAGTGTGGGCAAGACGTTCTTCAAGCCTGCCGGAAGTCGGAGTGCGCCCACACGCTACCGACCCGGCGAACACAAGGAACTGGAGACAAGCATGAGATTCATCCAACGCCGAACCGCCTTGCTGGCCGTGGGTGCCCTCGCTGGTGCCCTGATGGCGGGCAACGCCATGGCCCAGCAGCAGGTCACGCTGCGGCTGCACCAGATGCTGCCGCAGCAGGCCACCATCCCGGCGCGCGCGCTCATCCCCTGGGCGCAGAAGGTGGAGGCCGAGTCGGGCGGCAAGATCAAGGTCCAGCTGTTCCATGCCATGGCCCTGGGCGGCGCGCCCCCGCAGCTGTTCGACCAGGCCCGCGACGGCGTGGTGGACCTGACCTGGACCGTGCTGGGCTACACCCCGGGCCGCTTCAACAAGTCCGAAGTCTTCGAGCTGCCCTTCATGAGCGGCTCGGCCGAGGAGTCCTCGCGCGCCTTTCAGGAATACGTCGAGAAGTTCGCGGCCGACGAATTCCGCGAGGTCAAGCTGATTGCGGTGCACACCCACGGCCCCGGCCTGTTCCACACCAAGACGCCGGTGACCGGTCTGGAAAGCCTGCGCGGCATGAAGGTGCGCGGCGGCTCGCGCGTCATCAACAACATGCTCACCAAGCTGGGCGCCACGCCCGTGGGCATGCCGGTGCCGGCCGTGACCGACGCCCTGTCCAAGGGCACCATCGACGGCACCACCATCCCCTGGGAAGTCACGCCCTCGCTCAAGGTCACGGAGCTGGTGAAGAACCACACCACCTTCGCCGGCAAGCAGGGCCTGTATACCCAGACCTTCGCGTTCTCCATGAACCGCGCCAGCTACGAGAAGCTGCCGCCCGACCTGAAGAAGGTGATCGACGCCAACTCCGGCATCGAG
This sequence comes from Hydrogenophaga sp. GW823-FHT04C09, assembly GCF_058796355.1. Lineage (NCBI taxonomy): Bacteria > Pseudomonadati > Pseudomonadota > Betaproteobacteria > Burkholderiales > Comamonadaceae > Hydrogenophaga > Hydrogenophaga sp. GW823-FHT04C09. The sequence continues at coordinate 366,394 of NZ_JBXAIO010000003.1, read as the reverse complement.
ACCGCCGCCCTGTTCGGCAAGGCCATGGACGACGGCGACAAGGCCGGCCGCGAGATCGCCGAGAAGGCCAAGAACAACATCGTGGCGCTCGACGCGGCCGAGACGCAGCGCTGGCGCCGCACCGCGGCCACGGTCGAGACCGACTGGGTCAACGAAATGAAGGGCAAGAACATCGACGGGGCCAAACTCCTGTCGGAAGCGCGTGCGCTGATCGCGAAGTACCAGCGATAATCCCGCACCCCCCACGGGACGGCCCTCCTGGCCGTCCCTCTACTGAGTGACCGATTCGCTTTCGCTGTGCTCAGCGGACGTGAATTGGTCCTTTTTTTGAAGGTGACAAGTTTGAAAGTGCTGTCTTTATTGGCCAGGTTCTGCGCCATCCTGGCCGGGGTCCTGCTCACGGTGATCACCATCATCACCTGCTTCAGCCTGATCGGCCGCAACACCATCGGCGTCACGCTGGTGGGTGACTACGAGCTGACCGCTGTCACCGCGGGCGCGGCGGTCGCGCTCTTCATGCCCTGGTGCCAGCTCAAGCGCGAGAACATCATCGTCGACTTCTTCACCGCCAAGGTGTCCGAAGCCGGCATCGCGCGCCTGGACCGCTTCGGCAGCCTGCTGCTGGCCATCCTCATGTTCGCGCTCGCGTGGCGCACCGCCATCGGCGGCATGAGCGCCCACAGCTCGCAGACCACCACCATGATGCTCGGCTTCCCCGAGTGGATCACCTACGCCTTCATGGTTCCGCCGTTCGTGCTGACTGGCTTGATCGCCCTGTACCAGGCATTCATTGGCAATTTTTCGGAGCAGGGCGAATGAGTTCTTTGAGTCTCGCGGGGTTGATCTTCGCAGTGATGTTGGTCCTGATGGCGATCCGCGTGCCGATCGCCGTCTCCATGTTCGCCGCCGGCGCCTTCGGCTACATCTACCAGGTGGGCCTGCCGCCCTTCTTCAACAACCTCAACGGCATGGCGTTCGCGCGCTTCGCCAGCTACGACCTCTCGGTCATTCCGCTGTTCATCCTGATGGGCAACTTCGCCACCCAGGGCGGCATCTCCAAGGCGCTGTTCCAGTTCGCCGCCGTGGTCATGGGCCGCTTCAAGGGCGGCCTGGCCATGGCCGCCGTGCTGGCCAGCGCGGGCTTCGGCGCCATCTGCGGTTCGTCGGTCGCCACGGCAGCCACCATCACCTCGGTGGCCCTGCCCGAGATGCGGCGCCACGGGTATTCCGGCCGCCTGTCCACCGGCACGCTGGCCGCGGGCGGCACGCTGGGCGTGCTGATCCCGCCCTCGGTGCCGCTGGTGATCTACGCCATCCTGACCGAGCAGAACATCGCCAAGCTGTTCGCCGCGGCCATGATCCCCGGCATCATCGCCGCCGTCGGCTACATGATCGCCATCGCGATCTACGTGCGCCTCGTGCCCGGCCACGCGCCCGAGCACGACGCCAACGACCAGAAGCTCACGCTGCAGGCCCTCATGGGCGTGGCGCCCATCGCGATCGTGTTCCTGATCGTCTTCGGCGGCATCTACGGCGGCCTGTTCACGCCCACCGAAGGTGCCGGCGTGGGCGCGGGCGCGACCTTCATCGCGGCCCTGCTCAAGCGCGAACTCACCTGGGCCAAGGTCAAGCTGTGCTTCTACTCCACGGCGGCGGCCAGCGCGATGATCTTCATGATCTTCATCGGCGCCGACCTCATGAACTCGGCCCTGGCCCTCACCCAGGTGCCGGCGCAGCTGGCCTCGGTCATCCAGGGCTGGGACGTCTCGCCGCTGATGGTGGTGGGCGGCATCCTGCTGTTCTACGTGGTGCTGGGCGCGGTGATGGACGAGCTCTCCATGATCCTGCTGACCATCCCGATCTTCTTCCCGGTGGTGATCGGCCTGGACTTCGGCATGCCGCAGGAATCCGTGGCGATCTGGTTCGGCATCATGGTGCTGATGACGGTGGGCTTCGGTCTGCTCGCGCCGCCGGTGGGCCTGAACGTCTACGTGGTCAACGGCCTGGCCAAGACCGTGCCGATCGGTGAGAGCTACCGTGGCGTGATGCCTTTCCTGGCCAGCGACGTGGTGCGCACCCTGCTGGTGCTCTTCTTCCCGGCCGTCTCTCTCTGGTTGGTTCAATTCGTGGGGTAAATGACATGACGACATTCCTGAATCTCCGTCGCCGCGCCGTGCTCGGCGCCACCCTGGCCACCGCCGCCATGGGCCTGGTGGCCCTGCCGGCCGTGGCGCAGTCCGCCTTCCCGTCCAAGGGCCTGCGCATCGTGGTGCCGTTCGGCCCCGGTGGCGTGGGGGACCTCACCGCCCGCATCGTGGCCGAGAAGCTGACCAGCCAGCTCGGCCAGCCGGTGGTGATCGACAACCGCCCCGGTGCCGGTGGCGTGGTGGCCGCCGAGTCGGTCGCGCGTTCCGAGCCCGATGGCCACACCATGTTCCTGATGTCCAACGGCACCGCCGTGACGGCCAGCCTGTTCCAGAAGCTGCCGTTCGACACCATCAAGGATTTCACGCCGGTCTCCACGCTGGGCTACTTCGACATCGCCGTGGTGGTGCCCGCGAACTCGCCGCACAAGACCCTGGGCGAGCTGGTGAGCTTCGCCAAGGCCAACCCCGGCAAGATCAACATCGGCAGCATCAACATCGGCAGCACCCAGCACCTCGCGGCCGAGCTGTTCAAGAGCACGGCCGGCATCGACGCGCAGATCGTGCCCTACAACGGCTCGCCCGCGCTGATCGGCGCCATCCGTGGCCAGCAGGTCGACGTGGCGGTGGAAATCCTGGCGCCGGTGCTCACGCAGATCCAGGGCGGCGCCCTGCGCGCGCTGGCCGTGACCGGCGAGAAGCGATCCATCGTGCTGCCCGAGGTGCCCACGGCGGTCGAGGCCGGCGTCAAGGACTACATCGCGTCGTCCTGGAACGCGCTGGCCGTGCCCTCGAAGACGCCGCGCGCGGTGGTGGAGCGCCTGCACAAGGAAATCGCCACCGCCGTGGCCGATCCCGGTGTGCGCGAAAAGCTGCGCGGCCTGAACATCGACGCGCGCTCGAGCACGCCGGAACAGAACGCGGCCTTGCTCGCGTCCGACATCCGCCGCTGGAGCGGTGTGATCGAGAAGGCCAAGATCCAGAAGCAGTGATCGGAGCACCCCCCGCCGCGCTGCCGCGCGTCCCCCCTGGAGGGGGGCGGGCCTGGCGGCCCGGCAAAGCCGGTTCCGCGGGCCCCCTGGATGGGGGCACGCGCGCCGGCTGATTTTTTCTTTCTTCTTTTTCCTTCCCCCTTGCTCGATATCCTGGCCATCACCGGGCCGATCTACCTTTGCATCGCGCTGGGTTTTGCGGCTGTGCGCTGGCGGGTGTTTTCGCCTGCGGACATGCGGGTGATGGGCAAGTTCGTCATCCAGTTCGCGCTGCCGGCGCTGCTGTTCAATGCGCTGGCTTCGCGGCCGATCGCCGAGTTGCTGCAGCCGGCCTACCTGCTGGCCTTCGGCGTGGGTTCGGTGGTGTGGCTGCTGATCAGCCTGTGGGGCGCGCACCGCCTGCAGAAGCGCTCGCTGACCGAGAGCGCCTACACCACCATGGGCATGACCTGCGGCAACAGCACCTTCATCGGTTACCCGGTGGTGCTGCTGGCGATCGGGCCGCTGGCGGGCGTGGCGCTGGCGATGAACCTGCTGGTGGAAAACCTCATCAAGCTGCCGCTGCTGATGACGCTGGCCGATGTGGGGGCGTCGGACACGGCGCGCTCGTCCTGGAGGCACGCCTTGCGCGAGACGCTGCACCGCCTGGTGCGCAACCCCATGATCATCGCCATCGTGCTGGGTTTCGTGGTCGCGCTGCTGGGCTGGCCCATCCCGTCGGTGATCGCGCGCACGGTCAACCTGTTCGGCGCGGCCAGCGGCGGCCTGGCGCTGTTCATCATCGGCGGCACGCTGGTGGGCCTGCAGGTGCGCGGCCTGCGCCGCCAGGTGGCGCAGATCACCCTCGGCAAGCTGCTGCTGCACCCCGCCGCGGTGTGGGCCGCCGTGATGCTCCTGCCCCTGATCGGCCTGCCCGCGCTCACCGGCGAGCTGCGCGCCGCGGTGGTGCTGTCCGCCGCCATGCCCATGCTGGGCATCTACCCGCTGCTCGCGCAGCGCCACGGCCATGAAGGCTTCACCGCGGCCGCGCTGCTGGCCACCACCGTGGCCTCCTTTTTCACGCTCAGCGCCATCCTCTGGTTGATGCGCCACAGCGCCGGCTGGTTGAGCTAAGCCACCAGCTTCCTGATGAGTTCCAGCGTGGTCTGCTGCGTCAGCGTGGCTGGGCGCTGTGAACTCACGGCCAGGCACAGGCGGGTGCGCAAGGGCGGGTCGCTCACCGGGCGCATGCGGTAGGCCGAAGGCCGGATCGAGCTGAACACCGCGTTGCGCGAGAGCAGGGCGGCGCCCGCGCCGTCGGCCACGAGGTCGAGGATGGCCGAGACGCCGTCGATTTCCAGCGCGATGTGGGGCCGGCAGCCGATGTTGGCCATCTCGGTTTCCACGTGCATGCGGATCGCGTTGGGCCGGCTCGGGATCACCAGCGGCAGTTCGGCCACCTCGCGCAGCGGGATCGCCAGGGGCGGCGGGTCTTCCGGCAGGCCCGGCGGGCGGGGCTCCACCAGCACCAGTTCCTCGTCGGGCAGCGGGTGGATCTCGAGTTCGGGCGAGGGCTGCGCGTTGTAGAGCACGGCGATGTCCAGCCGGCCGTTCACCAGCGATTCCTGCATGGTCATGGACAGGCCCTCGCTGATCGACAGGCTGGCCTGCGGCAGCTGCTGGCGGAAGGCGCGCGTGAGCGGCACCGTGAGCACCCGCGCCAGGCTGGGCGGCAGGCCGATGGCCACTCGCCCGGCCAGCGCGCCGCGCACCCGGCCCAGCTCTTCGCGCGCCCGCTCCACCTGGTGCAGGATGCCGCGCCCGTGCGCCAGCAGCAGCTTGCCGGCCTCGGTGGGCGTGGCGCCCCGGCCGTTGCGCACCAGCAGGTTCTGCCGCAGTTCCACCTCCAGCAGGCGCACCTGGCGCGAGAGCGCGGGCTGCGCCACGTTCAGCGCCATGGCGGCGCGTGTGAAGCTGCCGAGTTCGGCCACGCGCACGAAGTATTCGAGTTGTTTCAGGTCCATGGAAAAGGTCGGGTTGCAGCCCCCATCATAGTTATGTGATTTTGTTCTAGCTGATAGCCGCGACTGTGACTTTTCTTGAGGGGTGCTGGGGGTCACAATGCGCCCTTCAACCCGAGTCCCTGCCCATGACCACCGAGACCCCACCGAGCATCCGAGGCATTTCGTCCATGGCCACCCGCCAGGTGCTGGCCGAACTGGGCGCGGCGTTCGAGCAACGCGCGGGCGGCGCGGTGGCGATCGAGGCCGTCGGCGGCGTGGACGCGGCCAAACGCGTTGCCGCCGGCGAGCGCTTCGACGTGGTGATCCTCGCCTCCGACGCGATCGACAAGCTGATCGCCGCCGGCCACCTGCAGGCCGGCAGCCGTGTGGACCTGGTGCGCTCGAGCGTGGCCATCGCGGTGCGCGCGGGCGCGCCGGTGCCCGACATCGGCTCCGAAGCCGCGCTGAAGCGCGCCGTGCTGGCCGCGCGCAGCATCAGCTACTCCACCGGCCCCAGCGGCGTGGCGCTGGCCGCGCTGTTCGAACGCTGGGGCGTGGCCGACGAGGTGCGCGGGCGCACCGTGCAGGCGCCGCCCGGTGTGCCGGTGGGCACGCTGGTGGCGCGCGGCGAGGTCGAGCTGGGCTTCCAGCAGCTCAGCGAGCTGATCCACGTCGACGGCATCACCCTCGTGGGCGGCATGCCGCCCGAGGTCGAGATCACCACCGTCTTTTCCGCCGGCCTGCCCGCCGACGGACCGCAAGCCGCGCGCGTGCGCGCCCTGCTCGAATTCATGACATCCCCCGATGCCGAAGCGGCCAAGCGCCGCCAGGGCATGGAACCCGCCTGAATCCACCGACCCCCAAGAGGAGCCCCTACATGAGTCTCATCATCGACTGCCACGGCCACTACACCACCGCCCCCAAGGCGCTGGAGGCCTGGCGCAACCAGCAGATCGCGGGCATCCAGGACCCGGCGCTCATGCCGAAGGTCGCCGACCTGAAGATCAGCGACGACGAACTGCGCGAGTCCATCGAGACCAACCAGCTCAAGCTGATGAAGGAACGCGGCAGCGACATCACGCTGTTCTCGCCGCGCGCGAGCTTCATGGCGCACCACATCGGTGACTTCAACGTCTCCAGCACCTGGGCCGCCATCTGCAACGAGCTGTGCCACCGCGTCTCCACGCTGTTCCCCGACCACTTCGTGCCGGTGGCCATGCTGCCGCAGTCGCCCGGTGTCGATCCGAAGACCTGCATCCCCGAGCTGGAGAAGTGCGTCAAGGAATACGGCGCGGTCGGCATCAACCTCAACCCCGATCCTTCGGGCGGCCACTGGACCAGCCCGCCGCTGACCGACAAGCACTGGTACCCCATCTACGAAAAGATGGCCGAGTACGACCTGCCGGCCATGATCCACGTGAGCACCAGCTGCAACGCCTGCTTCCACACCACCGGCGCGCACTACCTCAACGCCGACACCACCGCCTTCATGCAGCTCATCCAGGGCGACCTGTTCAAGGACTTCCCGACGCTGAAGTTCCTGATCCCGCACGGCGGCGGCGCGGTGCCCTACCACTGGGGCCGTTTCCGTGGTCTGGCGCAGGAGATGAAGAAGCCGCTGCTGGACACGCACCTGATGAACAACGTGTTCTTCGACACCTGCGTGTACCACCAGCCCGGCATCGACCTGCTCAACACCGTGATCCCGGTGAAGAACGTGCTGTTCGCCAGCGAGATGATCGGCGCCGTGCGTGGCATCGACCCGACGACCGGCAACTACTACGACGACACCAAGCGCTACATCGAGGCATCGAAGATCCTGAGTGCGGACGACAAGCACCAGATCTACGAAGGCAACGTGCGCCGCGTGTTCCCGCGCCTGGATGCGCGTCTCAAGGCCAAGGGCCTGTAAGGAGTTTCACATGTACGAACTGGGCGTTGTCTACCGCAACATCACCCGCGCCGACCGCGCGGCCGCCGACGGCCTGGCGGCACTGGGCTCGGCCACCGTCCACGAGGCCATGGGCCGCGTGGGCCTGCTCAAGCCCTACATGCGCCCGATCTATGCGGGCCAGCAGGTCAGCGGCACCGCCGTCACCGTGCTGCTGCAGCCCGGTGACAACTGGATGATGCACGTGGCCGCGGAGCAGATCCAGCCCGGCGACATCGTGGTGGCCGCCGTCACGGCCGAGTGCACCGACGGCTACTTCGGCGACCTGCTCGCCACCTCGTTCCAGGCGCGCGGCGCCCGCGCGCTCATCATCGACGCCGGCGTGCGCGACGTGAAGACGCTGCAGGAGATGAACTTCCCGGTGTGGAGCAAGGCCATCAGCAGCAAGGGCACCATCAAGGCCACGCTGGGCTCGGTGAACATCCCCATCGTCTGCGCCGGCATGCTGGTGACGCCGGGCGACGTGATCGTGGCCGATGACGACGGCGTGGTCTGCGTGCCCGCCGCGCGCGCCGCCGCCACGCTGGAGGCCGCGCGCAAGCGCGAGAGCTTCGAGGGCGAGAAGCGCGCCAAGCTGGCCAGCGGCGTGCTGGGGCTGGACATGTACAAGATGCGCGAGCCCCTGGCCGCCGCCGGCCTGCGCTATATCGACTAACCCCCGCCGCGCTTTGCGCGACCCCCTTGAAAGGGGGCAACACCAGCGGCCCGGCAAAGCCGGTTCCGCGGTGTTTCTGGACAGCGTCACTTCATGCAGAAGGATTCGAGAATGACAAAACCGACTTCCGGTGATTTCACCAAGACCGCGGGCTGGCTCGACTGGTACGACGGCCCGAGCAAGCCGCGTTTCCAGCTGCCGGCCGGCGCCGTGGACGCGCACTGCCACGTGTTTGGCCCGGGCGCCGAATTCCCCTACGCGCCCGAGCGCAAGTACACGCCTTGCGACGCCAGCAAGGCCCAGTTGTACGCGCTGCGCGACCACCTCGGCTTTTCGCGCAACGTGGTGGTGCAGGCCACCTGCCACGGCGCCGACAACCGCGCCATGGTCGATGCCTGCCTCTCCAGCGGCGGCAAGGCGCGCGGCGTGGCCACCGTCAAGCGCAGCGTCTCCGACGAGGAACTGCAGCAGCTGCACGCCGCCGGCGTGCGCGGCGTGCGCTTCAACTTCGTCAAGCGCCTGGTGGACTTCACGCCCAAGGACGAGCTGATGGAGATCGCCGCGCGCATCCAGAAGCTGGGCTGGCACGTGGTCATCTACTTCGAGGCGGTGGACCTGCCCGAGCTGTGGGACTTCTTCACCGCGCTGCCCACCACCGTGGTGGTGGACCACATGGGCCGCCCCGACGTGAGCAAGCCGGTGGACGGCCCCGAGTTCGAGCTGTTCCTCAAGTTCATGCGCCAGCACCCCAATGTGTGGAGCAAGGTGAGCTGCCCCGAGCGCCTGAGCGTCACCGGCCCCAAGGCGCTGAACGGTGAACAGGCGGCCTACCAGGACGTGGTGCCGTTCGCGCGCAAGGTGGTCGAGGAGTTCCCCGACCGCGTGCTGTGGGGCACCGACTGGCCGCACCCCAACCTCAAGGACCACATGCCCGACGACGGCCTGCTGGTCGACTTCATTCCGCAGATCGCGCCCACGGCCGAGCTGCAGAAGAAGCTGCTCGTCACCAACCCCATGCGCCTTTACTGGCCCGAGGAACAAGTATGAACCCCCACGCTCATCACTTCGTGTATTCGCTGCCCCCCGAGGGGGCGCATGCCGCCCTTGAGGCGGCTCGGCGGGAGGCATAACCATGGCCCTGGACAAACCCTACCTGGACGTGCCCGGCACGACCATCTTCGACGCCGAGCAGAGCCGCAAGGGCTACTGGCTCAACCAGTTCTGCATGAGCCTGATGAAGGCCGAGAACCGCGAGCGCTTCAAGAAGGACGAGCGCGCCTACCTCGACGAGTGGGCCATGACGGAAGAGCAGAAGCAGGCCGTGCTCGCGCGCGACCTGAACTGGTGCATCCGCCTGGGCGGCAACATCTACTTCCTGGCCAAGATCGGTGCCACCGACGGCAAGAGCTTCCAGCAGATGGCGGGCTCCATGACCGGCATGACCGAAGAGGAGTACCGCAACATGATGGTGGCCGGCGGCCGTTCGGCCGAAGGCAACCGCGTGGTCGGCGAAGACGGCGATGCCCAGGCGCACCGCCAGCCACAGGGAAAAGGAAAGAACTGACATGGCCCGCATCACCGCATCCGTCTACACCTCGCACGTCCCGGCCATCGGCGCCGCGCTCGACCTCGGCAAGACCCACGAGCCCTACTGGCAACCGGTCTTCCAGGGCTACGAGTTCGGCAAGCAGTGGATGAAGGACAACAAGCCCGACGTCATCTTCCTGGTTTTCAACGACCACGCCACGGCCTTCAGCCTGGACATGATCCCCACCTTCGCGATCGGCACCGCCGCCGAGTACCAGCCGGCCGACGAGGGCTGGGGCCCGCGCCCCGTGCCCAAGGTGATCGGCCACCCGGACCTGGCCTCGCACATCGCGCAGTCGGTGATCCAGCAGGACTTCGACCTCACCATCGTCAACAAGATGGACGTGGACCACGGCCTGACCGTGCCGCTCTCGCTGATGTGCGGCCCGCAGGACCCGGTCAAGGGCGCCTGGCCCTGCCCGGTGATCCCGTTCGCGGTCAACGTGGTGCAGTACCCCGTGCCCAGCGGCCGGCGCTGCTACAACCTCGGCAAGGCCATCGCCAAGGCGGTGGCCAGCTACGACGAGGACATCAACGTGCACATCTGGGGCACGGGCGGCATGAGCCACCAGCTGCAGGGACCGCGCGCGGGCCTGATCAACAAGGACTTCGACAACGCCTTCCTCGACAAGCTGATCAGCGACCCCGAGGCCGCCGCCGACATCCCGCACATCGACTACGTGCGCGATGCGGGCAGCGAAGGCATCGAACTCGTGATGTGGCTGATCGCGCGCGGCGCGATGGCCGATGCGGCCGGCGGTCCCCGCCCGAAGGCCGTGCAACGCTTCTACCACGTGCCCGCGTCGAACACGGCGGTGGGCCACCTGATCCTGGAGAACACCTGACATGAGCAAAACCATCAAAGTCGCCCTGGCGGGCGCTGGCGCCTTCGGCGTCAAGCACCTGGACGGCATCAAGAACATCGACGGCGTCGAGGTCATCTCGCTGGTCGGCCGCGAGCTGGACAAGACGAAGGAAGTGGCCGCCAAGTACGGCATCGGCCACGTCACCACCGAGCTGTCCGAATCGCTCGCGCTCAAGGAGCTGGACGCCGTCATCCTGTGCACGCCCACGCAGATGCACGCCGAGCAGACCCTGGCCTGCCTGAACGCCGGCAAGCACGTGCAGGTGGAGATTCCGCTGGCCGACAGCCTCGCGGGCGCGCAGGCCGTGGTGGAGCTGCAGAAGAAGACCGGCCTGGTCGCCATGTGCGGCCACACGCGCCGCTTCAACCCCAGCCACCAGTACGTGCACAACCAGATCCAGGCCGGCAAGTTCAACATCCAGCAGATGGATGTGCAGACCTATTTCTTCCGCCGCACCAACACCAACGCGCTGGGCCAGGCGCGCAGCTGGACCGACCACCTGCTGTGGCACCACGCCGCGCACACGGTGGACCTGTTCGCCTACCAGGCCAACAGCCCCATCGTGCAGGCCAACGCCGTGCAGGGCCCGATCCACCCGACGCTGGGCATCGCCATGGACATGAGCATCCAGCTCAAGGCCGCCAACGGCGCGATCTGCACGCTGTCGCTCTCGTTCAACAACGACGGCCCGCTGGGCACCTACTTCCGCTACATCGGCGACACCGCGACCTACCTCGCGCGCTACGACGACCTGTTCAACGGCAAGGAAGAGCAGATCGACGTGTCCAAAGTGGCCGTGAGCATGAACGGCATCGAGCTGCAGGACCGCGAGTTCTTCGCCGCGATCAAGGAAGGCCGCGAGCCCAATTCGAGCGTGGGCCGGGTGTTCGCCTGCTACCAGGTGCTGCACCAGCTCGAGCAGCAGCTCAACGCGGCCGGCTGAGCCGGCGCGCCGATCGGCCCAGATGCACCCCAGCGCCTTCGACCACGGTCGCCTGTTCTTCGACACCTACCTCGATCCGCAGGCCGCACCCACCGTGCTCGACATCGGGGCGCAGGACGTGAACGGTTCGCTGCGCTCGCTGGCACCGGCGGCCAGCCGCTACATCGGCGTGGACTTCGCGCCCGGGCGCGGGGTGGACGTGGTGCTCGACGACCCGTACCACCTGCCGTTCGCCGACGGGAGCATCGACGCCGTGGTCAGCAGCTCCTGCTTCGAGCACATCGAGCTGTTCTGGCTGAGCTTCAACGAGGTGCTGCGGGTGCTCAAGCCCGAGGGCCTGTTCTACCTCAACGCGCCCTCCAACGGCGACTTCCACCGCTACCCGGTGGACTGCTGGCGCTTCTACCCCGACGCCGGCGGCGCGCTCGTGCGCTGGGGCGTTCGCTCGGGCCACCGCCCGGCCCTGCTGGAGTCGTTCACCGCCTACCAGCAGCTCGACGTGTGGAGCGACTTCGTGGCGGTGTTCGTGAAGGACGAGGCCTGCGTTGAGCGCCACCCCGCGCGCATGCTCGATCGGGTGGGGCGCTACATGAACGGTCGCCGCCACGGCGTGCAGGGCATCCTGTGCCCGCAGGACCACACGGAAGAGGGCGCGCGCCTGCGCCGCCTGACCGGCCACCCCCAGGGCCTGGGCTGAGCCCTGGCGCGGCGGCTCAGGCGGTCTTGCGCAGCCACAGGCTGCCGCCGGTGTTGCGCAGGCAGGCCGGCATGTGCGCGGCGAAGAAATCGCGGTGGAAGTGGGCCATGTAGGTGTTCATCAGCAGCACCTCGAAGGCGCTGTTGTACTGAAGGAAGGCCCGGACCATGTAGGCCTCGTTCCAGACCCGGCCTTCGTAGATCCATTCCTTCGGGTACTCGAAGGGGTAGAAGACGTCGTGCAGGTGGATCACCACGCCCGGGGCCAGCGCCGGAAGGATCTCGAACAGCAGGCGGTTGACGTCGCTGCCGATCTTGCCGACGTGCGTGGAGTCGATGAACAGCACGTCGTTCTCGCGCAGCTGGGTGAACACCGCCAGGTCCACCTCCTGCAGCGCCTGGGCGAGCACGGTCGTGGTGGCCAGGTCTTCGGGCCGCAGCAGCGACTGCAGCAACTGCGGGTAGGGGTCGATGAAGGTGGTGTGCATCGACGGGTCCAGGAAGTACTGCCGGGTGTCCAGCGTGACGCACGACGAGTGGCCCGACCCCACCTCCACCAGGCGCGCGGGCCGCAGGGTGCGCAGCATGCAATGCAGCATGATCGCGTCGGAGTAGCTGTAGGCCGGGTTCAGGTAGTGGTAGCGCAGCCCGGGCCGGGGCTCGTCGCCGAAGGGGATGTCGGGGTAGAGCGCCGCGAAGCCGTGCAGCAGCGCCAGCTGTTCGGGCTCGCGCAGGTCGATGCCGGGCAGGGTGGCGGGCGGCGCGCCGAACAACCGGGCCTCGTGGCGCCGAACCTCGTCCAGATCGGGCAAGGGCGAGTAGTAGTGGCCGGGCGGAAACATGGTGGGGGCGGTCTCGGGTGCGGTGGCGGTCGGGCGGACAAATTCTATCGAGCACACTAGGCGGGTCCGCATCCTCTTTTCACGCCCCAGCGATGTCCCCTGCGACCCCTTCCAACCCCGCCGACCCCGGCGCTGCCGCCCAGCTCGACGCCGTCTGGGGCGACCCGGCCACCTGGACCGAACACGGCCTGCACTGGACCCACCTGCCGGCGGTGAAGGCCCGCATCGCCGAGATGGTCTCGGGCGACGCGGGCATCCACCCGCTGGAGTGGTTCTTCCGCCAGGTGGCCGCCGAGCGGCCCCTGCCGCTGCGGCGGATCCTGGTGCTGGCCTGCGGCGCGGGGTATGTGGAGCGCGAGGCGGTGTCCCGGGGCTGGGCCGCCTCGGCGGTGGCGATCGATCTCTCGTCCCAGGTGCTGGCGCGCGCGCGCGCGCAGGCCCAGGCCGAGGGGCTGGCCATCGAGTACCACCATGCCGACATGAACCGCCTGCCCCTGGGGCAGGCGCCTTTCCTGCCCGGGACCTTCGACGCCGTGCTGGGCGTGGCCGGCGTGCACCACGGCAGCGACCTCGAGCGCCTGTACGCGGACGTGGCCGCGCTGCTGGTGCCCGGCGGCTGGTTCTTTCTCGACGAGTACGTGGGCCCGGACCGCTTCCAATGGCCGCAGGCGCAAGAGCGCCACCTCAACACCTTGCTGGACCTATTGCCGCCGCGCCTGCGCATGACGACCGACGGCCGGCTCAAGGGCAACGCGCGCCGCCCGAGCGTGCAGGAGGTGATCGCGGTGGACGCCAGCGAAGCGGTGCGCTCGTCCGAGCTGCTGCCGCTGCTGCCGGGCCATTTCGAGGTGCAGGCCGTGCGCCCCTACGGCGGCTCGATGCTGCACCTGGTGCTGGGGAGCATCGCGCAGAACTTCGCGCCGGCGGCCGAGGCGCCTTATCTGAATGCCTTGATGGAGGCCGAGGACGAGCTGATCCGCGCGGGGCAGATCGGGCACGACTTCGCCTGCGTCATCGCGCGTCCGCGGCCTGCCGCAGCCAGCGCCGCACCGCCTCCGGATCGTTGAGACCCAGGGCCAGCACGCGCGAGGGCGCATGCAGCGCGGCGTCGGGCGGCAGCCGGGCATAACTCTCGCGGATCGCGGCCCGCCGTTCGCTTAAGCGGGTGTTCGACGGGTCGAGCCCGGTCACCACGGTGAGTCCCGAGGGCGCGGTGGGCAGCGTGACGATGCGCAGATCGGGCCGCAGGGCGCGCAGGCAGGGCACGATCTTCCAGCCGTCGCCCGTGTGGAAACCGGTGAGGTGTTCGCGGCCGGCGGTCTCGGCGGTCAGCGGCACGGTGTCGTGCAGCAGCAGCACCGCGCCCGGCGCGGCCAGGCGCTCGGCACCGATGACGTCGTCGAGCACGGTGTCGAAGCGGTGATCGCCGTCGATGAAGGCGAGGTCGAAGCCGGTGTCGGCGAGGCCGCTGTCCGCTGGCACGGCGGCGAAGAAGTCGGCGCTGGTGCGGCGGTAGAGCCGCGCCGGCCCCGCGCAGCGGCTCAGGGGATCGCCCTTGGGCGCGGGGTCGACGCCGATCACCCGCGTGTCCGGCCCCGCCAGGGCCAGCGTGTGGCCATGCTCCACACCCAGCTCGAGGTAGATCCGCGGCTTCAGCTGTTGGTGGAACCAGGCGAGCCAGTGGCGGTAGTCCGGCCCGGGCCAGCGCAGGCGGGCCAGGGTCACGTGCACGCCGGGCAGGTTGGGCTCCAGCGCGAGGGCGTCCCACAGCACGGCTTCGGCGGCATCGGTCGCGCCCTCGGCGCTCAGGCGGCGCCAGCGGCGCAGGGCCGAGGTCTCCAGCGGATGCACGGGGGCGCTCACGCGGCGCCTTCCAGCACCTGCCGCAACAGCTGCCCGAAGCGCTGCGGGGCGTAACGTTCGGCGCACTGCTGCCACGCGGCCTGCTGTTGCCGTGTCCACAGGCCGTCGTCGCGCAGCAGGCGCGCGATGCCGTCGGCGAAGCTGCGCGCGTCGCGGCCGGCCTGGATGTCGAGGCCTTCGCGCCAGCCGAGCTGGCGCACCAGCAGCGCCGAGGCGGCGACCGGGATGCCCTGCGCGGCGGCCTCGATCACCTTCGCCGGCACACCACCGGCGAAGCGCACCGGCGCGATGAAGACCCGCGCGCCGTCGTACAGCGGCTCCAGCGCCTCGCGCGGGCCCAGCACCTGCACATCGTCACGGGCCAGCGCCATGATCCGGGCCGAACGGTTGATGCCCACGATGGAGAGCACCGGGGGCTGCGGCAGGCGAGCGCGCAGCAGCGGCATGACCTGTTCGATGAACCACACCAACCCGTCTTCGTTGGGCGTGTCGGGGTGCAGCGCGCCCACGAACAACAGGCCGCTGCGCCCGGCCGGCCCGGGCGCGTCGCGGCGCACGGCCATGCCGTGGCTCAACAGCGTGACGCGGTGGCCGGCCGCGCGAAAACACTCGGCGTCGCGCCGCGACACCACCAGCACGTCGCTGGCGCCGCGCGCCAGGGCGATCTCGCGCGCCAGATGCGCCTGCGCCGCCGCGCGCGACATCGGCTTGCCGCGCACGCCGGCCTCGGCGATCTCGCGCAGCGCGAACAGCGCTTCGGCGTCGTAGACCAGGCGCATGCCGGCGAAGAGTTCCGGCCGGCGCGCGCGCAAGGGCTGCAGGGCCCGCAGGTTGGGCGGGCGGCTGACCAGCAGCACGTCGTACACGCCGCGCCGGCGCTCGAGGAAGTCCTCGAGCCGCGCCAGGCCGTGGTGCAGCACCACCTCGACGCTGGACGGCACCGAGGCGTGCACCTCGCGCCAGTCGTCGTCGGTCTGCCACAGCGGGAAGAAGCTCACCGGCCAGTCGCGCAGGGCCTGCAGCATGAGGCGCGCGCGGGGCAGCCCGCCGCCCTTGACCATGTGCGGCACCTCGTTGTCGATGATGAGCACGCGCGGGCGGCGCGGCTGGTCTTCGGGCGAGCGCCAGCGGTCGCCGTCGAGCCGGGGGGCCATGGGGTAGGGGCGGTCCTGCAGCCAGTCGGCGTAGCGCGCCTGGAAGCGCGCGCGGTTCTCTCGCATGCGGTGGCCGGCTTCGTCGCCGGGGGCGCTGCCCCATTCCACGTGTTCGACCAGCACGCCGGGCTCGACCACCACGCGAAAGCCGGCGCGCCACACGCGCAGGCAGAAGTCGGCGTCTTCGTAGTAGGCCGGGACGAAGGCTTCGTCGAAGCCGCCGAGCATGCGCCACAGCGGCACCGGCACGGCCAGGAACACGCCGGAGACGTAGTCGGTGGCGCGGCTGGTCATGGCGGCGGGGCAGAAGGGGTCTTCGTCGCGCCCGATGCCGTGCGCGTTGCCGTCGCGGAAGATGAGGTTGCCCACCTCCTGCAGCCCGCCCGCGCTGAGCACGATGCGCCCGCCCAGCGCGCCGACGGCGGGGTCGGCGTCGAGCCGGTCGCGCGCGGCCCGCAGGGCGCCTTGCTGCACGATGGCGTCGTTGTTGAGGAACACCAGGTGGCGCCCGCGCGCCAGGGCCGCGCCCTGGTTGGCGGCCAGCAGGAAACCGGTGTTGTCGGCATTGATCACGGTCCGCGCGCCCGACACGCGCGCGAGCAGCTGGGCCGTTTCGTCGCGGGAGGCGTTGTCGATGACGATGGTCTCGAAGGACAGGCCGCGCTGGTCGGCCAGGGCCTGCAGCGTGCGCCGCGTCAGCCCGGCCTGGTTGTAGAGCACCACGACGACGGAGAGGTCGGGCACGCTGTCCGGGGCGGGTTCGGGCAGGGCGATGCGGCTGCCGGGCTTGTCGAGCCAGACCTGCAGCGCGTGGCGGGCCTGGGCGCGCAGGCGGGTCTTGGGGTCGGCGGCGAACAGGCCCGGGTCGGCGCCGGCCACGGCCTGCGCGCACAGGGCTTCGATCTGGCGGGCCACGCGCCGGCCGTCGGTCAGCGGCGCGTCGAGCAGGCGCGCGCGCAGCGTGGCGCGGTGTTGCGCCAGGGCCGCCGCGTCCCCGGCCAGCGCCGCGGCGATGTCGACGAAGCGCTCGGGCGTGTCGGCCACCCAGGCCTGCAGGCCGAGGGCGTCCAGGATGGCATGGCCCTGGCGCGCGCCGGCGCGGTCGCCGCTGAGCGTGACGACGGGCACGCCCATCCAGAGCGGGTCCAGCAGGCTGAGGCCGCCGTTGCCGGGAAAGCTGTCGAGCACCAGGTCGATCTGCTGGAACCACAGCAGCAGGTCTTCGTAGGAGCGCTGCGGGTCGAAGCTCACGCGCTCGGCGGCCACGCCGTGGACGTGCAGGGTGGCGAGGATGCGCGCGCGCTGCGGCCAGTCGGCGGCGACCTGGCCGACGAAGCGC
The DNA here is from genome assembly GCF_058796355.1 of Hydrogenophaga sp. GW823-FHT04C09. Classification (NCBI taxonomy): domain Bacteria; kingdom Pseudomonadati; phylum Pseudomonadota; class Betaproteobacteria; order Burkholderiales; family Comamonadaceae; genus Hydrogenophaga; species Hydrogenophaga sp. GW823-FHT04C09. Next base: position 349,380 of record NZ_JBXAIO010000003.1, on the reverse strand, counting down.
AGGCGCGAGCCGGGGCAGGCCACCAGGCAGCGCGCCCAGGTCCGCAGGCTGGCGCCGTTGAGCCGCAAGCCGCGCGCGACCACGCCGAAGGTCACGGCGCCGGTGCGCTGCACGGGCGGCGGCAGCGGTGGCGGGGCGTGCGTGGGCGGGTCCCAGCACCATTGGCCGCCGTCCAGCCGCCACAGCGCCTCTTCGTGCACCGCCTCGTGGGCGGCGGGCACGGTCGCGGCGTCGCAGAGCAGGGCGTCGAACAGGCCGCCGGCCGGGCCCCAGCAGCCCAGCCAGCCGACCTGCAGCGGCGCCAGCCGCCGTGCCAGGGCTTGCAGCACCTCGAACTGGCCCTCGAACGGGTGCAGGCCGCCGGCGTCGATGACGACGTCGACGCGGTTGGCGGCGCAGGCGCGCGCCAGCTCTGGCGGGTCCAACGGTTCCTGGTGGATGTGGGCAGGCAGGCCGGCCATGGGCCGGTGCGCGAAGAGGAAGACCTCGGCGGCCAGGGGATCGTGGCCGGCGAGCACGCGGCGCAGCAGGCGCTCGTGCAGCTGGCCGGCGATGTAGGCGATGCGGGGGCGCGCGCCCGGTCGGCGCGGCAGGTCGGGGCGTTGCCAGGTGTGCAGGCCCGAGCGCAGCTTGAGATCGCGGAACACGTGCCGCGCGGTCTCGGCCAGGCCGTCGCGCGTGGCGTCGGCGCAGAGCGACTGGATGTAGAGCGCGGCGCTGGCGAGCCAGGGGTCTTGCGGGAAGTCGTGCGCGGCGGCCTGCGCCAGCCGCAGCAGGGCGTCGTGGCCGTGGCGGGCCGTGCCTTCCGCGATCGCTGCCCGGTAGGCGGCGTGGCGGTCGGCGTGCGGCACCAGGGCCAGCGCGGCGGGCGCACCGCCGGCGCCCAGGCTGTGCAGGCGCAGCAGGGCGCGAACGGCCTCGGCACCACGCTCGCGCTCGACGATCAGCTCGCGGCACAGGGCCACCGCGCGCGCCAGGTCGTCGGCGGTCGATGTCGGGTCTTCGCTCAGCAGACGCGCCTGCAGCAGCCGCGCCTCGGCATCGTCGGGGTGCAGGGTCTGCAGCCGGTCGATCGCCTGCAGACCCTGCGCGAACGCGCCGCCCCGCAAGCAGGCTTCGGCCAGCTCGCGCAGCGGCACGGCGGGGTCGGCGGCGCGTTCGCTGGCGTGCAGAAAAGCCAGGCGGGCCGCGCCGAAGCGTTGCGCGTCGAGCAGGATCCAGCCGAGCTGGCGCAGGCTGTCGACGCGCTCGGGTTGCAGCTGCAGAGCGGTCTCGATGGCGCTCTGGGCTTCGTCCAGCCGCTGTTGCCGGTAGCGCACCTGGGCCAGCGCGCGCCAGGCCTGCACGCTGGCCGGGTCCTGGGCCACGGCGGCCTGCGCTTGCAGGGCGGCGGGGGCCAGGTCGCCGGCGGCGGCGAACACGAACGCCGCCTGCACGCGGGCGAGGTGCTCGTCGGGCCGGTGCCGCAGCAACTCGCGCACGGCGCCGCTGGCGGTGGTCAGGTCACCCTGGTCCTTGGCGATCCAGCCCAGCAGGCGCAGCACCTCGGCCTCGTCGCCGCCGGCGCGCGCGGCCCGCGCGAGCGCGCGTCGCGCCAGCACCCAGCGGTGCCGCCGCGCGTGCACCTGCGCCAGCACCAGCCAGGCGTCGGCGTGGCGCGGCTGGGCGCGCAAGCCCTGCAGCAACTGGCGCCGCGCGGCCTCGACGCGCCCGAGATCGAGCTGCACGCGGGCCATCAGCGACTGCGCGGGCAGGCAGTCCGGTTGACTGGCCAGGACTTGCATCAACAGCCATTCGGCGTCCACCGGGTGCTGCCACGCGACCTGGATCTGCGCGCGGCGCAGCAGCGCGTCCCAGCGGCTCATGTCGCGCTGCTGGACTTCGTTGAAGCTGCGGTCGGCCGCCTTCAGGTCGCCCGCGCGCTGCTGCAGGGCGCCGAGCAGGTGCCAGGCGGCGGCCTGATCGGGAAAGGCGTCGACCTGGCGGCGCGCCACGTCGACGGCGCGGTCCAGGTGGCCGTGCTCGCACTCCCAGTCCACCAGGGCGGTCAGGAGTTCGGGGTCGTCGGGGTGGCGCGCGAGCCCGTCGGCCAGGCAGTCGGCGGCGCGCGCGGCCTGTCCCAGCGCCACCAGGCATTGCGCGCGGTGCAGGTGCAGGCGCACCTGTTCGGCCGCGTTCCAGGGGTAGGCCGCGACGGCTTCTTCGTACAGGGCCAGCGCGTCTTCGAATTCGCCCGCCTTCTGGTGCAGCCAACCCACTTGCAGCAGCCGGCCCGGCAGGCGCGCGCCCTGCAGCGCGCGTTCGGCCCAGGCGCGCGCCTCGGGCAGTTCGTCCAGGTCGTGCAGCAGCCAGGCCAAGGCGAAGGCGGTCTCGTGCAGCGATTCGTCGAGCAGGCAGGCCATGCGCAGGGACGCGGCGGCCCGCGCCGGTTCGCCCTGCCGCTGGCGCAGCAGGCCCAGGCAGGCGTGCAGGGGGGCGTGATCGGGCGTGCGCTCGCACGCGGCGAGCAGCACGTCTTCGGCCGCCACCAGATGGCCGGCGTGCGTCAGGAAGTGGCCGAGCGCGGCGGCGGCCTGCGGCGTCGGCGCGTCGGCATGGGCCTGCAGCGCCAGGTGCAAGGCTCGGTCAAGGAGGCCGGCACGGAAGGCCTGCCAGGCCTCGCCGAGCAGGTCGTCGGTGCCGGCGTGGGGGTCCATGCTCAAGGGGTCACACCTCGGGCCGTTCGCCGACCACGGTGAACAGCGGCACCATGCGGTCCATCGAGGGCTGCCGCTGGTGGTGCACGCTGACCCGCACCTCGGTGAAACCCAGCAGGCCCAGCGCGGAGACGATGAACTGCGGCGTGAACTGCCACCAGGTGTCCACCTGATCCACACCGCGGTGCGGTTGCAGTTCGGCCAGCGCCCGTGGGCCGAGCGTGGCGTCGTACAGGTCCGTCACGATCAGGGTGCGGCGCGTGCGCCGGGCCACGCTCTGCAGCATGTCGAAGGGGCGGCGGCAGTGCAGCAGCACGGCGGCGAGCAGACCGATGTCGAACGGGCCGCAGTCCTCGGGCAGGGCGTAGGGGTCGCCCTCGACCATGCGCACGCGCGAATGGCGCTGCTGGTGCACGTACCAGAACGAATTGCGCACGCCTTCGATGTTGCGGGTGAAGGTCTTGCGCCACTTCGGGGTGTCGAAGCCCTCGAACGGCACCACGTCCCACAGGTGCGACATGGGCGGCTCCAGGCAGGTGACCTCGGCCCCGGCGGCCTCCATGTGGAACGACAGGAAGCCGCTGGCCGGTCCGATCTCGATCACCGAGCGGCCCGCGAAGTCCACCTCGCCCAGGTACTGGGCGGTGGCCGGGCGCAGGTCCCAGTCACCGCTGACTTCCTCGCCATCGGCCAGGTTGTACGAGTGATAGAACAGGCAGTCTTCGCGGCGCGGCTGGCGCGGCGGAACCTCGCGCCAGGCGGCTGCGCGGGCCGGGGTCGGTGGCACGGTGTCCTGGGCCGGCACTGGCTCGCGCCCGGCCGTCTGCGCGGCGTGGACTTGCAGCAGGCCCAGCAGCCGGGCCACGGTGGTGGCGGTGCCGGCGACATGCGCCGCGCCCAGGCGCCGCGCGGCGTCGCGCTCGGCGGTGGCGAAGGGGTCGTACAGGCGGCGCAGCGCGGCGGCCCAGTCTTCCACCGGTGCGTGCGGTTCCAGCACCATGCCGCCGCCGCCCACCAGTTGCGGAAGGGCGCCGCGGCGGCTGGCCAGCACCGGCAGGCCGTTGAGCTGGGCCTCGACCACGGTGCGGCCGAACGACTCTTCCCACACCGAGGGCATCAACAGCACGCGCGCCTGGCCGAACACCTCGTGCATGGCCGCGCTCGGGCCGCGCCATTGAATGTTGCCCAGCTGGGCCGCGCGGGCCTGGCAGTGCGCGCGCCAGTGGGGGTCGAGGTGCCAGCTCTCCATCACGAGGAAGGGCAGCTCGGGGCAGGCCATCGCCAGCTCGAACATCCGCTCCACGCCCTTGATGGGCGTGGGGTTGACGAACAGCACCTTGTCGCCGGTGCGCGCTGCAAGGTAGTCCTGCGGCGAGACCACCGGTGGGATCACCGCGCAATCGAGGCCGTAGAGGGCGTGCCAGCGCTGCGCCGTGAAGTCCGAGTTGGCCAGGTAGAGCAGCGAAGGGTCGGCCACGAGATGGCCGCCGAGCTGGCTGGTCTCGACGTTGTGCAGGTACACGGCGGTGGGCCGCCCGGTGTCCAGGCTGGCCAGCACCAGGGGCGCCAGGGTGGTGCCGCTCTGCACGACGATCACGTCGGCGTCGAAGCGGGCCGCGGCGGCGGGCAGGGCCTGCACCGGCCGGGGCGAACGCAGCACCGGGTAGCCCAGGTGCTCGTCCTGTGTGAGGGACGCCTCCGTGTCACCGGAGGCGGCCGTCGCCTGGCCACAGAGCACGGCGGCCTCGGCCCCCATGGCGCGGATCGCCAGGCACAGGTCGTGGGTGGTGGTCTGCAAGCCGCCGACGATGTCGGGCAGGTGCGGGTAGGTGGAGACGAACAGGACGCGCATGGTGGCGGATCAATGCAAAAAGAACGGCGGCTGCGCCAAGGCGAGCCGCCGGTCTGTGGAAGGGGCGCGGCCGTTCCTCGGTCAGGACTGGTTTTGAACCTGACCGGTGCCCAACAGATTTCGCAGCATGTTGGATGGATTGGCGCCGGTGACGCTGTCGACCACGTTTTTCAGGCGGTCGTTGGCGAGGGTCGAGCCAGGGCCGTTCGCGCCGCCCGGCGTGTTGCCGGTGCTGATCAGCTGGCCTGGAGGGGCCGGCGCCGGGTTCGAGGCCGTATTGCCCGCAGGAGGGCGGCTCTCCAGCCGCTGCAACATGTTGTTGAGTTCGGCAACGGGGAGGCGTTGCGGGGATGTCGGCGGGGCGTTGATGGTGAGCGCGCTGCCGAAGCCGGCCCGGGTCACGGTCTGGGTGTTGCCGTTGTTGTCGCTCACGCGCATCGACTGGCCGAACAGGAAGGTGCCCGACGTTCTGGCGCCATCGGTTTCGGCGATGGTGATGCCGCCCAGGATCTCGATCTTGCCGTGCGCCGTCGCGATCGTGGTCGCGGTGTTCTTGCTGATCTGGCCGCCCACCACGCGCACCAGGCCCTTGACCAGGCCCAGGCGGATCCGGCCTTGTTTGGTGCCCGGGTCGAAGGTGAATTCGTCGATGGTGAGTTCCGCATTCGGGCCCAGGGTCAGGGCCGACTGGTCCATGAACAGCACATGCATCGAGCCGCTGGCATCGGTGCGCAGGCGCTGGCCCGGCACGACGCTGCTGCCCACCACCATCAGCTCGTTGTTGCCGGTGACCTTGCCGCTGGGGGCGACGGCCGTCACCACGCCGGTGCGGCCGTCGCCGCCCGCGGCCGTGGGGCTCTGGGCCATGGTCGCGGGCACAGTGGCGGTCGACAGTGCGGCGGCAAGCCACCAGTCCTTGGAAATCGGCGGGGTCATTTCGGGGTCCTCGGGAATGCGGTCGAAGGGGTGTGTGCGGGGCCGTGCATCGGCATCAGAAGCGGTAGCCGGCCGCCAGGTACAGCGAGGTGTTCTTGCTCTCGTTGTTGGGCAGGTTGGCGTTGGTCTTCATGTGCTCCAGCTGCACCAGCAGCGACCAGGCGTCCGACAGCGGAACAGTCTGGCCGACGCCGATGCGCCATTCGGTGTCGCGGCGCGCGGTGTTCGCATCGACCGCCGGATCGGCCGCGTCATAGCTGCGGCGCTGCACCCCGCCCCAGACCGAGGTGCTCCACAAGCCGCCGCTCTTGAGCGGGCTGGCGTAGCTGCGCACGTAGGTCACGCGGACTTCCTGGGCATCGTGGTCGAGATAGCTCCGCTTCGTGCGTTGCCAGCGGGTGCGCAGCTCGCCGCTGAGCACGTGGCCGGGCGCGAGTTCGCGCGTCAGGCGCACGCGCAGCAGGTTGCTGGGGCCGCTGAGTTCGTCCGCGGCGGGCACGTCGATGCGGGTGGCGTAGTCGTTGTAGCGGTACTCGAAGCCACCGTCGATGAAGGTGCGGTCGTTGAGGCTGTAGGCGGCGTCCAGGCCCGCGCCGTGGTTGCTCAGGTAGCGGTGGCCCTGCGCCACCAGTCCGGCGGCGACCAGGTAGGGCCGGATCGTCAATGCCGGCGCGCCGGTGGGCGAGGGCTTGAAGCGCACGCCCGAGGTGACTTCGATCAACCCCAGGTTGTACGGGTCGGTCTGGTTGGCCTGCAGCGTGCTGCCCGACGACGAGCTGAACTTGACCATCTGCGCCGTCAGCGAGCTGACGATGGCCGCTTCGTTCTGCAGGCCCAGGTCGTACTGGTGGTCCAGCCGCAGGGTGGCCTGGATGTCGGTGTCGCTCTCGGGGCGGTTGGGGTTGTTCACCAGCGCGCCGCCCGCCAGCAGGTTGGCGCTGTCGCTGCGCGCGGTGGGGTTGCTCTGGGCCCGCAGGCCCAACACCACCTGCCCGTCCAGGCGCGAGACCTGGGTGCGCTTGCCGATGTCCTTGAGCAAGGCCTCGGCCTGGCTGCGCTGAGTGGGGTCTAGGCGCGGGTCTTCGATGGCGCGGCGCAGCAGGCCGGCGGCCATGTCGTAGGAGCCGAGCCGGTAATACAGCACGCCCAGATCGAGTCGCACCGAGGCCGGTGCGTTCGGGTCCAGCAGCTGGCGCTCGATCGCGGCGATCGCGCCTTCGTAGTTGCCTGACTGCGCCAGCAACTGGGCGTAGCGGGTGGTGGCCGCGGCATCGCCGGGCGAGCGCATCGATTGGCGGAAGGCCTCGTCGACCTGCCGTTCCAGCGGTGGGTTGCTGGGTGCCTGAGCCCAGGCGGCGGTGCAGAAAAGGCTCCAGATGGCAAGCGCCACGGCAGAGGAACGCAGTGGTCGGGTGTCCGGCACACGCATGGGGTCAGGCTCCTGGGATGGGGATGGGCGGTGAAAGCGCGTTTGATAATACACACTGTGATGTCTTGTAACGTGTTGAATTGGCCGCTTTGATGCGCGATTGACACGCTTGCTCATCACAATTTGCCTCGACTTGCTGCTTTCTTATTAATAGTGCCCGCCGACGACAACGCCCCTGATGCCGCGCAACGTTCGCCCCACGCCATGGTCTTCGGTAGCCACAGCGCGCGGGCGCGCACGGTGCTGGTCTACGGCAACTGTCAGGCCCCGTACCTGGCGCGGATGCTCGCGTCGCTCGACGACCTGAACGGCGACTACCGTTTCGTGGTCGCGCTCAACCACGCGCTGCCGGGCGATGCGCTCGCGCCGGCCATTCCCGACGAGGACCTGAAGGACGTGGTGCTGCTGCTGCGCCAGTTCGAGGACCAGCAGGACAACCCGGCCCTGACCGCGCTGACCTCGCGCCTGCCGGCCCACTGCCCGGTGATCCGCTACCCCAGCTTCGCCCTGCTCAGCGCCTGGCCCTTCGAATGCCCGGAGCCGCGTGTGCATCACGACCCGGCCTACACGCTGTGGAAGCGTTACCCGCTGGGCGACATGCTGGGCTTGCGGATCGCGCAGTCGGGGCTCACCGGGCCGATGGCGGTGGCGGCGTACATGGACCTGTCCGAGCGCAAGATGCCCGACCTGCGGGTGCGCCTGCAGCGCGACATCGACCGCATGCGCCACTACGACGCCCACTGCGACGTGCGGCTGGCCGACTACGTGCTGGACCGTTTCCGCGACGAGCACCTGTTCTGGACCAGCGGGCACATGTCCGCGCCCGCCATGGCCGAGCTGACGCGCCGCGTGGCCGAGCGCGCGCGGGCGGTGCTCGGCGGCAGCGCCGCGCGGGCCGAGGCCTGCCTGGCCGCCGCATCGCACGACGGCGGCATGGGGGTCCATCAAAACCCCATCCATCCCCTGGTCGCCGAGGCCCTGGAACTGCGCTTCTGGCACACGGACTTCGCCTACCGCTGGCACACGCAGCAATGGACCTACTATGAGTACATCCAGCGCTACATCGAATACGACACCAGTTGGTGAGGACCGTCGCATGAACCTTGACCCGGTGGTGATCACAGCCGCGGCGCGCACGCCGATCGGCGCTTTCCAGGGCGTGTTCAAGGACGTGCCCGCGACCGCCCTCGGCGTGAGCGCGATGCAGGCCGTGCTCACGCAGGGCGGTGGGGCGGCGGCGGACATCGACGAGGTGTTCTTCGGCCACGTGGTGGTGGCCGGCCTGGGCCAGGTGCCGGTGCGCCAGGCCGCGCTGCGCGCGGGGCTGGCGCCCGAGGTGCCGTGCACGGCCATCTCCAAGGTCTGCGGCTCCAGCCTGCAGGCGGTGATGCTGGTGCACGACCTGCTGCGGGCGGGCACGGTGTCGACCGCGCTGGCCGGCGGCATGGAGAACATGAGCCGCGCGCCGATGCTGCTCGGGCGCGAGCGCGGCGCGCACCTCGCCGGCCTGCTCGACCACCTGATGTTCGACGTGATGCAGGACGCCTGCACCGGCGCGACACCGATCGGCCTGAGCCATTTCGTCGACGCCACCGCTGCGGAACTCGGCCTGACGCGCGCCTTGCAGGAGGCCCAGGCGCTGAGCTCGTTCGAGCGCGCGCGGGCGGCGCAGGACAGCGGCGCGTTCGAGCGCGAGAACGTGCCGGTGACGCTGGTCGACGGCCGTGTGGTCGCGCGCGATGAACCGGTGCAAAACGTCTTGCCGGCGAAGTTCGCCGAACTCAAGCCCTTGAGCGGCCCGGGCGGCACGGCCACGGCCACGGCCGCCACGGCCTCGCCCCTGTCGGACGGCGCCGCGGCCCTGGTGATGACCGTGCAATCGCGGGCGCGCGAGCGAGGCTGGCCGGTGCGCGCGCTGGTGCGCGGGCACGCCTCGCACGCACAGGCGCCGGCACAGTTCAGCACCGCACCCGTGGGCGCGGTGCGCAAGCTGCTGGACAAAACCGGCTGGCCGATCGACACGGTCGAGCTGTGGGAGATCGGTGAGGGCTTCACCGTCGGCCTGCTGGCGGTGTGCCGGGCGCTGGGTGTGCCGCTGGCGCGCGTGAACGTGCACGGTGGCGCCTGCGCGCTCGGCCACCCCGTGGGCGCCACCGGCGCGCGCATGCTCGTCACGCTGCTGCACGCGATGGAGCGGCGGGGCGCGCGGCGCGGCATCGCCACGCTCTGCATGGGCGGCGGCGAGGCCCTGGCGGTGGCGCTGGAGATGCCCTCGTGAGAGCCCCACGCCTCCCTATACTGGCGCGCTGCCTTTCAACGCCTTTCGAGAAAACCGCCCATGCCTGAAGTCCGCGCCCTGATCGCCTCGGTGCTGCAGATCCCCGCCGATGCCCTCCACGACGACGATGGCGCCGAGACGGTCGAGTCCTGGGACAGCCTCAAGACCGTCATGCTCGCCAGCATGATCGAGATCACCTACGACATCACGCTCGACAACAGCGACATCGAGCGGCTGACCAGCGTGAGCGCGGTGCGCGAGGTCATCGCCCGCCATGTCTAGCTGGGCGGGCATTCGCGAGCGCCTGGCCGTGGCCAGGCCGCCACTGCCCGAGCTGATGGCCTGCGCGACGGACATCGCCACGCTCGCGGCCGAGGCCGCCGCCTCGGGCGGTGCCGTGCGGCGCGTCGCGCTGGCCGCCGACCTCACGCCCGACCTGCTGCGGCAGGCCATCGCCTGCGCCATCGCCCAAGAGGGTGAGCTGTCGCTGGTGCATGCCGCACCTTACGGCGTGATGCGCCAGGAATGCATGGACGGCGGCTCCGCCCTGCATGCTTTCGAGCCCGAGGTGGTGGTGCTGGTGCCCGACTGGCGCCAAGCCCTCGAACCCCTGCCGCTGAACGCCGATGCCGACGCGGTCGCGGCCGACACCGCGCGGCAGGTGCAAGGCTTCGAAGCGATCTGGGCCGCGCTGGAAGCGCGCGGCTGCCGCATCGTGCAGCACCTGTTCGTGCCGCCCGCGCCGTTGTGGCGCGGGGTGGCCGACCGCCGTTCTCCCGCGTCGGACACGCGCCGCGTGCAGGCCCTCAACGACGCGCTGATCGACGCCGGCGCGGGCCGCGTGACCTGGCTGGAAGCCGACCGGCTCGCGGCCGGCGTGGGCCTGGCCGCGTGGTCGGCGCCGCGCTTCTTCCACGCCGGCAAGCTCGGCTTCGATCCGCGCTTCCTGCCGGACTACCTGCCCTGGTTCCGTGGCGCCTGGCGGGCCACCACGGGCCGCACCCGCAAGCTGCTGGTGCTCGACCTGGACGACACCCTGTGGGGTGGCACCATCGGCGACGACGGTCTCGGCGGCATCGCCCTGGGGTCGACCCATGGTGGCAAGGGCGAGGCCTTCGCCGCCTGGCAGCAGCACCTGGCGGGCCTGTCGCGGCGCGGCGTGGTGCTCGCGGTCTGCAGCAAGAACGCTCCCGAGATCGCCGCCACCGGCTTCGAGCACGCCGACAGCGCCCTGCGCCGCGAGGACTTCGCCGCCTTCGTCTGCAGCTGGGGCGACAAGGCCACGGGCCTGCGGCGCATCGCGCAGGAACTCAACCTCGGGCTGGACGCCGCCGTGTTCGTCGACGACAACCCGGCCGAGCGCGCGCTGGTGCAGCAGCTGCTGCCCGAGGTGGCGGTGGTGGACATCGGCGCCGACCCGGCGCAGTTCATCGAGCGCCTGGAGGCCGGGCACTGGTTCGACCAGCAGGCCTACACCGAGGTGGACCAGGGGCGCAGCGCCGCCTACGCCGCGCTGCGCCAGGCGCGCGCGGTGCAGACCTCGTCGGCCGACATCGGCAGCTACCTCGCGGGTCTGGCGATGCAGGGCCGCGCCGGGCCCGCGCTCGCGCAGGACCTGCCCCGGCTGGCGCAGATGGAACTCAAGACCAACCAGTTCAATCTCACCACGCGGCGCTACACCCAGGCGCAGCTCGCGGCGCAGATGCAGCAGCCCGACCGGCTTGTGCTGGCCTTCCACCTGAAGGACCGCTTTGGCGATCACGGCCTCGTCGGCTCGCTGCTCGCGGTGCGCGAAGCGCAGGCGCTGCGCATCGACAGCTGGCTGCTGAGCTGCCGCGTCTTCTCGCGCGGGGCCGAGGCCTTCATCCTGCGCGCGCTGATCCTGTGGGCCCGCGAGCAGGGCGCGTCGGCCCTGGTGGGCGAATACCTGGCCAGCGCGCGAAACGCCGTGGTGGCCGACCTGTATGCGAAGCTGGGCTTCGCGCCTTGGTCCGCCGATGGGCGGCTGTGGCGGCGAGACCTGGCCGCGCCCCTCGATGACCTGACCTCGTCCATCGCCGAGGCCAGTCCCTGAAACCCGTTTTGAGAAAGAAACCCGCCATGAACCAACGCCAACTGGGCCCCTTCAGCGTCAGCGCCATCGGCCTGGGCTGCATGAACATCTGCCACGCCTACGGCGCGCCGGTGTCGAAAGAGCAGGCCGAGCGCGTGCTGCTCACCGCCTTCGACGAAGGCGTGACGCACTTCGACACCGCGGCGCTCTATGGCTTCGGCGCCAGCGAAACGCACGTGGGCCATGTGCTCGCGAAGCACCGCCAGAAGTTCACGCTGGCCAGCAAGGGCGGCATGGCCGGTGTGCAGTTCGACGACGGCGTGAAGCGCGTGATCGACGGCCGGCCCGAGGCCATCCGCAGGAACTGCGAAGACAGCCTGCGCCGCCTCAAGACCGACGTGATCGACCTCTACTACCTGCACCGCTGGGACAAGCAGGTGCCGGTGGAGGACAGCGTGGGCGCGATGAGCGACCTGGTGCGCGCGGGCAAGGTGCGCGCGCTGGGCCTGTCCGAGGTGTCGGCCGCCACCCTCCGCAAGGCGCAGGCGGTGCACCCCATCACCGCGGTGCAGACCGAGTACTCGCTGTGGACGCGCAACCCCGAGATCGCGGTGCTCGACACCTGCCGCGAGTTCGGCATCGCCTTCGTGGCCTTCAGCCCGGTGGCGCGCGGCTTCCTGTGCGGCCCCGACCTGGACGTGAGCGCCTTCGACGCCAAGGACATCCGCCGCGCCATGCCGCGCTTCGCGCCCGAGCACTTCGCCGCCAACCTCAAGCTGCTGCCCGCCTACCGCGCGATCGCGAACGACGTGGGCTGCACGCCGGCCCAGCTCGCGCTGGCCTGGCTGCTGCACCAGGGGCCGGACGTGCTGCCCATCCCCGGCACCTCGCGCGAAGACCACCTGCGTGACAACCTGGGCGCGGTGGACGTGGCGCTGGACGCGGCCACGCTGGCCCGGCTGGACGAACTCATCAACCAGCGCACGGTGAGCGGCAGCCGCTACAACGAGCAGTCGAACCGCGAAGTCGACACCGAAACGTATTGAACCTGAGTCGCGCGACGGCGTTTCAGGCGCCGCCGCGAAAGAGCGAGAAGCCCCAGGCCGTGAACTTGAACGGCAGGTGGTAGTGCTGCGAGGTGTCGGCGATGTGGAAGCGGTAGGGCACCGTTTCCAGGAACGCCGGCTCGGGCACGGGGGTGCCCTGGTCGCGGTAGAAGTCGCCCACCGCGAAGCGCACCTCGTAGCCGCCGGCGGTGATGGCTTCGCTCATCAGCACCGGGTGCTGCAGCAGACCGTTGGCGCCCACGCGGCCTTCGGCGAGCACCGGGCCGTGCGGCAGGCCGTCCGGCCCCAGCCGCACCACGGTCACCTGCAGGCCGACGGCGACGCGGCCACTGGCCACGTCCACACAATGAATGGAGAGTCCACCGTTCATGGCGTTCAATTCAACCGTGCGCCGGACGCTTTGACCGCGGGCGCCCATTCGTTCACCTGGTCGGTGACGAATCGGGTGAACTGCGCGGCGCTCATGGGCTCCGACTCCACCCCCAGGTCGCTCAGTCGCCTGGCCACGTCGGGCCGCGCCACGACGTCGGTCACCGCCTTGTTGACCTTGTCGACCACGTCCGCCGGCGTGCCGGCGGGCCCGGAGATGCCGAGGAAGTTCTCTGCCACCAGCTTGGGGTAACCCGCTTCACCCACCGTGGGCACGGTGGGCGACATGGGCGCGCGGGCGCGCGACGTGACCGCGATGCCGACCAGCTTGCCCTCCTTCATGAAAGGCACGTTCTGCGTCAGCGTGTCCACCGCGAATTGCAGGGAGCCGCCGAGCAGGTCGTTGTGCATGGGGGAAGAACCCTTGTACGGCACGTGTTCCATCTTCAGTTGGTACTGCTGCTTGAACATCTCGCCCACGATGTGGCCGATGGAGCCGACGCCGCCCGAGCCGTAGTTGACGGGTTTGGCCTGCGCGTTGATCCACTTCACCAGCTCGGGCATGGTCTTGGCGGGCACCGAAGGATGCACCACGAACACATTGGGCACCGAGCCGATGTAGGCGATGTGCGTGAAACCCTTCACCGGGTCGTAGGGTGCCTTGTCCATCATGAAGGGCGAGATGCTCATGGGCGCGGTGTTGGACAGCAGCAGCGTGTAGCCGTCGGGCGCGGCGCGCGCCACCTCGTTGGCGCCGATGGTGCTGCCCGCGCCGGGCTTGTTCTCCACGATCACGGTCTGGCCCAGCTTCTCCTGCAGGCCGGGCTGCAGCAGGCGCGCCACGATGTCCGACGAGCCGCCGGGCGAGAAGGTCACGATGATCCGGATCGGCTTCTGTTGCGGCCAGGCCTGTGCGTGGACCAGCGGCGAGGCCAGCATCGACAAGGCACTGACGGCCAGAAGAAGGCGGCGTGGGGTGTTCATGACGGGGTTCCTGCGAGGGTGTTGACGGACGGGGAGGACGGAGGGGAGGGCTCGGGTGACACGGTCTGCGCCAGCCGTCCGCGCATGACTTCGCAGACCTGTTGCAGGGCGTTTCGGCGCTCGGTGCGCGCGTCGTTCGCCAGGCGCGCTTCACCGGCCTGCAGCACCGTGGCCAGCGAGCCGTGCAGCCGCAGCGCGACGATGAAGGGAAAGCCGAAGCGCTCGCGGTAGCGCCGGTTGATCGATTCGATGCGCTGCACGGTGGCGGCATCCAGCGCCAGCAGGCGCAGGCGGCCTTGTTCGCTCTGCGAATCCGCCGTCATGGTGCCGGCCCGCGCCTCCTGGCCGGCGAGTTCCGGATGGCTGCGCAGCAGGGCCAGCTGGCGGGCCTCGTCGGCGCCTTGGATCACCCGCGACAAGCTGTCGTACAGCGACGCCCAGTCGGCGAACGGGCGGGCCGCCCAGGCCTCTCGGGCGACCCAGGGCGAGTGCTCGACCACCGGCCCCAGGCGCGCGCAGAAAGTGGCTTCGTCCAGGGAGGCCAGGGCATGCCAAGCCAGGGGTGAGGGTGTCGGGGTGTTCATGCGGTCGCAGTTTGCGGCGCCATTGCATTGCTGTCCATCGCATAATTGGGCATGTTGCATTCGAATTTTCAGTACGCATGAGTTCGCTGAACCAGCTTCTGCATCCGAAGGCCCTGCGCTACCTGGCGGCCGTCGCGCAGCTCGGTTCGGTGCAGGCGGCCGCGCGCGAGGTGTCCATTTCCGCCTCCGCGATCGACCGCCACATCCTGCTGATGGAAGAAGACCTCGGGCTGCCGCTGTTCGAGCGCCAGCCGCGCGGCATGCGGTTGACGGCCGCGGGCGAACTGCTGCTGGCGCTCTCGCAGCGATGGAAGACCGACCTCAACCGCACGCTGTCCGACATCAAGCACCTGCAGGGCGTGAGCCAGGGCCAGCTGCGCCTGGCCGCGATGGACAGCCACGTCAACGGCTTCCTGCCCGAGTTCGTGGCGGTGGTGGCGCGGGAACACCCGGGCATCGTGCTGGAGGTGGACATCGTCAGCACCGACGACGCCGTGCAGCGCCTGCGCGCGGGCGAGGTCGATCTGGCGGTGGCCTTCAACCTCAAGCCCGGGCGCGACCTGCACATCGTGGCCAGCGCCGAGCTGCCGCTGGGCTGCGTGGTGGCGCCGGGCCATCCGCTGGCCGCGCAGGCCCAGGTGACGTTCAAGGACGTGGCGGCCTGGCCGATGGCCGCGCAAAGCCGGGTGCTGGCGATCCGCCGCTACCTGGAGCGGCGCCACAACTGGCTGCTGGAGGAAGCCCGGCCACCGCTGGTGACGAACTCGCTGCAGCTCGTCAAGAGCCTGGTGCGCAGCGGCAGCCACGTGGCGCTCACCTCCGAGCTCGATGCCGGTCCCGAGATCCTCGCGGGCAGTCTGTGCTTCGTGCCCCTCAAGGACAAGAGTGCCCAGCCGCAGACCGTGGGCGTGGCGATCAGCGCGAGCCGCTCG
Source organism: Hydrogenophaga sp. GW823-FHT04C09 (assembly GCF_058796355.1). Classification (NCBI taxonomy): domain Bacteria; kingdom Pseudomonadati; phylum Pseudomonadota; class Betaproteobacteria; order Burkholderiales; family Comamonadaceae; genus Hydrogenophaga; species Hydrogenophaga sp. GW823-FHT04C09. The sequence continues at coordinate 334,200 of NZ_JBXAIO010000003.1, read as the reverse complement.
CTGCCGCGCATCGCGCGCATGGTCGCCGAGCGCCTGGGCGCGCATGTGAACGACTACCTGGCCCAGGTGCGTGCGGCCGGCGTCGATACAAAACGAAAAAAACCGAAACTGCGCTGAGACCCCGAGGCGCACCGCTGCCGGCACCATGGCGGTCATGTTCAACAGTCCCTTTGAAAGGACACCGTCATGAAACCCTGGATCAAGCGCTCGCTCATGGCCTTCACCGGCATCTCCATCGCCATCGGCGGCCTGGCCGCCTGCGGCACGCGCGGTCACCACGAGCGCGCGCCCATGAGCGCCGAGAAGATCGCCGAAGTGCGCGGCAAGGTGGTCAACCGCATCACGAGCAAGCTCGACCTCAACGCCGAACAGCAGCAGAAGCTCAACGTGCTGGCCGACAAGGTGCAGGCCCAGCGCACGGCCCTGATCGGCCAGACCACGAACCCGCGCGGCGAGATGCAGGCGCTGATCGCCGGCGAGAAGTTCGACCGCGCCCGCGCGCTGAACCTGCTCGACGAGAAGACCCGCGTGGTGCAGGTCAGCAGCCCCGAGGTGATCAACGCCCTGGCCGACTTCTACGACAGCCTGAGCCCGACGCAACAGGCCGAGGTGCGCGAGCGCATGGGCAAGCGCCGCGGCTGGTTCTCGCGCGGCTGAGCGGGGTGAACCCCATGTCGCCCGTGCTGCAACCGATCGCCCAGCGCCTGCGCGACCACGGTCCGGCGCTGCTGGCCGGGGTGGACGACCCGCACGACGAGCTGCTGGCCCTGGTGTGGGGCCCGCGCTTCGACCGCGAGCACGCGCTGGGGCTGTGGGCGCGGCTCTCGCGCCGCCAGCCGAACGACGCCGTGCCCGCGCTGCCGGCCATCCTCTCGGTGGCCGACCGTTTCGACGGGCTGGACCGTGGCGCGCAGCAACGGCTTCGCCGCCTCATCGTGCGCCACCGCAGCCTGACGGGCGCAATGTGACAATGCCGCATGCACCGCGTTCTGCTCATTGACGACGACGAACAGCTCGGCCCGCCGCTGGCGACCTACTTCCAGCGCTTCGAGCTGGCGCTGGCGCACGCGCTGCGGCCCAGCGAGGGCTTGGCGCGCCTGCGCGCCGAAGCCTTCGACGCCGCCATTCTCGACGTGATGCTGCCCGAGATGGACGGCTTCGAACTCTGCCGCACCATCCGCAAGGAAAGCGACATTCCCATCGTCATGCTCACCGCGCGCGGCGACGTGATGGACCGCGTGGTCGGCCTCGAACTCGGCGCCGATGCCTACCTGCCCAAGCCCTTCGAGCCGCGCGAGCTGGTGGCGCACATCCAGACCGTGCTGCGGCGCCGCCATGGCGGCAACGGCCCGCCGGCCGCGCCCGCCAGCGCGGTGGAGCCCGGCACCCTGGTGTTCGACGGCCTCACCATCGACCCGACGCGCCGCAGCGTGCTGCGCGAGGGCCAGGCGGTGGAGCTCACCAGCACCGAGTTCGACCTGCTGCACCTGCTCGCGCGCGAGGCCGGGCGCGTGCTCAGCCGCGACGACATCCTCAACCAGCTGCGCGGCCACGAAGCCGACCTCTACACGCGCGCGGTCGACATCGTGGTGAGCCGCCTGCGCAAGAAGCTCGAGCCGCTGGACTGCATCAAGACCCTGCGCAACGCGGGCTACTCGCTGGCGCTGCGCCGCATCGCGCCATGACCCAGGCGCTGCCCTGGTACCGCCGGGCTTTCCTGGCCTTGCGCTGCTCCCTCAAGCTGCGCATGGTGATGGTGTTCCTGCTGCTGGCCATGGCCATGTCGTTCACCTTCATCAGCGGGGCGCAGAAGGCTTTTTCGGTCGGCTGGCGCGAGGCCGCGCGCCCGGTGCTCATGGACTACGTGGACCGCCTGACGGCCGATGTGGCCGCCGGCGGCAGCCCCAGCATCGAGCGCGCGCAAGCCCTCACGCAGCGCCTGCCGCTCACCATCGACATCGTCGGCCCGCGGGTCAACTGGCGTTCGCACCCCGACCAGCAGCGCCCGCACTGGCTGCGCGAGCGGGCCCGGGACCGGGGCGCGGACGACGACGCCGGCTGGGGCGACGACAAGGACTGGCAACAGCTGCTGCAACGCACCACGGCCGATGGCCACCGCCTGGAATTCGGCTTGAACGAAGCGGTGTTCGACCGCCGGCCCAAAATCGTGGGCTACACGCTGGTGGCCTTGCTCATCCTCACGCTGCTCGCCTTCCTGTACGTGCGCCGCCTGCTGCGACCGCTCGACGACATCCGGCAGGGCGCCCTGCGCTTCGGCGCGGGCCGGTTCGACCAGCCCATTCCTGTGCGCCACCCCCGGGGGCCCGACGAACTGGGCGAACTGGCCGCGACCATCAACACCATGGGCCAGGACATCCAGCAGATGCTCGACGCCCAGCGCTCCCTGCTGCTGGCTATCAGCCACGAGCTGCGCAGCCCGCTGACCCGCGCGCGGCTCAACACCGAGCTGCTGCCCGAGGGCGTCGACGTCGCCCCGCAGCGCGAGGCCCTGTTGCGCGACCTCAGCGAAATGGCCCGCCTCATCAGCGACCTGCTGGAAAGCGAGAGACTGGCCGGGCGCCACCAGGCGCTGAGTCGCGAGCCCACCGACCCGGTTGCGCTGGCCCGTGACGTGATCGACGAACTCACCATCACGCAGCCCGCGGCCCGCAGCATCCAGCTGCACGCTCCCTACAGCCTGCCCACGCTGCCGCTGGACCAGATCCGCGTGCGCCTGCTGCTGCGCAACCTGCTCGACAACGCACTGCGCCACAGCACCGGCGCGCCGCGGGCGGTGGAACTGCACATCCGCGCGCTGGAAGCGGGGCAGGGCATCGAACTCGAAGTGCGCGACCATGGCCCCGGCGTACCCGACGACCAGTTGCCCCACCTTGCGCAGGCCTTCTTCCGCCCCGACACCGCGCGCACGCGCAACGCCGGCGGCGTGGGCCTGGGCCTCTACCTGTGCAGGCTGGTGGCGCAGGCGCACGGGGGCACTTTCGCGGTGCGCAATGCACACCCCGGGCTGGCGGTGACGGTGACCTTGCCTTCCGCCCCCTAGAATGCAACAAGAGGAAACAACGCCACTACCACACGCATGACGCCCGAGGCCCGCGCCCGCCAGACCATCGACGCATTGCTCATCGCAGCGGGCTGGCACGTCTGCAGTGTGGCCAACGCCAACATCCATGCAGGTGATGGCGCAGTCAAAGGCGTCGCCATTCGCGAGTTTCCCCTCAACCCGGGCCACGGTTACGCCGACTACCTGCTGTACGTCAACGGCAAAGCCTGTGGCGTGATCGAAGCCAAGAAGGAAGGCGCCACGCTCAGTGGTGTGGAAGGGCAAAGCGCCCGATATGCGCAGGGACTGCCCGTCAGTCTGCCGGCCTGGCGCCGGCCGCTGCCCTTCGTGTTCGAGTCTACCGGGGTGGAAACCCGCTTCACCAACGGGCTGGACCCTGCACCCCGCGCCCGGCCGCTGTTCGCCTTCTACCGGCCTGATCTCTTGCTGCACTGGCTCACTCCCGTTCGGGCTGAGCCTGTCGAAGCCCACCCTTCGACAAGCTCAGGGCGAACGGTACAGGAGCCAGCGGCGAGATACGGTTCATCCGGCACCTTCCTCGCCCGCCTGCAGCAGATGCCCCCGCTCGTGACCGAATGGGGCAGTGGCGGCGCCAGCTACCAGCTGTGGCCCGCGCAGATCAAGGCCATCCAGAACCTGGAGAAGAGCCTGGCCGCCAACAAGCCCAAGGCCCTGATCCAGATGGCCACGGGCAGCGGCAAGACCTTTACCGCCATCAGCTTCATCTACCGGCTCATCAAGTTCGGTGGTGCCCGGCGCGTGCTGTTTCTGGTGGACCGTGGCAACCTCGCGCGCCAGACCAAGAAAGAGTTCGACGCCTACGCCAGCGACCGCGCCAAGGAGCTGGTGCAGAGTTTCGAAGCCTTCATCGCCCAGCACAAGGACGAGATCACCGCGCTGCAGATCCTCTACAACTGACGCTGGTGCCGCACTCAGGCAAGGGCAAGAACGCGCTGGACTTCCACTTGTCGTTCTACCTGGGCTACCTGGCCGCCAAACACCCGGAGGCCAACCTGGTGGTGGTGGCGAACGACAAGGGCTATGACTCGATGCTCGGTCACGCCAAGTTGCTGGAGTTCAGAGCGACGCGGGTGGGGTTCAAGGCCAGGAAGGCGCCTGCCGCCAAGAAGGCCGCGCCAGCGAAGAAGGTCACGGCAAAGAAGGCCGCACCGGCCAAGAAAGTGGCGCCACCAGCCAAGAAGCTTGTGGCCAAAAAGGCACCGGCCAAGAAGGTGCCTGCCAAGAAGGCGGTGGCCAAAAAAGCGGTGACCAAAATGCCGGCGTCTGCGGTGCAGGCAACGGCCCAGACAACGCCCGCTCCAGCGGACAAGGTATTGGCGCGGGCGAAAGCGTCCTTGGCCAAGATGGGGAAGAACCGCCCAATCAAGCTCACTTCTCTGCTGCGCCACCTGAAGTCCATCGTGGGGCAGGGAGCGACGGCCGAAGACGCGGACGCCTTGTCTCGGCGTCTGGAAGAGGCCAAGGTCATCCAGGTGGTGGGCGATCTGGTGCTGTATCCCTGACGGCCTGCCGTGTCGACTTGCGGAAAAGCCGTTTGGCTGTTAAATTCTATATTCGCAAATCGCGAATATTGAACAAATGCAGCTCAAACCCCAGGATTTTCTCGTCGCCCTCAAGCTCGTGGCTTGGGGCGACCAGCGCTGGACGTATGCGCGCCTGGCGCAGGAGCTGGGGCTGAGCGCTTCGGAAGCCCATGCTTCGGTAAAGCGGGGTTTGCTGTCCGGGTTGCTGCTGCAGAACCGCGCTTCGGCGGCTTCGTTCGCGGGCGCGGCCGGCGCGGGAGCCCAAGCGCTGCGGGAGCCACAGGGCATTTATCGGGTCACGCGCAAACGGGTGCGCCGCAGTGCGGTGCACTCGGAAGAAGATGTCGGGCTGCCGGATAACCCGGTGCGCGTACATGCCCAGGCGCTGGCGGAATTCGCCCTGCACGGGGCCAAGTACGCTTTTCCCGGCGTGCGTCTGCCGCTGGCGGTCGGGGTGCCCACGAGCCACAGCGCGCCCGCGTTTGCCGGCGTGTTCGCACCCGGCAGCACAGACTTTGTCTGGCCGCACCCGAACGGATCGGTGCGCGGCATGGGGGTGGAGCCGCTGCACCCTTCTGTGCCCTTTGCCGCCATGCAGGACGCGAAGCTGTACGACATGCTGGCGCTGTTCGATGCTCTGCGCGTGGGCAAGGCGCGCGAGCGGAACATGGCCATGGAGCGGCTGCAGGCCTTGATCGACCCGAGTGCGCCCACGCCGCAAAAGGATTCGCCGCGTGGCTGACCCGAATCTGGCGCTGTTGATGGCCATGGCGCGCGCGATGGGTCCACTGTGCGAGCAGGTGGTGTTCGTAGGCGGTTGCGCCACGGGGCTGCTCATCGACAACCCAGGCTTGATGGACGTGAGGCCCACCGAAGATGTGGACGCCATCGTGGAAGTCACGTCACTGGCGGGTTACCACCAGCTGGCCGAGCACTTGGCGCAACGCGGCTTCAAGCAGACCATGGCGGACAACACGCCACCGTTTCGCTGGTATTGGAACCGCCTGCAACTGGACTTGGCCCCGCTGGACGAAAAGGTGCTGGGTTTCGCCAACCCGTGGTACCGGGCGGGCTTCGAATCGGCGGAGCAGGCCACAGGGGAAGACGGTTTGGTTCTACGGCACCTTTCGGCGCCGTACTTCCTGGCCACCAAGTTCGAAGCCTTCAAGGATCGCGGTCGCAACGATGTGTTTGTGAGCCATGATCTGGAGGACATCATGACCGTGGTGGAGGGGCGTGCAGCCCTTGTGAAGGAGGTCAAGGCCGCGCCCGACAATGTGCGGTTGCATATCGCCCGGTCGGTGGCAAATTTGCTGGCCTTGCCAACCTTCACCAATGCCTTGCCCGGTCTCCTGAGCGACCCGGAGCGCGAAGAGACTGCCCTTGCGCGTCTGAGTCAGATTTCATTTTTTGCTTGAGCATGAACAACAACACCCATTCCCTCGTCCAGAAGCTCTGGAACTACTGCAATGTGCTGCGCGACGACGGCATGAGCTATGGCGACTATGTGGAGCAACTGACCTATCTGCTGTTTCTCAAGATGGCGCATGAGCGCAGCCAGCCGCCGCATAACCAGGCGAGCATCGTGCCCAAGGGCTATGGATGGCCCGAGCTGCTGGCACGAGATGGCGACGCACTGTTTGACCACTACCGCCACACCCTGGAGCGCCTCGGGCTGGAACGCGGCACGCTGGGCCTGATCTTTGCCAAGGCCCAAAACAAGTTCCAGGACCCGGCCAAGCTGCGCCGCGTGGTGGCGGACCTGATCGACGCGGAAACCTGGACCATCCTGGGCGCGGATGTGAAGGGCGATGCCTACGAGGGCCTGCTGGAGCGCAATGCACAAGACACCAAGAGCGGCGCGGGCCAGTACTTCACGCCGCGCGCGCTCATTCAGGCCATGGTGGACTGCATCGGCCCGCGGCCGGGCGAGACGATTTGCGACCCGGCCTGTGGCACGGGCGGTTTTCTGTTCACCGCGCACCACCACATCACCGCGCACCACAAGAATCTCACACGCGACCAGCTCAAACACCTGAAGGAAAAGGCCTTCACCGGCTACGAGCTCGTGCAGGCCACGGCGCGCGTGTGTGCGATGAACCTGATGCTGCACGGCATCGGATCCGAAAAGTCGGTGCCGGTGGTGGTGGGTGATGCGTTGGGCGCCGATCCCGGCGCGCGCTTTGACGTGGTGCTGGCCAACCCGCCGTTCGGCAAGAAAAGCAGCACCGTGATCGTGGGTGAAGACGGCCGCACGAGCACGGAAAAAGACATCATCGAACGCGACGACTTCTGGGCCACCACGAGCAACAAGCAGCTCAACTTCGTGCAGCACATCAAGACGCTGCTGGCCACGAACGGGCGCGCGGCGGTGGTGCTGCCCGACAACGTCCTTTTTGAAGGCGGGGCGGGCGAAACCATTCGCCGTCGTTTGATGCAGGAATGCGACCTGCACACCCTGCTGCGCTTGCCCACAGGTTTGTTCTACGCACAAGGCGTCAAGGCCAATGTGCTGTTCTTCGACAAGAAGCCCGCCAGCGAAACGCCCTGGACACGGAAGCTGTGGATCTATGACCTGCGCACCAACCAGCACTTCACGCTCAAGACCAATCCATTGCGGCGCGAGCACCTGGACGAGTTCGTGGCGCTCTACAACATGGCCAACCGCAACCAGCGCCTGGCCACCTGGAGCGCCGAACAGCCGACGGGGCGGTGGCGTGACTACAGCTATGAAGACATCATGGCCCGTGACAAGGCCAGCCTCGACATCTTCTGGCTCAAGGACGATTCGCTGGCAGACAGCGACAACCTGCCGGCACCCGATGTGATTGCGCAGGAAATCGTGGAAGACCTGCAAGCCGCGCTGGAGCAGTTCAAGCTGATTGCGGGGGACCTGGGTGCCGAAGTGGACGAGTCGGCGTGAACGAGATGAAGACCCTGCCGCTCCGCCTCACTCCCGGCCAGGACTTGCGCTCGGCCCTGGAGGCGGCAGTGCGCGAGCAGGGCTGTGAGGCCGCGTTCGTGATCTCGGGCATCGGCAGCCTGAGCGATGCGCGCCTGCGCTTCGCGGGCGTGGACCAGGCCCAGACCTTGGACGGTGACAGCGAGATCCTGAGCCTGTCGGGCACGGTGGGGGTGGACGGCGAGGGCCGCAGCCACTCGCACCTGCACATGGCCGTGTCCACCGCCAGCGGTGCCGTCTTCGGCGGCCACGTGGTGCCGGGCTGCCGCGTGCGCACCACGGCCGAGGTGCTGCTGGGCCTGCTGCCCGAATGGCGTTTCTCGCGCGAGGCCGACCCCGCCACCGGTTTCCCGGAACTGGTGGTGCGGCCGCGCGAAGCCTGAGGCGTGCGCCACCCAGAAAAAAAGGGAGCCAGTGGCTCCCTTTTTTGTGACCGACCGCCGCTTACAGCGTGTCGATGAAGCTGCGCAGCTTGTCCGAGCGGCTCGGGTGCTTGAGCTTGCGCACCGCCTTGCTTTCGATCTGGCGGATGCGCTCGCGCGTCACGTCGAACTGCTTGCCCACTTCTTCCAGCGTGTGGTCGGTGGACATCTCGATGCCGAAGCGCATGCGCAGCACCTTGGCTTCGCGCGGCGTGAGGCTGTCGAGGATCTCCTTGACCACTTCGCGCAGGCCGGCCTGCATCGCGGCCTCGATGGGCGCGGTGTTGGCCTGGTCTTCGATGAAGTCGCCCAGGTGCGAATCGTCGTCGTCGCCGATGGGGGTTTCCATCGAGATCGGCTCTTTCGCGATCTTCATGATCTTGCGGATCTTGTCCTCGGGCATCTCCATCTTCTCGGCCAGGATGGACGCATCGGGCTCGAAGCCGAACTCCTGCAAGTGCTGGCGGCTGATGCGGTTCATCTTGTTGATGGTCTCGATCATGTGCACCGGGATGCGGATGGTGCGCGCCTGGTCGGCGATCGAGCGGGTGATGGCCTGGCGGATCCACCACGTGGCGTAGGTCGAGAACTTGTAGCCGCGGCGGTATTCGAACTTGTCCACCGCCTTCATCAGGCCGATGTTGCCTTCCTGGATCAGGTCCAGGAACTGCAGGCCGCGGTTGGTGTACTTCTTCGCGATCGAGATCACCAGGCGCAGGTTGGCCTCGATCATTTCCTTCTTCGCGTCGCGCGAGGTGGACTCGCCCTGGTTCATCCGCTTGTGGATGTCTTTCAGGTGCGCCAGCGGCACGACCACGCTGCTCTGGATGTTGATCAGGCCCTGCTGCAGCTCCTGCACCGGCGGGATGTTGCGCTCGATGATCACGCTCCACGGCTTGCCGGCGGCGGCCTGCTTCTCGACCCACTTGAGGTTGAGCAGGTTGGGCGGGAATTCCTTGATGAAGGTTTCCTGCGGCATGCCGCACTTGTCCACGATGATGCGGCGCAGCTCGCGTTCTTTCTTGCGCACGTCGTCGACCTGGCTGCGCATGGTGCCGCAGAGCTTCTCGATCGCCTTGGCGGTGAAGCGGATGGACATCAGCGTTTCGGTGATGGCCGTCTGCGTCTTGAGGTAGCTCGGCGTGCCGTAGCCTTCCTTGTCGTAGGTCTTGTGCAGCTTCTCGAACAGCGCGCGCATGTTGTCGAAGCGGGTGAGGGCTTCGCGCTTGAGTTCTTCGAGCTTGCGGGTCAGGGCCTTGGAGCCGCCCTTGCCGTCGTCGTCGTCGGCTTCGTCGTAATCGTCGAAGTCTTCTTCGGCCACGTAGTCATCGGCCTCGTCGGCGTCGGCGAAACCGTCCACCACGGTGGAGATGACGACCTTGCCTTCGCGGATGTCCTCGGCCATCACCAGGATCTCGGCGATGGTGGCCGGGCTCTCGCTGATGGCGGCCATCATGTCGTTGAGGCCACCCTCGATGCGCTTGGCGATCTCGATTTCGCCTTCGCGCGTGAGCAGCTCCACCGTGCCCATTTCGCGCATATACATGCGCACGGGGTCGGTGGTGCGGCCGAATTCGCTGTCCACCGTGGACAGGGCGGCTTCGGCTTCTTCCTCGGCTTCCTCTTCGGTGGCGGCGGTCGGGCCGGTGTTGTTCAGCAGCAGGGTCTCGGCGTCGGGCGTCTGTTCGTAGACGGCCACGCCCATGTCGTTGAGCAGCGAGACCACCACTTCCAGGGTCTCGGCTTCCACCAGCTTGTCGGGCAGGTGGTCGTTGATTTCGCCGTGCGTGAGGTAGCCGCGCGTCTTGCCCAGCTTGATCAGGGTCTTGAGGCGTTCGCGGCGGTTGCGGGCTTCCTCTTCGGACAGGACGGTTTCGTCCAGGCCGAATTCCTTCATCAGCGCGCGCTCCTTCGCCTTGCTGATCTTCATGCGCAGGGGTTTGACCTTCTCGGTCGTCTGCGCGGCGGTGGTGTCCACCGCCTCGACTTCGGTCTCGTCACCCGTCAGGTCGTCCTCGATGTCGCTGAGGTCGGCATCGTCCAGGTCGGCATCGCCTCCCTTGCCCTTGGCGTCCGCCTTGGGCTTGCGGCCGCGCTTGGCCGCGGGCTTGTCGCCCGCATCGGCCTTGGCCGGGCGACCGGCCTTCTTCTTCGCGGGTTCTTCGAGCAGTTCGGCCTCGGACTTGGCCTTCACGGCGGTCTTCTTGGCGGGCGCGGCCTTGGCGGCGGCTTTGACGGGGGGCTTCTGGGTCACAGCGGGGGCTTTCTTCGGGGGAGAAACCGGGGCGGCCGCGCGCGGGCTGGCCTTCTTGGCGGTTTTGGTGCTGGACGCAACGGACGTACTGGATTTCTTCGCGGGCATGGGGACCTCAAAAAAATGTCGAACTGGAGCCGGCAGAACACACAAAAAACGCCTGAAAGGCCGCGCGACGCGGTCCGTTCCGGTGATTTTGTTGGGCACAACGCCTGCCTTTCGCCGGAAAGGGCAGGCCTGCAAGCTGTGGGGCGAACATTTGGTGTGCAGTCCTTGCGGGGTTCCGTCGGGCCGGGGAGGTCGCCGAGGTGGCCAGGAAGGTGTTCCATCTAGCCCCTTGCTGGGGCCGGGCCGGTGCCGGAGGTGCTGCTGTCGCGCTTGCGGTGCAAAACCTTGGATTATACCGCTGACAAAGTTTTTTTGTCAGGCGGGCGTGTCGCTTTGGAGGGCCTGCAGCTGGGCGTTGACCCGTTTGTAGTCCTCCATGGCGCTGGCATCTCCCGCGGCCACGCGCTCGGCCAGCTGGCGAGCCTGTTCCACCAGCCCGTCGCGGCGCAGGCGGTGCATCACGTCGTTCAGCTCGGACAGCTCGGCGCTCGGGTCGCCGCCCAGGGTCGCCTGCTCGACCTGGACGCAGGCAAAGGTCTCGTGTTCGTGGCCGCGCAGGGCCTCGCGCACCGCAGCCCAGGGCTGGTGCCCGTGTTCGTGCAGCTGGGCTTCCAGCCAGACGAACACCGGGCCGTGGGGCGCGGGCAGGTGGGCCAGCAGGGCGTGGTCGTCGGCCGAGAGCGTGTCCCAGGCCTGCGGGCTGGCCAGCAGCAGACCCACCGCGCGGTCGGCCCGGCTGCCCCCCGCGCGGCGCGTGCCCAGCATGCGGGGCGGGGGCGGCGGGCCTTTGCGCCACTTGCCGAAGCCCTTGCTGCCGCCGCCGTAGGTTTTGCCACCACCGCCGTAGCCGCCACCGCCGCTGCTGTAACCGCCGCCGGCGCCGCTGTCGTAGCCCGGGTCCGAGGTGTAGGCCGCGCTGGCCCCGCCGCCGTCGTAACCGGCGTCGTGCCCCGGCTGCGCGGGCGCCGGGCTGGCGGCCCGGGGCTTGCGCGGGCCGCCGCCGGTCTGCTGCCAGAGCTGCAGCAGGTCCGGGCTGCCGATGCCGATGCCGGCGGCCAGTTCGCCGATGAGCTGGCGCTTGAGCGCGCCATCGGGCAGGGCGCTCCAGAGTGGGCGCGCCTGGCTGGCCATGCGCGCGCGGCCTTCAGCGGTGCTGAGGTCGCAGTCGGCACCGGCGGATTCGACCAGGAAGCGCGACAGCGGCACGGCCTCCTTCACGCACTGCGCGAAAGCCGCCTCGCCGTTGGCGCGGATGAAGCTGTCCGGGTCGTGTTCGGCCGGCAGGAACAGGAACTTGACGCTGCGCGTGTCGGTGGCCAGGGGCAGGGCGGCATCGAGCGCCTTGCGCGCGGCGCGCCGGCCGGCGCCGTCGCCGTCGAAGCTGAAGACCACGGCGTCGGTGAAGCGGAACAGCTTTTGCACGTGGTCGGGCGTGCAGGCCGTGCCCAGCGTGGCCACGGCGTTGGCGAAGCCGAGCTGGGCCAGCGCGACCACGTCCATGTAGCCTTCGGTGACGAGGGCGTAGCCGGCCACGCGGATGGCGGTGCGGCCCTCGAACAGGCCGTAGAGCTCGCGGCCCTTGCTGAACACCGGCGTTTCGGGCGAGTTGAGGTACTTGGGCTCGCCCTTGTCGAGCACGCGCCCGCCAAAGCCGATGCACTCGCCCTTGACGTTGCGGATCGGGAACATGATCCGGTCGCGGAAGCGGTCGTAGCGCTTGGCCTGGCCGTCGGCGCCTTTTTCGTCCTCGTGCTCGATCACCATGCCCGACTCGACCAGCAGGGGCGCCTGGTAGTCGGGGAACACGCTGGCCAGGGCGCGCCAGCCCTCGGGCGCGTAGCCCAGGCCGAAGGTCTTGGCGATCTGGCCCGAGAGGCCGCGGCCCTTGAGGTAGTCGATGGCGCGCGGCGAGACCTTGAGTTGCTTGGCGTAGGCCTGCGCGGCCTTCTCGAGCACGTCGGTGAGCGTGGCCTGCTTCTGGCGCTGCTGCGCGGCGCGCTCGCGGTCCTGCGGCGAGGCCTCGTCTTCCGGCACCTGCATGCCGGCCTGCTGGGCGAGGTCTTTCACCGCCTCGATGAAGCTCATGCCGGCGTGTTCCATCAGGAAACCGATGGCGTTGCCGTTGGCCCCGCAGCCGAAGCAGTGGTAGAACTGTTTGCTCGGGCTGACGCTGAACGAGGGCGATTTTTCGCCGTGGAACGGGCACAGGCCCATCAGGTTGGCGCCGCCCTTCTTGAGCTGCACGTAGCGGCCCACCACGTCAACCACGTCCACGCGGTTGAGCAGTTCCTGGATGAAGGTCTGGGGGATGGCCACCGGGGTATTCTGACCGATGCACCCCGGTTGCTCAGTCCCCGGCGACGATGCCCTCGCGGCGGGGATCGGCTCCGCCCAGCCACACCCGCTGGCCGCGCTGCGTGCCCCGCATCAGGGCCTGCAGGCCGCTGGTCATGTCCGCTTCCTCCACCGTGTGGCCGCGCTGGCGCAGGGCCTCCACGGTGGCGGGCGCAAACCGTTTCTGTTCCAGCAGCAAGGGCCCACCGGTGGTGCCGAAGTTGGGCAGGTTGATCGCGTCCTGCGGCGACAGGCCCCATTGCAGCGTGCCGTGCAGGGTCTTGGCGGTGAAGTGGATGATGAGCGCGCCGCCCGGGCTGCCCGCGCTCATCAGCAGCTCGCCGCTGGCCTTGTCGAACACCAGGGTGGGCGACATCGAGGAGCGCGGCCGCTTGCCCGGTTCGACGCGGTTGGCGATGGCTTGGCCCTGGGCGTTGCGGGGAGCGAAGCTGAAGTCGGTGAGCTCGTTGTTGAGCAGGAAACCACCCGGGCGGCTCGGATCGGTGGTGACCATGAGGCGCGAGCCGAAGACGGCCTCGATGGTGGTGGTCATGGCCAGCGCATTGCCGTAGGCGTCCACGATGCTGATGTGGCTGGTGCCGTACTCGGGCTGCTCGGGCATGGGCGCCCAGCCCACCTGCACGCCGCCCGGCACGCCGGCGGGCGCCTGCGGCATGCGGGCGTTCGGGCTGATGAGGCGGGCGCGCTCGTCCAGGTAGCGCGCATCGAGCAAGCTGCTCCAGCGGCCACCAGGGGCGGCGACGAAATCCGGGTCGGCCACGTACTGCGCGCGGTCGGCGAACGCCAGGCGCGAGGCCTCGGTGTAGCTGTGCAGCCAGTCGGCCGAGGGCAGGGCGGTGCCCATCGCGGGTTTCACCAGCGGCTCCTGGGCCTGCGGCGTGCGCGCGAGCAGACCGAGGATCTGGCCGACCGCGATGGCGCCCGAGCTGGGTGGCGGGAAGCCGCAGACGCGCAAGGCGCGCTGCGCGGCCGTGTGGTCGTGGCACAGGGCTTCGCGCTCGCGCGGCTGGTAGCGCTGGAGGTCTTCGAGGCTGAGGCTGCCGGGTCGCACCGGGTGCTGCCGCACCTTGTTGACGATGGCCTGGGCCACCGGGCCTTCGTGCAGGGCGATCGGGCCCTGGGCCGCGATGTTCCTGAGCACCTGCGCGAGTTCGGGGTTGCGCAGCACATGGCCCACCGGGTGCGGCTGGCCGTCGGGCCGGTAGAAGTAGGCGGCCGCGACCGGGTCGTTCTTCAGCGCGGTCTCGGCCAGCAGCAGGGTGTGCAGCCGGGGGCTGACGGCGAAGCCCTGGTCGGCCAGCGCGATGGCGGGCTCGAACAGGCGCGCCCAGGGCAGCTTGCCGTGTTGGCGGTGGGCCTGCGCGAGCATCGCCACCGCGCCGGGGGTGCCCACCGAGCGGCCGCTGGCCACGGCCACCATGAAGGGCAGGGGCTTGCCCTGTTCGTCGAGGAAGAGTTGCTCGTTGGCCCCGGCGGGCGCGGTCTCGCGGCCATCGAAGGCCTGGACGCGGCGCCCGTCGTGGTGCAGCAGGAAGGCACCGCCGCCGATGCCGCTGGACTGCGGCTCCACCAGCGTGAGCACCATCTGCACGGCGATGGCCGCGTCCACCGCGCTGCCGCCGGCGCGCAGGATGCGCGCGCCGGCCTCGGTGGCCAGCGGGTTGGCCGCCGCCACGGCCTGGCGCGGGAAGGCCCAGCCCGGTTTGACCGTGAGGCCCGAGGCACCCTCGGGCTGCTGGATGGAAGAGGAGGAAGGGGTGGTGGGTGTGCCGCAGGCGCTGAGCAGGCTCAGCGAGGCGATCAGGCAGGCAAGGCGTGTCATGGCAATGGCTCCTTGAAGATCGTTGTCGAGACGGCCACCGTATCCCAGAAACGCGGATGGACCGCCTTGGCGGTCCATGGAGGCGTAAGAAACCGTTTCGGGATTACTTCGGTGCCAGGCGGATCGCGCCATCCAGGCGGATCACCTCGCCGTTGAGCATGTCGTTCTCGAAGATGTGTTTGGCCAGCTTGGCGTAGTCCTCCGGGGTGCCCAGGCGGCTCGGGAAGGGCACGCCGGCGGCCAGCGCGTCCTGCACTTCCTTGGGCATGCCGAAGAGCATGGGTGTGCCGAAGATGCCGGGGGCGATGGTCATGTTGCGGACGCCGTTGCGCGCCAGGTCGCGCGCGATCGGCAGCGTCATGCCGACGATGCCGCCCTTGGACGCCGCGTAGGCCGCCTGGCCGATCTGGCCGTCGTAGGCCGCCACGCTGGCGGTGGAGATCATCACGCCGCGCTCGCCGGTGGCCTCGGGCTCGTTCTTGCACATGGCCTCGGCGGCCAGGCGGATCATGTTGAAGCTGCCCACCAGGTTGACCATGATGGTCTTGGTGTAAACGCCCAGGTTGTGCGCACCGTTCTTGCCCACGGTCTTCTCGGCCGGGGCGATGCCGGCACAGTTCACCAGGCCCATGAGCTTGCCCAGGGACAGGGCCTTGGCCACCACCGCCTGGCCGTCGGCCTCGTTGCTCACGTCGCACTTCACGAACGCGCCGCCAATCTCCTTGGCCACGGCTTCGCCCTTGTCGGCCTGCATGTCGGCGATCACGACCTTGCCGCCGTTGGCCGCCAGCATGCGCGCCGTGCCTTCGCCCAGCCCCGATGCGCCGCCGGTGACGATGAATACCTTGCCTTGAATGTCCATGGGTGTGCTCCTGTGTGATGAGAGGGGATGTGACGTTGACGTAAACGTCAATTCGACCCGGATTATGCGACATGCCCGTGTCACGCCCTTGTCACGCGGGTGCCCTAGTCTGGGCACTTTGTTTCCATCATGGAGCCCACATGTTTGACAGCCAGGACGAGCTGATGCGCCGCATCCACACCGACCTCATGGACGGTTACGACGAAGAGCTGGAGATGGAGCTCGAGGACCGCGTGCTGGACCAGGCCCTGGACGCCGATGAAGAGGCCAAACACAAGGAAGCGCGCCGCACCTACTTCCGCGAGCTGTTCCGGCTGCAGGCCGAACTCGTGAAGCTGCAGGACTGGGTGGTGGCCACCGGGCACAAGGTGGTGATCGTGTTCGAGGGCCGCGACGCGGCCGGCAAGGGCGGGGCGATCAAGCGCATCACCCAGCGCCTGAACCCGCGCGTGTGCCGCGTGGCCGCGCTGCCCGCGCCCAACGACCGCGAGCGCACGCAGTGGTACTTCCAGCGCTACGCCGCGCACCTGCCCGCCGCGGGCGAGATGGTGCTGTTCGACCGCAGCTGGTACAACCGCGCGGGCGTGGAGCGCGTCATGGGCTTCTGCAGCGACGAGCAATACGAAGAGTTCTTCCGCTCGGTGCCCGAGTTCGAGAAGATGCTGGTGCGCTCGGGCATCCAGCTCATCAAATACTGGTTCTCGATCTCGGACGAAGAACAGCACCTGCGCTTCCTGGGCCGCATCCACGACCCGCTCAAGCAGTGGAAGCTCAGCCCCATGGACCTGGAGAGCCGCCGCCGCTGGGAGCTCTACACCCAGGCCAAGGAAGTGATGCTGGAACGCACCCACATCCCCGAATCGCCCTGGTGGGTGGTGCAGGCCGACGACAAGAAAAAGGCCCGCCTCAACTGCATCCACCACCTGCTGCGGCAGATGCCCTACGGCGAAGTGGAGCGCGCCACCATCACGCTGCCCGACCGCGTGCGCCACGAAGGCTACCGGCGCCACCAGGTGCCCGGCGAGATCTACGTTCCTCAGGTGTACTGACCGCCACAAAAAAGAAAAAGCCCCCATGCATTCACACGGGGGCTTTTTTCTTTAGCCGAAGCGCCTCAAGTCCAGAACATCGCGGATCCGGCTTCGCCGGTCCGCAGATGTTGCCCCCTTGAGGGGGTCGCGCGAAGCGCGGCGGGGGTGTTCTTACTTATAGCCCACGCGGTCCAGCATTTGCTGCACCTTGGTCATGTTCTTCGCCACCACGCCCAGCGGCACGGTCTCGGCCTTGAAGCTGTCGCCGCCCATGGCCTTGATGGCCGGGTTGTCGACCTTCAGGCCCTTGACGGTGGGGAACTCGTTGTTGCCGTTGGCGAAGTAGTCCTGGGCGTAGGGGCTGGACAGGAACTCCATGAAGGTGATCGCGTTGTCGCGGTTCTTGGCGTGCTTGGCCACGCCCGCACCGGCGATGTTCACGTGGGTGCCGCTGGTGGCCTGGTTGGGGAACATGACCTTCACCTTGCTCATCACGGCCTTGTCTTCCGCCTTGTCGGACTTGATCAGGCGCGCCACGTAGTAGGTGTTGGTCAAGGCCACGCCGCATTCGCCCGAGGCCACGCCCTTGATCTGGTCGGTGTCACCGCCCTTGGGCGCACGCGCCATGTTGTCCACCACGCCCTTGAGCCAGGCTTCGCCCTTCTGGTCGCCCAGGTGTTCGACGATGGTGGAGAACAGCGAGAGGTTGTAGGGGTGCGAGCCCGAGCGCGTGCAGACCAGGCCCTTGAGCTTGGGGTCGGCGAGCTGTTCGTAGGTGGCCACGTCTTCGGCCTTCACGCGGGCCGGGTCGTACACGATCACGCGGGCGCGGGTGGAAAAGCCGGTCCAGGTCACGCCGTCGGCGGTGGCGCTGGCGCGCAGGTTGGCGGGAATGGCGGCGTCGAGCTTGGCCGACTTGATCGGCTGGAACAGGCCCTGGGTGTCGGCCACGGCCAGGCGGGCGGCGTCCACCAGCATGATCACATCGGCGGGGGAGGCCGCGCCCTCGGCGCGCAGGCGGGCGATGATGCCGGCGTCGTCCGCGTCCACGCGGTTGATCTTGATGCCGGTGGTCTTGGTGAAGGTCTCGTACATGGCCTCGTCGGTCTGGTAGTGACGGGCGGAATACAGGTTGAGCACCTTGTCCTGGGCCTGGATCTGGGTATGGGCGCCCAGCGCGGCGGCCATGGCGATGGCCATCATGGCGAGTTTGGGAAGTCGGGTCATGACGCGGTCCTTGGAGGTGGTTTGAAACGGAGCAGAGGAGGGGGACGCCCCGTCGATCGGATCGGTGGGCGAGGGGATAATTCCGCCGAGCATGCTAGCACGAACGAGAATGGTTCTTATCAAAAACTTACGCCCCAACTTGCCGCGAACCGCCTGGATTCTGGCCGCCGTCCTGCTGATCGCGGGCTGCTCCAGCGGTCCACGCCGGCTGCCGGAGACCCCCCCGGTTGCCACCGTTCCCCCAACCCCTGAGGTACCCACGCGCGCGCCCCGCCTGGGGCTGGCGCTCGGTGGTGGCGCCGCGCGCGGGTTCGCCCATGTGGGCGTCATCCAGGTGCTGGAGCAGAACGGCATCCGCCCCGATCTGGTGGTGGGCACCTCCGCCGGCAGCATGGTGGCCGCGATGTACGCCAGCGGCAAGACCGCCGCCGAGCTGGAGGCCACGGCCCTCAGCATGGAAGAGGCCACCTTGACCGACTGGTCCCTGCCCATCATGGGCCGGGGCATGCTGCGCGGCGAGGCGCTCACGCGCTACGTGCGCCAAGCCGTGGGCGGCAAGCTGCTGGAGAACATGTCCATTCCCCTGGGTGTGCTGGCCACCGACCTGGCGACCGGGCAGGGCGTGCTGTTCCGCCGGGGCGACGCGGCTCAGGCCGTGCGCGCCTCCAGCGCCGTGCCGGGCGTGTTCGCACCGGTGAACATCACCGGGCGCGACTATGTGGACGGCGGCCTGGTGGCGCCGGTGCCGGTGCGCTACGCCCGCGACATGGGCGCCGAGGTGGTGCTGGCGGTGGACATCTCGAGCGCGCCCGAGGGCAATTCGGCGGTCGGCAGCGTGCAGGTGCTGCTGCAGACCTTCGCCATCATGGGGCAAAGCATCAACCGCCACGAACTGGCGGGGGCCGACGTGGTGCTGCGCCCCGCGCTGGTGGGCGTGGGCAGCGCGGACTTCACGGCGCGGCTGCGCGCCATCGAAGCGGGCCGGGCCGCGATGCAGGCGGCCTTGCCGCAGCTGCGCACCCAGCTGGCCCGGCGCCTGCCGGCCAACCGGCCATAAAAAAAGCCCTCACCTTGCAGTGAGGGCTTAAGGGGTCCGATGAAATCGAATTTCGAAAAGGACCCGAGGAGACAACCAGAAAAACAGACTTGAGAT
Source organism: Hydrogenophaga sp. GW823-FHT04C09 (assembly GCF_058796355.1). Lineage (NCBI taxonomy): Bacteria > Pseudomonadati > Pseudomonadota > Betaproteobacteria > Burkholderiales > Comamonadaceae > Hydrogenophaga > Hydrogenophaga sp. GW823-FHT04C09. Next base: position 315,378 of record NZ_JBXAIO010000003.1, on the reverse strand, counting down.
TCAAGCGCTGCCTTTGAGGGGTAGCGCGCCGTGACTTGATACTAGAGGGGCCTTTTTGACGTGTGTCAAGCGGGCCGATCAACGGCACGATCGCGGTGCTGTGCTGCTTAGCGCTTCTTGGCGGCCGTCTTGGTCGCGTTCACGGCCGAGGCGGTCACGGTGTTGAAGTTGGCTTCGGCCATTTCGGTGGCTTGCTTGACGGCCTTCTGGACCGATTCCATGGCGTTGTTGGCGGCGGAAACGGCGCTCTTCATCACGGCCACGGCGGTTTCGGAACCGGCGGGAGCGTTCTTGGCGGCGTTGTCCACGACAGCCAGGAACTTCTTCTGGGTGTCGCTGGCTTGGGCTTCAGCGGCCTTGCCGAACTCGGCGCCGGTGCCGGCGGCGATGTCGTACAGGTGGCGGCTGTAGGCCACGGTCTTCTCGGCCAGGGGCTGCATCAGGTTGGCTTGCAGGGACAGCAGTTCCTGCGCGTCCTTCACGCTCAGCAGGGCCTGGGCGCTGTTGGCGGATTCGGACAGGGCAGCCTTGGTGGCTTGCACGTTCAGATCGACCAGCTTTTCCACGCCTTCGAAGGCTTTCTGGGTCAGGCCGAAAAGGGTCTCGATGTTGGCTTTCTGGGCGGCAACGATTTGTTCAGCGGTCAACATATTCATACTCCTAAACTTTGTAAAACAAGGGCTTAGTTGAAGGCTGCTGAGAACACCGCGCTGTCGGGACGCTGTTGTTTTCGTTCGCTTTGCTGCACTGCAACATGACTCGAATTATAGGGAGATGCCGCGGACGTGCAAGCTCTTTTTGTTGCGCCGCAGCATTCTAGATGCGGTGTTCTAAAAGTCGGTGGTGGCACTGCGGCATCGTCCTGCGCCCACAATGGCCCGGCCCGACCGAATCCCTCGCCCCGATCTCCCTTCCGTGCACGCCTACTACGCCGACCACTTTGTCCTGCCGCTGCCCAGCGGGCACCGCTTTCCCATGGGGAAATACGCGCGCCTGCGCGAGCGGCTGGTGGCCGAGCTGCCCGAGGTGCAGATGCTCGAGGCCTTGCCCGCGAGCCGCGGCGAGCTGGCCCTGGTGCACACCCCGGCGTACATCGAGGCCGTGGCCAGCGGCACGCTGAGCCCGGCGGCGCAGCGCGAGATCGGTTTTCCCTGGAGCCCGGCCATGGCCGAACGGGCGCGCCGCTCGGTGGGCGCCACCCTGCAGGCCTGCCGCAGCGCCCTGGGCGGTGCCGGGCTGGCCGCGAACCTGGCCGGCGGCACGCACCACGCCTATGCCGACAAGGGCAGTGGCTTCTGCGTGTTCAACGACTTCGCCGTGGCGGCCCGCCTGATGCAGGCCGAGCACGCGCGGCTGAACCGCGCCCGGGGACCGCTGCGGGTCGCGATCATCGACCTCGACGTGCACCAGGGCAATGGCACGGCGTCCATCTTCGCCAACGACGCGTCGGTGTTCACACTGTCGCTGCACGGCGCGAGGAATTTCCCCTTCCGCAAGGAGCCCAGCGACCTCGACGTCGAGCTGCCCGATGGCTGCGACGACGATACCTACAGGGACGCGCTGGAGCGGGCGCTGGGTGAGCTGGAGCGCCGCTTCGACCCGGGCCTGGTGCTGTACCTGGCGGGAGCGGACCCGCACGAGGGCGACCGGCTCGGGCGCCTCAAGCTCAGCTTCGATGGCCTGGAGGCGCGCGACCGCCGGGTGATGGACTGGGCCTGGCAGAAGCGCCTGCCGCTGGCCATCGCCATGGGCGGTGGCTACGGCCACGACCTGGAGGCCACGGTGCAGGTGCAGGTCAACACCTACCGCACCGCGCTGCAGTACCGGCAGCGCTGGCGCGGCTGGGCGGCGGCGGTTGCCGGATCAACCCACTGGCACAATGCCCCGGCATGAGCACCGCCAGCAGCCCACCTCCGCGTCCGCAGGCCTTGCCCCGCAGCGCCTACCGGGTGTTCCGGCCCATCGGCACACGCTGGAGCGACAACGACATCTATGGCCATGTGAACAACGTGGTGTACTACAGTTGGTTCGACACGGCGGTCAATGCGCACCTGATCGAGCAGGGCGCGCTCGACATCCATGGCGGCGAGGTGATCGGCCTGGTGATCGAGACCCAGTGCAACTACTTCGCGCCGCTGGCGTTTCCCCAGACCGTGTGGGCCGGCCTGCGCGTGGCGCACCTGGGCAGTTCCAGCGTGCGCTACGAAGTGGGCCTGTTCGCCGACGGTGAAGAGACCGCCGCGGCCTGCGGGCACTTCGTCCACGTGTACGTGAACCGCGAAACCCGCCGCCCCGTGCCGCTGCCCGACATCCTCAAGAAGACTTTGGAGACCCTGCGATGAGCCAGAACCCCGCGTCGCCCCTGATCGATGCCGCCAGCGTCGATGCCGCGATCAACAGCCGCATGTCCACCCGGGCCTTCCTGCCCGACCCGGTGCCGCGCGAGACCATCGAGCACCTGCTGCGGCTGGCCAGCCGCTCGCCTTCGGGCACCAACACCCAGCCCTGGAAGGTGTACGTGCTGCAGGGCGCCAGCCGCGACAGCCTGGTGGAGAAGGTCTGCGCCGCGCACGACGCGCTGCGCGCCGATCCGGCGCTGGCCGCCGAGTACCGCGAGGAGTACGACTACTACCCCGAGAAATGGGTCAGCCCCTACATCGACCGCCGCCGCGAGAACGGTTGGGGCCTGTACGGCCTGCTCGGCATCACCAAAGGCGACAAGGACAAGATGCACGCGCAGCACCAGCGCAATTTCCGCCTGTTCGACGCCCCGGTGGGCCTCATGTTCACGGTGGACCGCATCATGGGCCGGGGCTCGCTGGTGGACTACGGCATGTTCCTGCAGACGCTCATGATCGCCGCGCGCGGCCACGGCCTGCACACCTGCCCGCAGGCCGCCTGGAACGGCTTCGCGAAGATCATCCTGCCGCACATCGGTGCCGGCGACAACGAAATGCTGGTGTGTGGCATGGCCCTGGGCTACGCCGACCCCAGCCACCTGGTCAACGGCTTCCACACACCGCGCGAGCCGGTCGAGAGCTTCACCCACTGGCTGGAATAATCGCCGGTTCCACTTTTCATTCCAAAGGACACAACATGATCACCACCCCCAGCGGCCTGCAGTACGAAGACACCGTGGTCGGCAACGGCGAAGTGGCCCAGGCCGGCCGTCCCGTGCAAGTGCACTACACCGGCTGGCTCTACAACGATGGCGTGCAGGGCTCCAAGTTCGATTCGAGCAAGGACCGCGGCCAGCCGTTCGAATTCCCGCTCGGCGCCGGCCACGTCATCAAGGGCTGGGACGAGGGCGTGCAGGGCATGGCCGTGGGCGGCACGCGCCGCTTGGTCATTCCGGCCGCGCTCGGCTACGGCGCGCGCGGTGCCGGCGGCGTGATCCCGCCCAACGCCACGCTGCTGTTCGAAGTGGACCTGCTGGCCGTCTGACGGCATGCCGGCGCTCTGATGGGCGCCCTACCGCGCCCAGCGAAGGCGCTTCGGAGACAACATGACATCACCCACCCTGCGCCGGTTGTGCCTGGCGGCCACCCTGCTGCCCGGCCTGGCCCGGGCAGCAGATCTCGACGGCAGCCAGCTGTCCGTGTGGTGGGGCGTGCCGTTCGCGGGCGTCCTGCTCTCCATTGCCCTGATGCCCCTGCTGGCACCGGCTTTCTGGCACCACCACTTCGGCAAGGTGTCGGCCGCCTGGGCGCTGGCCTTTCTCGTGCCGTTCGCGATCGTGGCGGGTCCGGGCCTGGCAGGGACCAGCGTCGTGCACGCGCTGCTGGCCGAGTACATCCCGTTCATCGTGCTGCTGACCGCGCTGTTCACGGTGGCCGGCGGCATTTTCGTGCGGGGCAACCTGCATGGCAGCCCGGGCCTGAACACCGGCCTGCTGGCCATCGGCGCGGTGCTCGCCAGCTTCATGGGCACCACCGGCGCGTCGATGCTGCTGATCCGCCCGCTGATCCGCGCCAACGACAACCGCAAGCACCAGGTGCACGTGGTGGTGTTCTTCATCTTCATCGTCTCCAATGCGGGCGGCTCGCTCACGCCGCTGGGCGACCCGCCCCTGTTCCTGGGCTTCCTCAAGGGCATCGATTTCTTCTGGACCATGGCTCACCTGTGGATGGAAACCGTGGCGCTCATCGGCGCGCTGCTGGTGATCTTCTACGCCATCGACTGGTGGTACTACCACCGCCGCGAAGAGCTCCAGCCGCAGGACCCCACGCCCGACACCGCGCGCCTGGGTTTCGACGGCGGCTTCAACTTCGCGCTGCTGGGTGTGGTCGTGGCGCTCGTGCTCATGAGCGGCCTGTGGAAGTCGCCCGTGGTGTTCCACATCGCGGGCACCGACGTCGGCCTGCCGGGCCTGTTGCGCGACATCGGGCTGATCGTGGTCACGCTCATCTCGCTCAAGCTCACACCGTCCAGCGTGCACGAGAGCAACCAGTTCGCCTGGGGGCCGATGCAGGAGGTGGCCAAGCTGTTCGCCGCGATCTTCCTCACCATCATCCCGGTGATCGCCATGCTCAAGGCCGGTGTCGACGGCCCGTTCGGCGCGGTGGTCAGGGCCGTGACGAATGCGGACGGCTCGCCCAACCCGGCCATGTACTTCTGGGCCACCGGCGCCCTGAGTTCCTTCCTCGACAACGCACCCACCTACCTGGTGTTCTTCAACACGGCCGGCGGCGATCCGCAGGCGCTGATGACCACCATGGCGCCCACGCTGGTGGCCATCTCCGCCGGTGCCGTGTTCATGGGCGCCAACACCTACATCGGCAACGCGCCCAACCTGATGGTCAAGGCGATCGCCGAAGACCGCGGCATCCGCATGCCCAGCTTTTTCGGTTACATGCTCTGGTCGGTCGGCATCCTGGTGCCGCTGTTCGCGCTGATGACCTGGATCTGGTTTGTCTGACCCCTTGAAGGAACCTCCCGCCATGACCTCCCGCCCCGCCATCTTCGTTGCCCGCCAAGTCTTCCCCGAGGTGGTGGACAAGCTGCGGCAGCACTTCGATGTGGACACCAATGAGGACGACGCACCGCTGGCGCCGGCCCAGCTGATCGAGCGCCTGCAGGGCAAGGTGGGCGTGATCACCACCGGCAGCGAGCGCGTGGACGCGGCCCTGATCGCGGCCTGCCCGCAACTCAGGATCGTGGCCAACATCGCCGTGGGCTACAACAACTTCGACCTGCCGGCCATCACCGCCGCGGGCGTGCTGGCGAGCAACACGCCCGACGTGCTGACCGAAACCACCGCCGACTTCGGCTTCGCGCTGCTGCTGGCCACGGCCCGCCGCCTCACCGAGAGCGAGCATTTCCTGCGCGCCGGCCAGTGGAACCGCTGGGCGCTGGACATGTTCGCGGGCGCCGAAGTGCATGGCAGCACGCTGGGCATCCTCGGCATGGGCCGCATCGGCCAGGCCATCGCGCGGCGCGGCGCGCACGGCTTCGGCATGAAGGTGATCTACCACAACCGTTCGCGGCTCGACGCGGCGACGGAAGCCGAATGCAAGGCCAGCTACGTGAGCAAGGAAGAGCTGCTCAAGACGGCCGACCACCTCATCCTCGTGCTGCCCTATAGCGCCTCGTCGCACCACGCCATCGGCGCGGCCGAGATCGCGCAGATGAAGCCCACGGCGACGCTGGTCAACATCGCGCGCGGCGGCATCGTGGACGACGCGGCGCTGGCCGTGGCGCTGCGCGAGAAGCGCATCGCCGCCGCCGGGCTGGATGTGTACGAGGGCGAGCCCAAGGTGCACCCCGACCTGCTCACCGTGCCCAACATCGTGCTCACGCCGCACATCGCCAGCGCCACCATCACCACCCGCAAGGCGATGGCCCACCTGGCGGCCGACAACGTCATCGCCTACCTCACGCAGGGCAAGACCCTCACGCCGCTCAACCCGGAAGTGGCGGGCCAGCGTTGAACGACACGATGAGCAACGACCTGCTTCTCTGGCTGCTGCTGATCGGGGTGGCGCTCAACCTCGCGCTCGGCCTGTGGCTGCTGCTGCGCCGTGCGCCGGTGGATGCCCAGGAGCTCGCGCACCGAGAGCGCCTGCTCGACCAGGTGCAGCAGCAAGGGCAGCAGGTGGGCCAGCGCGTGGAGCGGGTGGAAAGCGAACTGCGGCGCGAGATCAGCGAGCAGTCGCGTGGCGGGCGCCAGGAAATGCAGCAGACCCTGGCCACCTTCCAGGAAACGCTGTCGCGCCAGGAGGCCGAGGCCACGCGCACGCAGAACGCCCAGCTCGACGCCTTCGCCCTGCAACTCGTGCAGTTGCGCGGCACGCTGGGCGACACGCTCACGCGCCAGCTGCAGGACATGAGCGAAGGCAACGCGCGGCGCCTGGCCGAGATCCGCACCACGCTGGACGCGCAGCTCGCGCAACTGCAGCAGAACAACGCCGCCAAGCTCGATGAGATGCGCGCCACGGTCGATGAGAAACTGCAGAGCACGCTGCAGGCGCGTCTGGGCGAGAGCTTCAAGCAGGTGGCCGACCGCCTGGAGCAGGTGCACAAGGGCCTGGGCGAAATGCAGACGCTGGCGCAGGGCGTGGGCGACCTCAAGCACCTGCTGACCAACGTGAAGACGCGCGGCATGTTCGGCGAAGCCCAGCTGGCCGCGTTGCTCGAACAGGTGTTCGCGCCCGACCAGTACGCCGTGCAGGTGATGACCAAGCCGGGCAGCCGCTTCACGGTGGACTTCGCGATCAAGATGCCCGGCCGCAGCGAAGATGGCGCGCCTTGCTGGCTGCCCATCGACGCCAAATTCCCCAACGAGGACTACGAGCGCCTGCTCGATGCGCAGCAGCGCGCCGACGTCGAAGGCGCCGACCTGGCCGCGCGTGGGCTGGAGCAGCGCATCCGGCTCGAAGCGAAGTCCATGGCCGACAAGTACCTGCAGCCGCCGCACACGACCGACTTCGCCATTCTGTTCCTGCCCACCGAAGGCCTGTACGCCGAGGTGTTGCGCCGACCGGGGCTGATGGAAGTGCTGCAGCGCGAGCACCGCGTGACCCTGGCCGGGCCCACCACGCTCATGGCCATGCTCAACTCGCTGCAGATGGGCTTTCGCACGCTGGCGCTGGAAAAGCGCTCCAGCGAAGTCTGGCAGGTGCTGGGCGCGGTCAAGACCGAGTTCGGCAAGTTCGGCGACGTGCTCGCGCGCGTGAAGAGCCAGACGCAGACCGTGCTCAACACGCTGGACAGTGCCGAGACGCGCAGCCGCGCCATGGGCCGCGCGCTCAAGGCGGTGGAAGCCCTGCCGCAGGACCAGGCCAGCGCGCTGCTGCCGCTGGACCCCACCGACAACGGAGACGCTTGAACCCCCAGCTCCGATCCGTCCTCTGGCGCCTCATCGCGGCGCAGATCTGCCTGCATGCCTGCATGACAGGGTTTCGCATGGCCGCGCCGCTCATGGCGCTGCGCGAGGGCTACAGCCCGGCCGCGGTGGGCATGCTGCTGGCCCTGTTCGCGCTGGCGCCCGTCTTCATGGCCTTGCCCGCCGGCCGCTACGCCGACCGGCGTGGCCTGCGCAAACCGGTGATGCTTTCGGTGGCCGTGGCCTCGGCCGGCGCGGCGCTGGCGGTGGCCTTTCCGGTGTTCCCGGTGCTGTGCCTGACCGCGCTGACCTGCGGCGCGGCCACGGGCATGGCCATGATCGCGCTGCAGCGCCACGTGGGCCGCCTCGCGCACGGCCCGACCGAGCTCAAGCAGGTGTTCAGCTGGATGGCCATCGGCCCTTCGATCTCCAACTTCCTCGGGCCCTTCGCCGCGGGCGTGATGATCGACAGCTTCGGTTTTCGCGCCGCCTTTCTGCTGCTCGCGTTGCTGCCCTCGCTGGCCTGGTATGGCGTGCGGCACACCGTCGAGCACGAGCCGGTGGCGCCCGAGCTGCGCCAGGCCAGCGGCTCGTCGTGGAACCTGTTGAAGGACAAGGGCTTTCGCCAGCTGATGATGATCAACTGGATGCTGTCGTCCTGCTGGGACGTGCACACCTTCCTGGTGCCGGTGCTGGGCCACGAGCGCGGCCTGAGCGCGACCGTGATCGGCACCATCCTCGGCGCTTTCGCCCTGGCCGCCACCGCGATCCGCCTGCTCCTGCCCTGGCTGGCCTCGCACCTGCGCGAGTCGGTGGTGATCGGCACGGCCATGCTGGCCACCGCGCTGCTGTTCGCGGCCTATCCCATGGTGCACGCGGCCTGGGCCATGGGCACGCTCTCGGTGCTGCTGGGTTTCGCGCTCGGGTCGGTGCAACCCATGATCATGAGTTCGCTGCACCAGATGACGCCGCACCACCGCCACGGCGAGGCGCTGGGCCTGCGCGCCATGGCCATCAATGGGTCCAGCGTGGTGATGCCGCTGATGTTCGGCTCGGCCGGCGCCCTGATCGGGGTGGGCGCGGTGTTCTGGCTCGTGGGCGCGGTGGTCGGCCTGGGTTCGCCGCTGGCCTGGCGCCTGCCGGCGCCTTCGGCCGAGGCGCCTCAGCGCATGCCTTAGGCGGGTGCGAGCTTGCGCGGAGCGGCCGCGCGTTGCGGGGCCCGCGCGGCGGGTTGGGTGAAGCCCAGCCCGGCGAGGTACACGTCCATCGTGTCGCGCCCGCTCTTCACGAGATCGAAAGCCTCGGGGTCGAGCAGCCAGTTCTGGATCAACCCGTCGATGATCACGTGCAGGCCGAGCGCGGCGGTGCCCAGCGGGATGTGCAGCTGGATGCCTTCGCGCTGCACCGCCTGCTGCAGGATCTCTTCGGTCATGGCCATGCATTCGTTGCGCACCTGCAGATGGCGGTCGCGCACCGCCTGCATCTCGGCCACGTACTCCACCTTGTGCGTGGCGACCTCAAACACCCGGCGGGTCTGTTCGTCGTTGGCGGTCTGCTGGAGCGCGTTCATGATCGAGTCGCGCAGGGAGAGCAGGGGGTTGGCGGTGGTGTCCGCCGTGCGCGCGGTGCAGGCCAGCGTGCCCTCCAGGGGCATGGTCACGCGCTCCATCATGGCGTTGAACAAGTCGGCCTTGTCCTTGAAGTGCCAGTAGATCGCGCCGCGCGTGGTGCCGGCGGCGGTGGCAATGTCGTTGAGCGAGGTGCGGGAGACGCCTCGCTCCTGAAACAAATGCTCGGCAGCATCCAGCAGGCTGTGGCGGGTGGCCAGCGCATCGGCTTTGGTGCGTCGAACCATGGTGTGTGTGTCTCCAGAATGGAAGCCCGTGGGGATGGTTAGGACTATACATACATTCTTGTATGTATGTATACTTCGCCGTTTTGCGACAGCACAACCCGTCAGGGTATTCCCTGCCGTTGCGCGCCATCCCTCTTTCATACCCAAGGACTCCCATGCCCGCCTTGAGCCTTATCAAGTCAGTGCCCCTTTTTCGCACCCGGTTCGCCCCCTTGCCCCCGGCCCCGTTGTGGCGTGGCTTGTCCGTCCTCGCGTTGGCCGCGGTGCTGGCCGCCTGCGGCGAATCCGCTCCCCCGCAGGCTGCCGCCCCGGGTGGTGGCATGCCGGCCCCCGAAGTGGGCGTGGTCACGGTCGCCCCCGGCGACGTGGGCCTGACGACCGAACTGCCAGGCCGCCTGGAAGCGTCGCGCGTGGCGCAGGTGCGGGCCCGCGCGGCCGGCATCCTGCAGGAGCGCCTGTTCCGCGAGGGCAGCGACGTGAAGGCAGGCCAGCCCCTGTTCCGCATCGATCCCGCGCCGTACTCGGCCGCCCTGCAAAGCGCCCAGGCCAGCCTGGCGCGCTCGCAGGCCAACCTCACGCAGGCCACGGCGCTGGCCGAGCGCTACGCTCCGCTGGTGAAGGAAAACGCCATCAGCCAGCAGGAATACGCCTCGGCCGTCGCGTCCCAGAAGCAGGCCGAGGCCGACGTCGCGGCCGGCAAGGCGGCCGTGCAGACCGCCAACATCAACCTGGGCTATGCCCGTGTGACGGCGCCCATTTCGGGCCGCATCGGCCGCGCGCTGGTGACCGAAGGTGCGCTGGTCGGGCAGGGCGAGGCCACGCAGCTGGCGGTGATCCAGCAGATCAACCCCATGTACGTGAACTTCACGCAGTCCGCCGCCGAGGTCTTCAAACTGCGCAAGGCCATGGACAACGGCCAGCTCAAGGGCGCGGGCTCGCAAGCCGCTGCCGTGCAGGTGGTACTGGAAGACGGCACCGTGTACGAACAACCCGGCCGCCTGCTGTTCGCCGACCTGACGGTGGACAGCGCCACCGGCCAGGTGACGCTGCGCGCCGAAGTGCCCAACCCCAAGGGCACGCTGCTGCCGGGCCTGTACGTGCGCGTGCGCCTGGAGCAGGCCAAGGCCGGCAATGCGATCACGCTGCCGCAACAGGCGGTGACGCGCTCGGCTCAAGGCGACACCGTCTCGGTGGTTGGCGCCGACGGCAAGATCGCTCCTCGCCAGGTCAAGGTGGGCGGGCAGCAGAACGGCCAGTGGGTCATCCTCGACGGCGTGAAGGCCGGCGAGCAGATCATGGTCGACGGCTTCCAGAAGCTCCAGATGATGCCGCCTGGCACGCCCGTGAAGGCCGTGCCCTGGCAGGCGCCCGGCAGTGCACCGGCCGCCCCGGCGGCCCCGGCGCCCGAGGCCGCGAAGTAAGGAGCGCCCGACATGGCGAAATTCTTCATTGACCGACCCATCTTCGCGTGGGTGATCGCGCTCTTCATCATGGTGATCGGCGGCGTGTCGATCACGCAGCTGCCGATCGCGCAGTACCCGCCGGTGGCCCCGCCGGCCATCGTCATCAACACCGCCTACCCCGGTGCCTCGGCCGCCACGCTGGAAGACAGCGTGCTGTCGGTGATCGAGCGCGAGATGAACGGCGCGCCCGGCCTGATCTACATGGAATCGGTCGCGCAGGCCGATGGCAGCGGCAGCATCACGCTGAGCTTCGAGACCGGCACCGACCCGGAACTGGCGCAGGTGGACGTGCAGAACCGCTTGTCCCGGGCCACGCCGCGCCTGCCGGCGGCGGTGACGCAGCAGGGTGTGCGGGTGGACAAGTCCAACAGCAACTTCCTGCTGTTCGCCATGCTCTCGAGCGACGATCCGGCGCTGGACCCCGTGGCGCTGGGCGACTATGCCGCGCGCAGCGTGGTGCCCGAGCTGCAGCGCCTGCCCGGTGTGGGCCAGGCCCAGCTGTTCGGTTCCGAGCGCGCCATGCGCATCTGGATCGACCCGGCCAAGCTGCTCGGCTTCAATCTGAGCGCGTCCGACGTCAACAACGCCATCCGCGCGCAGAACGCGCAGGTCTCGGCTGGTGAGATCGGTGCGCTGCCCAACGTGGCCGGCCAGAGCATCGCGGCCACCGTGGTGGTCAACGGCCAGCTTGGCAGCGTCGAGCAGTTCGGCAACATCGTGCTGCGCGCCAGCGCCGACGGCGCCACCGTGCGCCTCAAGGACGTGGCCCGCATCGAACTCGGCGGCCAGGCCTACGCCACGTCGGCGCGCCTGAGCGGCAAGCCCGCGGTCGGTGTCGGTGTGCAGCTCTCGCCCAGCGGCAACGCCCTGGCCACGGCCGAGGCGGTGCGCACCAAGATGCACGAACTCGAGCGCTTCTTCCCCACCGGCATGAAATGGTCGATCCCCTACGACAGCTCGCGCTTCGTGAAGATCTCCATCACGCAGGTGGCCCAGACCCTGGGCGAAGCCATGCTGCTGGTGTTCCTGGTGATGTTCCTGTTCCTGCAGAACATCCGCTACACCATCATCCCGACCATCGTCGTGCCGGTGGCCCTGCTGGGCACGTTCGGCGCCTTGCTGGCCATGGGCTTCTCCATCAACGTGCTGACCATGTTCGGCATGGTGCTGGTGATCGGCATCGTGGTGGACGACGCCATCGTGGTGGTGGAGAACGTCGAGCGCATCATGAGCGAGGAGGGGCTGCCGCCCCTGCAGGCAACCCGCAAGGCGATGTCGCAGATCTCCGGCGCCATCGTCGGTGTGACCGTGGTGCTGATCTCGGTGTTCGTGCCGCTGGCGTTCTTCGCTGGCTCGGTGGGCAACATCTACCGCCAGTTCTCGGCGGTGATGGGCGTGTCGATCGCGTTCTCGGCCTTCCTGGCCCTGTCGCTCACGCCCGCGCTGTGCGCGACCCTGCTCAAGCCGGTCGAGGCCGGCCACCACCACGAGAAGACGGGCTTCTTCGGCTGGTTCAACCGCGGCTTCTCTCGCACCGCCAAACGCTACGAACGTGGCGTGGCCGCGCTGCTGCCGCGCGCCGGTCGCACGCTGATCATCTACGTGGCCATCATCGCCGCCGCCGCCGTGGTCTACATGCGCCTGCCGACGTCGTTCCTGCCCAATGAAGACCAGGGCACGCTGCTGGTGAACGTGCAGCTGCCGCCGGGCGCCACGCAGGAGCGCACGCTGGATGTGATGAAGCAGGTGGAAGGTTTCATCCTGCAGCAGCCCGAGGTGGAAAGCATGGTCGGCGTGCTGGGCTTCAGCTTCTCCGGTCAGGGGCAGAACGCGGCGCTGGCCTTCGTGACGCTCAAGGACTGGGCCGAGCGCACCGCGCCCGGCAGTTCGGCCGAGGCGGTGGCCGGGCGGGCCTTCGGCGCGCTCTCGAGCATCCGCGACGCGTTCATCTACCCGCTGAGCCCGCCACCCATTCCCGAACTGGGGGCCTCGTCCGGCTTCAGCTTCCGTCTGCAGGACCGGGGCGGTCTGGGCCGCGACGCGCTGATGAGCGCGCGCAACCAGCTGCTGGGCATGGCCTCGCAGAGCAAGGTGATCACCCAGGTGCGCCCGGACGGCCTGGAAGACGCGCCGCAGCTGCAGATCGACATCGACCGCGACAAGGCCAACGCCCTGGGCGTGGGCTTCGACGTGATCAATGCCGCCATCGGCACCTCGCTCGGTTCGAGCTACGTCAACGACTTCCCCAACGCCGGCCGCCTGCAGCGCGTGGTGGTGCAGGCCGACGCGCCCGCCCGCATGCAACCGGAAGACCTGCTGCGCCTGAACGTGGTGAACAACAAGGGCCAGGCGGTGCCGCTGTCGGCCTTCGCCACCACGAAATGGATCACCGGCCCGATGCAGACGGTGCGCTACAACGGCTACCCATCCGTGCGCATCAGCGGCAGCGCCGCCCCCGGCATGAGCACGGGTGCGGCCATCGCCGAGATGGAGAAGCTCGCGGCCCAGTTGCCGCAAGGCATCGGCTACGAGTGGACCGGCCAGACGCGCGAGGAAAAGCTCGCCGGCTCGCAGGCGGTCATCCTGTACGCCTTCGCCATCCTGGCCGTGTTCCTCTGCCTGGCCGCGCTGTACGAGAGCTGGACCATTCCGCTGTCGGTGATTCTGGTGGTGCCGCTGGGCGTGCTCGGGGTGCTGCTGGCGACGTTGATGCGCGACTACTCGAACGACGTGTACTTTCAGGTGGGGCTGATCACCATCATCGGCCTCTCGGCGAAGAACGCGATTCTGATCATCGAGTTCGCCAAGGACCTGCAGGCGCAGGGCAAGAGCGTGATCGCGGCGGCGCTGGAAGCGGCCCACATCCGGTTCCGCCCCATCATCATGACCTCGATGGCCTTCACGCTCGGTGTGCTGCCGCTGGCGATCGCCTCGGGCGCCGGCTCGGCCAGCCAGCGCGCCATCGGCACCGGCGTGATCGGCGGCATGATCACCGGCACCGTGCTGGCGGTGATCTTCGTGCCGATCTTCTTTGTGGTGGTTCGCACCCTGTTCAAGGGCAGCGAACGCCAGCACCAGCGGGATGCCGAACAAGCGGCCGCCCACCATGGCCCAGGAGTGCAAATCGATGTTTAAGAATGCCCACCCCCGCGCCGCCTTCGGCGGCACCCCCTTCAGGGGGCGCACCGTGCGGCCTGGCGAAGCCAGTTCCGCCGATGCCCTGGATGTTTCGCCTCGGCGCTTGTCGCGCCTCGGCTTGACGTTGTTGGCCGTTGCCGCGATGTCGGCTTGTTCGTTCATTCCGAAGTACGAGCGTCCTGAGGCGCCGGTGGCCTCGCAGTTTCCTGGCCCGCAGCCCGCGGCGGCGACCGATGCCAAGTCGGGCGCTGACGTCGCCTGGCGCGAGTTCATCGGTGACGCCAAGCTGCGCGAGCTGATCGCGCTGGCGCTGAAGAACAACCGCGACCTGCGCGTGGCCACGCTCAACATCGAGCAGGTGCGCGCGCAGTACCAGATCCGCCGCGCCGACCAGTTCCCGACCATCGGCCTGGCCGCCACCGGCAACCGCCAGCCCGACGGCAATGGTGGCATCACCAGCGTCTACAGCGTGGGCCTGGCCCTGAGCAGCTGGGAGATCGATTTCTTCGGCCGCCTTGGTGCGTTGAAGGAAGCGGCCCTGGCCCAGTACCTCGCGAGCCAGGAAGCGCGCCACGCCGCGCAGACCAGCCTGGTGGCGGCTGTCGCCAGCACCTGGCTGAGCCTGCAGGCCAACGACGAGCTGCTGGTGCTGACCGAGCGCACCGTGGCCACGCGCGAGGACTCGCTGCGCCTGAGCAAGCTGCGCTTCGACAACGGCGCCACCTCCGCGCTGGACCTGCGCCAGGCCGAGTCGCTGACCGCCGCGGCCCAGTCCGCGCTGGCGCAGCAGCGCCGCCTGCGCGCGCTGGACATCAACGCCCTCACGCTGCTGGTGGGCCAGGCGCCGCCGGCCGAACTGCTGCCCGTGCCGCCGACCGTGCCCGCGCAGAGCGCCAATGCCAACGAGGTGGTCGTGCCGACCGCGCCCGTGCCTGCCGCGTCCATGCTGCGCGACGTGCCGGCCGGCCTGCCGTCGGACCTGCTCACGCGCCGCCCGGACATCCGCCAGGCCGAGCAGCAGCTGATCGCCGCCAACGCCAACATCGGCGCCGCGCGCGCCGCGTTCTTCCCGCGCATCTCGCTCACCGCGACGGCGGGCACGGCCAGCAGCAGCCTCTCGGGCCTGTTCAAAGACGGCTCCTGGGGCTTCACGATGGCGCCGCAGGCCTTGCTGCCGATCTTCGATGCGGGGCGCAACCGCGCCAATCTGGACTCGTCCAACGCCGGGCGCGACATCGCGGTGGCCCAGTACGAAAAGGCGATCCAGACCGCGTTCCGCGAAGTGGCCGATGCGCTGGCCGGCAGTGCGACGCTGGGCGACCAGCTCAGCGCGCAGCAGGTGCAGGCCACGGCCGAAGCCGAACGTTTCCGCCTGGCCGAGCTGCGCTACCGCAATGGCGTGGCGAGCTTCCTGGACGTGCTGGACGCACAGCGCTCGCTGTTCGCCACGCAGCAGGCGCTGGCGCAGACGCGCCTGGCACAACAGCAGAACCAGGTGAACCTGTACAAGGCCCTGGGCGGCGGCTGGCAGCAGGAGTGACCCCCTGCGCCGCTGACGCGGCTTCCCCCTGGAAGGGGGACAATGCCTGAGGCCCGGCGAAGCCGGTTCCTCGGCGTTTCTGGCAGACGCGCCTCGCGCGCCGTGAGTCAGGCTTTCAAGTCGTAGAAGCGCAGGATGTGCTCCCACGCCGTCTGCGGATCGTCCACGTACTTGAACAGGTTCAGGTCCTCGGGCGAGATCGTGCCTTCCTCGACCAGCACGTCGAGGTTGATCAGCCGCTTCCAGTAGTCCGATCCGAACAGCAGGATCGGCACCGGCTTGGACTTCTTGCATTGCACCAGCGTGATCACCTCGAACAGCTCGTCGAGCGTGCCGAAGCCGCCGGGGAAGGCCAGCAGGGCCTTGGCGCGCATCATGAAGTGCATCTTGCGCAGCGCGAAGTAATGGAACTTGAAGCTCAGCTCGGGTGAAACGTAGGGGTTGGCGGCCTGTTCGTGCGGCAGCGCGATGTTCAGGCCCACGGTGGGCGCGCCTTCATCGTGCGCGCCGCGGTTGGCCGCTTCCATGATGCCGGGGCCACCACCGGTGCAGATGAAGAGCTGCTCGGCCTTCGCGCATCTCGAGCTGTAGCGGGCCACGATGCGCGCGAACTCGCGCGCCTTGTCGTAGTAGTGCGCGTTGCGCACCATGGCCTGCGCGCGCGCGATCTCGCGCGCGTCGCCGCTGCGCTCGGCGCGCACCAGCTGCTCCTGCGCCTCGCTGGCTTCGCGAAAGCGCGCGCTGCCATACACGACGATGGTGTTCTCGATGCCCGCTTCGCGCTGGGCGAGGTCGGGCTTGAGCATCTCGAGTTGCAGGCGGATGCCGCGCGTCTCGCGCCGCAGCAGGAATTCGGGGTCGGCGAACGCCAGGCGGTAGGCGTCGGCCTGCAGGGGCAGTCCTTCGTTGGCGTGGGTCTGGAGTTCGGCCCAGGCATCGGCCAGGCGGCGTTCATTGAGGTCTTGGGGGGCTGCCATGGTGGGATTCCTTCGTTTGTCGTGTGATTCGGATGATGCCGCTCACAGGGCGAGCGCCAGGGCCAGCGGCACGAAGACCACGGCCAGCGCGTTGCCCAGCATGATCATGGCACCGACCTTGTCGGGCTCCTGGTGGTAACGGTCGGCCAGCATGAACTGCATCACGGCGGGAGGCAAGGCGGCGAACAGCAGCAGCTGGCCACGCGCCGCACCTTCCAGGTCGAGCGCCCAGGCCAGCGGCAGGGCGATGGCCAGGCCGATGAGAGGGCGCGCCAGCGCGCCGAGCAGGCCGATCGCCAGGCCCTCGCGGGTCAGCGCGGTCAGGCGCACGCCCAGGGAGAACAGCATCATGGGCAGCAGCGCGTCGCCCAGCAGCTTCAGGCCGGAGAGCACCACGTCGGGCGGGCGCACATCGGTCAGGGCGCTCGCGAAGCCGAGCGCCGTGCCGATCATCAGCGGGCTGGTGAGCAGGTCGCGCGTGCGCGCCATGCGGCTGGTGATGCGCGCGCCGAGCGAGAAGTGCAGCAGGTTGCTGACCGAGAACAGCGCCACGGCCGCGCCGAAGTGGGCCGGGCCGAAGGCCAGCAGCGCCAGGGGCAGGCCCATGTTGCCGCAGTTGTTGAACATCACCACCGGCACCAGGGTGCGCGGCTGCGCGCCCGAGGCCCGAGACAGGGCCCAGGCCAGCAGGCCGCCGCCCAGGATGATCACCGCGCCCCCCACCAGCAGGACCAGGTGCTCGGCGATGACGAAGTCGCGCGACGCGAGCGCCGAGTACACCAGCATGGGCGCGAGCACGTCGAGCGCGATGCGGTTGAAGGTGCCCATGTCGGGCGCCTGCCGGCGCGCGTAAGCGAAGCCGACGGCTACGATCAGGAACACCGGGATGATGACGTCGGCGATGCGGGCGATCAGGTCCATGCGGAGGGAGGGGGCAGCGTGCGGAGGCCGGAAAGTGAAAAGGCTCCCGCAGGAGCCTCTTCAAGGGTGGGTCGTGGGCGTCAAACGCTCAGACGCGCTTGCGGTATTCGCCGGTGCGCGTGTCGATTTCGATGCGGTCGCCCTGGGCCACGAACAGCGGCACGGAGATTTCGAAACCGGTGGCGATCTTGGCCGGCTTGAGCACCTTGCCCGAGGTGTCGCCCTTGACGGCCGGCTCGGTCCAGGTGATTTCGCGCTCGACGCTGGTGGGCAGTTCGACCGAGATGGCCTTGCCGTCGTAGAACACCACTTCGACGGTCATGCCGTCTTCGAGGTAGTTCAGGGCGTCGCCCATGTTCTCGGCTTCCACTTCGTACTGGTTGTACTCGGCGTCCATGCAGACGTACATCGGGTCGGCGAAGTAGGAGTAGGTGCACTCCTTCTTGTCCAGGATGATCTGGTCCATCTTGTCGTCGGCCTTGCAGACGACTTCGGTGGCCATGTTGTTCAACAGGGCCTTGAGCTTCAGACGCACGGTGGCGGCGCCACGGCCGCCACGGCTGTATTCCGTCTTGAGGACGATCATCGGGTCCTTGCCGTGCATGATGACGTTGCCGGCGCGGAGTTCTTGAGCGATTTTCATAGGGATTCCAACGGTTGGGCGCGGAATGGTGCGTGGGATCGAATCCGGCCCGGTTTTCCGCAAAGCCTCGAATTTTATCGCTTTTCCAGTGCGAAACGGACCAGCTGGCTGCACAGGTCGGCCTGGGCCAGCAGGCGTTCGCGCGCCGCCCGGGCGCAGCCGTGCCAGCTTGCCAGGGTGCCGGCATCCGGCCAGACGGCCGCCTGCGGGCCGATGCCGTTCCACGCCAGGTGGAAGGCGCGCAGCGAGGGCGGTGCCTGCAGCCAGTCCAGAAACGCCTCCAGCTTGGCGTGGTGCGCGCCGTCGTGCTGGGGGTAGATGTGCCAGACGAAGGGGTGGCCGGCCCAGAGGGCGCGGGCCAGCGAATCCTCGCCACGCACGAAGTTGAGGTCGCAGGCCCAGAGCAGGTGGTCGAAATCGCGCTGGCTCAGCAGGGGCAGGGCGTGCAGCCGGCAGCCCGGGCCGGGCGGGGCCGTCTGCTGCACGGCCTGCCAGGCCCGCCCCGGGGTGACCAGCCAGTCGCTGGGCGCCGCGTCCTGCCCCGCCTGCCGCAGCACGGCGGGCAGGGCGGCGGGTTCGTAACAGAACAGGCTGACCCGGCGGGCGGCGGGGCGCACCGGCAGCCGCAGTTCGGCCAGCCAGGCCTCGGCGTCGAACGCGGCCTGGCGCGCCAGCAGATCGGGCTCGCGCAGCAGACCGCCCGTGCGCGCGGTGAAGCCGGGGTAGAAGAACCATTTGCCGAGCCCGCGCGCCGGCCCGCTCATGACCGGCGAGGGCAGGCGGTGCGAACGCTCCACATAGGACTCGGCGCTGAGGTATTCCAGGTTGATCCACACCGGCGCGCGCGCGCCACCGGCCACGCGGGCGGCCAGGGCCTCGATGCACTCGGCCGGGGGTTCGCAGCCGAAGGCCTCGATCCACACGTCGGCCGGCGGCTGCGGGTCGGCCTGGCCGGCGGGCAGGGGCGAGGTCCAGGTCCGCACCTCGATGTTCGGCACGCTGCCTTGCAGCGCGCCGGGCGCCATCCAGGCCAGGGCCTGCGGGTCGTCCAGCCACAGGCGCACCTGTTCGCCCCGGCGGGCCAGCTCGGCCGAGAGCCGCCAGCAGACGCCCACGTCGCCGAAGTTGTCGATCACCCTGCAGAAAATGTCCCAGCGCATGGGCGCCATTGTCGGGGCTTGGCGGCGCCCGCTGGCCGGGCTACAGTTTGCGGGCGCTGCAGGCCGGGCCCGCTGGGTCGCTGAAGGCGCGGAGACCCGCACCATGGCCTTGCGACGCTTCACCCCCTGGCTGGCCGCACTGCTCCTGGTGCTCCTGTCTCCCCTGCTGGCCGCGCAGGACCTCATCGCCGACATGAGCGCCGGCCCTCCCACCGGCCGCTATGCCTTCGCCAGCAGCACCCCGCGCAGCCTGCCGGACCTGCTCAAGGGCCCGGGGCAGGGCGAGCCGGCGCAGCCGGTGGGGCACTGGTTCCTGCCCGCCGGCACGGAACGTGGGCCCGCCGTGATCCTGATCCACGGCTCGGGCGGCCTCTACGACGCCATGCTCGACTTCTGGCCCAGGCAGTTCAACGCCGCGGGCATCGCCGTGCTGGCGGTGGATTCCTTCGGGCCCCGGGGCGTCAAGAGCACGGCGGAGGACCAGTCGCAGGTGCCCTTCGCCGCCGACACCGCCGACGCCTTCGCCGCGCTCCGGCTGGTGGCCAGCCACCCCCGCGTGGACCCGGCGCGCATCGCCATCATGGGGTTCTCACGCGGGGGCATCACCACCTGGCGCACGGCGGTCGAGCGCATCGCGGCGGCGCAGAAGCTGCCCGACAACCTGCGTTTCGCCGCCCACGTGCCGATGTATTCGGGCGGCTGCGTGGGCGCGTTCCGCCTGATGGTCAAGCCCGGCGTGTTCACCACCAAGGCGCCCATGCTGTGGGTGCACGGCGATGCGGACGACTACACGACCATCGGCGCCTGCCGCGACTACGCCGATCGCATCGGCAAGGCCGGCACGCCGGTGGAGTTCGTCACCCTCGATGGCGCGATGCACAAGTTCGACCAGGACGACACGCGCCGCCTCAACGTGCGCGGCGCGCAGCGCACGCTGGAAACCTGCCCGTTGGAGCTCGACATCGACACGCTGGCCACCTACGACCGCAACACCGGCCAGCGCGTGAGCGGCGAGGCCTTGCAGGCGCTCACGCGGCAGTCGTGCAGCGCCATTGGCGCCCACGTGCAGGGCGACCGCGCCGCGCGCGACAAGGCCGCGCAGGCCATCCTGGCCTTCTTCCGCAAGACGCTCGGCTCGCGCTGAGGCCCGCACGCCGGCGGGGCTGGCGGGGACGGGCCACAATACGCGCCCATGTCCGACACGCATTCCGAACAACTGCTCAGCGAGGTGGCCGCACTGCCGGGCCTGCCCGGCGTGTACCGCTACTTCGACGCCCAGGGGCAGCTGCTCTACGTGGGCAAGGCGCGCAACCTCAAGAAGCGCGTGTCGAGCTATTTCCAGAAGAACCACGACGGCACGCGCATCGGCCACATGGTCGGCAAGATCGTGCGCATGGAGACCACCGTGGTGCGCTCCGAGGCCGAGGCGCTGCTGCTGGAAAACAACCTCATCAAGACGTTGAACCCCAAGTTCAACATCCTGTTCCGCGACGACAAGAGCTACCCCTACCTCAAGATCACCGGCACGCGCGAGGTGTTCAAGCCCTCGGCCCGCCTGCCCTCGCCCTCGCTCGCGTTTCCGCGCATGGCGTACTACCGGGGCGTGGTCGACCGCCGCCACAGCTACTACGGCCCGTACCCCAGCGCCTGGGCGGTGAAGGAATCCATCACCCTGCTGCAGAAGGTGTTCCGCCTGCGCACCTGCGAGGACACGGTGTTCGCCAACCGCACGCGGCCCTGCCTGCTGTACCAGATCAAGCGCTGCAGCGGCCCCTGCGTGGATCTGATCGACCACGAGGCCTATGCGCAGGACGTGCGCGACGCCGAGCGCTTCCTGCGCGGCGAGACCCAGGCCGTGCTCGACACGCTGGAGCAGCGCATGCTCGCGCACGCCGAGAAGCTGGAGTTCGAACAGGCCGCCGAGATCCGCAACCAGATGAGCGCGCTCTCGCGCGTGCTGCACCAGCAGGCCATGGACACCGTGTCGGACAAGGACGTGGACGTGCTCGCGGTGAAGGTGCACGGCGGGCGGGCCTGCGTGAACCTCGCGATGATCCGCGGCGGCCGCCACCTGGGCGACCGGCCGTATTTCCCCGCCCACGTGGACGACGCCACCGCCATCGACAACGCGCTGGCCGAGGAGGGCGGTGAAGCCCCCAAGCCGGCGGACCCCGCCGAGCGCGTGGCCGTGCAGGTGCTGGAGGCCTTCATCGCGCAGCACTACCTGGGCGTGGCCATGCCGCACACGCTGGTGACCAGCCACGCGGTGGGCAAGCCGCTGCTGGACGCGCTGACCGAGCAGATCGGCGCCAAGGTGAACGCCGTGCACCACCCGCGCGAGCACCGCCGCATCTGGCTGGAGATGGCGCAGAAGAACGCCGACATCGCGCTCGCGCGCCTGCTGGCCGAAGAAGGCAGCCAGCAGGCCCGCACGCGCGCGCTGGCCGATGCGCTGAACCTGCCCGACGACCAGCTCGACACGCTGCGCATCGAATGCTTCGACATCTCGCACACCGCGGGTGAATCCACCCAGGCGTCCTGCGTGGTGTTCGAAGGCCACAAGATGCAGAACAGCCAGTACCGCCGCTACAAGATCGAGGGCATCACCCCGGGCGACGACTACGCCGCCATGCGCCAGGTGCTGCTGCGCCGCTACGGCCGCATCGCCGAGGCCCTGCGGGCGGAAGAGGGCGCGCCCGCCCTCCCGCCCACCGAGGCCGCGGTGGCCGCCGACGCGCCGGACGAGGCGCTGGCCACCGAGCCCACGGTCGAGTCCGTGGCCGGCCCGCGCATGCCCGACCTGGTGCTGGTCGACGGCGGCAAGGGCCAGGTCAGCATGGCGCGCGAGGTCTTCGAGCAGCTCGGCCTGGACCTGTCGCTCATCGTCGGCGTGGAAAAGGGCGAGGGCCGCAAGGTCGGCCTGGAGGAACTGGTGTTCGCCGACGGCCGCGAGAAGGTCTACCTCGGCCACGACTCCGCCGCGCTCATGCTGGTGGCGCAGATCCGCGACGAGGCCCACCGCTTCGCCATCACCGGCATGCGCGCGCAGCGCGCCAAGGTGCGCACCGGCGGCAGCAGGCTGGAGGACATTCCCGGCGTCGGCCCCAAGAAGCGCGCGCGCCTGCTGCAGCGCTTCGGCGGGGTGCGCGGCGTGGCCTCGGCCAGCGTGGAAGACCTGAGCACGGTGGAAGGCATCTCCCCCGAGCTGGCGGACGCGATCTACCGCGCCTTGCACTGAAGAGCCCGCCTGCTGCGGTTTCCGGGTTGCCAACGCATAATCGGCCCATGTTCTTCAACCTCCCCACCCTGCTCACCTGGGCCCGCATCGTCGCCATCCCGCTGATCGTGGGGGTGTTCTATCTGGAGAACCTCAGCCCGGCCCAGCAGAACCTGATCGCCACGGTGCTGTTCATCGTGTTCGCGCTGACCGACTGGGCCGACGGTTACCTGGCCCGCAAACTCAACCAGACCTCGGCCTTCGGCGCCTTCCTCGACCCGGTGGCCGACAAGTTCCTGGTGTGCGCCAGCCTGCTGGTGCTGGTGCACCTGGACCGCGCCGACGTGTTCGTGGCCCTCATCATCATCGGCCGCGAGATCGCCATTTCGTCGCTGCGCGAGTGGATGGCCATCATCGGCGCGACCAAGAGCGTGGCCGTGCACATGATCGGCAAGGTCAAGACCACCGTGCAGATGGTGGCGATTCCCTTCCTGCTGTTCCACGGCACGCTGTTCGGCATGATCGACACGCAGCTGTGGGGCACCTGGCTGATCTGGATATCCGCCGTGCTGACCATCTGGTCCATGGTGTATTACCTGCAGAAGGCCATTCCCGAGATCCGCGCCAAGTCGCGCTGAGGCTCCGCCATGAATTCCCCGGCGCAAGACAACGCATGGCTGCGCGCCATGCCCTGGGTGTTCGTGCTGATCTGGAGCACGGGCTTCATCGTGGCGCGCTACGGCATGCCGCACGCGCCGCCGATGAAGTTCCTCGCCGTGCGCTACGCGCTGTCCATCGCGTGTTTCCTGCCCTGGATCTTCCTGGCCGGTGTGAAGTGGCCGAGCAACCGCACCCAGTGGTTTCACCTCGCGGTCACCGGCGTGCTCATGCACGCGGGTTACCTCGGCGGCGTGTGGGCGGCGGTGAAGGCCGGCATGGGCTCGGGCCTGTCCTCGCTCATCGTCGGCCTGCAGCCGGTGCTCACCGCCATCTGGCTCTCGGGCACCGGCTCCAAGGTGTCCAAACGCCAGTGGCTGGGCCTGGTGCTGGGCTTCGCCGGCCTGGTGCTGGTGGTCTCGCGCAAGTTCGGCTCGGGCGGGCCGGGCGATCAGGCCAACTGGCTCAACCTCTCTTTTGCCGTGATGGCCCTGATCGCCATCACCGTGGGCACGCTGTACCAGAAGCGCTTCGTGGCCGCCTGCGACGTGCGCACCGCCAACGCGGTGCAACTGCTCGCGGCGCTGCTGGTGACCCTGCCGCTCACGCTGCTGGAAGCCGAGCTGATGGACTGGAACGGCGAACTCATCGGCGCCATGGCCTGGTCGGTGCTGGGCCTCACGCTGGGCGGCAGTTCGCTGCTCTACCTGCTGATCCAGCGCGGCGCGGCCGCCTCGGTCACCAGCCTGATGTACCTGGTGCCACCGTGCACCGCGCTCATCGCCTGGCTGCTGTTCGCCGAACCCATCACGGCCGTCACCCTGGCCGGCACCGCGCTCACCGCTTTTGGCGTGGCGCTGGTGGTGCGCTCTTCGTCGCGCTGACGCGTTTTTTCCAGGGCTCCTTGCGGAAGCTCTCCACCAGAAAGTCCACCAGCAGGCGGATGCGGCGCGGCGTCTGCGGCCGGTACGGCGCCAGCCAGTGGATGTCGGCGTCGGGCATGGCGTAACTGGGCAGCACGCGCACCAGCTCACCGCTGGCGATCTGCGGCGCGATGTCCCACAGGCTGCGCAACATGAGGCCGTGGCCCGCCAGGCACCAGTCGCGCACCAGCTCACCCGAGTTGCTCGACAGCGGGCCGCTCACCGGCACGTGCTGCACCTGCGCGTCCGACGCGCGCTGCAGGCGCCAGTGGTCGAAGCGCTGGCCCGGTCCGCCGCCGTTCTCGCGCACCACCAGGCAGGCGTGTTGTTGCAGTTCTTGCAGGCTGCGAGGCGCACCGTGGCGCTCGAGGTAGGCGGGCGAGGCCACCAGCACGCGCTGGTTGGCCGCCAGGCGGCGCGACACCCACTCGGCCGCGCGCTCGGTGGGGGCGTTCCACAGCCAGATGGCGCCGTCGAAGCCTTCCACCGCGAGATCGGGCAACTGCTCGGTCAGCTGCAACTGCACCTGAATGCCGGCGTGGCGCGCCTGGAACTCGGCCAGCGCGGGCCCGAGCCAGAGCCGGCCGAAGCCGAAGGTGGCCGCGAGCCGGATCGGGCCGGCGGGCTCGGCCTGGCGCTCGCGCAACTCGGCCTCCACCTCGTCGAAGGCGCGCAGCAGCTGCACCGCGCGCTCGCACAGCGTGTCGCCCTCGGCCGTGGGGCTCACGCGCCGCGTGGTGCGCTGGAACAGCCGCAGGCCCAGGCGGGCTTCGAGCGCGGCCAGGCGCTTGGTGACCACCGAGGGCGCCACGCGCAGCGCGCGCGCGGCCATCACCAGGCTGCCATGCTGGCGGACGGCGAGCACGAGTTCCAGATCGGGGCGGTCCAATTGTTTCCTTTTGGGAATGAATCAATTGCCGGATTATTGCCGCAATGCGGGCTATGCTGGCGCCCATGTTGAACGGATTCCTCCCCCACACCGTGCACCGCGATGGCGTCGCCCTGCACACCCGCATCGGCGGGGAAGGGCCGCCCTTGCTGCTGTTGCACGGCCACCCGCAGAGCATGGCCATGTGGCACCGCGTGGCGCCCACCCTGGCCCGGCACTTCACCTTGGTGCTGATGGACCTGCGCGGCTACGGCGATTCCGCGCGGCCCGCCGCCGACGCGGGGCACCTCGCGCACAGCAAGCGCGAGATGGCGCTCGACGCCATCGCCGCCATGGCGCACCACGGCTTCGAGCGTTTCGATGTGCTGGCGCACGATCGGGGCGCGCGCGTGGCGCACCGCCTGGCCGCCGACGACCCCGAGGCGGTGAAACGCCTGCTGCTGCTGGACATCGCGCCCACCCTGGCCATGTACGAGCAGACCGGTGAGGCCTTCGCGCGCGCCTACTGGCACTGGTTCTTCCTGATCCAGCCGCCGCCGCTGCCCGAGGCTCTCATCAGCGCCGACCCGGCGCGCTATGTGCGCAGCGTCATGGGCAGCCGCCACGCGGGCCTGGCGCCGTTCGACCCAGCCGCGCTGGCCGAGTACGAGCGCTGCGCCGCGCTGCCCGGCACCGCCGAGTCGGTCTGCGAGGACTACCGCGCCAGCGCCACCATCGACCTCGATCACGACCGCGCCGATGTGGCGGCCCACCGCCGGCTCCCGCAGCCGCTGCGCGTGCTGTGGGGTGAACACGGCACGGTGGCGCGCTGTTTCGATGTGCTCGCGCTGTGGCGCGAGCGCGCGGCCAAGGTCTCGGGCCACGCCCTGCCGTGTGGCCACTACATCGCGGAAGAGGCGCCCGAGCGCCTCATTGCCGAAGCCCTGTCCTTTTTTCAATCCCCTTCCGAGGAGCAACCATGAGCAAACACCGCATCGCCGTCATCGCCGGGGACGGCATCGGCACCGAAGTCATGCCCGAAGGCATTCGCGTGCTGGAGGCCGCGGCCTCGAAGTTCGGCATCGACCTGCAGTTCGACCACTTCGATTTTTCCAGCTGCGACTATTACGAGCGCCACGGCAAGATGCTGCCCGACAACTGGAAGGACCAGATCGGCGGCCACGACGCGATCTACTTTGGTGCGGTGGGCTGGCCCGACAAGGTGCCCGACCACGTGTCGCTCTGGGGCTCGCTGCTGATGTTCCGCCGCGAGTTCGACCAGTACGTCAACATCCGTCCGGCGAGACTCATGCCCGGCGTCACCGCGCCCGTGGTGCGCCGCGACGGCAGCCCGCGCGCGCCCGGCGAGATCGACATGGTGATCGTGCGCGAGAACACCGAAGGTGAATATTCCAGCATCGGCGGGCGCATGTTCCCCGGCACCGAGCGCGAGATCGTGGTACAGGAAACCGTGATGTCGCGCATCGGCGTGGACCGCGTGCTGCGCCACGCCTTCGAGGTCGCGCGCTCGCGCCCCAAGAAGCACCTGACCAGCGCCACCAAGTCCAACGGCATCGCCATCACCATGCCCTACTGGGACGAGCGCGTGGTCGAGATGGCCAAGGAATACCCGGACGTGAAGGTCGACAAGTTCCACATCGACATCCTCACCGCGCACTTCGTGCAACGCCCGGACTTCTTCGACGTGGTGGTCGGCAGCAACCTGTTCGGTGACATCCTGAGCGACCTCGGGCCGGCCTGCACCGGCACCATCGGCATCGCGCCCAGCGCCAACCTCAACCCCACGCGCCAGCATCCCTCGCTGTTCGAGCCGGTGCACGGCTCGGCGCCGGACATCGCGGGCAAGGGGATCGCGAACCCGATTGGTCAGATTTGGTGCGGTGCAATGATGCTCGACTTCCTGGGCCATCGTGGTGCACACGACGCGATCATGCAGGCCATCGAGGCCGTGCTGCAGCCCGGCAGCGGTGCCCCGCGCACCGCCGACCTGGGGGGCCAGGCCGGCACGCGCGACGTGGGCCAGGCCATTGCCGGGGTGCTCGCGGCCTCGTGAAGGAAGGGTGGAGTTGCGACAGATTGTTGCGCGCGACATCCGGTGGATGAAAGCGTCTAGAATCTCGCCTCTTGCGCCGACAGGCACCGGGCCCAGGCTCCTCAGTATTGACAGGGGTTGTGCCCAGTGGGTCTAATCACCCAGCGTTTGCCACGGTGTTGGCATCGTCCTGCGGTCTAGAGCGATTGGGGTTTTTTGCCCGCGGCCCGCGCCGTCTTCGGAAAAAACCTGTCCTTACGGAACATTCATTTCACCTTCAAGAGGGGCTATTTGTGAACAAAACAGAACTCGTCGAACACATTGCCAAGCACGCCGACATCTCCAAGGCGGCTGCAACGCGTGCACTGGACTCCACCATCACCGCGATCCGCACCACGCTCAAGAAGGGTGGCACTGTGTCGCTCGTCGGTTTTGGCTCTTTCGCCGTGACCAAACGCCCCGCTCGCAAGGGCCGCAACCCCCGCACCGGCGCTGAGATTAAAATCAAGGCCGCCAAAGTGCCGAAGTTCCGCCCGGGCAAGGCACTCAAGGATGCGCTGAACTGAAGCGCTCACCGGATTTCCGGTGGGGTGCTTAGCTCAGTCGGTAGAGCGGCGCCCTTACAAGGCGTAGGTCGGCGGTTCGACCCCGTCAGCACCCACCACCATCGAAAAGGCGAACCAGGGTTCGCCTTTTTTGTTGTCGGAAACGGCAGCACCACGTAGCAGGATTCAAGGCATGTTCGATTCCATCCGCAATCACAAGAAGTACCTCATGGGCTTCCTGATGATCCTGATCATTCCCTCGTTCGTGCTGTTCGGCATCGAAGGCTACACACGCTTCAACGAGAGCGGCGCACCAGTGGCCGTCGTCGATGGAAAAGACATCACCAAGGCCGAGTGGGACCAGGCGCACCAGCAGGAGTCTCAGCGCCTGCGCGAAGCGATGCCCTCGCTCGACTCGCGCCTGCTCGACAGCGATGGCGCGCGCTACGCGACGCTGGAGCGCCTGGTGCGCCAGCGCCTGCTGGCCGCCGCCGCGACCAAGCTCAACCTGTACACCAGCGACGCGCGCCTGGCGCGCGACCTGCAGCAGAACGAAGCCATCGCCGCGCTGCGCAAGCCCGATGGCGCGCTCGACGTGGAGGCCTACCGCCAGCTCGTCGCCCGCCAAGGCTTGACGCCCGAGATGTTCGAAGCGCGCGTGCGCGCCGACCTCTCGCAGCGCCAGGTGTCGCAAGGCATCCTCGGTTCGAGCTTCGCGCCCACCGCGCTGGCCAACGTCTCGCTCAACGCCTTCTTCGAACGCCGTGAAGTGCGCGTGGCGCGCTTCGCCGCCAGCGACTTCGCTTCGCAGGTCAAGCCGACCGATGCCGACATCGAAGCCTTCTACAGCGCGAACCAGGCATCGTTCCAGGCGCCCGAGCAGGCCGAGATCGAATACCTCGTGCTCGACGCGGCGGCGCTGCAGAACAGCGTGACCTTCAACGAAGCCGACGTGAAGACTTATTACGAACAGAACGCCTCGCGCCTCTCCGGCGCCGAGGAGCGCCGCGCGCGCCACATCCTGCTGACCGTGCCGGCCGGCGCGCCCGCCGCCGACAAGGACGCCGTGCGCAAGCGCGCCGAAGAACTGCTCGCGCAGGTGCGCGCCAAGCCCGCGAGCTTCGCCGACGTGGCCAAGGCCCAGTCGCAAGACCCGGGCTCGGCCGCCAAGGGCGGTGACCTCGACTACTTCGGCCGTGGTGCCATGGTCAAGCCTTTCGAGGACGCAGTGTTCTCGCTGGCCAAGGGCGCGATCTCCGATGTGGTGGAAACCGACTTCGGTTTCCACATCATCCAGCTCACCGACATCAAGGCGCCGCCGGTGCGCAGCTTCGAATCCATGCGCCCCGAGATCGAGGCCGAGTTGAGGAAGCAACAGGCCCAGAAGCAGTACGCCGAAGCCGCCGACACCTTCAGCAACCTCGTCTACGAACAGGCCGATTCCCTGCAACCCGCGGCCGATCGCCTGAAGCTGCAGGTCCGCAAGGCCACGGTGCAACGCCAGCCGCAACCCGGTGCCACCGGCGCGCTGGCCAGCGAGCGCCTGCTCGGCGCGCTGTTCGACACCGAGTCGATCGACAAGAAGCGCAACACCGAAGCGATCGACACGGGTTCGGGCCAACTGGTCTCGGCGCGCGTCGTGAAGCACTCGCCCGCCCACACCCAGCCCCTGGCGGAGGTGCGCGAGCAGGTGCGTGCGCGCCTGGTTGCTCAGCGCACGGCCGAACTGGCGCGCGCCGAAGGCGAGAAGCAGCTGCAGGCCTGGAAGGCGGGCGGCGATGCCAAGGGCCTGGGCAATGCCGTGGTGGTCTCTCGCGAGAACCCGCAAGGCCTCGCGCAGCAAGTGCTGACCGCCGCCCTGAGCGTGGACCCGAAGACCTTGCCCGCCTGGACGGGCGTGAACCTGGCCGACCAGGGCTACGCCATCGTGAAGGTGGAGAAGGTGCTGCCGCGCGACGTGCGCGAGGCGCAAGCCCTGGCCCAGGAAGTGCAGCAATACAACCAGTGGTGGGCCTCGGCCGAAAACGAAGCCTACGTCGAAGGCCTCAAGGAACGCTTCAAGGCCCGCATCCTGGTGCCCGAGCCGGCCACCACGCCGGCACCGGCCCGATGAGAGGGCTTCGGTTCGGGCTATAATGCTTAGCTTGCGGTGGCTGTAGCTCAGTTGGTAGAGTCCAGGATTGTGATTCCTGTTGTCGTGGGTTCGAGTCCCATCAGCCACCCCAGATGATTTCCCCAAAAAGCCCGGCTCCTGCCGGGCTTTTTTGTTGGTGGGTTGGATCGCGCCCTCCACGCTGCGCCATCGCAATCTGACCAAGCGCTTACCCGAGTCGCAGGTCTGAGGTCGGGATTTGTACCCATCCTCAGAGATGGGCAGGCATGCAAAGATGGATGGACGGAGACATTCACTCACCCTGTAACAGGAGGGGCGATGATCAAGGTCATGAGCAAGGGTCACCGGAGCGTGCCCGTTATCTGCTGCGACGTTTGCGGGAGCTGGATCGACGACGCCGACGCGGGTGCTGTGGTCTTTCGCAAGATGACCGGTGACGATGACACCTCCGAGGTGCTGCACGCCCACAAGGGGCGCTGCCACGTGGTCGCGGAGGAGCGGTTCGGAGGACAGGTCAAGACCGGGTGGCATGAGCTGCGCCAGCACCTCCAACTCCTCACATTCAACACGGGCGTGCCGCCTGCCGCGCTTCAAAAGATGGATGGCGACAGAGAGTTGTAGCGCCGCGCGGCTGCGGTGGCCCGATCAGGGCATTGCAATGGGGCAGGGGAATTTCACGGCTTGTCCTTCTTCATCAGGCCCAGATCGCGCAGCACCGCGAGGCGGCACACGCTGGCCATGGAGCGCTGTTCCCTGTCGGCCTTTTCTTTCACGCGTTCGAGTTCGTCGGGGAGCAAGCGCAGTGCGATGGGGCGCTCGCTGATCGCGCCGTTGGGTGCTCGTTTGCGTCGTGCGGGCAAGGTGGTTTTGACCATGTTTCACCAGAGCGTGACCACATCACTCAGTTAGCATTGAGTAACGGGAAAATACACATCAACCGAATTTTATAACGGAATTCTGTCAGTAAAACTTTATGGTAACAGATATCCGTTCGTCTATCGGCGCCCGACTGCGTGAAGAGCGGGAGAGGCTTGATCTGAGCCAAGTGCAAATGGCAGCGCTTGCCGAGTTCAAGCTGCGGACCTATCAAGATTGGGAGCGCGGCATTGCCGCAGTGAGTTCCGAATTTCTGGCGCTTGCCGCACCGCACGGTCTGGATGTGTTCTATGTCCTCACGGGCGAGCGCATGTCGTCGAAGCTGACCCTCGACCCCATCCAGAGCGCCGTGCTGGGCAGCCTCGCGCAATGCTCCCCGCAGCGGCAGATGGAAGCGGTCCAGCACATGGCGCTGCTGGCCGCGGGCATGTCGCCCCAGACACCCGCGGGCAGGGGATCCCCTTTGCCTTCGGTGAACAAGCCTGCCGTGAAAAAGCCGGTCCGCGGCGTGGGCGTGGCGAAGGCGCGCAAGGGCAAGTAGCGCACGAGGCGGCCGCCGCCCGCCTCACTCCTTGTAGGAAGGGTCGGTTCGGTCGAGCAGGCGCAGCAAGGCTTGCCAATCACGTCCCTGGATGTAGGACGGTGAGCCATCGAATTGCGCGATGGCGTGTCGGCACACGTCTTCAGCGGGGTAGATGAGTTTCTGGGTGCCCGAGGTGGCGGCGATCTGAATCTGGCAGGCGCGCTCCAGGTAGAACATCAGCTCGAACGCTTCCGGCACGGTGCGCCCCATGGTGAGCAGCCCGTGGTTGCGCAGGATCAGGACGTTCCTGTCGCCCACGTCGGCAATCAATCGCTGTTGCTCGTCGTTGTTCAGGGCGATGCCTTCGAAGTCGTGATAACAGAGCTGCCCGTACACGCGCATGGCGTGTTGCGAGATGGGCAGCAGGCCATCCTGCTGTGCCGCCACCGCCACGCCGGCTGCGGTGTGCGTGTGCAGGACGCAACCCACATCCGGGCGCGCGCTGTGGATGGCGCCGTGAATGACGAAGGCGGCCGGGTTCACGTCCAGCTGCACGTCCTCGGCCAGGTTGCCGTGCACATCCACCTTGACGAGGTTGGAGGCGGATACCTCTTCGTAGAGCAGGCCGAAGGGGTTGATGAGGTAGTGCTCGTGCGACCCTGGAACCCGCGCGGAGATGTGGTTGTAGATCCAGTCGGTCATGCGGAAATGGGCGATGAGTCGGTAGCAGGCGGCCAGCTCCACCCGGGCCGCCCATTCCTCGGGCGACACCTGTTCGCGCAGTTGTTTCCGTTCCTTCAGCAAGACGGCGAGTTCGTCGTTGTTCAGCATTTCAATCTTTCATCGTGGGAGCGAGCGGTGCGCAGGAGCGCCGCACTTCGCGGGCCCTGGTGTCACTCGGCGGAGATGCCCTTTTGCTGAATCAGCTTGGGCCAGTAGTCCGCATCCTGTTTCCATTGCAGCGCCATCGCGGCGGTGTCGGTGGGCGTCGGAATCAAGCCGAGCTCCAGCAGACGGCTGTTGACCGACGGGTGGGCCACCGCCTTCTGCAGTTCCGCGCTGAGTCTGGCGATCACGTCCTTGGGCGTGGCGGCGGGAACGACGATGCCTTGCCAGGGCAGCATTTCAATGTCGGCATAGCCCAGTTCGATGAGTGACGGCACGTTGGGCAGCGAGGCGAGGCGGGCCTTGCCGAAGGTGGCGAGGGGCTTGATCTTGCCGGCCTTGATCATGGGCATGGCCGCGACGGTGTCCACCACGATCAGCGGGATCTGGCCGCCCAGCAGATCCTGAAGGGCGGGGGCGGCGCCACGGTAGGGGGTGTGGACCACGTCGAGCTTGTTGTGGTCCTTGAGCATTTCCATGGCGAGGTGGTGAGGCCCGCCCACGCCGGGCGATCCGTAGCTGAGCTTGCCGGGGTTGCGCTTGATCTCTTCGATGAGCTGGCGCGCATCGGTGAAGTTGGACGTGGCGTTGACGGCCAGCAACAACGGGAAGCGCCCCAGCAGGGCCACGGGAGCAAAGTCCTTGGACGGTTGGTAGCTGAGCTTTTTGAACAAGGCCGTGTTGTAGACCAGGGTGCCGCCATCGACGCTCATCATGGTGTAGCCATCGCCTGCGGCCTTCGCGGTGGCATCGGCGGCAATGACCGTGGCGCCACCCGGGCGGTTTTCGATCAGCACCGGCTGCTCCATCTGGATCGCCAGTTGCGCGCCGACCGTGCGGGCCAAGGCGTCGGTTCCGCCGCCCGCCGCATAGCCCACCACCCATTTGATGGGCTTGGTGGGGTAGGGGTCCGCGGCCAGGGCGGTGATCGCCAGCGACGCGACGAGGGCCGCGCCGAGCTGTCTGAAGAGGGGCATGTGTGTCTCCTGGTGGGGCAACGTTGTGGTGTGGCGCAGTCTAGGGACGCCCCATCGCGCCGGACATGCCATGTGGGCCCTGAGGCATACCGAATCGGAATGCTCAAGAACCGGAGCAGACTAAGATCCGATCCCCTTCCTCCAAGGCCGCGGCCATGCCCTCCATGCTGTTGAATCTGCGCGAGCTTCATGCGTTTCAGGCGGTGATCGATGCGGGCTCCCTGAGCAAGGCGGCGGAGAGCCTGCACATCACGCAGCCGGCGCTCAGCCGGATCATTCGGCGGCTGGAGGAACAACTGGGCGTGGCCTTGTTCGAGCGGCACCAGTACGGCGTGGCGCTGACGGACTTCGGCCGGCGGCTGGAGCCTCATGCGAGGCTGATGCTGTCCGAGTCTTCCCGGGCCGTGCAGGAAGTCGATGCCCTGCGCGATCAGCCCGGGGGCGTCGTGCGTTTTGGCGCGGTGGTCAGCGCGCTCGCGAGCTTCGTGCCGGGCGTGGTGGAACGCTTGCTGGCCCGGATGCCGGGTCTGCAGGTGGTCTTGGTCGAAGGGCTCTCGGAAGACCTGCTGCAGCAGCTCGCCCGTGGCGAGATCGACCTGGCCTTGGCGTTTGCCGTGTCCACCTCCGATGACATCACCACCGTTTCCCAGAGCGAATGGCAGGAGGGTTGCCACGTGGTCACGGGAGCCACCCACCGTTTGTGCGGGCGCCAGGACCTGCGCTTGCAGGATTTGCTGGGTGAGGCCTGGGCCCTGGCCCCACGGGGAACGCAGCCGCGTGACGAGTTGAAGCAGATGTACCTGGACCACCACCTGCCGCCGCCGCAGGCCACCGTGGAGTCCCGGTCCATGGCGGCGTTGCGCCAGTTGGTGGCCGGGGGCTCGTTCCTGGGCTGGATGCCTCGGCAGCTCGTGACCTCGTTGTCCGGGCCGGGAGAGGGTGCGATCCGCATCCTGCCTCTGCAGGACGTTCGCTCCGTGCGCCGATTTGCGCTCTATCGGCGTCGCGAGGGCACGCTGTCGCCGGCCACGCTGGCGCTTCGCGACGAATTGCTGGCCTACATCCGCACGCTGTAGGCGCCGGCGCACGCCGTTAAGCCAAAATGGCCGGCGAACGGCAAAGCCTGAACCTCAACCACCGGCGTTGAGCCCCATGGTCGCCGAGGGAGAACACAGTGGCCATCCGCGTCAACGCGCCGTATCAGGCGGTCTACATCCATGAGCCGCTGGGGCATGAGGTCCCGGCACTCAACACGCCATGGTCGGTCGCCGGTCTGTTCCGGTTCGAAGCCGACGTCAACCTCAATACCCTGATCGTCGCCTTGTACGGCACCACGAACGCGGCTTCGTGGGTCGGGCTTTACATGAATTCCGACGGCATCACCTGCCAGCTCGAGGGCTACAACGGCGGGTCGCCCACGGTCAGCTCCAGCTACACGCTGGAGGTGGGCCGGGAATACCGCCTGGCCATCGACTACAACGGCGCGGGCACCGTGCGCATGTTGCTCGATGGCGCGGTGGTGCTCTCCATGGCGTTCGTGCCCAATGCGGGCACGGCCGGCGAGCGCTCGCTGCAATGGGGCGGCTATGGCGAGCTGGCGGGCTACACCGACTGCACGATCGCGCGCTGGCGCATGTGGACGGCCGTGCTGACCGAGGCGGAGCACCGCCGCGAGTACCGCTCGACGGTGCCGTTTCGCACGCGCAACCTGATTCACAACTGGCCGATGGATGCTGGCAGCGGGCGGTTCGACGACACGATGCCCGGCGAGCCTCCCCTGGCGGACAATCCCGCCGACCCGTGCGGCGATGGCAGCGATTTCACCTACCTGCCCAGCATTCTCGGTGTGCCTCAGGTCGTGGACCTGGGCACCTCGGCCACGCCCGGCGCGCGCACCGTCAACGTGCCGCAGTGGGCGGAATTCGTGGCCGTGCACATCGTGGGCAGCGATGACACGGCTGTGCCTTATACCGATCTGGCCTCCATCGCTTCGGACTTCGCGGCAGCCTTCAGCCAAACGGGCAACGGCGCCATCGCCACGGCGGCGGGTGGCTGGGTGTGCACGGCACCGGTGGCGAACTGGGCCGCCGGCCGCAGCGTCACCATCGCCTTCACGCAGGCGAATTCGCTGGCTGGCGCACACGCCTTCGTCTGCTTCATCCAGGACACCACGGGTGTCACCGCGCGTGGCTATGGCCAGGCGACGGGCGATGGCACCACGCCGGGCGTGGCCAGCGCGTCCGGCGTGTCGGGCGGCCTGGCCCTCGCGCTGGACACCCGGCTGAACGCGTCGTCCGGTGCCTTTCCCGGCAACCAGTCGGGCTGGGATTCGGTGCTCACCGGAGAGTCCTCCGGGACCTTCGGCTACTGGGCGAGCTCCCGCCTTCGGTCCAAGCCCATCACGGTCACGGGCACCGAGACGGCCACGACGCAGAACACGTACGCCGGGCCGATCACCCTGGCGACCTGGGCCCCGGCGAGCCTCGCCACGGTTGCGCCAACGGTCGCTTTCCCGGTGGCTGCGGACGTGACCGCCAGCGGCAACAACACCGCGAGCAGCAGCTGGGCGGTCAGCCATCCGGCTGCCGCGGCTGGCGACCTGCTGACCTTCCATCTGGCCTGGGACGACAGCACGGACACCACGTCGGTGAGCGCGCCCACCGGCCCGAACGGTGAAATGGCCACGTCCATCGCGGGCCCGATCGCATCGAGTGGCACGGAGGTGCGGGCGCAGGCCTGGCGGTACATCGCCACGGGCGCCTGGAGTGCCGGCACGCGCACGTTCACGCCGAGTGCCAGCGAGCAGTGGACCGCCGCCGTTCTCAAGGTGCGCGCGGGCGAGTTCGACGCATCGACACCGGTCGGCGCCACCGCCACGCGCGCGAGCGCGGGGGGCGCTGAAACCACGGTGCTGTCGCCCGCCTTCAGCGCGGGCTCGACCGATGGGGGCGGGCGCTTGGTGTGCTGGGGCGCCGTGGACGATGACCCGGTGATCGCGAACGCCAGCGCCTGGTCCACGTTGAACAGCTTGGATCGCGGCGCGGTATCCGGCACGCTCGCGGCGCGCAACCTGGAGGCCACCGACAGCGAGGCCTTCACGGCGGGCGGTTGGCGCATTGCCGGCGACAGCTGGGCCACCCTGGCCTATGTGATTCGCAAGCCCTAGGGCTCGGGGGCCGGGCGCGCGACGATTCACGGGTCGCGCATGGCGTCCTTGATGCTGCGGGCCGCCTGGGCCACCAAGGGCCCGACGCGTTTTTCCAGCAGGGTCTTGCTCAATTGCTGCGAAGGGCCCGCGCAGGAGAGCACGAAGATTTCCGAGCCCGTCACGATGGGCACCGCCGCCGCGCTCAACACGCCGCCGCGCACGCGGCGGGACACGACGAACCCCAGCCGCCTGTACTCCGCATGGACGCGCTCCACGTCCGCGCGGTAGCTGGTCCAGTCCACCGAGGCCATGCGCTGGAGGTTTTTCAGGATGGCGGTGCGTTCGTTGGCCGCGGCGGCCACCAGGTAGGCCAGCCCGAGGGAGGTGGTCTCCATCGCCAGCAGGTCGCCCACGGCCTTGTTGATGGTGATGGTGCTGACGGGCGGGCGGACCACCTCCAGCAGCAGCATGTGGGCGTGTTCGCGCGTGGCCAGCAGCACGGTGACGTCCAGCGTCTGGGCCAGTTGCCGCATGAGCGGGGCGGCGATGCGTTGGATGCCATGCTTTTGCATGGTGATGGAGCCGAAGTTCAGCGTGCGGCCGCCCACCCGGTATTTGCGGACCTGGTCGTCGAACCGCAGGTAGCCCAGCTTCTCCAGGGTGCCGGTGAAGCGCGACACGGTCGCTTTGGGCATGCCGGTGATCTCCACCAGCTCCTGGTTGCCCAGCACGTCCGACTGCTCGAAGGCGGACAGGATGGACAAGCCCTTGGCCAGCGAGGCGACGAACCCCCGGTCGTTCGGGTGGGGAATGGAGGACATGCGCGGTCGGTGTGCGTAGGGGGGCCAGGCGGAGGTCGCCAGCCATGGTATCGAAACACTCGCCATCGGCCACGGAACCCTCTTCAGTTCCGGCATGCGGAACTGAAGCGCATATCGGTCGCCCGAATGCGGGCCGCTTCTTAGAGTTGCACCGCATGAACACCTACCGATTTCCTGACTACGAAGTGGCCGGCGATGCCGACACCACGGTTTTCCTGCTCCACGGCGCGTACGGCAGCCGAGCCTACTTCCGCCCGCTCATCGACACCCTGGTCCGGGCCGGCTACCGGGTGGTGGCCTGGGACGCGCCGGGCTACGGCCTGAGCCCCTTGCCGCAAGGCGGCTTGTCGATCGAAGGCCTGGCCGAAGCCGCCGCGCGCCTGATCGAACGCGAAGGCAGCCGGCGCAATGTGGTGGTGGGCCACAGCATGGGCGGCATCGTGGCGCCACTGGCCTCGCTGCTCTCCCAGGGCCGGGTGCACGGCGTGGTGATCTCGGCCACCGTCGCCACCTTCTCGCGCAAGTCGGCGCAGGACAAGGCGACCTTCGCCGAAGAACGCATCGGCCCCATCCGGCGCGGCCTGCCGTTCAAGGAAGCGGCCTTGCCGGTCATTCGCGGCATGTTGGCGCCGACCTCGTCGGGGCCCCTGGTGGACCTGGTGGTGGACGTGGCCTCCGGCATGCGCGCCGAGACGTTCTGCGCCGCCATCGAAGCCATCGTCGGCTACGACGGCGAGGACAACCTGAAGGCGGTGAACGTGCCGACGCTGCTGATCGCGGGCGCGCAGGACAAGGTGGGGCGGCCAGAGGGCATGCAGTCGCTCACCGCGCTGATTCCCGATTCGCGCTTCGTCTGCATCGACGGCGCCGCGCACTACGCCTTCGCGGAGCAGGCGCCGGCGTTCAACGCCGCGCTGCTGGGCTTCCTGTCCGAGCTGCCCGCCTTGCGCGCCTGAGACCCACAGAAAGAGGAGCATCGACATGAGCAGCACCGTCGTCAACACCGTTCACAGCACCCTCAAGCCCACCGACAACCCGTTTCTGAACGGCGCCTTCCGGCCCAATTTCAACGAGCATGTCGCGCACGTGGGCAGCCTGAAGGTCATCGGGGAGATTCCCAGGGACCTGGACGGCCT
The DNA here is from genome assembly GCF_058796355.1 of Hydrogenophaga sp. GW823-FHT04C09. Lineage (NCBI taxonomy): Bacteria > Pseudomonadati > Pseudomonadota > Betaproteobacteria > Burkholderiales > Comamonadaceae > Hydrogenophaga > Hydrogenophaga sp. GW823-FHT04C09. The sequence continues at coordinate 277,615 of NZ_JBXAIO010000003.1, read as the reverse complement.
CTACATCCGCAACACGCACAACCAGGTGCACGAGCCCATGGGGATCTACCACCCCTTCGATGGCGACGGCATGCTGCACGCCGTGCATTTCCAGAACGGCCAGGCGTCCTACCGCAGCCGCTTCGTGCGCACCACGGGCTTCCTGGCGGAGCAGGCGGCCCAGGCGTCGCTGTGGACCGGCATTCTCGAACCGGACAAGGGCGCGCGGCGCGGCTGGGGCGCGATGGGGTCGATGAAGGACAACGCGGGCACCGACATCATCTGCCACGCGGGCAGGCTGCTGGCCACGATGTCGCAGGGCAGCGAGCCCTGGCGCCTGGACCCGATCTCGCTGGACACGCAGGGGCCTGACGCCAGCTGGGCCCGGCACGTCATGCCGCACGGCATCGGATCGCACTACAAGGTGGACCCGGAGACCGGGGAGATGATGTTCTTCAACTACCCGGAGGTCTGGCCCTACATGCACTACGGCGTGGTGGACCGCCACAACCAGCTGGTGCACTACGTGCCGGTGGAGCTGCCCGGCGCGCGCTGGCCGCACGACCTGGGCATCACGAAGAACTACACCATCCTGCACGACACGCCGCAGTTCTTCGATCCGGCGCTGTTGAAGAAGGGGGTGAGAAAGCTGGCGTTCCACCCGGAGGTGCCGGCGCGCTTCGGGGTGATCCCGCGCCGGGGCAGTGGGGCCGACGTGAAGTGGTTCGAGGCCACGTCCTGCCACATCCTGCACCTGTCCAACTGCTACGAGGACGGCGACGAGATCGTCATGGACGGCTGCATCATGCCCAGGCCCGTGATGCACCCTGTGGGCAAGACCGAAGGCGGTGATGTGTATGCGCGCATGAAGGCGCGCCTGGACAAGCACAACAACCCGACCATGATGCACCGCTGGCGCTTCAACCTGCGCACGGGGCAGACGACGGAGCAGTACCTGGACGACGAGATCACCGAGTTCCCGGTGGTGAGCAACGACTACGTGGGCCGTCCGTACCGCTACAGCTACAACATCCTCTACCAGCCGGGCGAGTGGCTGTTCTGCGGCTTGAAGAAGTTCGACCTGCAGACCGGCGCCACGCAGCGCTTCGAGTACGGGCCCGGTCGTTATGGCAGCGAGCCCCAGATGGCGCGCCGCCTGGGCGCGACGGGCGAAGACGACGGCTACCTGCTGGTCTACGTCACCGACATGGTGCAGGACCGCTCCGAGGCCCTGGTGTTCGACGCGACCGACATCGCCCGAGGGCCCCTGGCCACGGTGATCCTGCCCGAGCGGATTTCGGTGGGTGTGCATGCCTGCTGGGTCGAAGGCGATCGCATCCACGGCGAGCACCGCGACAGCCGCATGCTGCCCTGAGGAAAAAAGCCATGGACATCGTCTTCATCCCCGGTCTGAACAACACCGGCGACGTCTTTCGCGACGTGAGCGCCGCGCTGCCGGCCCACCTGCGCAGCCATTGCCCGGACCTGCCACCGCTGGAGCACATCGAGGCCCTGGCCGATGCGGTGCTGGCCGAGGCACCGGAGCGCTTCTATCTGGCCGGGTATTCCTTCGGCGGCTATGTGGCCCTGGGCGTGCTCGAAAAAGCGCGCGAGCGGGTGCGGGGCCTGTGCCTCATGGGGTCGAGCGCCCGCGCCGACTCCGACGCGCAGAAGCTCAAACGGCAGCAGGCGATCCAGTCGCTCGACGCCGCGACCTACGTGGACACCGCGTCGTCGTCGGTGGCCCCGTTCCACCCGGACAACCGCCAGCGGCCCGACCTCGTGGCCCGCCGCCGTGAGCTGGCATCGGCCTACGGCGCCCAGCGCTACCTGGCCCATGTGCGCGCCACCCTGCAGCGCCAGGACCGCTCGCACCTGCTGGATGGGTCCGTGCCCATGCTGTGGCTCGCGGGTTCGCACGATGCGGTCGTGCCCGTCCAGCAGCAGGCCGAAGAGGCCGCCCAGGCCCGGCACTGCCGGTACGTGGAGATCCCGGGCGCGGGGCACCTTCTGCCATTGGAGCAACCGCAGGCGGTGGCCGATGCCCTGTCCCACTGGATCGTGCGCACCCCATGAGCCACAACACCACACCACTGGCCATGGACGGCATCCGCGTGCTCGACCTGACCCAGGGCATCGCGGGCCCCTACGCCACCATGCTGATGGCGGCGCACGGGGCCGAGGTGATCAAGGTCGAGCCGCCGGGCGGGGACTGGATCCGAAACGCGCGCAACCAGATCCGGGGGCACGCGCCGGCCGCGATCGCCGTCAACGTGGGCAAACACAGCATCCAGCTCGATCTCAAGAACCCGGGCGAACTCGCCCTCGCGCAGCGCATCGCGCAGACCTGCGATGTGGTGGTCGAGAGCTACCGGCCCGGCGTGGTCGAGCGCCTGGGACTCGGTGCCGAACAGCTGTGCCAGGACCGGCCCACGCTGGTCTATTGCTCGGTCACCGGTTTCGGTCGGGACAGCGAGCTCCGGGACCGGCCGGTCATTGACCACGTCGCGCAGGCCTACTCGGGCTGGATGCACGTCAACGCGGACGAGAGCGGCATGCCGCAACGCACGCGCAACGTGGTGCTGGCGGACCAGATCACGGGGCTGTACGCCTACCAGGCCATCGCCAGTGCTGTGCTTCGCCGCTTCCGTTTTGGCACGGGGCAGCAACTGGAGGTGACGCTCGCGGGCGCCATGGCCGCGTTCCTGGCGCCGCGCATCATCTCGAGCGCGCTCAGCGACGGCAAGGTGGGCAACGCGGAATTCACCGCGCCCACCGGGGACTACCCGACCCGGCAAGGCACCCTGGTCGTGGCGGTGCAGAAACCGGCCGACGTGGAGAAGCTGTTCGCGCTGCTGGGGCGGGCGGAGCTGCTGCAGGACGCGCGTTTCTCGACGCCGGCCTCCCGCCTGCAGAACGCCGAGGCCCTGCGGCGCGAACTCGCGGTGGTTCTGCAGGCGCGGACCGCGGCGCAGTGGGAGCAACTGCTCGCGCCCCAGGGTGTGATGGCCTGCGAGGCCCGCGACATTCCCCACTTCCTCGCATCGCAGCACAGCGACGGGCTCGATCTGATCGAAACCCTGGCGCTGCCCGATGCCGGGCCATGCCCCCTGGTCAGGGTGCCCGGCGCGGCGCCCTGGCATGGGCGCCGCGCGCCGCCGCGCTTCCCTCGGGTGGGCGAGGACCTTCAACACATCCTGGACGGGCTGGACGCGATCGACCCTCCGCCGTCCACCGCCATCGATCAACGCATCGCATGATGAAAACAGACCCCGTCACGTCCTTCTTCAACCGCACGCCGCTGCGCCTGCCCGTGGTGGCCGCGCCGATGTTCCTCGTGTCAGGCCCTGAGCTGGTGCTCGAAGCCTGCAAGGCCGGCATCGTGGGGGCGTTCCCCACGCCGAACGCGCGCCCCATCGAAACGCTGGAGTCGTGGCTGCTCACCATCACCGAAGGGCTGCGGGCGCACCGGCAGGCCCACCCCGATGCCATCGTGGGGCCGTGGGCCGCCAACGTCGTCACGCACTCGTCCAACGCGCGCCTCTCGCAGGACCTGGCCTTGATCGAGAAGCACCAGCCACCGATCGTCATCACGGCGCTGGGCAGCCCCAAGCCCGCGCTGGAGGTGGTGCACGGCTACGGCGGCATCGTGCTGGCCGATGTCGTCAACCTGCGCCTGGCCAAGAAGGCGGCCGACGCGGGCGTGGACGGCCTGGCCTGTGTCAGTGCGGGCGCGGGCGGGCACACCGGCTGGATGTCGCCGTTCGCCTTCGTTCGCGCGCTGCGCGAATTCTTCGACGGCATCGTCGTCATCGGTGGCGGCATCGCCGACGGCTACAGCGTGGCGGGCGCCACCATGGCCGGCGCCGACCTGGTCTACATGGGCACGCGCTTCATTCCGACGCAGGAGAGCATGGCCTCACCCGCCTACAAACAGATGCTGATCGATTCGACGGCGGAAGACCTCGTCATCAGCAGCGGCATCACCGGCACCCCGGCGAGCTGGCTCAAGCCTTCGCTGCGCGCCGCGGGCCTGGACCCGGACGACCTGCCGCCCACACCGCCCCGGAATTACGACAGCAACCGCTCGTTCACCCAGCGCAAGTGGGTCGATACCTGGACCGCCGGCCAGGGCGTGGGCGCCATCAAGCGCATCAGCCCGGTGGCGGCGGTGGTGGACGAGCTGGAGCGCGAGTACGGGGAAGCGACCCGGCAATGGCGCCGGTTCGGTCAGCGGGCGGCCGAGACCGCGTTGTGATGTTTTGATATGCACCAAGGAGACAAGACGTGAAATTCTGGAAAAACTGGCTGGCGGTGGTGGCACTGGCGGTGTCGGGTTCGGCCACGGCCGCCTGGCCCGAGCGGCCCATCACCCTGATCGTTCCCTTCCCCGCGGGGGGCCTGGCCGATGCGGTCAGCCGCTCGCTCTCCGAGGAGGTCAGCCGCATCCTGGGCCAACCGCTGATCCTGGAGAACCGGCCCGGCGCCAACGGCCGCATCGGCCTGGAGCAGCTGTCGCGCGCACCCAAGGACGGTTACACCCTCGCCGCGACGGTGCCGGGCATGATGATCTTCCAGCCCCTGACGGAGAAGACCTACAAGTTCGACCCCCTGAAGGACTTCGAGCCCATCACGATCGCGGTGGACACGTACAACGTGCTGGTCACGCACCCGCGCGTCTCGGCCACGGGGGACCTGCGCGAACTCGTGGCCAAGGCCAAGGCCCACCCCGGGCAGATGAACTACGGCACACCCGGCAGCGGCAGCAGCTTCCACTTCAACACCGTGGTGCTGACGGACAAGCTGGGCATCCAGGCCACGCACGTGTCCTACCGTGGGGAGGCGCCGGCGCTGATCGATCTGGCCGGCGGTTCCATCGAGTTCATGCTGGCCGGGCAGTCGGCGCGGCCCTACATCCAGGACGGCAAGATCAAGCCCATCGCCGTAACGTCCCGCCAGCGCGTGGGCATCCTGCCCAACGTGCCGACCTTCGCCGAACTCGGCGTCGATTTCCGGACGGACGGGTGGGTGGGCTATGTGGCGCCCGCCGGTGTGCCCAAGGAGATCCTCGATCGCGTGAGCGAGGCCTTCCGCGCGGCCATCAAGCTGCCCAAGGTGCGCGAGCAGATCGCCGCGATGGGCTACGAGCCCGTGGGCAATTCCCGCGAGGAATTCCGCAGCCTGATCAAGGACCGGCTGGAGCACTACCGGGGGCTGATCCGCTCGGGCGCCGTGAAGATCGACTGAGCCCTAGCGGCCGCCGGGCACGAACTGGTTGGTGTAGAGCTCTTTCACCGGGGTCTCGCGCGGCACCACGCCGTTGGTGACGTAGAACTTCTGCAGCTCGGCCAGGCGGGCCTCGTCCATCGTGCCGGGCACCTTCTGCGCGGCGTAGACGTACTGGTTGAACATCTCGAAAGCCTTCTGGATGTTGGCTTCCTTGCCCTTGTGCACCGGCACGTGCGCCACGTAGGCGGTGGTGGCGGCCTTGGGGTCGGCCATGATGTCCTTCATGCCCTTGAGCGTGGCGCGCACCAGCTTCTGGATCAGCTGCGGGTTCTTGGCGATGGTCTCGTCGGAGGCGAGGATGGCCTGGGCCATGCTCTTGAAGTAGATGTCGGCCGGCAGGATGTCGACCTGCGCGCCGGCCTCCATCGCGCTCACCGTCCAGTCGGGCACCGTGGCCATGGCGGACGCGCGTTTCGCCGCGAACTGCTGCCACACACCGCCCGGGCCGGCGGCCTGGATGTTGACGTCGTTCTTGGTCAGGCCGACCTTGCTGAGCATGCCCAGCAGGGCGTAGTAGGTGGTGTCGGTGTAGGCCAGGACGGTGACGGTCTTGCCCTTGAGTTCGCGCGGGCTCTCGATCTTCTCGTCCTTGTGGCTCACGAGCTGGGTGAGCGAACCGGCGCCGAGCACGGCCACGGCCTTGACCGGGATGCCCTGGGCGCGGGCGATGATGGGGGTGTCGCCGATGGCGCCGCCGATGACGGCGTTGCCGGCACCGATCTGCTTGGCCACGTCCACGCCGCCGCGCGCGGTGACGAAGTTGACCTTGAGGCCTTCCTGCTCGTAGTAGCCCTTGGCCTGGGCCAGCATCCAGGGGCCGAAGGCCGGCAGCGTGGCCGGCGCGGGCAGCAGGTAGGTGACTTCCTGCGCTTGCGCGTGGGTCAGCAGCGGGAACGCGGTGCCGCTGGCCATGAGCAGTGCCAGCACGCTGCGGCGGCTCGTGCGGGCCAGGGGGCGGAACAGTCGGGGCATGGGAAGTCCTTTCAATGGCTGAGGGTGTGAAGCTGGCGGTAGAAGTCGTCCACGTGGGCCTGGGCGCTGGCGGGCAGCGCCTGCAGGGCCTGGGCATGGCGCGCCGGGTCCTGCTCGGCACCGGCGCGGCCCACGCGGTGCGAAGCCTCCTGCACGAAGCGGCACACGGGCGCGCGGCGCTCGCCGAAGCGGGCCAGGACCGCCGGCACCGGCGCGCCGTCTTCGAGCAGGCGGGCGAGCACCACGGCGTCCTGCACCGCGAGGGCGCCGCCTTGTCCCATGAACGGGGTCGATGCGTGGGCGGCATCGCCGATCAGCACCACGCGGCCCTGGTGCCAGGGCAGGGGCATCACCACCTCTTCCACCGCGGTGTAGAGCACCTCGGTGTCGGGCGAGATCTCGTCGAGGAAGGGGCGCACCGGCCCGCCGAATTCGGTGAAGCTCGCGCGCATGGTCTCGGGCCAGTGGGCGGGCTCGAACCAGGTGTCCTTCGGCTGCGCCACGGTGCCGAAGATGTAGAGGCGCTCCGGCGAAATCGGCATGATGCCCAGCCGCTTGCCCAGGCCCATCATCATGATCTTGTCCACCAGCGCGGGCGGGCGCCGGTGCACGCTGCGCCAGACGCCGAAGCCCGAGTAGGTGGGCTGCACCTCGGGCCAGAGCAGGGCGCGCAGGCCCGAGCGGATGCCGTCGGCGCCCACCACGAGGTCGAAGGACGCCTCACCGCCATCGGAGAAGCGCACTTGCGCGCCGCCCTCGTCCTGCCGCAGGGACAACACCGTGGTGCCCAGGCGCACCGGCACCCCCAGCGCGTCGAGCCGGCCGGACAGCACGCGGTGCATCTCGGCCCGCTTGATGCCCAGGATGGCGGGCGCGGGCGGTGAGCCCAGGCTGGGGTAGACCACGTCCACCAGGTGCCGCCCGTCCTGGTCCAGGTAGACGTTGCGGCCGGAGGCGATGGGAAAACCCGCCTCGACCAGGTCCTGCATCGCGCCGATCTGGCGGAAGTGGTCCAGGCCGTTGCTGTAGACGAAGATGCCCGAACTCTGGAAGCGCCATTGCGGCTGCTTTTCAATCACCTCGACCTGCCAGCCGCGCTGCGCGAGCGCCAGGGCGGCGGAACAGCCGGCAATGCCGGCACCAACGATCAGAACTTTTTTCATGGGGAACCAGAAGACCAACGCGGACGCGGTCGATTCTTGGTCAGGCCCCGCCCGTGTTCAACCTTCGGGGCGCCGGATCTGGGCACCGATCGTCCGCGACTTGATGCACTGGCTGGGCGTCTGCCCGGCCCAGCGCTCGAACGCGCGGGAAAACGCCTTCTCCGAGCCGTAACCCACACCCTGCGCCACGCGCCAGACGTCGTCCGCCCCTTTGAGGAACTGCTGGCGCGCGATGCCCATGCGCACCGAGGTGAGGTAGCGCAGCGGGGTGGTGCCCATGAGTTCCACGAAGCGCTCGCTGAACACCGAGCGCGACTGGTGGCTCACGCGGGCCAGGCTCTCCACCGACCACGGCAGTTCCGGGTGGGCATGCATCTGCGCCAGGGCCTTGCCGATGGCCTTGTCGCGCACGCCGTTGAGCCAGCCCTGGGCGCCGGCGGGGCCATGGTGCAGGTGCTCGCGCAGCACGTGCACCAGCAGCAGGTCGGCCATGCGCGCGGTGGACAGCTGCCAGCCGGGGCGCTGCTCGATGGTCTCGTCCACCATGGCCTGGGTGGCCAGCGCCAGGGTGCGCGTGGTGGCGATCTCGGCCGCGCGCAGCACGATCAGCGGCGGCAGCCAGGACAGCAATGAGACGCCCTGGTGCTGCGGCATCCACAGGTGCAGCGAGAAGAGCTCGGTGGCCGCGCCGCCACCGCCGTGGGCGAAGGTGATGGGGTGGTCGCCGTGCGCGCCGCGCATGTGCCGCTGCAGCAGCGAGCGGAACGGCACGGTGTCCAGGCCGATCTCGGAGGCGGCGACGTGGGGGCCGCCCTGCGGCAGCATCACGATGTCGCCGGGCTGCACGTGCACCGCGTCCAGCCCGTCCATCTGGATCCAGTAGGGCTCGCCGGTGCACACGCGCATCAGCAGGCCTTCCACGCCTTCGGAGCGCAGCGCCCACGGCGCCGTGAGCGAGAAGCGCGCCGTCACGGCGCGGTCCGTGCGCAGGGTGCCCAGGACCAGGCTGATCAGATCGCCGGACGAGGTGCCCATGAAGGTCCGGGAGGCGGGGCCGTCAGGCCGACGGCGCCTCTTCCAGTTGCGCCCGCAACGTGGCCACCTGCTCGCGCAGCGCGGTGTTCTCCGCCTGCAGCGCCGCGACCTTCTGGCGCAGGGCCGTGAGTTCATCGGTGCCTGGCTCGGCCGCTTCGCCGGCCGCGTCCGCATCGGCCTCGGGCGGCTTGCGGCGGGCCTCGCGCACGCGCTTGGCCGCGAGCTTGAGCTCGTCCTTGCCGGCCAGGGCGGCGGCCTTCTGTTCTTCCGGCGGCAGGCTGGCCACGGCCGCGGCGGCGTTGAGCGACACGGCCCCTGCCTTGAGCGCGTCCACGAGCTCGGGCGCGGCCTGCTTCTGGATCTTCTCGATCATCACCACCTGGCTGCTGCTCAGGCGCGCGGCCTTGGCGATGTCTTCGCGGCTGTGCAGCGGCCGGGGTTCGAGCGCGGCGACGGCCGGGTTTTGCGCGGCCACGGGCGCGGGGGCTTCCTCATCGGGCGGCAGGTCCTCCGGCGAGGGCGAGGTCGCCAGGATGCGGGTGCGCCGCTCGGCCAGGATCTCGCGCTTGCGCAGGGCCAGCACGCCGCGCTGGAAGTCCGACACGCTGCGCCGGCCCAGGTGCTGGTCGATCATCCACAGGTGCACGTCCTCCAGGGTCTGGAAGCGCGGGTTCTGCACGGTCTGGAAGGGCAGGCCGTGTTTCTGGCAGATGCCGTAGCGGTTGTGGCCGTCCACCAGCACGTCGCCCCACAGCACCAGCGCATCGCGGCAGCCTTCGGCGAGGATGCTGCGCTCCAGCGCATCGTGCTCGTCGGGCGTGAGGGGGTCGATGTAGGCTTTGAGTTCCGGGTTGACGGTGAGGTGCATGGGTCAGGCTGAGGGAGAGGCTTGGGGGCGCGAATTGTAGATGCCCCGCCCCACGCCCGGACCGGGGCGCGGGCGCCTCAGATGGCCGGTGACCGGCCGATGGCCTGCATGACCTCGGCGTCGCTGGTGTGCGTGGGCACCCACAGCACCAGCGCGTCCTCGGGGCTGACCGAGATGCACAGGTGGCCCATGCGGGCGTCGAAGTAGGCGCTGTCGCCGACGTTGAGCACAGTGGGTTCGTAGAACTCGGTGTGCAGCTCGACGGCGCCTTCCAGGACGATCATGAAGTCGTCGCCGTCATGGCGCACCCAGTCGGGGAAATCCTTGGTCGAGCGCGCGTGCACGCGGGCCTTGGAGGGCACCACGTTCTTGTGCGTGAGGTCGGTGCAGAGGAATTCGTGCGTGTAGTTGGTGGCCGTGTGCTGGCGGCCCTGGCCGGCGCGGGTGATGCTGCGCCGGCCCGAGGGCGGCGGCATGGTCCGGGGGGCCAGCAGCTCGTCCATGGGCACGCCCAGGCCGGTGGCCAGCTTGAGCAGCACCTCGAAGGTCGGCGAGGTCTGCTCGTTCTCGATCTTGGACAGCGTGGAGCGCGCCAGTTCGCCGCGCCGGGCCACTTCTTCCAGGGTGAGTTCCTTGTCCGCCCGGATGCGGCGGACGTGTTCGCCCAGCCGGAAGGAGCGGGCGGTCGGCGCACCCCTCGCCGCGGGCGGGGGAGGGGGGGCGGTCTTGGTGGGGGCGGGGGGCTTCTTGGGCATCGGGCTTGGGTCAGTGCCAGACATTATCGAACGAGAAGCCCCCCGGTTCCGCTGGCGCAGGTCAACCCGCGCTTTGCATGGTCTGGGCGCGCGCGCTCAGGGTCGCCGCGTCGAAGCCCGCCACCTTCTGGTAGCCCTGGGTGATCGCGGCGATTTCCTCGGGTGTGATCAGGTCGCTGACCACGTCGTCGGGCCCCTTGATGCGTTCGCGCGCCAGTTGCAGCACCGCTTCCGGGCCCAGCGTGCGGTTGCTCGCGACGACCTTCGCGGTGGCCGGCAGCCGGCGGCTTTCGTACAGCTTGAGCGCGGCGTGCACGTCCAGGTCCGCCTCGCTGAAGGCGGTGCCCAGCGCGTCCGCGTCCAGAATGGCCTGGGACGCGCCGTTGGCGCCGATGGGGTACATCGGGTGCGCGGCATCGCCCAGCAGCGAGACGCCCCCCTGGCTCCAGAAGGGCAGCGCCTCGCGGTCGGCCATCGGGTACACGAAGATCCGCTCGGTGGCGCGGAACAGCGCCGGCACGTCGAGGAAGTCGAAGTGCCAGTCGGCGAAGGCCGGCAGGAACTCCTCCACCGTGGCGGCGCGGTTCCAGTCCTCGCGCTGGTACTTGGCGTCGCGGCCGATGTTGATCTCGGCCACCCAGTTGATCAGCGAACGGCCGCGCTGGGCCGCCTCGCGCGAGATCGGGTAGATCACGGCCTTGCTGTCGTGGTGGCCGCAGATCACCATGGTCTCGGTGTCGAGGAAGGGCTCGCGCTCCACGGCGCCGCGCCACATCATCGTGCCGGAGAAGACCAGCGGCGATGCGTCGGGGTGCAGTTGCGCGCAGGTCGCCGAGTGGATGCCGTCGGCGCCGATGAGGGCGTCGAAGCGTTCGCTGGTCACCTCCCCGGTGCTGCCCTGGCGCATGTGCACCCGCACCCCGCTGCCTTCGTGCTCGAAGTGGTCCATGCGGTGGTCGGTGCGCACGGCGCCGATCTCGCGCTGCACGGCGCGGTGCAGCAGCATCTGCAGCTGGCCGCGGTGGATGGAGTACTGCGGCCAGGGCGAGCCGGCGTGCAGGCCGCGCGGGTCGCGCTGGATCAGCTGGCCGTACTGCGTGCGGTACTCGATGGCCCGGGTCTGGATGCCCGTGGCCTTGAGCTCGTCACCCAGCCCCAGGCCGTAGAGCACGCCCGCGCCGTGGGGCAGCAGGTTGATGCCCACGCCCAGCGGCTGCAGCTCGCGCGCGGCGTCGATGAGGCTGACCTTGACGCCCAGGCGGTGCAGCTTGAGGGCCGCGGTCAGTCCACCGATCCCCGCGCCGGCGATGAGGACGGACGGCTTCATTGCAGGTCCTCGGGAATGATGCGGCCGCTGTCGGCGATCAGTTCGTCGTCGAGGTAGAACTGGTGGTGGCGCAGCGCGAAGTCCTGGTGGCAGCCCGTGGTGTGCTTGCCGCCGAAGGTGGCGTTCTCGCCCAGCGCGAACAGCGTCGTGCCCCAGGCGGTGCGCCCGTCCTGGCCGATCACGTCCAGCGGATTCTGGAAGTTCAGCGAGTTCCACAGCGCGCGGCGGTGCGAGCCCCAGCCGGTGTGCGAGATCGCGAAGCCTTCGGGGTCCTGCCAGCCCTGGATGTAGTCGCGGATCAGGAAGGCGTCGAGCCCGCCTTCGATGGAGGTCACCGCGCCGTTCTCGAAGCGCATGGTCACCGGGGTGGTGATGTAGCGCTTGGCGGGGTACCAGATGTCGCCCGGGTCCAGCACGATGACGCCGTCGCCCTTGCCTTCGGACGGGATGGTGTACTGGAAGGCGCCGGGCCAGTGGTCCCAGCGGCCCGGCTCGTCGGTGTAGCCGTACTGGCCAATGATGGGGCGCCCGCCGATGTCGAACCAGACGTCCGAGCCGTTCTCCGAGGTGATGCGGATGCGCTTGGCGGCCTTCAGGCGGGCGATGCCGCGCTCCACGCGGGCCTTGTCCTCGATCGTGGGGAACATGCGCTCGAGCGCTTCGACCGGGTCATGGACCATCAGCATGCGCGTGCCGCTCTCCAGGATCAGGCGCTGTTCCTTGGAGTGCAGCAGCCCGCCCGTGGAGAGGTCGATCACCAGATCGGCCTGCTTGAGCGTCTCGATGGCCAGCGTGCCGCCGCTCAGGATGGCGGAGGACACGTTGCCGGTGCGGATCACCGGCACCTGCTCGGGGGGCGCGGAGGGGACCATGAGGATCAGCGTCTCGGCCCCGATGTCGCGCGCGGCACCGTACAGCGCGGCTGCGTAGTCCTGGTTGGCATCCGGCTCGGTCAGCACGATGAGCGATTCGGTGGCCTTGAGCTTGCACAGCTCCAGCATGCGCCTGAACAGCGGAACCAGTTCCGTGGTCTTGAAGGCCGTGGCGGTGGTAACAGACATAAAGCAAAGCTCCTGGTGGTTGAGGGAAAAAAGATTCTAAAAGGAAACTTAGTTTCCGATCAAGAACTTCTTGCCTTTTGCCCTGGCTTGCATATTGCTCACGCGGTCTCCACTGGCGTTGCGACAGCCTTTTCAGGGGCTCTCAGGCGCGGATTCGGGCATGCGAGGCAGCGATTTGCGCTTCAAAAGCACCGTTGATGTGCATGAAAACCCTAATAAGATGCATAAATTTCCTATTGTCATGTTTTGTTCTTTATAGGAAACTTTCGAGTCCAACGCTTGGTTTTTCGTCCGATCCCTCCCCACCACCCTTCAAAAGGAACTCCCCATGTCGACGATTCAACGATGGCTGGCTGCCACCTCCCTGGTTCTGGCTGGCGCCCTGCAGCCGGCCCTGGCCCAGTCCACGGTCACGCTCAAGGTCCATCACTACCTGCCGCCGTACTCGCTGGCCCAGAAGCAATTGATCGAGCCCTGGTGCGAGCGCATCTCGGCGCAGTCGGCCGGCCGGCTGAAGTGCCAGATCTTTCCGGCCATGCAGATGGGTGGCACGCCGCCGCAGCTGTTCGATCAGGCCAAGGACGGCGTGGCCGACGTGGTCTGGACGCTGCCGGGCTACCAGGCCGGCCGCTTCCCGTTGACCGAGGTCTTCGAGCTGCCCTTCATCACCAGCAACGCCGAACGCAGCAGCCGCGCGCTGTGGCGCTATGTGGCCCAGCACTCCAGCGCCGAATTCGCCGGCGTGCGCCCGCTGGTGCTGCACGTCAACGACGGCTTCCTGGTGCACACCACCGGGCGCCAGATCAAGGCGCTGGAAGACTTCCGGGGCCTGAAGCTGCGCGCGGCCACGCGCCTCAACGCCAAGCTGATCACCGCCCTGGGCGCCGCGCCCATCTCCATGCCCATGCCACCGGTGCCGGAGGCGCTGTCCAAGAAGGTCATCGACGGCGCGATCCTGCCGTGGGAGGTGATTCCCGCGCTCAAGCTGCAGGACATCGTGAAGTTCCACACCGACATCGACGCGTCGCTGCCGCGCCTGTCCAACACCGTGTTCGCGATGGTGATGAACAACGCGCGCTACGACTCGCTGCCGGCCGACCTGAAGAAGGTCATCGACGCCAACAGCGGCGAGGAGGCCTCGGCCCTGGCGGGCAAGGCGTTCGATGCGGCCAGCGTGCCCGCGCGCAAGACGGCCGAAGACCGCAACAACGTCTTCCACACCGTGCCCGTCGAGGAGGCGCGCCGCTGGATGGCGGTTGCCCAGCCGATCACCGACGAGTGGATCAAGGAGGTGACGGCCCGTGGCCAGGATGGCAGGAAGCTGCTGGACGCCGCGCGAGCCGCCGAGTAAGCGCATGGCCGCTCTGATTCACAAGACCAGCACGGTCTTCGCCGTGGCCGCGGGCGTGATCGCCTCGGCCGCCGCGCTGTTGACCACGCTGAGCATTCTGGGGCGCTGGTTCTGGTCGGCGCCGATTCCCGGCGACGTGGAACTCACGCAGTTCGGCATCGCCATCAGCATCTCGATGTGCCTGCCATGGTGCCAACTGCAACGCGGCAACATCATCGTGGACTTCTTCACTTCGCGCAGTTCGTCGCGCACGGTGCGGGTGCTTGACGCCATCGGCGCCGTGGCACTGGCCGCGATGATGGGCGTGCTCGCCTGGCAGACCGCCGTGGGCGCGGCCGCCTCGCGCGCCGTGGGGGAGACCACCATGATCCTGGGTCTGCCGATGTGGCTGGTCTACGCGGTGCTCGCACCCGGGCTGGCCATGACGATGCTGATCGCGCTGCTGCAGGCGGCCGGCGTCATCGCCGACCAGGACGAGGCCGCGTGCGAGCCGTTGCTGGGGGTGGCGCCATGAGCATGATGACCATTGCCCTGCTGATGTTCGCCGGCATGCTGCTCCTGATGGCGGTGCGCATCCCGATCGCGGTCGCCATGTTCGTGGCCGGCGCGCTGGGTTACCTCGCGGTCTCCGGGCCGCTGCCGCTGCTCGCCCTGCTCAAGGGCGCCGCCGTCGGGCGGCTGTCGGTGTACGACCTCACGGTGGTGCCGCTGTTCCTGCTGATGGGCCAGTTCGCCACCCAGGGGGGCCTGTCGCGCGCGCTGTTCCAGGCGGCCTCGTCGCTGGTGGGCCACGTGCGCGGCGGCCTGGCCATGGCGTCCATCCTGGCCGCGGGCGGCTTCGGCGCGGTCTGCGGGTCCTCGGTGGCCACCTCGGCCACGATCACCCAGGTGGCCTATCCCGAGATGAAGCGCCACGGCTACAGCGGCCGGCTGTCCACCGCCGCGCTGGCCACCGGCGGCACCATGGGCATCCTGATTCCGCCCTCGGTGCCGCTGGTGATCTACGCGCTGCTGACCGAGCAGAACATGGCCAAGCTGTTCGCGGCCTCGCTGATCCCCGGTCTCATCGCGATGTTCGGCTACCTGGGCGTGGTCTGGCTCTACTGCCGCCTGCGCCCCGATCTGGCCCCGCCGGCCGCGGCGATCGGCTGGCGCGAGCGGCGCCAGGCGCTGGCGAAGATCTGGCCCATCGCGCTGATCTTCCTCTCGGTCTTCGGCGGCATCTACGGCGGCGTGTTCACACCGACCGAGGGCGCGGCCGTGGGCGCCGTGGGCACCTTCGTGGCGGGCGTGGCCTTCGGCGAGCTGCGCAAGCGCGAGATCGCGCGCTCCTTCGTGGGCGCGGCGGAGACGTCGGCGATGGTGTTCATGATCTTCATGGGCGCCGACCTGATGAACGCCGCGCTGGCGCTTACCCGCATGCCGCACGAACTCTCCGAGTGGATCGGCCAGCTCGGCGTGTCGCCCGTGACCATCGTGGCCTGCGTGATGCTGCTCTACATCCTGCTGGGCTGCGTCATGGACGAGCTGTCGATGCTGATGCTCACCATCCCGGTGATCTTCCCGACCATCATGTCGCTCGACCTCTGGGGCCTGGGCGCGGAGGACAAGGCCATCTGGTTCGGCGTGCTGGTGCTGATGACCGTGGGCATCGGGCTGATCGCGCCGCCGATCGGGCTGAACGTCTGCGTCGTCAACGGCATCGTCAAGGACGTGCCCATCGTCGAGACCTACAAGGGCGTGCTGCCCTTCGTGCTCAGCGACATCGTGCGCCTGGCGCTCACGGTGATGTTCCCCAGCATCGCGCTGGTCACCGTCTGGTGGTTGTTCTGATGGGAGCCGACATGCCATGGCCTGTGAATGAAGGCTTCTTCGAACTGGGCGACCACCCGCTGGCCGCGGGTGGCCAGCTGCCACGCGCGCGCCTGGCCTGGAAGACCCACGGCACGCTCTCGCCCTCCGGCGACAACGTGATCCTCTACCCGACCAGCTTTGCCGTGCGCCACGGCGACATCGAATGGCTGATCTCGCCCGAGGGCATCCTGGACCCGACGCGCTGGTTCATCGTGATCGTGGACATGTTCGGCAACGGGCTGTCCTCCAGCCCGTCCAACACGCCGGACTACCCGGCGCTGGTGACGGCCGCCGACAACGTGAGCGCCCAGCGCCGGCTGCTGCGCGAGCACCTGGGCGTGCAGCGGCTGGCCTGTGTCTACGGCTGGTCCATGGGCGCGCAGCAGGCCTACCACTGGGCCGCGCTGTACCCGGACGAGGTGGAGCGGGTCGTCGTCAACTGCGGCAGCGCCCGCACGGCGGTGCACAACCAGGTCTTCCTGGATTCGCTCATCGCCACGCTGGAGGCCGCGCCCGAGCACCTGGGGCAGGGGCGCTTCTCGGCGCCACCGGCCGCCGCGTTGCGCGCCTTCGGCCGCATCTACGCGGCCTGGGCCCTGAGCCAGGACTTCTTCCGCGCGGACCTGCACCGCTCGGCCTTTGGCGCGCCCGACCTGGAGACCTTCCTGCGGGCCAACTGGGACGGGCGTTTTGCCGCGCGCCATGCGCAAGACCTGCTGGCCCATTTGCGCGGCTGGCACGCCAGCGACATCAGCGCCAACGCGCGGCATGGCGGTGATCTCACGGCGGCGCTGCGCGCCATCACGGCGCGCGTGCTGCTGATGCCGGGCGCCACCGACCTCTATTTCCGCGTCGCCGACAACGAACTGGAGCTGCCCCACCTGCGCCACGCGCGCCTGCAGCCCATCCCCAGCGTGTGGGGACACCTGGCCGGCAACCCGCAGCGCAGCCCCGAAGACGCCGCCTTCGTGCGCGCCGCGGTGCGCGAATGGCTGGCATCCTGACCGAGAGCCCGATGACATGAACCCCCAAGACTATGCGCGCCTCGGCGCGCTCGAACTGCGCAAAGCCATCGCCTCGGGCCGCACCTCGGTGCAGGCCGTGGTGGAGGCCGCGTTCGCGCACATCCACGCGCGCGAACCGGCCATCCACGCCTGGCGGCACCTGGACGAGGCCGGCGCGCTGGCCCGCGCCCGCGCGCTCGACCACCAGGGCGCCCCCGGCCTGCTGGGCGGGGTGCCGCTGGCGGTCAAGGACGTGCTCGACACCGCCGACATGCCCACGCGCTACGGTTCCCCCATCTACGCGAACCACCAGCCCACGAAGGACGCGGCCTGCGTGGCGCTGGCGCGCGGCGCCGGTGCCGTGCCCCTGGGCAAGACGGTGACCACCGAGTTCGCCTACTTCTCCCCCGGGCCGACCGCCAACCCGCGCAACACCCGCCATACCCCGGGCGGCTCCTCCAGCGGCTCGGCCGCGGCCGTGGCCGACGGCATGGTGCCGCTGGCCTTCGGCACGCAGACCGCCGGCTCGCTGATCCGGCCCGCGTCCTATTGCGGCGTGTTCGCGCTCAAGCCGACCTTCGGCAGCGTGGACGGGGCCGGCGCCAAGCGCTTCGCGCCCTCGCTGGACACCCTGGGCTGGCTGGCGCGCAACGCCGACGACCTGGAGCTCATGCGCTGCCTGCTCACGGGCCAGGCCCACCGCGAACTCGGTGTGCGGCCGGCCGCCACGCTGCGCCTGGGCCTGTGCCGCACGCACGAATGGGCGCAGGCCGACGCGGGCGGCCAGGCCGCCTTCGCAGAGGCTGCCGAGCGCGCGCAGGCGGCGGGCATGACCGTGGTGCCGGTGCCCATGCCGGACGCCCTGGCGGGCCTGCTGCAGGCGCAGAAGACCGTGATGGCCTACGAGGCGGCGATCGAGCTGGCGGCCGAGGCCGAGCGCCATGCCGATCAGCTGAGCCCGGCCATGCGCGCGCTGCTGGAGACCGGCCGCGCCACGTCGCGTGCCGACCACGAGAGTGCGCAGGCCCTGGCGCACGCCGGCCGGGCGGCACTGTCCGGCCTGGTGCGCGAGGTGGACGCCTGGCTGGTGCCCGCCGCACCCGGCGAAGCGCCCGAAGGCCTGGCGGCCACCGGCGACCCGGTGTTTTCCCGCGTGTGGACGCTGCTGGGCTGGCCCTGCGTGAACGTGCCCGGGCTCGTGGGACCGGGTGGCCTGCCCATCGGCATGCAGCTGGTCGGGCCGCCGGGCAGCGACCGCGCGCTGCTGGAGGCGGCCGCCTGCCTGCACCGCGTGCTGGCGCCCGCGGGCTGAGTCAGGCCTCGAGCAAGGCGGCGCGCAGCCGCTCCAGTTCGAGTGGGCCCAGGCCCATGGCGCTTTCCAGGTAACGGGGCAGGCCGCCGAACTCCTGCTCGATGGTGGTGAAGGCCGCGTCGAGAAAAGCGGGCTGCACGCTCCAGAGCACGTCCATCACATGCGCCGGGCCACGCGCTTCCACCAGCGGGCTGCGCACGTAGAGGTGGTTGGTGAGCAGGTAGTCCTGCACGATGTCGTCGCGCGAAACCCCCAAGGCGCTGAGCAGCAGCGCGGCCGCGAAGCCGGTGCGGTCCTTGCCGGCGGTGCAGTGGAACACCAGTGGCGTGGGCTGGTCGAGCAGGTGGCGGAAGAAGCGCGCGTACACCGGCGCGCCTTCGCGCGCGAAGCCCCGGTAGGTCTGGCACATCAGCGCCACGGTCTCGGCCTCGGTGGGCACCTGCCGGGCCGCGAGCAGTTCCTGCACGCGGTGCACCACGGTGGGTTCGATCGACAGCGCCAGCGTGGTCAGGCCCTCGACCTCGGAGGGCAGGGTGGCGCTTTCGGCCACGCCACGGAAGTCGATGCGGTGCGTGACGCCCAGGCCTTGCAGCGTGGCGCGGTCTTCGGGCGTGAGGCCCGCGAGGTGGTCGGAGCGGTAGACACGGCGCTGGCGCACGCGCCGCCCGTCCAGGCCGGCGTGGCCGCCGAGGTCGCGGAAGTTGGAGGCGCTGCTCAGCAGGCGCGGCGGAATGGCGGAGGGGGGCGGTGTCATGCGGCCATTGTCGCGCCCCGCCGATGTCAGGGTTTTTTGCTCGGCGCGGGGGCGGCCGCCACTGGCACGCACGGGTCGCCTGCGGTCTTGTCGCCTTGTTCGATCAGCGGGATCACGGCGGCCGCCGGGCCCGCTGCCGCGCCCAGCGCGAGGGCGCCGAGCAGCCGACCGGCCAGGCGCCGGCCCTCGATGCCGACATCGGGGTTGCCCAGCGTGCCGGTGACGGTGATGGGCGTGCGCAGCGAGAGCGGCGACCAGTCCTTGGGCTTGGCGACCAGGCGCAGGGCCATCGATTCGTCGCGCAGGTTGACGTGGCCGTCGATGCGCACGGTGCTGTCGCGGTTGTCGATCACCGCCAGCCGGGGTTCGAGCACACCGTTGCGCGCCACCATGTCGAAGCGCGCGCAGTTCAGGGGCAGCGGGTGGTCGCCCCGGATCAGCACGCCCAGGGCCTGCGCCAGGTCCAGGCCCATGGCCTCGGTGGCCAGGTGGGAGATGGTGCCGTCGCGCAGCGTCAGATCGACCGGGCCGTTCAGCGAGCCCAGGATGTCGGCCGTGGAGTTGCCCGCGCCGCGCACGTCCAGCTTGGCGGAGAGCACGCCGGTGACGTAGGAACGCACCGCCTGTTCGCCGCCCTGGCGCGCCTGTTCACGTTCCTTCTTCAGGGCCTTGGTGGCGTTGGCCGAGGGGGCGGGGGGCGCGGCGTCCTTGCGCATCCCGCGCATCCAGCCGGCGATGTCCACGCCGGCGACGTCCAGCCGCGCCTGCCATTTCGCGGGTTGCGCGTTGGCGTCGAGCTGGGTCATGCCCTTGAACTGGCCGCCCGACACCGAGGCCTGCAAGTCGTCCAGGCGCAACACGCCCGCGTCGAGGTGGATGCGGGTCTTGAGTCCCTTCAAGGGCGCCATGGCGTCGGTGCCGAAGTCCACTTCATCGATGGCCACGTTCACGTCGGCGTCCATCACTTTCAGCGAGGGCAGGTCGAAGCGGCGCTGCGGCAGCACGCGGCCCTGGGCTTGCTGCTGCGGTGGCGCCTTGGCGGTGCCGCCTTCGCCACCGATGGCCGGCCCCAGGTCGGCGAACGCGAGTTTGGGGCCGGTGAGCTCGCCCGTGAGGCGGCGCGGGCTGGTGAGCTGGTGAAAGCGCAGGTCGCCCGCGAGGCGGCTGCTGCCGATGGTGGCGCGCGAGGCCTGCAGGCGCCACACGCCGTCGGCTTGCGAGAGCCGGCCGCGCAGGTCGAAGGGCGGGGTCTGCGGCAGGGTGATGCCCAGCGGGCGGCCCACCTCGGCCAGCGAGCGGCCCTGGAACGACAGCGCGCCATCGAGCCGGGGTGTGCCCAGCAAGGCGGCGGCCTGGCCGTCGAACAGCAGCTTGGCCGAGGCCACCGTGCCCGCCACGCGCACCGGCACCCACTGCGCATCGGGCGCGGCCTCGGGGTCCTGCAGCAAGGGCAGGGTGCTGCCCGCGCGCACCTGCAGGTCCATGGGCATGGTGCGGTAGCGGCCCTTGAAGGTGGCCTCATAACCCGAGGCGGCGCCGGTCACGGCCTCGCCTTCGCTGCCTTTCACGCCGATGGCCAGATCGACGTCCTGCACCGCATCCTTCCAGGCGACCTGGCCCTGGCCGATCACGAGCGAACCGAAGCGCGGCAGGCCACCCAGCGGATCGCTGTTCTCTTCGGCGCGAGGCTTGTCGTCCTTATTGCCCAGCTGCCAGTTGGCGTCGCCACCGGCGATGCGCATCAGGTGCGCGTCGAGCTGATCCGCCTGCAGCCGCTGCAGCAGCAGGCGATCCCCGCGCTGCCAGCGCCAGATGTCGCCCCAGTGCCAGACCAGGGTGATGTGGCGCGCATCGAGCAGATGGGGGGCGCCGAAGCGCGCGTCCGAGGCGATGCGCAGGTGCTCCACCTCCAGTCGGGGCCGCCACAGCAGGTGCGTGCGCACCTGGCCCTGCATCTGCACCGGCACGCCGACGCCGCGCGTGGCGGCGTTCTCGATGGGTTGGCGCAGCACGGGCCAGCCGCTGTATTCGCCCCATGCCACGCCCAGAACGAGCACGGTGAGCACGCCACCGGCGATCCAGAGGGTTCGAGGGCGTCGCCTCTTCGATGGGGGAGGGTTGGTCTGAGCGTCCACGCTTCATTGGAACGCAGCATGGGCCGGATCGTTCGGTTTCGGCCCGATGACGCGGCCTTGTCCTACAGGGCGGCGGCGGCCAGCCCGCAGGCCGGTCGATAGAATCCAGATTCCGAATCTGAATGGGTTCTTCCATGCGCGATGCCCCGAGCGGAGATGCCGTGTCGGACACGATGGAGGTGAATGACGAGACGCATGCCCCGGATGCACGCTGGCTCTCACAAGGCGACGACTGGGTGTTGGAACTCAGCGGCGCCTGGCGCGAACACAGCGCCCCTCTCCCCGAGCTTCCGGCCACCGAGGTCGTGGGCGCCGTGCGCGTCCACGCGGACGGCCTGCGCTCGTGGGACGCGCCCCTGGCTTCCGCGCTGTGGCATCAGATCGAACCCTTCGCGCGTCGCGGCGCGGATGTCGACCTGCAGGCCCTGCCCGAAGGCCTGCAGCAGATTCTGGCGCTCGCGCTGGACACCCCGCCCCCCGCCACGGCGGCCCCGGCCGCCACACGCGGCCGCGTGGCCCGCCTGGGTGCGCGCGTCACGGCCTGGTGGGCCCTGCGCCGCAAGACGCTGACCTTCTTCGGCGAGGTGCTGCTGTCCCTGGGGCGGTGGCTGCGCGGGCGCAGCGACATGCGCGCCTCGGACCTCGCGTGGCAGATCGAACAGACGGGGCCGCGCAGCCTGCCCATCGTGGCGCTGGTGTGTTTCCTGGTCGGTCTCATCGTGGCCTACATGGGCGCGGCCCAGCTGCAGCGCTTCGGTGCGCAGAACTACATCGCCGACCTCGTGACGGTGGGCGTGGTGCGCGAGGTCGCGGCCCTGCTGGTGGGCATCGTGCTGGCCGGTCGCGTGGGCGCGGCCTTCGCGGCGCAGATCGGCAGCATGCGCGCCAACGAAGAGGTGGACGCGCTGGCCACCATGGGCGTGAACCCGGTGGACTTCCTGGTGCTGCCCCGCGTGCTGGCGCTGCTCATCGTCGGGCCCATGCTGACCGCCTTCGGCGCGCTGGTGGGCATGGCCGTGGGCTGGCTGGTGGCGGTGGGCATCTATGGCGTCACACCGCTGGAGTACGTGTACGCCAGCGCCCAGGCCATCACGCTGCCGCACGTGGTGGTGGGGCTGATCAAGGGCACCACGTACTCGGTGCTGGTGGCGCTCGCGGGCTGCCTGCAGGGCATGGCGGCGGGGCGCAGCGCGCAGGCCGTGGGCGACGCGACGACGGCCTCGGTGGTGCAGGCCATCGTGTGGATCGTGGTGGTGGCCTCCGCGCTCACCGTGGTGTTTCAACGCCTGGACTTCTAGATGAACGAACACCTGCACGCCCAACCCGCCCCGCCCGAGCCCGGTGCGGAACCGCTGGTGCGCGTGGAGAACCTGACCATGGCGTTCGGCAGCAACGTGATCCAGCGCGACCTGAATTTCGAGATCCTGCCTGGCGAGGTGCTGGCCCTGGCCGGCGGCAGCGGCTGCGGCAAGAGCACGCTGCTGCGCCACCTCATCGGCTTGCAGGTGCCGGCCAAGGGCCGGGTGCTCTACGGTGCGCAGGACCTGTACGCGGCCGACGACAAGGAGAAGGCCGCGCTGCTGCGCTCCTTCGGCGTGATGTTCCAGGCCGGCGCGCTGTGGAGCAGCATGACGGTGGGCGAGAACGTGATGCTGCCCATGCAGGTGCTGACCGACATGGAGCCCGAACGCCGCGAGCAGGAGGCCCGCTTCAAGCTCGCGCTCGTGGGGCTGGCGGGCAGTTTCGAGGCCGAGCCCGCCACGTTGAGCGGCGGCATGCGCAAGCGCGCCGCCATCGCGCGGGCGCTGGCGCTGAATCCGCAGCTGCTGTTCCTGGACGAGCCCTCCGCCGGCCTGGACCCGCTGACCTCCGCCCACCTGGACGAACTGATCATGCACCTGCGGGACGACCTGGGCACCACGGTGGTGATGGTCAGCCACGAACTCGAGAGCATCTTCGCGCTGGCCGACCGCCTGCTGTTCCTGGACGCGCAGAGCAAGACCATGACGGCGCTCGGCCCGCCCAAGGCATTGCGGCAAGACGGCCCGGAGGAAGTCCAGCGCTTCCTTCGGCGAGGCGCCGCCGCCCCCGTCAAAGAGGAAACCCCATCATGAAGCGCAAGGCCAATCCCACCCTCATCGGCACCTTCGTGGTGGCCGGCCTCGCACTCATCGCGGTGGCCATCATCACGCTGGCCGGCAGCAGCTACTTCACGCGCAAGGAGCGCACCGTGATGTACTTCAGCGGCTCCGTCTACGGCCTGCAGGTCGGCGCGCCGGTGGTGTTCCGTGGCGTGCGCGTGGGCAGCGTGGAGTCCATCGAGGTGTCCTACAACCGCGAGACCGACGCCTTCTCCATTCCGGTGGTGGCCTCGCTCGACAGCGATGCGCTGCGCGGGCTCGATGGCAAGCACGGCGATGCCGCCTCCGATTCCGAACTGGCGCTGCCCGCGCTGGTGGAGCGGGGCATGAGCGCGCAGCTTTCCATGCAAAGCCTGCTCACCGGCCTGCTCTATGTGGACCTGGACCTGCGCCCCAAGCGCGTGGCCAGCACGCATGGCACGCGGCGCGGCCTGACCGAAATCCCGACCGCGCCCACGGCGATCCAGACCTTCCGCGATCAGCTCGAAGGCATCGACCTGCGCAAGATCACCGACGACCTGGCGGCGATCGCCGCTTCGGCCCGCGCCGTGATCTCGGGGCCTCAGCTCAACCAGGCCCTGAGCGACCTGGCCGAGATCACCGCGACCTTCAAGCGCGTGTCCGAGCGGCTCGACAAGCGCCTGGACCCGCTGGCCAACGAATTGCAGCGCTCGCTCGTGTCCACCCGCACCGCGATGGACGGCATGGAGAAGGCGGCCAAATCGGTGAACGAGAGCGCCGTCGGTTTTGGCCGCACGTCCGAGCGCGTGTCCGACCTGCTGGCGCCCGACGCGCCCCTGGTGCAGAACCTGCAGCGTGCGGCCAACGAGGTGAGCCGCACCGCGGGCGCGCTGCGCGAGGCCACCGCGGGCGATTCGCAGCTGATGGTGGGGGCCGACCGCGCGCTGGACGACCTCTCGCGCGCCGCCCGCGCGCTGCGCGACCTGGCCGAGGCCCTGGAACAACAACCCGATGCGCTCCTGCGGGGCAGAAAGGTCAACGAATGAACCGCCCAGCCATGAACCGACGCGGCCTGCTCGCCGCCCTGGGCCTGGCGCCCGTGGTGTTCGCCGCCGGTTGCGCCGGCACCGATGCGCCGCCCACGCGCTGGTACGAGCTGCGCGCCGAGCCTCCGGAACCCCGGCCGGCGCCCCGCCCGGGCGATGGCGCGGTGTGGGAGGTCTCCGGCCTGGTGCGCCTGCCCGGCTCCCTGGACCGGGACGTGCTGATGGTCTCCAGCGGCGCGTCGTCCCTGCTGCCGCTGCCCGGGCACCGCTGGGCCGAGCCGCTGCGCGAGAGCGTGCCACGCCGCCTGGTGGCCGACCTGGCCCTGCTGCGGGGGGAGGGCCTGGTCTGGCGCGCGCCCGCGCCCTCGGGGGCGAACGTGACGCGGCAGCTGCGCGTCGAGATCGATTCGCTGATGGCCGACAGCGGCCGGCGCACCCTGCGCCTGCAGGCCCGCTGGTGGCTCACCGACCTGCGCGGCGGCGCCACGCCGCCCACGCTGGGTCAGGCCGACATCGAGGTCCCGCTGGCCGACGGCTCGCCCGACGCCCTGGCGGCCGGCCACCGCCTGGCCGTCTGGCGCCTGGCGCAGCGCATCGCGGGCGGCTGAACGGGGCCTCGAGAGGGCCCGTCCCGAGGGGGACAGCGCGTTCGTCGGCTGGATTTCAGTGCCGGCCGTTCATGTCGATAGGCCGGAGGTGATCCGATCCTTTTGCCTGAACCTCCCAACATGAACCTCTTTCGCCACATGACCGTGAACGCCAAACTCTGGACCGGCGTTCTTGCCATCGTGCTCGCCCTGGGCGCGATGTTGTCCTTCACCGGCACCCGCTCCAGTGCCTTGACCAAGGAAGCCGACGAAGTGCTCGGCCGGATGTCCGACAAGACCGTGATCGCCACGGAATGGGCCGGCCTGACCGAAACCAACGTGACGCGCGTGCAGGCCTCGATCCTGAGCACCGACCCGTCCATCGACCAGCTCTACAAGGACGTCATTCCCGTGGGCGTGGCCTCGATCTCCGCGCTGCAGAAGCGGCTGGACGCGATGCCCATGAACGACGCCGAGAAGGCCCAGCTCGCGAAGATCGCCGGGCTGCGCCAGGCCGTGCTGGGCTCGCTGGCCAAGGCCAACGAGATGAAGAAAAACGGTGACACCGCCGGGGCCGTGGCCGAAATCACGTCCCGCTTCAACGCGGCCGTGCCCCCCTACGTGGCGGCGCTGCGCGAGTTCGCGCAGATGCAGGTGAGCATGCAGGCCGAGGCCCAGGTGAAGTTCGCCGCCGATCGCGCCAGCAACCTGACCATGGCAAGCGCGCAGATCGGCCTGCTGATCCTGGGCATCATCGCGGGCGCCTTCTTCCTCATCCGCAATATCCGCACGCCGCTGCGCGAAGTGGTGGCGTTTGCCGAACGCGTGGCCGGCGGCGACCTGACCGCGCGCATCCGCAACGACCGCCGCGACGAGTTCGGCGCGATGACCAAATCCCTCTCCGACATGCGCGATCGCCTGGTGCACGTGGTGGCCGACGTGAAGCGTGGCACCGAGAACATCACCGTGGCGGCGCGCGAGATCGCTTCGGGCAACAACGACCTCTCGGCCCGCACCGAACAGACCGCCGCCAACCTGCAGCAGACCGCCGCCAGCATCGAGCAGATGTCGGGCGCGATCCGCCAGTCGGCCGACTCGGCGCGCGTGGCCAACCAGCTGGCCGACGTGGCCGGCCAGAGCGCCCAGAAGGGCGGCCAGGTGGTCAACGAAGTGGTGTCCACCATGGAGGAGATCAACCAGGCCTCGCGCAAGATCAGCGACATCATCGGCGTGATCGATGGCATCGCGTTCCAGACCAACATCCTGGCGCTGAACGCGGCGGTGGAAGCCGCGCGGGCGGGCGAACAGGGCCGGGGCTTCGCCGTGGTGGCTGGTGAGGTGCGCAACCTGGCGCAGCGCAGCGCCCAGGCGGCCAAGGAAATCAAGGTGCTGATCGGCGCCAGCGTCGACAAGGTGACCGCCGGCACCGAGCTGGTGGGCCAGGCCGGCCAGACCATGGGCGAGATCGTGGAGAACGTGGTGCGCGTGCGCGACATCATCGGCGAGATCGCCTCGTCGTCGAGCGAGCAGGCCGAAGGCGTCAACCAGATCAACGCCTCCGTCTCCAACCTGGACCAGATGACGCAGCAGAACGCGGCGCTGGTCGAGGAAAGCGCGGCCGCCGCATCGAGCATGAACGACCAGGCGCTGCGCCTGTCCGAGGTGGTGCGCATCTTCCGCGTGGACGCGGCCGATGCGGCCAGCTCGATCGCTCAACTGAGCGCCAACGACCTGCACAAGCGCGGCAACGCCGTGGCCGCCAAGCCGGTGGCCGCTGCGGCCGCCGCGCCGAAAGCGGCGCCTGCTCCCGCGAAGGCCGTGGCCAAGGCACCGGCGGCAAAGCCCGCCGCGGCCCCTGTCGCGGTGGCGAAGAGCCCCAAGCCCGCGCCGGTGGCCGCTCCCGTGCCCGCGACGGCGGGTGGCGCGGACGACTGGGAATCGTTCTGAACGAAGAAGGCCTCGCGGCCTTCTTCAGTTCACCATCACCAGCTTGCCCTTGACCGAACGCGATCCCATGATCGCGTAGGCCTTGTGCAGCTCGCTCATGGGCAGGGTCTGGTCGATCACCGGCTTGACCTGGCCCTTGGCGTACATCCCCGCCAGCGCCTGCATCATCTCGGCGTTGGCCTTGGGTTCGCGGCGCGCGAAATCGCCCCAGAACACGCCCACCAGGCTGGCGCCCTTGAGCAGGGTGAGGTTCAGCGGCAGGGCGGGAATCGGGCCGCTGGCAAAACCCACCACCAGATAACGGCCGCGCCAGGCGATCGAGCGGAACGCGGGCTCGGCGAAGTCCCCACCCACCGGGTCGTAGATCACGTCCGGGCCCTTGCCGTCGGTGAGCTGCTTGATCGCATCGCGCAGGCCCTCCTTGGGGGTGTGCACGCTGTAGTTGATGGTGGCGTCCGCCCCCAGCTGCTGGCACAGCTCGCACTTCTCGTCGCTCGAGGCGGCCGCGATCACGCGCGCCCCGGCGGCCTTGGCGATCTGGATCGCCGCCGTGCCCACGCCGCCGGCCGCGCCCAGCACCAGCACGGTCTCGCCGGCCTTGAGCGCGCCCCGGTCCATCAGCGCGTGCCACGAGGTGGCGTAGATCATGATGAAGGCGGCCGCGTCCACCGCCGGAAAGCCGGGCGGCAGCGGCATGCACAGCGCGGCCGGTGCGATGGTGTGGGTGCCGAAGCCGCCCGTGCCGCTCAGGCAGGCCACGCTCTGGCCCACCTGCAGGTGCTTCACACCTTCGCCCACGGCGCGCACCACGCCGGCGTATTCCGAGCCCGGCACGAAGGGCAGGGCGGGCTTCATCTGGTACTTGTTCTGCACGATGAGCAGGTCGGGGAAGTTCAGGCTCGCGGCCTGGATCTCGATCAGCACCTCGCCCGCCTTGGGCGCTGGCGTGGGCAGTTCCTTCCAGGTCAGGGCGTCGACGCCCACGGGGTTTTCGCAGAGCCAGGCATGCATGGTGTGTCCTCGTTCAAATGGTCATGAAACCGTTCCATGATAGGCAGCGGGGGCCGTCTTCCGCAGCGGGTAAGCCCCTTGCGTGTCCCGGGCGTGACCGGGGCGATCCACCTAAAATCGCGGCAATGAAAATACTCATCTCCAACGACGACGGTTACCAGGCGCCCGGCATCGTGGCGCTCTACGAGGCCCTCAAGGGGCTGGCCGAGGTGGAGGTGGTGGCCCCGGAGCACAACAACAGCGCCAAGTCCAACGCGCTCTCGCTGCATTCGCCGCTTTACGTGCACACGGCCTACAACGGTTTTCGCTATGTGAATGGCACGCCGGCCGACTGCGTGCACATCGCGCTCACCGGCCTGCTGGGCTACCGGCCCGATCTGGTGGTCTCCGGCATCAACAACGGCGCCAACATGGGCGACGACACCATCTATTCCGGCACTGTGGGCGCGGCCATGGAGGGCTACCTGTTCGGCGTGCCCGCCATCGCCTTTTCACAGACCGAAAAGGGCTGGGGCCACCTGGAAGACGCGGGCCAGATGGCCGCGCGCCTGGTCTCGCAGCTGCTGCCCTCGCTGGAAAACGGCCCGCCCGCCGAGCCCTGGTTGCTCAACGTCAACATCCCCAACCGGCCGCTGGCCGAGCTGCGCGGCTTCAAGGTGGCGCGCCTGGGCCGCCGGCACGCGGCCGAGCAGGTGATCTCGCAGACCAACCCGCGCGGCGACACCATGTACTGGATCGGCAGCGCGGGCAAGGCCAAGGACGACGCCGAAGGCACGGATTTCCACGCCTCGCTGCAGGGCTACGCCACCATCACGCCCCTGCAGGTGGACCTGACCGACCACGACCGCCTCGCCTACTGGGCGCCCACGGCCGCGAGCCTGTCCATGGGTGGTGCCGGCTCGTGAAGCGCGGTCTGCCGGTTCCTCCACCGCCGTCTTCCGCCCCCGCGGCGGGCGCGAAGCCCAGGCCGGGTTTTCCGGCGCGCCTGCCCGCCGCCGCGCCCGCACCGGTGCCGCGCAACCATCTGCAGCCCCGGCCGGCGGCGCGCGCCGTGGCACCGCCGGCCCTGCCGCAGCCCAAGGCCGCGCCCCGGGTGCCGGTACACCCGGTGGCGCCCACCGGCGTGGGCATGGAATCGCAGGCGGTGCGCGCCGCCATGGTGCGCAAGATCCAGGGGCAGGGCGTCACGCACCCGGGCGTGCTGGCGGCCCTGCAGGCGGTGGAACGCCACCGCTTCGTCGATTCGGCGCTGGTCAACCAGGCCTATGAAGACACCAGCCTGCCCATCGGCCTGGGGCAGACCATTTCCAAGCCCGGCGTGGTGGCGCGCATGCTGGAGCTGCTCTGCCAGGGCCGCGGCGAGAAGATGGGCCGGGTGCTGGAGATCGGCACCGGTTGTGGTTACCAGGCCGCCTTGCTCAGCCACCTGGCGCGCGAGGTCTACAGCATCGAGCGGCTCAAGGGGCTGCACGAAAAATCGCGCGAGAACCTTCGCTGGTTCCGCCTCTCCAACCTGCACCTGCTGTTTGGCGATGGCATGCTGGGCTACCCCAAAGGGGCACCCTATGCGGCCATCATCGCGGCGGCGGGTGGCAACGACATTCCGCAGGCGTGGATCGACCAGTTGGCCGTGGGTGGCCGGCTGGTGGCGCCCGCGGTCACGGCGGCCGGTCGGCAGAACCTGGTGGTGGTGGACAAAACCGCCACCGGCATCGTCCGCACCGAGCTGGAGGCCGTGCTCTTTGTGCCTCTAAAATCGGGTGTCGCATGATGTTGCACCGCCTCCCGGGCGGTGCAACGTGTCTTTTTCAGGGCCCTGACCGCGCAGGCGGCCAGGGTTCCTTGCAATTCGTGGGAGTTTTCATGAACAAGCGTGTTTTCCAATGCTCGGGGCGTCCCCAGGAGTCGGGTCGTCCTGCATGGCGAGGCGTCGCGGTCATGTCCATGCTGGCGGCGCTGATGGTCGCCGCCGGTTGTTCCTCCACCCGCCTGGACCGCCCGGCGCCCGTGGAAGACCGAGGCGGTTCCGCCGGCCCCCGCCCGGCCGAGGTGGTGCCCATGCCGGGCGCCGAGAACGCCGGCAAGCCGGGCTACTACACCGTCAAGGCGGGCGATACCCTGTTCCGCATCGCGCTGGACAACGGCCAGAACTGGCGCGACATCCAGGCCTGGAACAACCTCACCAACCCGAACGCGCTGGAAGTGGGCCAGGTGCTGCGCGTGCAGCCGCCGGGCGCCACCACCACGGCCACGGCACCGACAGGCCCCACCACGAGCCCGGTGACCAGCTCGGGCGTGGCCTCGCGGCCCCTGTCGGAAACCGCGCCCCCCGCGGCCTCCACCTCGCCCACCACCCCGCCGGCCCCGGCACCCGCCCCGGCCGCGGGCGGCGCCGACGAGATCAGCTTCATCTGGCCGGCCCAGGGCACCGTCATCACGCCGTTCGACGAGGCCAACAACAAGGGCGTGTCCATCGCCGGCAAGATCGGCGACCCGGTGGTCGCGGCGGCCGATGGCCGTGTGGTCTACGCCGGTGCCGGCCTGCGCGGCTATGGCAACCTGATCATCCTCAAGCACAACAACACCTACCTCACCGCCTACGCCCACAACCAGGCGCTGCTGGTGCGTGAGGACCAGGCCGTGCGCCAGGGCCAGAAGATCGCCGAGATGGGCAGCAGCGACACCGATCGCGTGAAGCTGCACTTCGAGGTGCGCCGCCTGGGCAAGCCGGTCGACCCGATGGGCCACCTGCCCAAGCGCTGAACACCGGCGCGGCATGGCCTGGCCGGTTCTCGTCTTCGACATCGAGTCCATTCCCGATGTGGCCGGGCTGCGCGCCCTGCGCGGCGCGGCGCCCGAGTTGACCGACGAGCAGGTCCACGCTGCCTGGCTGGCCGAGCGCAAGGAAAAGGGCCAGAGCGACTTCGTGCCGCTGCACCTGCAGCGCGTGCTGGTCATCAGCTGCGTCTTCCGCAACGCCGAAGGCCTGCGCATCCACTCCTTCGTGGACCGCGACGGGCAGAGCGAAGGCAAGGTGGTGCAGGCCTTCTTCCATTCCATCGAGAAGCACACGCCCCATCTGGTGAGCTGGAACGGGGGCGGCTTCGACCTGCCGGTGTTGCACTACCGCGGCCTGCGCCATGGCGTGGAGGCCAGCAAGTACTGGGACCTGGGCGAGGACGACCGCGAGTTCAAGTGGAACAACTACATCAGCCGGTACCACATGCGGCACCTGGACCTGATGGACCTGCTGGCCATGTACTCGCCCAAGAACAACGCGCCACTGGACGCCATGGCCAAGCTCTGCGGCTTTCCAGGCAAGCTGGGCATGGACGGCTCGCAGGTGTACGCGCAGTACCTGGCGGGGCAGACCGAAGAGATCCGCCGCTATTGCGAGACCGACGTGATGAACACCTACCTGGTGTACTGCCGTTTCCAGAAGATGCGCGGCGGGTTGACCGAGGCCGAATACGAGCAGGAAATCGCCATGGTCAAGGAGACGCTGGGCAACCTGGCCCCGGCCGAGCCGCACTGGGACGAGTACCTGCGGGCCTGGGCCTGAGACAATCGGGGGATGACAGCGTCCTCCCTCCACGAAAACAGCCTTCTCACCACCGCCAGCACCGAGGCGGCCCACGAAACAGCGGCCAGCACCCTGCCTGAGGGCTGGCTCGCGATCGAATCTCTCGACATCGATGCCCAGGGCATCGCCCGCCGGCCCGACGGCAAGGTGGTGTTCATCGAAGGTGCGCTGCCCTTCGAGCAGGTCAGCGTGAACGTGCATCGCAAGAAGAACAACTGGGAAGCCGGCACGGTGACGGCGATCCACCGCGAATCCTCGCAGCGCGTGCGGCCCGGCTGCCCGCACTTCGGCCTGCACGCCGGCGCGTGCGGCGGCTGCAAGATGCAGCACCTGCACGAGGCCGCCCAGGTGGCCGTCAAGCAGCGCGTGCTGGAAGACAACCTCTGGCACCTGGGCAAGGTCAGGGCCGAGACCATGATGCGCCCCATCGAAGGCCCGGCCTGGGGCTACCGCCACCGCGCGCGCCTCTCGGTGCGCCACGTGCACAAGAAGGGCGAGGTGCTGATCGGCTTCCACGAGCGCAAGAGCCGCTACGTGGCCGACATGAAGGTCTGCCCGGTGCTGCCCGCGCACGTGAGCGACATGCTCATGCCCTTGCGCGAACTCATCTTCGGCATGGACGCGCGCGACACCTGCCCGCAGATCGAACTGGCCAGCGGCGACGACGTGACGGCGCTGGTGCTGCGCCACCTGGAGCCGCTGAGCGAGGACGACCGCGCGCGCCTGCGGGCCTTCGGCCTCCAGCATGGCGTGCAATGGTGGCTGCAGGCCAAGGGGCCGGACACGGTCAAGCTGCTCGACGAGGGTGGGGCGGTGCTGTCGTATTCCCTGCCCGAGTTCGGCATCACCATGCCGTTCAAGCCGACCGACTTCACCCAGGTCAACCCGTTCATCAACCGTGTGCTGGTGGTGCGCGCCCTGCGCCTGCTCGACGCCCGGGCCGATGAGCGCGTGATCGACTGGTTCTGCGGCCTGGGCAACTTCACCTTGCCGATCGCCACGACGGCGGGCGAGGTGCTGGGCATCGAAGGCAGCGAGGCCCTGGTGTCGCGCTCCCGCGAAAACCTGGCGGGCAACCAGGCCGGCCGGGACCGCGCGCTCGCGCCCACCACCTTCGCGGCGCGCAACCTGTTCGAGATGACGCCCGAGCAACTGGTGGCCGATGGCGTGGCGCAGAAGTGGCTGGTGGACCCGCCGCGCGAGGGCGCGTTCGCCCTGGCCAAGGCCATGGCCGACCTGCACCAGAACCCGGCCCTGCGCGGTGACTGGACGCCGCCGCAGCGCATCGTCTACGTGAGCTGCAACCCGGCCACGCTCGCGCGCGACGCGGGGCTGCTGGTGCACCAGGCGGGCTACCGCTGCGTGGCGGCGGGGGTGGTCAACATGTTTGCCCACACCGCGCACGTCGAGAGCATGGCGGTGTTCGAGCTGGACCCGTCGAAGGTGCCGGGCGCCGATGCGGCGCCGGCGGTGGCCGACGAGGGCTGAATCAGGACTTCTGCGATTCGGCGCCGGGCTTGGCGCCGTCGGCGGCGGCAGGCGCGGCGCCGGACTCGGGTTCGGAGGGCATGCCCACCACCGAGTTCTCGCGCATGTACTGGTCCATCTCGCGCCAGCCGGCGAACACGGCGGCCTTGCCGGCGCGCGGGTAGTTGCTGAAGCAGCTTTCGATGCTGCGCACCGCATGCCGGCAGGCGCTGCCGATGGCCTTGCCCTCGGCTTCCTTCTTGGCCGCGACCTGCGTGGCGGTCTCGATGCCCAGCGCTTCGCAGCCGGTCAGCAGGCTGACGGCGGCCAGGAGGCAGAGGGTGAGGGCGGTGTGTCGCATGGCTGTGCAGTGGGTTTCAGCCTTGTTTCGGCGCCTGGGGCCCGAACTTGACGCCCCAGGCGGCAAAAATGTCACGTTGCCCGTGCGACAGGCCAAGAAAAAGGACCCGAAGGTCCTTTTTCGATGGGAGAGGGCCCGTTTACTCGCGGTCGCCGCCGAACATGCCCAGCAGCATCAGCAGGCTCTGGAAGATGTTGAACAGGCTCAGGTACAGGCCCAGGGTGGCGGTGATGTAGTTGGTCTCGCCGCCGTCCACGATGCGCTTGAGGTCGTACAGCAGGTACAGGCTGAACACCACGATCGCCAGGGTGGCGATCACGGCCATGCCGGCCGGGCTGCCCACGAACACGTTGATGATCGCGCCGATCATGATGGCCAGGGCGCCCACGAAGAGCCACTTGCCCAGACCGGAGAGGTCGCGCTTGATCACGGCCGAGAGGTTGGCCATGATGAAGAACACGCCGGCCGTGCCGCCAAAGGCGGTCATGATCAGGCTGGAGCCGTTGGAGAAGCCCAGCACCGCCGCCAGCAGGCGCGAGAGCATCAGGCCCATGAAGAAGGTGAAGGCCAGCAGCACGGGCACGCCGGCGGCGGAGTTCTTGGTCTTCTCGATCGCGAACATGAAGGCGAAGGCGCCGCCCAGGAAGACGATCAGGCCCAGGCCGCCCGTGAGCGCGGCGGTGATGCCGGTCTGCACGCCGATCCAGGCGCCCAGCACGGTGGGCAGCATGGACAGGGCCAGCAGCCAGTAGGTGTTGCGCATGACTTTGTTGCGCAGCGCATCGGAAGAGACGGCGGTGCCGAAGCGGCCGCTGGTCTGTGCTTGGTCGGTCATGGTGGTGATCTCCTTCATCATCTGACGCCCTAGGCCGGTCGCTGCGCGTCGGAATGACGCGCAACCGGCGAAATTGCATTGTAGGAGGCTGGTCCGCCGTGAGCATCCGGCGCGGGACAACGCATTTTTGGTATGGTCACTTGTGACCTCTGGTGTGCCAATGCACGCGTTATCGTTCGCACTTTGCGCCCGGGCGGTAAGCTCCCGCTCTGCAATTCCTTCTCTGATCCCCCATTTAGGACCAAGTTCATGAAAAACAAGGCAATGCTCGAAATCGCCGACGTCAAACTCATCGCCGCCGCGGCCGAAGCCGAGGCCGTGAAGAACAACTGGGCCGTGACCATCGCCATCGTGGACGACGGCGGGCACCTGCTCTGGCTGCAGCGGCTGGACGGCGCGGCCGCGATTTCCGCCCACATCGCGCCCGCCAAGGCTCACACGGCCGCCATGGGCCGGCGCGAGAGCAAGATCTACGAAGACGTGATCAACCAGGGCCGCATGTCCTTCCTGAGCGCGCCCACGCTCTCGGGCATGCTCGAAGGCGGTGTGCCCATCCTCAAGGATGGCCAGTGCCTGGGCGCGGTGGGTGTGAGCGGTGTGAAGTCGACCGAAGACGCGCAGATCGCGCGCGCGGGCATTGCCGCAATAAACTTGTGAGCTTTGACGGGTGGCATACCCGAAAAAAGTGCCTGGCTAACGGGGCCTTTGGTCCCTTGGCTGGCTAAAAACGACGCACGGGGATGGTGATGTCCCCGGGTCGCCCCACGATGAAAAACGGTGCGAGGCGGGCTGGCGGTGCCGCCTGGTTACTTGGTGAGGATCAGCTTGCCCTGCCGCGTCGCGTGCAGCCGGTAGAGCGATCCGTTGTGATGGATGGCCACCACCTTCTGGCCGCGAAGCAGTTCAGCGCTGGGCAGCACCGGCACGGGATGGCCTTCGTGCAGGAGCTGCAGCGTCGTCGGCGCATCGGATGCGGCTGCGTTGGCGGGCGCGGGGGTGGTGTCCGGATTCGGGTTCATGGCGTGCCTGGTTCCGTGATGAAGCCGATCTTGCGCACACCGCTGCGCTGCGCGCTGGCCATGGCTTGCGCCACGCGCTCATAGCGCACCGCCTTGTCGCCACGGATGTGCAGCTCGGGCTGGGGATCTTGCGCGGCCGCCGCCGCGAGGCGGTTGGCGAAGTCGGCGTCTTCCACGCGCTGGTCGTTCCAGTAATAGACACCGTCCGCATCCACCGACAGGCGGATGTTCTCGGGCTTGTCCAGCACCTTCTCCATGCTCGCCTGGGGCAGCTCGATGTTGACCGAGTGCTTGATCACGGGCACGGTGATGATGAAGATGATCAGCAGGACCAGCATGACGTCGATGAACGGGATCATGTTGATCTCGCTCATCACCTCGTCGCTGTCCGATTGGGTTCCGATGGCCATGGCGGGTCCTTACGAGGCCTTCTTCATCGGCAGCACCTTGCCGTCGGCCGCGCCGGCGGTGACGCGGGCGCCGGTGACGAAGTAGGCATGCAGGTCGTGTGCGAAGCGGTTGAGCTGGTGGCTGATGCCCTTGTTGCCGCGCACCAGGGCGTTGTAGCCCAGCACGGCGGGAATGGCGACCAGCAGGCCGAGCGCGGTCATGATCAGCGCCTCGCCGATCGGGCCGGCCACGCGGTCGATGCTGACCTGGCCGGCCGCGCCGATGCTCAGCAGGGCGTGGTAGATGCCCCAGACGGTGCCGAACAGGCCCACGAAAGGCGCGGTGGAGGCCACCGAGGCGAGCACCGACAGGCCGCTCTGGGCGCGGGCGGTGTGGTCGTCCACGCTCTTGCGCAGCGAACGCTCGACCCAGTCGCTCACGTCCAGGCTGTCGTGCAGCTGGCGCTGCGGCGGCGTGCCGTTGTGGCCGTCCTTGTGCAGGATGTGGCGGGTGGCTTCGCGGCCTTCCAGGGCCACGCTGCGGAAGGGGTTGCCTTCGGACGAGCCCAGCTTGTCCAGGCCTTCGGCGAAATCGGCGCTGTGCCAGAAGCCTTCGATGCCCTTGGCCTGGGCGCGCTGGGCGCGCTGGTCCAGGGCCTTCCACAGGATGATGACCCAGGTGGTCAGGGACATCGCCAGCAGCACGATGGCCACCGAGCGGGTGACCCAGTCACCTTGTGTCCAGACGTGGGCCAAGCCCGTCGAAGCGATTTGCGGATCCATGATTCTCTGACTCCAGGGGAAGAGGTTTATTCCAAAACGAAATTGATCGGGATGTTGAACCACATGGCTTCAGCCACCCCGTTGCGCTTGCCCGGCACATAGCGCCAGCGCAGCACGGTCTGTACGGCGGTCTGGTCCAGCCGGTCGAAGCCGCTGGAGGTGCGGACCTCGGCCTTGCTGGCCGTGCCGTTGGTCTCGATGAACACGCGCACCACGACCTTGCCCTGTTCGCCCATGCGTTTGGACAAGGCGGGGTAGGGCGGGCGCGGGTTGTTCAGGTAATCGGCGCTGCTGGAGGGCAGCTCCACGCGCGGCGGTGCGGGTGGCGCTGGCGGCGCGGGCGGGGCCGGTGGCGCGGGCTCGGCGGCCACGACGGGCGGCGCGGGTTCCGGGGGCGCCACCACGGGCGCCATGGGCGAGGGCTCCTGCTGCAACACCGGTTGCGGCGTGGGCTCGGGGCGCGCGATGGGCTTTGGCTTGGGCTGGGGCTTTTGCACCGCAGGCGCAGGCGGTGGCGGCTCGGGAATGATCTGCGGCTTCGCCGGCTCGATGATCTCGGCCAGCACTTCGACCGGGATCACCATCTCCACGGCGCGGCGCAGCAGACCGCTCTGCAGAGCCCAGACGGCCAGCACATGAAAGCCCACCACCGCGCCCACCACCAGGATGCGGCGGTTCATGCGGCGCGGTGGGGCGTCAGGCGAGGGGGAGATGGGAGGCGCCATGGTGGCGCTGGCGGTCGGCATGGTGAAGTCGGAAGAGGCTCGGCAGGACGGTGGCGTGGGGCCGTGGTGAAGGCCTCGTTATGAACTATCTGTGTCGAAAAATCCACCACGCGGCGATCAGCATGAGCATGAGGCTGGCGCCGAGGACAGCGAGGCCGGTGGTCATGGAAATCCCTTTCGCGTGGGTCGACAGTGCGACGTGTGACAGGAAACTGCTATCGATTCTAAACGAGAATGTTTCGCATTCTCATGATTGTGCCAAAAAAGAGCGGTTTTTTTAGCGGCCGGTGGGCGCCAGCACCGTGGAGGCCTCTGCCAGCGTGCGGCAACCGGTGAGCGCCATCGCGATTTCCAGCTCGTCGCGCAGCAGGCGCAGCACATGGGCCACGCCGGTCGCGCCCGCCGTGGCCAGGCCGTGCAGCACGGGGCGGCCCACCAGCACCGCGCTCGCGCCCAGGCCGATGGCCTTGAGCACGTCGGTGCCCCGCCGGATGCCG
This sequence comes from Hydrogenophaga sp. GW823-FHT04C09, assembly GCF_058796355.1. Classification (NCBI taxonomy): domain Bacteria; kingdom Pseudomonadati; phylum Pseudomonadota; class Betaproteobacteria; order Burkholderiales; family Comamonadaceae; genus Hydrogenophaga; species Hydrogenophaga sp. GW823-FHT04C09. The sequence goes on along the minus strand of NZ_JBXAIO010000003.1, from coordinate 240,404 downwards.
CCGTCCACCAGCAGGGGCAGATCGCCTTGCACGGTTTGCGCGATTCGGGGCAGGGCGTTGGCTGTGGTGATGGCGGTGTCGAGCGTGCGCCCGCCGTGGTTGGACACGATCAGGCCCGAGGCGCCGCAGGCCACCGCCTGGCGGGCATCGTCGGGATGCAGCACGCCCTTGAGCAGCACGGGCAGGAGCGTGATCGAGCGCAGCCAGGCCACGTCGTCCCAGCTGGGCGCGTGGGTGAGCAGGTCGTCGAACAGGGCGCTCTGGCCCGCGGCCAGTGTGCGGGGCGGCGGGTGGCGCAGGCCAGTGAGGTTGACCGCACCGATGCCGGCCGGCAGCCGAAAGCCGCTGCGCCGTTCGCTGTCGCGAGCGCCTTGCACCGGCGCGTCCACCGTGAGCACCAGCGCTTCGAAGCCGGCGGCTTCGGCGCGCTGCACGAGTTCGGCCGTGAAGCCCCGGTCGGGCTGCAGGTAGAGCTGGAACCACAAGGGACCGCGCCCAGGCTCCGGCAGGAAGCGGGCCGCGATCTCGTCCAGCGGTGCCGATGCCTGGGTGCTGAACACCAGGCCCGCGCCCAGTGCGGCGGCGGCCAGGGCGGTGGCGTGTTCGCCATCGGGGTGCGCCAGGCGCTGGTGCGCCATGGGCGCGACCAGGATGGGGTGGGCGAGGGTTCGGCCGAGCAGCTCGACGCGGGTGTGGCCCCCGGCCAGAGGCTTGAGCACGCGGGGCAGCAGCTCCAGCGCGCGCCAGGCCTCGATGTTGCGGGCGAAGGTCAATTCGTCGGCCGCCGCGCCGAACAGGTAGGCCCAGCTGGCCTCGTCCAGCACGCCGCGGGCGTGGCGCTCGTGATCGGCCAGGGTGGTCACGCCCGGGGGCAGGGCTGGGTGCGTGTGTTGGGGCGTCATGGGTTCGTGGGTGGGCGGCGGGCCTGGGAGCGGTGCAGCAAAAACAGGAGCAGAGCCTTTGGGGGATTCAAGCTGCTGTTTATAATGGGAACAATTCTCATTTATCGTTCATTATTGTCCATGCCGGGCCGGTTCGGCCGCTCCGGGCATGTCTCGACGAACCCTGGTCCATGCAAAAACGCTTTCACCCCCTGTTCCTGTCCGCCCTGTTCGTGGGGGCCGCGGCGCTGCCCGGTCTGGCGTCGGCCCACAGCCTGTTGCTGACCTGTAAGCCCGCGGCCGAGAACATGGTGCGCTGCGTCGGGGAGTTCTCCGATGGCAGCGACGCGGTCGGCATGTCGGTGCAGGTGAAGGCCTACGACGAGCGCGTGCTGTTCAAGGGCACGCTGGGCGGCGATTCGGCTTTGCAGTTCAAGCGGCCCGCGGGCGAATTCTTCGTGCGCCTGGAGGACGGCGGCGAGCACTCGGCCGAGGTCGATCACACCGACGTCAAGCCATGACCACGCAAGTGGTGCGCCCCGCCGGCGCGGGACACGAAACCTTGTGGGTGGTGCTGGCCGCGGCCTGCGTGCTGGCGGTGGCCGCGATCCTGATCGGCGCGCGCGCGCAGCCGCTGGCGGCGGCGGCCTTGTCGTCGCACCAGATCGACGCCCGCACGCAGCTCAACGCGGCGGAGCAGGGCGTGCACGCCGACCTGCTGGTGGCGGCCGAGGAAATCACCGCGCTGATCGAGACCGACAAGGCTCTGCCGGCCATCGAGCAGCTGCGTGGCATGGACCTGCCGCCCTTCGTCACCGGTGTCGGTGCCGCCGCGCGCGGTGGCCACGAATGGCGCACCCAGGTGCAAGGCCACGACGTGGCCTATGTGGGCCGCAGCGCGGCACCGGATGTCGCGGCGTCTTTCCTGTTGCGCCTGCCAGCCAAAGGCGAGGGTGAAGCATCGCCCAAGGCGCATGCGCACGACGACGAGGTCGAGGTCTGGGTGCACCGCGAGGGCCCCAACGCCTGGCCCGAGCAGCTGGACGATGCCTCGCTCACGCGCCAGGGCTGGCGCCAGGTCGTGGTGCGCTACGACGCCGGCGTGACGCGCAAGGACACCGCGCACTGACCTCTCTGTCTTTCGCGCTTCCGTTTTCTTTTCTTTCGGGATCCCTCTCATGTCAGACCACCACCCGCCTTCCGCGCGCCGCCGACACCTGCTGTCCGCGCTGGCCTGGGCCCCCATGGCCCTGGCCGCCACCAGCGTGCCGGCCTGGGCGCAGCAGGCGCGCAAGCTGCGCGTCGGCGTCACGCTGCACCCCTACTACAGCTACGTCGCCAACGTGGTGGGCGATCTGGCCGAGGTGGTGCCCGTCATTCCCGCCGGCTTCAACCCGCACGCCTACGAGCCGCGCACCGAAGACATCAAGCGCATCGGTTCGCTCGACGTGATCGTGCTCAACGGCGTGGGCCACGACGACTTCGCCGGCCGCATGATCGCGGCGAGCGAGAAGCCCGACCTGAAGGTGATCGAAGCCAACGCCCAGGTGCCGCTGCTCGCCGCGGTGGGCACCGGCCGGGGCACCTCGGGCAAGGTGGTGAACCCGCACACCTTCCTGTCGGTCACGGCATCGATCTCGCAGGTGAACACCATCGCCCGCGAACTGGGCAAGCTCGATCCCGCGAACGCCAACGCCTACACCGCGAACGCGCGCGCCTACGCGCAGAAGCTGCGCAAGCTGCGCGCCGACGCGCTGGGCCAGCTGGCCCAGGCGCCCGCCAGCGGCCTGCGCATCGCCACCATCCACGGCGCTTACGACTACCTGTTGCGCGAGTTCGGCCTGGAAGTGGCGGCGGTGGTGGAGCCGGCGCACGGCATCGAACCCAGCCCCTCGCAGCTCAAGGGCACCATCGACCAGATCCGCTCGCTCGACGTGAAGGTGATCTTCTCGGAGATGGACTTCCCGTCCGCCTACGTCGACACCATCCGCCGCGAAACCGGCGTGCGCCTGTACGCGCTGACGCACATCTCGCACGGCCCGTACACGGCCGACAAGTTCGAGAACGAGATCGCCCGCAACCTGGCCACTGTGGTGCGCGCGATCAAGGAGTCCGCGTGAGCGCGATCGCGGGTGGACCCGGCATCGCATTCGAATCCGTCGACCTCACCCTGGGCCACACCGACATCCTGCGGCAGGTGAACCTGCGCGTGGCGGCGGGCACCGTGCACGCGCTCGTGGGCCCCAATGGCGGTGGCAAGAGCTCGCTCTTCAAGGCCCTGCTCGGCCAGGTGCCGCACCGGGGGCAGATCAGCCTGACCTGGCCCGGCGAGCTGCCGGGCGTGGTGGGCTACGTGCCGCAGGCCCTGGCTTTCGATGCCGGCCTGCCGATGACGGTGATGGACTTCATGGGCGCCATGTGCCAGCGCCGGCCGGTGTTCCTCGGCCTGTCGCCGCGCTGGCGCGAGCCGGTGGAGCAGGCCTTGCAGCAGGTGGGCATGCTGGAGAAGGCGGGCCGCCGCATGGGCGCGCTCTCCGGCGGTGAGCGCCAGCGCGTGCTGCTGGCGCAGGCGCTGATTCCTTCGCCCGACCTGATCCTGCTCGACGAACCCATGTCCGCGCTGGACGAAGCCGGTGAAGCGATCTTCGAGAAGCTGCTCGCGCACTGGCGCGAGACCCGCGTCACCGTGCTGTGGATCGAGCACGACCTCGACGCCGTCACGCGCCTGGCCGACCACGTCTCCGGCCTGAGCCGGCAGGTGCTGTTCGACGGCCCGGCCGCCGAGACGCTGACCCCGCAGCGCGTGCTCGCGCTGTTCTCCAGCCGGCAGCGGCGCGAAGAAGAAAAAGACAAGGCGGTGGCCTGATGAGCGCATTCGATACCTTCCGCCAGGGCATCCAGCACCTGGCCGAGCAGGGCACGCTGCCCGCGTCGCTGGCCTATGGTTTCGTGGTCAACGCCGTGCTGGCCGGGCTGTTCATCGGCCCCGTGCTCGGTGGCCTGGGCACGCTGGTCGTGGTCAAGCGGCTGGCCTTCTTCTCCGAGGCCGTGGGCCACGCCGCGCTTACCGGGGTGGCCATCGGCATCCTGCTGGGCGAGCCCTACACCGGGCCCTATGGCAGCCTGTTCGCGTACTGCCTGCTGTTCGGCATGCTGCTGAACTACCTGCGCAACCGCACCGGCCTCTCGCCCGACACCCTGATCGGCGTGTTCCTCGCGGTCTCGCTGGCCATGGGGGCCAGCCTGCTGCTGATGCTGTCGGGCCGCGTCAACATCCACATCCTGGAGAACGTGCTGTTCGGCTCGGTGCTCACGGTGGACGCCGGGGACCTGCTGGTGCTTGCGGTGGTCGGCTCGCTGGTGGTGGCGCTCACGGTGCCGCTGTACAACCGCTTCATGCTCGCCAGCTTCAACCCGCAGCTGGCCAGCGTGCGCGGCGTGCGCGTGAAGCTGCTGGACTACCTGTTCGTGGTGCTGGTGACCATCGTGACGGTGGCGTCGGTCAAGGTGATCGGCGCGATCCTGGTCGGTGCCTTGCTCATCATTCCCGCGGCCGCTGCGCGCCTGCTGAGCCTGTCGCTGCGGGGTTTTTTCTGGCTGAGCGTGGCGATCGCCACCGTCAGCACGCAGATCGGCATCCTGGTGCCGATCGAACTCGAACTGCCGGTGCCTTCGGGCGCGGCCATCATCCTCACCGCCGGAGCGCTGTTCGCGCTCGCGGCGGTCATCCGGGGCTTCACCCCGTCACTGAAAGGACATGCTGGATGACCTCGCGTCTTCTGTCCCCGCCGGCCTGGTGCCTGGCCGGTCTGCTGGCCCTGTCGGCCGGTGCCGCCACCGCGCAGGCGCCTGCCGCGCCCGTGGCCGCCGCCGCGGCGCCGGCCCGCCTGCTGGTGGCCCATCCCGTGGTGGCCGCGCTCACCACCTCGCTGGTGCGCGACACCGGCATCGTGGTGCTGCGGCCGGTGCCCGAGACGCTGCCGCCGAACCGGCAGCTGGCTTTCTTCTCCGGCCGTGGCGCGGCCGGGCTCGGTGAGGCCGCGCGCCAGGCCGACGCCGTGATCGCCCTGCGCTCCATCTGGCCCGACGACCCGTTGTTTCCGCTGGCGCGCCGGCAGAACATCCGCCTGGTCGAGATCGACGCGGCGCGCCCGCTCGATGCCTCCCTGCCCGGCATGGCGCTGCAGGAGCAGGACGCCGCGGCGAACGCGCTGCCCTGGCTGGACCCGGTGAACCTGGGCCGCATGGCCGACGTGATCGCCAGCGACGTCGGCCGGCTGGTGCCCGCCGCCAAGCCGCGCCTGCAGGCCAATGTGGGCGCGCTGCGCCAGCAGCTGCTGGGCATCACGGCGCAGAGCGAAGCCCGCCTGGCCAACGCGAGCAACCTCGCGGTGTTCAGCCTCTCGGACCGGCTCGACTACCTCGTCAACGGTTTCAACCTCGACCTCGCGGGCACCGACGCCCGCGCCGACGAAGCCTGGACGCCGGAGGCGCTCACGCAATTGACGCAACGGCTGCGCAGCGCCTCGGTGGCCGCCGTGCTGCACCACCGCGAGCTGCCGCCGCCCGTGGCGCAGGCCGTGCAACAGGCCGGCGTGCGCGCCATCGTGCTGCTGACCGAGGGCCGCGACCCGGTGGGCGAATTGCGCGAGAACGCCCAGCGCCTGGGCGCCATCGCCGCCCGCTGAAGGCACGGAGGAGAAGGGGCGCGTCCGGCGTGCACGGTGTCGATTCCAGAGGCACCGCGGAACTGGCTTCGCCAGGCCGCTGGTGTCGTCCCCTTGAGGGGAAAGCGGCGCAGCCGCTACAGGGGTGGTTCAAATTTGTAGCCCAGGCCGTAGACCGAGTGGATGAGCTCCTGCTCCGGCAGGTGCTCCTGGATCTTGCGGCGCAGCTTCTTGATGTGGCTGTCGACCGTGCGGTCCGAGACGATGCGCTCGTCCTGGTACATCGAGTCCATCAGCTGTTCGCGCGAGAAGATGCGCCCGGGCCGCGCGCTCAGCACCTTGAGCAGCTGGTACTCCACGGCGGTCAGGCCCAGGTCGTGCCCGGCGATGGTGGCGCGCCAGGCGGCGTCGTCCAGCTGCAGGCCATGGGGCAGTTCGTCGGCCGTGGCCTCCACCGCGTGCGTGCCGCGCCGCAGCACCGCCTTCACGCGCGCCACCACTTCGCGCGGGCTGAAGGGCTTGCAGATGTAGTCGTCGGCCCCGAGTTCGAGCCCGAGCAGGCGGTCGATCTCTTCCACGCGCGCCGTGACCATGATGATGGCTGGCGCCTGTTTGCCCGGCGTGCCGGCGCGCAGCGCCTTGCAGACGTCCAGCCCGCTCTTGCCGGGCAGCATCAGGTCCAGCAGCACCAGGTCCACCGGGTGGTGTTCCAGCCAGTCTTCCACCTCGTCGCCGCGCGTGAGGTGGTGCGTGTCGAAGCCGGACTGTTTCAGGTAGTCCAGCAGCACGCCGGCGATCTTGTTTTCGTCCTCGACGATGAGGATGCGGCTGGCCATCATGCTGCGCTCAGCCATGCGCGGCTTCCGTGTTCAGGGGCAGCCAGATGTCCCAGCGCAGGCCGCCGAGCGCGCTGGCCGAGGCCTGCATGCGCCCGCCGTGGCCGACGATGATGGCGTGCGCGATCGCCAGGCCCAGGCCCGAACCACCGCTGGCGCTGGCGCGCGACTCGTCCACGCGGTAGAGCCGCTCGGTCAGGCGGGGCAGGGCGTCGGGCGGCACGCCCGGCGAGGTGTCTTCCCAGGTCAGCTGGGCCTCGGTGTCTTGGCGGCGCACCTGCACGCTGAGCGTGGCGGGGTCGGCGCTGTAGCGCTGCGTGTTCTGCAGCAGGTTGTTGAGCACCTGGTCGAGCCGATCGCCATCGGCGCGGATCTCCACGCCGTCGGCCAGTTCGGTGCGCACCTGCAGGCGCCTGCCGGGCAGGCCCGCGGCGTCGCTGAGATGGTGGCCGACGAAGCGGCCGAGGTCGAGCGGCGCGAAGCGGTAGTCCAGCGCGCCCAGGTCGGACAGGGAGAGCAGCCGCAGGTCTTCCACCAGCCGCGTCAGGCGGCTGACCTCCTGCGCCAGCGAGTCGAGGTTGGCCGTGTCGGGCTGGCGGATGCCGTCCTGCAAGGCCTCGATCTCGGCGCGCAAGGTCGCCAGCGGCGTGCGCAGCTCGTGGGCGATGTCGGCGATCCATTGCTGCCGCGCCTGTTGCGCGGCCTGCAGCGAGGTGGCCATGTGGTTGAAGGCATCGGCCAATTGCGCGAGTTCGTCGTGGCCGCGCGCGGGCAGGCGCACGCTGTAGTCGCCCTGGGCCACGGCCGCCGTGCCCTCGCCGAGCACGTGCAGGCGCCGGGAGAGCCAGCGCGCGATCAGCGCGGCGTTGAGCAACACGGCCGCGAGCATGCCCAGCGCGATGGCGGCGAAGGTGCGGGTCTGCTGGGCCAGGAACACGCGTTCGAGCGAGGCCACCATCTGCAGGCGCGGCACGTAGCCCAGGTAGCCCACCAGCTGCCCGTTGACCTGGATGGGTTTGAGCACGGCCTGTTCGGTGCGGCCTTCCGGGCCGGCGAGCAGGTTGCGCCCGGGGTCGAGCAGCAGCAGCCGGGGGTCGATGGTGAGGGGCGGCGGCACGCTCGGCGTGCCGGGTGCCGGCTGCGCGGATGGCGGCGGCGGTGGTGGATGCGCATGGGGCTGCACGTCGGCCGGCGTCTGCGCCGGAGGGAGGCCGGGTGAGCTTGCCTGCGGCTCGGCGGGGCGGCGCTGCATGCGGCCGGTGCCCAGCACTTCGCGCGAAAGGTCCTGCCAGCGCTGGCGGTCTTCGGTGATCCAGGCCCAGCTGCCCTGCTGGCGGTACCCCTCGGCGAGCCGCACGATCATGGGCTGCAGCCGGTTTTCGTCGGCCTTGTTCAGGTACTCGACCAGGCCCTTGTCGAAACTCCAGCTGTAGATGAGGTAGGCGGACATGACCAGCACCACGTTGGCGCCCGCGATGGCCAGGAAGAGCTTGACGCGCAGGGTGTCGAAGCGCGAAAGCCAGGCCCGGCGGCTGGACGAGGGGGTGGCACGGTCGGTCTGCATGGTGTGGTCGAGACTAAACCCAAATCTTTCAAACTTTGTGCAAGCCAGGGCGTTCTGCTTGCTCATTCTTTCCATATTTCGCGGGCAATATCCCGCATCATCCCGGCAAGCCCTGCGGGCGCCCTCCATCCAGAACCTCAACGCATTGTCATGAACGAAGTCCAACGTGAAGGGGGCAAGGCCCCCGCCGCCCGCCGCCGCAAGACCTGGAAGCTGGCGCTGATCGCGCTCGTGGGCCTGGCCGTGCTCGGGGGGGGCGGTTTTGCGTACTACCGCTGGGGGCCGGGCGCCAAGACCGAGAGCGCCTACATCACCGCCACGGTGCAGCGCGGCGACATCGAGGACCAGGTCAGCGCCACCGGTTCGCTGCAGCCGCGCGACTATGTGGACGTGGGCGCTCAGGTGTCGGGCCAGTTGCGCAAGATCCACGTGGAGGTGGGCAGCGAGGTCAAGGAGGGCGACCTGCTGGCCGAGATCGACGCCGAGACCTCGATGGCGCGCGTGGACGCCAGCCGCGCCCAGCTGCGCTCGCAACAGGCCCAGATGGGCGAGCGCGAACTCACACTGGCCAAGGCCGAGCGCGACCTGCAGCGCCAGAAGAACTTGATGGCCGAAGAGGCGACCACCGCCGAGACGCTGCAGAACGCGGAAACCGCGGTGAAGACGGCGCGTGCGCAGATCCAGTCGCTCAAGGCCTCGATGGAGCAGTTGCAGGCCAGCATGCGGGTGGAAGAGGCCAACCTCAAGTACACCAAGATCTACGCGCCCATGGCCGGCACGGTGGTGAGCATCACCGCGCGCCAGGGCCAGACGCTGAACACCAACCAGCAGGCCCCCACGCTGATGCGCATCGCCGACCTCTCGGTGATGACGGTGCAGACCCAGGTGTCCGAGGCCGACGTGAGCAAGCTGCGCGGCGGCATGCCGGTGTACTTCACCACCCTGGGTGGCCAGGGCCGCCGCTGGTACGGCGAACTCAAGAAGATCGAACCCACGCCCACGGTGACCAACAACGTGGTGCTCTACAACGCGCTGTTCGAGGTGCCCAACAACAACCGCAGCCTGATGACGCAGATGACCGCGCAGGTGTTCTTCGTGGTGGCCGAGGCCAAGGACGTGCTGGTGGTGCCGATGTCGGCGCTGACGATCCAGCGCGGCGCCCAGGGCAACCGCGGCGGGCAGCAAGGCGGGCCGGGCGGGGCGCGCAACAACCCGGGCGCCGGCGCTGCGCCCACGCCGGCCGCGCCTTCCGGTGCCACGCCCGCTCCCTCCACCCCGGGCGCCGCCCCGGCGGCGCCGACGCAGCGGGGCACGAGCACGTCCGCCATTCCGTCGGCGTCCTTCAAGACGGTGGCCGACACCGTGGTCGCGCAGGCGGGCGGCGAGCGTCCTCGCATGGACCGCGAGGCGTTCGAGAAAATGACGGACGAGGAGCGCGCGCGCTTTCGCGAGCAGCGCCGCAAGGAACGCGAAGCCGCCGGTGGTGCCGCGCCGGGCGGTGCGGGCGCGGCGGCGGGTGCGGGCGGCGATCGCCCGCGCATGAGCCCCGAAGCGTTCCAGAACATGAGCGAAGAGGAGCGTGCCCGCTTCCGCGAGCAGCGCCGCAAGGAGCGCGAGCAGGCGCAGGCCAACGGTGGCAGCGCGGCCACGGCACCCGGCAGCGCCAATGGTGCGGCTCCCACGCAGAAGCGGGCCGCCTCGGGCACCGATGCCGGCGGCAAGGACGCCGCGGCCGCCAAGCCCACGGCGCCGAACGTGAGCGGCATGCCCCGCAACGACGGGCCCACCCGCCCGGCGCGCGGCCCCCGCCAGGCCAAGGTCAAGGTCATGGCCGAGGACGGCACGATCGAAGAGCGTGACGTCACCATCGGCATCAGCAACCGGGTGCATGCCGAGGTGCTGTCGGGCCTGAAGGAAGGCGACCGCGTGATCGCCGGCGTGCGCGAACCCGAGCGCCGTCCTGCCAACCCGACACAGGGCACGGGCCTGGGGCAGCCGCAGGGCATGGGTGGTCCTGGTGGCATGCCGGGTGGCGCCGCCGGTGGGGCGCGCCGATGAGCCAGCTGCCGCAGTCGCATGAGGCCGAGGCGCTGCGCGCCGCGCCGCAGAGCGCGGGCGTGCCGCTGATCGACCTGAGCGGCATCACCAAGACCTACCACAACGGTGACCTGTCGGTCGAGGTGCTGCACGGCATCGACCTGCAGATCTACCCCGGTGAGCTGGTGGCCATCATGGGCGCGTCCGGTTCGGGCAAGTCCACCCTGATGAACATCCTGGGCTGCCTTGACAAGCCCACCACCGGCCGCTACCTCTTCATGGGCCGCGATGTCTCCGAACTGGAGCGCGACGAGCTCGCCGAGCTGCGCCGCGATGCCTTCGGCTTCGTGTTCCAGAGCTACAACCTCATCGCCACCGGCACCGCGGCGGACAACGTCGAGGTGCCCGCCGTCTACGCGGGCATCCCCCCGGCCGAGCGCCATCAGCGTGCCAGCGAATTGCTCGGCTCGCTGGGCCTGGGCGAGCGCATGCACCACCGGCCGAACCAGCTCTCGGGTGGCCAGCAGCAGCGCGTGTCGATCGCCCGCGCCTTGATGAACGGCGGCCGCGTGATCCTCGCCGACGAACCCACCGGCGCGCTGGACAGCAAGAGCGGCGCCGACGTGATGGTCCTGCTCAAGGAGCTGGCGGCGCAGGGGCACACGGTGATCCTCATCACCCACGCCGCCGAGGTCGCGCAACACGCGCAGCGCGTGATCGAGATCAAGGACGGCCACATCCTGGCCGACCCGGGCCCACGCCCGCCCGAAGGCCAGGCCGCGCTGGCGGCGCAGAACTGGACGGCGCGCGCCGGCCGCATCTCGCACCTGAGCGATGTGGTCGAGGCCGCCAAGACCGCGCTGCGCGCCCTGCGCGCCAACGTGTTCCGCGCCATCCTCACGCTGCTGGGCATCGTGATCGGCGTGGCCTCGGTGATCGCCATGCTGGCCATCGGTGACGGCGCCAAGCAGGTGGTGATCGACCGCATCAGCGCCATGGGCTCCAACCTGTTGCTGGTGCGCCCGGGCGCGCCCAACCAGCGGGGCTTCTCCAACACCGCGACGCTGGTGCTCGCCGACGTGAACGCGATCGACAAGGAAGTGCCCAACGTGCTGGCGGCCGTGCCCGAGCAGAGCAGCAACGCGACCTTGCGCTATGGCGAGTCCGACTATTCGAGCAGCATCCTGGGCACCTCATCCAAGTTCCCGCTCGCGCGCCAGTGGAAGGTGCAGCGCGGCACCTTCTTCACGGACGAGGACGAGCAGGAATACGCCACCGTGGCGGTGCTGGGCCAGACCGTGGCCAAGGCCCTGTTCCCTGGTGGCGAGGAGCCGCTGGGCAAGTTCGTGCTGGTGAACAACCTGATCTTCCAGGTGGTGGGCGTGATGAGCACGCGCGGCGCCTCGCCCAACGGGCAGGACCAGGACGACGTGGTGCTGGTGCCCTACGCCACCAGCCAGTTGCGCCTGTCGGGTCAGCGCTTCCTGCGCAACGTGACGGTGGCGGTGTCCGACGTGAGCCGCATCGACGAAACCCAGTCGGCGGTGGAATCCCTGCTGGCCGAGCGCCATGGCGTGATCGACTTCCAGATCCGCAACATGGCGTCGATCATCGACACCGCGACCGAGACGCAGAACACCATGACCATCCTGCTGGGCTCGATCGCGGCGATCTCGCTGCTGGTCGGTGGCATCGGGGTCATGAACATCATGCTGGTGAGCGTGACCGAGCGCACCCGCGAAATCGGCATCCGCATGGCCACGGGCGCGCGCATGCGCAACATCCTCCAGCAGTTCCTGATCGAGGCGCTGGTGGTCTCCGCGCTGGGCGGCCTGATCGGCGTCGTCATCGGCCTGGGCGTGGCCTTCGTGATCGGTGCCACCGGCACGGCGGTGCAGTTCTCCGTCACCCCGGTCGTGCTGGCGTTCGGCTGCGCCTTCGCCACCGGCCTGATCTTTGGCTACCTGCCCGCGCGCAAGGCCGCGCGGCTCGACCCCGTCGTGGCCCTGTCTTCCGAATGAACACCGTGATGAAACCGTCAATGTTCCCCTTGGCCAAACCGCTGCTCCTGGCCGCCGTGCTGGCCTTGCAGGCCTGTGCCAGCACCGAGCCGGCGCGTGGGCCGGTGGTCGAGATGCCCGCCGCCTTCGCGCCCGCGCTGCCCGCGACCGACGCGCCGCAGCTGACCACCGCCTGGTGGCAGTCCTTCGGCTCGCAGCCGCTGGAGCGCCTGATCGAAGAGGCGCAGGCCGGCAGCCCGGACCTGCGCATCGCGATCGAACGCATGCGCCAGGCCGACATCGCCCTGCAGCAGGCGGGCGTCTCGCGCCTGCCGTCGGTCAACGGCAGCCTGGGCAGCACGGCCGGCCGGACCGACGCGCCGGGCACCGCGTCTACCTCCCGCGAGTCGAGCAGTGCCGGGCTGTCCGTCAGCTACGAGGTTGATCTCTGGGGCCGCATCGCGGCCGGCGTGCGCGCGGGCGAGGCCTCGTTCCAGGCCAGCCAGTACGACTGGAAGACCGCGCGCCTGACGCTGCTCACGGCCGTGGCCAACAACTATTTCCTGTGGCTCAACACCGCCGAGCGCCTGCGCATCGCGCGCGAGAACCTGGCCATCGCCGAGCGCGTGCTGGCGATCGTGGAAGCGCGCCAGCGCAACGGCGTGGCCACGGCGCTGGAAGTGTCGCAACAGCGCACGACGGTGCTGTCGCAGCGCACGGCCTTGTTGCCCATCGAATTGCAGCAGCGCCAGACCGCCACCGCGCTCGCGCTGTTGCTGGGACGCGTGCCGCAAGGCTACGCGCCTGAAGCGGGTGAATTCACGCAGCTGCGTGTGCCCGCGCTGTCGCCGGGCCTGCCGTCCTCGCTGCTCACGCGCCGCCCCGATCTGGCGTCCGCGGAAGCGCAGCTGGCCGCGTCCGATGCCAACGTGGAAGTCGCGCGCAAGGCGCTGCTGCCGAGCCTGTCGCTGTCGGCGTCGGGCAGCCTGGGCACCTCGGCCCTGATCAGCCTGGCCGACCCCACGCGCAGCGTGTCGCTGGGCATTTCGCTGGCGCAATCGATCTTCGATGGCGGGCGCCAGCGCCTGCAGATCCGCAGCACCGAGTCCCAGCGCGTGGTGCTGATCGAGAACTACGGCAAGGCCATCCGCACCGCGCTCAAGGAGGTGGACGACGGCCTGGGCAACGTGGCGCGCAGCGAGCGCCAGGAAGCGCTGCAGCGCGAGGTGGTGGCGCAGGCGCGCCGCTCGCTGCAGCTGGCCGAGCTGCGGTATCGCGAGGGCAGTGGCGATCTGCTCTCGGTGCTGGACGCGCAGCGCACCCTGTTCGCCGCCCTGGACGCCCTGGCCACGCAAAGCCTCTCGCGCCTGACCGCCGCGCTGGACATGTACAAGGCCCTGGGCGGTGACTGGGCCGGTCCGCCGCCGCCGATTTCCTGAAAAACAGAAGCAGGACAGCAACTTTTTGCGGGGCTCCGAGGGCTTTTCTAAATGAGAATAGTTATAATTCTCAGGCTGATGAGCGCAGGCGGTTTCCGCCCTCGCGATGTCCCGCCTTCCGTTGGCTTCCGATCCGTTTCTGCGTTGTCTCTACTCCCGTGAAGAACCCCCCAGCCGCCCAAGCGGCGTCCAACCGTGCCTACTGGCTCAAGACCCTGCACCAGTGGCACTGGATCAGTTCGGCGCTGTGCCTGATCGGCATGCTGCTGTTCGCCTTCACGGGCATCACCCTCAACCACGCGGCCGACATCGCGGCCGCTCCCCAGGTGCAGCAGAAGCTGGTGCAATTGCCCGCCGAACTGCAGACGGCGCTCGCACCCAAGGACGACGAGCCTGACAACGCGGTGCTGCCGCCCGAGGTGCACCGCTGGCTGGCCGAGGCGCTGGACGTGCCCCTGCCCGGCACCACCGCCGAGTGGTCGCCCGAAGAGATCTACCTTTCGCTGCCGCGCCCCGGTGGCGATGCCTGGCTGCGCATCGAGCGCGAGTCGGGCAGCGTGGAGTACGAGCGCACCGACCGAGGCTGGATCTCCTACCTGAACGACCTGCACAAGGGCCGCCACACCGGCCTGGCCTGGAAGTGGTTTCTCGACATCTTCTCGGTGGCCTGCCTGGTGTTCTGCATCACCGGCCTGTTCATCCTCAAGTTCCACGCGACAAGCCGCCCCACGACCTGGCCCATGGTCGGCGCGGGCCTGGTGATTCCCTTGTTGCTCGTGATCCTGTTCATCCATTGATTGCCGAAGGAGCTGCGTTCCCATGTTGATCCGATACGCCACCGCCATTTCCGCGGCTGGGTTTGCCTTCCCCGCCCTGGCCGCCGACATGGCGCTCAAAGTCGAGATTCCGCGCTTGACCGTGGCGGAGTACCACCGCCCCTACGTGGCGATCTGGATCGAGAAGAACGACCAGTCCTTCGCGGGCAACCTCGCGGTCTGGTACGACATCAAGATGCGCAACAACGAGGGCACCAAGTGGCTCAAGGACATGCGCGCCTGGTGGCGCAAGAGCGGCCGCGAGCTCACGATGCCGGTGGACGGCATCAGTGGCGCCACGCGCGCGCCCGGCGAGCAGTCGGTGCAGTTCGCCGACAGCACCGCGCTGGGCAAGCTGGCCCCGGGTGAATACAGCCTCGTGCTCGAAGCCGCGCGCGAAGTGGGTGGCCGCGAGGTGGTGAAGGTGCCCTTCGTGTGGCCCCCCAAGGCCGCCACCACCACACAAGCCCGTGGCGAACACGAACTCGGCGCGATCAGCGTCACCGTCAAACCCTGACCCCGACTGGAGACCCTCATGAAAACCACCACCGTTCGCGCCCGCGTTCTCACCCTGGCCGCCGCGGCCGTGCTGGCCCTGCCGGCCGCCGTGCATGCGCACCGCTCCTGGCTGCTGCCCTCGGGCACCATCTACTCGGGCCAGCTGCCCTGGGTGTCGGTCGATGCCGCCGTCTCCAACGACATCTTCTACTATGAGCACAACGCCGCCGGCCTGGACAACTTGGTGGTGATCGGTCCCGATGGCCAGCCGGTGCAGGCCGAGAACCAGGCCAAGGGCCGCTACCGCAGCATGTTCGACGTGAAGCTCGACAAGCCCGGCACCTACCGCCTCGCGCTGGTGAACGACGCCCTCATCGCCAGCTTCAAGGTGGGCACCGAGAGCAAGCGCCTGCGCGGCACCGCCGAGTCGCTGGCCAAGGAAATCCCTGCCAATGCGGAAGACCTGCGCGTGAGCCAGTCGCAGAACCGCGTGGAGACCTTCGTGACCTCCGGCAAGCCCACCACCGAAGCCCTCAAGCCCACGGGCCGCGGCATCGAGTTGGTGCCGGTGACGCACCCGAACGATCTGGTGGAAGGCGACACCGCCACCTTCCGTTTCATCGACAACGGCAAGCCCGCGGCCGGTTACGCGGCCACCGTCATCCTGGCCGGCCTGCGCTACCGCAGCGAGCTGGGTGAAATCCGCACCACGACCGACGACAAGGGCGAGATCAAGGTCAAGTGGCCAGCGGCCGGCATGTACTGGGTGAACATCGCGCCGCCGCGCGCGCCTGGCATGGGCGGTCCCGGCGGCGCTGGCGGTCCTGGCGCCGGTGGCCCCGCTGCGCCTGCCGCCGCGGGCGCAGCCCCTGCCGCCGACGCACCGCGTCCCGCGCCCACGGGCCCGGCAGGCACGCTGGCCGAGCCGGTCCGCCGCTCGGGCTACAGCCTGACGCTGGAAGTCCTGCCCCGTTGATGCCCCGGCGCAAGCCGGCATGCCCCAGACCATGCAGATGGCTGGGGTTGTTTTTTGGTTTTCTGACCCACGCAACATGAACCGTGTGCTGGTGCCCCTGGAGCTGGATGCTTCGATGCCCATGCTGGGTGCCCAGGCACACTGCCTGGACGGCCAGACCATGGGCACGACCTGGCAGGTGCGGTGGGTGGCGGCCGGTGCCTCGCCCAGCGGGCTGGTGCGCGTCGCCGTTCAGGACGAGCTGGATCTGGTCGTGGCCCAGATGAGCACCTGGCTGGAGAGCGCCGACCTGGAGCGCTTCAACCGCGCCCCGGCCGGCACGTGGCACACCGTGCCCGAGGCCATGGCCGAGGTGCTGGCGGCGGCCCTGTGGCTGGCCGAGATTTCCGGCGGCGCGTTCAACCCCGCTGCGGGCGCGCTGGTGAACCTCTGGGGCTTCGGCCCCAGCCCGCGCTACACCGACCCCGGCTTCACCCCTCCCACGGAGGGCGCGGTGCAGCACGCCCTGGCGCTCAACGACTGGCGCGCCCTGCAATGGCAAGCGGCCAGCCGCCAGCTTCACCAGCCCGGTGGCGTGCGGCTGGACTTCTCGGCGATCGCCAAGGGTTACGCGGTGGACCGGGTGTCGCGGCGGTTGAGCGGCATGGGCTTGCCCCACAGCCTGGTGGAGGTGGGGGGCGAGCTGCGGGGCCAGGGCTTGCGGCTGGGTGGCCAACCCTGGTGGGTGGACCTCGAATCGCCGCCCACCGCGCCTGGACAGGCACCGCTGCCCACCACACGCGTGGCCCTGCATGGGCTGTGCGTCGCCACCTCGGGCGATTACCGGCGCGTGTACACACACGATGGCGCGCGCTGGCCGCACACCATCGATCCGCGCAACGGCCGGCCGCTGGCGAATGGTCTGGCGTCCGTGAGCGTGCTGCACACCGAATGCCTGTGGGCCGATGCCTGGTCCACCGCGCTGACCGTGCTCGGAAGAGAGCAGGGCCTGGCCCTGGCCACCGCGCACGGCATCGCGGCCTTGTTCGTGCAGCGCGAGCCCGATGGCCGATTGACCGAAACCCTCACACCCGCGATGAAGGAACTCGCCGGATGACCAGCGAAAAATGGCTCTACGCCCTGGCCACGCTGCTGTGCTACGCCCTGCTGTGCGGCGCCATCGCCTGGCAGCACCGCAACCGGCAGCGCGCCGCGCAGCGCCGGGTGGATGCGCTGCTGCCGGCCACGCCAGGTGTGCCCGCGTGGTGGGTGGCGTACGCGAGCCAGACCGGCCAGGCCGAAGAGCTGGCCTTGCAGACCGCGCAGGCCTTGCACACGGCGGGCGTGCCGGTGCGCCTGGCGCCGCTGAGCCAGATCAGCCTGGCCGACCTGCAGCAGGCCGATCGCCTGCTCTGCATCGCGAGCACCTACGGCGAGGGCGATCCGCCCGACAGCGCCGTGCTGTTCGCCCGGCAGGTGATGGCCAACGCGGGTGTGACGCTGTCGCACCTGCACGTGGGCCTGCTCGCGCTGGGCGACAAGACCTACGCCCACTTCTGCGGCTTCGGCCGCCAGCTGGACCAGTGGCTGATGGACCGCGGCGCGCAGGCCCTGTTCGAGCGCATCGACGTGGACAAGAGCGATCCCGACGCGCTGCAGCGCTGGCGCCAGCACCTCGCGCACCTGGCCGGCACCAGCGACCTGCCGGATTGGGAGGCACCGGCCTTGCAGCCTTGGCGGCTGCGCGCGCGCCAGCACCTCAACCCCGGCAGCGCGGGCGAGGAGGTGCATCACCTGGAACTGGTGCCTGCTGAGGCCGGCGCGGCGTTGCCCGAGTGGCAGGCGGGCGACCTGGTGCAGGTGGAGGTGCCCACCGCGCCGGGCGAACCGCGCGACTACTCCATCGCTTCCGTGCCGCAGGATGGCGCCGTGCACCTGCTGGTGCGCCGAACGCGCCGCGCCGACGGCAGCCCCGGCCTGGCCTCGGGCTGGCTGACGCAAGCTGCGCAGACCGGCGACACCGTCACGCTGCGCGTGCGCTCGCATGGCGGTTTTCGCATTGGTGACAACGCTCAGCGTCCGTTGATCCTGATTGGCAACGGCACGGGCCTGGCGGGTTTGCGCGGGCACATGCGGGCGCGTATTGCGGCGGGGAAGGGGCAGGTGCCCATGTGGTTGTTGTTCGGCGAACGCAACGCGACGTGCGACGCGCACTACCGCGACGAGATCGACGCCTGGCAGCGCGATGGCTGGCTCCGCCGTGTGGACTGGGTGTTCTCGCGCGACCAGGCCGAGCGGCGCTATGTGCAACACGCCTTGGCCGAGGCCGCAGCGGACGTGAAGGAATGGGTCGGGCAGGGCGCTGCGGTGTACGTGTGCGGCAGCCTTGAAGGCATGGCCGGCGAAGTCAACGGCACGCTGCAGACCATCCTGGGCGAAGAGGCGCTGCAGCAGCTCACCGCCGACGGTCGCTACCGCCGCGACGTGTATTGAACCGGGTGGCGCATCCGGCGCGGGGGGATCAAGTCTCTGCCCATTGCTGCAACAGCTTGTGGTAGTGGCCGGTCAGCGCCACCACCTCGGCGGTGTCGCCCAGCTGGTTGCGCAGCTTGAGGATGGTCATGTCCAGATCGAACAGCATCGAGCGCCGCCACGCGTCGCGCACCAGACTTTGCGTCCAGAGGAACGAGGCCACGCGCACGCCGCTGGTCACCGGCTCCACGCGGTGCAGGCTGGTGGACGGATAGACGATCGCGTCGCCCGCATCGAGCTTGATCTCGTGCATGCCGAAGCTGTCCTCGGCGATCAGCTCGCCGCCTTGGTACTCGTCGGGTGAACTGAGGAACACGGTGGTGGACACGTCGGTGCGCACCTTCTGGCCGCTGAAGCGGTCGGTCTGGATCGTGTTGTCGATGTGGTTGCCATAGTGCCCACCGCCTTCGTAGCGGTTGAACATCGGCGGCAGCATGGTGGCTGGCAGCACGGCCGAGACGAACAGCGGATGGCGTTGCAGCGCCTGCGCGATGCGCTGCGAGAGCGGCGCGAACACGGGGGACGCGGTGTCGAGCTGCAGGTTGCGCTTGACGTTGGCCGCCTGCGGACCGGTGGAGCGCAGACCGTCCACCCAGCCCTGGGTGTCGAGCACCTGGCGGATCTCGGCCACTTCGGCTGGTGTGAGGACCTGGGGAATGTGCAGCAGCATGGACAGGGTTCCTGAAACGGGAAAAGGCCCGCCATGGGGCGGGCCTTTTCGATGGTAGCGTTCTGACGGGTGGTCGGGATCAGAACTTGACGTTGGCGGTCAGCGCAGCGGAGCGGGGCAGGCCCAGCGCCAGTCGGCCACCACCGTTGTTCAGGGCCATCAGGTATTCCTTGTCGAACAGGTTGTAGACGTTCAGGCGCAGGCTGACCTTGTCGGTGAGTTGGTAGGCGACCATCGCGTCGGCGACCCAGGACGAGGGGATGTTGGGCACGTTGCCCGTGCCGCCCACGGTGACGACGCGCTTTTGCTCGGAGGTGTAGCGAGCACCCAGGCCCAGCGTCAGCTTGTCCAGTTGGTACGAGCTCCACACGGTGGCTGTCAGGTCGGGCGACCAGCGCACGCCGTCGGTGACCGTGACCACGCCGGTGGTGGCGTTGCGCGAGCGCTGACTGAGCGCCTTCGTGCTGGTCTTGGCCAGGCCGGCCGTGATCTGCCAGAAGTTGGTGATCTGGCCCACGGCCGACAGCTCAAGACCTTGCACACGCGTCTTGCCGTACTGGAACACCTGGCCGGTGATGGGGTCTTGCGACGTCTGACCATCGTTCTCGGTGCGGAACACGGCCGCGGCCACGTTCATGCGCTTGTTCAGCAGTTCCCACTTCGTGCCCAGTTCGATCGTGTCGGTCTTTTGCGGATCCAGCGTCGAATTGGCCTGGTTGCCTGCGGCGTTGCTCAACTGGAAGTTGCTGGTACCGGGCGGGGTGGCCGAGGTGGCGTACGAGGCGTAGACGCTGCCGTTTTCCGCCGGCTTGTAGACGCTGCCGACGCTCCAGCTCACGAGGCTGCGCGAATCGTCCAACAAGGTGCGAACGCCCCCTGAGGTGACGTTGTCGGTGCTCAGCTTGTAGACGTCCACACGCAGACCACCGTTGATCGACCAACGCTCGTTGAGCTTGGCGTTGTCAAACGCATAGGCGCTGATGGTGTTGGTGGTGCCGCCCGTTTCGCCTCCCGTGCGCCCGCCGAAGTTGGCCATGGTCTGGAACGGGTTCGGGTTGTACAGGTTGGCTGATGGCGTCGTGCCCACGGCGGTGCCATGGTCGAAGGAGTTCTGCTTTTCATGCAGCAACTCGACACCGGCTGCCAGGGAGTGCTCCATGCCGCCCGCCTTGAACTCGGTGTTCACGCTGGTCTGGTTGGCGAGGATGGTGTTTTCCTGATCGACGCGCTGGCGTGAGCGGGCCACCAGCCAGGTGGCCGGGTTGGCGGCCACCACGGCCGGGTTCACAGCGGTGGCGGCGGTGTTCGTGGCGGTGATGCCAATGATGCCGGTCAGCGTGCGGTCCATGTGGGTCTTGCCGAAACGCGTGATGTTGCGGATCGTCGTGCCTTGGCCCAGGTCGTGCTCGATCTTGGCCGTGATCATGTCGGCATCGACCTTTTCCTGGTCGCTGGGGCTGCCATAGAAGTTCTCGCGGCGCACCTTGGCGCCCAGCGGCGAGGTGAATCCTTCGTAGCCGATGGCGGGAATGCCGCCGTCCGGCACGTTCTTCTGGCGCAGGTGCTGGCTGAAGAGGTGCAGGCGGGTGGGCGTGCCCAGGCCGGTGACGTAGGACAGGCCCACGCCATAACCCTTGTTCTCCACATAGTCGCGGCCATCCACGCCACTGTCCTGCACCATGGCGTTCAGGCGGAAGGCGGAGGTTTCGCTCAGTTGCTTGTTCAGATCGACGGTGGCGCGCTTGCGGCTGGCGGTGCCGACCGTGCCGGAGGCGCTGCTTTCGTCACCCAGATGGGCCTGCTTGGAGATCAGGTTGATGAAGCCCGACGCAGCGCCACGGCCGGTTTCTGCACCGGCGGCGCCCTTGACGATCTCGACCTGTTCCAGGTTGAAGGTGTCGCGCGTGACGGCGCCGAGGTCGCGGATGCCGTCGACGAAGGTGTTCTGCTGCAGCGAGAAACCGCGCAGCTGGAAGGTGTCGCCGGCCGAGGTGTTGCCGTTCTCACCCATCTGCATGGTGATGCCGGGGGTGTTGCGCAGGGCTTCCATCAGCGTGACCGCGCCTTGCTCTTCCAGCACTTCCTTCTTGATGATCTGGATGGTCTTGGGCGTGTCCACCAGCGGGGCCGTCATCTTCTCGTTGGCCGATTTGTCGGCCTTGTACGGCACCTCGGGGGCTTCCTTGACGGTCACCGTGGGCAGGGTGGTGGTCTGCTGCGCCATGCCGGCGGCAGGAACGGAGGCGGCCAGGAGGGCCAGGAGGTGGACGGGTTTGCTGTGCTTGCGGCTGCGGATATGGGCCATGGGTGAGTCCTTGCGGTGCGGGTGCGATGGTGTGTTGGCTGGCAGGCGTCCACATCACACCGGCACGGTGCAAGGGCACGGCAGGTCGTCGGGGGCTTTGGCTGGCTTCGGCCGGGATTATCACAAATAAAAATCATTCCTATTCACAATTTTTCCATTTTGTTGTGAATTGGCGTCAGGAACGACGAAAGGCGCCAGGGCCCTGAGGCCGTGGCGCGGGGTCGCTGAACGGGTCAGCGATTGAGGAAAAGCGCGTCAGAACCGCGCGTTCAGGCTGATCCAGAAATTGCGAGCCTTGGCCTTGACGTTGTAGTCGTCGCGGAAGACCGGCTGCTGGCCCCCCACGCAGGTGTTGCCGCTGGTGCAGCTCGTGAAGCTGGTGCTGTAGCTCGTGAAGTCGTGGTCCAGCAGGTTGTTGATGCGGGCGTTGAGCGTCACGTTCTTGCTGATGCGGTAGCTGCCACCGAGGTGCAGCATGTTGTAGGCCTTGTAGTACATCGCGCTGTTGGTCGGCGCGTCCCAGCCGCGGTAGCGGTCGGACACCGCCTCCAGGTTCAGGAACAGTTCCAGCGAAGGCGTGGCCGACCACGAGAGGGCAGCGTTGGCCATGTGCTTGGCGCTTTCCGACAGGGGGCGGCCGATGGCTGCACCGGTCTTCTGTTCCGAGTCGGTGTAGGTGTAGTTGGCGCGCACCATCCACGTCGGCGAGAGGCGGTAGCGGCCGGCCAGCTCCAGGCCCTTGAGTTCCGCGCGGCTGATGTTCTGCGTCTGGCTGAAGGAAGCGAAGCCCAGGTCGCGCCAGCCCAGTCCGACGTCGGCACAGGGCACGCCAGGCGCCGCGCCTTCGCAGTTGGCGATGGTCGGCCCGCCGCTGTCGATCTTGTCCTTGAAGCGGTTCTGGAACACCGTGGCGTTGAAGCTGTGGCCGTTCGTGCTGTTGAAGTAGGCCGCGAGTTCGCCGTTGACGCTGGTCTCGGGCTTCAGATCCGGATTGCCCACGAAGGGCGAGGTGCCCTGGCCACCGAAGCCGGTGATGCCTGGGAACAGCTGGCTGGTCTTGGGCGTCTTGTAGCCCGTGCTCACGCCACCCTTGAAGGTCCACGAAGGATTGGCCTCCCAGACACCGTACACGCGCGGGCTGGTCTGTCCGCCGAAGATGTTGTGGTTGTCGTGGCGCAGGCCCGTGGTGAGCGTGAAGCCGGGGCGCAGCTGCCAGTTGCCTTCGGCGAACACCGAGGTCATCTCGTGCTTCTGCACGGTGCCCGGCTGCGGGTTGTTGCCGAACATGCCGAAGGTGCCGTCCTCCATTTCGCCGTCGATGTACTGGCCGCCCACCACGACGAGGTGGTTGCCCAGCGGGATGTCGAGCTTGCCGTCCAGCGTGTACTGGCGGGTCTCCATCACGCGCGCGGGGCGCGGCAGGAAGGACTCCAGCGTGGCGCGTTGCGCGGGCGTCATGTTGTTGAGCTTGGCCGTGGCGTTGGCGCCGGGCACCGCGGCCCACAGGGCCTGCAGGCGCGCCCGCTCCTCGGGGGAGAAGGGCAGGGTGCGGCCCTTGTTGGCCGTGTCCACGTAGGACAGCGAGATCTCGCTGTTGCCGATGTCCCACTTGCCCTTGTGCGTCAGCGACCACTGGTCGCGCGTGAACTTCTGTTCAGGCAGGTAGCCCACCTGGGGTGCTGCGAACGTGGCGTTGTTCGAGCGCCAGATCGTGGCGATGCTGTCCACCGTGCCCAGAGGGAAGCTGCCGTCGGCTTCGGGGCGGTTGTTGTAGGTCTGGCGTGAAGTGTCGACGTCGAACAGGAATTCGTGGCGGGCGCTGGGCGTGAGCGCCAGGCGCATGCCCAGGCTCTGGTTCTTGTTGTCCACCGTCTTGCCGCCGCCGCCGAAGCCCAGGGCGCGCGGGCGCACGGCGCCGTTGGGATACACCACGTCCGCGTACTCGGGGCGTGATGCGTCCCGGTCGTACAGGCTGCCGCGCAGCTGGAAGCCGAGCACGCCGGGCTTGATCGGGCCCATGAGGTTGAAGTCGGTGGTCTTGTCGTCACCGAAGTCGCTGTTGCCCTGCACGGTGAAGGACTGCGTGACCGAGCCGGTCCATTGGTCGGGGATCTTGCGCGTGATGATGTTGATCACGCCGCCCAGCGCGTCCGCGCCGTACAGCGTGGACATGGGGCCGCGGATGACTTCGATGCGCTCGATCGTCTCGATCGGCGGGATGTGGTTGAACTGGTTGCCGCCGAAGGAGTTGGGGTACAGGTCGCCGTTGTTGTTCTGGCGCTTGCCGTCGATCAGGATCAGCGTGTAGTCGGCGCCCATGCCCCGGATGCTGATGGTGCCCTGACCGGTTTTGTCCGTGGTCTCGCCCACGTCCACGCCCTCGATGTCGCGCACGGCATCCAGCAGGGTGGTGTAGGGGCGCTTCGCGAGCTCTTCGCGCGTCACCACCGAAATGCTGGCGGGCGCATCGGCAATCTTCTGTTCGACGCCGGAGGCCGACACCACGACCTCGGACAGCGAGCCATCGGCTTGCTGGGCGTGGGCAGCACCCAGGCTCAGCGCGTACAGGCTGCAGGCCACGGCGGTGGCTTGCAAGGGGAAGCGGTAGCCCGACGAAACGCCGCGCTGGCCAGCCGACGGGGTGGATGCTCTCGACATCAAAAATCCTTACGTATGCATGCGTTGATGGAGTTGGCTGGCATGCATCCACTCGGTATCGCGCGCATCACACAAGGGACGGGGGCTGGGGAGGGGCTGGCTGGCTACTTTTCTTATTATTACAAATGAAAACCATTCTTGTTAAGTTTTTGATAATTTTTTTGTGATAGCTCGTTCGGTGCCTGCCGTAAAGCTTCCGGCGGGAACGCGGTTTGCCCTCCGAAATCTCGCCAAAAACGATGCTGTCGCCGGAATGTGGTAAACACGAATGGCCCTCATCGGGCGAGTTGCTGCACAGCAACAAGAAAAAGCTATCGGGTGGATAAACACTATCAATCCCGGAGATTGGTAGTTATTTGCTATCATTCACCCCATGGCGATACGGAAAACCCTTTCTGATCGCCGCCTCTTTCTCAACCCCAACCCAAGGAAAACCATGTCCCTGATCAATACCACCGTCCAGCCTTTCAAGACCACGGCCTTTCTGAACGGCAAGTTCATCGACGTCAGCGACGAGACGCTGAAGGGCAAGTGGTCAGTGCTGATCTTCATGCCCGCTGCCTTCACCTTCAACTGCCCCACCGAAGTGGAAGACGCGGCCGAGAACTACGCCGAATTCCAGAAGGCTGGTGCCGAGGTCTACATCGTCACGACCGACACGCACTTCTCGCACAAGGTGTGGCACGAAACCTCGCCCGCCGTGGGCAAGGCCAAGTTCCCGCTGGTGGGCGACCCGACCCACGTGCTGACCAACGCTTTCGGCGTGCACATCCCTGAAGAAGGCCTGGCGCTGCGCGGCACTTTCATCATCAACCCCGAAGGCACGATCAAGACCGCCGAGATCCACTCCAACGAGATCGCCCGTGACGTGAAGGAAACGCTGCGCAAGCTCAAGGCCGCCCAGTACACCGCCGCCCACCCCGGCGAAGTGTGCCCGGCCAAGTGGAACGAAGGCGCCAAGACCATCGCTCCTTCGCTGGACCTGGTCGGCAAGATCTGATCCTGCGTTCCATCCGCGATGAGGCCCAGCCTCTCCGGTTGCACGTCGAAGAACCCGCGGGCCCAGAAGGCCCGCCGGGGACCCCTGGCCGCCTTTCAATCCCTGAGGAGGCCGGTTCTCAAAGTCGCTTAGATAAAGGAAACACAACATGTTGGACGACACCCTCAAGGCTCAACTCGGCGCTTACCTCGAGCGCGTGACACAACCTTTCGAGATCGTCGCTTCCTTGAGCGACTCTGAGAGCTCCCGCGAAATGCTTGATCTGCTGCAGACCATCCAGGCGCTGCGCAGCGACAAGATCACCCTGAAGACCGACGGCCAGGATGCGCGCCGGCCTTCGTTCACCCTGCAGCGCGCGGGCAGCGACACTTCGTTGCGCTTCGCCGGCCTGCCGCTGGGCCACGAGTTCACCTCGCTGGTGCTGGCCCTGCTGTGGACCGGCGGCCACCCGCCCAAGGTCGAGCAGGACGTGCTCGAACAGATCCAGGCGCTGGACGGTGACTTCAATTTCGAGGTCTACATGTCCCTGACCTGCCACAACTGCCCGGACGTGGTGCAGGCACTGAGCCTGATGGCGATCCAGAACCCGAAGATCAAGACCACGGTCATCGAAGGCGGTGCCTTCCAGGACGAGGTGACGGCGCGCGAGATCATGGCCGTACCCATCGTGTTCCTCAACGGCCAGGTGTTCGGTTCGGGTCGCATGACGGTGGAAGAGATCGTCGGCAAGCTGGACGTGAACGCCGATGCGCGCGAAGCCGCGAAGCTCAACGCCAAGGACCCGTTCGACGTGCTGATCGTCGGCGGCGGCCCGGCTGGTGCCGCGGCGGCGGTGTACGCCGCCCGCAAGGGTATCCGCGTGGGCGTGGCGGCCGAGCGTTTCGGCGGCCAGGTCAATGACACGATGGCGATCGAGAACTACATCAGCGTGCTCGAAACCGACGGCCCGAAGTTCGCCGCCGCGCTCGAAGCGCAGGTGCGCCACTACGACGTGGACATCATGAACCTGCAGCGCGCCGACAAGCTGATCCCGGCGAGCGAGCCCAACGGCCTGGTGCAGGTGCAGATGGCCAATGGCGCGGTGCTGAGCGCGCGCAGCGTGATCCTGTCCACCGGCGCGCGCTGGCGCAATGTCAACGTGCCCGGCGAGGCTGAGTACCGCAACAAGGGCGTGGCTTACTGCCCGCACTGCGACGGTCCGCTGTTCAAGGGCAAGCGCGTGGCGGTGATCGGTGGTGGCAACTCGGGTGTCGAGGCCGCGATCGACCTGGCCGGCATCGTGCAGCACGTGACGCTGATCGAGTTCGCCGATGCGCTCAAAGCCGATGCCGTGCTGGTGAGCAAGCTCAAGAGCCTGCGCAACGTGGACATCCACGTGAACGCGCAAACGACCGAGATCACCGGCGCCGACGGCAAGGTGAATGGCCTGAGCTACAAGGACCGCGCGAGCGGCGACGTGAAGCACGTCGAACTCGAAGGCGTGTTCGTGCAGATCGGCCTGGTGCCCAACACCGAGTTCCTCAAGGGCACGGTGGAGCTGAGCCGCTTCGGCGAGATCGTGGTGGACGCCAAGGGCCACACCAACGTGCCCGGCGTGTTCGCGGCGGGTGACTGCACGACGGTGCCGTACAAGCAGATCGTGATTGCCGCCGGTGAGGGTTCGAAGGCCGCGCTCAGCGCCTTCGACCACCTGATCCGCCAGCCGGTGGTGGCACCGGCCGAGGCCGTCGCGGCCTGATGCGACGAAGCCAGAGCCGAGGCGCCACCTCGGCCTGGCTTCTGCCCCTCAATGCGCGGCGGCCGCCGCAGCGCCGATGCCCGTCTCCGAGCGCACCTGCTGGGCCAGGAAACCGGCGCGGTCCACCCGCGCGCGCTGGCTCTTGTCCAGCACCGAGAACAGCCAGATGCCGGCGAAACCGATCGCCATCGAGAACAGCGCCGGCGAGGTGTAGGGGAACAGCGCCGACCCCTTGGGGTTGCCCAGCGTGGCTTCCCAGACCGAGGGCGAGACCACGGTGAGGGCCACCGAGGACACCAGACCCAGGAAACCGCCGATCACCGCGCCCTTGGTGGTGCAGTCCTTCCACAGCACGCTCATGAAGAGCACGGGGAAGTTGGCCGAGGCCGCGATGGCGAAGGCCAGCGAGACCATGAAGGCGATGTTCTGCTTTTCAAAGGCAATGCCCAGCACCACCGCGACAACGCCCAGGCAGAGCGTGGTGATCTTGGACACCCGCAGCTCGGCGGCCGAATCGGCCTTGCCCTTTTTCAGCACGGTGGCATAGAGGTCGTGCGACACGGCCGAGGCGCCCGAGAGGGTGAGGCCGGCCACCACGGCCAGGATGGTGGCGAAGGCCACGGCCGAGATGAAGCCCAGGAACACGTTGCCGCCCACGGCGCTGGCCAGGTGCACAGCGGCCATGTTGTTGCCGCCGAGCAGGCCGCCCTTGGCATCGAGGAACTGCGGGTTGGTCAGCACGAAGGTGATGGCGCCGAAGCCGATGATGAAGGTCAGCAGGTAGAAGTAGCCGATCCAGCCGGTGGCCCACATCACGGACTTGCGCGCTTCCTTGGCGCTGGGCACGGTGAAGAAACGCATCAGGATGTGGGGCAGGCCGGCGGTGCCGAACATCAGCGCCATGCCGAAGCTGATGGCCGAAATCGGGTCCTTGACGAAGTTGCCCGGGCCCATGATGGACTGCCCGATGGAGGCCGCGGCCTCGGCCACCTTGCCGTCCTTGAGCGCGAGTTCGGTCTTGATCTTCACCGCACCGGCGAACATGGCTTCGGGGCTGAAGCCGAAGTGCAGCAGCACCATGAAGGCCATGAAGGACGCGCCGCCGAGCAGCAGGCAGGCCTTGATGATCTGCACCCAGGTGGTGGCGGTCATGCCGCCGAAGAGCACGTAGACCATCATCAGCGCGCCCACGATCACCACGGCGATCCAGTACTCCAGGCCGAACAGCAGCTTGATCAGCTGCCCCGCACCCACCATCTGCGCGATCAGGTAGAACGCGACCACCACCAGCGTGCCCGAGGCCGCGAAGATGCGGATGGGTGCCTGCTGGAAGCGGAACGCGGCCACGTCGGCGAAGGTGAACTTGCCCAGGTTGCGCAGGCGCTCTGCCATCAGGAAGGTGATGACAGGCCAGCCCACCAGGAAGCCGATGGAGTAGATCAGGCCGTCGAAGCCCGAGGCCATCACCGCCGCGGAGATGCCGAGGAACGAAGCCGCCGACATGTAGTCGCCCGCGATGGCCAGACCGTTCTGGAAGCCCGTGATGCCGCCGCCGGCGGTGTAGAAGTCGGACGCGGAGCGGGTCTTGGCGGCCGCCCATTTGGTGATGTACAGCGTGCCCAGCACGAAGAGGCCGAACATGCCGATGGCGGTCCAGTTGGTGGCCTGTTTGTCGGCCTGGCCGAGGTCGGCGCCGGCGGCCCAGGCCGCGACGGACACGCTGGCCAGGGCCAGCAGGGTGAGCACGCGCCTCATTTCCGCACCGCCTTGGCCACGGCCGCGGAGAGTTCGTCGAACTCGGTGTTGGCGCGCTTGACGTAGACCGCCGTGATGACGATCGTGAAGACGATGACGCCAAAGCCCAGCGGGATGCCGACGGTCATGACGCCATCGCCCGTGAGCCGCGACAGCAAGGCCTTGTCAAAGGCCACCAGCAGGATGAAGCCGTAGTACACGACCATCATCGCCAGCGTCAGCCACCAGCCGAAGCGCGATCGTTTGGCCTTGAGTTGAAGGTAAGCGGGGTTGCTCGCGATCCGTTGAACCAGACTCTCGTCCATGCATGTCTCTCGGGTTGATTTCGGGTGACATGGAGCGTAGGACCTGGCACTTACGGAGCACTGACCCCGGGCTGACGCGGGGCTGACCCGCGCCTTGTTCCTGGCTTACTTCGGCTGTTCGGCCGGCGCGGGTGCGGCGGGGGTGGCAGGTGCCGCTGCCGGTGCGGCAGGCGCCGCCTGCTCGGTGTGCGGTGCATCCATGCCGTGCTTCTCACCGCCCATGTCGATGTCGCCACCCTTCATGAGTGCAAAGAGGGCGACGGCGGCGAAGATGACGAAGGCGATGAAGATCTTGATCATGTCTCGAATAGGTGTTGGCGTCTGCCGTGAAGGCAGGGGAGGGCGGGAACGGGCAGGGCCCGCCAGCCCATTTTTCGGGCACTGGCTGACGTCTTTCTGACAGCGCCCGAGCCGAGCCCTCAGTACTCCAGGCGCTCGGGCCGGATCTCCTGCAGGATCGTGGTGGCGATTTCCTCGATCGACTTCGTGGTGGTCGAGAGCCAGCGGATGCCTTCGCGGCGCATCATGGCCTCGGCCTCGGCCACTTCCATGCGGCAGTTGTCGAGTTGCGCATAGCGCGAGTTGGGCCGGCGCTCGTTGCGGATCTCGCTCAGCCGCTCGGGCGCGATCGTCAGACCGAAGATCTTCTTGCGGTGCGGCACCAGGGCAGGGGGCAGCTGGCGGCGCTCGAAGTCTTCCGGGATCAGCGGGTAGTTCGACGCCTTCAGGCCGTACTGCATCGCCAGGTAGAGCGAGGTCGGGGTCTTGCCGCTGCGGCTCACGCCGACCAGGATCACGTCCGAGCCCTCCAGGTCCTTGTGGCTCTGGCCGTCGTCGTGGGCCAGCGAGAAATTGATGGCCTCAATTCGGTCGTGGTAGGCCTGGCTCTTGGAGGCGTCCGAGAAACGGCCCACGCGGTGGTTGGACTTGATGCCGAGCTCGTGCTCCAGGGGGGCGACGAAGGTGCCGAACATGTCCAGCAGCACGCCCTTGCACTGGGTTCGGAACACCGACAGCACGTCCATGTCGACCACCGTCGTGAACACCAGCGGTCGCTTGCCTTCGACGTCGGCGACGTGGTTGATCTGGCGCACCGCCTGGTGCGCCTTGTCCACGCTGTCCAGGAAAGGCAGCCGGACCCGGCGCATGGTGGCCTCGAACTGGTTCAGGATGGCGTTGCCGAAGGTTTCGGCCGTGATGCCGGTGCCGTCCGAGATGAAGAAGACCGTTCGATTGGGCATGTGGGCCGCGTCCTTACAATGCTGGGTGTTGTGTCTGCGCCAGCCATTATCCTGCCGCAGGCGCCCCCGTATCTGCTTCCCTGCCCGGCGTCGGACCCACAACAGAACAACAGGTCGCCCCGCTGGCGCTTGGAACCCCGGTTTTTCAACCTTAGGAGCTTTCCCATGTCCCAGCTGTTTGGAGCGACCGATCTGGTCGTGCCGTTCGAAAAACTGCGAATGAGCGATGTCGAGTCCGTCGGCGGCAAAAATGCCAGCCTCGGCGAGATGATTTCGCAACTGCCCACCGGCGTGAAGGTGCCGACCGGCTTTGCCACCACGGCGCACGCCTTCCGCGAATTCCTCAAGCACGACGGCCTGACCGAGCGCATCAACGCCCGGCTGGACCAGCTGGACACCGAAGACGTGCGGGCTCTGGCTCAGGCCGGTGCCGAGATCCGCGCCATGGTCGAAAACCAGCCGTTCCCGGCCGACCTGGAAAAAGCGATCCGCGACGCCTTCGTGACCCTGAGCGCCGGCAACGCCAAGGCCTCGTTCGCGGTGCGCTCCTCGGCCACGGCCGAAGACCTGCCCGACGCCTCGTTCGCCGGCCAGCAGGAAACCTTCCTCAACGTGGTGGGCATCGAAGAGGTGCTGCACAAGATGAAGGAGGTGTTCGCCTCGCTGTACAACGACCGCGCCATCAGCTACCGCGTGCACAAGGGCTTCGCCCATGCCGACGTGGCGCTCTCCGCCGGCGTGCAGCGCATGGTGCGCTCCGACACCGGCGCGGCCGGCGTCATGTTCACCATCGACACCGAGAGCGGCTTCGAGGACGTGGTCTTCATCACCTCCAGCTACGGCCTGGGCGAAACGGTGGTGCAGGGCGCGGTGAACCCGGACGAGTTCTACGTGCACAAGCCCATGCTCAAGGCGGGCAAGCGCGCGCTGATCCGCCGCAACCTGGGCTCCAAGCTGATCCAGATGGTGTTCAGCACGCCCGAGGAAAAGGCCGGCAGCGGCAAGCTGGTGAAGACCATCGATGTGCCGGTGGAGCAGCGCAACCGCTACAGCCTGTCCGATGCCGACGTCGAGCAACTGGCGAAGTACGCGCTGGTGATCGAGCAGCACTATGGCCGCCCGATGGACATCGAGTGGGGCAGGGACGGCACCGACGGCCAGATCTACATCCTGCAGGCCCGGCCCGAGACGGTGAAGAGCCAGAGCGCCGGCAAGACCGAGGTGCGCTACAAGCTCAAGGGCAAGGGTGCCGTGCTGGCCAGCGGTCGCGCGATCGGCCAGAAGGTGGGCACCGGCCCCGTGCGCCTGGTGCACAACATCAGCGAGATGGACAAGGTGCAGCCCGGCGACGTGCTGGTGACCGACATGACCGACCCGAACTGGGAACCGGTGATGAAGCGCGCCAGCGCCATCGTGACCAACCGGGGCGGGCGCACCTGCCACGCCGCCATCATCGCGCGCGAGCTGGGCATCCCGGCCGTGGTGGGCTGCGGCGACGCGACCGACCTGCTCAAGGACGGCACGCTGGTCACCGTGAGCTGCGCCGAGGGCGACACCGGCAACATCTACGACGGCCTGCTGGAGACCGAAATCACCGAGGTGCAGCGCGGTGACATGCCGCCGCTGGACGTGAAGATCATGATGAACGTGGGCAACCCCCAGCTGGCCTTCGACTTCGCCCAGATCCCCAACGGCGGGGTGGGCCTGGCGCGGCTGGAGTTCATCATCAACAACAACATCGGCGTGCACCCCAAGGCCATCCTCGACTACCCGAACATCGATGCCGACCTGAAGAAGGCGGTGGAGTCCGTCGCGCGGGGACATGCCTCGCCGCGCGCGTTCTACGTCGACAAGGTGGCCGAAGGCGTGGCCACGATCGCGGCGGCTTTCTGGCCCAAGCCCGTCATCGTTCGCCTGTCCGACTTCAAGAGCAACGAGTACCGCAAGCTGGTGGGCGGCTCGCGCTACGAACCCGAGGAAGAGAACCCCATGCTGGGTTTCCGGGGTGCGGCGCGCTACGTCAGCCACGAGTTCCGCGAAGCCTTCGCCATGGAGTGCGAGGCGCTCAAGCGCGTGCGCGAGGACATGGGCCTGAGCAACGTGCAGGTGATGGTGCCCTTCGTGCGCACTCTGGCCCAGGCCGAGCGCGTGACCGGGCTGCTGGCCGAAAAGGGCCTGGCGCGCGGCGTGAACGACCTCAAGGTCATCATGATGTGCGAGATCCCTAGCAACGCGGTGCTGGCCAAGCAGTTCCTGCAGTTCTTCGACGGCTTCTCGATCGGCTCCAACGACCTGACGCAGCTCACGCTGGGCCTGGACCGCGATTCGGGCCTGGAGCTGCTGGCGCACGACTTCGACGAGCGCGACCCGGCCGTCAAGGCCATGCTGACCATGGCCATCGGCGCCTGCAAGACCGAAGGCAAGTACGTGGGCATCTGCGGCCAGGGCCCCAGCGACCACCCCGATTTCGCCGAGTGGCTGCGCGACGAGGGCATCAGCTCGATCTCGCTCAACCCGGACAGCGTGATCGACACCTGGAAGCAGCTGGCCAAGGAGTGATCGCCTCGCTGCTGCGAGCAAATACCTAGGCGGCGCGAGCCGCCCGGGTGCGATGATCCGGTGATGTCCGAGCGCCCCACGACCGACGAACACGACCGCCGCGCCCTGGCGCTCAAGGCGGTGCTGTTGTCGGTCATGGTGCTGGCCTCGTTCGGGGTCTGCTTCTTCGCGCGTGAGCTGAGCGTCGTCGTCATGGGCTGGCCGTTGCACTTCTGGATGGCGGCCCAGGGCGCGGTCCTGGTGTTCATCGTCATCGTGGTGGTCTATGCCAGCGTCATGAGCCGTCTGGAAGCCGAGGAGGCGCGCGGCGAGGCGAGCGAGGCCAGTGATGCCTGACAGCCCGG
This sequence comes from Hydrogenophaga sp. GW823-FHT04C09, assembly GCF_058796355.1. NCBI lineage: Bacteria > Pseudomonadati > Pseudomonadota > Betaproteobacteria > Burkholderiales > Comamonadaceae > Hydrogenophaga > Hydrogenophaga sp. GW823-FHT04C09. The sequence goes on along the minus strand of NZ_JBXAIO010000003.1, from coordinate 207,605 downwards.
CCTACGCGGCCTACAAGCGCCGGCTGCACCGCATCCTGGCGTTCTACATCCTCGCCCTGATCGCTTTCCTGCTGCTGATGGCCTGGGCCGAGCAGAGCGGCCTGTCCCGGCGCTGGCTGGGCCCCATCTTCCTGTTCTCCACGGTGATGATGTACGGCGGCATCGGCATCTATGGTCGCACCGCCGACCCCGAGGAGTACTACGTGGCCGGGCGGCGCATTCCGCCGGTCTACAACGGCATGGCCGCCGCCGCCGACTGGATGAGCGCGGCCTCCTTCATCAGCCTCGCGGGAGGGTTGTACCTGCAGGGCTTCGGGGGCACCGAAACGCAGGCCGGCGGGCTGGCCTATGTGCTGGGCTGGACCGGGGGCTTCTGCCTCGTGGCCCTGCTCATCGCGCCCCACCTGCGCAAGCTCAACCTGTACACGGTGCCGGACTACTTCAAGGAGCGTTTCGGCGGGCGCTGGCCCCGGCGCATCGCGGCGTTTTCGGCCGTGCTGTGCTCCTTCACCTACGTGGTCGCGCAGATCTACGGCATCGGTCTGGTGGCCTCGCGGCTGACCGGTGTGCAGTTCGAGATCGGGATCATGCTGGGCCTGGGTGGAGTGGTGCTGTGCTCGTTCCTGGGCGGCATGCGGGCCATCACCTGGACCCAGGTGGCGCAGTACATCATCCTGCTGCTCGCCTTCCTCATCCCTGTGTCCTGGCTGGCCTACAAGCAGCTGGGCAACCCGCTGGCGCCCCTGGTGTACGGCGAGCAACTCGAGAAGATCGCCCAGCTCGAGCACGATCTGATGGCCTCGCCGGCCGAGAAGCAGGTGCAGGACGAGTTCGCGCGGCGCGCGCGCGAGTACGCGGTGTGGCTGCAGGACGTGGAGGGCACGCTCAAGCGCGAGCGCGCCGCCAAGCAGGAGCGCGTCCGCGCGCTCAAGTCCCAGAACGCCGACATGGAGCTGGTGGTCGCGGCCACGCGCGAACTGGCGGCCTTGCCCCCTGACGTGGCGACGGCGCGGGAGCGGTGGACGCGCGCCATGCAGGAAAGCGAGGAGCGGTCCCGGCCGCTGGGTGGGCTCATGCCGCACAGCCAGGCCTTCGCGGGCGATCCGGACGGCACGCCCGCCGAGCGCGAGACCTTCCAGTCCTCGCGCGCGAACTTCCTGGCCCTCATGTTCTGCCTGATGGTGGGCACGGCGGGGTTGCCGCATTTGCTCACGCGCTACTACACCACGCCATCGGTGGCGACCGCACGCTCTTCGGTGGCGTGGTCGCTGTTCTTCATCACCCTGCTGTACCTGAGCGCGCCCGCGCTGGCGGTGCTGGTGAAGTACGAGGTAATGCAGAACGTGGTGGGCAGCAGTTTCGATGCCTTGCCGCCCTGGATCGCGCAGTGGTCGCGCATGGACGGTTCGCTGGTCTCGGTGAGCGACATCAATGGCGACGGCATCCTGCAGTTCAGCGAACTCCGCCTTGGCGCCGACGTGATCATGCTGGCCACCCCCGAGCTCGGTGGCATGCCCTATGTGGTCTCGGGCCTGGTGGCCGCCGGGGGGCTCGCGGCCGCGCTGTCAACCGCCGATGGCCTGCTGCTGACGATCAGCAATTCGCTGGTGCGCGACACCTACTGCCACGAGGTCAAACGCATCGTCACGCCCGAGCAGCGCGTGATCCTCTCCAAGTTCGCCTTGCTCAGTGTGGCCACGGTGGCGGCCTTCGTCGCGGCGCTCAAGCCCGCCGAAATCCTGCCCCTGGTGGCGTCCTCGTTTTCGCTGGCCGCCTCCGCCTTCGTGCCCGCCATGATCATGGGCATCTTCTGGTCCCGCACCACGGGCCCGGCCGCGGTGGCCGGCATGTTGATCGGCCTGGGCACCACGGTGCTCTACATGATGATCAACGCCCCCTCCGTGCGCGCCTTTTTCGCCATGCCTGCGGGGCAAGACCTCTGGTTCGGCATCCAACCTCTGTCGGCGGGGGTCTTCGGTGTGCCGGTGGGCTTTGTGGTGATCGGTCTTCTGAGCTTGTTGCAGCGCCGCAAGGGCGCCAGCGCTTAGGGGTTTACACCAGTTCCGAGGGTGCTGGCGTGCCCAGGACACCCTCTGTCAGTTTCTTGTCAGACGCTCCTAAAACACTGCGATGGCATCTTGTGCCAGCCATCTAACTTAGGAGACTTCAACATCATGGCAACTTCGACGGCCAGTGCTTCTGCACCGATGACCAAGGAGGAGAGAAAGGTGATCTTCGCCTCTTCTCTAGGGACGGTTTTCGAGTGGTATGACTTCTATCTCTACGGCTCGCTCGCGGCCATCATCGCGCGCCAGTTCTTCTCCGGCCTGGATCCAACATCCGCCTACATCTTCGCCTTGCTGGCCTTCGCGGCGGGCTTCCTGGTGCGGCCGTTCGGTGCGATCTTCTTCGGCCGCCTGGGCGACATGATCGGGCGCAAGTACACCTTCCTGGTGACCATCCTGATCATGGGCGCGTCCACGTTCATCGTGGGCCTGCTGCCCAGCTACGCGTCCATCGGCCTGGCCGCTCCCGTCATCCTGATCATCCTGCGCATGCTGCAAGGCCTGGCGCTGGGTGGTGAGTACGGCGGTGCCGCGACCTATGTGGCCGAACACGCGCCGCACGGCAAACGGGGCGCCTACACGGCATGGATCCAGACCACGGCCACGCTGGGTCTGTTCCTGTCGCTGCTGGTGATCCTGGGCGTGCGCACCGCGATGGGCGACAAGGAGTTCGGCGAATGGGGCTGGCGCATTCCGTTCCTGGTGTCCATCCTGCTGCTGGGCATTTCGGTCTGGATCCGCTTGAGCCTCAATGAGTCGCCGGCGTTCCAGAAGATGAAGTCCGAAGGCAAGACCTCCAAGGCGCCGCTGACCGAGTCCTTCGGCCAATGGAAGAACCTGAAGGTCGTGATCCTGGCGCTGCTCGGCCTGACCGCCGGCCAGGCCGTGGTCTGGTACACGGGGCAGTTCTACGCGCTGTTCTTCCTGACCACGATCGCCAAGGTGGACGCCACAACCGCCAACCTGTTGATCGCCGCCTCGCTGTTGATCGGTACGCCGTTCTTCATCTTCTTCGGCACGCTGTCCGACAAGATCGGCCGCAAGCCCATCATCATGGGCGGCTGCCTGATCGCTGCGCTGACCTACTTCACCGTCTTCCCGATGTTGCTCAACTACGCCAACCCGGCGCTGGTGGCGGCTCAACAGGCGAACAAGGTCACCGTGACGGCCGATCTGAAGGAGTGCTCGTTCCAGGGCAGCCCGATTGCACGCGACATCGATTTCCGTACCTCGTGCGACATCGCCAAGCGCGCACTCACGCAGGCGTACATCCCGTACACCAGCGTGCAGGGTCCGGCCGGTGCACCCGCGACGGTGACGCTGGGCGACAAGGTGCTGAACTCGCCGGTGGGCGTGCTCAACGAGAAGCGCGATGCCTTTGCGGCTGACAGCGCGAAGGCCATTGGTGACTTCCGCAAGGCACTGACCGACACCGCCAAGGCCGAAGGCCTGACCACCCCTGCGGATCCCGCCAAGATGAACAAGGGCATGGTCCTGCTGATCCTGGTGTTCCTCGTGATCCTGGTGACCATGGTGTACGGCCCGATCGCCGCGATGCTGGTCGAGATGTTCCCCACGCGCATCCGCTACACGTCGATGAGCCTGCCGTACCACATCGGCAACGGCTGGTTCGGCGGCTTGCTGCCCACCACGGCCTTCGCCATGGTGGCCGCCACCGGCGACATCTTCTACGGTCTCTGGTACCCGGTGATCGTGGCCGCTGGCACGTTCATCATCGGCATGATCTTCATCCGCGAGACCAAGGACGTGGACATCTACGCCAAGGACTGAGGTTGAGCAGGGTCGCGCCCGCCCGCGGGCGGGTGCGACTTTCTTCACAGAGCCCGCCCCGTGCGGGCTTTTTCATGGGCGCTCCGGTATGGATAAACCCCAATTCAAATGCCGCCAGTCGCATGTAAAGCTCGTTTCATCCAACTTCCGCGTTGAGTCATCCCGGTGACCGGTACAAACCACCCCCGGTGGAGCTTCCTCGAGAGAACCCATGAGCATTGTGAAAACCGAAACCGGCCTGCAGGTCATGAAAGACCGATCGGTGCCGCTGACGCCGCGACAACGGTCGGTCTTCATCCTCGTGGATGGCCGGCGTTCCATGGCGGAGCTGCTGGCGGCATCGGCCGCCATGGGGGTGTCCCAGGAAGACGTAGAGCACCTGTTCGCGCTCGGATTGATCACCGATTCGGCACCCAAGCCCTCGGCCGCGGAGCAGGCGGTGGCCGCGGCCCACGACGAAGTGCTCAAGGAGCACAACTCGCGCAGTTCGGTGCAGCGCTATCAGGATGCCTATCCCATCGCCACCCGGCTCACCGCCAGCCTGGGCTTGAGGGGGTTTCGCCTGAATCTGGCGGTGGAGGCCGCCGGCAACTACGAGCAACTGCTCGAGCTGGCTCCCAGGATCCGCGAGGCCGTGGGCCCCGAGAAGTTCGTGCCCCTGGACAAGGCGCTGAACAACCGCTGAAGCAGCTGGGGTACCGAAAAGCCGCGATTTGCTATAATCGTGAGCTTTTCGCCTTGCCACACCGCTTCCAGACGCGGCGGGTGGCTGAATCCCGCCGTGGCTCCCCACGGCTCATCCTCAAGGAGTGTCTATGCGTCACTATGAAATCGTTTTGCTGATCCATCCGGACCAAAGCGAACAGGTTCCGGCTATGCTGGAGCGTTACAAGGGCATGATCACCACCGGTGGTGGCAAGATCCACCGTGTTGAAGACTGGGGCCGCCGCCAGATGGCTTACCAGATCAACAAGCTGTCCAAGGCCCACTACCTGTGCGTCAACATCGAGGCCGATCAGGCCGTGATGTCCGAACTGGAACACGCGTTCAAGTTCAACGACGCCGTGCTGCGCCACCTCACCGTGCTGCGCAAGAAGGCCGACACCGGTCCGTCGGCCATGATGAAGTCGGTCGAGCGCGAAGAAGCCCGCAAGCTTCAACAGCCGGCCACGCACCAGTCGCAGGAGCAGGCCGCCGCCTAAGTCTGTGGCGCCAATCGTCATCGGGTGAACCGTCTTCAATTGTCCGCCGTGGTGGTGCAGGTGCAGAGCCTGCGTTACACACCGGCAGGCATCCCGGCCGTCAACCTCGTGCTTGAACACGAGTCCCAGGTCGTCGAGATGGACACCCCCAGACAGGTGAAATTGCAGCTGAGGGCCGTGGCCTTCGGTGCCCAGGCCGAAATCCTCTCCCGACAGGGCCTGGATGCGGCTTGTGAGTTTCACGGTTTCATGACGAATGCGCGCAATGGCAAAGGCGTGGTGTTCCACATCCAAGATTTCAGCAAAACATAGGAAGGCCCATCATGGCTGCACCCAAACGTTTCAACAAAGACAAGCGCCCGAAGCGCAACACCCAGTCGCTGCTCTTCAAGCGCAAGCGCTTCTGCCGCTTCACCGTGGCCAACGTCGAAGAAGTCGACTACAAGGACGTGGACGTCCTGCGTGACTTCATCGCCGAAAACGGCAAGATCATTCCCGCGCGCCTGACCGGCACCCGTGCGTTCTACCAACGCCAGGTCAACACCGCCATCAAGCGCGCGCGCTTCCTGGCCATGCTGCCCTACAGCGACCAGCACCGCGTCTGAAAGAGAGCCTGACATGCAAATCATCCTGCTCGACAAAGTGATCAACCTCGGCGCCCTCGGCGATGTGGTCAAGGTCAAAGAGGGCTATGCCCGCAACTTCCTGATCCCCACCGGCCGTGCCCGCCGTGCCACCCAGAGCGCCATCGCTGAATTCGAAGCCCGCCGTGCGGAACTCGAAAAGGTGGCGGCGGCCAAGCTGGCCGAAGCCCAGGCCCTGGGCGAGAAGCTCGCTGCCGTGACGGTCAAGCTGTCGCAAAAGGCCGGCGTGGACGGCCGCCTGTTCGGCTCCGTGACCAACCACGACGTGTCCGAAGAGCTGAACAAGCAAGGCTTCGCTGTGGCCAAGTCGCAAGTGCGCATGCCCAACGGCCCCCTCAAGAACGTGGGCGACTACACCGTCAGCGTCAACCTGCACACCGACGTGACGGTCGACGTCAACGTCTCGGTGCTCGGCGAAACCGCCTGAGTTCCGCGCAGCGTTCTGCAAAAAGCCGCTGCCTTCGGGCAGCGGCTTTTTTTTGCGCGGCGCGGGCGGGTTATCCCGCCTTCTGCACGCGATTCACACCGGATTTCCACAGGGTTGTCCACCCCTGATCCATCCCCTGGGGCGTACCATCGCTCTTTAGCTGCGATACCTCCATGTCCACTGCCTTTTCCAGTCCCTTCCCCGACTTTGATGCGGGCTTTGAAGACCCTGTGGGTGATCGTCAGGTCGCCCAGTTGCGCGTGCCCCCGCATTCCATCGAAGCCGAATCCAGTGTGCTGGGCGGCCTGCTGCTCGACAACGGCGCGTGGGACCGTGTGGCCGACCTGATCAACGACTCCGATTTCTATCGGCACGAGCACCGGCTGACCTATTCTGCGATCGCGACCCTGGTCAACGGGAGCAAGCCTGCCGACGTGGTGACGGTGTTCGAGCACTTGCAGAACCTGGGCAAGGCCGAAGAGGCGGGTGGGTTGGCGTACCTCAACTCGCTCGCGCAGTACGTGCCGAGTGCGGCGAACATCCGCCGCTATGCCGAGATCGTGCGCGAGCGCGCGATCCTGCGCAAACTCGTGACCGCCAGTGATGAGATCGCGACCGCCGCCTTCAATCCGCAAGGACGGCCGGTCGCCAAGATCCTGGACGAGGCCGAGCAGAAGGTCTTCAAGATCGGCGAGGAAGGCTCCCGGATGAAGGAGGGCTTCCAGAGCATGGACAAGCTCGTGGTGGACCTCCTGGACCGTGTGCAGGAGATGGCCGACAACCCGGCGGACGTGACGGGTGTTCCCACCGGGTTCATCGATCTGGACCGCATGACCTCGGGCCTGCAGGCGGGTGACCTCGTGGTGCTGGCGGCGCGTCCCTCCATGGGCAAGACCGCGTTCGCGATCAACATCGCCGAGCACGTGGCCCTGAACGAAGGGCTGCCTGTGGCCGTGTTCTCCATGGAAATGGGCGCATCGCAGCTGGCGGTGCGTGTGGTCGGCTCCATCGGCCGGATCAACCAGGGGCATCTGCGCACCGGCAAGCTCACCGACGACGAGTGGCCCCGCCTGACGGAGGCGATCGAAAAGCTGCGCACCGTGTCGCTGCACATCGACGAGACGCCGGGTCTCACGCCCAGCGAGCTGCGCGCCAATGCCCGCCGATTGGCCAGGCAGTGCGGCAAGCTGGGTCTGATCGTGGTCGACTACCTGCAGCTCATGAGTGGCTCCGGCGCGTCCGGGGGCGACAACCGCGCCACCGAGCTGGGCGAAATCTCGCGGGGGTTGAAGATGTTGGCCAAGGAGCTGCAATGCCCGGTGATCGCGCTCTCCCAGCTCAACCGGTCGGTCGAGCAGCGCACCGACAAGCGCCCCATGATGTCGGACTTGCGTGAGTCCGGTGCCATCGAGCAGGATGCGGACATCATCATGTTCATCTACCGCGACGAGTACTACAACCGCGAGAACTGCAAGGAGCCGGGTGTGGCCGAGATCATCATCGGCAAGCAGCGCAACGGCCCCACCGGCGTGGTGAAGCTGGCCTTCCTGAACATGCTCACCCGTTTCGAAAGCCTGGCAGGCGGTGGCATGGGCGGTGGCAGCGATTACTGACGACAGGTGACGCGCATGAAAAAACCCGGCCAAGGCCGGGTTTTTTCATGGCGAAAAGCCTTCAGGTCAGAGCACTTCGCTGGCGAAATCGGCCAGGCGCGAACGCTCGCCGCGCGCCAGCGTGATGTGTCCGCCATGCGGCCAGCCCTTGAAACGATCGACCGCGTAGGTCAGGCCCGACGAACCCTCGGTCAGGTAGGGCGTGTCGATCTGTGCGAGGTTGCCCATGCAGATGATCTTCGTGCCCGGGCCGGCGCGGGTGATCAGCGTCTTCATCTGCTTGGGCGTCAGGTTCTGCGCCTCGTCGATGATCACGTAGCGGTTCATGAAGGTGCGGCCGCGCATGAAGTTCATGCTCTTGACCTTGATGCGGCTGCGGATGAGCTCATTGGTGGCAGCGCGCCCCCACTCGCCGGCATTGCCGCCGTCGCCCTTGGCCAGGAATTCGAGGTTGTCGTCGAGCGCACCCATCCAGGGGCCCATCTTTTCCTCTTCGGTGCCCGGCAGGAAGCCGATGTCCTCACCCACGCTCACGGTGGCGCGCGTCATGATGATCTCGGTGTAGCGGCGGTCGTCAAGCACCTGGGTCAGGCCGCTGGCCAGTGCCATCAGCGTCTTGCCCGTGCCCGCGGTGCCGGCCAGCGTGACGAAGTCAATCTCCGGATCCATCAGCAGGTTGAGCGCGAAGTTCTGCTCGCGGTTGCGGCTGGTCACACCCCACACCGCATTTTTCAAATGGGTGTAGTCCTTCAGCGTCTTGAGCACCGCGGTCTTGTCGCGGATTTCGGTCACACGGGCGTACAGCGAGGGCTCGCCGGGCGCCTCGAAATACACGAACTGGTTGATGTAGAACTGGCCCACGGCAGGGCCGCTCACGCGGTAGAACGTGTGGCTGCCGCTCTGCCAGCTCTCGATGGTCTTGCTCTGGCGCGTCCAGAAGTCCTGGGGCAGGGCCAGGGCGCCGGCGTAGAGCAGTTCCCCGTCGTCCAGGGTCTTGTCGTTCTGGTAGTCCTCGGCGGCCAGGCCCAGCGCGCGCGCTTTCACCCGCATGTTGATGTCTTTCGACACCAGGATGACTTCGCGTTGCGGATGCCGTTCGCGCAGGGCATGCACCACGCCCAGGATCTGGTTGTCGGCCTTGCCCTGGGGCAGGCTGGAAGGCAGGGCGTTGTCCAGCGGCTCGGTCTGGAAAAACAGCAGGCCACGGGCCGACTGATGGCCGGTGGCCGAGAGCTTGAGGCCCTTGGCCATGTCGCCACCTTGCTGGGCCACCAGGGCGTCGAGCGTGCGGCTGGTCTGGCGGCCGTTGCGGGCCACCTCGGTCATGCCCTTTTTGTGGCCATCGAGTTCTTCGAGCACGATCATGGGCAGGAAGATGTCGTGTTCCTCGAAGCGGAACAGGCTCATGGGATCGTGCAGCAGGACGTTGGTGTCCAGCACGAACAGCCGCGCCGGCCCGTTGCCGGCCTTGCCTGCGGTGCGCCGGCGGTTGCTGGCCACCGGTGCCACGGGGGCCCGGGGTTCGGCGGGCGCCTCGGGGACGGGCTGGCGCACCTCGGGGGCTTTGGCCACCACCGGCGCGGGCGGGCGCACGGGTGCCTTCGGCACTTCGGCACGTGCAACGGCAGCTGTCGTCGAGGGTTTTCGACCCCGCCCATTGCCCTTCGGCGCCGAGCCCGCCGGGGTGGCGGGTGCAACCGGTGCGGACGGTTCCAGAACAGGGTTCAAGTCCAGTGGCTCTTCGGCGGCTCGAAGGGAGTAGGCGTCGGGGGCTAGCAGGGCTGCGCGTTTGGAGGGTGCGGGAGGCAGTGGCATGGAGGACTTGTGGTGTCAGCGCGGGGCCGGAAAACAAAAAGCCGCCGGGAAAACCGGGCGGCTTTGAGAGCTGCGGAGCTTGTCGAAAGAGGGTGGGGCTGAAAAGCTTCCCGTTGTCATGAATTCATTATGCACGAGTCGTGTGACCCGGAAATCTCTGCATCAGCGTGGTCCCACTCCCTCGATTCAGGGGGTCAGGGCGCCTTCTTGAGCGCCTTGACCGCCTTGAGCACGTCTTCCACGTGACCAGGCACTTTCAGGCCGCGCCATTCCTGCTTGAGCACGCCATCCGGGCCGATCAGGAAGGTGCTGCGCTCAATGCCCTTGACCTTCTTGCCGTACATGATCTTGTTCTTCACCACACCGAACATGTGGCACATCTTCTCTTCGGTGTCCGCGATCAGCTCGAAGGGCAGTTCGAGCTTGGTCTTGAAGTCGTCGTGCGACTTCATGTTGTCGCGCGACACGCCGAACACCTGCGCGCCGGCCTTGACGAAATCCTTGTATTTGTCGCGGAACTGCATGGCCTCGGTCGTGCAACCGGGGGTGTTGTCCTTGGGGTAAAAATACAGAACGATGGTCTGGCCAAGGTGGGTCTGGTTGCTGACCTTCACGCCACCGGTGGCCTGCGATTCAAATTCGGGAATGGGTTTGTTGACAACGACTGCCATACTGCGTGGACCCCTGACGTAAGTTGGTGGTGATTCGTTGGCTTCCCGGGTGCTTCACGGCATGCCCTGCACTGGACATGCAAAAGGGGGCCGTGGCAGGAAACAATCCGCTATTTTACCCTGATTGCGCCATTCCGTCACGGTTTGGCTGGAGAGGGGAACGAGGGCGTTTCAGGTTTCGATCAAAAGCGCCGCCACGACGCGGCGGCCTTCGCCAGCCAGGATGTTGTAGGTGCGGCAGGCCGCGGCGGTGTCCATGGTTTCCACGCCGATGCGGCGCTCCATCAAACCCTGCAGCAGCGCGGGCCGCACGAAGCGCAACCGGGAGCCACTGCCGAACACCACCAGTTCAGGTGCTTCGGGCATGACGCTGGCCAACTGCTCGAAGTGCGTGGCGGTGAGGTCTTCGAAGCGCTGGCATTCCCAGGGAATCAGCTGGCCCCCCGAGGCGAGCACAAGGCTGCCGGCATGGCGCAGGCCGTTCACGGCGATCCACCCCTCGCCGTAGGAGGTGATGGACTGTGTGTCCAGCTTGTCGGCGTGAAGTTTCATGGGAAGGCAGTGGATCAGAAGGGCTGGGGATCTGTGGTCAAATTGCAGGTTTTCCCTGCTGAAGAGACCGAATATAACGCCCGGTGCACCTCGGCGGGGCATGTTGGTCATGACCCCACAACCCCCTCCGGAGGGCCTTTGAAAAGCATCCAGAAATCCGCCAAGCTTGCCAACGTCTGCTACGACATCCGCGGGCCCATCATGGACGCGGCGCGTCAGATGGAAGAGGAAGGCCACAAGATCATCAAGCTCAACATCGGCAACCTGGCGGTGTTCGGCTTCGATGCGCCGGAGGAGATTCAACAGGACATGATCCGCAACCTGCCGAACTCGGCGGGTTACTCCGACAGCAAGGGCATTTTCGCGGCGCGCAAGGCGGTGATGCACGAAACGCAGAAGCAGGGCATCAAAGGCGTGGCCCTGGAAGACATCTACCTCGGCAACGGCGCGAGCGAGCTCATCGTGATGGCGACCAACGCGCTGCTGGACAACGGCGACGAGCTGCTGCTGCCGGCACCGGACTACCCGCTGTGGACGGCCGCGGCCAGTCTGTCGGGCGGCACGCCGGTGCACTACATGTGCGAAGAGTCCAACGGCTGGATGCCGGACATCGACGACATCCGCCGCAAGATCACGCCAGCGACCAAGGGCATCGTGGTGATCAACCCGAACAACCCCACGGGTGCGCTGTACTCCGACGATCTGCTCAAGGCCATCGTGGAACTCGCGCGCGAGCACGGGCTGGTGATCTTCGCCGACGAGGTGTACGACAAGGTGCTGTACGACGGTGCCAAACACACGGCCATCGCCAGCCTGTCGGACGACGTGCTCACGCTGACCTTCAATTCACTGTCCAAGAGCTACCGGTCGTGCGGCTACCGCGCGGGCTGGCTCGTGGTCTCGGGCAACAAGAAGCCCGCCAAGGACTACATCGAGGGCCTGAACATGCTCTCGAACATGCGCCTGTGCGCCAACGTGCCGGGCCAGTGGGCGATCCAGACCGCGCTGGGCGGGTACCAGAGCATCAACGACCTCGTGTGCGAAGGCGGTCGCCTGCGCCGCCAGCGCGACCTTGCCTACGAACTCATCACCGCCATTCCGGGCGTGAGCTGCGTCAAGCCCTCGGCCGCGCTCTACATGTTCCCCAAGCTCGACCCGAAGATGTACCCGGTCGAGGACGATCAGCAGATGTTCCTGGAACTGCTGCAGGAAACGCGCGTGATGCTGGTGCAGGGCACCGGGTTCAACTACCCGGACAACCAGCATTTCCGCATCGTGTTCCTGCCGCACGAGGACGACCTGCGCGAGGCCATCCACCGCGTGGCCAAGTTTTTCGAGGGCTGGCGAAAACGCCACGGCACCTGATTTTTCCGCTTCCCAACCATGACCGACATGAAACCGATCCAAGTAGGCCTCCTGGGCATAGGCACCGTAGGCAGTGGCACGTTCAACGTGCTTCAGCGCAACCAGGAGGAGATTCGCCGGCGCGCCGGTCGTGGCATTGAAATCACCATGGTGGCCGACCTGGACGTGGCCCGCGCGCAGTCCATCGTGGGTCCGGACGTGAAGGTCGTGAACGACGCGCGCGCCGTGATCGCCAACCCCGAGATCGACATCGTGATCGAGCTCATCGGCGGCTACGGCATCGCCAAGGCCCTGGTGATGGAAGCCATCGCCGCTGGCAAGCACGTGGTCACCGCGAACAAGGCCCTGCTGGCCGTGCATGGCACCGAGATCTTCGCGGCCGCTTCGGCCAAGGGCGTGATGGTGGCCTTCGAGGCGGCCGTGGCCGGTGGCATTCCCATCATCAAGGCGCTGCGCGAAGGCCTCACCGCCAACAGCATCCAGTGGATCGCCGGCATCATCAACGGCACGACCAACTTCATCCTTTCCGAGATGCGCGACAAGGGCCTGGACTTCGCCGTCGTGCTCCAGGAGGCGCAGCGCCTGGGTTACGCCGAGGCCGACCCGACCTTCGACATCGAAGGCGTGGACGCGGCGCACAAGGTCACGCTCATGAGCGCGATCGCCTTCGGCATTCCCGTGCAGTTCGACAAGGCCTATGTGGAAGGCATCACCCAGCTGGGCGCCACCGACATCAAGTACGCCGAACAGCTCGGCTACCGCATCAAGCTGCTGGGCATCACCAAGCGCACGGCGCAAGGCATCGAGCTGCGTGTGCACCCGAGCCTGGTGCCGAGCAAACGCCTGATCGCCAACGTGGAAGGCGCGATGAACGCCGTGGTGGTCAACGGCGACGCCGTGGGCACCACGCTCTACTACGGCAAGGGCGCGGGCAGCGAGCCCACCGCCAGCGCCGTCATCGCCGACCTGGTGGACATCACCCGCCTGCACACGGCCGACCCGCACCACCGCGTGCCGCACCTGGCCTTCCAGCCCGACGCCTTGAGCGATCTCACCGTGCTGCCCATGAGCGAGGTGGTGACGAGCTACTACCTGCGCCTGCGCGTGGCCGACCAGGCCGGCGTGCTGGCCAAGGTCACCGGTTTGCTGGCCGGCGCCGGCATCAGCATCGACGCGGTGCTGCAGCGCGAGGCCGACGAGGTGAGCGGCGAAGGTGGCACCTCCACCGACCTCATCATCCTCACGCACGACACGCGCGAGGGCACCATGAACGACGCCCTGGCGCAACTGCAGACGCTGCCCACCGTGCTGGCGCCCATCGTGCGCATCCGCAAGGAAGAGCTCAACTGATGCGTTACCTCTCGACCCGCGGCCATGCCGACCGCAAGCGCTTCTGTGAAATCCTGCTGGAAGGCCTGGCGCCCGACGGCGGCCTCTACCTGCCCGAGCGTTACCCGCAGGTCGATGCCATTGCGCTGCAGCGCCTGCGCGAGTCGTTCAACGGCGGCCGGCCCGGGGGCTACGCCGCGCTGGCGTTCGAGATCCTGTCGCTCTACATCGACGACATCCCCGCCGCCGACCTGCGCGCGTTGTGCGAGAAGACCTACACCGAGGCGGTCTTCGGCACGCCGCAGATCGTGCCGCTGAAGAAGCTCGAAGACGGCTTCTACCTCGAAGCCTTGTCCAACGGCCCCACGCTGGCCTTCAAGGACATGGCGATGCAGTTGCTCGGCAACCTGTTCGAGTACGAGCTGGCGCGCCGCGGTGAAGAACTCAACATCCTGGGAGCGACCTCCGGCGACACCGGCAGCGCGGCCGAGTACGCCATGCGCGGCAAGCACGGCGTGCGCGTGTTCATGCTCAGCCCGCACGGGCGCATGAGCCCGTTCCAGCAGGCGCAGATGTTCAGCCTGATGGACGAGAACATTCACAACATCGCGATCGAAGGCGTGTTCGACGATTGCCAGGACATCGTCAAGGACGTCAGCAACGACCTCGCGTTCAAGCGCGCCCACAAGATCGGCACCGTCAACTCGATCAACTGGGCCCGCCTGCTGGCCCAGGTGGTCTACTACTTCGCTGGCTATTTCCAGGCCACCACGAAGGACACCGAGCAGGTCTCGTTCACCGTGCCCAGCGGCAACTTCGGCAACGTGTGCGCGGGCCATGTGGCGCGCCAGATGGGCTTGCCGATCCGCACGCTGGTGGTCGCCACCAACGAAAACGACGTGCTCGACGAGTTCTTCCGCACCGGCGTGTACCGCGTGCGCGGCAGCGCCGACACGCACGAGACCTCCAGCCCGTCGATGGACATTTCCAAGGCCAGCAACTTCGAGCGCTTCGTGTTCGACCTGCTCGGGCGCGACGGCGATCGCGTCAAGGCCTTCTTCGGTGAAGGCCTGTCGCGCGAGGGCCGCTTCGACCTGAGCACCGACCCGGTGTTCGCCGAGGCCGCGAGCCACTATGGTTTTCGCAGCGGCAAGAGCACGCATGCCAACCGGCTCGACACGATTCGCGACGTGTACCAGCGCCACCGCCTGATGATCGACACCCACACCGCCGACGGTGTGAAGGTGGCGCGCGAACACCGTGAAGCCGGCACCCCCATGGTGGTGCTGGAGACCGCGTTGCCCATCAAGTTCGCCGAAACCATTGTCGAAGCCCTGGGCCGCCAGCCCGATCGCCCGGCGCAGTTCCAGGGCATCGAAGACCTGCCCAAGCGGGTGAAGGTCATGCCGGCCCGCACCGCCGACGTGCAGGCCTTCATCGCCGAGCACTGCGCCCGCGCATGAAGGTGGTCGGATTCGCGGGCTACTCCGGATCCGGCAAGACCACGCTGGTCGAACAACTGATTCCCGCGCTGCAGCTGCGCGGGCAGCGCGTCTCGGTGGTCAAGCACGCCCACCATGACTTCGATATTGACCACCCGGGCAAGGACACCTGGCGCCACCGCGAGGCCGGCGCCTTCGAGGTGCTGGCCGCCTCGCCCCGGCGGCTGGTGATCATGCGCGAGCTGCAGGATCGCGTGGAGCACTCGGTGCACAGCCTCATCGCCGAGCTGCACCCCGCGGTGGACTGGGTGCTGGTCGAGGGTTTCAAGGACAGCGACCTCGCCAAGGTCGAGGTCTGGCGCCAGGCCCATGGCAAGCCGGTGCGTTACCCCGCCGACGATCGCATCGTTGCCGTCGTGACCGACAGCCCGCAGGCCTTGCCCGCACCCACCCCACGCACGGTGCTGGATTTGAACCACCCCGATGACGTGGCGCTCTGGTTGCTCGACAATGCAGACCGCTTCGCCTACCAGGCCCATCCGCCTTCCACGACGCCATGAACGCCTCCCAACCTCCCGCACGCGCACCGCTGATGTCGCTGGCCGACGCCATGACCGACCTGCTGGGCCGTGTCGAGGCGCTGAGCGCGACCGAGACCGTCGCCACGTTCGACGCCGACCGCCGCGTGCTCGCGCAAGACCTGGTCTCGGCCCTGCAGGTGCCGCCGAACGACAACTCGTCCATGGACGGCTACGCGGTGCGCGTGGCCGATGTGACCGAGCCGGGCCAGGTGCTGCGCGTGAGTCAGCGCATCGCCGCCGGCCACGCGGGCCAGCCTCTGGAGCCGGGCACCTGCGCGCGCATCTTCACCGGCGCACCCATGCCCGCCGGGGCCGATGCCGTGGTGATGCAGGAAGACACCATCGAGGTGGGGGGTGACATCCACGCCGTGCACATCCAGGCGGTGCCCGAGGCGGGCCAATGGGTGCGCCGCGCGGGCGAAGACGTGACGCGCGGCGCCGTGGTGCTCGCCCGGGGCGAGCAGCTCTCGCCCGCGAGCCTGGGCCTGGCCGCGAGCCTGGGTCTGGCACACCTGCTGGTGAACGCGCGGCCGCGCGTGGCGCTGTTCTCCACCGGCGACGAACTCGTGATGCCGGGCGAGGTGCCGCCCGAAGCCATGAAACCTGGCGCGATCTACAACTCCAACCGGTTCTTCCTGCGCACGCTGCTCCAGCGCATGGGCTGCGAGGTGAGCGACCTCGGCATCGTGCCCGACCGTCGCGAAGCCACGCTGGCCGCACTCAAGACCGCGGCCGACCACCACGACCTGATCCTCACCAGCGGCGGTGTGTCGGTGGGCGAGGAAGACCACATCAAGCCCTCGGTGCAACAGCTCGGCAGCCTGGACCTGTGGCAGATCGGCATGAAGCCGGGCAAGCCCTTCGCGTACGGCACGGTGCGGCGCGATGGTGGCGCGGGTGCGGCGGCGGGCGTTGCCTGCCATTTCATCGGCCTGCCGGGCAACCCGGTGTCCAGCTTCGTCACCTTCCTGCTGCTGGTGCGGCCCTTCCTGCTCAAGCTGCAAGGTGTGCCCGCGAACCGCTTCCAGGCGCTGCCGCCGGCCACCACGCTGCCCGCTCATTTCACCGTGGCGCGGGCCGACAAGCGCCGCGAGTTCCTGCGCGTTCGCCGCAACGCCGCGGGCGGGCTGGACCTGTTCCCCAACCAGAGTTCGGGTGTGCTCACCTCCGCCGTCTGGGGCGATGGCCTGGTCGACAACCCGGCCGGTACCACCATCGCCCACGGCGACCCCGTGTCCTACATCTCCTTTGCGGACCTGCTCGCATGAAAGTTCAGTTGCGCTACTTCGCCGCCATCCGCGAGGCCCTGGGCATGGGCAGCGAAGCGGTGGACACCCAGGCCACCACGCTCTCGGCCTTGCGCGCCGAGCTCGTGGCGCGCGGGGGCGCGTACGCGGACGTGCTGGCGCCGGGCCGGGCGGTGCGCGTGGCCCTGAACCAGGCCATGAGCGAGGAGTCCGCCCCACTCACCGAGGGCGCCGAGGTCGGGTTCTTTCCTCCCGTCACGGGTGGTTGAAATGGCGCCCCGCGTCCGCATCCAGACGGAAGACTTCGACCTCAGCACCGAGGTCGCTCAACTGCGCCTGCAGGACGCGCGCGTGGGCGCCGTCTGCAGCTTCATCGGCACCGTGCGGGACCGCAACGACGGCCAGAGCGTGAGCACGATGGAGCTGGAGCACTACCCAGGCATGACCGAAAAATCGATCGAGGCCATGATCGATGAGGCCTTCCAGCGTTTCGATCTGTACGGCGCGCGCGTGATCCACCGCGTGGGCCTGCTGCAGCCGCTGGACCAGATCGTGCTGGTGACCGTGACCTCCGCGCACCGGGGCGAAAGCTTCCAGGCCTGCGAGTTCCTCATGGACTACCTCAAGACCCAGGCGCCGTTCTGGAAGAAGGAACAGACGCCCGAGGGCGCGCGCTGGGTCGACGCCCGCGTGAGCGACGACGCGGCGCTCGCGCGCTGGGGCATCGAGGCGCGCAACGGTTGACATGACCCGCGCCGCCGACGTCGAAGCCATCGAACGCGCCACGCTGCAGGCGGTGGCGCCGGAGGTGGTGGAGGCCTTGCCCGGCTGGTTGTTGCCCATGGACAGCGGCACCGTGGGCCGCGCGCGCAGCGCCGTGCCCCTGCACCATGCAGCGCCCGACCTTGGCTTGCTGGCCTCGATCCTGGCGCGGTATGAGGCCCGTGGCTTCACCCCCGCGCTCCGCCTGCCGGACCTGCCCGCGTTCGAGCCTTTCCAGCAGGCCTTGCGGCAGCAGGGTTTCGTGCGCCGGCAGCCCACGCTGACGCAGACCGCCCCGATCGAGGCGCTGCTGAACGCCGAGTCCGATCCGGCCGCTGTCCTGGCCGATGCGCCCGACGCGGCCTGGATGGCCATGTTCCTGGGCGAGGGCCTGGACCCGGTGGATGGCGAGAGTCGTGCCCGCTCGCTGAGCCGCGCCACGGGCACGCGGTATGCCAGCCTGCGCGAGAACGGCCACACGCTGGCCTGTGGCGCGGCCTCGTTCGGCCACGGCTGGCTGGGGGTGCACGGCATGCGCACCGCAGCCGCGCAGCGCGGCCGCGGCCTGGCTGGGCGCTTGCTGCGCGCGATGGCGCGGGAGGCCGCGCAACGGGGCCTCCTTCAGGCCTTCCTGCAGGTCGACGCCAGCAACGCACCGGCGCTCGCGCTCTACCAGAGGCTGGGCTTTTCCACGGCCTGGGCTTACGCTTACTGGCGCCGGCCCGACCCTGCGTCGGTTTGATCGGCGTCAACCCGGGTGGCGGCAGCGGGTGCCGCGCCTTGAAAACCCGGGGATCAGCGCCATGTGTGATGCAGTTCTGAATTCACGGAGAGCCTTTTCATGCGTCTCGACAAACTCACCACCAAGTTCCAGGAAGCCCTCGGCGAAGCGCAAACCCTGGCCCTGGGCGCCGACAACGCCTACATCGAACCCGCCCACCTGTTGCTGGCCTTGCTGCGCCAGGCCGACGGCCCGCAGTCGCTGTTGCAGCGCGCGGGCGTGAACGTGCCGGGCCTGGCCAAGGCCGCGGAAGCGGCGGTCAAGCGCCTGCCCGAAGTGCAGGGGCAGGACCAGGTGCAGGTCGGCCCCGAGCTGGCCAAGCTGCTGCAGGCCACCGAAAAGGAGGCAATCAAGCGCGGTGACCAGTTCATCGCCAGCGAGCTCTTCCTGCTCGCCGTGGCCGACAGCAAAGGCGAACTCGCCCGCATCGCCAATGAAAACGGCCTGAACCGCAAGAGCCTGGAAGCGGCCATCACCGCCGTGCGCGGCGGGCAGAAGATGGACAGCCCCGAGGCCGAAGGCCAGCGCGAAGCCCTCAAGAAATACACGCTGGACCTCACCGAGCGCGCCCGCCTGGGCAAGCTCGACCCGGTGATCGGCCGCGACGACGAGATCCGCCGCGCCATCCAGGTGCTGCAGCGCCGCACCAAGAACAACCCCGTGCTCATCGGCGAACCCGGCGTGGGCAAGACCGCCATCGTCGAAGGCCTGGCGCAGCGCATCGTGGCCGGTGAAGTGCCCGACTCGCTCAAGGGCAAGCGCGTGCTGAGCCTGGACATGGCCGCGCTGCTGGCCGGCGCCAAGTTCCGCGGCGAGTTCGAGGAGCGCCTCAAGACCGTGCTCAACGAACTGGCCAAGGACGAGGGCCAGACCATCGTCTTCATCGACGAGCTGCACACCATGGTGGGCGCGGGCAAGGCCGAAGGCGCGATGGACGCGGGCAACATGCTCAAGCCGGCCCTGGCGCGCGGCGAACTGCATTGCGTGGGCGCCACCACGCTTGATGAATACCGCAAATACATCGAGAAGGACGCCGCGCTGGAGCGCCGCTTCCAGAAGATCCTCGTGGGCGAGCCCAGCGTGGAGGCGACCATCGCCATCCTGCGCGGCCTGCAGGAGAAGTACGAAGTGCACCACGGCGTGCAGATCACCGACCCGGCCATCGTGGCCGCGGCCGAACTCAGCCACCGCTACATCACCGACCGTTTCCTGCCCGACAAGGCGATCGACCTGATCGATGAGGCCGCGTCCAAGATCAAGATCGAACTCGACTCCAAGCCCGAGGTGATGGACCGGCTCGACCGCCGCCTGATCCAGCTGCAGATCGAGCGCGAAGCCGTGCGCCGCGAGAAGGACGAGGCCTCGCAGAAGCGCTTTGGCCTGATCGAGGAAGAGATCGCGCGGCTGGAAAAAGAGATCTCCGACTACGACGAGATCTGGAAGGCCGAGAAGGCCGCCGCGCTCGGCTCCAAGGACGTGATGGAAGAGATGGATCGCATCCGCTCGCAGATCAAGACCTTCACCGACAAGGGCGATTTCAACAAGGTCGCCGAGCTGCAGTACGGCAAGCTGCCCGAACTGGAAAAACGCCTGAAGGACGCGCAGGCCGTCGAGTCGGGCAAGGCGCTGAACAAGGACGGCAAGGGCCGCCCACAGCTGCTGCGCACGCAGGTCGGCGCCGAAGAGATCGCCGAGGTCGTGGCGCGCGCCACCGGCATTCCGGTGTCCAAGCTCATGCAGGGCGAGCGCGACAAGCTGTTGCTGATGGAAGGCAAGCTGCACGAGCGCGTGGTCGGCCAGGACGAGGCCATCGGTGCCGTCGCCAACGCCATCCGCCGTTCGCGCTCGGGCCTGTCCGACCCGAACCGCCCGACCGGCTCCTTCCTGTTCCTCGGCCCCACGGGCGTGGGCAAGACCGAGCTGTGCAAGGCGCTGGCCGGTTTCCTGTTTGACAGCGAAGACCACCTCATCCGCATCGACATGAGCGAGTTCATGGAGAAGCACTCGGTCGCGCGCCTGATCGGCGCGCCACCCGGCTACGTGGGTTACGAGGAGGGCGGTTACCTCACCGAAGCCGTGCGCCGCAAGCCTTACAGCGTGGTGCTGCTCGACGAGGTCGAGAAGGCCCACCCCGACGTGTTCAACGTGCTGCTGCAGGTGCTCGACGACGGCCGCCTGACCGATGGCCAGGGCCGCACCGTGGACTTCAAGAACACCGTGATCGTCATGACGAGCAACATCGGCTCGCACATGATCCAGGCCATGGTCGGCGCGCCGTACGACGAGGTGAAGGAAGCGGTCTGGGACGAACTCAAGAACCACTTCCGGCCCGAGTTCCTCAACCGCATCGACGAGACGGTGGTGTTCCATGCGCTCGACGCGAAGCACATCGAATCGATCGCCGCGATCCAGCTCAAGGTGCTCGAAGCGCGCCTGGCCAGGATGGACCTGCACCTGGATGTCTCGCCGGCGGCCCTGGCCGAGCTGGCCAAGGTCGGCTTCGATCCGGTCTTCGGCGCGCGCCCGCTCAAGCGCGCGATCCAGCAGCGCATCGAGAACCCGCTCTCGAAGTTCCTGCTCGAAGGGCGCTACCCACCGAAGTCGTCCATTCCGGTGGACGTGGACCCGGTGCAGAACCCCGGCGTGTTCGAGTTCGGCGACGGCGTCGTGCAGGCCTGAGGCCGGGGGGCTCCTCCGTCCGTCGTGGATGGGGGAGGGGCTCTACCCTTGACGGGAGGGGCGGCCTATCATGAAACCCATGACCCAGATCCCTCCCTCCCTGCCTCTGCGGGCGCTGTTCGACGCGCAGTACAACGCCAGCCGCGCCCAGGTGGACGTGCCACTGGCATTGCGGCGCGACCGGCTGGCCCGACTGCGTGCCCTGATCGACAGCCACGCGCCGGCCCTGGCCGAGGCAGTGGAGGCCGACTTCGGCGTGCGCTCGCCGCAGCTCACCGAGGCGGCGGACCTGTTCGTGCTGCGCGCGGGCATGGCCCAGCTGCACAAGCACCTGCCCGGCTGGATGAAGCCGCAGCGCGTGGCCACGCCGCTGTACCTGCAGCCCGCGCGGGCCCACATCCAGCGCCAGCCCCTGGGCGTGGTCGGCGTCATCGGTCCCTGGAACTACCCGCTGCAACTCACGTTCGGCCCGGCCGCCACGGCGCTGGCGGCCGGCAACCGCGTGATGCTCAAGCCCAGCGAACTCACGCCCCACACCTCGGCCCTCATGGCCACGCTGGTGCAGCAGGCTTTCGCGGCCGACGAGTTCAGCGTGGTGCTGGGCGGGCCGGACGTGGCGCAGGACTTCTCCCGCCTGCCGTTCGACCACCTGTTCTTCACCGGCTCCACCCAGGTCGGCCGCCAGGTGGCGGCGGCCGCGGCGGCCAACCTCACGCCCACCACGCTGGAGCTGGGCGGCAAGTCACCCTGCGTGATCGATGCCTCGTGCGACCTGAACGATGCGGCCGTCAAGATCGCGCACGGCAAGCTGCTCAACGCCGGCCAGACCTGCATCGCGCCCGACTACGTGCTGCTGCCGCGCGACCGGGAGGCCGAGTTCGAACGCGCCTACACCGCCGCCGTGGCGCGCCTGTTCCCCAGCATCGCGGGCAACCCCGACTACGCCGCCATCGTGAGCGAGCGGCACCAGGCGCGCCTGGTCGCGCTGCTGGACGAAGCCCAGGCCGGCGGCGCGCGCGTGGTGAATGTGGCGCCACCCGGTGGCACCAGCGGCGGTGCGCGCCAGATGAACCCCGTGCTGGTGTTCGATGCGGCGCCGGGCCTGCGCCTGATGGGCGAAGAAATCTTCGGCCCCATCCTGCCGGTGGTGGCCTACGACGGCATCGACGACGCCATCGCCTTCATCAACCTGCGACCCCGACCGCTGGCGCTGTACTGGTTCGGCAGCGACACCGCCGCGCGCGACCGCTTGCTGAACCGCACGGTCAGCGGTGGCGTGACGGTGAACGACACGCTGATGCACATCGCGCACGAAGGCCTGCCTTTTGGTGGCGTGGGCGAGAGCGGCTGGGGCTCGTACCACGGCGAGGCCGGCTTCCTGCGCTTCACGCAGCAGAAGCCGGTGCTGGTGCAATCGCGCTGGGCGATGGGCTGGCTGTTCTACCCGCCGTATGGGGCGCGGTTCCAGCGTGTGATGGGGCTGCTCAAGCGCTGGCTCTGAGTCAGGCACCCGCCACCGCGTCGTCGTCGGTCTCCGCCGTGGCCCCGGTCGTGGCGCACTGCAGCAAACCTTCTTGCTGCAAACGCTGCAGAAGTTCTTTCACATCGTTGCCGAGCAGGCCCACCAGTTCCTGCTCGCTGCGCTTGCCATTGGCCAGCAACAGGACGGTGTGTGTCTGGCGGCCCAGTCGGTCGGGCCAGGTGAGGGCATCCCAGGCGCGGGATGTCTTCACGTAGCGTTGGTTGTTGCATTCCATCTTTTTTACTCCCCGAATCTCGGCACCATTCTGGCCCGAGCATGTCCCATGCTGC
Source organism: Hydrogenophaga sp. GW823-FHT04C09 (assembly GCF_058796355.1). Classification (NCBI taxonomy): domain Bacteria; kingdom Pseudomonadati; phylum Pseudomonadota; class Betaproteobacteria; order Burkholderiales; family Comamonadaceae; genus Hydrogenophaga; species Hydrogenophaga sp. GW823-FHT04C09. The sequence continues at coordinate 184,826 of NZ_JBXAIO010000003.1, read as the reverse complement.
CTGTCAGATATGACAGCTCCTTGAAGGGCGGAAAGACGGCCGCGCCGAGTCTCCTTCAGCGCTGCTGGCCGTCGGCCCGCAAGCCCCAGCGCGTTGGCGGATGGCCCATGGCCGCCTTGAACATCGCGCTGAACGCACTGTCGCTGGCGTAACCCGTGGCCGCCGCCACCTGACCGATGGGCATGCCCCGGGCGAGCATAGGCAAGGCGTGTGCCAGCACCGCCTGCTGTCGCCACTGCTGGTAGGTGGTGCCCAGTTCTTCGCGGAACAGCCGCGCCACGGTGCGTTCGCTCGCGCCGGTGTCGGCCGCCCACTCGGCCAGCGTGGCGCGTTCGCCGGGTGCGCGCAGCACCGCCTCGCACAGGGCGCGCAGCCGCTTGTCGCGCGGCAGCGGCACGCCCAGGGTCTGGGTGTCGGCGTGCGCCAGCTCGTCGAGCACCAGATCGGTCAGCAGGCGGTCGCGTGCCGGTTCGGCCGCGCGCCGCGTGGCCGCGTCCATGGCCTGGATCAGCTCGCGCAACAGGGGGGAGACGACGATCATGCGGCAGGCCGTCCAGCCGGCGGGCGCGGCGCCCGCGTGGATGTAGAGCGTGCGCAGCTCGGCGGCCTCGCGCACCGTGACGGCGTGGCGCATGCCGGGCGGAATCCACACGGCGCGCGAGGGCGGCACGATGTAGGTCACCGCCTGCAGGCTCGGGTCGTCGGGAGAGGCCATCGCCTGCACGATGCCGGTGGCGCAGTAGGCCAACTGCCCCCAGGGGTGGCGGTGCGGTTCGAAGTGGGTGTCCGCGCTCAGGTCGCGGGCGCGCACGCGCACCGGGCGAGCCGCGTCGGGCGTGAAGGGATCGGTGTCTCCGAGGAGCGTGGGGCCGGGGCGAGGGCGCTGAGGCATCGTTTTGGTGCGTTGGCGGATTTTCAACGAATTCTGACAGATCGTCGCGATTCGGCGAAGTCGGGCCGATCTACGATCACGCCATGTCTTCCTCCAGCACCACCTCATCCCTGCCGCCGCCCGTGGCCCTGCGGCAGGACGCCAGCCTCATCGGGCTGGTGGGCCTGGCCCACATGGTCAGCCATTTCAGCCAGCTGCTGCTCGCGCCGCTGTTCCCCTGGCTCAAGGACGCGTTCAACGCCAGTTACGCGGAGCTGGGTTTCCTGATGACCATCTTCTTCGTCACCTCGTGCGCGGTGCAGACCGCCTCGGGTTTCGTGGTGGACCGCCTCGGTCCCCGCCCCGTGCTGTTCGCCGGCCTGGCGCTGCTGGGCGTGGCGGCTTTCGGGTTCGCGGCCAGCACCGGCTACTGGATGATGGCCTTCTTCGCCATCGTGGCCGGCATCGGCAACGGGGTGTTCCACCCGGTGGACTACACCCTGCTCAACCGCAAGGTGAGCGCGCCCCGCCTGGGGCACGCCTACAGCGTGCACGGCATCACCGGCAGCCTGGGCTGGGCGCTGGCGCCGGCCATGATGGTGCCGATCGCGCTGGCCTTTTCCTGGCGCGCGGCGCTGGCCAGCGCGGGTGTGCTGGCCTTCGCGGTGCTGGCCGTGCTGTGGTTCAACCGCGAGCGCCTCAGCCTGCCGGCCGCGCCCAAGCCGGCCCAGGGACCGGCCCACGCGGCCACGGAAAGCTCCACGGCCTTCCTGCGCATCCCGGCGGTGTGGATGTGTTTCGGTTTCTTCTTTTTCTATGCCATGGCGCTCAGCGTGGTGCAGGCTTTCGCGCCCGAAGCCGCGCGCCAGCTGCACGGCGTGCCGCTCGCGCTGGTGGCGGTGTGCCTGACGATCTACATGGTCTGCGCGGCCGGCGGCATGGTGCTGGGTGGCTTCCTCGCGTCCGATCCGGCGCGCTGCGAGCGCGTGGTGGGCGTGGGCTTTGGCCTGGCGGCGGTCATCGCGCTGGTGCTGGCCTTTGCCCATGTGCCGGCGGCGGTGGTGCCGGTGCTGTTCGGCGCCATGGGCTTCTCGGCCGGCATCGCGGGCCCTTCGCGCGACCTGCTGGTGAAGAAGTCCACGCCCGACAACGCCACCGGCCGTGTGTACGGCGTGGTGTATTCCGGGCTGGACATCGGCCAGGCCATCTCGCCGCTGATCTTCGGCGTGCTCATGGACCACGGCCAGTTCCAGGGCGTGCTGATCGGCCTGGCGGTGGTGCAGGCGGTGCTCATCGCGAGCGCTTTCAACGTGCGCCGGGTGCGGCGCACCGTTTTGGCGCCGGCCTGAAGCCGGCCGGCCACCCGGGCGCCGCCGATGCTGGTGTTGCGCCCGGCTGCCGAATATTTGCCGCCCTTCACGCGGTGGGCCTTGCCAGCGGGTATAAAAGCATCTTGATACATATACCCACCCGGCCGATTCCCGCACACCGCCCATGACGGCGCCCTCCCGTTTGCTGCAGCAGTGCTTTCAGGAAGCACTCTCTGGCGCGCCCGACATGCTGGCGCGCTGCGCCGACTCGGCCATCGCCAGCCTGCAGGCCGCGGAAAAAGCTTCCAAGGAAGTCGCCCAGCGCGACCGCCTCGCGCTGGCCTGGTGGGGTCTGTTGCAGAACAAGATCCAGTGGGGACGCAGCTTCTCGCAGCACCTGCGCGATGCCCTGATGGCCTCGCCCGAGATGAACAGCTCGCGCCCGGCCCTGCTGTCCGAGTCCTCCCTGCTGTCGCTGGTGGAGGACGACGCGGTCAACGAGTCGCTCGAATCGGCCCGGCTGGTGCACAGCCTCATGCCGGTGGTGGAGCAGCAACTCGGCGTGCTCGATGCCCTGATGAGTTCGGTGATCGGCCTGCAGACGGTGCAGGCCGAGCGCAACCCCATGCGGCCCTCGGTCTTCGTGCGGGCGCTGCGCGAGCTCATGGCCTCGGCCGAGTCCGAGCCCGAGGTGCGCGCCCTGTGGTTGCGGCACATGGGCGACGCGCTGGCCCGCGAGCTGCAGAAACTCTACGAGCGCGTGGCGCTGATCCTGCAGCGCGCCAACGTGCAGGAAGCCGGCTACCGCGTGCGGCTGGTGGAAGAGTCGGGCGCGTCCACCCGATCCGGCGGCCTGTCCACGCGCTCGGGCAACCTGGGCACGTCGTCCCGCGCGGCCGGGCTGGGCGTCCCGCCCAGCAGCCAGTGGCAGGACGCCGGCGACACCGGGGGCAGCGGCCACCACGCGCCGGGCTGGGCCAGTGCCGATCCGCTGCCATCCATGCAGACGCTGGCGCGCATGCAGCCGGGTGAAGACCACCAGGTCTTCCATGACTTCCTGAAGCAGGGCGGCAAACACTTCGACCGCCACCTGACCCCGGACTACTACGAGCAGGTGAGCGAAGAGCTCGCCGCCATCGAGGCGTTTGCCGCGATCCCGGTGCTCGACGAGTCCATGATCCTGGAGCAGCAGACGCAGTACCGCGACCTGCCGGTGGTGGACCGGCCGGCGCGCGAGATCGGCATCTCCAGCCAGCTCAGCCACAAGGCCTGGGGCACCTACGCCGCCGCGCACGAGCGCTCGCGCGTGCTCATCCACCTCAAGCAGAAAGCGCAGCGCGTCAGCCAGGCCGTGGGCCTGGACCTGGTGCGCACGCTGGTCAGCCAGGTGGCGAGCGATCCCTTGCTTCTTGGGCCGGTGCGCGAATCGGTGGTGGCGCTGGAGCCGGCGCTGTTGCGCCTGGCCATGGCCAACCCGCGCTTCTTCAACGAAGACGAACACCCCGCGCGGCGCCTGATCGAGAGCGTGGCGCAGCGCAGCTTCAAGTTCAACGACGAGTTCGCGCCCGAATTCGACAGCTTCTTCCAGCCGGTGCAGAGCGCGTTCAACGAGCTCAATGCCACCGCCACCCGCGACCCCCAGCCGTTCGCCGACGTGCTCACCGAGCTGCGGCAGGGCTGGGAAGCGCAGGACCAGAAGGAACTCGCGCTGCAGGACAACAGCCTGCAGTCCATCCGCTATGCCGAAGAGCGGCAGGCCATGGCGGACCAGATCGCCTGGGACCTGAGCCAGCGGCCCGACGTGGACAACGCGCCCGGCGTGATCCTCGATTTCCTCTACGGCCCCTGGTCGCTGGTGATCGCCTCGGCCAAGCTCAACGAGCCGGACGAGGCCGACCCCGGCGGCTACCGCAAGGTGGTGTCCAACCTGCTGTGGAGCGTGAAGAAGGAAGTCACGCTCAAGCGGCCCAAGGAGTTGTTCGCCATGGTGCCGGGCATGCTCGCCACGCTGCACGCGGGGCTGGACATGCTGGGCAAGACGCGCGAGGAAACCAAGCCCTTTTTCGATGCGCTGATGCGCCTGCACCAGCCGGTGCTGGGCCTGCGCCGCGCGCGCATCCGCGCCGACGCGAGCCACTCCGGCCTGCCGCCGATGGAGAACTCGGGCGCGATGCCCCTGGAGGAGGTGCCTTCCTCCATGTCCATGGACCTCGACGAAACCCTGCCCGCCACGCCCGAGCAGCGCAAGCCGAAGCCGCGCGCGCAGCCCTGGCTGGGCAAGCGCGAGCTGGAAGCCGCCGGTTTCGAGGACACCATGCCGACCGATTACGGCGACCTCATCGAAACCCAGGTGCAGGCCCGCGCCAGCGAGGACGATTCGCAGGCCGCGGCCCTGGCCGAAGAGGGCGAACTGGAAGACATCAACGCCGCCGCTACGCTGGTGGGCCTGCACGAAGGCGACTGGGTGGACCTGTATTCCCACCGCGAGTGGCTGCGCGCCCAACTCATCTGGGCCAGCAGCAAGGGCACGCTGTTCATGTTCGTGAGCCGGGGAGGCCGGCCGCATTCGATGACCAAGCGCAGCTGCGAACGCCTGATCGCCAGCCGCCTGTTGCGCCCGGTCAATACGCAGCAGGGTGTGGTGCAGAAGGCGCTGCAGGCCATGAAAAAGGCCGACCCCGCCGCCTCGTCGAGGTCGGCGGAGTCGGCCGCGGCCTGACGGCCGTCGCCGTTCACGGCCCCGCGTTCCAGCGGCGCACCACGATCTGCGTGCCGGTGGCGGAGAAGAGCTGCGCCCATCCGAGCACCGCGTGGCCTTGCCCGTTCATGGCCAGGGCCGGGGTGTACGACGGGTCGGTGTAGGTTTCCACCACCTCCGCCGTGGACCAGCCGCTGCCCGGCGTCAGGCGCGACACCGTGACGTTGCTGCCCACGGGATCGACCCAGGCGACCATCGCGCGGTCCGCGCTGTCCACGCCCACCACCGGCAGGCTGTCCCAGGTGCCGCCGTTGGCGCTGCGCAGCGTGGTCGGGCCGCTGAAGGCCACCGCCTGCGGGGCGGCCGCCGCCGCGTTCAGCGATTGGTCGGCATCGCCCCAGACCACCACCGCCGTGCCCGCCGCGTTCATGCGCAGCACCGGCGTGCTGACGAAGCCTTGCGTGTTGGGCACGGCTGGTGCCACGGTGCCCACCGCCGGTTGCCAGGCGCCGGCATTGAAGCGTTTGAACCAGATGGCGTTGTTGCCGGTGCCGCCCGCGATGTCGAGCTGGCCCCAGGCCAGCAGGCCGTTGCCACCGGCATCGAGCGCGAGGTCGTGCCGGCCCAGGGTCTGGAAGGCGCCCGCGTCGGTCACGATGGCGGCAGCGGTTCCCCAGCCCGCGCCCACGGTGAAGCGGTTGCCCCAGAGGTCACCGCCGCCGCCGGAGCGCTTCCACACGGTCAGTGCGTCGCCGGCGGGCGTCACCGCCACCACGGGGTCACCGTCCACGCTGCCGACCACCTCGTTGGTCTCGATCAGCTGCGGCGAACCCCAGCCGCTGCCGGGCGTGTAGCGGTTGGCGTGGATGCTGAAGCGCGTCGCCGGGCCGATCTGCGACCAGACCGCCACCGCGTTGCCGCTGTGGTCCGTGCCCACGCTGCTCACGCCGACCATGCCCGCGCCACTGTCCACCACTGCGGCGGCGCCCCAGCCGGTGGTGGGGTCCAGCGGCCTCGCATGCAGGTCCACCGTGGGGCCGGCCTGGATCCACAGCAGCATGCCGCGCCCCGTGGCCGCGTCCACCGACAAGCGCAGTTCGCTCACGTTGCCAGTGTTGCTCTCCAGCCGCTCGGGCGTGGACCAGGTGCCTCCCGAGACCGAGCGGCTGCTCCAGACGTGGTGCTCGGTGGTGCCCGGGTTCAGCTGGCGCCACACGGCGGTGGCCCGGCCCGCGTCGTCGATGGCCACCACCGGCGTCGCCGCGCCCGCGCCCGCCAGGTTCACCAGCTCACCCCAGCCCGCCTGGCTGGGCGCTGCCTTGAAGGCGGCCGCCACGGCTCGCGCCGCGCTCATCGTCACGTCGCAGCTCAGGGCCTGGTTGCGGCAGGCGCCGCTCCAGCCATCGAACACCTGGCCCGACGCGGGGCTGGCCGTCAGCGTGACCAGGGTGCCGGCGTTGAACTGGGCCTCGCAGCTGCTGCCGCAGCTGATGCCCGCCGGTGACGAAGTCACATCGCCGCTGCCGGTGCGCGTGACCGACAGGTCGAAGCGCGTGGCCGTGGTGGCCACGAAGGTGGCCGTGGCCGAGCGCGCCTGGTCCATCGACACGGTGCAGGTCAGCGCCGCGCCGCTGCAGGCGCCGCTCCAGCTGGCCAGTTGCTGCCCCGCCGCCGGTGTGGCCGTCAGCGTCACCGCGCTGCCGGTCGCAAAGGGTGCGCCGCAGGCGTCGTTGCAGTCCAGCCCGGTGGGCAGTGAGCTGATGTTGCCGCTGCCCACCACGGTCACCTCCAGCCTGCTGGTGTCCGGAGCGGGAGCGGGGCTGTTGCCACCACTTCCACTGCTGTTGTTCGAGCCTCCACAGGCGCCCAGCACGGCGGCCACCGCCGCCAGCACGGACAGCCGTGCGATCGTTCCTTGCCATTTCATTCATGTGCTCCATGGTTGTACATGGGGCGGATGCTAGGAACGAAGGGCGCGCGGCTCCATAGCACCATCGGGCAGGGCGATGCGCGCGCGCATCACCTGCCCGAAGGTGCTGTTCCCCGCCGGGGAGGTCCTGCCTAGCATGGGTTCGCGGCAGACCTTGCCGTCACCACCTCACTCTTTCAGGACAGGAGAACCCATGCACTCACCCAGACTCTGGGTACCCACCCTTGCCGCGCTGCTGCTCACCGCCGGTTGCGCATCGATGGCCGTGACCGACGAGGCCATCGTCGACCGCACCGCCTTTGCGCTCGGCCTGGAGCGAAACGCGTTCACCGTGAGCAACCGCGTCGACGAGGGCACCACCACCCGCTACGCCGTGCGCACCAAGAGCGGCCAGGAATACGGCTGCTTCGTCGGCGGGTCCTTCAACGTGCTGGGGCGCTCGGTGTCCGAGGCGGTGTGCAGCCGCAAGGGCGCGCCGCCCGCGCGCAACCCCCTGTTGCGCTGAGCCCTTCCTCAGTCGGGCTGCGGCGCCTGCTCCCTGGCGAACACCTGACCGAGGAACGCGCGCAGCTGCACCGGCCGCACCGGCTTGACCATCACCGTCAGGCCGGCGTCCTGAGCCAGCCGCATGTGAGGGCTTCCGGCGTCGCCCGTCACCATCACGGCGGGCACCTCGTCACCCAGCAGCGCGCGCACGTCGCGCAAGGCGTCGATGCCGCTGGCACCGTCGGGCAAGCGCAGGTCCACCACCAGGGCATCGGGCCGGAACCCCGTCCGGATGTGGCCCAGGCTGGTGGCCGCATCCGCCGCCGAACGCACGTCGCAACCCCACGAGCGCAACAGGCCCGTGAGCGCGGCGCGCGCATCGGCGTCGTCCTCGATCACCAGCACGCGGTGGCCGGGCAGCAAAGCCTCTTGGGCGCCCGGCTCGGGATGGGCCGTGGCGCTCATCGTGACTTCGTCCATGGCCACGCGCCGCAGCTTCAGGGAAAACACGCTGCCCTGGCCGGGCGCCGAGCGCAGCACCGACACATCCAGCGACAGCAGGTCGCTCAGGCGCTTCACGGTGGCCAGGCCCAGTCCCAGGCCCAGGTGGCGGTCGCGGGCCGGGTTGCCCACCTGGTAGAACTCCTCGAAGATGCGCGGCAGGTCCTCTTCATCGATGCCGATGCCGGTGTCTTCCACATCGAGCCAGACGTGGCTTTCGTCGCTTGTCAGGGCGCAGGCCACCCGCACGGCGCCGCGCTCGGTGTAGCGGATGGCGTTGGAGACCAGGTTGCTCAGCACGCGGGCCAGCAGGGCGCGGTCGCTGTGCACTGCGAGTCGGCCCACATCGATGTCCAGCCGCAGGCCCTTGGCCAGCGCCAGCGGTTCGTGGGGCCGGCAGCACTCCCGCACCAGATCGTCCAGCGGAAAACTCGACCAGTGCGGCGCCATGTGGCCCACGTCGAGCCGCGTGATCTCCAGCAGGTCGTCGATCACCTCCGCCATGCCCTCCACGCACTCGACCAGGTGGGTGGACACCGCGGTCACGTCCACCTTGTGGCCCTGTTCCAGCAGCGTCTGCGACAGCAGGCGCATGGCGTGCAGGGGCTGGCGCAGGTCGTGGTTGGCGGCCGCGAAGAAACGGGTGCGCGCCGCGTTCGCCTCTTCGGCCACGCCGCGCGCGGTTTCGCTGCGTTCGTTCTCTCTTTGCAAGGCGACGATCAGTTCCTCGTTGCGCTGGCGCTGGACGTGGATCTCGCGCAGGGCCAGCGACTGGTTGCGACCGCTGACCAGGGCGTACACACCGATCAGGAACACCAGGAACGCCAGCACCGCGTGGTACGGGTTGGCCGTCCACAGGTCGCGCAGGATCAGCGGGCCGAGCACCAGGCCCACATGGGCGATCAGCGTGAGGCGGAAGCCGGGCAGGCGCACCGAGCCGCCCATGGCGATCGCCACCAGCGTGATGTGCAGGATGGACTCCGCCTGGGGCGGCCCCGGGGTCAGCAGGACCACGCTCAGCAGGCCCCACAGCGCGGCATGCACCAGCGTGCTGCTCAGCCACCAGCGGATCCGGGGGGCCGAGCGCGGCACGCGGTACACGAACAGGGACGCCACCAGCCTCTGCGTGCTCACCGCGCAGAAGGCGACCAGCCACCAGTCAAGGCGCGAATCGGTCTGCGAGTCGGCGAACTGCAGGTAGCAGATCAACGCGCCCAGTGTGCTCAGGAACCACACCGCCGGGGTGGTGCGCACCAGCCGGTTGATCTGGTCCATCTCCAGCGCGGTCGGGCCCGGGGCGCTGGTGGGTCGGTCCATTCAGATGAGGCCCGAGTCGCGTGCCAGCACCAGCAGGTGCGTGCGGTTGCGCGCGCCCAGCGCATCCAGCAGCGCGGTGACGTGCAGCTTCACGGTGCGCTCGGCAATGCCCAGTTCGTGCGCAATCTGCTTGTTCTGCTGGCCCCGCGCGATCAGCAGCAGCACCTCGAGCTGGCGTGCCGTCGGCCCTGGGGTGGTGGTGGTATTCGCGGGCACCTGGCTGGTGGATGCCGTCGGGAGGAAATGTTCGCCACCGCCGACGATCTTCTCCAGCGCGGCGAGGATCTCGGCGATCGGCAACGACTTGCCCAGAAAGCCCGCGGCGCCGGCCGTGCGCGCCTGCGCCAGCAGGTGCCGGTCTTCCTGGCCCGAGATCAGCACGCGCGCGACCAGCGGGTGGTGCGTGCCGAAGCGCCGCAAGCCGGCCAGCCCATCGTCGCCCGCCAGCCGGTAGTCGATCAGCACCACATCCAGCCCGGGCCATTGCCGGGCCAGCGCCAGCCCGTGTTCCAGGTGCAGCACCGCCCGGGCGTCGATGCCTGGGCGCAGGTGGGTGAGGGCGTGAACGAACCCGACGCCGAACATCGGGTGGTCATCGATGAGAAGCAGGTTCATGGGCGTGTCGATTCTGGGCCCGCCATGCACTTTTGGGCACTGCCCTAAGGGGCAGGTCACCGCCTTTCGGGAATATCGCCACGGATTCTTGACATACTCGAGAACCCCTCAATCGAATGCGGAAGAACCCGGATGCGCGCCAGAAAGGAAGCCGACTCGCCCTTCAAGGACTGGATCGCCACCGCCTCGGTGCGCGCCAAGCCCTCATTGACCGACTTCGATCTGTCCGGCAGCGCGGGCGAGTTCAGCAGCGTGCAGTGGTTCGTCTTCGGCCAGACCGACGAACTCATGTCGCACCCGGCGCTGCGCCACCTCGACATGGCCCGGCGCAACCGCCTGTGCGCCGCGCGGCTGGTGCATTTCCTGGACGACATGGCGCTCACCGAGCACCGCATCGTCAACGTGGCGGCTCAGGTCATCGCGGAAAACCGCCTGCGCGCCTTCGTGCCCGAAGCGCTCGCGCTCGACGCGTTGAAGCTGTACACCGACGAGGGCTACCACGCCTACTTCACGGCCCACGCGAGCCGCGCCATCCGCGAGGTGTTCGCGCTGGAGGCGCGCGACGAACCCAGCCTGAAGATCTCGGCCATCGAGGCGCTGGCGGCCCAGGTGCCGGCGCAGCGGCGCGACCTGGCCTGGTTCATGGTCGGCTTCGTCGGCGAGACCATGATCACCAAGGCCATCGTCGACGTCATGCGCGGCACGGCGCACACGGCGGTGCAGGGCATGCTGCTCGCGCACCTGGAAGACGAGTGGGTGCATGCGAAGTACTTCGCCCACCTGTTCGAGCGGATCTGGCCCCGGCTGGACGGCAACAGCCAGGCCTTCTTCGGCCGCCTGCTGCCCGACGTCATCGCGGCCTTCCACACCTGGGACGACGGCTTCCATCGCCGCCTGCTGGGCGATGCCGGCCTGGATGCCGCCGCCACCGAACGCGTGCTGAGCAAGGTGAGTGGCGAGGGCCTGCGCCACGCGCACATGCGCAGCCGCTGCGGCAACACGCTCCAGGTGCTGGAGCGCTGCGGTGTCTTCAAACACGACGCGCTGCGCGCGCTCTTCGTCCAGCGCGGCCTGCTGGACCGCGACCGCGCCTACTGAATCAGCGCCGGCGGTGGCGCAGCAGCCGCAGGCCGTTGAACACCACGAGCAGGCTGCCGCCCATGTCGGCGAACACCGCCATCCACAGCGTGGCCTCACCCACCACCGCGAGGCTCAGGAACACCACCTTGATACCCAGGGCGAGGGTGATGTTCTGCCACAGCACGGCCTTGGTGGCGCGGGACAGGTCGATGAACTCGGCGAGCTTGCGTGGGTCGTCGTCCATCAGGGCCACGTCGGCCGTCTCGATCGCGGTGTCGGTCCCCGCGGCGCCCATGGCAAAGCCGATGTGGGCCTGGGCGAGCGCCGGTGCGTCGTTGATGCCGTCGCCCACCATGCCCACCACCGTGCCGCCGGCCGAGAGTTCCTGAATCGCCTTGAGCTTGTCTTGCGGCAGCAGCTCGCTGCGCACGTCCTCGATGCCGACCTGCCGCGCGATCGCCTCGGCCGTGTGCCGGTTGTCGCCGGTCAACATCACCGGGCGAACGCCCAGTTGCTTCAGCTGCGCGACGGCCTCCACGCTTTCCGGGCGCACCTGGTCGGCGATCGCGAAGATGGCGATGGGCACCTTGCCGCGCACCAGCACCACTGCCGTCTTGCCCTGCGCCTCCAGCGCGTCCAGCTTCGCCTCCAGCTCGGGCGAACACGCCGCCGATTCTTCGACCAGGCGGTGGTTGCCCAGGCGGTAGCGCTCGTTCGCGATGCTGCCTTCGATGCCGCGTCCCTGCAGCGCCTGAAAACCGGTGACCTCCCGCAGGGTGCCGGTGCCGCGCGCGGCAATCGCCTTGGACACCGGGTGGTCGCTGCGCCCGGACAGCGACACCGCCAGCGCCAGCACCTCGTCTTCGCTGCCCTGCAGCGCCTGCACGTCGGTCACCACCGGTCGGCCCTGCGTCAGCGTGCCGGTCTTGTCCAGGGCCAGTACCTTCAGCCGGTGGCCTTGCTCCAGGTACAGGCCGCCCTTGACCAGGATGCCGCGCCGGGCGGCGGCGGTCAGCCCGGACACGACGGAGATCGGCGTGGACAGCACCAGCGCGCAGGGGCAGGCGATGACCAGCAGCACCAGCGCCCGGTAGACCCAGGTGAGCCAGTCCGCGCCCGTCAGCAGCGGCGGTAGCACCGCGATGGCGATGGCCACCGCAAACACGGCCGGCGTGTAATAGCGCGCGAAGGTGTCCACGAAACGCTGGGTCGGCGCGCGGCTGGCCTGGGCCTCCTGCACCGCGCGGATGATGCGGGCCAACGTCGAGTCGTCGGCCTTGGCCGTCACCTGGTAGAGCAACTCGCCGTTCTGGTTGATGGTGCCGGCGAACAGCTTGTCGCCGGCCTGCTTGTCCACCGGCACGCTCTCGCCCGTGATGGCGGCCTGGTCCACCGCCGAGGAGCCGGAGGTGACGGTGCCGTCGAGCGCGATGCGTTCCCCCGGGCGCACGCGAACGGTCGCCCCCAGCGCCACCGTGGCCGCCGGCACCTCCCGCCAGGCCGAGCCCTGCTGCACCGTGGCCATCTCGGGCGCCATCGCCATCAGGCCTTCGATGGCGCGGCGCGCGCGGTCCAGCGATTTCTCTTCGATCATTTCCGCGATGGCGAACAGCACCATGACCATCGCCGCTTCGGGCCACTGGCCCAGGATGGCGGCGCCCGTGACCGCCACCGTCATCAGGGCGTTGATGTTCAGGTTGAAGCGGCGCAGGGCGACGAGGCCCTTGCGGTAGGTGTCCAGACCAGCCAGGGCAATGGCGCCCAGCGCGAAGGCTACCGCCCCGAACGAGGCATCGCCATAGGCCAGCGCCACCACCTCAGCCGCCAGCGCCAGCACGCCACCCACGGCGAGCTTCCAGGGCGAGGTGTCGTTGGCGTGCGTGTGGCCAGGCCCTTCCTCGTGGTCATGGCCGTCCTTGTGGTCGTGTTCATGGTCGTGGTCATGCGCCGCATGGCTGGCGGGCGCGGGGGGCGCCGCATCCACCGTGCGGATGCCGATCGACGCCAGGCCCTTGCCCTGGGGCGCCGCGCGCCCCGGGCGCACCTCGAAGCCCGAGCGGGCCGCCGCCGCGAGCAGCTCGGGCTCGGGAATCGCGCTGTGCTGGATGCGCACCGATCGGCGGATGAAGTCGGGCGCCACGTCGTGCACGCCGTCCACGCGCCGCAGTTCCTTTTCCACCAGGTTGAACTCGGCCGCGCAACACATGCTGGGCACGTGCAGCACGGTGGACTCGGCGGGGCTCGGTGTCAGGGTTTTGTCGCTCATGGGCTGATTTGAAACCCTGGAGCCGCTGGAGGGTCAAGCCTGCCCTTGTCGGCTGGCTCCTACAGCGGGCGGCGGGTTGTGCCGACAGGCCGGGCTGGCCGCCGCTGGGATCATGCGTTCAAGCCAACAACGCATCGAGGAGACTTCCATGAACCGCAACGCCGCCTACCTGCCCGGCAACCGTGACGACTCCTGGTTCGGTTTTTTCTCCAACGCGCTGATCTGGCTGCTGTTTGCGGCCGCCGGCTTGTTGCTCATGTGGTTTGTCTCGGTGTTGAACGACGTCACGCAGCGTGGCGAACAGCGCCGCCTGCAACAGCGCACCACAGGTTCGCTGATCCTGGCCGACGAGGCCGAGCGTCGGAGCCGGCCCGTGGCCGCCGTGCTGGCGGCAAGCACCGAGGCCTCCACCCTGCGCTGAAACCTCGCCGTCCAAAAAACAAGGGCCCGACATGCGGGCCCTTGTTTCATCACACCGCGCTGCGGTGCCTCTCGATGCAGGTCTTCAACACCTCGTCGTGATCGCGCTTCCACCAGTTGCCGGTGGAGAAGATCTCCACCTCGCTGAAGCCGGCGAAGCCCTGCGCTTCCACCCAGCCCCGGATGCGCGGGATGTCGATCACGCCGTCGCCCATCATGCCCCGGTCGTTGAGCAGGTCGGTGGTGGGCGTGAGCCAGTCGCACACGTGGAAAGCCAGCAGGCGGTTCTTGCCCGCGCGTTCGATCTGCGCCTGCAGCTTGGGGTCCCACCACACGTGGTACACGTCCACCGCCACGCCGATCGCGCCGGTCTGGCCCGGGTCGAGCGCGTCGCACACGTCCAGCGCCTGCTCCATGGTGTTGATGCAGGCGCGGTCGGCCGCGTACATGGGGTGCAGGGGCTCGATGGCCAGCGGCATGCCGTTGGCCTTGGCGTACTCGAGCAGCTCGGCAATGCCTTCGCTCACCTGTTGGCGCGAGCGGCCGATGTCCTTGTGCGCGGCCTGGCCGGCCAGCGCGCCGGGCAGGGCGCCGACCACCAGCACCAGGCAAGGTGCGTTCAGTTCACAGGCCTCGTCCACCGCGCGGCGGTTGTCGTCGCGCGCGGCCTGCAGCCCGGCGGCGTCCACCGCCGGGAACATGCCGCCCCGGCAGTAGCCCGAGAGCTTCAGGCCGAGCGACTTCACCTGGGCCGAGATGGTTTTCAGCCCGACGGCGGCGACCTGGTCCCGCCACGGTGAGATGGCCGGGATGCCGTGGCGCGCGCAGGCGTCCAGGATCTGATCGAGCGGCAGGTCCTGCCCCCGGCTCTTGCGCACCGTGGCGGTGTTGAGCGAGAGCCAGCGGTGGTCTTGGGAGAAGTCGCGCATCGATCAGGCCTCCACGCCATGCAAGGCCAGCAGCGTGCCCATGCGGCGCACGGCCAGCTCGGGCTGCTCCAGCAGGTTGGCCGCATCGGCCAGGCGGAACAGCTCGGCGAAGTGCGGCAGCGAGCGCGTGCTCTGCTGGCCACCGACCATGGTGAAGTGCGACTGGTGGCCGTTGAGCCAGGCCATGAAGACCACGCCGGTCTTGTAGAAACGCGTGGGCGCGGCGAAGATGTGGCGCGACAGCGGCACCGTGGGGCCGAGGATGTCGTGGAACTTCTGCAGGTTGCCTTGCGCAAGTTCGCCCAGCGCGGCGCTGGCGGCGGGGGCGATGGCGTCGAAGATGCCCAGCAGCGCGTCGCTCTGGCCGTGCGTCTTCTCGGCGCCGAAGCCGTCACCGGCGATGAGCTCGGCGTAGTTGAAGTCGTCGCCGGTGTACATGCGCACGCCCGGGGGCAGGCGGCGGCGCATCGCGATTTCCTTGTCCTTGTCGAGCAGGGAGATCTTGATGCCGTCCACCTTGTCCGGGTGCGCGGCGATCACGGCCAGCGCGGTGTCCATGGCCTTGTCGGGGTCGTTGTCGCCCCAGTAGCCCTTGAGCGCGGGGTCGAACATGTCGCCCAGCCAGTGCAGCACCACGGGCTGCTTGGCCTGGCTCAGGATGCGGTCGTACACGCGCTCGTAGTCGGCCGGGCTTTTGGCCACGCGCGCCAGGGCGCGGCTGGCCATCACGATCAGCTTGCCGCCGAGCTTCTCGATGGCGGCCATCTGCTCTTCGTAGCCGGCGATGACTTCATCGACCGTCTTCACGTTCTCCAGCACGAGGTGGTCGGTGCCGCAGCCCGACGCCACCAGCGCGCCGGGCACGTCCTTGGCGGCGTCGAGCGAGCGGCGGATCAGCTCCAGCGAGGTGGGCCAGTCCAGGCCCATGCCGCGCTGCGCGGTGTCCATGGCCTCGGCCACGCCCAGGCCGAGCGACCAGAGCCGCTGGCGGTAGGCGATGGTCGCGTCCCAGTCCACCGCGCACTGCAGCCAGGGATCGATGGCGGCGAGCGGGTCGGCCACCACGTGGGCGGCGGAGTAGGCGATGCGGTTGAACTTCACGCCCGGCGCGGGCTTCACCGGGGTGGTGCCGCGCAGGGTGTAGGCCTCGACCTTGCAAGAGGCGTTGGGCAGTTTCAGGGACAGTGCCATGGCGTCAGACCTTCAGCGCGGGCACGTCGATCCAGCGGCGTTCCTTCCAGCTGTCCAGCGCGGCTTCCACCAGCTGCACGCCCTTGGCGCCTTCGGGCAGCGTCCACGTGTAGGGCTCGTTCTCCACCACGTGGCGGATGAAGTGTTCCCACTGGATCTTGAAGCCGTTGTCGTACACCTGCGTGTCCGGCACGTCCTGCCATTGCTCGGAAAAGTTCATGGTCTGCTTCACATCCGGGTTCCACACCGGGCGCGGCGTGTTCACGCGGCTTTGCGCCTTGCAGCCGGTCAGCGTGGCGACGGCGGAGCCGTGCGTGCCGTCGACGTGGAAGGTCACGAGGTCGTCGCGGTTCACGCGGGTGGCCCAGCTCATGTTGAGCTGCGCGATCACGTTTTCGCCGTTGTGGCCGGTGAGTTCGGCGGTGGCGTAGGCCGCGTCGTCGGCGGTGCACTCGTAGGGTTTGCCGGCTTCGTCCCAGCGCGTGGGGATGTGCGTGGTGCCGATGCACGAGACCGATTTCACTTCACCGAACAGGTTGTCCAGCACGTAGCGCCAGTGGCACATCATGTCCAGGATCATGCCGCCGCCGTCTTCCTTGCGGTAGTTCCAGCTCGGGCGCTGGATGGGCTGCAGGTCGCCTTCGAACACCCAGTAGCCGAACTCCAGGCGCACGCTGAGCATGCGGCCGAAGAAGCCGGCGCGGCGCAGCATGTCGAGCTTGCGCAGCCCGGGCAGGAACAGCTTGTCCTGCACGGCGCCGTGCTTGAGGCCCGAGCTCTGCGCCAGGCGCGCGATCTCCACCGCCTCGTTGAGGTTGGTGGCGATCGGCTTCTCGCAGTACACGTGCTTGCCGGCGCGGATGGCCTTGGCCAGCAGGGTGGGGCGCATCTGCGTGGTGCCGGCGTCGAAGAAGATGGTGTCGCTCTTGTTGGCCAGCGCGGCATCGAGGTCGGTGCCCCAGCGCGGGATGTTGTGGGCCTTGGCCAGCGCTTCCATCTTCTCGGCGTTGCGGCCGACCAGGATGGGGTCGGGCATGACCCGGTCGCCGTTGGAGAGCGTCACACCGCCTTGCGCGCGGATCGCGCAGATGGAGCGGATCAGATGCTGGTTCATGCCCATGCGTCCGGTCACGCCGTGCATGATGATCCCGAGTTGTTGAACGGCCATTGTCGAATTCCTTCTCTTCGCTTTGAAAACCCCGGGGCCGGGGTCAGTTGGTCACTTGCAGGCCGGCGGCTTTCACCAGCACGGCGTTGCTCTTGATTTCTTCCTTGATGTAGGCATCGAACTGCTCGGGCTTGAGCGTCCAGGCATCGGCGCCCAGCTTGAGGAAACGTTCCTTCACTTCGGGCGTGGCCAGGGCCTTGACGACTTCGTCGTGCAAGCGGTTGACGACGTCGCGCGGCGTCTTGGCCGGGGCCATCATCCCGATCCAGAAGTTGAATTCGGAGCCGGGCACGCCGGCTTCGGCGGTGGTGGGCACATCGGGCAGGGCGCTGGCGCGGCGCGGCGAGCCCACGGCCAGGGCCAGCAGCTGGCCTTCCTTGATCTGGCCGATCACCGGGGCGATGGGCGAGAAGTAGTAGTCCACGCGGCCGGCGAGCACTTCGGTGACGGCCTCGGCGGAGCCCTTGAAGGGGATGTTCACCGCATCGATCTGCGCGGCCATCTTGAACTTCTCGGCGTTGAGGTGGGTGGCGCTGCCCTGGCCGGCGGAGGCGAAGTTCATCTTGCCGGGGTTGGCCTTGGCGTTGGCCACCAGCTGCGGCAGCGTCTTGAGGTTTCGGCTTGGCGCGATCACCAGCACGTTGGGGGTGGAGGAGATCGGGGTGACGCCAGCGAAATCGTTCACCGTGTCGAAGGACAGCTTGGCGAAGGTGGAGGGGCTCACCGTGTGCGAAGACGAGTGGATCATGATGGTGTAGCCATCGGGCGCGGCCGTGGCCACCGCCGCCTGGCCGATGGTGCCGCTGGCGCCGCCGCGGTTGTCCACCACGATGGGCTGGCCCATGCTCTGGCTCATCTTGTCCGTGATCGCGCGCGCAATGATGTCCGTGGTGCTGCCCGCGGCGAACGGCACGATCACGCGGATGGCCTTGTTCGGGTAGGCCTGCTGCGCGGCGGCGGGCAGGCTGGTGGCGAGAGCGAACGCGGCCAGGGCGGTGGCGTGAATCAGTTTCATGCTTGTCTCCAGTGAAAAAGGGCTGGTTGTTGGTTTAATTCACCAATCAGTGAATAGCGGAAATTATAGAAGCGGTCGCGAAAGATGCGCAAGCGAAGATTGCGGGCATCGCATTCAGGGTTTTCCCTTGGTTCTACGGGCGTCGGCGCGCCCGACCGCGGCTCGGCCCCCACAGCCACGGCGGTCTGCGGTGAGCCGCAGACCGTTTTCAATTAACCATTCAGTGAAATTTCAGGCGATGGCCTGCAGGCTGCGCCATTGCGGCGTCGCCGCGGTCGCGAAGCCCGGCGCGTGCAGGGCGTGCAGGTCGAGCTGGCCCTGGCGCACCGCCAGGTGGGGGCGGCCCGCCGTGGTTTCGTAGAAGCCGGGGTGGGCGCGGGCGAAGGCCAACGCTTCGTCGGCGGGCGCGGTGCCGAAGCCGTCCACGTAGTGGTGGCCGTTGCGCTCGATGTGGCGCACGCCCAGGCTGGCCGCGAGCAGGGTGTCCTGCTGCACCGCCAGGCCGGCCTGGCAGGTGAGGTCTTCGCCCGAGAGCAGCAGGCGCGGGTCCTGCGCGATGCGGTGCGCGTTGCGCAGCGAGCGGTAGATGCCCTTGCAGGCCTTGCTGGAGATGCCGTGGTAACCCAGCGCCAGGCCCTCGTCGAGCGCGGCCGCGTGGTCGTCGGACTCGTCCAGGATCACCGGCACGCCGATGCCCAGCGAGGCGATCGATTCGCGCAGCGCCACCGCGCGCGCCAGGGGCTGCTCCAGCAGCAGGGTGCGGCGCAGCAGATCGGCCAGCGCGGGCGTGGTGCGCAGCGCCTGCCAGAACTTGCCCAGGCTGGTGGCGTCGGTGAAGGTTTCGTTGCCGTCGAGCGTGACGCGGTAGTCCCCGCCCAGGCGCTGCAGCACCTCGGCGATGCGGGTGAGGCGCTCCACGTCGGCGCCGATCTGGCCGCAGAGCTTGAGTTTGAAGTGGTGCAGGCCGTGGCGCCGGATCGCCGCCTCCAGCGTGGCGGGCAGGCCGTCCTGCGGGTCGGCGCCTTCGTCGCCCTCCACCAGCCGATCGGCCAGGCCCACGGTGTGGCGCAGCACCACGTGCGTGGGGCGCACCAGGTCGAGCCGCGGGCCCCAGGGGTCGCCGAGCACGCCGGCGTGCACGCCATCGACCCACGAGCGGCCGGCCGCGCGCAGCGCCGCGTCGGCCACGGCCTTGTCGAGCAGGGCGGGGCCGAACTGCGCGGCCAGGCGCGGCAGCCGCCGCACCACCGAGGTGGCGATGGCCGCCTCACCCGCCTCGTGCGACAGCGCATGGGGGCTGAGCGCCTCGCGGGTCGCCTGCACGGCCTCGCGCGCGTTGCGCAGCGATTCGCGCAGCTGTTCGAAATTCTGTTCGTGGGTGAGCGTGGGCGATTTGTCGAACCACTTGGGCACCATCAGTTCGGCGCTCGCGCCTTCCACGCGCCGGCCATTCACCTCGGCGAGCACGCGCACGAAGGCCTGCGGGCATTGCGTGACGGTGGCGGCGCCGAAACGGAAGGGCAGGCGCAGCGTGACGTGGCGCTCGTACAGCTGCACCTCGTGCACGCGCAAGGTCACAGCGCTCATGACAGGGTCCTCCAGATCTCACGCACATGCTGTGCCGAGGCCTGGGCGCAACCCAGGCCATCGGGCACGTATTCAAAGGGTTCCACCGCCACCCAGCCGGCGTAGCGCCCGTCTTTGAGCTCCTGCAGCACGGGGCGCTGGTCGGTCTCGCCCTGGCCGGGGCCGCGGCGGTTCCTGTCGTTCAGCTGCACGTGCGCGATGTGGCCGCTGGCGAGAAAGCGGCGCAGCACCTCGTGCACGGGCTCGGTTTCGTTGTGCGAGGCGGCGCTCACGTCGAGCATGGTGCGGATGGCGGGCGAACCGATGCGGTCGACCATCGCGGCGGCCTCGGCCACGGTGTTGACCACCGGGGTTTCGAAGCGGCCCAGCGGTTCGATGCAATACACCACGCCCGCGTCCGCGGCGTGTGGCGCGAGTTCGGCCATGGCGGCCTCGAAGCGCGCGGCAGCGTCCGCCACGCTCTGGCCGGGGCCGGGCGAGCGCTGTTTGGGCGAGCCGTGCACGAGCGCGCGCGCGCCGCAGGCGGCGGTGAAGTCGATCAGGCGGCGCAGCAGGTCCAGTGTGCGGCGGTGCAAGGCTTTGTCGTCGCTCACCAGCGAAAGGCCGGGAGGCTTGACCAGCAGCCAGTGCAGGCTGGAGACGGCCAGGCCGTGGCTGTGCGCGGTGGACCGCACGCGGTGGGCGGCGGTACTGTCGAGCGCCTCGGGTTCGTCGGTCAGCGTGAAGGGCGCGATTTCCAGCGCGTCGTAGCCCATGCGCTCGGCGGCCTCGCACTGGGCCGCCAGCGGCAGGGGCTGCAGCACCTCGTTGCACAGGGCCAGTTTCATGCCGTTGCCTTGGGCCGGGCCTGGCGGCCGTACAGCGTCCACAGCTTCCAGGCGATGGTGGCGAAGATCATGGCGGCGACGGTGCCGGCGATGGGGCGCGTGAAGAAGGGCGAGAGGTCGCCGTCGGACAGGATCAGCGCGCGGCGCAGGTTCTTCTCCATCAGGTCGCCCAGCACGATGCCCAGCACCAGCGGCGCCATGGGGTAGCCGTAGTGGCGCAGGAAGAAACCGATCAGGCCGAAGGCCAGCATCACGTAGACGTCGAACAGGCGCCCGGCGATGGCGAAACTGCCCACGGTGCACAGCACGAAGACGATGGGCACGATCAGGTGCTGTGGCACGCGCAGCACCTGCACCAGCGCCTTGGTGAGCACCAGGCCGAAGATCAGGATGCCGATGGTGGCGAACAGCATCATGGTCACCACGTCGTACACGAACTCGGGGTTCTCCACCATGATCAGCGGCCCCGGCTTGACGCCGTGGATGATCATCGCGGCCATCAGCACGGCGGCCGGCGCCGAGCCGGGAATGGCCAGGGTGAGCACGGGGATCACCGCGCCGGGCACGCAGGCGTTGTCGCCGGTCTCGGCGGCCATCAGGCCTTCGATCGAGCCCTTGCCGAACTTCTCCTTTTCCTTGCTCGCGCGCTTGGCGGCGGCGTAGGACGACCAGGCCGCCACGTCCTCGCCCACGCCGGGCACGATGCCCACGCCGGTGCCGATCAGGCCCGAGCGCAGGATGGTGCGCCAGTACTGCAGCACGTCGCGCACCTTGGGGATCACGGTGTCGAAGGGGCTGATCTTCACGGGTGCCTGCCGTTCGCGCATGGCCGTCAGCAGCTCGGCGAAGCCGAAGGCGCCGACCAGCGCGGGCACCAGCTGGATGCCGCCGGCGAGGTCGCGCAGGCCCCAGGCGAAGCGCTCGTAGCCGTACTGCGGCTCCTGGCCGACGGTGGCGATGAACAGGCCCGCGATGCCGGCGATCCAGCCCTTGAGCGGGTCGTCGCCGGTGAGCGTGCCGGCGATGATGACGCCGAAGAACGCCAGCCAGAAGAACTCGTAGGCGCCGAACTTCAGCGCCAGGCCGCCGAGCACGGGCGTGAGCGTGGCCAGGAAGAACATGCCGATCAGCGTGCCCATGACCGAGCCAGTGGTGGCGATGCCCATGGCGCGGCCGGCCATGCCCTGGCGCGCGAGCGCGTAGCCATCGAGGCAGGACGCGGCCGAGGCCGGCGTGCCCGGGATGTTGAGCAGGATGGCCGAGCGCGAGCCGCCGTAGATGCAGCCCACGTAAGTGCAGATCAGGATCAGCAGCGCCTGGCTGGGCGGCAGCTTGAGCGTGAGCGTGGTCATCAGCGCCAGCGACATGGTGGCGGTGAGGCCGGGCAGGGCGCCCATGACCACACCGACCAGCGAGGCCAGCAGGGCGTAGGCAATCGTCTCGGGCCCGCTGAAGCGCGCGATCGACTGCCCGAACATGATCAGTCCGTCAAACATGGTGAGTCCCTAAGGCAGACGGACGAGGAAGACCTGCTCGAACACCAGGGTGACGACGGCCGAGGTGAGCAGGCCGGCCAGCAGCGCCACCGTGGCGCGGCGCGTGGGGGTCGTGTCGGTGGGGGTGAACACGGCCACGAAGGCCGCGACGAACAGGGCCGTGACCAGCCAGAACGGTGCGCGCCCGATCAGCAGGCCGGCGTACACCAGCGTGAGCGCCATGGTGATGCCGATGCGCCGGTTGAGCAGCGGTTCGACCGGTGTCGCCGCGTCCGTGGCGGCCTCATGGGCCCGGCGCGTCCAGCCGCGCAGCATCAGCACGAGGCCGAGCAGGGCCACCACGCCGCCGATCATGCCGGGCACGAAGCCGGGCATGGTGTAGAGCTGTGCGCCCATGGACTCGAAGCGCTCCATGCGAATGGAGCCGATCACGATCACCAAACCGAACACCACCCAGCCCGCACCGCCCCAGAGGTCGGAGCGGGCGGTTTTTCCACCCTCGCTCATGTTGTGTTCCGTGTGGGGGATCAGGGCTTGGGTATGCCGACGGTGTCGGGCGACACCTTGGCCTTGCCGGCGGCCTGCTGCGTCCAGGCGTAGGACTGGATGGCCGGGAACACGGCCTTCTGCGCCTCTTCACCCGCCATCGGCGCGAACATGGCGCCGCGCGCCTGCGCGTACTTGCGCAGGGCTTCGCTCTTGACCATCTCGGTGGCCCAGATCTTGTCCAGCGTCTGAGCCACCACCGGCGGCGCGGCCTTGGGCACGAAGATGCCGAAGTAGTTGATCGGGTCCTTGAAGCCCGGGATGAATTGCGACAGCGGCGGGATGGTGCCGAAGCCCTCGATCTCGATCGACTTGTCGCCCACCACCGCCAGCGGGCGGATCTTCTTGGCGCGGATCATGTCGGTCTGCTCGGCCGCGAGCTGCGTGGTCACTTCGGTTTCGCCCGAGGCGGCGGCCACGGCGGCCGGTGCGCCCCCGTCGTAGGTGACGTGCTTGTAGGTGACGCCGGCGGCGCGCGCGATGGCTTCGATGGCCGAGTGGCCGCTGGAGTTCACGCCCGCCGTGGCGACCGAGACCGCACCGGGCTTGGCCTTCATGGCGGCCAGCAGCTCGGTCATGGTCTTGTAGGGCGCATCGGCGTTGACGCCGACCACCGCGATGTGCGCCACGTTGAGGTACAGGTTCCAGTCGGTGGCGGAGGTGTCGAGCATGCCCAGCACCTTGTAGGTGCCCAGGTCCTTGGCGCCGCCGGCCGTCCAGGTGTAGCCGTCGGCCGGCGCGGCCATGGCGTTCTTGGTGCCCACCGAACCCGAGGCGCCGGGCTGGTTCATGACCACGATCTTCTGGCCCAGGTGTTTTTCCAGTTCGGCGGCGGTGACGCGCGTGACCTGGTCGGTGGAGCCACCGGGCGCCCAGGGCACGATCAGGGTGATCGGTCGGTCGGGTTTCCACTGGGCCATGGCGCTGGCCGAGACAACGGCCAGCAGGGAGGTGATCAACAGGTGGCGAAGGGGCAGGGCGGTCTTCATCGTTGTCTCCAGGGGTTTAATTCACCGAGCAGTTAATACTAGAAACCGCCCCCTGCGACGTCAAGCCGCCAGCCGCCTCAGCTCATCAGGACATACCCTAGGATCACGTCGCACATGTGGGAGAGCCGCTCGCTGTGCGCCTTGGGCGTCATGAGGTCGCGCCCGAAGATCGCCGAGAGCGTGTGGTTGTTCGAGAGGTAGAAGTAGGACAGGCCGGCGATCGACACGTAGAGCTGCAGCGGATCGACACCGCCGCGGAAGGTGCCGTCGGCGCGGCCGCGCTCGATGACTTCGGTGAGCGTGGCGATCAGCGGCGAGTTGAGCTGGCGCGCTCGCTCGGACTGCGCGAGGTGCCGCGCGCGGTGCAGGTTGGCGCTGTTGAGCAGCGTGAGGAACTCGGGGTGCTCCAGGTAGTAGTTCCAGGTGAACTCCACCAGCCGGCGCAGCGCGGTCTCGGGCTTGAGGTGCAGCAGGTTGAGCTGGCGTTCCTCTTCGCGGATGTCGCGGTAGGCCTGCTCCAGCACGGCCTGGAACAGGCGCTCCTTGTCCTCGAAGTAGTAGTAGATCAGGCGCTTGTTGAGGCCGGCGCGCTCGGCGATGCGGTCCATGCGCGCACCGCCCAGCCCGTGCTCGGAGAACTCGTCTCGCGCCGCGTTCAGAATGGTATTCTGCGATCGGTCCGCGTCTCTCAGACGCTCTTCCGCGACCGGTGTGGGTGGGATGCTCATGCCCAGATAATTCTCTAATTGGTTAATAAAGTCAAATGACCCGGATTGCTGGCCATCTGCTCGTGGAATGCCTCATTGTCCAGGGTGTGACCCATGCCTTCGGTGTGCCGGGCGAAAGTTATCTCGCGGTGCTCGATGGTTTTCACGTCCACGCCGATCGCATCCGCTTTATCACCAACCGGCAGGAAGGCGGCGCGGCCTTCATGGCCGAGGCCCACGGCAAGCTCAGCGGTCGGCCCGGCGTGTGTTTCGTGACGCGCGGGCCCGGTGCCACCAACGCCTCCATCGGCCTGCACACCGCGTTCCAGGATTCCACGCCCATGGTGCTGTTCGTGGGCGACGTGGCGAGCGAGGCGCGCGACCGCGAGGCCTTTCAAGAGGTGGACTACGCGGCCTTCTTCGGCCCGTCCACCAAGGGCATGGCCAAGCGGGTGGAGCGCATCGACGATCCGCGCCGCATCCCCGAGTACGTGGCGCGCGCCTTCGCCACCGCCATGAACGGCCGTCCCGGCCCGGTGGTGCTGGTGCTGCCCGAGGACATGCTCACGCAGGCGGTGGACGCCGAACCGCTGCCGCGCGTGGAGCCGGTGCAGGCCTGGAGCGACCCGGGCGCGCTGCGCGAGCTGCGCACGCTGCTGCTGGCGAGCGAACGGCCGCTGGTGATCGCCGGCGGCGGCGGCTGGACGCCGCAGTCCGCCGCCGCGCTGCAGCGTTTCGCCGAGAACTGGCAGCTGCCGGTGGCCAACGCCTTCCGCTTCCAGGACACCTTCGACAACCACCACGCGCTGTACGCGGGCGACGTGGGGCTGGGCATCAACCCCGCGCTGGCGCGCCGCGTGCGCGAGAGCGACCTGCTGATCGCCCTGGGTCCGCGCCTGGGCGAGGCCACCACCGGCGGCTACACGCTGGTCGAAGCGCCGGTGCCGGCGCAGAAGCTGGTGCACATCCACGCCAGCGCCGAGGAGCTGGGCCGGGTGTACCAGCCCACGCTCGCCATCCACGCCACCATGAACGCCGCCGCGCGCAGCCTGGAGGTGCTCACCGCGCCGCCCTGCGTGCCCTGGAGCGCCTGGGCGCAGGCCTGCCATGCCGACTACCTCGCCAACATCGACGTGGCCAACGGCGGCATCACGCTGCCCGGCACCATCGACATGCCGGCGATCATCCACACCCTGCAGCGGCACCTGCCGGCCGACGCCGTGCTCACCAACGGCGCGGGCAACTTCGCGAGCTGGCTGCACCGCTTCTTCCGCCACTACGGCCTGGCCAAGGGCCACAAGACGCAGCTGGCGCCCACCAATGGCGCCATGGGTTATGGCGTGCCGGCCGGCATCGGCGCGGCGATCGTCAGTGGGCGCACCGCGTTCACCATCGCGGGCGACGGCGACTTCCTCATGAACGGGCAGGAGCTGGCCACCGCCACGCAGCATGGCGCCAAGAGCATCGTGCTGCTGCTCAACAACGGCAGCTTCGGGACCATCCGCATGCATCAGGAGCGCGAGTACCCGGCGCACGTGAGCGGATCCGGCCTGGCCAACCCCGATTTCTGCGCGCTCGCCCGGGCCTATGGCTACGCGGCCGAGCGCATCACCCACACCGCCGAGTTCGAGCCCGCGCTGCAGCGCGCCCTGGCCGCGCCGGTGGGCACGGTGATCGAGGTGCTGCTGGACGTGGATGTGATCACCACGCGCGGCACGCTCGGCGCGATCCGCCAGGCCGCCCAGCGCACGGCCATGTGAATACGTCACAAAGTCCGGGGCAGCTTCACACACCCCGTCGGTAGCGCCCCTGCCTAGACTGGCCCATCCATCAACGGGGGTTGGTCATGTGGCAAGCAACGGACACGGTTTGGAATGGCGGCGCGGATGTCGCCGGCGGCATGGGCCTGCGTTCGGGCCTGGGCGCGCAGCACCTCATGCGGGTGTTCGACGAGATCGACTACGGCATGTTGATCATCGATGCGCAAGGGCACATCCTGCACGCCAACCACCTGGCGCGGCACGAACTGGCCAATGGGCGGGTCATCATGTCGTACGGCAACAGCCTGCTGGGCAGCAGCGCCGAATTCACCTCGCAGATCCAGCTGGCCATGGAGTCCTCGTTCCGCGGTCAGCGCAAGCTGCTCATGCTGGTCTCGGGCGAGAAAGAGCTGTCGCTGGCGTTCACGCCGCTGAGCCACCCGCTGGAGGCCGACGCGCCCTCGGTGCTGGTGCTGCTGTCGCGCCAGAACACCTGCGACAACCTTGCGGTGCGCATGTTCGCCCGCTCGCTCAACCTGAGCCCGAGCGAGGAGTCGGTGCTCATGGGCCTGTGCCGGGGCCTGCAGATCACCGAGATCGCCACGCAGCACGGCGTGGCCGAGTCCACCGTGCGCAGCCAGATCAAGACGTTGCGCGAGAAAGCCGGCGCGCCCAGCATCCGCCGCCTGCTGCATCGGGTCAACAGCCTGCCGCCGGTGGTCCCTGCCTTGCGCATCATCACGCCCATGCCTCACAATGCCACGGAGTTTTCCCACCCGTGACGTGAGCCTGGATGCCTGCCCCTGCCGTTTCCTTCGTAACCCCTCCCAACTCCCCCCACATTGAAGCGCTCGCGACCCTCGGGGTCGCGCGGCGCTATCGGCGTGGCGCGCTGCTGATCCAAGAAGGCGAAACCGGCGACACGCTGTACATCGTCCTGCAGGGGCGGTTGCGGGCCTTTGTGGCCGACAACCAGGGACGCGAGCTCACGCTGGGCATGTACGGCCCGCTGGAGTACGTGGGCGAGATGTCGCTCGACGGCGGGCCACGCTCCGCGAACGTGGAGGCCGCCGAGGCCAGCACCTGCGCGGTGGTGTCGCGCGCCACCTTGCTCGAGTACATCGCGGCCCACCCCGAGTTCGCGCTGGAACTCATGGCCCGCCTGATCCGGCGCGCGCGCCTGGCGACGGACAGCGCGCGCAGCGTGGCGTTGATCGACGTCTACGGCCGCCTGGTGCGCCTGCTCAACGAGCTGGCCAGCAGCAAGCCCGACGGGAACGGCGAGCGCCCCCTGAAGGAGCGCCTGACCCACCAGCAGATGTCGCAGCACCTCGCCTGCTCGCGCGAGATGGTGAGCCGCCTGCTCAAGGACCTGGAGACCGGCGGCTACATCGCGGTGCGCGAGCGCTGGATCGTGCTGCGCAAACCCTTGCCCGCGCGCTGGTAAACCGCCTCAGAGGCCGTTGACCATGTCCCTCGCCTGCAGGGGCGTGGCCGAGCTGGTGCCCGCCAACCGCACCACGCTGCCGCTGCGGCTGCCCGCGCCGAGCACACCCCAGAGGGCCGGGTTGTCGTCGCAAGGCTTCAGCGTCTCGGGCACGTTCTTCACGCCCGGGCGTTGCGGTCGGCCCGCGTCGGGGTCGGGCTTGCGCGGGGAATACAGCGCGAAATGCCCACCTGCCGAGGACTGCGCGCGCAGACCCCCCACGCTCACCGTGTTCTGGCCGGTCGAGAGGCTGTTGAAGGTGCCGCTGCGGCGCACGGGCGTTGGGTTGTCGGCGTGGTCCACGAAAGAGCCCAGGTTGCCGCTGGTGTCGTAGAACACGTCTTCCAGGTAGGACTGGCGCGCGCCCGTGTTCTGGCCGATCGCCACGTCGTCGCGTTCGATGTAGGCGTCGAACAGGGTCTCCGTCAGGCCGGTGTTGCTCAACACCACCTTCCAGGTGCCGAAAGGCCCGGTGACCACCGATCGCCGGCGGCTGAACGTGGGCGCCAGCGCCAGCAGGGCGCATGTGCCGTGGCTGCCCAGGGCCGAGGTGGTGGGGTAGATCAGGCCGCACAGCGGTGCGCCCTGCGCGTCCACCCAGGTGCCACCGTGGCCCATGGCCATGGGCGGCAGGGGCTGGGTGTGGCCCGGTGGCGTCACGCTGATGCGCACGTTCTGCGCGCCCGCGGGCAGCCAGATTTCCAG
This sequence comes from Hydrogenophaga sp. GW823-FHT04C09, assembly GCF_058796355.1. Lineage (NCBI taxonomy): Bacteria > Pseudomonadati > Pseudomonadota > Betaproteobacteria > Burkholderiales > Comamonadaceae > Hydrogenophaga > Hydrogenophaga sp. GW823-FHT04C09. The sequence goes on along the minus strand of NZ_JBXAIO010000003.1, from coordinate 156,926 downwards.
GTAGCTCTCGGTGCGGTCGTCGGGTTGCACGCGCCAGTGCAGTGCCACCGAACCGCCTGGCGGCAGCGTGGCGTTGGCGTGGGTGCGGCTCTGGTAGGCGTTGCCGGCGGGCACGGCGATCTGCAGGCGGCCGCCGAGCAGCGCGACCAACTGGTCCATCGCCGCTTCCAGCACCGAGGTGCCGTCGTGCGGACCGGCCAGCGTGCCCCAGCTGATGTTGACCACCAGCTGGGCGCTGGGCGCGCAACGCGCGAGGATGTACATGAGCCCGTCGAGCACGCTCACGTTCATCGCGCCGCCCGAGGTGTCGAGCACGTTCGACCAGTCGAGCTGCACCGCGACCAGGTCGCAGCGGCTGGCCTCGTCGTCCATCGGATGCAGCAGGTTGCCTTTGCCGCAGGCCAGGCTCATCACGTGCGTGCCGTGGTTGACCGGGCGGGTCAGGTCCCAGAGCTGCAGGTGGGCGTAGAGCGCGTCCTCGTCCAGCTGGCCGTGGCGCGTGTAGGTGGCCATGGCCGCGTCGATGTCCGCGCCCGAGAGTTCGTGGCCGTAGCCCATGTCATCGGGTGTCGGGCCGGCGCGGGCCGGGTCCAGCGGCACGCAGTGGTGCGGCTGGTTGCCGGGCCAGTTGCCATTCACCGTGTCGTCCTGGCGCCAGAAGTGCTTCACGCGCGTGTGGCCGAGGGCGTCGAGGAACTGGTCGTTGGCGAAAGCCAGGCCGCCGTCGATCAAGCCCAGCACCTTGCCGTCGAGCAGGTCGGGCGCGGAGACCGGTTGGCTCTCGGGCGTGCAGGGGTCGATCAGGGGATGCGTGTGGTGGCCCACCGGCAGGCCGAGTTCGAAGCGCAGGATCAGGCCGCGCAGGTGCGGGTTGCTGCGCAACTGGTCGAAGAAGCGCTTCTTCACCCGCGCGGTGCAGAAGCGCAGCCCGGGCACATTGAGGTACACGCGCGGAATCTGCAGCCAGGCGGTGGAGGAGGCCGCCACCAGCGCCGGCACATCGGCCTCGCTGGTGAGCTCGATCACGATCGGCAACCACTTGGGTGGCCTCTTGCCGCGGCCGAGGTGGTAGCCCGCGAACTGGTCGGCTTCCGCCCAGATCAGGTAGGGGTCTTCACCGTCGATGGCGCCCGGCGCGTTCCAGTCGATGCCGGTGAACTCACCGGTGGGCAGCGGTTGCCAAGTGGGGCCGCTCATGCCCACTCCTTGAGTGCTTCCCCCCAAAGCCAGGCCAGCAGTGGCGCGTTGCCCACGGCGGTGGACGTGGCCGAACGCGTGTAGGCGTTGCCGCTGGTGTGGTCCATCGACTGGTTCAGGCTGAAGTCCAGCGGCTCGCCGTTGGGGCCTTCGAACAGGCGGCCGTCAAAACCGCGTTCGTGCACACGCGTGCCGGTGGCGCGCGCCACCAGGAACTCGGCCAGCGCCGTGCCGAGCAGGCGCCCGCCCGCGCTGTCCACGGGGTAGTGCACGCCGGCCACCACGCGGTTGGTCGCGATGCGCGCGGCCAGCCGCTGCATCTGCTCGCGGTTCAGCGTGCCGTTGGGCGGCGAACCTGTACCCGGTACAGCATCCAACAAGGCCTCAAGAAGCGCGGCCACGGCAAAAGCCTCCGTGGCATGGCCGCTGGGCCAGCTGCCATGCCCCGGGGTCTCGATCATGGGCTGGATCTGCGGCGAAAACGCCACCGGCCGGATGCTGGCGAAGATCTGCTTGAAGCGCATCTCGACCAGCACGGCCAGGGAGAACACCAGGTCGATCAGCTGCAGGGTTTTCTTGTGGCGGTGTGCCGTGAGCCCGACCACGGACGACCAGAACAGGATCGGCGGGGTGCGCTGGTCCACGATCTCGATCGCGCGGTCGGCCCGCAGGTCCGCGTACGAGGCCACCAGATCGAGCTGCTTCTTGAACTGCGCCTTGGTGGGTGCGCGCATGCGCACGAGCGGCTTGCGCTGGATGGTGCTCGCCTGGAGGTTGGCGAACTCGAGCGTGGCGTCCTTGGGGCCGCTTCGGGTCTTGAACAGCAAGCCCTCGACGAGCTGGGAGAAGACGGCCTCGTGGCGCGGGCCTTCGGCCCACAGCGCGAGGTTGGGCGGGCTGTCGAACGCCGGCTCGTTGACGTGCAGCACCGCCCCGTTGAAGGGGCCCACGATGGCGGCGCGGCTGAGGATCAGGGCGTCGGCCGACACCATGGCGCCACCGCTGATACCTCCGCTGATGCCGCCGCTGATTCCCCCACTGATACCGCCGCTGATACCGCCGCTGATACCGCCGCTGATACCTCCGCTCATATGTATTCCCCTTGTTGGTTGGTTAATGCAATCGAAGACCGAGATGGGTGAGTGCTTTGGCGACACGCTGTCGAAGCGGGCTTTCGCCGCCAGCAGCCAAATACTGCTGCACCGTCAAATGCGGTTGCAGCTGCATCAACAGAGAGAAGGTTTCCTTTGCCTCGTTCTCGAAACCCAATTCATGTTGAGCGATCAGAAGCGTGCGTATGGTCGGTAGGTGGTAACGGTTTTTCTGGAGCGAAGAGCGACAGAGTTCGATGGCTCTTTCCCATTGCTCCAGGGACGCGCAACTCGTCGCCAGCATCATCTCAAAATAGTATTTCTGAGGATCCAGCGGAGACAGGTGCAATGCCTTCTCCGCCTCTGTCATCGAATCCTCGGGCGTGCCCCACATCGTTGACCACACGCTGTTGTACAGCCAGGCCATGGGATCGTTCGGGTTGCTCTGCGTGGCCTCCTGCAGCAGCCGGTGCGAGGCGTCCACGTCTTCGCCGAGGTGGCACAGCGCATGGCCCTTGATCGCCATGGCCAGCGAGCTGCTGGGTTCGAGGTCGAGCGCGCGGTCGGCGGTGTCGATGGCGCGCTGGAAGTCGCGCGCCGGCTCACTCGAGAGGCCTTGCACCACCTGCATGATGTGCCACTTGGCCAGCCAGGCCCAGGGCGTGGCCACGCGTTTGTGGCGCTCCACCACGGCCTCGATCAGCTGCAGGCTGCGCTGCAGGTCGCGCGGCGTGGAGCGGTGCATGAGCGTGATGCCGCCGAGCATCAGGGCATTGCTGTCGAGCTGTGGCACGGGCAGCACCAGCGTGCGCTGCACCACGTCGTTGAGCAAGGCCTTGGCGCAGGCGGCGCACAGGGCGTCGAGCAACTGGCTCTGGGCTTCGAGCAGGTCGCGCGTATCGCCGGTGAGCCGGTCGGCCCAGATCACTTCGCCGCGCTTGCGGTCGGAGAGCTCGGCCATGATGACAACCTTGTCGCCGTAGGTCACGTAGCTGCCGCCGAGCACGAAGGCCGCGTCCAGGCGCTGGCCGATCTCGTCCGTGCTGCTCTGGCGGCCACGGAAGGCGGTGGTGGACATGCGGGAGATCACGCGCAGGTTCTGGCTGCGCGCGAGTTGCGCGATCACGCCGTCGGCGATCAGCTCGCCGATCACGAACTGCTCGGCCGCGTGGCTGCGCGTCTCGAAGGGCACGACGGCGATGGAGGGGCGGAAGTCGGTGGCGGCGCCTTCGGGCACGCGCGGGCGCACGGCCGCCGACGTGCTGGAGACCGGGTACAGCTGCCAGGTGCGCACCGGCTCGGGCCAGTGCTTGAGGTAACTCTCCCCGCGGTCTTCGACCTCGGCGTCCACGCCGACCACGATGCCGTCGAACACGCTGGTGGTCACCAGGGTTTCACCGGGCGAGGCGAGGTCGGCCACGCGCGCGGCCAGGTTCACGCCGTGGCCGTACACGTCGTTCTCGTCCACATACAGATTGGTGGCGTTGAGGCCGGCGCGCAGGTGCAGTTGTTGGGCGGGCGGCAGCGTCTGGTTCAGTGGCGCGAAGTATTGGTGCAGGGCGAGGGCTGCCCGCACGCCGTCGGTGGGTTGGTCGAACTCGACCAGCATGCCGTCGCCCAGGCTCTTGACCAGGCGACCCCGGCACGCGGGCAGCACCTGAGAGGTGGCGTGGTGCATGAACCCGCGCCATTGGTTCACCACCGCAGCTTCGTTGGCCGCCATGAGCCGCACCGACTCCACCAGGTCGATCACCAGCACGACCTTGTGCCGTTGCTGTGGCAACGGAGGCATGGTCGTCGATGGTGGGTCCTGGCCTTCTTGAAATTTCGAAGCGGTCACGGGCTGGCGGGCGGTCATGCCTGAGGGATTGTCAAAATTTTGTTGCAGTTTCTCACATGTCGCGCGCGATGCTGAGACGCGAAGGCGCAAAAACAGCAAAGCCGGCTGGCGCCGGCTTTGCTGATCTTCATTGCACCCGTGAAGGTGAAGAAGGAAGGCTTACTTCAGGTGGTCGTTGACCAGCTTGGTCATTTCGAACATGGACGCCTGGGCCTTCTTGAAGATTTCCTTCAGCTTGGCGTCGGCGTTGATCATGCGGCGGTTGACCGAGTCCTGCAGCTTGTTCTTCTTGATGTAGTCCCAGATCTTCTTGGTGACTTCGGTGCGCGGCAGGGGCGAGCTGCCCACGATGGCGGCCAGAGCGGCGCTGGGGGTCAGCGCTTTCATGAACGCGGCGTTGGGGGTGCGCTTCTTGGCCGGAGCGGCCTTCTTCGCAGGAGCTGCCTTCTTGGCCGGAGCGGCCTTCTTCGCAGGGGCTGCCTTCTTGGCCGGAGCGGCCTTCTTCGCAGGGGCTGCCTTCTTGGCCGGAGCGGCCTTCTTCGCAGGAGCGGCCTTCTTGGCCGGTGCCGCCTTTTTAGCGGGCGCTTTTTTCGCAGTTGCCATGATTGAATTTCCTTCTAGAAGTTGACGATTCGCCAGCGGAAAACGCGCTTTCTCACTGGTGTCTCGGATGCTAATGGAGATGCACCCGCAATCCAAGGTGGAGAACGCGCTTTTTTCAAGCTTTGCGCAGGGGAGACGCGGGTTTTTGGCGGGGAAAACAACACTTCCTCGCGAGGAGGCCGCTCAGTGCCTTGGCGGGAGGGCGTTTTTGCACGGCTCCACGGCGGCTGGCTTCGTGTCTCGATCAGGCGGTGATGCCCTTGTAGAGCATGTAGGTGGCGAGCATGTACAGCAGGCCGGCGAACACGCGCTTGAGCGATTTCACCGGCAGCGCATGCGCCGCCTTCACGCCCACCGGCGCCATCAACACGCTGAAGAGCGCGATCACCACCAGCGCGGGCAGGTAGATGTAGCCGAACGAGCCGGCCGGCAGATCCTTCAGGCCCTGGCCCGCGATCACGTAGCCGACGGCGTTGGCCAGCGCGATGGGAAAACCGAGCGCCGCGCTGGTGGCCACGGCGTTGTGGATGCTCACGTTGCACCAGGTCATGAAGGGCACGCTGACAAAACCGCCGCCCGCGCCGACCAGCCCGGAGAGCATGCCGATGACGCCGCCGGCACCCACCAGGCCCGGGGTGCCGGGCAGGGTGCGCGTGGGCTTGGGTTTCTTGTCGAGCAGCATCTGCGTGGCTGAGAAGCCGACGAAGGCCGCGAAGAACAGCGCGAGCCACGAGCCCTTGAGCAAGGCGAAGATGCCCAGGCTGGCAATGGCGGAGCCCAGCACGATGCCGGGGGCGAGGCCCTTGACGATGTCCCAGCGCACGGCGCCGCGTTTGTGGTGCGCACGCACGCTGGAGATGGACGTGAAGATGATGGTGGCCATGGAGGTGGCGATGGCCATCTTGACCGCGAGATCCGCTTCCACACCGCGCCCCGCGAGGATGAAGGTGATGAAGGGCACCATCAGCATGCCTCCACCGATGCCCAACAAGCCGGCCAGGAAACCGGTGCCCAGGCCGAGCGCGGCCAACTCGAGAATCAGGAGGGGGTCTAAAGGCATGAAAGGTGTCTGCAAGTGCCGCCGGACCGGCATCCTGAACCGGGGTTCAGGTGGGCGAGGGCAGCGGGGCTTCGGGTTCGTCTGACGCGAGACGCTCGCACCAGCCACGCAATGTACCAAGCCCGGGCTCTATGAGCATTGGTTCAAGGAAATATAAAGCCCGACGCGCACTGCAGACGGTTCAAATTGTAGGCGCTGCATGCGGCCCACGAGGACCATCGGTCGATAAATTCTCGCGCAGTGACCAGCGGCGCGTCAGAGCAGGCGCCCGTCCTTGTCGAGCGTCTGGTCCAGGCGGCGCATCAGCTCTTCCACGCGGGCCTGCGTCTGGGGGTCGAGCGGCTCGCTGTCGAAGCCACCACCGGCTTCGGCGAACGCGCTCTGCTCGGGCTGGCCGAACGACGAGGCCTGGAAGCTCTCGGCTTCCTTCTGCGAGAGTTCGAACGCGAGGTTGAGCGAGGCCAGCACCGCGATGCGGTCGCGCGCCTTCACCTTGCCCGCATCGCGGATGCGGCACATGGCGGTGTCCACGCGCTCCACCGCGTCGAGCAGCGAGGCCTCGCCACCCGGTGGGCACGAGAGCAGGTAGCTCTGGCCCATGATCTGCACTTCAATCTGTTTGCTGCCGGGTTTGCTCATTGGAATACCTCCGTGCTTCGCACTGCGGTGCGAGCTGGCTTGGGGCGGCCCGACGCGGCGCTCATGACCGTTCCTTGCGGGTGTCGGGGGCGACATCGGTCATGCCGGGGGGCAGGCGATCGAGCAAGGCATCAATGCGGGCGCGGGCGGCCATCAGCCGGGACTTGAGCGAGTCGCGCTCGGCCTGCAGCGCATGCACCTGTTCCACCAGCAGGCTGTTGGTGCGCTGCAGTTCTTCGTGTCGCAGCAACAGGCGCTCGACACGTTCGGTGATCTGATCAAAGTGCTTGGGATCGGCCATGGTGGGACTCGAAGTTTTCACATTGTAGGGTTGCCCCGGGTGTGCGCGCCGTAGAATGCCGGTTGTTGGTGCTCGCGGTGTGGTTCACATGCCGCAGTTCAACGGGAAGCAGGAGGGTCACACCCCAGGGATGGGACCTAACCTGCGCTGCCCCCGCAACGGTAAGCAGACGAGTGGCCATGAGCGCATGCGCGAACGGTCTCTCAGCCTCCATCCGACAGCCACTGGACGACACGCCGTGTCATCTGGGAAGGCGATGGAGGTCGGTCTGTCAGCCCGGATACCGGCCAACAAGGTGGTGGTGCGTCTGGCGACAGACGCTCCACCGTGATGCCCATGCGCCGTCGGGGAAGATGGCGAGGGTCTCCTGTCTGTTTCTTCATCATGAAAAATCGCACCCTGCGCGCGCCCCTGGCCGCGCTACCGCTGGCGTTGCTGGCGGGCTTTGGCACGTCGGTCGCCCACGCTCAGTCCTCCTCTTCTTCCTCCGCTGACACCACCCTGAGGGAAACGGTGGTCACGGCCACCCGGGTCGAAACCCGCACCGATGCCGTGCTCAGCGACGTCGTCGTGATCGACGCCGACGTGATCCAGCAGTCCGCGGGCCGCTCGTTGTCCGAAGTGCTGTCGCGCAACGCGGGCCTGCAGATGTCGTCCAACGGCGGCCTGGGCAAGCAGTCGGGCCTGTTCATCCGCGGCACCGAAACCCGCCACGTGCTGCTGCTGATCGACGGCGTGCGCTACGGCTCCAGCACCTCCGGTGCGGCCGTGCTGGACAACATTCCGCTGAGCGCGATCGATCGCATCGAAGTGCTCAAGGGCCCGGCCTCGGGCCTCTATGGCAGCGATGCGGTGGGCGGCGTGGTGCAGGTTTTCACCAAGCGCGGCGTGAAGGGTTTCCATCCGCAGGCCAGCGTCACGCTCGGCAGCTTCGGGCACCGTGAAATCACCGCCGGCATCAGCGGTGGCAACGACACGATCACCTACAACCTCAGCCTGGGTTCCTTGCGCGAGGACGGCTTCTCGTCGACCAACCGAAACGTGGCCTTCGGCAACCACAACCCCGACAAGGACGGCTTCGACCAGGACAGCCTGTCGGCCTCGCTGCGCTGGGCCATCGCGCCGGGCTGGACGACCGATGTCAACTTCACCCAGGCCGACGGCGTCAGCCAGTTCGACCAGGGGCCGGGCACCTTCAACGTGCGCTCGGAAACCACCACCCGCGTGACGGGCTGGGGCCTGGAGCGCAAGTGGTCGGCCGATTCGCGCACCCAGCTGCGCCTCTCGCGCAGCGAGGACCGGTCCGACAGTTTCGAGACCTCGCCCACGCCCTCGGTGTTCAACACCGCGCAGACTCAGGCCACGCTGCAGCACGACTGGAACACCGCGCTGGGCAACCTGCTGGTGGGCCTGGAGTCGATCAAGGAAGAGGTGTCGGGCACGCAGGCCTACGCGGTGAACTCGCGCACCACGGACGCGGCCTTCGTGGGTCTGACCGGCCAGGCCGGCCAGCACCTCTGGCAGGCCAACCTGCGGCGCGACGACAACTCGCAGTTCGGCGGCGCCATCACCGGTTTCGCCAGCTACGGCTTCCAGCTCACGCCGAACTGGCGCCCGCACGTGGCCTACGGCACCTCGTTCAAGATGCCATCGTTCAACACGCTGTACTACGTCTCGGCGTTCTTCAACGGCAACCCCACCACGCAACCCGAGCGGGGCAAGAACCGCGAAGCAGGGCTGACCTACACCCAGGGCCTGCACGAAGTGAAGCTCATCCGCTTCGACAACCGGGTGCGCGGCTTCATCACGCTGCAGCCGGCGGTGGCCAACGTGCCTCGCGCGCGTCTCGAAGGCTGGTCGCTGGCCTACACCGGCTCGGCCGGTGCCTGGAGCTGGTTCACCAACCTGGAGCTGCTGGACGCGCGCAACGAGATCAACCAACGCAAGCTGCAGCGCCGCGCCGACGAGGTGTTGACCGCCAGCCTGGACCACCGCATCGGTGCCTGGAACTGGGGTGCGTCGATGCAGCTCGTGGCGGAGCGTTTCGACGACGCCGCCAACACGCGCCGCCTGCCGGGCTTCGGCACGCTGGACCTGCACGCCCGCTACGCCGTGAACAAGGACTGGTCCGTCGCTCTGCGCCTGAACAACGTGGGTGATAAGTTCTATGAGACCGCGTACGGCTACAACCAGCCGGGCCGCGCGGCCTTCGTCACCCTCAACTGGGCGCCGCAGCGGTGACGCGGCATTGCCCGGCCATGCTGGTGGCTGCCCCGGCTTCGGGCCAGGGCAAGACCACCGTGGCCGCGGCGCTCGCGCGCCTGCACACGCGCGCCGGTCGGCGTGTGCGGGCCTTCAAATGCGGGCCCGATTTCCTGGACCCGCACTGGCTCGCGCTGGCCACCGGGCACCCGGTGCACAACCTCGACCTGTGGATGACGGGCGAAGACGATGCCCGCGCCCGCCTGCACCAAGCCGCCACGCAGGCCGACCTGATCGTGGTCGAAGGGGTGATGGGCCTGTTCGACGGCGAACCCAGCGCGGCCGACCTGGCGCAGCGCTTCGGCCTGCCGGTGCTCGCGGTGATCGATGCCTCGGCCATGGCGGGCACCTTCGGTGCGCTGGCATTTGGCCTGCGCCATTTCCGCCCCGGCCTGCCCTGGGCCGGCGTGCTGGCCAACCGCGTGGGCAGCGAGCGCCATGCGCAGATGCTGCGCGAGGCGCTGGCCGGTGACGAGGCCCAGTTCCTGGGTGCGGTCATGCGCGACGCGGCGTTCTCGCTGCCCGAGCGCCACCTGGGCCTGACCGTGGCCGCCGAGCTGCCCGACGCGCTGGCCCGGCTCGACGCCGCCGCCGACGCGCTGTCGCGCACGCCGCTGGGCCGGATGGAGGGTGACGCGCTGGGGCGCTGGTCGGTGGCGTTCGACGCGCCCGCCGCCGTGCCTGCCCAGGCACCTCTGCTGGCCGGCAAGACCATCGCCGTCGCGCGCGATGCGGCCTTCTGTTTCATCTACCCGGCCAACCTGGATGTGCTGTGCGCGCTCGGCGCCGAGCTGGTCTTTTTCTCGCCGCTGGCCAACGAACCGCTGCCCCCGTGCGACGCGGTCTGGTTGCCCGGTGGCTATCCCGAACTGCACACCGACGCACTGGCGGCGGCCACCCGCACCCGCGACGGCCTGCGCGCGCATGCCCAGGCCGGGCGGCCGGTGTGGGCAGAATGCGGCGGCATGATGCCGCTGTTCGATCAAATGATGTCCAGCGACGGCCATGCCGCCGCCACCTGGGGCCTCTTGCCGGGCCAGGTGCTCATGCAGAAGCGGCTGGCGGCCCTGGGGCCGCAGCAACTGCCGCTGCCCGCGGGCACCTTGCGCGGCCACACCTTTCACTACTCGCGCTGCGAGACCCCGCTGCAGCCGGTGCGCCACGCCGAACTGGCGCGCGGTGGTGCCGGCGAAGCCGTGTACCGCGTGGGCCCGGTGCAGGCGAGTTACTTCCACGCCTGGTTCCCGTCCAGCCCGGCGGCGGCCGCCTCGCTGTTCCTTGCAGGAGGTGCCGCATGAACCCGCCGACCCTTGGCCCGCAGCGCATCGTCTGCCTGACCGAAGAAACCACCGAGTGGCTGTACCTGCTCGGGCAGGAGCACCGCATCGTCGGCATTTCCGGCTACACCGTGCGGCCGCGCCGGGCGCGCGACGAGAAGCCCAAGGTCAGCGCCTTCCTGAACGCGAAGATCGACAAGATCCTCGCGCTGCAACCCGACTGCGTGTTCGGCTTCTCCGACCTGCAGGCCGACATCGCCGCCGAACTCATCCGCGCGGGCGTGCAGGTGACGGTGTTCAACCAGCGCAGCGTGGAAGAGATTTTGTCCATGCTGTACCAGGTGGCGGCGATCGTGGGCTGTGCCGACGAAGGCCTGGCCTGGATCGAGGCCACGCGGGCCCGGCTCGATGGCATCCGCGCCGCCGTGCAGGCCCTGCAGGCCGGCGGCAAGCGCCGCCCGCGCGTGTTCTTCGAGGAATGGGACGAGCCGCACATCAGCGGCATCCGCTGGGTCTCCGAGCTGATGGGCATCGCGGGGGGCGACGACGTGTTCCCCGAACTCGCGCGCATGCCGCTGGGCAAGGACCGCATCATTGCCGACGGCGCCGAGATCGTGCGCCGCAACCCCGACATCGTGATCGGCTCCTGGTGCGGCAAGAAATTCCGGGCCGAGAAGGTGGCCGCGCGCGCCGGCTGGCAGGACGTGAACGCGGTGAAGCACGGTCAGCTGTTCGAGATCAAGTCGGCCGACATCCTGCAGCCCGGTCCGGCCGCACTCACCGATGGGGTGGCGCAACTGCACCGCATCGTCACCCAATGGATGGCGCAGCATGGCTGAGATCGCGCGCAGCGAATTCATCCTCGGCGGCCAGCGCAGCGGCAAGTCGCGCCGCGCGGAGTTGCTCGCGCGCCAGTGGCTGGCGACGGACACCGCCCACCGCGCGGTGATGATCGCCACCGGCCAGCCCTGGGACGAGGAAATGCGCGAGCGCATCGCGCGCCACCAGCGCGACCGTGCCGAGCGCGTGCCCGGCATGGTCACCGTGGAAGAACCGCTGGCCCTGGCCGAGGCCCTGCGCGAACACAGCGCGCCGCACACCCTGGTGGTGGTGGACTGCCTCACGCTGTGGCTGACCAACCTGCTGATGCCCGCCGAGGGCGCGGCGGCCGATGCCGCCGGGCCCACGCGCCAGCTGTGCCAGGCGATCGGGGCCGCGCGCGGTCCGGTGGTGCTGGTGGGCAACGAGATCGGCCTGGGCGTGATCCCCATGGGCCGCGAGGTGCGCGCCTTCGTGGACGCGCTCGGTGGCCTGAACCAGGCCGTGGCCGCTGCCTGCGAGCGCGTCACGCTGATGGCGGCGGGCCTGCCCCTGACCCTGAAATGAAAGCCCGATCCATGACCCGCTTCTGGCGCCTTCTCTCACTCGGCCTGCTGATCGGCGGCGCGGCGCACGCCGCCGGGGTGGAAGTGACCGACGACCGCGGCGTGACCGTGACGCTGGCGCAATCGCCGCAGCGCATCGTCTCCCTGCTGCCTTCGTTGACCGAAACCGTGTGCGAGCTGGGCCGGTGCGAACGGCTGGTCGGCGTGGACCGGTACTCCAACCACCCGGCCTTCGTGCGCACCCTGCCGCAGACCGGCGGCGGCATCGACCCCAACATCGAGGCCATCGTGGCCCTGAAACCCGACGTGGTGCTCATGGCCACCTCGTCGCGCGGCGTGCAGCGGCTGGAGTCGCTGGGCGTGAAGGTGCTGGCGATGGAGCCCAAGAGCTCGGCCGACGCGCAGCGCGTCATGGGCAAGCTCGGCCAGCTGCTGGAGGTGCCCGATGCGCAGCGCATCTGGCGCGCGATCGACGCCAGCGTGTCGGCGGTGGCGCAGTCGCTGCCGCCGGGCGCGCGCCAGCTGCGCGTGTACTACGAGGTGAGCACCGGGGGCTATGCCGCCGGCACCGGCTCCTTCATCGGCGAGCTGATGGCGCGCCTGGGCGTGCAGAACATCGTCGCGCCCTCGCTCGGGCCTTTCCCGCGCGTCAACCCCGAGTACGTGGTGCGCGCCAACCCCGACCTCATCATGATCGGCGCGCGCAACGTGCAGGGCCTGGAAACCCGGCCGGGCTGGCGCGGCATCCGCGCCCTGCGCGAGCGCCGCCTCTGCGTCTTCACGGCCGAGGAGTCCGACGTGCTGGTGCGCCCGGGCCCGCGCATGGCCGAGGCCGCGCGCCTCATGGCGCGCTGCATCACCGAAAAGGGCTTGAAGTGAGCGGCGCCCGCCACAGTCTCTGGCTCGGCAGCGCGCTGCTGATCGCGGCGGCGGCCGTGCTGCTGCTGGGCGCGGGCGTGGGCAGCACCGGCTTCGACAGCGTGCTGCACGCCCGGCACGACCCGGTGGCCTGGCAGATCCTGTGGGACATCCGCCTGCCGCGCACGCTCGGCGCCTGGGTGGCCGGCGGCCTGCTCGGCCTGGCCGGCGCGGTGGCGCAAGGCCTGTTCCGCAACCCATTGGCCGACCCCTATCTGCTGGGCAGCGCCTCGGGCGCGGCGCTCGGCGTGGCCCTGGCGCTGGCCCTGTTCGGCACCACGCCGTTCGCCACGCAATGGGCCGTGCGCCTGGGCCTGACCGGCGCGGCCTTCACCGGCGCGGTCGTCGGCGTGGTGCTCACGCTGGCGCTGGCCAAGGGCGTGCAGCACACCCTGCGCCTGCTGCTGGCCGGTGTGATCGTGGGCGTGGTGCTGGGCGCAGCGCGCGACCTCGTCACCATCGCCTCGCCCGACACCTTGCAGGCCATGCAGGGTTTCATGCTGGGCAGCACGGGTTTCGTGGGTTGGGCCGCCTGCGGCGTGATGGCCGCCATGGGGCTCGCCGCGCTGCTGGTGGCCGCCTCGCTCGGCCGCGTGCTCGACGGCCTGGCACTGGGTGAGGCCACCGCGATCAGCCTGGGCCTGCCGCTGGTGGCCGTGCGCGCCGTGCTGGTGGCGGTGCTGGCGCTGGCCACCGGCGCGGCCGTGGCGCAGACCGGCCTGATCGCCTTCGTGGGCCTGGCCTCGCCGCACCTGGTGCGCTCCATCGTGAAGACCACGCACGGCCGCCTGATCGTGCTGAGCGCCTTGATGGGCGGCCTGCTGTTGATGGCCGCCGATGTGCTCGCGCGCTGGATCATCGCGCCGCAGGAACTGCCGGTGGGCGTGCTCACCGCCGTGTTGGGCGGCAGCTACCTGCTGTGGCTGATGCATCGGCGGCGCCGACCGGGGAGTGGCTTGTGACGGCCGCGCTGCAGGCCCAGGGCATCGGTGTGGCGCTGGGCGGCACGCCGGTGCTGCACGGCATCGACGTGGCCTTGCCCGCCGCGCGCTGGACCAGCGTGGTCGGCCCCAACGGCGCGGGCAAATCCACCCTGTTGAAAACCCTGGCTGGCCTGCTGCCGCACAGCGGTGAAGTGCAGCTGCTGGACCGCCCGCTCGCGCAATGGCGCGGCCGCGAGCGCGCGCGCCGCCTGGCCTGGCTGGGGCAGGGCGAGCAGGGCGCGGACGACCTCAGTGTGTGGGACGTGGCCATGCTCGGCCGCCTGCCGCACCAGCCCTGGCTGGCCCCACCGTCCGAGGCCGACCGCGCTGCGGTCGAGCAGGCCCTGCGCGCCACCCAGGCCTGGGACTGGCGCGAGCGCCCGCTGGGCGCGCTCTCCGGCGGCGAGCGCCAGCGCGTGCTGCTGGCGCGCCTGCTCGCGGTGCAGGCCGAGGTGATGCTGATGGACGAACCGCTGGCCAACCTCGACCCGCCGCACCAGGCCGACTGGCTGCTGCTGGTGCGCGAGCTGGTGGCCCGGGGCAAGACCGTCGTCAGCGTGCTGCACGAAATCGGCATGGCGCTGCACGCCGACCAGATGGTGGTGATGGCCCAGGGCCGCGTGCACCACCAGGGCGCCTGCGACGACCCCACCACCCACCAGGCCCTCGAACAGGTCTTTGACCACCGCATCGCGATCCACCCGCTGGGTGACCAGTGGGTTGCCTTGCCCCGTTGACCTTTTTTTTTACGGAGCCCGAACCATGCAGATCGAAGCCCCTCCCGTCCTGCGAGACACCCCCAAACCCCAAGGCGAACGGCGCGGCCTGGTGCTGGTGCACACCGGCACCGGCAAAGGCAAGAGCACGGCCGCCTTCGGCCTGGCGCTGCGCGCCCATGGCCGGGGCAAGTCGGTCAAGGTCTACCAGTTCATGAAGGTGCCCTCGGCGCGCTTCGGCGAGCACCGGCTGTTCGAACAATTGGGCATTCCCATCGAAGGCCTGGGCGACGGCTTCAGCTGGAAGAGCCGCGACCTGGACCACTCCGCCGAGCTGGCGCGCGAGGGCTGGGCCAAGGCCGAGGCCACCATCCGCGCCGGTGAACACTTCATGGTGGTGCTGGACGAAATCATGTACCCGCTGCGCTACGGCTGGGTGCCGCTGGAGGCCGTGCTGACCTGCCTGCGCGAGCGCCCGCCGCACGTTCACGTGGTGCTCACCGGGCGCGGTGCGCCGGCCGAACTCATCGAGCTGGCCGACACGGTGACCGAGATGACGCTGATCAAGCACCATTTCAAGGCCGGCGTTCCCGCACAGCGAGGCATTGAAGACTGATGGGCGCGATGCCGCCCGTGCCGACGCTGGCGATGCTGGGGCTGCTCGGCGGCATGGCCGTGCCCGCGCTCGCCCAGCACCGCATCGTCACGCTCTCGCCGTCGCTCACCGAGGCCGTGTGCGCGCTCGGCCACTGCACCGAGCTGGTCGGCACCGACCGCTATTCGAGCTGGCCGGGCACGGTGGCGAAGCTGCCCAAGGTCGGCGGCCTGGCCGACGCGCAGATCGAGCACATCGTGGCACTGCGGCCCGACATGGTGCTGCTCGGGCCGCGCAGCCGCGCCGGTGAGCGCCTGACCGAACTCGGCGTGCCGGTGCAGACCTTCGACGCGCGCACCCACGCCGACCTCAAACGCATGCTGCTCGCGCTCGGCCAGTCGCTGGGCGAGACGGCGCGCGCCCACGAACTCGTGCGGCGCATCGACCAGGAACTCGAGGCCGCCGCGCGCCGCGTGCCGGCTTCCCTGCGCGGTCGCACGGTGTACGTGGAGGTCGGCATCGGCCCCACCGCCGCCAGCGCCAAGAGCTTCATCGGCGAAACCGTCGCGCGGCTCGGCCTGGTCAACATCGTGAGCGGCGACGCCGGCCTGTTCCCGCGCGTCAACCCCGAGATGGTGGTGCGCCGCTCGCCCGATCTGATCATCGGCCCCCAGTCCACGCTCTCGGGCATGGCCGAGCGCCCCGGCTGGGCCGGCCTGCAGGCGCTGCGCCGCCAGCAGGTCTGCCAGCTCGACGCCGACCGCATGGACCTGCTCTCGCGCCCCGGCCCCCGGTTGGGCGAGGCCGCGCAGATGCTGGTCGATTGCCTGCTCGCCTTGCCCACCCTTCGCCCCTGAATAGGAGACCCCTGATGCAAACCCGCAAGATCCCCGCCACCATCGTCACCGGCTTCCTCGGTGCCGGCAAGACCACGCTGCTGCGCCACCTGCTCACGAACGCGCAGGGCCGGCGCATCGCCGTCATCGTCAACGAGTTCGGCGAACTCGGCATCGACGGCGAGCTGCTGCGCGGCTGCGGCATCGGCTGCGACGAGAACGGCGAAGAGAACGGCCAGCTGTTCGAGCTGGCCAACGGCTGCCTGTGCTGCACCGTGCAGGAAGAGTTCGCGCCTGTGATGGAGCAGCTCGCCGCGCGGCGCGACCAGATCGACCACCTCGTCATCGAAACCTCCGGCCTGGCCCTGCCCAAGCCGCTGGTGCAGGCCTTCCAGTGGCCCGCGCTGCGCAACGCCTTCACGGTGGACGCCGTGGTGACCGTGGTGGACGCCCCGGCCGTGGCCGCCGGCCGCTTCGCCGAAGACCCGGTGGCGGTGGACGCGCAACGCCGTGCCGACGAGAACCTGGACCACGACTCGCCGCTGGCCGAGCTGTTCGAGGACCAGCTCGCCACCGCCGACCTGGTGGTGGTGCACAAGACCGACGGCCTGGATGCCGCCACGCTGGCCGAGGTGGAGGCCATCATCCGCGCCGAAACCCCCGCCGGTGTGAAGCTGGTGCACGCGCAGCACGGCAAGCTGGACCTGGGCGTGCTGCTCGGTCTGGAGCGCGCGGTGGAAGACGTGATCGACCAGCGCAAGACCCACCACGACGAGGAAGAGGACCACGACCACGACGAGTTCGATTCGGTCTCGCTCACGCTGGACGTGCCCGACCGCCAGCGCCTGCTGGACGCGCTCGTGGCCCTGGTGCAGCGCCACGAGATCTACCGCGTCAAGGGCTTCGTGGCCTTGCCCGATGCGGCCATGCGCCTGGTGGTGCAGGGCGTGGGCCAGCGTTTCGACAGCCACTTCGACCGCCCCTGGCGCGCCGACGAAGCGCGCGCGACGCGGCTGGTGTTCATCGGCGACCACCTCGACCGCGACACGCTGCAGAGCGAACTCCAGTCGGCCCTGAGCGCCGACACCAGCCTGGCCTGACATGCACCTGTTGTCCACGCGCCCGGGCGGCCATGTCGAAGACGGCGGGCAGGGCATCGTGCGCGTGGAACAGACCCCCGGCGACATCGTGGTGCTCAGCGCGGCCGACACCACGCTCTCGCTGCTGGCCGACGCGGCCGCCGGCCTGGGCGACGACTTCCCCAGCGTGCGGCTCTGCAACCTGATGTGGCTGCGCCAGCCCGCGTCCACCGACATGTACGTGGACGACGTGCTGCGCCACGCGCGCGTGGTCGTCATCGACCACCTGGGCGCACCGAGCGACTGGGCCTATGTGGTGGAGCAGGCGGTCTCGCTGGCGGCGAAACACGGCCAGTGGCTGGCCCTGTTCTCGGGCGACAACGCGCAGGACCCGCAACTGCTGATGCGCAGCACCGCCGCGCCCGAGGACTGCGACCGGCTCTGGCGCTGCCTGCGCGAAGGCGGGCGCGACAACGCGCTGGCCTTCTTCTCGCTCATCGGCCACGCGGCCTTCGGCCGGGGTCCCCGGCCGCCGCCGCCCCGGCCCCTGCCGCCGGTGATGCCCTACACGCCGCAGGCCGCCGCGCCCTGGCGCGCGGGCGCGCCGGTGGCGCTGCTGGTGTTCTACCGCGCGCACCTGCAGGCCGGCAACACGGCCGTGTTCGACGCCGTGCTCGCCGCCCTGGCCGAGGAAGGGCTCAACGCCCTCGCGGTGGCCGTGGACTCGCTGAAGAACCCGGACAGCCTGGCCACGCTGCAGGCCCTGGCCGCCGAGCGCGGCGTGGGTGTGGTGCTCAACGCCACCAGTTTCGCGGTGGCCTCGCTCGACGGTGAGAGCACCGAGGCGGTGGCGCTGGCCGGCGACGCCCCGGTGCTGCAGCTCATCACCGCCGGTTGCTCGCAGGAACAATGGCAGGCCGACCCGCACGGCCTGGCGCCACGCGACCTCGCCATGCAGGTGGTGCTGCCCGAGGTGGACGGCCGCATCGGCACGCGCGCCATCAGCTTCAAGGGCCTGGCCTGGCGCTGCGAGCGCACCGAGGTGGACGTGGTGCGCTACCAGCCCGAGCCCGAGCGCATCCGCTTCGTGGCCGAACTCGCGCGCCGCTGGTGCGCGCTGCGCGACAAGCCCCATGCCGACAAGCGCCTCGCGCTCATCCTCGCCAACTACCCCAACGACGACGCGCGGCTGGCCAACGGCGTGGGCCTGGACACGCCGGCTTCCACCGCGCTCATCCTGCGCGCCCTGCGCGACGCGGGGTACGCCACCGGCGAACTGCCCGAGGACGGCGACGCGCTCATGGCGCGGCTGGTGCAGGGCGTCACCAACGACACCGACGCCAACCACCACCGGCCGGCCGGCCAGAGCCTGGCCATGGCCGACTACCTGCGCGACTTCCAGACCTTGCCGCCCGAAAGCCAGGCCGCGGTGAACGCGCTCTGGGGCGCGCCCGAGCAGGACCCGATGCAACGCGGCGGCCGCTTCATGGTGCCCGGCCTGCGCCTGGGTCAGGTCTTCGTGGGCATCCAGCCCGCGCGCGGGCGCGACCTCGATCTCGTGGCCAGCTACCACGACGCCGACCTCGTGCCCACGCACGGCTACCTCGCCTTCTATTTCTGGCTGCGGCGCGCCTTCGCGGTGGACGCCGTGGTGCACGTGGGCAAACACGGCAACCTCGAGTGGCTGCCCGGCAAGAGCGTCGCCCTGGGCGCGGCCTGCTGGCCCGATGCCCTGCTGGGGCCGCTGCCGCACCTGTACCCCTTCATCGTCAACGACCCGGGCGAGGGCAGCCAGGCCAAGCGCCGCACGCAGGCGGTCATCATCGACCACCTCATGCCCGCGCTCACGCGCGCCGAGACCTACGGACCGCTGCAGGAACTCGAGCGCCAGATGGACGAGTTCTACGAGGCGCTCTCGCTCGACCCGCGCCGCGCCAGGCTGCTGCGCGAGGGCATCCTGGCGCAGGTGCTGAAGCACCAGCTGCACCGCGAGCTGGGCTTCCAGCCGCCGGCCGACGAGGCGCAGCGCGAACAGCTGCTCGCGAAGCTCGACGCCTACCTGTGCGAGATCAAGGAATCGCAGATCCGCGACGGCCTGCACATCCTCGGCCAGTCGCCGCAGGGCCGCCAGCGCACCGACACCCTGGTGGCGCTCGCGCGTTTCCCCGGCGGCCAGGCGGCAGGGCAGGGCAGCCTGCTGGTGGCGCTGGCGAACGACCTGGGCCTGGACGGCTTCGACCCGCTCAGCCCTGAATGGGCCGAGGCATGGGCCGGCCCCCGCCCCGAGGCGCTGCAAAGCCTGAGCGACGAGCCCTGGCGGCACGCCGGCCACACGCGCGAGCGGCTGGAGCTGCTGGCCGCCGCGCTGGTGGACCAGCACCTGGGTGCGGACGAAGCCCCACTCGATGCGCAGGCCTGGCCCCACACCGCCCCGGTGATCCAGCGCCTGAGGCAGACGCTCGCGCCCCGGCTCGACGCCTGCGGCCCGAACGAGATCGGCCAGCTGATGCGCGGCCTCGCGGGCCGGTTCGTGCCCGCCGGCCCGAGCGGCGCGCCCTCGCGCGGCCGGCCCGACGTGCTGCCCACCGGGCGCAACTTCTATTCGGTGGACACGCGCGCCGTGCCCACGCCCACGGCCTACGCCATGGGCGCGCTCGCGGCCGACCGCGTGATCGAGCGCCACCTGCAGGACCACGGCAGCTTCCCCACGGCGGTCGGCCTGTCGGTGTGGGGCACCAGCACCATGCGCACCGGCGGCGAGGACATCGGCCAGGCCTTCGCGCTGCTCGGTGTGCGGCCCAAGTGGGCGCCCGGCAGCAACCGGGTGGTGGACATCGAGGTGCTGCCCATGGCCATCAAGAACCGGCCGCGCATCGACGTGACGCTGCGCGTCTCCGGCTTCTTCCGCGACGCTTTTCCCAACGTGATCGACCTGTTCGACACGGCGGTGCGCGCCGTTGCCGCGATCCCGGAAGACGACGAGCCGGACGAGGTGAACCCCATCCGCGCGCGGGTGCGGCGCGAGGCCGCCGAAGCGGTGGCGGCCGGCGCGGCGGACGAGGACGCGCAGCGTCGGGCCACCTGGCGCGTGTTCGGCCCGCGCCCCGGCGGCTACGGCGCCGGGCTGCAGGAGCTGATCGACAGCCGGCGCTGGAGCGACAACGCCGACCTCGCGCAGGCCTACCTGCGCGCCGGCGCCTTCGCCTACGGGCAGGACGGGCACGGCACGGCCGCGCGCGACGCCTTCGAGCAGCGCCTGGCGCGCGTGGACGCGGTACTGCACAACCAGGACAACCGCGAGCACGACATCCTCGACTCGGACGACTACTACCAGTTCCAGGGCGGCATGGCCTCGGCCGTGCAGCACCTGGCCGGCGCCCCCGCCGCGCTGTACCACGGCGACTTCAGCACGCCCGGCGCGCCGCGCGTGCGCACGCTCGGCGAGGAAGTGGCCCGCGTGGTGCGCGCGCGCGCCGTCAACCCCAAGTGGATCGACGGCGTGAAGCGCCACGGCTACAAGGGCGCGTTCGAGATCGCCGCCACCGTGGACTACCTGTTCGCCTTCGACGCCACCACCGGCGTGGTCGGCGACCACCAGTACGCGCTGGTGGCCGAGGCCTACCTGCACGACGACGCCACGCGCGCCTTCCTGCAGCAACACAACCCGCTGGCCCTGCGCGGCATCGGCGAGCGCCTGCTCGAAGCCATGCAGCGCGGCCTGTGGGCCGAGCCGGGCGAGCACCGCGAACGCATCGAACAGCACCTGCTGGCGCTGGAACAGACGCTGGAAGACCAAGGACCCTGAGCATGATGAACACCGCCGTTCCCGAACTGCAGGCCGCGTCCCCGGCGGCCTTTCCCTTCACCGCCCTGGTGGGGCATGGCGACCTGCAGCGCGCGCTGCTGCTGGCCGCCATCGACCCCGGCATGGGCGGGGTGCTCATCAGCGGCCCGCGCGGCACGGCCAAGTCCACCTCGGCGCGCGCGCTGGCCGCGCTGCTGCCGCAGGCGCCCTTCGTCACGCTGCCGCTGGCCGCCAGCCTGGAACAGCTGGTGGGCACGCTCAACCTCGAAGACGTGCTGCGCGACGGCCAGGTGCGCCTGGCGCCCGGCCTGGTGGCGCGCGCGCACGGCGGCGTGCTGTACGTCGATGAAGTCAACCTGCTGCCCGATGCGCTGGTGGACGCGCTGCTCGACGTGGCCGCCAGCGGCGTGAACACCGTCGAGCGCGACGGCGTCTCGCGCCAGCACGCCGCGCAATTCGTGCTGGTGGGCACCATGAACCCGGAAGAGGGCGAGCTGCGCCCGCAACTGCTGGACCGCTTCGGCCTCTCGGTGTCGCTCACCAACCCGGACGATGCCGCGCAGCGCCAGGCCATCGTGCGCGCGCGCCTGGCCTTCGATGCCGACCCGCAGGCGCTGCTGGCGCGGCACGCCGAGGCACAGGCGGCACTCGTGGCGCGCCTGGCCAGCGCGCGCGCCGCCCTGAACGGGTTGCCGTGGACCGACGCCGTGGTGCAGCACGCCGCGAACCTCGCGCTGGCCGCCGGTGTCGACGGCATTCGCGCCGACCTCGTCATGCTGCGCGCCGCGCGCGCCCTGGCCGCGCTGGAGCAGCGCGATGCGGTCAGCGTGGACGACGTGGACGCCGTGGCCGAACTCGCACTGGCGCACCGCCGCTCGCCCGACAGCGCCGCCCCGCCGGCCCCTCGCGCATCCAGCCCGCCAGCGGGTGGGCAGGGTGCTGCTCCGTCGAACGGGAGCGCCCCCGAAGGCGACTGGGGCGCGTTGCCGCCGCAGCCCGAGGCCATGGCGCGGGTGAAACACACGGGGGCCTGGCCCCCAAAAAAAGCATGAGCCACCCCGGCCCGCGCGCGCCCACGGCGCCCGACGGTCGGCGGTGGCCCACCCCGAACCTCTCCCCGAAACCGAGCCTGGCCCGGCACGCGGCGCGCCCTGCCGAAACGGCGGGCGCCGGCATTCACTGGTTGCGCACGCTGGTGGCCAAAGGACCGCTGCGCCTGGTGCCCGCGCACCTGCGCCACCAGACCGTGAGCCAGCGCGTGCCCCCGCTGCACCTGATCGCGCTCGACACCTCGGGCTCGATGCGCCGGGGCGGGCGGCTGGCCTGGGCCAAGGGTTTTGCCGCGCGCCTGATCGAGCAGGCCGCGCGCGCGGGCGATCACGTGGCGCTGCTGTGTTTCGGCGGCCAGGGCGTGCAGCTGCTGCTGCCACCCGGCCCGGCCCGTGCGGCCGGCAGCGCGCGCGTGCGGCCGGTGGGCGGGGGCGGCGGCACGCCGCTGTCGGCCTGCCTGCAGGAGGCCGATCGCCTGCTGCGCAAGGCCCAGCGGCAGCGCGGCGCGGCGGGCGGTGATTGCCTGTGGCTGCTCACCGACGGCCGCACGCTCGAACAACCCACGGCCCCGCGCTCGGCGGGCCACATCGTCGTCGTGGATTTCGACGACCCCCTGCGGCCCCTGGGCCGGTGCGCGGCCTGGGCCGGGCGCTGGCACGCCGAACACCGCCTGCCGGCCTGACCACGCTGTTCACACCATGTCCCTGACACCCCTCACCGAAGTGATCGTCTGCACCACCTGCCGCCCACCCGGCGCCTCGCGCGACGAGCCCGCGGCCGGCGCGCTGCTGTTCGAGGCCGTGCAGGCCGCGCAAGGGCGCGACGCCGAGCCCCTGGTGCGGGTGCGTGGCATGGCCTGCCTCAGCAGCTGTTCGCGCGCCTGCTCGGTGGCCTTTCAGGCGCCGGGCAAACACACCTACCTGTTCGGCGATCTGGTGCCCGATGCCGAGACGGCCGAGCACGTGCTCGTCTGCGCCGGCATGCACGCGGCCGCGAGCGACGGCAACCTGCTGCGCAACGAGCGGCCCGCGCGCCTGCGCAGCGGCATCCTCGCGCGCCTGCCGCCCAACCTCATGGTGTCCGACGCATGAGCCCTCGTTTCCTGCCGGAGCGCCGAAAGGCGCGGCGCCCCGGCTTCCTTGTTCGCACGCCTCAACCCTTCTTGAAATGGAGCACCACATGAATGGAACCAGCACCACGGCGCCCTCGGGCGTCACGTCCGCCGTGCGCAGCCTGCTGCTGCAACTGGCCGCCGCCGCCGCCCTCGGGCTGGTGGTTCTCTACGGCGTGGCGTTCGCCGAGAGCCCGGTCGCGCACAACGCGGCGCACGACGTGCGCCACGTGACGGTCAAACCCTGCCACTGAAGGAGCCGCCATCATGATTTTTCAAAGACTGATCTGGGCCAGCCTGGCCGTGGCCTTCGCCGTGGGCGTCGTGCAGACCGGTGTGCAGCAGCTGCAGGCCGTGCCCATCATCCTGGCCGCCGAGGTCTACGAAGACCAGAAGATCGAAGCGCCCGCCACCACCACCGAGGCCGCACCGGCCGGCCACGCCGGTCATGAGGGCCATGCCATGGCCGAGGAAGCCGAAGAGTGGGCCCCGGCCGACGGCTTCGAGCGCACCGCCTGGACCTTCGCCGCCAACGTGCTGCACGCCTTCAGCATGGCGCTGCTGGTGTTCGCCGTGATGGGCGTGGCCCTGTGGCGCGGCACCACGCTGCGCGCGCTGCCACTGGCCCTGGCGACCGCCGCCGCCGGCTGGCTGGTGTTCCACTTCTGGCCCTCGATTGGCCTGCACGCCGAGATCCCCGGCATGGACGCCGCGCGCCTGGGTTCGCGCCAGGGCTGGTGGATCCTGGCCGCCGTGAGCGCGGCACTGGCCTGTGCCTCCGTGGCGGGCCTCAAGAGCCCTCTGCGCTGGCTGCTGGCGGCTGCGCTGCTGGCCTTGCCCTACGTGGTCGGTGCGCCGCACATCACCGCCGACCCGCTGGCCGGTTTCCAGGGCGAAGCCCAGGCCGTGCTGCGCGACCTCGGCACCCAGTTCGTCTGGGCGACCACCTGGGTCTCGCTGACGTTCTGGCTCTGCATGGGCCTGGCCACCGGCCTGGCGTTCCAGCGCTGGGTGCAACCGATCCTGCGCGCCACCTTCGGCGAAGCCGGCAAGCTGCCGCAAGCGGCCTGACAGGGCGGTGGTCTGCCTGCCCGCGAGGACAGGCAGAATACCGCTCCCCTAAGTCGAAAGGACTATGAACATGACGACCATCACCGACACCGCCCCGCCGCAGGCCGCCAGCGCCGCGCAGCCCCTGCATTTCCACGCCAAACCCGCGCCCCAGCCCGCCACCGACGCCGGCACGGACGCCTGGCGCGTGGAAGACGTGCAGGCGCTGTTCGACCTGCCGTTCTCCGATCTGCTGCACCGCGCGCAGACCGTGCACCGCGAACACTTCGACCCCGCCGAGGTCGAGCTCGCGACGCTGCTGTCGGTGAAGACCGGCGGCTGTCCGGAAGACTGCGGTTACTGCCCGCAGTCGGTGCATTTCGACACCGGCCTCACCGCCGGCAAGCTCATGGGCGTGGACGCCGTGCGCGAGGCCGCGCAGCGCGCCAAGCAGGCCGGCGCCACGCGCTTCTGCATGGGCGCGGCCTGGCGCGCGCCGAAAGACCGCGACGTCGATGCCGTGGCCGAACTCGTGCGCACCGTCAAGGCCGAGGGCCTGGAGGCCTGTGCCACGCTGGGCATGCTGTCCGACGGCCATGCCGAGATCCTGCGCGACGCGGGCTTGGACTACTACAACCACAACCTCGACAGCGCGCCCGACTTCTACGGCGAGATCATCACCACGCGCGACTACCAGGACCGCCTGGACACGCTGGCGCGCGTGCGCGGCGCGGGCGTGAAGGTCTGCTGCGGCGGCATCGTGGGCATGGGCGAGTCGCGCCTGCAGCGCGCCGCGCTGGTGGCCCAGCTCGCCAACCTCGCGCCCGACTACCCCGAGTCGGTGCCGATCAACCACCTCGTGAAAGTGCAGGGCACGCCGCTGGCCGATCAGCCCGACCTGGACCCGCTGGAATTCGTACGCACCATCGCGGTGGCGCGCATCACCATGCCGCGCGCGCGGGTGCGCCTGTCGGCCGGGCGCCAGCAGATGAGCGAGGCGGTGCAGGCCCTGTGTTTCCTGGCCGGCGCCAACTCCATCTTCTACGGCGAGAAGCTGCTCACCACCGGCAACCCCGACGTGGCGGCCGACATGGGCCTGCTGGCCAAGCTGGGCCTGCGGCCGCGCCACGTGTCGGCCGACTGAAGCCACCGCGCATGCCCTCGCTCAACGAGACCTGGCGCCAACGCAGCCTCGCGGCGGTGTGGCACCCCTGCACCCAGATGAAGCTGCACGCGCCCGAGGGCGCGGCCTTGCCGCTGGTGCCGGTGGCGCGGGCCGAAGGGGTCTGGCTGCACGACCACGAGGGCCGGCGCTACCTGGACGCGATCAGCTCCTGGTGGGTCAACCTGTTCGGGCACAACCACCCGGCCATCCGCGCGGCGCTGGTGGATCAGTTGAATCGGCTGGACCATGTGATGCTGGCCGGCTTCACCCACGCGCCGGTGGTGGAGCTGTCCGAGCGCCTGTCCTCGGCCACCGGGCTGGGCCACGCCTTCTACGGCAGCGACGGCGCCAGCGCCACCGAGATCGCGCTCAAGATGAGCGCGCACCACTGGCGCAACGCGGGGCGGCCCGGCAAGAGCCGCTTCGTCGGGCTGGCGGGCGGTTACCACGGCGAGACCGTGGGCGCGCTGGCCGTGACCGACATCGCGCTCTTTCGCGAGGCCTATGCGCCGCTGGTGCGCCTGGCGGCCACGGTGCCCAGCCCCGATGCCCGCGCGGCGGCACCCGGCGAGTCCGCCGCCGAGGTGGCCGAGCGCGCCGCCAAGGCGCTGGCCGACTGGCTGGCCGAACACCATGAGGACACGGCGGCGCTGATCGTCGAGCCGCTGATCCAGTGCGCCGCCGGCATGGCGATGCACGATCCCCACTACCTGCGGCGCGCGCGCGAGCTGTGCGACCGCTACGAGGTGCACCTGGTGCTGGACGAGATCGCCGTCGGCTTCGGCCGCACCGGCACGCTGTTCGCGCACCAGCAGGCCGGCATCCGGGCCGACTTCCTGTGCCTCTCCAAAGGACTGACCGGGGGCACGCTGCCGCTGTCGGTGGTGCTCACCACCGACGAGGTCTACGCCGCCTTCTACGACGACCAGGTCGCGCGCGGTTTCCTGCACTCGCACAGCTACACCGGCAACCCGCTGGCCTGCCGCGCCGCGCTGGCCACGCTCGACCTGTTCGAACAGACCGACGCGCTGCGGCGCAACGTGACCACCGCCGAGCGGCTGGCCGCGCAGTTCGCGCCCCTCTCGGCGCACCCGCGCGTGCGCCACGCGCGCCGCCAGGGCATGGTCTTCGCGTGGGACGTGGCCAGCAGCCTGCCCGACTTCGGCCGCCGCTACGCCCGCCACGCGCTGGACCGGGGGCTGGTGCTGCGGCCCATCGGCTCCACGCTGTACGCCATGCCGCCCTACGTGATCGACGAAGCCGAAGGCGACTGGCTGGCGCGGGGCGCGCTGGCCGCGTTGGAAGCCACGCTGGCGGAAGAGGCAACCGGCGCAAGCCTCGCTGGCATCGCGGAGGTGCGCGATGGCGTTTGACGGCTGCTTCGTCACCGGCACCGACACCGGCGTGGGCAAGACCCTGGTCAGCGCGGCCCTGCTGCACACGCTCGCGCGGCACCACCGCCGCGTGGTCGGCATGAAGCCGGTGGCGGCGGGCCTGATCGAGCACCAGGGGCAATGGGTCAGTGAAGACGTGCTGGCCTTGCGCGCGGCGTCCACGGTGGTGGTGCCAGCCGAACTCGACAACCCGGTGGCCCTGCCCGATGCCATCGCGCCCCACCTCGCGGCCGAGCGCGCGGGCCGCACCGTGACCGTGGCCGAACTGCTGGCCGCGCACCGCGCGCTGCGTGCGCAGGCCGACGTGGTGGTGGTCGAAGGCGCGGGCGGCTGGCGCGTGCCGGTCAACGACGACGAAACCCTGGCCGACCTCGCGCGCGCGATCGGCGCGCCGGTGGTGCTCGTGGTGGGCCTGCGCCTGGGCTGCCTGAACCACGCGCTGCTCACGGCCGAGGCGATCCGCGCCGACGGCCTCACGCTGGCAGGCTGGGTGGCCAACGCCATCGACCCCGACATGCCTTGCCGCGAAGAGAACATCGACACGCTGCGCCGCTGGCTGCCGGCACCGCTGCTGGGCCGCGTGCCCTGGCAGGCCGCCGCCCCGAAGGCCCATGACATTGCGCTGGAGCTGCCCCATGACCTGGTTGGATGAATTCGATGAGCGCCTGGCCGCGCTGGACGCGCAGTCGCTGCGCCGCCGCCGCCGCGAGGTGGTGCCGGCGCAGGGCGCGCGGTTGTGTGTCGACGGGGAGTCGCTGCTGGCCTTCTGCAGCAACGACTACCTCGGCCTGGCGCAGGACCCGCTGTTGCGCGAAGCGGTGCACGCCGCCGTGGACCGCTACGGCGTGGGGTCCGGCGCCTCGCCCATGGTCAGCGGCCACAGCGCGGCCAACGCGGCGCTGGAGCGCGAGCTCGCCCAGGCCGTGGGCCTGCCGCGCGCGCTCTATTTCTACGCGGGCTACGCCACCAACGCCAGCATCGTGCCGGCCCTGGTGGGCGAGGGCGATGCGCTGTTCTCCGACGCGCTGAACCACGCCTGCCTGATCGACGGCGCGCGCCTCTCGCGCGCCACGGTGCACCGCTACCCCCATGCCGACCTGGCGCGGCTCGACGCGCTGCTGGCGGCCAGCCCGGCGCGGCGCAAGCTGGTGATCAGCGACGCGGTGTTCAGCATGGACGGCGACGTCGCCGACATCGCGGCGCTGCACGCGCTGTGCGAACGGCACGACGCCTTGCTGCTGCTGGACGACGCGCACGGCTTCGGCGTGCTCGGGCCGCAGGGGCGCGGCGCCCTGGCCGCCGCCGGCCTGACCGGCCCGCAGGCCTCGCCGCGCGTGCTCTACATGGCCACGCTGGGCAAGGCCCTGGGCGTGGCCGGCGCCTTCGTGGCCGGCCCCGATCGCCTGGTGGAGTGGCTGCTGCAGAAAACCCGCAGCTACACCTACGCCACGGCCGCGCCCGCGCTGCTGGCCGAGGCGGTGCGCGCCGGCCTGCGCTGCGTGCTCGGCCCCGATGGCGACCGCCGCCGGCGGCATCTGCAGGCGCGCATCGCGCAACTGCGCGAAGGCCTGGCACCGGGGTCCGATGCCGCGCTCGACGCGGCCGGCTGGACCCTGATGCCCTCGGCCACCGCGATCCAGCCGCTGGTGATCGGCGACAACGCCGCCGCGCTGGCCGTGATGGCCGTGCTGCGCGAACAAGGGCTGTGGGTGCCCGCGATCCGCCCGCCCACCGTGCCGGCGGGCACCGCGAGGTTGCGCATCGCGCTCTCGGCCGCGCACCAGCCGGCGGACATTGACGCGCTGCTGCGCGCCCTGCGGATCGCCGCCGCCACCACGGTGGCGCTGCCGGCATGAGCTTCCCGATGGACCTCCCTCCTTGTCTGGCCCCGGCGTCCATTCTGGTGGCCCTGCTGGTGGACCGTTGCTGGGGCGAGCCGCCCGCGCGCTGGCACCCGGTGGTGGGGATGGGGCGCTACCTCGGGGCGCTGGGCCCGCGCATCGCGCCGGCCTGGGGCGCGCCCGCCGGCACGGTGCGGCCATTCGTGCTCGGGGCCTTGGCCTGGATGGCCGGAGCGCTGCTGGTGGTCGCCATCGCCTTCGCGCTGATGCGGTTGGTGAGCGGTGGGCCGGTGTGGTTGCAAGTCCTCGTCACGGGTCTGCTGCTCAAGCCCCTGCTGGCGTGGCGCATGCTGCGTCAGGAAGTGGTCGCGGTCGAGGCGGCGCTGGGCGAGTCCCTGGTGGCCGGGCGCGAGCGCCTGGGCTGGCTGGTGAGCCGCGACGTGGCCGCGCTGGACGAGGCGCAGGTGCGCGAGAGCGCCATCGAATCGCTGGCTGAAAACCTCAACGACTCGGTGGTGGCGCCGCTGTTCTGGTTCGCCATCGCCGGCCTGCCGGGCGCGGCGCTCTACCGCTTCGCCAACACCGCCGACGCCATGTGGGGCTACCGGGGTGAGCGCCAGGGCCGCGACTGGACCTGGGCCGGCAAATGGGCGGCGCGCGCCGACGACGTGCTCTCGTGGTTGCCCGCGCGCCTCACCGGGGTCCTGCTGGGCTTTCTGGGCGCTTTCCGGGGCTGGCGCGCGCTGCCGGCGCAGGCGCGCCGCACACCGTCGCCCAACAGCGGCTGGCCCATGGCCGCGATGGCGCTCGCGCTGAATGTGCGCCTGGGCAAACCGGGTGTCTATGCGTTGAACGCCGAGGGTCGCAGCCCTGAGGCCACCGATACCGCGCGGGCCCTGCAACTGGCGGGCGGGGTGGTACAAGCCTTGGCGGGCGGGGCCGTGTTGTGGGCCGCGTTCGCCTGGGGGAACACCGCATGACGCACGCACAGTCGACTTTCCACGGAGGCCCCGACGCGCTGGGCGTGCCGACCTGGGACTTCTCCACCAACGCCAACGCCTGCGGGCCCTGTCCTCCCGCGCAGGCCAAGGTGCTGCGGGCCGATGCGCGGCACTACCCCGACCCGGCCTACACCGCCTTGCGCGCATCGCTCGCGGCCTTCCACGCGGTGGCGGTCGAGCGCATCGTGATCGCCGGCAGCGCCAGCGAATTCATCGGCCGCATCACCGCCTGGGCGGCGCGCGAAGGCGGCCGGCGCGTCTGGCTGCCCGCGCTGGCCTACGGCGATTACGCCCGCGCGGCCAGTGCCTGGCGGCTGGAGCGCACGCCGGACCCGGCCCAGGCCGATCTGGCCTGGCTGTGCGAGCCGGCCAGCCCGCTGGGCCAGGCCGAGCCCCGGGCGCGCGCCGTGGCCGCGTCGGGCGCTGCCACGGTCGTGCTGGACCGCGCCTACGAACCCCTGCGCCTGAGCGGGCAGGGCAGCCTCGACCCGGAGGTCCTGGACCGGGTCTGGCAGCTCTGGACCCCCAACAAGGCGCTGGGCCTCACGGGCGTGCGCGGCAGCTACGCCATCGCCCCGGTGGGCGGGGAAAGCAGGGCGCGCGCGCTCGATCGGCTCGCGCCTTCGTGGCCGCTCGGCGCGCACGCCGTGGCCCTGCTCGAGGCCTGGACATCGCCCGACGCGCAGGCCTGGGTGGCGCAGACCCGGCCCACGCTGGCCCGTTGGACGGGCGACCTGCGGGCCTTGCTGGCCGGCCTGGGGTGGGCCGTGCAAGCCAGCGACGCACCTTATTTCTGTGCCACGCCACCGCAGGCACTGGACGCACCGGCCCTGCGCTCGCAAGGCATCAAGCTGCGCGACGCCAGCTCGTTCGGCCTGCCCGGCCAATGGCGCCTGAGTGCCCAGCCACCCGAGGCGCAGGCGGCCTTGCGCGCGGCCCTGGCGGCGCAAGAGGAGCGCGTGGCATGACGGCGCGTTGCGTGATGGTGCTGGGCACGACCAGCGGCGCGGGTAAGAGCTGGCTCACCACGGCGCTGTGCCGGCACTACGCGCGTATGGGGCTCAAGGTCGCTCCGTTCAAGGCGCAGAACATGAGCAACAACGCCCGGGTGGTTGAAGGCGGGGAGATCGGTTCAGCGCAGTACTTCCAGTCGCTCGCCGCGCGCGCCGAGCCCGAGGTGCGCATGAACCCGCTGCTGCTCAAGCCCGAAGCCGACACGCGCAGCCAGGTGGTGCTGATGGGGCAGGTGAACGAAGCCCTGTCCGGCATGCCCTGGCGCGGGCGCAGCCTGCACGTGTGGCCGCAGATCGCCGCCGCGCTCGATGAGCTGCGCGAGGAGAACGACGTGGTGGTGATCGAAGGCGCGGGCTCGCCGGCCGAGATCAACCTGCACGCCAGCGACATCGTGAACATGCGCGTGGCCCTGCACGCGCAGGCGCGCTGCCTGCTCGTGACCGACATCGACCGGGGCGGCGCCTTCGCCCACCTCTACGGCACCTGGGCCTTGCTGCCGCCCGAGGAGCGCGCGCTCATCCACGGCTTCGTGCTCAACAAGTTCCGCGGCGACGCCAGCCTGCTCGCTCCCGCGCCGCAACAGCTGCAGGAGCTCACCGGCGTGCCCACGGTGGCGGTGCTGCCCATGTGGTGGCAGCACGGCCTGCCGGAGGAAGACGGTGTGTTCGACGACCGCACGCGCGCCTCGGGCGCCGTGAGCCGGACCGTGGCGGTGATCGCCTACCCGCGCATCAGCAACCTCGACGAATTCCAGCCGCTCAAGAACGTGCCCGGCGTGCGGCTGGTGTGGGCGCGCGCGCCGGCCGATTGCGCCGGGGCCGACTGGATCGTGCTGCCGGGCAGCAAGGCCACCGCATCCGATCTCGCGTGGCTGCGGTCGCAGGGGCTGGACCGCGCCATTGCCGCGCATGCCGCGCAGGGCGGGGCGGTGCTGGGCGTGTGCGGCGGTTTGCAGATGCTGGGCGAGGCGCTGATCGACACGCACGGCATCGACGGCAACGCACCCGGCCTGGGCCTGCTGCCGCTGGTGACGCAGTTCGAGCCGCAGAAGACCGTGCGCCACACCCGGACCCGCTTCGGCCGCCTCACCGGCGCGTGGGCCGCGCTCTCGGGCGTGGACGCGGCGGGTTACGAGATCCACCACGGCCAGACGCTGCCGCACGCGGCCATGGCCGCCGCCGGCGACCTGGCGCGCGAAGCGCTGCCCGCTGGCCTGGGCTGGCAGAACGCGCAGGGCAACGTGCTCGGCGTCTACCTGCACGGCCTGTTCGAAGACCCGCGCGTGCTGCACGCGCTGTTTGGCGCCACCGCGCCCACGCTGGAGACCGTGTTCGACGGCCTAGCCGATTTCCTTGCCACCCACATCGAGCCTCGCGTGCTCGACCAACTCATCGGGAACTGACATGAACCCCCTCACCGACATCACCCAACCCGACCTCGCCCTAGCGCTGCAGCGCGCGCTGGACAACAAGACCAAGCCCATGGGCTCGCTGGGCCGCCTCGAAGCCCTGGCGCAGCGCATCGGCCTGATCCTCGGCACCGAGCGGCCCGAGCTGCGCGCGCCGCAGATGCTGGTGTGCGCGGCCGACCACGGCCTGGCCGCGCGCGGCGTCTCGGCTTTTCCGAGCGACGTGACCTGGCAGATGGTGGAGAACTTCCTGGCCGGTGGCGCGGCGGTGAGCGTGCTCGCGCGCCAGCACGGCATCGGCCTGAACGTGGTGGACTGCGGCGTGCGGCACGACTTCGCGGCGCGCGAGGGTCTGTTCATCCGCAAGGTCGCGCCCGGCACGGCCGACGCGCTCGAAGGCCCGGCCATGAGCGCGGCCCAATGCGCGCAAGCCATCGAGAACGGGCGCGAGGTGCTGCGCGGCCTGCCGGGCAACGCGCTGCTGCTCGGCGAGATGGGCATCGGCAACACCTCGGCGGCGTCGATGCTGCTCGCGCGCCTGGCCAGGCTGGACGTGGCCGACGTCACCGGCGCGGGCACCGGCCTGGACGCGGCGGCGGTGCAGCGCAAGATCGGCATCCTGCGCGAGGTGCTGGCGCGCCATGCCGAGGCCACCGCGCCGCTGGACGCGCTGGCCGCCTTCGGCGGTTTCGAGATCGCCACGCTCACCGGCGCGGTGCTGCAGGCGGCCGAAGAACGGCGCGTGATCCTGGTCGACGGTTTCATCGCCACCGCCGCCGTGCTGGTGGCCGCGCACCTGCAGCCGAACGTGCTGCAGCGCTGCGTGTTCGCGCACTGCTCGGGCGAGCGCGGCCACGCGCTGATGCTCGCGCACCTCAAGGCCGTGCCGCTGCTCGACCTGGGCCTGCGCCTGGGCGAAGGCTCGGGCGCCGCGCTGGCCTGGCCGCTGCTCGTGAGCGCCTGCGCGCTGCTGCGCGAGATGGCCAGCTTCGAATCGGCCGGCGTCTCGCGCCAGGACGAAACCACGCCCGCGCGCCATTGACATGACCGCTTTCGCGCGCCACTTCCTGCTCGCCTTGCAGTTCTTCACCCGCATCCCGGTCACGGGGCGGCTGGCCGCCTGGGTGGGCTTCAGCCCGGCCATGTTGCGCGCCAGCGCGGCGCATTTCCCCGGCGTGGGCTGGGTGGTGGGCGGGCTCACGGCGGGGGTGCTCTGGGGCCTGCTCGCGCTGCTGCCGCCGGTGCCTGCCGCGCTGTGGGTGGCGGTGGTGCTCAGCACCGTGTTCAGCGTGATGCTCACCGGCGCCTTCCACGAGGACGGCCTGGCGGACCTGGCCGACGGCCTGGGCGGCAGCGCGCAGCGCGAACGCGCGCTGGAGATCATGAAAGACTCGCGCATCGGCAGCTACGGCGCCATCGCGCTGGTGCTGGTGCTGCTCACCAAGGTGGCGCTGCTCGCGCTGCTGGCCCAAGGCAGCGGCTGGCTGGCGGTGGTGGCGCTGTTCGCGGCGCACGTCACCTCGCGCACCATGCCCTTGCTGGTCATCCGAACGCTGCCGCACGTGGGGGACACGCCGCAGTCCAAGAGCAAGCCGCTGGCCGAGAGCCTGTCCAACGCCGGCCTGTTCGCCGGCCTGCTCTGGTGGGCGCTGGCGATGGCGCTGGCGGGGTGGCTGCTGCCGGGCGCGCCCTGGGGGCCTGCCGTGCTGGGGGCCTTGGTCGGCCTGGCCTGGATGTGGCGCCTGCTGCAGCGCCGTTTGCAGGGTTTCACCGGCGACGGCCTGGGCGCCACGCAGCAGGTGTGCGAGTTGCTGTTCTACCTGGGGCTGGCCTTGGCGCTGCCGGTGCTCGCATGAAGCTCTGGCTGCTGCGGCACGCCCCGGTGATGCTGGGCCCGGGGCTGTGCTACGGGTCGAGCGATGTGCCGGCCCATGCCGCGCTCACGCGCGAAGCGGCCATGGCGGTCTCGCCCCTGCTGCCGCCGGGCACGCCGGTGTGGGTGTCGGGCCTGTTGCGCGCGCAGCAGCTCGCGGCCGCGCTGCAGGCCGAGCGCAGCGACCTGGGCGCCGCGCGCATCGACACGCGGCTCAACGAAATGGACTTCGGTGTCTGGGAGCTGCAGCGCTGGGACGCCGTGCCACCCGAGGCCTTCGACGCCTGGATGGCCGACTTCGCGCACCACCGCTTCGGCGGTGTCGAGAGCACGCAGATGCTGCTCTACCGCGTGGCCGCCGCGCTGGGCGAACTGCGACCCGCCACCAGCACCGACGTGCTCTGGATCACGCACGCTGGCGTGATCCGCGCGGTGCGGCACATCCTCGACAGTGGCGGTGTGCACATCCGCGAAGCGGCCGAGTGGCCCAAGGACGCGCCCGAGCCGGGCGGGTGGGTGACGGTCGAGCTCTGAGCGCAGGAGCGCCTACAGCCCGAGCCAGCCCAGCAGCTCGCGCAGCTTCTTCTCGGCGCTGGTGTCGAAGGCCTGGATGCCCACGCTCTTGAGCACGGCCTGGCCGGCCTCGGAGTCGGGCAGGGCGCGCAGGGCCTTCTGCATGGCATCGATCTGGGCCGGGGTGAACTCGCGGTCCACGATCAGCGGAAAGTAGGGCTGCGACACGCTGGTGTGCAGCACGCGGTGGCCCGTCTTGTCCAGCGACTTGGCCACGCCCGAGTACGAGGCCACGCCGCCCACGTCGGCGAACTTGTTGGTGAGGTAGAACGGCACCGCGCCCTGTTCGCGCACGCGCTGCACGTTCTCCTTGGCGATGTCGATGCCCGCGTCGCGCAGGGCCGAGGCGCAGAACTTGGCCATGTAGGCCGCCGGCTCGGGCAGCACCAGGCGCTTGCCCTTGATGTCCGCCACCGTCTTGTAGGCCGACTCCTTGGGCACGACGATCAGGCACTGCCCATCGGGCTTGGCCGAGGCCACGTACTGGTAGCCGTAGTCGCGCATGCCACGCGCCGGGAAATCGCTCGGGCGCGCCATCGCCAGGGCGAAGCGCCGCTCCTTCATGCCTTCCTCGAGCGAGGAGAACTCGCGGATGAACACCACGTTCACCTTCTGGTTGATGCTCTTGCCGATGACATCGGCCAGGCCCTGGTACTTGGCGATCACGCGCGCGTGGTCGGTGCCGCCGGACGTGCCTTCGCTGATGGCCAGGATCAGGTCTTTGGCATGGGCCGCTGTGCCCACGCAAAACGACAGGGCCAGCGCGGTGCGCACAAACAATGCTTTCATTCTGATATTCCCCCGGATGGAAGGTTGCCATCCTAGATGCACCAAAGGCGTGCGTCCCGGTGCGGCGACGAACGTGGCTTTCCAAGCGCCTGGAGGTGGCGCCCGGGGCGGCTCAGAGCGACGTGGTTTTGTCCTTGAAATCGCAACAGGCGATCACCGCGCAGCGCGGGCACAGCGGCTTGCGCGCCTGGCACACGTAGCGCCCGTGAAGGATCAGCCAGTGGTGCGAGTCCACCGCGTAGGCGGGCGGCACGCGCTTCATCAGCTGCAGTTCCACCGCCAGCGGCGTCTTGCCCGGCGCCAGGCCGGTGCGGTTGCTCACGCGGAAGATGTGCGTGTCCACCGCCATGGTGGGTTCGCCGAAGGCCACGTTGAGCACCACGTTGGCCGTCTTGCGGCCCACGCCGGGCAGGGCCTCGAGCGCCTCGCGCGTGCCGGGCACCTCGCCGCCGTGCTGTTCCACCAGCATGCGGCAGGTTTGCATCAGGTGTTTGGCCTTGCTGCGGTACAGGCCGATGGTCTTGATGTAGCCCTCCAGCCCTTCCAGCCCCAGGTCGAGGATGGCCTGCGGCGTGTTCGCCACCGGAAACAGCTTGCGCGTGGCCTTGTTG
Organism: Hydrogenophaga sp. GW823-FHT04C09; assembly: GCF_058796355.1. NCBI lineage: Bacteria > Pseudomonadati > Pseudomonadota > Betaproteobacteria > Burkholderiales > Comamonadaceae > Hydrogenophaga > Hydrogenophaga sp. GW823-FHT04C09. The sequence continues at coordinate 121,459 of NZ_JBXAIO010000003.1, read as the reverse complement.
ACGCCCACGTCGGTCGCCTGCGCCGAGAGCAGCACGGCGGCGAGCAGCTCGAACACGCTGGTGTACTCCAGCTCGGTCTGCGGGGTGGGGTTGGCGGCCTGGAGCGTGGCGAAAAAAGCTTCGATCTGGGTGGGCGTCATGGGCTGGGATTCTCGCTCAGCTCAGCCGCGCTCGGCCTCGGCGCGCAGCCAGTTCGCGAAGTCCAGCGCGTCGGGGTTGTCGTGCGCGTGCTCCGCCACTTCCACGTAATACCCCCGGCGCGTGGCCGCGCCGCCGCTGCGGAAGGGCGCGACCAGTTGCTTCTTGTCCAGCAGCGACTGCAGCAGCGGCAACCGGCCAATCACCACCCCCTGGCCGGCCACGGCGGCGGCCACCGCGTCGGCGTACTGGGTGAAGTGCATGGCGTTCTTCATGCGCATGTCCTGCAGGCCCATCACCTGGAACCAGGGGTCCCAGTCCGAGGTGATGGCGTGGCCGGCGGGTCTTTCCACGGTCAGCAGCGTGTGGTGGGCCAGGTCGGCGGGCTGGCGCAGCGGCGCGCCCGGCTGGCGCAGCAGGGCCGGCGCGCACAGGGGCTGCACCACTTCTTCGAACAGCGCCCGCCCGCGGCCAGCGCTGGACGGCACGAAGCGCACCGCCACATCCAGCCGATGGCGCTCCAGGTCCATCATGTCCATCGTGGCGGAGATGCGCACGTCCACCAGGGGATGGTCGGCGGCGAAGCGGGCCAAGCGGGGAATCAGCCAGAGCGAAGCGAAACCCTGTGTGCAGGTCATGGCGACCTGGCGCAGGCGCGGGCCGGGGCGCACGCGCGCCGAGGCGTCGCGCAGCCGCTCCAGCGCATCGCGCGTGGCCCGTTGCATCACCTCGCCGGCTTCGGTCAAGACCAGCGCGCGGTGCCGCCGCTCGAACAGCGGCGTGCCCAGGCTGTCTTCCAGCAGCTGGATCTGCCGGCTCACGGCCGACTGCGTGAGGTTGAGCTCCTGCGCGGCCAGCGTGAAGCTCAGCGTGCGCGCCGCCGCGTCGAAGCAGGGCAGCAGGTCCAGCCGCAGCATCTGCGAGCGCGGCAGCGGGAGCAGTTCGGCGCCGGTTTTCACATTCTTGAATGGCATGCGAAGCATTCGAAATGAACGTTTGTCCAGTATAGGACGGCTCCGTACATTCATGCACATCCCTGATGCGAAAGGAGCGTTCCATGACAACCGACACCTTGACCGTGGACCTGAACATGCCCCACCGGGCCGTGAAGGCCATCCCCTCGGGCGCCTTGCGCCTGGTCTGCCGCGAAGGCAGCGTCTGGATCACGCTGGACCACGACCAGCAGGACGTGATCCTCAACGCGGGCGAGCATTTCGTCGCCCAACCGCACCACCGCGTGATCGCCTACGCCCTGCAGACCGCCGTGCTGCGGCTGGAGCCGCTGCCCTGCGCGCGGCGCGCCACCGCCTCGCGCTGGAACTGGCTGCCCCGGCGCCGCGCGCGCGGTCTGGCCACCGCCTGAGGGCGCCCCACGTCGGTGCGCGAGAATGGAGGCCGTTGTCCATCACGACCTCACGGAAACCGCCACCATGCCCTTCACCATCCCCTTCGCCGACCGCCTCAACAACGTCGAAACCTCCGCCATCCGCGAACTCTTCAAGCTGCTGGGCAAGCCCGGCATCATCAGTTTTGCCGGCGGCTTTCCCGACAGCGCGATGTTCGACGTGGACGGGATCCGTGAAGCGGTGAACGCCGCGTTGACCGAAGAGGCCGGTGGCGCGCTGCAATACGGCGCCACCGAGGGCTACCAGCCCCTGCGCGAACAGCTGGCCGCCTTCATGGCCAGCAAGGGCGCGAAGGACGTGGGCGCGAACGACCTCATCGTCACCACCGGCAGCCAGCAGGGCCTGGACCTGCTGGGCAAGACCCTGGTCTCGCCCGGTGACAAGGTCATCGTCGAAGGCCCGACCTTCCTCGCCACCATCCAGTGCTTCCGCCTCTATGGCGCCGAGCTCATCAGCGCGCCGGTGGACGGCGACGGCGTGAAGACCGACGAGCTGGACAAGCTCATCGCCGAACACAAGCCCAAGTTCGTCTACCTGATCCCCACCTTCGGCAACCCCAGCGGCGGCCTGCTCAGCCTGGAGCGGCGCAGGCGGGTGCTGGAGATGGCGGTGAAGCACGACACGCTGATCGTCGAAGACGATCCATACGGCGACCTCTACTTCGGCGCGGCCCCGCCGCCCAGCCTGCTCGCGCTCAGCCCCAGCGTGCCCGGCAGCCGCGAGCGCCTGGTGCACTGCGGATCCTTGAGCAAGGTGCTCAGCCCCGGCCTGCGCGTGGGCTGGATGGTGGGCCCGGCCGAGCTGCTGGCCAAGGCCACCATGTGCAAGCAGTTCAGCGACGCCCACACCAGCACCTTCGCCCAGGCCACCGCCGCGCAGTACCTCAAGGCCGGCCGCATGCCCGCTACGCTGGACAAGGTGCGCAAGGTCTACGCCGAGCGCGCCATCACCATGGGCAACGCCCTGCGCCGCGAGCTGGGCGATGCGATCGACTTCGTGCAACCCCAGGGCGGCCTGTTCGTCTGGGCCAGCCTCACGGGTGCCGGCGGCAAGGTGAAGGACGGCGGTGAGCTGGCCAAGCGCGCGATCGAAAAAGGCGTGGCCTTCGTGCCTGGCGCGCCGTTCTTCGCGCGCAACCCCGACCACGCGACGCTGCGCCTGTCCTTCGCCACCGTGGGGCTGGAGAAGATCGAGGAAGGGATCGGGCGCCTGGGCCAGGCGGTCTGAGCGGCGTCGTCAGCCAGAGCGCTTCTTGGTGCGGCTCTCGGCCTTGCGGGATTCCAGCCGCTCCGCCTCGGCCACGGCCAGCACTTCTTCCAGTGCCGTGATGGCCAAGGCCATTTCCTGGCGAAAGAGCGGCGCTGCTTGCCTGGCGTTGTGCAGCACGTGCCTGGCGCGCTCCGGGTCGATCTCGCTGCCGTAGCGCCTGCGGCCCACGTGGCGAAAGCCGCGCAGATCATCCAGCAGTTGCTGCAGCGCTTCGCTGATCAAGGCATCGCGTGTCCCGGTGGCGGCAGCGGCGGTCTTGATCAACTTGGCGTGGTAGGCCGGGTCTTGCGCCATGGGCGGGTCCGTCCGCTTGAGGATCGCTTCCAGAATGGTCTCCATGCCGGTATAGACGCTGTTGACCGTGGCGCCGGCCAGCTTGCCGTAAGCCCAGTCCCCTGCGGCGGGGTTCTGAGCTTCCCAGCGCCCGAACTCCTCCAGCTCTTTGTCGAGCTTGGCCATCTCGGCCTCGAAGTCTCTTCTATGCATTCAGGCTGTCCTGTATGCGGGCAAAGGCGTCGGGTCCGATGGTCTCTTCGGCCACGACATCCACCGGGATGGTGAGGCGCTCGGCCAGCGTTTCGGAGACCGCGCGCATGGCCCCCAGCGGCCCGGGGTCGGTGATCAGCAGATCGATGTCGGAGTGGGGCGTGGTCTGGCCTGTTTTCATCGAGCCGAAGAGCCGGACCGTCACGCCTTTTTTCTTCATGGCCGCGATGATTGCGCGCGCCTCTTGCCGACCCAGGCGCAGACGCGCTTCGGCCTGCCGCTGTGTGCCGGCATCAGGTTGGTGGAGCGAGAGCCTGGGGTGGGCCCGCGTCTGCACGTGCATTGGGGGTTCAGGTGCCCTTGGTTTGGCGGGCCTGCCCCGGGGCAGCCTCGGGTCGGCCACATCCGAGGGGATGAGCCACAGGGTCAGCGGCCCCAGGCTGTGCTGGGCGGCGCCCGGGATTCGACCGGTGCGGCACAACTGCCGCACCCGTTCCGCGCTGATCCCATAGGCCTTGGCGTATTCCGCAGGCGAAAGCAGGGAGACGGGCGCACCCGATCCCCCGGAAGAAGGCCGGGCAGAGCGTCGAGCGGAGTGAACGGGAACCATGGCGCATTCTACAAAAAACGTAGACCCCCACAATATTTAATGAACCGCCGCTTGCCCTTCAGATGGACAGGACTTGGGCTTTCATATACTGTACGGAGATACAGTATTTTGAAGTTGCCCATTTTCCCCGCGCCTCCATCCCACCATGCTGCCCGCCGTTTTCTGGCAGGAGGACGATCCGTCCCCGGCCCCCACACCCGTTCGCCCGGTGCCGCCGCCCGCTGGTGGCCTGTCGGCGGCCGTGGCCGCGGCGCTGTGGCGGGGTGACCAGCTCGGCGCGCCGGTCTCGGCGGTGTGGCCCAGCGGCTTCGCCGCGCTGGACGCGCAGTTGCCTGGCGGTGGCTGGCCCGGCCACGGGCTGACCGAAATCCTCACCCCGCACAGCGGCACGCTGGAATGGCGCCTGCTCGGGCCGGCGCTGCGCCAAGTCTGTGCCGCCGGGCAGGCGGTGGTGGTGATCGGCCCGCCGCTGTCGCCGCACCTGCCCGGCCTGCGCTTCGAAGGCCTCGACGAGCGCCAGCTGGTCTGGGTGCAGGCCGACACGGCGGCCGAGCGCCTGTGGTCGGCCGAGCAGCTCATCAAGGCCCAGGCCGGCGGCGCGATCGTCGCCTGGCTGCCGCGGGCGAGGGCAGCGCAGATCCGCCGGCTGCAGGTGCTCGCCACCGGCTTCGAGTCGCCGGTGTTCGTGTGCCGGCCCATGCACGCCCTGGGCGAGTCGTCGGCCGCGCCGCTGCGCGTGCAGGCCTGCGTGGGGGTGGACTGGGAGCTGCAGTTGCGCATCGCCAAGCGCAAGGGCCCGCCGCTGGAGGCCACCCTGCACCTGCCCTCGGTGCCGGGTGGCCTGGCCACCATCCTCCCACCCCGGCTGCGTGAGCCCAGCCGGTGGATGCCCCGAACCGAAGAGAACGAGCATGTTGTGGTCCGCCCTGCTGCCCAGCCCGAGCGCCGGCACAGCCCCGCCCACTGAGGCCGCGCCGCAGCGCGCGCTGGCGACCTGGGCCTTGCAGTTCACGCCCCGCGTAGCCCTGGCCGACGAAGCCGTGCTCATGGAGGTGGCGGCCAGCGCGCGCCTGTTCGGTGGCCGCCGTGCCTTGCGCGAGCGCGTGTGGGGCGAAGCCCGCGAACTCGGCGTGGCGCAGCTGGCCTGGGCGCCCAACGGCCTGGCCGCGCTCGCGCTGGCGCGCGCCGGCATCGAGAACGGTTTCCAACGCCCGCTGGCCGCGCTGCTCGACACCCTGCCCATGGACACGCTGAGCGCCGTGCGGCCGCACCGGCTCACGCTCGAACACTTCGGCTGCCGCACGCTTGGCGACGTGCGCGCGCTGCCGCGCAGCGGCCTGGGCCGCCGCTTCGACCAGCTCCTGTTGCAGGCGCTCGACCAGGCCTACGGGACCGCGCCCGAGGCGCACGACTGGGTGGCGCTGCCCGAGCATTTTGAAGAGCGGCTCGAACTCATGGCCCGCGTGGAGCAGGCGCCGGCCCTGCTGTTCGGCGCGCGGCGCCTGCTGCGCGTGCTCAGCGGCTGGCTGGCCGCGCGGCGCGCGGGCGTCACCGCCTTCACGCTGCGCTGGGCACACGACGCGATGCGCGCGCGCGCGGCGGGCGAGGGCGGCGAGATCACCATCCGCACCGCCGAGCCCACGCGCGACATCGAACACCTCTGCCGCCTGCTGGGTGAGCACCTGGCGCGCGTGAAACTGCTCGCGCCCGTGGGCGACCTGGTGATGGTGGCCACCGAGGTGCGGCCGCTGCATGACGTGAGCGCCTCGCTGTTGCCCGACACCGTGCGCCAGGGCGAGCAACTGGGCCTGGTGCTGGAGCGGCTCTCCGCCCGCCTGGGGCCGCAGCGCGTGCTGCGCCCGGTGCTGTGCGAAGACCACCGCCCCGAATGGATGTGCCGCTGGCAGCCGGCCACGCTGCCCCTGCCGCGCCAGGGCGCGCCCGGCACCGAACTGCCACAGCCCGGCTTCGTGCTGCCCATGCCCTTGCGGTTGGCCGTGCGCGACCACCGGCCGGTCCACCACGACAGCGAACTGGTCATGCTGCTCGGGCCGCAGCGCGTGGAGGGCGGCTGGTGGGACCGCGTCGAAGGCGCCGAGCGCATGCGCAACGTGGTGCGCGACTACTGGGTGGCCCTGTCCCCGCAGGCCGGCGTGCTGTGGGTGTTCCAGACCCGGCTGGACGGCGCGCCCGCCTGGTACCTGCATGGGCACTTCGCCTGAAGGCATCGCCATGAACGCCGATGCCCTTCCCGATTACGCCGAGCTGCGCTGCCTCTCGAACTTCAGCTTCCTGCGCGGCGCCAGCCACCCCGAGGAACTCGTCGAGCGCGCGCAAGCCCTGGGCTACCGCGCCCTGGCCCTGGTGGACGAGTGTTCCCTGGCCGGCGTGGTGCGCGCCCACGTCGCCGCGAAAAAGCACGGCTTCAAGTTGCTGATCGGCAGCCAGTTCCAGGTGCGGTGCGACGCGCCCTTCACCCTGGTCGTGCTGGCCTGCAACCTCAACGGCTACGGCAACCTGTGCGAATTCATCACCCGCCTGCGCCGCAGCGCCCCCAAGGGCACCTACCGGTTGACGGTCGGCGACATCGATGCCGCGGCCCTGGCCGACTGCGTGGTGATCGCCGTGCCCGACCGCCACAGCGTCCAGGATCCGATGGACACCGTCGCGCGCTGGCTGCTGCAGCACTTCATGGGCCGCTGCTGGCTCGGCGTGGAACAGCTCTGCCGTTTCGACGACGAAATGCGCCTGCACCAGCTGCGCCAGAGCAGCGCGCTCACCGCCGTGCCGCTGGTGGCCGTGGGCGACGTGCGCATGCACGTGCGCTCGCGCAAACCCCTGCACGACGTGCTCACCGCCACGCGCATCGGCAAGCCGCTCACCGAATGCGGCTTCGCGCTGGAGCCCAGCGCCGAGCAGCGCCTGCGCGCGCGCCTCACGCTGGGCCAGCTCTACCCCGCCGACCTGCTGGCCGAAACCCTGGCGGTGGCCGCGCGCTGCGATTTTTCGCTCGACGAATTGCGCTACCAGTACCCGAGCGAGGTGATTCCCGAGGGAGAAACGCCGCAGAGCCACCTGCGCCAGCTGACCGAAGAAGGTGCCCGCAGGCGGTGGCCGCAGGGCACGCCCGAGGCGTTTGCGAAACAGATCGAGCACGAGCTGGAACTCATCGCCTACAAGCGGTACGAGCATTACTTCCTGACGGTGCACGACATCGTGGCCTTCGCCCGCTCGAAAGCCATCCTGTGCCAGGGCCGGGGCTCGGCGGCCAACAGCGTGGTGTGTTACTGCCTGGGCATCACCGAAGTGGACCCGGGGCGCACGGGCCTGCTGTTCGAGCGCTTCATCTCGCGCGAACGCGACGAACCGCCCGACATCGACGTGGACTTCGAGCACGAGCGGCGCGAGGAAGTCATCCAGTACCTGTACGGGAAATACGGCCGCGAGCGCGCCGCGCTCACCGCCACCGTCATCAGCTACCGCCCGCGCAGCGCGCTGCGCGACGTGGGCAAGGCCCTGGGCTTTGCGGAAGGCTCGCTCGATGTGCTGGCCAAACAGTCGCGCTGGTGGGACGGGCACGCGATCGCGCCCGAACGGCTCCAGGAGGCCGGCCTCGACACCGGGCAGCTGAAGGTGCGCCAGCTGCTGGAACTCACCTCCACGCTCATGGGGTTTCCGCGCCACCTCTCGCAGCACACCGGCGGCTTCGTGCTCACGCAGTTGCCGCTCTCGCGCCTGGTGCCGATCGAGAACGCCACCATGAAAGACCGCACCGTGATCGAGTGGGACAAGGACGACCTCGACGCCGTCGGCCTGCTCAAGGTGGACGTGCTCGCGCTGGGCATGCTCACCGCGCTGCGCAAGGCGATGGCCCTGCTCGGTGACAAAGACGGGCGGGCGTTCTGCATGCAGGATATCCCGGACAACGACAGCCCGACCTACGACATGATTTGCGCCGCCGACACCGTGGGCGTGTTCCAGATCGAGAGCCGCGCGCAGATGAGCATGCTGCCGCGCTTGAGGCCACGTTCTTATTACGACCTCGTGATCGAGGTCGCGCTGGTGCGGCCCGGGCCTATCCAGGGTGGGGCGGTGCATCCTTATCTGAACCGGCGGCAAGGCAAGGTGCCGGTGAGCTTTCCCGGGCCGGAGGGCGGAAAGGCCTTGAGGGCGGCGTTGGGCCGCACGATGGGCGTGCCCATCTTTCAGGAGCAGTGCATGCAGATTGCCGTGCTCTCGGCCGGCTTCACGCCCGGTGAGGCCGATGAACTGCGTCGCGCCATGGCCGCCTGGAAGCGCCACGGCAACGTGCAGAAATACGAGCAGCGGCTGGTCAAGGGCATGACCGATCGCGGGTACGAACTTGAATTTGCCCAGAGCATCTTCGAGCAGATCAAAGGTTTCTCCAGCTACGGCTTTCCCGAAAGCCACGCCGCCAGCTTCGCGCTGCTGGTCTATGTGAGCGCGTGGATCAAATGCCACCACCCGGCCGAGTTCCTCACCGCGCTGCTCAACAGCCAGCCCCTGGGCTTCTACACGCCCAGCCAGCTGGTGCAGGATGCGAAACGCCACGGCGTGGTCGTGCGGCCGGTGGATGTGCTGCACAGCGACCGCGACAGCACGCTCGAAGCCGACGGCGCGGTGCGCCTGGGCATGCGCCTGGTCAGTGGCATCGGCCACGAGGCGGCCGAGCGCATCGTGCAGGCGCGCGCGAAACAAGCCTTCCGCAACGCGCAAGACCTCGCGCGCCGCGCCGGCCTGGACCAGCCGCAGATGAAAGCGCTCGCCGCCGCCGACGCCCTCCTGGGCCTGAGCGGCCACCGCCGCCAGCAGGTGTGGGACGCCGCCGCGCTGCGCCCGCCACCGGCCTTGCTCAAGGGCGCGCCGGTGGACGAAGCCCCGCTGGCCCTGGCGCCCGCGCCCGAAGGCGAGGCCATCGTGTGGGACTACGCCAGCCTGGGCCTCACCCTGCGCCGCCACCCGCTCGCCCTGCTGCGCGAAGAACTCGCGAAACGCCGGCTCATGACCGCCGAACAACTCAAGGACGCGCCCAACGGCCGCCTCGTGCGCCACTGCGGCATCGTCACCCTGCGCCAGCAGCCCGGCACCTCTTCGGGCGTGGTGTTCGTGAGCCTGGAAGACGAAACCGGCGTGGTGCAGGTCATCGTGTGGCAGCGCATCCGCGAACGCCAGCGCGCCGTGCTCACCGGCGCGCGCCTGCTGGCCGTGCGTGGCGTGTGGCAGCGCGAGGGCGAGGCGCGCAACCTCATCGCCGGCCACCTCGAAGACCTCACGCCCCTGCTCAACGGCCTGTCCACCGTGAGTCGGGATTTCCATTGAGGCCCATCGGCGCTAGCATCGCCCCCATGAACCTCGACACCTGGCTCATCTACCTGCTGGCCGCCGCCGGCCTGTCCCTCTCGCCCGGCCCCAACGGCCTGCTCGCGCTCACGCATGGGGTGCTGCACGGCCAGCGCAAGACGCTGTTCACCATCTTCGGCGGCACGCTGGGCTTCGTGGCGGTCATCGCGCTGTCCATGTTCGGCATCGGCGCGCTGCTGCAGACCTCGCTGGTGTGGCTCACCGCGCTGAAGTGGCTCGGCGGCGCCTACCTCGTGTGGCTGGGCATCCAGGTCTGGCGCTCGCCGCCCGTGGGCGTGCAGCTCACCGAAGGCGACCGGGCCGGGCCGGCGCGCTCAGGCGGCTCGCTGTTCCGGCAGGGGGCCCTGTCCGCCGTCACCAACCCCAAGGGCATCCTGTTCTTCGCGGCCTTCCTGCCGCAGTTCATCGACCCGCACCGCAGCCTGCTGCTGCAGTTCCTGATCATGGCCGGCACCTTCGCGCTGGTCGAGGCCATCACCGAGCTGTTCATCGCCGGCATGGCCGCGCGCATCAGCCCCTGGCTGCGCCGCGTGGGCAAGCGCTTCAACCAGGTCTGCGGCGGCATCTTCGTGACCATTGGCCTGGCGCTGCCACTGCGCGGCTGAGGGGGCGGCTCAAAAAAACCGCCCCGAAGGGCGGTTCGCGCGATGGGAGAAGCTGTTTAAGCCTTTTCCTTGGCGGCCTTCACAGCACGGTCGTGAACCGCCTTGGCGTCCGCCTTGCACACCTTCTGGGCGTCACCGGCCTGGTCTTCGCATTTTTCCTTGGCGAGGTCGTAGGTGGTGTCCGCCTTGACTTCCTCGAGCTTGCGGGCGTTGCCCAGCGTGGCCTTGTACTTGTGCTCCAGCTCGGCCTTCTCGACCTTTTCCTTGCCCTTGGCTTCGACTTCGCAAATGTCCTTGGCGTTGTCCTTAAGGGCATCGCAGGACTTCTTGGCGGTCTTGTAGTTCATCTCGACGCGGTCTTTGGCCGCGTCGTATTCGGCCTTGGTCATGGCCTGGGCCGATGCGATGGCAGAGGCGGCGCACAGGGTGATGGCGGTGAGTGTCTTGATGTACATGGTTTTAATCTCCTGAGGGTTTCGAGAAACTTCATCTTCGCCCTGCGGCTGCATGCCCTCCGTAGGAAAAGCGCGCCGAGCCATGTAGGAGAAGCAGCAACGCTGGCCCGGCGCGGTCTTTCCATCCTTCGTGATTTTTGCCCTGATATGCCGCTGGCCATCCAGGAAGCGCGGCGAAGGCACCGCACAATGCCACGGCCCGACCGCGTTCCACAGGAGATTCGATGTACCAGGTATTCGACACGGACATGGAGATGTCTTCCATGATCGACAAGGTGTCCTTCCAGTTCAAACAGAAACTGTTCGAACACCCCGCGTTGAGCCTGGAAAACATCCAGCGCGCCATCCCCGAAATCAACAAGGATCTCATCTATTTTTCGGGCCACAAGATGAGCAAGGACGAGGACTTCGAGACGGCCATCACCGAGGGGCGCAAAGCCTTGCCGATCGAAAAGATCGTCGAGCACCTCCCGACGTCGAACTCGTACATCATGATCCGGGAGCCGGAAAGCCACCCCGCCTTCCGCGGGCTTCACGACGACCTGGTGAAGGACATCGCCCGGACCGTGAAAGCGCGCGGCCATGGCGTGCCCATCGAGCCCCGCTCCTACATTTTTCTCTCGTCGCCCCACAGCATCACGCCCTTCCATTTCGATCGGGCATCGAATTTCCTGCTGCAGATCGCGGGCTCGAAAGAGGTCACCGTTTTTCCGCCCTTGGACAAGCGCGTCATCACGCAGCCCGAGTACGAATCGCACATGGAGCGCGAGGTGGGCGCCCTCAAATGGAAGCCCGATTGCGAGGGCCTGGGGGTGTCGTACCACTGCGCACCGGGGGACGCGCTTCATATCCCTTTCCTGGCCGGGCATCACGTGAAAAATGGTCCCGAGGTGTCGGTGACCTTGTCGATTTTCTTCAACGACACCCGAACGCTCAAGCAGCTCAACGCGATGAGGTTCAACCACCGGGTGCGGAAGAAATGGGGGGCCTCGCCCATGGCGGTGGGCCAGAGCCATCGCATGGATTCCTTGAAGGCCTTGGCATTTCGAGGGTACGCGCGCTTGACCGCGTAAACGACGATGGGTCCCAGAGGCGCTGCTGTGTTCACCTGGGCATCGCTGGCCCTGGTGGCGCTTCTCGCGGCGTGCGCCACACCGCGCACCACCACCGTCGATTCCCTCGGCATTTCGTTCGTTCGAGTGCCGGCGGGCGAGTTCCTGATGGGCAGCGACGAATCGGTGCAGGCGCTGGCGGCGGCCTATCCCGCCTTGGAGCGGTCCCGCTTCGAGGGCTTGTCGGACGAAGCCCCGGTGCACCGCGTGCGCATCACCAAGCCCTTCGAGATGAGCCGGCACGAGATCACGGTGGGTCAGTTCCGGGCGTTCCTGCGGCGCTCGGGCCATGTGCCTGAATCGGTCGCGGATGGCACCGGGGGCTATGGCTACAACCCGGCCTACGACCCCGCCACCAGCACCCGGCGCGATGCGTTCGAGGGGCGGTCCCCGCGCTACTCCTGGCAAAACCCCGGCTTCGCGCAGGGCGACGACCACCCGGTGGTGAACGTCACCTGGAACGACGCGGTCGCGCTGGCCCGCTGGCTGTCACAGCAGGAAGGCCGCACCTACCGCCTGCCGACGGAGGCCGAGTGGGAGTACGCGTGCCGCGCCGGCGGCACGGGCCGCTACCAGCATGGCGACGACCCGGCGGGGCTGATCGGGGTGGGCAACACGTTCGATGAAGACGCTGCCGTGAACTGGCCGGCCTGGCGCGATCGGGCGGTGCCCGGCCGCGATGGCCATGCGTTCACGGCGCCCGTGGGCGCCTACACCGCGAACGCCTTTGGCCTGCACGACATGCATGGCAACGTGTGGGAGTGGGTGTCGGACTGGCACGGGGACGACTACTACGCGCAGTCGCCAGTGGACGACCCGACGGGCCCGGCCGATGGCGTGGTGAAGGTGCGCCGGGGCGGCTCCTGGCACACCTGGCCCTTGTACACGCGGTGCGCGTTCCGCAACTGGAACACGGTGCAGACGCGCTACACACTGGTGGGCATCCGCCTGGTGCGCGAAGCTTCGCGTTGAACGGCGTTACTTTCGATCGCCGGCCAGCTTGTCGGTGATGAGCCTCCAATGCTCAGGGCTCACCGGTGTGATCGAGAGCCGGTTGCCGCGCTTGAGCACCACCAAGTCGGCCAGCTCGGGCGTGTCGCGCAACTCGGGCAGTCCGATCAGCCGCGTCTTGCGCAGGGCCTGCACGTCCAGCAGCAGCCAGCGTGGCGCGTCGGGTTTCGACGCAGCGTCGAAATAGGGCGACTTCGCGTCGAACTGCGTGGGATCAGGCCGCGTGGTGGAGGCCACGCGCGCGATGCCGGCGATGCCTGGCTCGGGGCAGCTGGAGTGGTAGAACAGCACGCCGTCGCCGACTTGCATGGCATCGCGCATGAAGTTGCGGGCCTGGTAGTTGCGCACCCCGGTCCAGGGCACGGTGGCTTTCGGGGCGGCAAGCGCGTCGTCGATCGAACACTCGTCGGGCTCGGATTTCATCAGCCAGTATTGGGTCATGGTGGTGTCCTCTCTCTCTCGGTCTCAATGCAGCTTCACCAGCGGCGTGGCCCGCTTCACCAGAAAACGCGCCACCGCCAGCACGCCGGTGCGCAGCGTGCCAAGCACAGCCTGGTGGTGCATCAGGTGCAGGCTCACGTACATCATGCGGGCGAACATGCCTTGCACGTACCAGGTGGAGCGGAACAGGTTGCCCATGAGGTTGCCGACCGAGGTCTGCGTGCCCAGCGAGACCAGCGAGCCGTGGTCCTTGTAGACGTAGGGCCTGGTGCTCGCGGGCCGGTCGTTGGCGCGGCGCAGCAGCGCGTCAACGAGGTAGCTGGCCTGCTGGTGCGCGGCCTGCGCGCGTGGGGGAACGACGCCACCATCGGCCGTGGGGCAGGCGGCGCAATCACCCAGCGCGTAGAGGTCGGACTGGCCTTTCACCAGCAGGTTGCCTTCCACCTCCAGCAGGCCGGCGCGGGTGGTGGGCAGGCCGAGGGTGCCCAGCACGTCGGGGGCCTTGATGCCGGCGGCCCAGACCACGATGTCGGCCGCGAACACGCGGCCGGTGGCGTCTTCCACCTGCTCGGGCGTGATGCGCGCGACGCGGCAGTCGGTTTCGATGGTGACGTGGCGCTCCCGCAGCAACTGCGCGGCGGCGGCGGAGACCTTTTCCGGCAGCGGCGCCAGGATGCGGGCCGCGCCTTCGAGCAGGGTGATCTGCACGTCGCGGTGCGGGTCGAGCCGGCGAAAGCCGTAGCGCGAGTGCACCACGCTGGCTTCGCGCAGCTCGGCCGCGAGTTCCACGCCGGTGGCGCCGCCGCCGATGATGACCACGCGCACCTGGGCTTGCGAGCCCGCGCTCTTGCGCAGTTCGGCCGCGGTGAGCAGCTTGAGCATGCGCAGGCGGAAGTGTTCGGCGTCGGCCGGGCGGTTGAGCGAGAGCGTGTGTTCGGCCGCGCCGGGCACGTTGAAGTGGTTGGCCGTGCTGCCGACCGCGATCACCAGCTGGTCGAAGGGCAGGGTGCGCTCGGGGATGAGTTCCTCGCCGGTTTCGTCGGTGATGGGCGCCACGGTGAGGGTCTTGCCGGTGGCATCGAGCGCGGTCATGGCGCCGAAGCAGAAGGTGAAGCGGTTGTCGTGCGCGAGCATTTCGTACGACAGGCCTTCCTGGTGGATGTCCAGCGTGCCGGCGGCGACTTCGTGCAGCGAGGGTTTCCAGATGTGGAAGAGCTGCTGGTCGACCAGGGTGACCTGCTCCGCGCCGAGCTTGCGCCCGAGTTTGCAGGCCAGTTCCAGGCCGCCCGCGCCGCCGCCCACGATCACGATTCTTGTGTGCATTCTTTTCGTCCCAGTGGAAGATCGGCTTCCACTGTAGACGACGCGGCCCTCCCTCAGCTTCGCTCGGGCTTGTGGCCGGTCACGAGCACGAACTCGGCCGGCACCGCGTAGCCGGCGCCGCTGCGCCAGGGCGCGAGCGCGTCGAGGTAGCGGGCGAAGGCCCGCGCGCGCGCTTCGTCGCCAAAGCGCGACCAGGCGAGCGCCACCGGGCCACCGGCGAAGGCGGCGCTGCAGGCTTCGTCGCCGCTGGCGTAGTGAAGGCTGGTGTTCAGGCGCTCGGTCCGCAGCCCGGTCGCGCCGGCCTGGCCGCACAGCCGCGCCAGCGCGTCGCCCTGGCCGAGGCGGAAGAACAGCGGGCAGACCTCGGTGGTCACTTCGGCATCGACGATGGGAAACAGCGCCGACCAGCCGCAGCGCGCTCGCTCGCCCCACACCGCCAACCCCAGGCGGCCCCCCGGGCGCAGCACGCGCACCAGTTCTTTCAGGGCCTGCTCGGGTTCGGGCAGGTACATGAGTCCGAAGGCGCACAGCGCGGCGTCGAGGCTGGCATCGGCCAGCGCCAGCTGTTCGGCGTCCATGCGCTCCCAGCGCACGTGGCGCTGCCCGCTGGCCCGCGCGCGGCGCTCGGCGGCCTGCACCATGCGTTCCGAGAGGTCGACCCCGATCGCCTGGCCCTGCGGCCCCACGCTGTGCGCGGCGCGCAGGGTGACCAGGCCGGTGCCGCAGGCCACATCGAGCACGTGTTCACCGGTTTGCAGCGCCATGCGCTCCAGCAGGCGGGCCTGGGCGGGCGCCAACTGGTCCTGCCACAGCGCCTCGTAGTCGTCCGCGGCGAGGTCCCAGCCGTAGCGCTGCACGCGGCGTTGAAGGCGCGCGTCCATGGTGGGCCCTTTCGTCAGCGGCGGGTGATGACGATTTCGAGGTACTCGCTGGGCACCACCAGCGCGGTGGGGCCGCCCCGGTTGAGGCGGTTGAGCAGTTCGGTGAGGTCGCTCTCCAGCGCCTGGGCCTTGTCGGGCGGCAGCGCGGCGAAGGCCTTGTGCACCGGGCCGTACCAGGTGCGGAACACGTCGATGAAGTGCGCGGCCGAGCGGTAACGGAAATTGAACAGCCGGGGCGTGGCGTCGATCTTCGCGGCGGTGGACCCGAAGAGCTCGCGCAGATGTGTCTCCGTGCCCCAGAGCGAGGGCGGCTGCACGCCGGCCGGTGGTGGCAGCTGGCGCCCCAGGGTCTTGAACAGATGGCCGATGAAGCCTTCGGGCGTCCAGTTGGCCAGGCCGATGCGCCCGCCGGGGCGGCAGACGCGCGCCATCTCGGCCGCGCTGCGGGCGTGGTCGGGCGCGAACATCACGCCGAAGGTGGAGAGCACCACGTCGAAGCTGGCATCGTCGAAGGGCAGTTCTTCCACGTCTGCGACCTGGAATTGCACGTCCAGCCGCTCGGCCTGCGCGCGTTCGGCGCCGCGTTCGAGCAGGGTGGGCACGTAGTCGGTGGAGGTGACGCGGGTGCCCCGGCGCGCCGCGGCCAGGGTGGCGTTGCCGTTGCCGGCGGCCACGTCGAGCACGCGCTCGTCCCAGCGCAGGTCGCAGGCCTCGGCGAGCGATTCGCCGACGAGCTGCAGGGTGGTGCCGATGACGGCGTAGTCGCCGCTGGCCCAGGCGGCCTGCTGGCGGGTTTTCAGGGCAATGAAGTCGGTCGGTGCGTTCATGGTGTTTGTCTCGCTGAAGGGTGGCTGGCGTGCGGGCCGCGGTGATCGATGGCCCGGCATGCAGTGGAACGCGAGGGGGTGTGTGGTGTCCTGCCCGAGGCGCGCTCAGGGCTGCCCGATCGTCCGGATCTGACCCCGGGGCGCTGGCGCGGCTGACCGCACGTCCGGAAATGCTGTCCCAGCGTCCGGCCCGGGTGCATGAGCCGACGTGCTGCCTTGGTGCCTGGGGGTAGGGCGCCCATAATGCCTCGGCCCGGAGGTGCACCGTGACGCAACAACACATCGCAGAGGCCCTGCAGCGCGTGCAAGCCGTGCTGCTGCGCCGGCCCGAGAGCGGCTTGCACGAGGACGGCCCGGCCACCGCGCGCTGGACCGGCGGCACGCGCGTGGTGGCCAGCCACGCCAACGGCACCCAGGTGCCTTCCGACATGCCGAGCGAACTCGGCGGTACCGGCGATCTGGTGACGCCGGGCTGGCTGTTCCGCGCGGGACTGGCCTCCTGCGCGACCACCTCCATCGTGATGGCGGCGGCGGCCGAGGGTGTCGAACTCACCAGCCTGGAGGTGAAGGCGACCAGCCGCTCCGACACGCGCGGCCTGCTCGGCATGCGCGATGCCGACGGACAGGCGGTGAACGCCGGGCCAGGGGATGTGCAGTTGGCCGTGCACGTTCAGGCGAACGGGGTGCCACCCGAACGCCTGCGCGCGCTGGTGCAGGCAGCGGTGGGCCGCTCGCCGATTCCCAACGCGTTGCAGGCCGCGACGCCGCTGGCCTTGCGCATCGATGCTGGCTGAGAAGGCATGGACGCCCTGTCCGAAACCCTGCGCGTGGTGCAACTGGTGGGCGCCATCTTTCTCCAGGGCCGCTTCACCGCGCCCTGGTGTTACCAGTCGCCGCGCGCCGACGCGGCCGCGCCGCTGCTGGAGCCGGACGCCGAGCGGGTGGTGATCTTTCACCTGGTCACCGAGGGCGAGTGTTTCGTGGAGCTGGACCACCAGCCGCCGGTGCGGCTGGGTGCGGGGGATGTGATCGTGTTCTCGCAGGGCGATGCGCACCGCATGGGATCGGCCCCCGGCCTCACACCCGCGCCCGCCACGCCGTTGAAGGAACTGCTGCAGCGCCGGCCCCGGCAACTGATGTACGGCGGGGGCGGCGCGCCGACCCGGCTGCTGTGCGGCTACCTGGCCTGCGACGCGCGGCTGGCCCGCCTGCTGCTGGCCGGGCTGCCGCCGCTGGTGCGGGTGAACGTGCGCGGATCGAACGCGGGCACCTGGCTGGAAGCCTCGGTGCGCTACGCGCTGGCCGAGGCGCGCTCGCCCCGGCCGGGCGGTGCGGGCGTGTTGTCCAAGCTGGCCGAGGTGCTGTTCATCGAGGTGCTGCGGCTCTACATCAACGAGCAGAGCGCGGGCCGCACCGGCTGGCTCGCGGGCCTGGGCGACCGCGTGGTGGGCGCCGCGCTCAACGCGCTGCACCAGCGCCCGGCGCACGCCTGGACGCTGGAGGAACTCGCGCGCGAGGCGGGCACTTCGCGCTCGGTGCTGGCCGAACGCTTCCAGCACCTGGTGGGCAGCTCGCCCATGCAGTACCTGATCCAGTGGCGCATGATGCTCGCGGCCAACCTGCTGTGCCGCAGCAAGGCACCGCTCTCGCGCATCGCCGAGGACGTGGGCTACCAGACCGACACGGCGTTCATCCGCGCGTTCCGGCGCGAGTACGGTGTGCCACCGGCCACCTGGCGGCGCCGGCGCGCGGCGCAGGAGGAGTTGACCGAACCGACCTGATCGGCGCGGTTTTCCGCCGGGCGCGGTTCTGGCTACGATGGGCCATGAACATGGTTGACTGGCTCCCCGAAGGTTTCCCCCCGTTTCTCGCCGCCTGGCTGCCCACCCTGGTGCTCGTGCTGCCGCTGTGTCTGCTGGCCGAGCTCGTGTTCCGGGTCGGCCGCCGCGTGGTGCGGCGCGCCGCGCAGCGCGCCCCCATGGTGGCCAGCGTGGGGCGCGCCATCGAGGCGCCGGCGCACCTGGCGCTGCAGCTGCTGGCCCTCAATCTGGCCTGGCAGCAGGGCCCTGAAGGCCTGCCGGGGGTGGATCGCCTGCTCACGCTGCTGCTCATCGGCGTGTTCACCTGGCTGCTGGCGCGCGTGGTGCAGGGCGTGGCGCGGGGCGTGAACGAGGCCAACCCGCTGGCGGTGTCGGACAACCTCTCGGCGCGCCGCATCCAGACCCAGACCATGGTGCTCTCGCGCACCGTGCAGGGGCTGGTGGTGCTGATCGGCGTGTCGCTGATGCTCATGACCTTCCCGGCCGTGCGCCAGATCGGCACCAGCCTGCTGGCTTCGGCGGGCGTGGTGGGCATCGTGGCGGGTTTCGCGGCGCGGCCGGTGCTGGGCAACCTGATCGCGGGCCTGCAGATCGGCCTGAGCCAGCCGATCCGCATCGACGACGTGGTGATCGTGGAGAACGAGTGGGGCGTGATCGAGGAGATCACCGGCACCTACGTGGTGGTGCGCATCTGGGATCAGCGGCGCCTGGTGGTGCCGCTGCAGTACTGGATCGAGAAACCGTTCCAGAACTGGACGCGCCGCACCTCGGAGCTCATCGGCACGGTGTTTCTCTGGGTGGACTACCGCATGCCGCTGGCGCCGCTGCGCGAGGCCTTGCAGGCGGCCTGCGAGAAGTCGCCCCACTGGGACAGGCGCTTCGCGCTGCTGCAGGTGACCGAAGCGGGCGAGAAGGCGATGCAGCTGCGCTGCCTCGTCACGGCCGCCTCGGCCCCCGCGGCGTGGGACCTGCGCTGCCACGTGCGCGAGCACCTGATCGATTTCATCCAGCGCGAGTACCCGGGCTATCTGCCGCGCCACCGGGCCGAGCTCGACCCGCCCGAGCCGGCGGCATCGGGCCCCGTGGTCAACGGACCGCCGCCGGTGGAGGGTGGCGCGGCCGAAATGGAGACGCCCAGCACGCCCAGCCCGCCACCGGGCCGTGGCTGAACACGATTTTTTTGAAAGGAAACCCCATGGACCCGTTCATGCAAGCCGCCATCGACGAAGCCCGGCTGGGCCGCGAGGAAGGGGGCATCCCGATCGGCTCGGTGCTCGTGCACCAGGGCCGCATCATCGGGCGCGGCCACAACCGGCGGGTGCAGCAGGGCAGCGCCATCCTGCACGGCGAGATGGACGCGCTGGAAAACGCAGGCCGGCAGCCCGCGCGGGTCTACCAGGAATCGGTGATCTACACCACGCTCTCGCCGTGCCCGATGTGCAGCGGCGCGATCGCGCTCTACGGCATCCCGAAGGTGGTGGTGGGCGAGAACCAGACCTTCCTGGGCGAGGAAGACTGGCTGCGCGGCCGGGGCGTGGAGGTGCAGGTGCTGCAGGAACCGAGCTGCGTGCACCTGATGCGGGACTTCATCGCCGCCGAGCCCGGGCTCTGGAACGAGGACATTGGCGAGCCCTGAGGCGGCGCGGGGTCAGGGGCTGGCCGTGGCCTCGCCGGTGCCGCGCGGCCTGACCACTTCGCAGTGCCAGCGGTCGTGCCGCAGGATGTGGCCGGCCGCCTCCAGCTGGCGCAGCGAACGCGCGATGGTCTCGCGCGTGGTGGAGAGCAGGGCGGCCAGCGCCACGTGGCTGGGCAGGCGGATCGCCTGGCTGCGCTGCTCGCGCGCGTACAGCTGCAGCGTGGCGAGCAGCTTCTGCTGCAAGCCCTTGATGCGCATGACGCGCGACCAGTCGGCCAGCTGGCCGTGCGCGTCCACGATGTGCGCCTGGATGCAGGCGTGGAACTGGCGGTCCACCACGCCCAGGCGGTAGAAGTCGGGCACGTCCACGCTGCAGACCCGGCCGGTGGAGAGGGCCTGGGCGCCGATCTGCTCCTGGTGCCCATAGACCGCGTAGCCCCCGAGGGTCTTGCCCCGGCCGAGCAGGGCCACCGGGTGCGGCTGCCCGTCCTCGCCCTGTCGGGTGGCCATCACGGCGCCGATCTTGATGATGGAGATGCGCTGCGCCACCACGCCTTCGAGCTGGAGCGCATCGCCCTTGCCGAAGGCCGATTCCTCGATGCACGAGGCCAGCAGCTCGCGCGAGGCGTCCGGCAGACCGCCCATGAGGCAGACCTGCAGCGTGGCGCAATGGCCGCAACGCGTCCGGCAGCGGGGCGGCGGGACAGGCGTGGCATCGGTGGGCGCGGTCGGCTGTTTCATAGGGGCCCCGGGATTTAAACAAGGGTTCCTCCCCAGTAGACGCGAAACAGGGGCCTGGAAACGCGTGCTGCGTCACATCCGTTGCAGATTCCCGGTTTTCTGCTGCGTTTTTTGAGATGCCTCAAGGCCCTTGTGTGCCGAAATGGGGTCACATGCGGTCCTCTGCGGACCGCGGTGCGAGACCCCCACCTCCTTGAGAGCGAGACACTTGCCCATGCGAAACAACCAGCCCGTGACGCAGCAGGAATACGAGTTCGATGAGCGCAGCACCCTGCTGTCGACCACGGACACGCAGAGCCACATCGTTCATGCCAACGCGGCGTTCGTGGAGGTCAGCGGCTTCACCGCCGAAGAGCTCATCGGCCAGCCCCACAACCTGGTGCGCCACCCCGACATGCCGGCCCAGGCCTTCGCCGACATGTGGGCCACGCTGCGCCAGGGCATGCCCTGGTCGGCCCTGGTGAAGAACCGGCGCAAGAACGGCGACCACTACTGGGTGCGCGCCAACGCCGCGCCGGTGATGCGCAACGGCATGCTCACGGGTTACCTCTCGGTGCGCACCAAGCCGGGCCGCGAGGAGGTGCAGGGCGCCGAGGCGCTGTACCGGCGCTTTCGCGAAGGCCGGGCGCAGGGCTGGCGCTTCTTTCGCGGGCTGGTGGTGCGCAGTGGCCCGCTGGCCTGGCTGTCCTGGAACGGCTGGCTCGGCGTGAGCGGGCGCATCCGCCTGGCGCTGCTGCTGCCCGGCCTGGGCATGGCCGCCGCCCTGGCGTTCTCGGGCCTGCCGGCCGGGCGCGCCGCGTGGACCGTGGGCCTCCTGGTGCTGCTGCTGGCGGGGAGCGCGCTGTGGTTGCAGCGGCAACTGGCCGCGCCGCTCAAGCTGGTGCTGCGGCAGGCCCAGCGCGTGGCCAGCGGGCACGCTGGTGGGCTGGCCAGCCTGAACCGGGTGGACGAGATCGGCATGCTGTTGTTGACCGTGAACCAGTCGGCGCTGAACCTGCGCTCGCTGCTGGCCGACATGTCGTCCCAGGCCACCGGGGTCTCGGTGGCCAGCGGCGAGATCGCGCATGGCAACGACGACCTGAGCAGCCGCACCGAACAGACCGCCGCCAACCTGCAGCAGACCGCGTCGTCCATGGAGCAGCTGGTGGCGACCATGCGGCAGAACGCGAGCGCGGCCCAGGACGCGGCCACACTGGCGCGCCAGACCAGCGAGGTGGCGAGCTCGGGCGGCGATGCCATGCGGGCGATGGCGCGCACCATGGAGCAGATCACGCGCTCGAGCCACCGCATCGCCGAGTTCGTGGACGTCGTGGACGGCATCGCCTTCCAGACCAACATCCTGGCGCTCAACGCCGCCGTGGAGGCCGCGCGCGCGGGCGAGCAGGGGCGGGGTTTCGCGGTGGTCTCCACCGAGGTGCGCACGCTGGCGCAGCGCAGCGCGAACGCGGCCAGGGAGATCCGCGAACTGATCGACGGCAGCCTGGCCGGCATCCGCGAGGGCGCCACCCAGGTCGAGGCCACGGGGGCGCGCATGAACGAGATCGTGGCGCAGGTGAGCGACCTCACGCGGCTGATCACCACCGTCAACGCGGCCTCGGTGCAGCAGACCCGCGAGATGGAGCAGCTCAACACCGCCGTGGGGCGGCTCGATGAAATGACGCAGCAGAACGCGGCGCTGGTGGAGCAGAGCGCCGCCGCGGCCAACGCCCTGAACCACCAGTCGCAGAGCATGAAGAGCGCGGTGGGCATCTTTGCCTGAGGAGCAGACCATGTCCCCGACGCCCATGCCCGCCGCCGAAGATGTGATGCGGCGCTTCCAGATGCTGGAGATGATCGTGGAGAACACCTCCAACATGGTGGTGGTGACCGACGAGGAGCGCCGCATCACCTGGGTCAACGCCGCGTATTCGCGCATCACCGGTTGGCGGTTGGACGAATGCGTGGGCCGCCGCCCGGCCGAACTGCTGCACGGGCCGCAGACCAGCGCCCTGTCGCTCTCCCGCCTGGGTGCGATGGTGCGGCAGGGGCAGGCGGTGCGGGACTTCGAGTTGCTGAACTACAAGCGCTCGGGTGAGCCGTACTGGGTGGCGCTCAACATCGAGCCGATCCGGGACGCGGCGGGCCGGCTGACCAGCTACGTGTCGATCCAGACCGACATCACCGAGCGCAAGAAGCGCGAGCTGCTCACCGCCGACCTGCAGCACCGGCTGGAGCTGGCGCAGCGGCTGGCGCGGCTGGGCCGCATCGAACACGACGAGGACACCGGCCGCTCGCGCTGGACCTCGGAGATCTACCGCATCCTCGGTTGCGAACGCGACGAGGAGGCGCGCGGCGTGCAGGCGTTCATGGCGCACGCCCACGAGCAGGACCGGCCGATGCTGCAGGCCGCGCTGGACGCGGCCCTGCGTTCGGGCGACGAGATCGACGTGGAGTTCCGCGTGGTCACCGCCACCGGCGCCTGCCGCTGGGTGCGCTGCCGGGGCGTGCCGCACGTGGGGCCGAACGCGGTCGAGCTGCCGCTCACGTTTTCGGTGCAGGACGTCACGCTGTACAAGAACCTGATCGAGCAGCGCCACCGCCGCAACGAAGACCTGAACCAGCAGGTGCTGATGCGCACGCGCCAGCTGGAGGAGGCCTACGGCTCACTGGAGGAGTTCTCGTACGCGCTTTCGCACGACCTG
Source organism: Hydrogenophaga sp. GW823-FHT04C09 (assembly GCF_058796355.1). Classification (NCBI taxonomy): domain Bacteria; kingdom Pseudomonadati; phylum Pseudomonadota; class Betaproteobacteria; order Burkholderiales; family Comamonadaceae; genus Hydrogenophaga; species Hydrogenophaga sp. GW823-FHT04C09. Next base: position 98,635 of record NZ_JBXAIO010000003.1, on the reverse strand, counting down.
CGCACGCCGCTGCGCCACATCGCCGGGTTCGCCGAGCTGCTCAAGGAAGAGGTGAGCGCGGGCGACGTGCAGGGCAGCCTGCCGTACTGCGACAAGATCATCCGCGCCGCGGTGCAGATGCGGCACCTCATCGACGGCATGCTGTCGTTCGCGCGCCTGGGTCGCAAGGGCATGAAAGTGGGGGCGGTCGACATGGCCGCGCTGGTGGACGAGACCGTGGCGGCGCTGGCGATCGACGCCGGCATGAAGAAGCTGCGCTGGCGCATTCAGCCCGGCCTGCCCACGGTGCAGGGCGACCCGGTGTTGCTGCGCGAGGTGTGGGTCAACCTGCTGGACAACGCGGTGAAGTACGCGTCCCACCGCGAGGTGATCGAGATCGAGGTGGGCTGGCGCGCGCTGCCCGACGGCACCAAGTTCCACGTGAGCGACAACGGCGTGGGTTTCGAGCCGGGGCAGGCGGAGCGGCTGTTCGGCATGTTCCAGCGCCTGCACAGCGACCCGCGCTTCGAGGGCGCGGGCATCGGGCTGGCGCTGGTGCGCCGCATCGTGGAGTACCACGGCGGGCGCATCTGGGCCGACGCCTGCCCCGACCAGGGGGCCAGCTTCCATGTGTTCCTGCCCTTGACGGTGGCGCCGGACGCCCCCGACGAGGCCCACGGGCGGCCCGAGGACGCGCCGCCCGTGGGCCGCAGCGCCTGAAAAGCGCCTGAACAGGCCTACATCCAGAGCGCGCGCCAGGCCAGCCGGGGCAGGTCGCTCTTGTGCAGCGTCACGCGGGTCTGCCAGCTGCGGTGGTGCTGGGCGGCAATGCCGTCGAGGATGCGCAGGCCGCCTTGCACCACCAGGCGCAGCTCCCAGCCGGCGCGGCCCGGCACGCGGTGCACCAGGGGCGCGCCCTGCTGCATGAGGCCACGCGCGTAGGCGCAGAGCTCGGCCACCACGGCCTGCATGGCCTGTTCCTTGCTGCCATGGTTCGATTCGAAGTCGGCCACGGCCACGCCCTGGCGCCGCAAGGTGTCGGCCGGCAGGTAGCAGCGCCCGCGCGGCAGGTCCACGCTGATGTCCTGCCAGAAGTTGATGAGTTGCAAGGCGCTGCAGATCTGGTCGCTCTGGCGCAGCGAAGCCTCGTCGCGCACCCCATACAGGTGCAGCAGCAGGCGGCCCACCGGGTTGGCCGACAGCCGGCAGTAGGCCAGCAGCTCGGGGGTGTCGGCGTAGCGGTGACCGCTCGCGGTGTGGCGCACGTCTTGCTCGAAGGCGCTGAGCAGGTCGTGCAGGCACGGGGCGGGCAGGGCATGGCGGCGCGCGGCCTTGCCCAGCGCGCGGAAGATGCCGGGCCAGCGCGCTTCGGGCATGTCCAGCGTGGAGCGCGAGGTGGGTTGCAGGCAGCGGTGCAGTTCGGCGCGGTAGGCGGCCAGGTCGGCCAGGCGCTGCGCCGCTTGGGCATCGCCTTCGTCGGCAATGTCGTCGGCCGTGCGGGCGAAGTGATAGATGGCGCCCACGGCCGGACGCAGCGCCGGCGGGCACAGCCAGGAGGCGACGGGGAAGTTCTCGTAGTGCCCGACACCCGAGCCCAGCGGCGTCGCGTCAGCCCCGTTGGATGACGTTTTTGTCATGAAGAAAGTTCATGGATTTGATCTACAATTTTGATTACTAACCGGTCAGTCATTAGTGTAGGGCGCCATGAGCGCTCTTTCACGCTCTCTGTGTTTCCACCCCCGCACCCGCCTGCAACACCATGAAAACACCGCATTTTGTCCTGATCGTGACCGCCGCCCTGGTGCTGTCCGCCTGCTCCCGCCCGCCCGCGCCGCAGGAGCCGATCCGCTCGGTCAAGCTGCTCACCGTGGGCACGGGCAATGTGGTGGCGCGCAGCGAGTACGCCGGTGAGGTCAGGGCGCGCACCGAGTCGCGCCTGGGCTTCCGGGTGGGGGGCAAGCTGGTGCAGCGCCCGGCCGAGGTGGGGCAGCGGGTGAAGCCGGGCCAGTTGCTGGCGCAACTGGACGCGCAGGACCTCGCGCTCTCCAGCCAGGCCGCGCAGGCCCAGGTGAGCGCCGCGCAGACCCAGCGCGACCTCGCCGCCGCCGACCTCAAGCGTTACCAGGACCTGCAGGCCCAGGGCTTCGTGAGCGGCGCCGAGATCGAGCGCCGCCAGGCCACGCTGCAATCGGCCGAGGCCACGCTGCGCCAGGCCAAGGCCCAGGGCGCGGTGCAGGGCAACCAGGCCGGCTACGCGCGCCTGCTGGCCGATGGCGCGGGTGTGGTGCTGTCGGTGGACGCCGAAGTGGGGCAGGTGGTGGCCGCCGGCACGCCGGTGGTGCGGGTGGCGCGCGATGGCGCGCGCGACGTGGTCATTGCCGTGCCCGAAGACCGGGTGGCCCAGATGCGGCCCGGTGCCACGGCGCAGGTGCGGCTGTGGGCCGGCGCGGGCGCGGCCCCCGGTGCCGCGGCGCCGCTGGAGGCGACGGTGCGCGAAGTGGCGGCCAGTGCCGACGTGGCCACGCGCACCTACCAGGTCAAGCTCTCGCTGCCCGATGGAGCGGCCGTGCCGCTGGGCGCCACGGCCTATGTGACGCTGGGCGGCGCGAGCGACGCGCCCGCCGTGATCAAGCTGCCCACCAGCGCGTTGGCGCGTTCCGACCAGGGCGACCGCCAGGGCTCGGCCGTGTGGGTGTTCGACGCCGCCGCCAGCACGGTGCAGCCGCGCCCGGTGCAAGTGGCTGGCGCCGATGGCAACGAGATGGTCATCGTGGCCGGGCTCAAGCCCGGTGAGGAAGTGGTGGCCACCGGGGTGCATGTGCTCTCGCCGGGGCAGAAGGTCACGCGTTTCACCGCCGCCGCCACGCAGTGAGGCCCGGCATGAACGACGCCTCACCGACGACGAACAACGCCGGCGAACCCGCCGGCTCCTGGGTCTCGCGCTTCAACCTGTCGCAATGGGCGCTGGACCACCAGGCCTTCACCCGCTACCTGATGATCGTGCTGATGGTGCTGGGCGTGGCGGCCTACTTCCAGCTCGGCCAGGACGAGGACCCGCCGTTCACCTTCCGCGCCATGGTGGTGCGCGCCTACTGGCCTGGCGCCACCGCCGAGCAGGTCGCCGAGCAAGTGGCCGACCGCATCGAGAAGACGCTGCAGGAAGTGCCCTACGCGGACAAGATCCGCAGCTACTCCAAGCCGGGCGAGACGCTGATCATCTTCCAGCTCAAGGACTCCTCGCCGCCGCAGGAGGTGCCGCAGATCTGGTACACGGCGCGCAAGAAGGTGGGCGACATGCGCGCCACCTTGCCACAGGGTGTGGTGGGCCCGTTCTTCAACGACGAATTCGGCGACGTGTACGGCGTGATCTACGCGCTGCAGGGCGAAGGTTTTTCGCCGGCCGACAAGAAGCAGGTGGCCGACGACGTGCGCCAGCGCCTGCTGCGCGTGAAAGACGTGAGCAAGGTCGAGCTGTTCGGCGTGCAGGACGAGAAGCTCTACATCGAGATCTCGCAGAAGCGCCTGGCCACGCTGGGCCTGAACCTGCAGCAGGTGCTGGACGCGCTGGGGCAGCAGAACGCGGTGGAATCGGCCGGCACGGTGCAGACGCCGCAGGACGTGGTGCAGGTGCGCGTGGCCGGTGCCTTCAACTCGGTGGAGCAGTTGCGCGCCATGCCGATCCGCGCGGCCAACGGCACGCAGATCCGCCTGGGCGACATCGCCAAGATCGGCCTGGGTTACGTGGACCCGCCGCAGGTGCTGGTGCGCCACGAAGGGCAGGACAGCATCGCGCTGGGCATCTCCATGGCCAAGGGGGGTGACATCATCGCCCTGGGCAGGGCGCTCAAGACCACCGTGGCCGGCATCGAGGCCACGCTGCCCGCGGGCATGACGCTGGCCCAGGTGCAGGACCAGCCCAGCGCGGTGACCAATTCGGTCAACGAGTTCGTGAAGGTGCTGATCGAGGCGGTGGTGATCGTGCTCGCGGTGAGTTTCCTGGCGCTGGGCCTGCACCGGCGCCCGGGCGGCCGGGGGCTCAAGCGCTACGTGCTGGACATGCGGCCCGGCCTGGTGGTGTTCATCACCATCCCGCTGGTGCTGGCCATCACCTTCCTGGCCATGAACTACTGGGGCATCGGCCTGCACAAGATTTCGCTGGGCTCGCTCATCATCGCGCTGGGCCTGCTGGTGGACGACGCCATCATCGCGGTGGAGATGATGGTGCGAAAGCTCGAAGAGGGCTACGACATGATGCGCGCGGCCACCTTCACCTGGGACGCCACGGCCATGCCCATGCTGACGGGCACGCTGATCACGGCCGCGGGCTTTCTGCCGATCGGCCTGGCCAATTCCACCACCGGTGAGTACACCTTCGCGATCTTCGCGGTGACGGTGCTGGCGCTGGTGATCTCCTGGGTGGTGGCGGTGCTGTTCGTGCCCTACCTGGGCGTGGTGCTGCTCAAGGTGAAGCCGCACGCCGAGGGCGAGCCGCACGAGGTCTTCGACGGACCGTTCTACGTGCGTTTCCGCGCCGTGGTGGACTGGTGCGTGCAGCACCGCTGGCTGACCATTGGTGCGACCATCCTGACCTTCGTGCTCGGCATCGTCGGCATGGGCTCGGTGCAGCAGCAGTTCTTCCCCGATTCGAGCCGGCCCGAGATCCTGGTGGACATCTGGCTGCCCGAGGGCAGCAGCATGCCCGCCATGGACGAGGTGACGCGCCGCGTGGAAGACCGGTTGGCCAAGGAAGAGGGCGTGCGCAGCGTGACCACCTGGGTGGGCTCGGGCGTGCCGCGCTTCTACCTGCCGCTGGACCAGATCTTCCCGCAGACCAACGTGTCGCAGATGATCGTGCTGCCCCAGGACCTGAAGACGCGCGAGCACCTGCGCAAGGCCTTGCCGGCCTTGCTGGCGACCGAATTCCCCGAGGTGCGCGGCCGCGTGAAGCTGCTGCCCAACGGCCCGCCCGTGCCGTACCCGGTGCAGTTCCGCGTGGTGGGCACCGACCCGCAGGTGCTGCGCGGCCTGGCCGACGAGGTGAAGCAGGCGATGCGCGAGAACCCGAACATGCGCGGCGTGAACGACAACTGGAACGAGTCGGTGAAGAAGCTGCGGCTGGAGGTGGACCAGGCCAAGGCGCGCGCGCTGGGCGTGTCGAGCCAGTCGATCGCGCAGGCCTCGCGCACCTTGCTTTCGGGCACCACGGTGGGCCAGTACCGCGAGGGCGACAAGCTGATCGACATCGTGCTGCGACAGCCGCTGGACGAGCGCGACGCGATCACCAGCCTGGCCAATGCGTATCTGCCCACGGCGAGTGGCCAAGCGATTCCGCTGTTGCAGATCGCCAAGCCGGTGTTCGACTGGGAGCCGGGTGTGTTGTGGCGCGAGAACCGCGACTATGCGATCACGGTGCAGGGTGACGTGGTCGAGGGCTTGCAGGGCGCGACGGTGACGGCCGAGCTGCAGCCGAAGCTCAAGGCGATCAGCGACGGCTGGGCCGCGCGGGGTCTGAGCGCGTACCACATCGAGGTGGCGGGCGCGGTGGAGGAGAGCAGCAAGGGCTCGGCTTCGATCGTGGTGGGCGTGCCTTTGATGTTGTTCATCGTGTTCACGTTGCTGATGCTGCAGTTGCAGAGTTTCAGCCGGTCGATGCTGGTGTTCCTGACCGGTCCGTTGGGCATGGCGGGGGTGGCGGGGGCTTTGTTGTTGTTGAACCGGCCGTTTGGTTTCGTGGCTTTGCTGGGGGTGATTGCCTTGATGGGGATGATCCAGCGCAACTCGGTGATCCTGATCGATCAGATCGAGCAGGATAGGGCGCGCGGTGTGCCGGCCTGGGACGCGATCGTGGAAGCGGCTGTTCGGCGGATGCGGCCCATCGTGTTGACGGCGGCGGCGGCGGTGCTGGCGATGATTCCGCTGTCCCGCAGTGTGTTCTGGGGGCCGATGGCTGTCGCGATCATGGGGGGGCTGATTGTGGCGACGGTGCTGACCTTGCTGGCTTTGCCGGCGATGTACGCGGCCTGGTTCCGGGTTCGACGGCCTGTCTGAGTTTCGTTTCTCTCTCTGAGACCTCGCGGGCCCGGAGGCGGGCGGCGCTCTGCTCCGCGGGTGTCCCCCGGCGGCTGGTGCCGCCTCCTCCTTTACCCCGCTGCGCAGAACGCCACCCACCTCCGGGCTACAAGAGGTCATGGCACACCAACGCTTCGCATGCCCATAGGTCATCGGCGAGGGCGGGGTGAGGGCGCAGCGAAGTAAAGGAGGAGGGGCGGCGAAGCCGACCCGGGGGACATGAGCGGAGCCCTCACCCCGCCCTCGCCGATGACCGCTCCAGCCGGAGAAAAACATCGACAACAATAGGCCGCATGCGCCTAAGACACATCGAAGTTTTCAACGCGGTGATGCTCACCGGCAGCGTGAGCGCCGCCGCCCGCATGATCAACGTCACGCAACCCGCCGTGAGCCGCACGCTGCAGCACGCCGAGATCCAGCTCGGTTTCCAGCTGTTCCAGCGCGTCGGCGGGCGCCTGCGGCCCACCGCCGAAGCGCAAACCCTGTACCCCCACATCGAACGCCTGTTCGCCCAGCTCGACGAAGTGCAACGCCTCTCCGCCAGCCTCAAGGCCGGCCGCGGCAAAGGCGAGCTGCGCGTGCTCACCGTGCTCGCCCTGAGCTACGAAGTCTTCCCGCGCGCCATGCGCCTGTTCCGCGAAAAACACCCCACCGTGCGCGTGCACCACGAAGCGCTGCATTCGCCCCAGATCATCTCCTCCCTCGTGCTGCAGGAAGCCGACGTGGGCTACGTCTTCAGCGCCGTGTCGCACCCCGCACTCGTGCAGGAACAACTGGCCGACCGCCACGTCGTGTGCGTGGTGCCCAAGGGCCTGCTGACCGCGCGCCAGGTCAAGGCCGGCACCATCACGCTGACGCAACTCTCCAGGCTGCCCGTGATCGCCCTCGACGGCCAGGACCCGCTGGGCCTGCTGCTGGCCCACACCGTGCGCGACAGCGGCGCCGGGCTCAAGGAAGTGATGACCGTGCAGACCTACCACGTGGCGCTGGCGCTCGCGCACCACGGCGTGGGCGTGGCCATGGTGGAGAGCTGCACCGCCGCCTCGGCCGATCTCACCAAGGTCGACGTGCTCAAGCTCGAACCCACCGTGCCCACCACGGTGCGCATGCTGCGGCCCACCGCGCGGCCGAATTCGCTGACCACGCGCGCCTTCACGCGCTGCATGCAACAGGCGCTGCTGGAGACGGCGGGCTGAGTTTCAGAGGCCGCTCTGGCGCAGTTGCGCCGCGAGCCGCTGCGCGCTGCCGAAGGCCAGGGTGAAACCCAGGGCACCGTGTCCGGTGTTGAACCACAGGTTGTCGGGCCCGCCGCGCAGCCGCCCCAGCACCGGCAGGCCGGTGGGCGTGGCCGGTCGCAGGCCGGCCCAGGGCCGCAGATCGTCGCTGCAGCGCGCGTCGGGGAACAGGGCCTGGGCGCTGGCCACCAGCGAGTCGATGCGGTCGACGGGGATGTGCGTGTTCTCACCCACCAGTTCGGCCATGCCGGCCACGCGCAGGCGCGAACCCAGGCGCGCGAACACCACCTTGCGCGCGGCATCGGTCACGTTCACACGCGGCGCCGCGCCAGGTGCCTCGCTCACGTCCAGCGTGAGGCTGTAGCCCTTGAGCGGGTATACCGGCACGCGCAGGCCCAGCGTGCGCGCCAGCGGGTGCGAGGCGGTGCCGAGCGCGACCACGAAGGCGTCGGCCTCGATCGGGCCGCGCGGGGTGTCGGCCGCCACGATGCGATCGGCCGAGCGGGTGAGCCGGGTGACCGGCGTGTCGAACGCGAAGCGCACGCCCTGCGCGAGCAACAGGCGCAGCAGCTCCAGGCAGACCTGGTGGCAGTCGGCCGCGCACTCGCTGGGTGTGTGGATGGCGCCCGCGAAGCGCGGCGCGTAGCCCGCCAGCGCGGGTTCGATCGCCACGCATTCGGCGGGCGAGAGCGCGTGCTGCGTTGGGCTGCCGAGTTCGCGCTGCAAGGCCATCTGGCGGCGCGCGGCGGCGAAGCTGGCCTCGTCGGCGCACAGCACCAGCTTGCCGGTGGCGGAGAAGTCGCAGGCGATGCGTTCCTCGGCCATCAGGCGTTCGAAGCCGGCGCGGCTCTCGGCCGCCAGGGCCAGCAGGCTGGCCGTGGTGCGCCGAGACACGCCAGCGCGGCAGGCGGCCAGGAACTGCAGGCCCCAGGCCCATTGGTGCGGGTCGGGCTGCAGGCGCAGCTTCAGCGGTGAATCGGCCGCGAACAGCAGCTTGGGCAACTGGCGCCAGATGCCCGGGTCGGCCAGCGGTTGCACGTAGGCGTAGCTCAGCTGCGCGCCGTTGGCCGCGCTCGCGCCGGTGCCGGCCTGCGCCCGGTCGACCACGGTGACCTCGAAGCCCTCGCGCCGCAACTGCCAGGCCGCCGCCAGCCCGACGATGCCGGCACCGAGCACGCACACGTGGGGGCGCCGTTGGGAGGAAGCGTTCATGGGGCGAACTGTAGGCAAGCCGCGCCAGAGCGAAAAATGCCAATCGCGACAAGGCCCATGCCGCGAACTCATGGACAGGCCATAACCGAAAGGCATGGAACGGGGTGAAAAAGGCATTTTTCCCAGGGCGCCGACGCTGCCTACACTGCGCCTGAATTGCTGTCCCCACCCCGTCCTTCCTGCATGAGTTCCACCCGCGTCTTCCACCGCCAGTTGCACCGCCCCATGCCCTTTGCCGTGAGCGGCCAGGGCATCACCCTGACCGACCAGGCCGGCAAGACCTACCTCGACGCCTCGGGCGGCGCGGCCGTGTCCTGCCTGGGCCATGGGCACCCGGATGTGCTGGCCGCGATGCACGCGCAGATCGACCAGCTGGCCTACGCGCACACCAGTTTCTTCACCACCGAGGTGGCCGAGGAACTGGCGAACGTGCTGATCGATTCGGCGCCGGCGGGCATGAGCCACGTGTATTTCGTGAGCGGCGGTTCCGAGGCGGTGGAGGCCGCGCTGAAGATGGCGCGCCAGTATTTCGTGGAGATCGGCCAGCCGCAGCGGCGGCACTTCATCGCCCGCCACCAGAGTTACCACGGCAACACGCTGGGCGCGCTGGCCGTGGGCGGCAACGCCTGGCGGCGCGAGCAGTTCAAGCCGCTGCTGATCGACGTGACGCACGTCTCGCCGTGCTACGAGTACCGCGACCGCCGGGCCGACGAAACCGCCGAGCAGTACGGCCAGCGGCTGGTGGCCGAGCTGTCCGAGGCCATCGACCGCCTGGGTGGCGAGAACGTGATGGCCTTCGTGGCCGAGACGGTGGGCGGCGCCACGGCGGGTGTGCTCACCGCCGTGCCCGGCTACTTCAAGGGCGTGCGCGAGCTGTGCGACCGCCACGGCATCCTGCTGATCCTGGACGAGGTGATGTGCGGCATGGGGCGCACCGGCACCCTGCATGCCTGCGAGCAGGAGGGTGTAGTGCCGGATCTGATGACGGTGGCCAAGGGCCTGGGCGGTGGCTACCAGCCCATCGGCGCGGTGCTGGCGCAGGGCAGGGTGGTGGACGCCTTCCGGCAGGGCAGCGGCCTGTTCCAGCACGGCCACACCTACCTGGGCCATGCGATCGCCTGCGCGGCCGCGCTCGCGGTGCAGCGCGTGATCCAGCGCGATGGCCTGCTGGCGCAGGTGCGCGAGCGCGGGCAATTGCTGCACGCGCTGTTGCAACAGGCCTTCGGTGAGCACCCGCGCGTGGGCGACATCCGGGGGCGCGGGCTGTTCTGGGGGCTCGAGCTGGTGGCCGACCGCGGCAGCCGGCAGTGGTTCGATCCCGCGCGCAAGCTGCACGCCCGCATCAAGAGCGAGGCCATGGCCGGCGGCCTGATGGTCTACCCCATGGGGGGCACGGTGGATGGGCGCTGCGGCGACCACGTGTTGCTCGCGCCGCCCTTCATCAGCACGCCCGCCGAGCTCGAGCAGATCGTGGCGCGGCTCGCCGGCGCCATCGACCGCGCGGTGGCCGCCTGATGGGGGAAAACCCCGTCGCCGTCGCAGCGGGTCTGCACGAAGCTTGCTTGCTCGTGAAAAGCCTTCGTGCCCGCACCCAGTTTGTTCCACCCCGTCGAAACCTTCAGGAGCCATCCGCATGAAAAAGATCCCCCTCAGCCTGAGCACCCTGGCCGCCGCAGCCGCCCTGATGACGCCCATGGCACCGGCCCAGGCGCAGCAGAAGTTCATGACCATCGGCACCGGCGGCGTGACGGGGGTGTATTACGCGGCGGGCGGCGCGATCTGCCGGCTGGTGAACAAGGACCGCGCCAAGCATGGCATCCGCTGCTCGGTGGAGTCCACCGGCGGCTCGGTGTTCAACGTCAACACCATCAAGGCCGGTGAGTTGGACCTGGGCTTCACCCAGTCCGACGTGCAGTTCAATGCGCTCAAGGGCGTGGGCCAGTTCAAGGACGCGGGCGCCTACGGCGACCTGCGAGCGGTGTTCGCCGTGCACCCCGAGCCCTTCACGGTGGTGGCCCGCAAGGAAGCCAACATCACCAAGTTCGAGGACTTCAAGGGCAAGCGCTTCAACGTCGGCAACCCGGGCTCGGGCACGCGCTCCTCCATGGAAGAGCTGCTGGCCGGCATGGGCTGGAAGCTGAGCGACTTCTCGCTGGCCTCCGAACTCAAGGCCGACGAACACGGCCCGGCGCTGTGCGACGGCAAGATCGACGGCTTCTATTACGCCGTGGGCCACCCGAGCGCCAACATCCAGGATCCCACCACCTCGTGCGGTGCCAAGCTGGTGTCCATCACCGGCCCGGCCGTGGACAAGCTGGTGGCCGAGAAGCCGTATTACGCCAAGGTCACGCTGCCCGGTGGCCTCTACCCGAACAACCCGCAGCCTACCCAGACCTATGGCGTGTCCGCCACCGTGGTGGCCTCGAGCAAGACCTCGCCCGAGACCGTGTACCAGGTGGTCAAGGCGGTGTTCGACAACTTCGACGAGTTCAAGAAGCTGCACCCCGCGCTGGCCAACCTGACGCCCGAGGGCATGGTCAAGGACGGCCTGAGCGCGCCGCTGCACGAAGGCGCGCTGAAGTTCTACAAGGAAAAGGGCTGGGTCAAGTGAGGTGACGCGCCGGGCCGCGTGAGCGGCCCGCCTTGCCATGAAGGGCGAAGGTGCTTCGCCGTTTCTTTTGACCCTCCCCACCGCCGTCCAGGCCCGGAGCGCCCATGAGCACCGACATCGAAAAAGCCCCCGAAGCCCTGCAGCAACTTGTGGCGGACAGCGACACCGGCGGACGCAAGCCCACCGGGTGGACGGCCGGTGTGGTGTTCACCGTGTGCCTGCTCTGGGCGCTGTTCCAGTACTGGTACGCCTCGCCCCTGCCGTTCGAATTCGGCATCGGCATCCTCAACGACACCGAGGCGCGCGCCATCCACCTCGCGTTCGCGCTGTTCCTGGCGTTCCTCGCCTGGCCGGCGTTCAAGCGCTCGCCGCGCAACCGGGTCCCGTGGGTGGACTGGCTGCTGGCCGGCGTGGCGGCCTTTGCCGGTGCCTACGTGATGCTCTTCTATGCCGAGCTCGCCACCCGGCCCGGCACGCCCACCACGGTGGATGTGGCGGTGTCGGTGGTGGGCCTGCTGCTGTTGCTGGAGGCCACGCGTCGCGCGGTGGGCTGGCCCATGGCCGTGCTGGCCGTGATCTTCCTGGCCTACTGCATGCTCGGCCCTTGGCTGCCCGAGGTGATCGCCCACCGGGGCGCCTCGCTCAACCGCCTGATCTCGCACATGTGGCTCACCACCGAAGGCGTGTACGGCATCGCGCTGGGGGTGTCGGCCGGCACCATCTTCGTCTACGTGCTGTTCGGCGCGCTGCTCGACCGGGGCGGCGGCGGCAACTACATGATGCAGGTGAGCTTCGCGGCGCTGGGGCACCTGCGCGGCGGCCCGGCCAAGGTGGCGGTGGTGTCGTCGGCGCTCAACGGCACCATCTCGGGTTCGTCGGTGGCCAACGTGGTCTCCGGCGGCATCTTCACCATCCCGCTCATGAAGAAGGCGGGTTATGGCGGCGTCAAGGCCGGCGCGATCGAAACCATGTCCTCGGTGGACGGCCAGATCATGCCGCCCGTGATGGGCGCCGCGGCCTTCCTGATGGTGGAGTACGTGGGCATCCCGTACTCGGACATCGTCAAGCACGCCTTCCTGCCGGCCATCCTCTCGTACATCGGCCTGTTCTACATCGTGCACCTGGAGGCGCTCAAGCTGGGCATGCAGCCCATCGTCAAGCGCACGCCCACGCCGTTGCGCGACCGCGTCATGCGCAACGCACTCGGTGTGACCGGTACCGTGGTGCTGGTCTGCGCGCTGTACTACCTGATCCTCGGCTTCAAGGCCGTGCTGGGCCCGGCGGCCCCGTATGCCGTGGGTGCGCTGGTGCTGGCGCTCTACCTCGTGGCCGTGTGGCAGGCGGCCAGCTGCCCGGACCTGGCGACCGACATCGACATCGACAACCCCAAACCGCTGCAGACCTGGCCCACGGTGCGCGCCGGCCTGCACTTCATCATGCCCATCGGCATCCTGATCTGGTGCCTGATGGTGGAGGAGATGTCGCCCGCGCTCGCGGCCTTCTGGGCCGTCACCTCGCTGGCGGTGCTCATGGCCACGCAGCACCCGCTGATCGCGCTGTTCCGCCGCCTGCCCATGGGCAACGCCTGGCAGGAGAGCTGGCGCTCGGTGCTCGACGGTTTCCACAACGGCGCGCGCAACATGATCGGCATCGGCGTGGCCACCGCCACGGCGGGCATCGTGGTCGGCGGCATCACGCTCACCGGCCTGGGCCTGCGCATGACCGAGTTCGTTGAGCTGGTCTCGCAGGGCAGCGTGATCCTGATGCTGCTGTTCGTCGCGATCTCCTGCCTCGTCATCGGCCTGGGCGTGCCGACCACGGCCAACTACGTGCTGGTGGCCACGCTGATGGCGCCGGTGGTGGTGGAACTGGGCGCGCAGTCGGGCCTGATCATTCCGCTGATCGCGGTGCACATGTTCGTCTTCTATTACGGGATCATGGCGGACATCACGCCGCCGGTGGGGCTGGCGACCTTCGCGGCCTCGGCGATCTCGGGCGAGGATTCGCTGCAGACCGGCATCCAGGGGTTCATCTACGCCGCCCGCACGCTGATCCTGCCCTTCATCTGGATCTTCAACCCGCAGCTGCTGCTGATCAACGTGGAGGACCTGGCGGAGACGCTGCGCGTGATCGCCGCCAGCATCGTCGCGATGCTGCTGTTCGCGGCGATCACCATGAACTGGTTCCGCATCAAGAGCCGCTGGTGGGAGAACGTGCTGCTCGGCATCGCCGTGGTGCTGCTGTTCCGCCCGGACGTGTTCATGGACCGCCTCGCACCCCCGTACCGCGACGCGCCGCCGGCCGAAGTGTTCGACATCGCGCGCGACAAACCCGAGGATGGCCGCATGGTCTTCGTGCTGCAGGGCACCACGCTGGAAGGGCGCGACCTGACCAAGACCGTGGCCGTGCAGCTGGGCGCCAAGGGCGAGGACGGGCGCAAGCGCCTGGACGAAGCCGGACTGCGCCTGGTCGGGCTGGGCGACCAGTTGCAGGTGGCGCAGGTCAAGTTCGGTTCGCGCGCGGCCAAGTCGGGCTTCGAGCAGGGCTGGGACGTGGTGGCGGTGAAGATGCCCTCGGGCCGGGCCACGCCGCACTGGTTCTACCTGCCCGCGCTGCTGCTGGTGGCGCTGGTCTGGTGGAGCCAGGGCCGGCGCATGGCCGTGCCACGCACCTTGAAGGTGGCCTGACATGCGCATCGCCCTGATCCATGCGCTGGCCCACTCGGTCGCGCCCATCAACGAGGAGCTCGCCCGCGCCTGGCCCGAGGCCGAGCGCATGAACCTGCTCGACGACAGCCTGTCGGCCGACCTGGCGCGCGATGGCAAGGGACTGGACGCGGCCATGCACCAGCGCTTCGAGTCGCTGGCGGCCTACGCCGAAGGCACGGGGGCCAATGCCATCCTGTTCACCTGCTCGGCATTCGGTTCGTGCATCGAGGCGGTGGCGGCGCGGCGCCCGCACATGCCGGTGCTCAAGCCCAACGAAGCCATGGTGGCCGAAGCCGTGGCCGTGGCGCGCGGCGGCCGCATCGGGCTGGTGGCGTCCTTCGCGCCCACCCTGACTTCCATGCCGCCGGAGTTCCCGGCCGGCACCGAACTGGTCACCTGCCTGGCCGAAGGCGCCATGGACGCCCTCAACCGGGGCGACGACGCCGGCCACGACGCGCGCGTCGTCGAGGCCGCGCGCTGGCTGGTGGGGCAGGGCTGCGACGTGATCGCGCTGTCCCAATTCAGCATGGCGCGCGCGCAGCTGGCCGTGCACAAGGCGGTGGGCATGCCGGTGCTCACCACGCCCGGCAGCGCGGTCCGGGCCCTGCGGCACCGCCTGGGGGCCTGAGGCCGTCCGGCCAGGGTGGGCGCTGCAGCTACAATCTAAGGTTGCCGTGAAGTGGACAACCGGCCGTCCAGCGCTGCTTTTGCGCTGCACCGGAAAACCCCCTACGAGGCGCGCGGGTGGCGAAATTGGTAGACGCACCAGGTTTAGGTCCTGACGCCAGCAATGGTGTGGGGGTTCGAGTCCCCCCCCGCGCACCACACCACAGACGAACAGACAGACCCCCCGGGTCGGCCAGACAGGCTGGTTGACCGACACCCTTTTGGAGAAAGCCATGACCGTGAACGTTGAAACCCTGGAAAAGCTCGAGCGCAAGATCACGCTGACGCTGCCGGCCGATGTGATCCAGAAAGAAGTGTCCAACCGCCTCAAGCGCATCGCGCGCGACGTGAAGATGGACGGTTTCCGTCCCGGCAAGGTGCCGATGAACGTCGTGGCCCAGCGCTATGGCTATTCGGTGCACTACGAGGTCATGAACGACAAGGTCGGTGAAGCCTTCGCCACCGCCGCCAACGAAGCCCAGCTGCGCGTGGCCGGCCAGCCCAAGATCACCGAGAAGGAAGGCGCCCCCGAGGGCCAGCTGACCTTCGACGCCGTCTTCGAGGTGTATCCGCAAGTCAAGATCGACGACCTGACCACCGCCGCCGTGGAAAAAGTGGCTGCCGAAGTGGACGACGCCGCCATCGACCGCACGCTCGAGATCCTGCGCAAGCAGCGCCGCACCTTCGCGCAGCGCGCGCAGGACCAGGCCGCCCAGGACGGCGACCGCGTCACCATCGACTTCGCCGGCAAGATCGACGGCGAGCCCTTCGAGGGCGGCAAGGCCGAGGCCTTCCAGTTCATCGTCGGCGACGGCCAGATGCTCAAGGAATTCGAAGACGCCGTGCGTGGCATGAAGACGGGCGAGTCCAAGACCTTCCCGCTGGCCTTCCCCGCCGACTACCACGGCAAGGACGTGGCCGGCAAGACCGCCGACTTCCTGGTCACGGTCAACAAGATCGAAGCTGCCAACCTGCCGGCCGTGGATGAGGCCTTCGCCAAGTCCCTGGGCATCGCCGACGGCACGGTGGAAGGCCTGCGCGCCGACATCCGCAAGAACCTGGAGCGCGAAGTCAAGTTCCGCCTGCAGGCCCGCAACAAGCAGGCCGTGATGGACGCCCTGGTCGCCAAGGCCGAACTGGATCTGCCCAACGCGGTCGTGCAGTCCGAGCTGGAGCGCCTGGTGGAAGGCGCCCGCGCTGACCTGAAGCAGCGCGGCGTGAAGGACGCCGACAAGGCCCCGATCCCCGAAGAGCTGTTCCGCCCGCAGGCCGAGCGCCGCGTGCGCCTGGGTCTGGTGGTGGCCGAGCTGGTGCGCGCCAACGAGCTGCACGCCAAGCCCGAGCAGATCAAGGCCCACATCGAAGAGCTGGCGGCCTCCTACGAGAAGCCGGCCGACGTGGTGCGCTGGTACCAGGGCGACAACCAGCGCATGGCCGAGGTGGAAGCCATCGTGATCGAGAACAACGTCACGGAGTTCGTGCTGTCCAAGGCACAGATCACCGAAAAGTCGGTCAGCTTCGACGAACTGATGGCCCAGGCCTGATTTCCTTCGCGGCGGGATGCTGGAACAGGGCGGAGCGATCCGCCCTTTCTTTTTCGGGTTTGCCCCCCATCTGGAGGTACCTCCCTCCGCCTGTCCTGCGGTCGTCCCGGTCAAGCCACCGGTCGCCGTGGGGCCACATGGGGTTGGTTACAGTAGTGATATGGCAAGCATCAACACACGGAGTAACGCATGAGCGCAATGGACATTCAAGGTTTGGGCATGGTGCCCATGGTCATCGAGCAGTCGGGCCGCGGCGAGCGTGCGTACGACATCTATTCGCGCCTGCTCAAGGAGCGCGTGATCTTCCTGGTGGGCCCGGTCAATGACCAGTCGGCCAACCTGGTGGTGGCGCAGCTGCTGTTCCTGGAAAGCGAAAACCCCGACAAGGACATCTCGTTCTACATCAACTCCCCGGGCGGCTCGGTGAGCGCGGGCATGGCGATCTTCGACACCATGAATTTCATCAAGTCCGACGTGTCCACGCTGTGCATCGGCATGGCCGCGAGCATGGGCGCGTTCCTGCTGGCCGCCGGCGCCAAGGGCAAACGCTTCGCGCTGCCGAACTCCAAGGTCATGATCCACCAGCCGCTGGGCGGCACCCAGGGCCAGGCCACGGAAATCGAGATCCACGCCCGCGAAATCCTCAAGACGCGCGAGCAGCTCAACAAGATCCTCGCGGAGCGCACCGGCCAGCCGCTGGAGAAGATCGAACGCGACACCGAGCGCGATTACTACCTCTCGGCCGCCGAATCGGCCGAGTACGGCCTGATCGACAAGGTCATCGACAAGCGCCCCGGCGCGGTCTGACCCCGTCCAGGCCATGGCCACCCATGGGCCGCCAAACCCGGGAGACGGTGCCAAAACCGGCGCTTTTCCCCCGTTTGGCCCCTATGGGGCTTGAACTATCATTGTTGTTACCGCTTCATCCGAGCCCCCAGACCTATGGCCGACAAAAAAGCCGCCTCCAGTGAAAAAGCGCTCTACTGCTCGTTCTGCGGCAAGAGCCAGCACGAGGTCAAGAAGCTGATCGCCGGCCCCTCGGTGTTCATCTGCGACGAATGCATCGACCTGTGCAACGACATCATCCGTGACGAGTTGCCCGGCCTCGAATCCGTCAAGGCCTCGGGCGACGACGTGCCCACGCCGGCCCAGCTCAAGGCCAACCTGGACAACTACGTCATCGGGCAGCAGAACGCCAAGCGCGCGCTGGCCGTGGCCGTCTACAACCACTACAAGCGCCTGCGCCACAAGGTCGCCGCCCGCAAGGACGACGTCGAGCTGGCCAAGAGCAACATTCTCCTGATCGGACCCACCGGCTCGGGCAAGACGCTGCTGGCCCAGACCATGGCGCGCATGCTCAACGTGCCGTTCGTGATGGCCGACGCCACCACGCTGACCGAAGCCGGTTACGTGGGCGAAGACGTGGAAAACATCGTCGCCAAGCTGCTGCAGAGCTGCAACTACGACGTCGAGCGCGCCCAGCAGGGCATCGTCTACATCGACGAGATCGACAAGATCACGCGCAAGTCCGACAACCCCTCCATCACCCGCGACGTATCGGGTGAGGGTGTGCAGCAGGCCTTGCTCAAGCTGATCGAAGGCACGATGGCCTCGGTGCCGCCGCAGGGCGGGCGCAAGCACCCCAACCAGGACTTCCTGCAGGTCGACACCACCAACATCCTGTTCATCTGCGGCGGCGCGTTTGCCGGCCTGGAGAAGATCATCGAGAACCGCACCGAGGCCTCCGGCATCGGCTTCGGCGCCGTGGTCAAGAGCAAGAAGCAGCGCAGCATCACCGAATCCTTCAAGGAAATCGAGCCCGAAGACCTGATCAAGTTCGGCCTCATCCCCGAGCTGGTGGGCCGTGTGCCGGTGATCGCCGCGCTGTCGGAACTCAGTGAAGACGCGCTGGTCGAAATTCTCACCGAGCCCAAGAACGCGGTCGTCAAGCAGTTCTCCCGCCTGCTGGCGATGGAAGGTGCCGAGCTCGAAGTGCGGCCCGCCGCGCTCAAGGCGATCGCCCGCAAGGCCCTGGCCCGCAAGACGGGCGCGCGAGGCCTGCGCTCGATCCTGGAAAACGCGCTGATCGACACCATGTTCGATCTGCCTGGCATGAGCAATGTGGAGAAGGTGGTGGTCGACGAGTCGACCATCGAGGAAAACAAGCCGCCCTTGCTGGTGTACCGCGAGGCGGCCAAGCAGGCTTGACGCGCCGGCTTCGACCAACCCCGTCACGGATGCGTCCGGTTGAGATCGCTCGCACCGACCCCATTTACCCGTTTTAGTCGAGGTTGAAATGTCCGGACAGACCCCCCTTCCCAGCACGCCGGTCGAACTGCCACTCCTGCCTTTGCGCGATGTGGTGGTGTTCCCGCACATGGTCATCCCGCTGTTCGTGGGCCGGCCCAAGAGCATCAAGGCGCTGGAGTCCGCGATGGAGGCCGAGCGCCGCATCATGCTCGTGGCCCAGAAGGCCGCCGCCAAGGACGAGCCGTCGACCGACGACATGTTCGAAATGGGCTGCGTCGCCACCATCCTGCAGATGCTCAAGCTGCCTGACGGCACCGTCAAGGTGCTGGTCGAAGGTGTGCAGCGCGCCAAGGTGCTGACCATCCGCGATGGAGAAAGCCATTTCATCGCCAGCGTGAGCCCGGTCGACCCGGCCGTGGAGCGGGCCGACACCCAGTCCAACGAACTCGAAGCACTGCGCCGCGCCGTGATGCAGCAGTTCGACCAGTACGTCAAGCTCAACAAGAAGATCCCTTCGGAGATCCTCACCTCGATCTCCAGCATCGACGACCCGGGCCGCCTGGCCGACACGATCGCCGCGCACCTGCCGCTCAAGCTCGAGTCCAAGCAGGTGGTGCTGGACCTCGATCCGGTCAACAAGCGGCTGGAGAACCTGTTCGAACAGCTCGAGCGCGAGGTCGACATCCTCAACGTCGACAAGAAGATCCGCGGGCGCGTGAAGCGCCAGATGGAAAAGAACCAGCGCGACTTTTACCTGAACGAGCAGGTCAAGGCGATCCAGAAGGAACTCGGCGAAGGCGAAGAGGGCGCCGACATCGAAGAGATCGAGAAGAAGATCAAGGCCGCCAAGATGCCCGCGGAAGCGCGCAAGAAGGCCGATGCCGAGTTCAAGAAGCTCAAGCTGATGTCGCCCATGTCGGCCGAGGCCACCGTGGTGCGCAACTACATCGATGCGCTGGTCGGCCTGCCCTGGAGCAAGAAGACCAAGATCAAGCACGACCTCGCGCATGCCGAGGCGGTGCTGAACGAAGACCACTACGGCCTGGAGAAGGTCAAGGACCGCATCCTCGAGTACCTCGCGGTGCAACAGCGCGTGGACAAGGTCAAGGCGCCCATCCTGTGCCTGGTCGGCCCACCCGGTGTCGGCAAGACCTCGCTGGGGCAGTCGGTGGCCAAGGCCACGGGCCGCAAGTACGTGCGCATGGCGCTGGGCGGCATGCGCGACGAAGCCGAGATCCGCGGCCACCGTCGCACCTACATCGGTGCCATGCCGGGCAAGGTGCTGCAGAGCCTGAACAAGGTCGGCACGCGCAACCCGCTGTTCCTGCTCGACGAGATCGACAAGCTGGGCACGGACTTCCGCGGCGATCCTTCGAGCGCGCTGCTGGAGGTGCTGGACCCCGAGCAGAACCACACCTTCGGTGACCACTACATCGAAGTCGACTTCGACCTGTCCGACGTGATGTTCGTCGCCACATCGAACTCGATGAACATTCCCCCGGCCCTGCTGGACCGCATGGAGGTGATCCGCCTCTCGGGCTACACGGAAGACGAGAAGACCAACATCGCGATCCGCTACCTGTTGCCCAAGCAACTCAAGAACAACGGCATCCGCGAAGGCGAGCTGGACGTGCGCGACGACGCCGTGCGCGACATCGTGCGCTACTACACCCGCGAAGCCGGTGTGCGTTCGCTCGAACGCGAGCTCTCCAAGATCTGCCGCAAGGTGGTCAAGGGCCTGCTGCTCAAGAAGTACACGCCCACCGTGGTGGTGAGCGCCGACAACCTCAGCGAATTCCTGGGCGTGCGCAAGTACAGCTACGGCCGTGCCGAGGCGCAGAACCAAGTGGGCCAGGTGGTCGGTCTGGCGTGGACGGAAGTGGGCGGCGATCTGCTGACCATCGAAGTGGCCATCATGCCGGGCAAGGGCGTGATCACGCGCACGGGTTCGCTCGGCGATGTGATGAAGGAATCGGTGGAAGCGGCCCGCACCGTGGTGCGCAGCCGCGCCCGCATGCTGGGCATCAAGGACGAGCAGTTCGACAAGCGCGACATCCACATCCACGTGCCCGATGGCGCCACGCCCAAGGACGGCCCGAGCGCCGGTGCGGCCATGACGACCGCGCTGGTCTCGTCGCTCACGGGCATTCCCGTGCGCGCCGATGTGGCCATGACGGGTGAGATCACGCTGCGCGGTGAAGTCACGGCGATCGGTGGCCTGAAGGAAAAGCTGCTGGCCGCTTTGCGTGGCGGCATCAAGACCGTGATCATCCCGGAAGAGAACGTGAAGGACCTCGCCGAGATTCCCGACAACGTGAAGCAGGGCCTGGAGATCGTGCCGGTGAAATGGATCGACAAGGTCCTCGCCATCGCGCTCGAACGCCAGCCCGTGCCACTCACCGAAGAAGAGGTCGCGGCCCAGATCGCGGCGGCCAGCGTGAGCAAGCCGACGGCGTCTCCCGACGCGGTGAAACATTGATCAAAAAATTTCGGGGGACTTGAAAGAGCCCCTTTTTTCGGGTTAGAATCATGGCTTACCGAAATGCAGCGGCAAACGCAATAGCAGATGCAGCAGCAGGTGGTAAGAAATGCGGGAATAGCTCAGTTGGTAGAGCGCAACCTTGCCAAGGTTGAGGTCGCGAGTTCGAATCTCGTTTCCCGCTCCAAATTCAAAAGGGAAGCTCTGCTTCCCTTTTTTGTCGGAGTTTGAGATCGGTGTCTTTGATGCCGGTCCTGACGGCGCGATAGCAAAGCGGTTATGCCCCGGATTGCAAATCCGGTTAGTCCGGTTCGACTCCGGATCGCGCCTCCAAAAATACCTGATCGAAACATCCAGCTCGCCCATGGCGAGCTTTTTTTCGTCTGCTCGCTGCGGCTTAGCCCTGGAAGTCCAGGGCGTTGGGTTCGAGTGGCAGGTTCTGCGCACCTCGCAGCAGGCCGATCACTTCCGCGAAGGCATGCACCTCGTCACCCAGGCCTTCGGCGCGGAAGCTCGGCCGTTCCTGCCCCACCGCCGCGACGTGCGGCTTGATGGTCTGGGCGGACTTGCCGTCGAAGCTGGTGAAGGCCGCCCGCACGGGCGTTTGCACGACGCAGCGGCGCAGATCGAAGCCGGTCTCGCAGCCGATGAGGTAGATGCGGTCCTTCTGCATCGAGGCCGGCTCCATCGGCACGAACCCCGCCAGGATGCAGTCGCCGGCCCTCACGCCGAAGCCCATGTCCCTGCGGGCGCGGTAATAGCAAAGCTCGGCATCCTGGGTGGCGCGCCCACCGGCCATGTCTTCGGGCAGGCAGATGGCCAGGTCCTCGCCCGGGCCGATGGCCGGGACGACCCGGGTGCCCTGGGGCAGCGCGTCGGCGCTGGGGTCGAGGAAGTAGCCGGGTGATTGCTGGGTCAGCGCGCAAAGGGTGAGCAGGGCCTCGTAGTCCGGGAGCACATCGCCTGTGAGGAAGGCCGAGGCCAGGCTTTCGTCCACCCCGAGCCTGAAGGCCAGTTCGCGACTTTTTTCACGCATGGCGCCCGGAAAGCCCAGGCGATCCAGGCTCATTCTCAATCGAGCCCTAAAGCGCGTGGAAAGATCGCCGATAGACAGAGGTTCAAGACTTGGCATGAGGGCTGGGCGTTGGGGTGTGGGCGTCGCAAATGGCCTGGTGCCATGGTAGACGCCAACCGGCTGGCTGGGAGTAACACAATGCGCCTTTCGGGCGCGTTGGCGACGCAGCTCAAGAACAGACAGGGGAATGTACACAGATGATGACAGCGCTGATGGACTCGCGGATTCAAGGCAATCTGCACCTGCCCACCTATGAAAGGGCCATTCGCGCCGAAAACCTCAAGGCGCTGGCCCGGCGTTGGCACATCGCGCGCAGTTCCGAGCTGGTCGACCCACGTGTCATCGCACGCTGGTTCCCGGGGCAGCGCAACCTGCTGGAGCTGCTGGCCCTGCTGAGCGAGGACGAAGTCATCAAGCTGGCGGACTGCTCGCATCCGCTGTTTTCCATGATGATCCACACGGGGCTGCTGCCCACGACATCGGCGTCCCTGGTGCAGCCGGGTGAATTCGAGGCCGCCAATCGCCAGGAGGCCTTCATGGCGCTGGCGGTGCGCGTCGACAGCATCAAGACCTCGTTCGACGAGGCCTGCGTGCTGTTCGATCTTTCGATGAGCGAAGCCGTGCACGTCCGCCGCTTCGGACCGCATGAACTCTGGGACATCTCGGCCAACCCGGGCCTGGTGATGTTTCCGGTGGCCAGTGACCACTACTTCGAGGCCGCCGCCACGCGCGACCTGACCTCTTCGCAGAAAACGCAGTTCATGGTCATGAGCCGGCGTTCGAAGAACCGCATTCACTGAAACCAGGGACATCACCATGATCAACACCGCAGGCCGAGCCCTTGCTTCTTCTGGACACAAACGCGTCCTCTTCGAGGACCAGGTATCGGACGAGCGATTCGAGGCCCTGATCGAGTTGACCTCGCGCACCAAGCTGATCGTCAAGCTGCTGGGCACCGACGTGAGCGAGCAGCGGATCAAAGAGGAGATGGACCGCCGCCTTGGGCAGTACGGTATCAAGGTCAAGCGGCCCAGAGGCCTGGGACAAACCACTACGGCCAAGACCTTCCTCGACAGCGCGGCGGAGCGCTTCGAGGCCTCGTACCTGATGGCCCTGCATTTCGGATCGCGCGGCATTGGCGAGTACGCCGTGGTCGAGACGAATTTCGGCAAGGCGCTGGATAAGATGATCGAGGTCTACAACAAGTACCGCCGGACGGTGCCGCCCGTGGGCGACAGCCAGCGCATCACGTTCGAGACCTATGCGTTGCTGGTCGAGGGGCTGCAAAGCCGCGAGATCGAAGTCCGGCAGTGCGGCGCCTGCAACACCAAGCACCCGGTGGTCAAGCAGCACCAGGGCCCCGCGCATTGCCCCGCCTGCGCCACGCAGGACCTTCGCATGGACGAAGCGCGCGCCGAGGTGCAGGCCCGCATCGCCGCGTACCGCCAATCGCGCAACCAGATGCCGAAGTTTGGCTGACACCTTCCCTCTACGGGGCAAAACGGCACCGTAGACCGGGCGGCCGCCGAGGCATTGGGTAGAAAAATACCCGGATGCTTGAAACGTGGCTCTCATCTCTCCCGTCGCGGTCCTGGCCGATCCGCTCAGCGCATGATGCGTCCGCGCCTTCCCGCGCGCGCGGCTCGACATGACGCAGATTTTTTCGCTCAACGCGGCGCGCACCCGCCAGGGCAAGGCGGTCCAGGGCGGTGGAGGCACCGCCTACTGGCCCTTGCAGACCCTGGAGTCGGGTGGGCCCGAGCAGTGGATCCACGATGCGCTGGCCGGTCAGCCTTACGAGGGGTTCGGTCTGTCCTGCTGGGCGCAGCAGCCCAACCTCAAGGAGGCCACGCTCAGGCTGGCGTCCTTCATCACACCCTGTTGGCCGTCCGAGGACGGCTCCTCCCTTCTGGTGCGTGCCATCGGGGAAGCGGTCAAACGCTCCGAGGTGGCCGTCGGCAACGGCGAGACCTTCACCGGCCGCTTCGTGGGGGTCTACCTCTACGGCCTGACCATGCACGCGAAGGATGTGGCGCGCGTCTCCATCTCCGGTGTGGACCGGTTCGGCATGGTCCAGCGCTGGCGGCATTTTTCGGAGCCGCTGCAGGCCTGGGCGGTGCGCCATGGCATCGACACGCTGGTCGCCGAGGTGTCCGATCCCTTGCCCGCCGAGGTCACCATCGTGGGCATCCGCACGCACATGGTCGTTCGGGTGTCGGACCCCATCGACACCGGCTACCTCATGAAACACGCGGCCCAGGGGTGATGGCGAGCACCGGTTGCCCATGCACAGCGATGACCACGCCCACCTGTACGGACTGAGCGCACGGCGCGCGCCGCGGCACAACCCGGCGTCCTGTTTCGCGTGCCACAAGTACCTGCTCTCCAGCATCATCCAGGTGCTGCAGGAGCGCGAGCATGCGCCACGGCAGGGGCCTGCCGTGATGCTTCGCGTGGTCCACGCGCATTCGCAGCTCGATGCCGACTCGGGCCCTGGCTCGCTCGATTTCACCGAAACCAGCGCCTGGGGCGAACTGCGCTCCGGAGACCCCCACGAGCCTCGGCCGTTCGCCCTGTCGGTGTTCGACACCATGAGCACCGCGGGTCTGGGCGGCTCACTGGCCGACATGCTCTTTCGGCTGGCGCCCGTTCCATGGGCCCAGACCGCCAGCCTCACCGACGAGGAGGTCGCGCACAACAGCATCGTGCACCTCGCGTTCGCACCGCGCCTGCCGGACGATCCCCTGGTCGTTCACAGTTGCAACGCGGCGGGGCAGGGCGTGACCCACCTGCGCCGGTCGGACCGCTGGCAACGTGTCTCCGGCGAAGAGGTCGTGCGGGCCGCATTGCGGCATGCGCACATCACGGGCAAGGGCCCCTCCCAGTCTGGCAACCCGCGGCAAGCCCGCGATGTGCCCACCGCCATGCCCTCCAGCGAGGCCTTCACCAGCACCAGCGAGATTCTCAAGGCCTTCGATCACATCCTCGTGCGGGCCGCCGTGAGAGAGCTGCAGAACCAGGAGGCGATGGAGAGCGGGCGCAGGAGCGTGTGGTTGTGAGCCGAACACCCGGGAGCGAACCTTGTTGTACCCCCTGAACATCCCTTGCCCGCGCAGTGCCGCCGATCGGGCATCGGCGCCCGCGGCCACCGCCGTGCCCGCCAGGCTCAGCGCCGTCGGGGCCGGTCCCGGTGTCGATCTGGGGGTGGTCGTTCATCTGTGGTCCGAGCACTCCCCGCCCGATGGCAAGGCGCTGTGTGGTGCGCGGCCCAGCGGCATCTTCCATCGATGGCAAGCCCGCTCGGGCGAGCCGGTGTCCTGTGTGAAGTGCCTGGCGGTTCTGGCGGAGGAGAACGCCATGGGCCGCGAGCCTGCCGCCCCCGATGCCCGAACCGTGGAACCGTTTGCTGGAGTCTGTGCACCATGAACCCATCCCTCGTGTCTTCCGCCACACCCGGTTTTCGCCCGCGGGGCGACATTCATCCGGATGACCGCGCTGGCGACGTCATCCCCATGTACCAGCACACGGTCAAGACCCCGCACATGAAAGCCATGCAGGACGTGCTGGACATCACCGCGGTGATCGACTCGGTGCTGGCGCGCGACTTCGGTGGCAAGGGCCGGGGCATCCACTCCAAGCTCGACAGCGTGCGCCACCCGGTGCCGGCCCGGCTGGACCGGCGGCTGCGTTATCTCGCGGCCGTGCGCAACAAGGCCCTCAACGAGCCGGACTGGGAGATTCCGCAGCGCGAGCGCTACCTGGCCGAATGCCGGGCCGCCGCCATCCGCCTGCTCGACATCGGCCGCCGGCGCCAGCGCAGGGCGCACCTGCTGCGCCGCTGGCTGGCGCGCCTGTCGGGCGGCTGAGCGCCGCCCGCGCGATCAGCACCCGAGCGCGGCCAGTCCGGACGCCGCCATCGCCGTTTCCACGGGCAGCGTGAAGTAGACCGCGCAGCCGTGGCCCGGCGTGCTGTCGAGCCAGATGCGGCCGTTGTGGCGCTGCACGATGCGCTGGCACAGGGCCAGGCCCGCGCCGTAGCCCTCGAAGTCCAGCGAGTGGTGCTGGCGCTGGAACATGAGGAACAGGTTGCTGGCCTTGGCGACGTCGAAGCCGGCGCCGTTGTCCACGATGAAGAACAGGCAGGTGCCGTCGCTCTCCGTGCGGCAGCCGATCTGGATCTCGGCCGGCTCGACCTTGCGCGTGAACTTCATGGCGTTGTCCAGCAGCCGCGTGAACAGGTCGTTCACCATCGCCGCGTCGGCCACCACCATCGGCAGATCGGGCTGGATCTCCCACTGGATCTGGCGATCGGGGGCGGCCTGCCGCAGGCGCGAGACCACACCTTCGAGCACGTTCGTCATCGCCAGCCGCTCGGGGTGCAGGTCGATGCGGCCGATGCGCGAGTAGGTCAGCAGGTTCTCGATCATCGCGTTCAGGCGCTGCGAGGCCCGCTTCATGGCATCGCGGAAATGCCGGATCTCTTCGCTGGCGTTCTCGCCCAGTTCCTCGGCGATGAGGCCGGCGAAGGTGTTGATGTGCCGCACCGGCCCACGCAGATCGTGCGTGATGGAGTGGGTGAAGATGTCCAGGTCCTTGTTCGGCACGGTGTGCTGGCGCACCCGCTGGGTCACGCGCCGGTCCAGTTCGGCGTTGAGGTCGTTCATGACCCGGTCCAGGTCTTTCATCGCGGTCATGTCGCGCGTGATGCAGGACAACCCTTCCAGCTCGCCGTTGTCGCCGCGCAGGGCTGTGATCAGGGTCTGGCCCCAGAACGCCTCCGCACCGGCGCGCTTGAGCCAGCCACGGGTTTCCCATTGGCCGCGATCGATGGCCAGCCGGATGGTGTCGTCGATGCCGATCTCCGCCTCTTCACCGACGCGCGGCGCGGCCATGTCGGCCAGGTGCATGTTCCCCACCTGTTCCCGGGAAAAGCCGTGCAGGCGGTGCGCGCTCTCGCTCCATTCGGTGATGCGCCCCACCGGGTCGAGGAAGTAGATGCAGGAGTCCTGCAGCGCATCGGCCATGAGGTCGAAGCGGCGCTTGTTCTGCGCGAGGTCGTCCACGCGCGCTCGCCCGGCGACCTCCTTCGTTTCGACGAAGACCCCCCGGACCACGCCGTCGTGCACGTCGGGCGTGAACGAGGTCTCGGTGAAGGTGTGGGCACCTCCCGGTGTGGACTGCTCCGTGAGCCGCAGCTGTTTCTCGCCACCCAGGGCCTGCATGAAGCGCGGCAGCAGGGCGGGCAGGGCATCCTGGGGAAAACAGTCCTGGAACGGCCGGCCTTCCAGCGCCGAAGGGTCGATGCGCAGGCCGTCGCAGAAGGCCTGGTTGCCAAAGCGGCAGCGCAGATCGAGATCGAAGTGCGCGAGTTGCCATGGCAAGCGGTCGGCAATCGAACGCGCCAGCGCCGCCTGTTCCTGCAACCGCTCGATCGTCAGGGCGCGGGAGGCCTTTTCTGCGGCCTGGGTCGAGGGGGGCGCGGACGGTTCAAGGGTGGGCATGGGGAGAGGTGCTTTCTGTCGGTGGCGCTGCCGTGCGCAGCCTTGCACACCAGCCAACGCCCGGAGATGGGGCGGCGCGTGCGGCGTCAACCATACCAGCAGCCTGTGGCGGCTGTGCGACTCGGCGTTGCGTCCCGCGTCAAACGTCCTCAAATTTTTCCGCCCATTCCGAGCAAATTGACACGCTTGGGCGGCCCCCAATGGAGGGCGCCATCCACACAGGGCCGGGCATGTGTGGCATGGCGCCGCGCTTTAGTTCGAAAGCAGTCGTTTGCCGATGTCGCGCCGCGCGAGGCCGGACCTACGGGGGGATTTGGACTCAAAGAGCGAAGTGGTCGAGGGGGGGCGAGAGCCAAGAATCCACCGGTACCCCAACAGGACCCATCGAATGAATGCACTCAGGCTCATGCGCGACAAGCTGCCCTCGGGGAAAGCCTTGGGCGGCGCCTTGCGTCCTGAACTGGTGTCCCGCCTGCTGCCGGTCGTGCTGCTGGCGATCGGCATCACGGCCCTGGTGATGATGTTCCTGTGGAACGACCAGGCCAGCTACAAGCCGGTGTTCGGTGCGCGCGAGCAGGTGCCGGTGTCGGACATGATGGCCGCGCTGGATGCCGAGGGCATCGCCTACCGGCTGCACCCCGAGTCGGGCCAGGTGCTGGTCTCGTCCTCCGACCTCGGCCGCGCCCGCATGCTGCTGGCGGCCAAGGGCGTCACCGCGCGCCTGCCCGAAGGGCTGGAACTGATGGACAAGAACGACCCGCTGGGCGTCACGCAGTTCGTGCAGGACATCCGCTTTCGCCGCGGCCTGGAAGGCGAGCTGGTGCAGAGCATCACCTCGATGGACGCCGTGCGCTCGGCCCGCGTCCACCTGTCCGTGGCGCGCTCCTCGACCTTCGTGCTCAACGCCCAGGACAAGAGCACCGCCTCGGTGGTGTTGAGCCTGCACCCGGGGCGCACGCTGGGCAACGAACAGATCGCCTCCATCATCCAGCTGGTGGCCGGCAGCGTGTCCAACCTGGACCCGTCCCGCGTGAGCGTGGTCGATCAGGCCGGCCGCCTGCTCTCCGCGCGCGTCGATGTGAAGGACGGCATCGACCAGGGCAGCTTCGCCGACGAGGCGGTGCGCAAGGCACAGAACGACATCCTGCAGAACGCGCACCAGCTGCTGCAGCCGCTGCTGGGCGCGGGCAACTACAACGTGAGCGTGGCGGTCGAACTCGGTCAGGATCGCGTGCAGGAAACCCAGGAGCGCTACGGCGACGCGCCCAAGGTCACCAACGAGGCCTCGCGCGAGGAGAGCAACCGCGACCGCGTGGCCCTCGGTGTGCCGGGCTCGCTCAGCAACCGCCCGGCTACGCCGGCGCCCGACGCGAACGCGGCGCCCAACACCGCCGAGCGCAGCGCTGTCACCCGGCAGTTCGCCTACGACCGCAGCGTCACCACCATCCAGCGCGCGCGTGGCCAGCTCAAGAAACTCAGCGTGGCCGTCGTGCTCAACGACGGCGCCGCGCCCGGCGCGGCGGCCACCGGCTGGACCCCGCAGGACATCGCGCGCATGGAGGGCCTGCTGCGCGGCGGCCTGGGCATCAACGCCGAGCGGGGCGACCAGCTCGTGGTCTCCTCGCTCGCGTTCCCAGGCGCCGCGCCCGCCGTGCCCTGGTACGAGGAACGCGAGACCGTGTTCGAGTTCGTGACCTGGGGCCTGTACGTGCTGGGCGCGCTGCTGTGCTACTTCCTGCTGGCGCGCCCGCTGCTGCGCATCCTGCGCGAGCGCCACAAGCCGCCGGCCGAAGTCGGCATGACCGACCTGATCGCGCTGGAGGGCGGGGCCGGTGCCGCCGCCGCCGAGTCGCCCGCGCTCGCGAACCCGGCGCCGGCCGTCGCGGCGCTGTCCCACAAGGCCCAGGCGGCGAACTCGGGCGCGATGGTGCCGCTGCTCGCCGACTACGACCTGCCACCGCCCGGCTCGCCGGTGGAGGTGCTGGTCAATCACTTGAAGGTGCTGGCCCAGAAGGAGCCGGAGCGCGTCGCCGAAGTTGTCAAACAGTGGGTTCAGAAAAATGCCGCCATCACCTGATCTCGAAGGGGCCGATGCCGGCTCGCTCTCGTCCACCGAACAGGCCGCCATCGTGCTCCTGAGCATGGGCGAGCAACCGGCCGCGGCCGTGTTGCAGCACCTCTCGCGCGAGGAGCTGCTGGATGTCACCCAGGTCATGTCGCGCATGAGCGGGATCAAGGTGGACATGGCGCGCACCGCGCTGCAGCACTTCTTCGACGACTACCGCGAACAAAGCGGCGTGCACGGCGCCTCGCGCGCCTACCTCAAGAGTTCGCTCGACATGGCGCTGGGCGCGAACATCGCCAGCAGCGTGCTCACCCGCATCTATGGCGACGCCATCCGGCCGAAGATGGCGCGGCTGCAGTGGGCCTCGTCGCGCTGGATCGCCGACCGCATCGCGGCCGAGCACGAACACATGCAGGCGGTCTTCCTCGCCTTCCTGCCCTCGGCCCTGGCCAGCGAGGTCATCGAGCGCCTGCCCGAGGACAACCGCGACCTGGTGCTGATGCAGATCGCCCAGCTCGGCCACGTGGAGCACGACATCCTGCGCGAGCTCGAGGTGCTGGTCGACGCCTACCTGGCGAGCCTGGAAACCCAGAGCGCCACGGTGGAGGGCGTGCGCCAGGCCGCCGAGATCATCAACCGCATGCCCGGCAACCGCCAGAAGGTGGTCGAGCAGATGCGGGCGCGCGACCCGGCCGTGGTGGCGCAGATCGAGGTCAGCATGTACGACTTCTTCATCCTCTCGCGCCAGACCGAGGACGTCATCACCCGCATCATCGAAGCCTCGCCGCTGGACCTGTGGGCCGTGGCGCTCAAGGGCGCGGACCCCGAGGTGCGCCGCAAGGTGCTGCAGGCCATGCCGCGGCGCCAGGCGCAGGCCTTCGAAGACACGCTGCGCCGCACCGGGCCGGTGCCGCTCAGCCGCGTCGAGCAGGCGCGCGCCGAGATCATGCGCGAGGTCAAGGCGCTGGTGGACAGCGACGAGATCCAGATCCAGCTGTTCGCGGAGGCGGTGGTCGCATGAAGACCTACCGGCCGCACCGGTTCCCGCCGCTGAGCCGCTTCACACCGGCCCAGGCGGTGTCGCCCGGCGACGCCGAGAGCGCGCAGGCGGCATTGGCCGAAGGCTTCCAGCAGGGCATGGACCGGGGCTACCGCGAGGGCCATGACAGCGGGGTGGAGCGCGGCGTGGCCGAAGGCCGCCTGCAGGGCCTGCGCGAGGGCCGCGACGAAGGACAGGCCGAGGCCCGCGCGGCCGTGCTGGCCCGCTGGCAGGCCTATGCCGCGCCGGTGGACGCCGCGCTCGCGGCCCTGCACCAGGCCCAGGACGACTACCAGAAGGCCTTGCGCAGCGAGGTCGTCGATCTCGTGGGCAAAGTGGCCCGCCAGGTGATCCGCGCCGAGCTCACGCTGCAGCCCACGCAGTTGCTGGCGCTGGTGGAAGAGTCGCTCAAGACCATGCCGCCGGCCACCGGCGAGATCGAGGTGTTCCTCAACCCGGAAGACCTGGAGCGCATCCGCGATCTCGACCCCGTGCGCGCCCGCGCCTGGAAGCTCATGGCCGACAGCCGCCTCGACGCCGGCGAGTGCCGCGTGCACTGCGGCGGCCAGGAGGCCGACGCGGGCTGCCGCCACCGGCTGCAGGCCTGCATGGAGCAGATCGGCGCGCAGCTGCTCGACACCGAACCCCTCGCCGCCGAGCCGGCGCCCGCCACGGAGCTCGCCGCATGATCGCCGAGCGCCTGAAGTCCGTCGAACTCACCGAGGTGCCGGTCTCCGTGCCCACGGGGCGGCTGGTGGGCGCGGCGGGCATGCTGCTGCACGTCAAGGGCTGCCAGCTGCGCATCGGCCAGCGCTGCCGCATCGAGGTGGGGCCGGGCGACTGGGTCGAGGCGCAGGTGGTGGGCTTTCGCGACGAGATGACCTCGGTCATGCCCTTCAAGAAAACCGATGGCCTGAGCGCCGGCGCGCGCGTGCTGCCGATGGCGTCGGACAGCGAACTGCTGATCGGCCCGTCCTGGCTGGGCCGCATCGTCAACGGCCTGGGCGAACCCATGGACGGCCTGGGCCGCCTCGGTGGCGAGCACCGGCTGGGCAGCCAGCCGCCGCGCGTGGACCCGCTGCGCAAGCGGCCCGTGCACGAGCCGCTGGACGTGGGCGTGCGCGCCATCAACGGCCTGCTCACGCTCGGCCGGGGCCAGCGCGTGGGCTTGATGGCCGGCAGCGGCGTGGGCAAGAGCGTGCTGCTGGGCCTCATCACGCGCCAGACCGTGGCCGACGTGGTGGTGGTCGGCCTCATCGGTGAACGCGGCCGCGAGGTGCGCGAGTTCATCGACCTCTCCCTCGGCCCCGCCGGCCTGCGCCGCGCGGTGGTCGTGGTGGCGCCGGCCGACGAGTCGCCGCTGATGCGCCTGCGCGCCACCGAGCTGTGCCACTCCATCGCCGCGCACTACCGCGACCGGGGCCAGAATGTGCTGCTGCTGCTGGACTCGCTCACCCGCTACGCCATGGCGCAGCGCGAGGTGGCGCTCTCGCTCGGTGAGCCGCCGGCCACGCGCGGTTACCCGCCTTCCGTGTTCAGCGCGCTGCCGCAGCTGGTGGAGAGCGCGGGCAACGGCGAAGGCGAGGGCAGCATGTCCGCCATCTACACCGTGCTCGCCGAGGGCGACGACCAGCAGGACCCGGTGGTGGACACCGCGCGCGCCATCCTGGACGGCCACATCGTGCTCTCGCGCGCCCTGGCCGAGCGCGGCCACTACCCGGCGATCGACATCGGCCAGTCCATCAGCCGCTGCATGTCGCTGGTGGCCGAGCCGGCGCACAGCGCCGCCGCGCGCACCATGAAGGCGCTGCTCTCCAGCTACCAGCAGGTGCGCGACCTGCTGCCCATGGGCGCCTACGTGCCCGGCGCC
The DNA here is from genome assembly GCF_058796355.1 of Hydrogenophaga sp. GW823-FHT04C09. Classification (NCBI taxonomy): domain Bacteria; kingdom Pseudomonadati; phylum Pseudomonadota; class Betaproteobacteria; order Burkholderiales; family Comamonadaceae; genus Hydrogenophaga; species Hydrogenophaga sp. GW823-FHT04C09. Next base: position 66,332 of record NZ_JBXAIO010000003.1, on the reverse strand, counting down.
GACCCGCAGGCGGACCGCGCCGTGAGCCTGTACCCGCGCATCGAGGCCTACCTGCACCAGGGGGTGAAGGAGAGCGCCCCCCTGACGGACTGCCTGCGCGACCTGAGCGAGCTGATGGCATGAACCCGCCCACCCACCTCGTTACCCTCGGCCACCTGGTCACCGCGCGCGAGCGCGAGCAGGAGCGCATCGGCGCCGAGCTGAGCCGCCAGCAGTCGGTGCGCGAGCGCATGCAGCGCAGCGTGGATCGGCTGCACGCCATCTGCGACGCCGCCGGGCCTTCGGGCGCCCAGCCCTTCCTGCTGGCCGCCAACTGCGCGGCCTACAAGCAGTCGGTGATGGGTCTGGCGCAGGAGCAGCAGCGCAGCCTGGAGCGCCACAGCGCCGAGGTGGAGGCCACCCGCGTGGCCCTGCACGCCGCCTTTCGCCAGCGCGAAGGTGTGGCCCAGGTGCTGCACAAGCGCGAGCGCGAATGGCGCCTGGCCGGTGAAGTGCGGGCGCGAAAACAGCTGGACGACGTGGCCCTGACCGTCTGGCGCCGCACTGAGCGATGAAAAAAATCCAGCCCCTCCTTCAAAAACCGCTGCTCCCGGTCGCCTTACCGGGCATGGGCGGGGCTTTTCCTGCCTGATCAGGAGCAACCATGGACATCAACCCGACCCAGATGGCGACCCAGCTCGCCACCATCTACACGCAGGGCACGCAGGACATCATCACGCGCGACAGCAAGAGCGCCGATGCCACCAACGCGGGCTACACCCGCCTGCGCTCGGCCCTCGCGGCGTTCAACACCGCGATGGACGCGCTCTCGGGCAAGAAGGGCCTGGTCAAGAACAGCGCGACCGTCGCCGGCAGTTCCGGCGCCACGGGCACCGCCTCCGCCACGGCCCAGCCCGGCACCTACAGCTTCTTCGTGGAGGCCGTGGCCTCCAACCACCAGATCGCCTTCGCCGACCTGCCCGCCGTGCCGGTGGCCACCGGCGGACCGCTGGTGATCCAGCAGGCCGACGGCAGCAGCTTCAACGTCAACCTGCTGATGGCCGACGCCGATGGCAACGGCACCATCTCGCAGACCGAGATCGCGCGCGCCATCAACCAGGCCTCGGGCAACGCGGGCAAGGTGACGGCCCAGGTGGTCAACACCGGCAACGGGTCCCAGCTGATCCTCTCGTCCGGCGCCAGCGGCGAGGACGGTGCGATCACCGTCGACGCCAGCGGCCTGCCCGCCGGGGCCCTCAAGGACGCCCTGAGCGCCACGCCCAACGAGCTGGCGCAGGCGCGCGACGCGGTGGTGTGGCTGGGCGACCAGGGCACGGGCGTGCGCATCCAGCAGGCCAGCAACACCGTGACCGCCATCGACGGTGTGACCCTCAGCCTCACCCGCGCCATGTCCACGGGCGACGCCCCCGCCACGCTGACCGTGGCCGCCGACGAGGCCGGCACCGCCGACAACGTGCGCAGCTTCGTGACCGCCTTCAACACCTTGCAAGGCATCATCAACGACCTCACCAAGACCGACATCAACGCGGCCTCGCGCGGCGTCTTCGCCAGCGACAGCAGCGTTCGCGCGCTGCGCACCCGCCTCAACGACATCGTGCGCCAGGACTTCGGCGGTGTGCGCCTGTCCGAGCTGGGCGTCTCCACCGACCGCCAGGGCGCGCTGACCTTCGACGCGGCCAAGCTGAAGAAGACGCTGGACGTCAAGCCCGACGCGCTGGACAAGGCCTTCGGCTCGTCCAGCCTGTCCGCGCCCTCGGGCTTGCTGGGCTCGATGAACACCTACCTCAAGACCTGGCTCGACTCGGGCAACGGCCAGATCAAGCGCCGCCAGGACTCGGTGCAGACCCTGCAGCGCGACATCACCAACCGCCAGGCGCGCCTGGACGAGCAGTTCGCGATGTCCTACGAGCGCTACCTGCTGCAGTTCACCCAACTTCAATCCCTGATGGGCCAGCTCAACCAGACCTCGGGCATGTTCGGATCGTCCACCTCGGCCACCGCCTGAGGACCGACCGCACCGCCCGTCATCACCCCCGACGAGGACTTCCTTGACATACGACGCATACGAGAGCTACGCCCAGGTCGACCTGGGCGCCCAGACCGCACAGGCCTCGTCCGTGCAGCTGGTGCTCATCCTGATGAACGGCCTGCAGGACGAGCTGGCGCGCGCGCGCGCGCACATCGAAGGCAGCCGCTTCGAGGCCAAGGCGCGCAGCCTCGACAAATGCGTCGGCATGCTCAATGGCCTGTCCAGCTCGCTGGACACGGACGCCGGTGGCGAGGTGGTCGCGCAGGTCGCGGAGGTCTACGACTACTGCGCCCGCCGCCTGCACGAGGCCGGGGTGCGGCTCGACGTGGGCATGGTCGACGAAGTGGGCCGGCTGCTGCGCACGCTGCAGGAAGGCTGGGAAGGCATGCAGGCCCACCATGGATAAGCGCCAAGCGTTCCTGGACCTGGCGGCGCGCCTGCGCCACGAGACGCAGGCCGCCGACTGGGCCGCGCTGGCCCGCACCGATCAACAGCTCGCCGCGCTGCTCGCCCGCCTGCCCGCCGTGGCGGCCCTGAGCGCGCCGGAGCAGGCCGCGCACCACGCGCTGCGCCAGGCGCACGAGGCCGCGCGCACCGCCTGCGCGCAGGCCCATGCCCAGGCCCACGAGCGCCTTCAGGCGCTGTGCGACCAGCGCACCGGCTGGACCGCCTACGCCCTGAGCACCGACCTGCAGGAGGTCTTGCCATGAACGCCGCATCCCCCGTCCTCAACCTCGCCCCCGCCGCGTCCGCACCGATCGGTGCCGCGCCGATCGCGCCGCCGGCCGATGGACAGGCCGCGCCGCCGGGCGATTTCGCCGACCTGTTGGCCGTGGGCGAAGGCGCGGAACCCATCGACGCCGCCGACCCCACGCTCCCCACCGAGATCGGCCTGCTCGATGAAGAGCCGGCGGCCGATGACGACGGTGAACAGGCGCGCGACGACGGCCCGGCCGAACCCACGGAGGCGATGCTGTCCGCCGCCCTGGCCACGGTGCAGTGGACGGTGGGTGTGGAGCGCGCGCTGCAGCTGGCGCTGCGCTCCTCGCAGGCCGCGCCCGCCGCGCCGCCGCCGGGCGCCGCGCCCGTGGCCCTGTTCCATACCAGCCCGGCACCCCCGACGTCCCTTGCGGCGGTGCCCGTGCCCGCCGACCCCGCCGTGTCCGATGCCTCGGCGCCGTTGCCGGCGGCCGCACCGGCCGGGCAGGGCAGCACCACGGCCGATGCCGGCGCGCGCGCGCCGCGCTTCGAACTGCCGCCGGTGCAGGCCGGCCCCGCCGCCGCGACCGCGCCGGCCACGGGCAACGCCTTCGTGCTCGAAGGCGACAGCGTGCGCCTGTCCGCCGCCGAGCCCGACCTGTGGCAGCGCCCGCTCGCGCAGGCGCTGGGCGATCGGCTGCAGGTGCAGGCCTCGCAAGGCATCGAGCAGGCGCGCATCCGGCTGGAGCCGCCGGCCCTGGGCCGCATCGAAATCGTGCTGCGCCAGGAGGCCGGCCAGCTGCAGGTGCAGCTCAGCGCGTCCCACCACGACGTGGTGCGCCAGCTGCAGGCCATGGGCGAAGGCCTGCGGCAGGAACTCACGCACAAGCAGGGCAGCCCCGTCACGGTGCAGGTGTTCGAAGACCGCGCGCTCGCCGACGGCCGCTCCCCGCACCGCGAACGCCAACACCCACCGCAGCAGGAAGACCGGCCCGGCCAGGGCCTGCTGAGTGAATCGAAGGCCGACCGGCGCGCCTTCACCCTGGCCTGAAGCGCCACCGACCGACCGCCACCGAGCCTGCCCGCATGAAAAAAGTCCAACTGATCTCCCTCGTCGTCGGCGTCGCGCTGCTCACCGCCGCGGGCGGCGGCGCGGCGGCCTACTGGCTGCTGCGCCCGGCCAAGCCGGCCGTGGCCGGCGCTCCGGCGCCCGACAAGCGCGAGTACCGCTACGTCACGCTGGACAAGGTCATCGTGATGCTGCGCGGGCGCGAAGGCGGCCCGCTGACCAACTACCTCGCGGTGGACCTGGTGTTCAAGACCCCCGTGGCCGACGAGGCGCAGACCAAGCAGCAACTGCCCAAGCTGCGCTCGATCGCGGTCCGCTCGCTCTCCGAGTTCACGCTCGAACAGGCCGGCATGCTCACCATCCCCGCGCTCTCCGACCATGTGCAGAAGGCCTATGTGGAGAGCTTCAAGGCCGAGGCGCGGACCATGCCTTTCGGTGAAGTGATGATCGGCAAGCTCATCATCGAGTGAGCGACGGCATGTACGGCGGTTACACCGAAATGGCCAGCGTGGCCGCGGCCGAGCTCGGCGCGGCGGACGAGCAGAAGCACCTGCTGGCGTTCACGCCGCTGGTGCGGCGCACCGTGCGCCAGCTCAGCTCGCAGGTCGGTGGCACCATGGACCGCGACGACATGATGCAGATCGGCCTCATGGGCCTGCTCGAGGCCCTGCGCCGCTACGGCGAGCCCGACGACCGTTTCCCCGCCTTCGCCAGCCTGCGGGTGCGCGGCGCCATCCTGGACGAGCTGCGCCGCCAGGACTGGCGGCCGCGCTCGGTGCGCCAGGAGAGCTTTCGCCTCAAGACCGAGGTGCGCGAACTCACGAAGCGCATGGGGCGCGAACCCACCGAGGCCGAGGTGCTGGCCGGGCTGGACATCAGCCCCGAGGCCTACCTGGCCTACCAGCAGGACAGCAACGCCGAGACCCTGGCCAGCTTCGACGACATGTTCGACGCGCTGTCCAACGAGGCGTCCGCCCAGCGCTCGCCAGAAGCCGAACTGGTGCTCAAACGAAGCCTACAGCAGGCTTTGGGCACGTTGAGCGAGCGTGAACAGCGCGTCATTCAGCTCTACTACGAATACGAACTGAGCCTCAAGGAGATCGCGGCGGTGCTGGGCTTGACCGAAGCCCGCATCTGCCAGATCAACAAGGCCGCCCTGCAGAAGATGAAAACCGTCCTGCAGACCGACTGACCGATTTTTCAAAGCCCAGCCATGCAACTCTTCGTCGGCGCCCTTGTCATCCTCCTCACCGTCTTCGGCGGCTTCCTGCTGGGCGGCGGAGACCTCGCGGTGGTCTGGGAACCGGTGGAACTGCTGATCATCGGCGGCGCCGGCCTGGGCGCCATCATCGTCGGCAACCCACGGCACGTGCTCAGCGAGATGGGCATCCAGCTGCGCAAGCTGGTCGGCTCGCGCAAGCAGGGCGAGGAGTTCCAGCGCCAGCTGCTGCTGCTGATGTACGAGCTGCTGCAGACGGCCGCCGGCGGCATCAAGGCCCTGGACGCCCACGTGGAAGAGCCGCACAAGAGCGCGATCTTCATGAAGTACCCGCTGGTGCTCGACGAACCCAAGCTGCTGCACTTCATCGTCGACAACTTCCGCCTGATGGCCATCGGCAAGATCAACGCCCACGAGCTGGAGGGCGTGCTGGAGCAGGAGCTCGAGACCATCCACGAGGAACTGAACCAGCCGGCGAAGTCGCTGCACAAGATCGCCGAGGCCATGCCCGGCTTCGGCATCCTGGCCGCCGTGCTGGGCATCGTGATGGCGATGAACTCGGTGGGCGCCGGTGCCGGCGCGGGCGAGATCGCGGCCAAGGTGGCCGCGGCCATGGTCGGCACCTTCATCGGCATCTTCCTGTGCTACGCCGTGCTCGACCCCATCAGCAACATGATGAAGCAGCTGGTGAAGGAGGAGATGTCGCACATGGAAGCCGTCAAGGTGGTGCTGGTCACCCATGTGTCGGGCAAGGTCGCGCTGCTGGCGATCGACGCCGGGCGCCGCCTGGTGCAGCTCAACATCAAGCCCAGCTTCTCCAAGCTGGAGTCCTGGATCAACGCGCTGGAGGGCCGCGAAGAGGAGCCCAAGCAAGAGTTCAATCGACGCGCGGGGGATCGCCGTGTCCAAGCTTGACCACGCCACCATCGTCAAGCGCGCCTCGCGGCGCCACGACGAAGAGGCGCACGGCGGGGCCTGGAAGGTGGCCTTCGCCGATTTCGTGCTCGCGCTCATGTGCCTGTTCATGGTGCTGTGGGTGCTCGCCGCGCGCGACAAGGAAGAGCTCAGCGGCCTGATGACCGCCAGCGGCGGGCACGTGGTCAACGAAGGTCGCGGCCCCCGCGTCGAAACCGTGGGTGGGCCGCGCGGCAGCCTGATCGAGCGTTTTCCCATGCCGGCCAGGGGGTCGGGCGGTGGCCCGATGGCGGGCGAGCAGGTGGGCGAGGTGCAGCCGCGCGAACCGGGCCAGCGCGTGCGCTACGAAACGCCCGCGCAGCTGCAGGACCTGGCCGAGCTGCTCAAGCTGATGAGCGAGCAAGCGGGCCTGCAGGCCAACCTGCAGACCATCGTCACGCCCTACGGGCTGCGCATCATGCTGCACGACACCGACCGCGAAGGCATGTTCCAGCTCGGCAGCGCGACGCCCGGCGCGAAATTCAAGGACATGCTGCGGCGCATGGGCCCGCTGTTCGCGAAGATCGAAAACAGCATGCTCATCGTCGGCCACACCGATGCCAGGCCCTATGCCGGCGCGGGCCCGCACACCGCATCGAACTGGACGCTCTCGAGCGACCGCGCCGCCGCCGCGCGCGCGCACCTGATGGATGGCGGCATGCCCGCGCGCAACGTGTTGCAGGTGGTCGGCATGGCCGATCGCGCGCCCTTCGAAACCGGGGACGCTCACGCCAGCGTGAACCGGCGCATCGAATTGCTCGTGCTCACCGAAGGCCAGAGCGGGGCCATCGCCGCCATGTTCGGCGCGCCCACGGACCAGCACCCACTGGTGCCCGGCGTGCAGACCGAGATGCCCAGCCTGGACGTGCTCGCGGCGCTGCGCGCGTCCCTGCTCAAGGCCAGCCAGGGCATCCCCGGCCTGCAGCAGGTGATGGACCGCGGCGCCAACCACCCCCCCGTCACCCCATGAACGCCCTTCAGGCCGCAGGCGAATGCAAACCCGACGAACGCGAGGAGATCGCATGAGAATTTCCGGCAACCCCGGCACCGAGCCTGCCGCCGCGGCGCGCGCCGCCGACGCGCCCCGCACCGAGGCGGCCAGCGCCGGCGCGCCCTCGGTGGCCACCGCGCCGGCCGCGCTGGCCTCGGGCGTCATGCAGCCCGCCATGGACGCGCTGCGCGGCATGTCGGACGTGGACACGGCCCGCGTCGCCGAGATCCGCGAAGCCCTGGCGCGCGGCGAGATCCGCTTCGACGCCGGCAAGCTCGCCAGCCTCATCACGCGCTACCACGGGAGCCGGCCGTGAGCGTGCGGCGCGAGTGCGTGGCCTTCCTGGAGCTGGTGCGCGACGACCAGACCGACTTCCAGGCCATGCGCGACCTGCTGCAGGCGCAGTTCGACGCCGCGCTGCGCCACGACCCCGTGCGCGTGGCGGCCGTCTGCGAATCCATTTCGGCACTGACCGAGCGCATCACCCAACGCGGCCACGAACGGCTCGCGCTGGCGCGGCGCATCAGCGGCGCCGACGGCCACGCGGCCTACGAGATGGTGCAGCAGGCCTTGCCGCACGGCGTGCGCGCCACCGTGAAGCAGTGGTACACCGACCTGCAGGCGATGGTGACCGAGTGCCAGCGCCTCAACGCGCGCAACTGCGACCTGCTGATGGGCCAGTACGAGATCATGCAGCGCGTGCTCAACGACGAGGTGCACACCTATGCGCCTGCCTGACGCGCGCTTCGCGGCGGTGTCGCCCGCCATGGCGATGGACGGCATGGCGCCGCTGCCGCGCGCGGGCGCGGGTGGCTTCAGCGCGCTCATGCGCTCGGTGGACGGCGAGGTGCGCCGCTTCATCGCCCAGGGCTCGGGCGCCAGCCTGCCGGGCGGGCTCACGCCCGAGGCCGCGTCGCTGCGCCTGCGGATGGCCACCGTCGAGGCGCCGGGCGTCCGCCCTGCTTCGGGCGAGGGGGTGCCCGAGGCCGAACGCGCCGCCTTTCTCAACCGCATCGCGCCCTGGGCCGAAAGCGCTGGCCGTGCGCTGGGCGTGGCGCCCGAACTGGTCGCGGCCCACGCGGCGCTCGAATCGGGCTGGGGCCGGCAACCGCTGCGCGCGGCCGACGGCAGCGACACGCACAACCTGTTCGGCCTCAAGGCCACGGGCGGCTGGAAGGGCGGCACCACCGACGCGCTCACCACCGAGTTCAGCGAGGGCGAGGCCCACAAGACCACCGAGCGCTTCCGCGCCTACGCCGATCCGGGCGAGGCCTTCCAGGACTACACGCGCCTGCTGCGCGACAACCCGCGCTACCGGGGCGCGGTCAACGCGGGCCAGGACGCGCGGGCCTTCGCCCAGGGCCTGGCGGCGGGCGGCTATGCCACCGACCCGGCCTACGCCGGCAAGCTGGAGCAGGTGGCCCGTCAGATCCAGGGAGCCAACCGATGAGGCGCCAGCGCTATTCGGCGGGTTCGACCACGCCCTCGTCGACGACGCGCGCGCTCAGCGTCTTGCCCGACGCGGTGTTGCGCACCCGCACCAGCTCGCCGAGCGAGCCGGCCTGCAGGCTCTCGCCCGCGTTCTCCACCGACACGCCGCCCTGGCGCGCGACGATGCGCACGGCCGCCCCGCGCTTGACCAGCACGGCCTTGTTCAGCAGGCGCGCCTGCAGCACCTGGCCTTCGCGCAGCGCGCGCCGGCTCGACTGCCCCACCGCGTTCTCGACGATGCCCAGGGCATCGGCCATCTGCGTCACATCGCGCCGCTCGGGCCGCACGTCCGCGGCGGTGAGTGCCTTGCCGGCGGCGATCGCCCCGGCGCTGACCAGCACCTCGGCCTCGAGCGCCACGCGCGCCACGAACTCGTGCGTCCAGCCCGGTGTGTCCGGGCAGCTCACCTTGAGCGGCATGCGGGTCGGGTGGCGGGCGTCGCCCAGGTCCACCGCGACCGGGCTGGCGCACTGCAGATTCGCGGGCGCGCGGCTGCCCAGCTTCACGCTCACTTCAGGGGCTTTCCAGCCCAGGTCTTCGGCGTGGGCAAGCCAGTGCGCGCGCACCGCCTGCTCGACCTGCGGCAGCACGGGCGCCGCCACCGCGAGCGCGGGCAGGGCGCCGAACCAGACAAGCAACTTCAAACAGAAAGGACTGCGCATGGGTATCGATATCGGGCAAGTGATCGCGGTGCATGCCGACGCACTGCAGTTGCGGGCGGAGCGGACCAAGGTGCTGGCCTCCAACCTCGCCAACGTGAACACCCCGGGCTACCAGGCCCGCGACATCGACTTCGCCGCCAGCCTGGAACGGGTGATGAGCGAAGGCGGGGAGGGGCTTGAAACGGGCGATGGCGGCGAGCTGATGTACCGCGTGCCGCACCACCCTTCGGCGGATGGTAACACCGTGGAATTGGGCGTCGAGCAGGCGGCTTTCGCGCAGAACGCGGTCGGTTTCCAGACCAGCCTGACCTTCGTCCAGATGAAATTCAAGGGCCTGGCGCAGGCCATCGCGGGGCAGTAAACATGTCGTTCGAAAGCATCAGCCGCATCGCGGGCTCGGCCATGTCGGCCCAGACTGTGCGCCTCAACACCATCGCCAGCAACCTCGCCAACGCCGAGGCCGCCTCGGGCGTGGAGGGCGACACCTACCGCGCGCGCAAGCCGGTCTTCGCCACGATTTACGACAACGGCGGCAACGGCGCCACGCCCGGCGCCAGCGTGCAGGTGCTCGACGTGATCCAGAGCGACGAGCCGCTGCGCCGCATGCACCAGCCCGACCACCCGCTGGCCAACGAGGCCGGCGACATCTACCTGCCCAACGTGAACCCCGTGGCCGAGATGACCGACATGATGTCGGCCTCGCGCGCCTTTGAAACCAGCGTCGAGGTGCTGACCCGCACCCGCCAGATGCAGATGGCCGTGCTGCGGCTGGGAGAGTCCTGACTATGGAAGCCATCACCGATCTGACCCAGAAGTCGGCGCAGACCGCCGCCGAAGCGCCGGTGGCCGCGAACGCGGACGCCGGCACCAAGGACATGTTCCTCAAGCTGCTGGTGGCGCAGGTGCGCAACCAGAACCCGCTGGAGCCCAGCGACCCGGCCGAGTTCGTCAACCAGCTCACGCAGCTCAGCCAGACCGAAGCCATGCAGAACGTGGTGGCGCAGACGCGCAACAGCGCCTCCATGCTGGAGAGCCTGCAGGTGCTCTCGCTCGGCGCCCAGGTGGGCAGCCAGGTGTCCGTGGTCACCGAGTCGGTGATCCTCGGCACCGAGAAGGTCTCGGGCAGTTTCGAGCTCGACGCCGCGAATTCCAACCTGGCGGTGGTGCTCACGGCGCCAGATGGTCAGAAACACCGCGTAGAGCTGGGTGCCCAGAGCGCCGGCACCGTGTATTTTTCAGTGGACCCCCAGGCGCTGGGCCTGCCGGGTGGCAGCTACGACATCGCCATCGATGGCGGCGAAGGCGTGTCCCCCGATGTGGAGATCCAGAGCGAACTCACCAGCGTGAAGCTCTCGCCCACCGGCGGTGTGCTGCTTCAGGTGGCGCACCTGGGGGACGTGCCTTCCCATGCCATCACCGGCTTTTTCGGCCGCCCGAAGACCTCCAACAGTTGATTTAAGGACCTCCTTCCATGAGCTTCAACATTGCCCTCGGCGGCGTCAACGCCATCAACACCCAGCTGGAAGCGATCAGCAACAACATCGCCAACGCCGGCACCTACGGCTTCAAGTCCAGCCGCGCCAACTTCGCCTCGATGTACGCCGATGGCCAGGCCATCGGTGTGGAGGTCGGCTCCATGTCGCAGACCATAGGCACCAGCGGCGGCGCGCTCAACACCGGCCGCAGCATGGACGCCGCGATCCAGGGCAAGGGCTTCTTCGTCACCAAGGACACCAACGGCGAGACCCTGTTCACCCGCGTGGGCATCTTCGGCGCCGACAAGGACGGCTACGTCACCGACAGCTTCGGCCGCCGCGTGCAGGGCTATGCCGCCGTGCCCGGCAGCACCGCGCTCGGCGCCCTGGGCGACATGCAGATCGAAAAGGGGCAGCTGCCGGCGCAGGCCAGCAGCACGCTCGACTACGTGGGCAACCTCTCGGCCGACTGGCCCAACCCGGCCGTGGCGCCGTTCTCGCCGACCGACCCGCAGTCGTACAACGGTTCCATGGTCTCGGTGGTCTACGACTCGCAAGGCACCAAGCACACGGTGACGCAGTACTTCGTGAAGACCAACCCGAACGAAGTCACGGTGCACTACACCTTCAACGGCGCGGCCTTGCCCGCGGGCTCGCAGACCGTGCTGCAGTTCAGCACCGCCGGCCAGCTGCTGACCCCGGCCACGCCGGTGACCAAGAACCTGCCGGTGCCGGCCACGGTGGCGCCGATCGCGCTGGCCGTGAACTACAACGGCACGACGCAGTTCGCGGGCCAGGCCACCACCACCGTCAACGCCAGCAACGGCTACGCCTCGGGCTCCTTCGTGGGCGTGGCGCTGGACAAGGACGGCTCGGTGCTGGCCCAGTACAGCAACGGCCTGAAGCAGCGCGTGGGCACCATCGCCCTGGCCAACTTCCCCAACGAAGACGGCCTGGTGCCGGTGAGCGACACCAGCTGGGCCGTCTCCAACGCCAGCGGCGAGCCGCTGTACGACGTGCCCGGCGCGGGCCAGGCCGGCACCATCAGCCCCGGCTCGCTGGAGCAGTCCAACGTCGACATGACCGGTGAGCTGGTGGGCCTGATGACCGCGCAGCGCAACTACCAGGCCAACACCAAGGTGTTCTCCACCCAGCAGGCCATGACCCAGGCCCTGATGCAGGCCGTCTGAGCCCCTTGCCATGGATGCCCTGATCTACACGGCCATGAGCGGCGCGGAGCGCACGCTGCGCGAGCAGCAGGTGCGCGCCAACAACCTGGCCAACGCGGACACGCCCGGCTTCCGGGCCGACGTGGCCTTCAGCACCGCGCTCGCGACCCCCGGCTACGGCTACGACGACCGCCACATGAGCCAGCTCAACGCCGACGGCGTGAGCGCGCGCCACGGTGTGCTCAAGTCCACCGGCCGCGAGCTGGACGTGGCCGTCACGGGCGAGGGCTACTTCGCGGTGCAGCACCGTGGCGCGCAGGAGGCCTACACCCGTTCGGGCCAGTTCACCGTGGATGCCGACGGCACGCTGACGGTGAACGGGCGCCCCGTCGTCGGCGATGGCGGCCCTATCGTGTTGCCGGCCTTCACGCGCGTGGACATCGCGGGCGACGGCACGGTCTCGATCCAGCCGCCGGGCCAGGAGGACTTGCAGCCGGTGGACCGCATCAAGACCGTGCGGCCGCTGGGCGGCGAGGTCACGAAGAACGAAGCCGGCCTGATCGTGGCGCGCGACGGCCAGCCATTGCCGGCCGACGACACCGTGACCATGCGCTCGGGCCACCTGGAGGGCAGCAACGTGTCCGCCGTCGAGGAGATGGTGGCCACCATGACACTGAGCCGCGATTTCGAGGTGCAGATGAAGCTGTTCGGCTCGGCCGAGCGCATGTCCGAGGCGGGCAACCGCCTGCTGCGCGGCTGAGCCGGCCGCGCCCCCCCCCCGTTCAACCAACCAGGAAACACACCATGAATCCCGCCATGTGGGTCAGCAAGACCGGCGTGCAGGCGCAGGACGCCAAGCTGCAGGCCATCGCCAACAACCTCGCCAACGTCAACACCGTGGGCTTCAAGCGCGACCGCGTGATGTTCGAAGACCTGTTCTACCAGGTGGAGCGCCAGCCCGGCGCCGCGCGCGACGAGAACACCAACGCGCCCACCGGCGTGCAGCTGGGCAATGGCACGCGCGTGGTCGGCACGCAGAAGGTCTTCACCACCGGCAGCCTGCAGACCACCGGCCAGCAGCTGGACGTGGCCATCGTCGGCCAGGGTTTCCTGCAGGTGGAGCTGGCCAACGGCGACACCGCCTACACGCGCGCCGGCCAATTGCAGCCCAGCCCCGAAGGCCGGCTCGTGACCGCGCAGGGCTACCCCATCGTGCCGGACATCACCATCCCGGCCAACGCGCAGTCCATCGTCATCGGCGAAAACGGCGTGGTCAGCGCCAAGATCGCGGGCGAGACCGAACTCACCGAACTGGGCCAGATCACGCTCGCGGGCTTCGTGAACCCGGCCGGCCTGGTGGCGCTGGGCGACAACCTGTTCCAGGAAACCACCGCCAGCGGCGTGCCCACCGAAGGCGTGCCCGGCGAAGAGGCCTTCGGCAAGCTCAAGCAGGGCGCGCTGGAAGGCTCCAACGTGCAGGTGGTCGAGGAAATGGTGGAAATGATCTCGGCCCAGCGCACCTACGAGATGAACACCAAGGTGCTGTCCGCCGCCGACGGCATGCTGCAGAACCTGGCCCAGGCGGTGCGCTGATGCGCGCGCTGGCCGTCCTCACCCTGGCGGCGGCCACCGGGCTCGGTGGCTGCGCGGCCATCGTGCCGCCGGTGGCGCCGCCGCTGACCGACGCGCCCATGCCCCCGGTGCAGCCCATGGCGCGCAAGGGCCAGTCGGGTGGCTTGTTCAACCCCCAGTCCGCCTGGGTGCTGACCAACGACAGCCGCGCCTTCCGCTCCGGCGACGTGCTCACGGTGATCCTGGCCGAGACCACGCAGGCCAGCAAGCGCTCGGGCACCAGTCTGGACAAGCGCAGCAGCGCGAGCGTGCAGCCCCTGACCATCGCCGGCAAGGTGCTCGACACCAGCGTGGGCCTCTCGGCCGACCGCGAGTTCTCCGGCGGCTCCAGCAGCACGCAGCAGAACGCGCTGGAAGGCGCGATCACCGTGGTGGTGCACGAGGTGATGGCCAACGGCCTGCTGCGCGTCTCGGGCGAGAAGAGCCTGTGGCTCAACCAGGGCGAGGAGTTCATCCGTCTCAGCGGCTTCGTGCGCGCCGAGGACATCGACGCTACCAACCGCGTGTCGTCCCAGCGCATCGCGAACGCGCGCATCGCCTATTCCGGCACCGGCACGCTGGCCGATGCCAACAGCCCGGGCTGGCTCACCCGCTTCTTCACCAGCCCCTGGATGCCTTTCTGAGATGCCTGCCATGAACCTTGCCCCGATCCGCGCGCGCTGCTGCGCCGCCCTGGCCCTGGGCGCCGCCCTGCTGGCCCTCGCGCTGCCGGCGCAGGCGCAGGCGCCGGGCGCGCCGGCCCGGCCGCTGCACAGCCTGGTCGACGTCGAAGGCATGCGCGAGAACCAGCTGATCGGCTACGGCCTGGTGGTAGGCCTGCAGGGGTCGGGCGACAGCAGCCAGATCCGCTTCTCGGGCCAGACGGTGGAGAACATGCTCAAGCAGTTCGGCGTCAAGCTGCCCGAACGCAGCAACACCAAGGCGCGCAACGTGGCGACCGTGATGGTCAGCGCGGTGTTCCCGCCGGGTTACCGCAAGGGCCAGAGCATCGACGTGACCGTGTCCTCGATGGGCGATGCCAAGAGCCTGCGCGGCGGCGTGCTGCTGCTCTCGCCCCTGCGCGGTGCGGATGGCGAGGTCTACGCGCTGGCCCAGGGCAATGTGGTGGTGGGCGGCCTCTCGGCGCAGGGCGCCAGCGGGTCCAGCGTCACCGTGAACACGCCCACCGCCGGCCGCGTGCCCAACGGCGCCACGGTGGAGCGCGAGATCGAAAGCGACTTCGACACCCGAGAGACCGTCACGCTGAGCCTCAAGCGCCCGCACTTCCAGACCGCCACCAACATCGTCGAGGCCATCAACCGCAAGTTCGGCACGCTCGCCACCACGCGCAACGCCACCAGCGTGGACGTGGTCGCCCCCGCGAACCCGACCCAGCGCGTGGCCTTCGTGGCCATGCTGCAGGCGCTGCCGGTGGCCGTGGGCACGGAAACGCCCAAGGTGGTCTTCAACTCGCGCACCGGCACCGTGGTGATCGCCGACGGCGTGCGCGTGCGGCCGGCGGCGGTGTCGCACGGCTCGCTCAAGGTGGTGATCGGCGAACAACCCCTGGTGAGCCAGCCCGCGCCTTTCGGCCGTGGCGAGACCAAGGTGGTGCCGCAATCGAGCGTGGCGGTGGAGCAGGGCAGCGGCCGCATGTTCAGCTGGCCGCCGGGCACCAGCCTCAAAGGCATCATCGACACCATCAACAGCACCGGCGCTTCGCCCGACGACATCATGGCCATCCTGCAGGCGCTGGACCAGGCCGGTGCCATCGACGGCGAACTCGTCGTCATCTGAGGCGAGCCCACCATGCAAGCCATTGGACCTTCGGCCCCCGGCGCCGGGCAGCCGGCCGACATCGACCCGGTGCTGCGCGCCAAGGCGGTCGATGCCGCGGAAAAATTCGAGGCCTTCTTCATCGCGCAGAACCTCAAGGCCATGCGCCGCTCCACGCAGGCCCTGGCGAGCGAAGACAGCCCGTTCAACAACAAGATCAACCAGGACATGCTGGACCTGGCCGACAACGTGGTGGCCGACACCATGGCCCGCCAGCGCGCCTTCGGCATCGCCGACGTGATCCTGCGCCAGCTGTTGCCCGCGCCCGCCGTGCTTAAGCAAACGCCCGCTTCGGTCGCTATCCACGAGAAGACCCCGACCGTGCGCGGGGCCGCCACACCGCCGGAGCCCTGACCCATGACCATCCACTACACCGCGCTGACCGGCGCACTCGCCGCCCAGGCCGCGCTGGCCGCGGCCAGCCACAACATCGCCAACGTGATGACGCCGGGCTTCACCCGGCAGGGCGCGCTGTTCGCGGCGGTCGGCCCGTTCAAGGGCGGTGTGGCCGCCACCGGTGGCGGCGTCTCGGTGCCCGCGCTGCTGCGCTTCAGCGACGGCTACAAGAGCATGCAGATGTGGCAGGCCAATTCCGAACTGGGCCGCTACAACACCTCGCAGCCCTACATGCGCCAGCTCGAGCAGGTGATGGGCGACGACGGCTCCAGCCTCAACAGCGGGCTGGACCTGTTCTTCAACGCCCTCAACGCCGCCAGCGTCGACCCCACCTCCGCGCCCCTGCGCCAGCAGGTGATCACCTCGGCCGAGGCGCTGGCGCAGCGCTTCAACAACCTCAACCAGGTGCTCAACAACCAGCGCGCCTCGGTCGCGCAGCAGCGCACCGCCTCGGTGGCGCAGGTGAATTCGCTGAGTGCGGAGATCGCTGACCTCAACGAGAAGATCGCGGCCACGCGCGCCACCGGCATCAACCCCTCCAGCCTGATGGACGCGCGCGACCTCAAGATCGACGCGCTGTCCAACCTGGTGGGCCTGCAGGTGGTCGAGCAGGCCGACGGCAGCGCCAGCGTGTCCCTGCGCAGCGGCGTGCCGCTGGTGGCCGGCTCCCTGGCCGCCACGCTCTCCACCGTCAACAACCCCGACGGCTCGCAGACCCTGAAACTGGCCTTCGCCAGCGAGTCCTTCACCGTCACCAGCGGCAACCTCGGCGGCCAGCTCGGTGGGCTGGACGAATTCGAGCGCACGGTGCTCAAGCCGGTGATCGATGACGTGGCCGCGCTGGCCGAAGCCATTGCCACGCGGGTGAACACCCAGATGGCCGCCGGCTTCGCCATGGACGGCACGCCGGGCACCGACCTGTTCCAGTTCGACGCCGCCTCCACCGGCCTGCTCAAGGTGGTCGACGGCCTGCTGGGCGAAGACCTGGCGTTTTCCTCGGACCCGACCAAACCCGGCAACAGCGACAACCTGCAGGCCCTCATCGGCCTGCGCGACCAGCCGCTGACGGTGCCTTCGCTGGGCACGGTGCGCCTGGGCGACATCTACACCCAGATCGTCGGGCGCCTGGGCACGCAGAACCAGCAGGCGCGCGCGGCCCACGACACCGCCAAGACGGTGCGCAACCAGGCCGAGGAAAGCTGGAAGTCCACCAGCGGTGTGAACACCGACGAGGAGGCGATCAACATCGTGCAGTACCAGCAGATGTATCAGGCCAACATGAAGGTGCTGGCCGTCTCCAACGAGCTGTTCGACACCACGCTGGCCATGTTCGGCTGAAGGAGAAGAGACCATGCGCATCGCCAGTACCCAGTACCACACCACCATGAACACCTCGCTGCAGATGGCGTCGTTCAAGGTCGAGCAACTCATGCAGCAGATGGCCACCGGCGAGCGCCTGCTGGTGCCCTCGGACGACCCCATCGCCAGCGTGCGGCTGGGCCGGCTCGCGCGCGAGCAGGCCGCGCTGGACCAGTACCGCGACAACATCGGCGCCCTGGGCGGGCGCCTGCGGCACAGCGAGGTGCTGCTCGACAGCATGAGCCGCGACATGCTGCAGATGCGCGACCTGCAGATCTGGGCCGCCGACGGCACCAACACCTCCGAAGACGTGCGGGCCATGGCCACGCAGCTCATCTCGCTGCGCGACAGCATCTTCGCCACCGCCAACACCCGCGACCAGGAAGGCCGCTACCTGTTTTCGGGCACCGCCTCGAACACGGCCTCCATCACGCACGACCCGGCCGCCGCGCCCGGCGCGCGCTACAGCTTCACCGGCAACACCGACCTGCAACAGGTGGTGGTGGGCAACGGCATCACGCAGGCGGCCAACGTGCCGCTGGACGAGATGGCCGCCTTCCTGAACCAGCTCGACCTCACCATCCAGGACTTCCAGACGCCGGGCGTCACCGTCAACGACCCGGCCGTGCGGGCCCGCCTCAAGGCCACCACGGACCTGCTCGACACCACCTTCAACAGCGTGAGCTCGCGCATCGCGCGCATCGGCGGCGCGCTCACCACGCTGGACTCGCAGGACACCTCGCTGGCCAACGTGAGCCTGTCCAACGACCACGCCGTGCTCGCGCTGGGCAAGCTCGACTACGCCGAGGCCGCCGTGCACCTTACCGGCTACACCACCGCGCTGCAGGCCACGCAGAAGGCCTACGCCAAGGTGTCGGCGCTTTCGCTGTTCAACGTGCTCTGATCGACCGCTCACCCATGCAGGTCAACACGCTCCCGGCCCTTCGATCCACGGGCGGCAACGAACGCGCCTCCGGCACCGCGCTCGCGATCGGCCGGCCGGCGGCGGGTGCCACGGCCCCGGCCGCAGCGGTGCCCGGAGCGGCCAGCGCTCGTCCCCTGCGCGCCACGACCGGCGAGGCGGCGAAATCAGCGTCCGCCTTCAGCCCCTGGGACGGCGAACGGCATGGGCAGGTGGCCGCGGCCCAGATGGCCAAGGCCTACCTCGGCCAGTTGTCCGCCGGCCTGCACACCCTCAAGTCCGGCTACAGCGAGAACCTGGCCGACCCAGCCACGGCCCACCAGCGCGAGGGCGAACTCGCCTCGGCGCGACAAGGCCTGCAGACACTCTGGCGCCAGCGCGCCGTGGCCACCAGCGCCGCCATCGACCCGCAACTGCAGTACCAGGGCCATGGCGCGGCGCGCCAGGCGTTTCGCATCCGGGGCATCGACGCGGCCGCGCTGTCGCAAGGCGCGCGCGAGGTGCTCAGCATCGGCCTGCCGTCCAACCTGGCCGGCCCGCTGACCGTGACCATCGACCCCGAACAAGGGGTGAACAGCAACCTGCGCCGGCTCGACCACGCCCTGGCCACGGCCGATGTGCGCGTGCACATCGACGACCGGGGCGAACCCGTGTTCAGCGCGCCGGAAGCCACCTGGGACAAGGTGCAGGACCGCATCACCATCAAGGGCGAGGGACACCGCTTCGCCGACGGCGTCCCCCAGCGCGTGCGCACCCACACCGAAGCACCGGCCCTGCCGGCGGCGCTGTACGAACAGGCACCGGTGGAGCCGCACGAAATTCGCGGTGCGCTGCAGCGCGTGATCCACGCGCTGGACCGCGTGGGCTTCACGCAAGCCCAGGTGGCTGGCGCGCTGGCGCTGGCCTCGGCCGAGGCCAGCGCCGCCTCGGCGGAGATCCCGGCCGAGTCGGTGGAGCGCGCGGCCCAGGCCTTCCTGGCGCGCACGCAATCGATGCGCTTCGAGACCTATGCCGATGTGGCGCCGGCTTTGGCGGGCGTGAACCGCGCGCGGGTCATGGCGTTGCTGGGGTGAAGCGGGCGCAGGCGCTAGGCGTTGGCATAGATTTTCAGCAGCTTGGTTTCCTGCGACTCAACGGCAATGTGCAGAAGCAGCGTGTTCTTCAGGTCCACGGTGGGGTGAATGGCGCAGCGCTTGCTGAACCAGAACGTTTCCTTCAGAGACTCTTTCTCATGCCAAGTGGTGACGACCAATCGGTGATCCGGTGTCGCTTCACCGGGGCAGTCGTCGATATACGCCCAGTCGACCGAATCGTCCCACCTGCTGCATTCACGACCCCACGCCATCATGTAGAGGCAGCCTGATCGGACGAGCCATGCGCTCGTGGCGTTCTGCCAATGGCTGTCCACCTCCGCATCCACGATCACAACGGCTTGAAACGGCGCGAGATGCGCGATCTCAGGATGCCTCTCCCCAGGAGGGAGCAGCAGGTAGGTCACTGGGCGTTGTGGAGGGTGGATGTCTGGAGAGGTCATCTCGATGCGTGCTTTGGGCCGATGGGCGACATGCTAGCTGGGCACCTCGCTGTCCTGATTCAGAAAAAAATCAGCCTCCGCATTTAAGGACCCGCTCGAGCAGGTCGCTCTGTGAAGGTGAGGTCGTCGATACCCGGCGCCCCAACCGATCAAGGAGTACCCACCATGTTGAGCCTGCACACCAACTACGCTTCGCTGAGCACCCAGAACGCCCTCGGCGCCACGCAGAAGACCCTGACGACCTCCATGTCCCGCCTGGGCACGGGTTTCCGCATCAACTCCGCCATGGACGATGCCGCCGGCCTGCAGATCGCCACCCGCATGAACGCCCAGTCGCGCGGCATGGCCGTGGCGATGCGCAACACGCAGAACGGCATCTCGATGATGCAGACCGCCGAAGGCGCGTTCAAGGAAATGACGAACATCGTCACCCGCATGAAGGACCTGGCCACCGAAGCCGCCAACGGTTCGGCCACCCAGGAAGACCGCGACGCCCTGCAGTCCGAATTCGACCAGCTCGGCGAAGAACTCGGCAACATCATGACGAACAGCTCGTTCGCCGGTGAAGCCCTGTTCAACAAGGCCGGCGACGGTGGCAAGCTCGGCGCCGCCGCCGTGACCTTCCAGATCGGCGCGACGACCGCCGAAACCATGGAAGTGGACGTGACCGATGCCCTGGGCGACCTGGGCACCGACCTCGACGCCGTGGTGGCTTCCTACACCGCGGGCGTGACCGCCGGCACCCCTGGCACCGAAATCGCCACCGCCGCCGCCGCCAACACCGCGATCGACGACCTGGCCGACGTGCTGGACTCCATCGGTGCCGTGCGCGCCCAGCTGGGTGCTTCGTCCAACCGCCTGGAAAGCGTCTACAACAACCTGGGCAACCAGCGCACCCAGACCGACGCCTCCAAGGGCCGCATCATGGACGTGGACTACGCCGCTGAAACGGCCAACATGACCAAGAACCAGATGCTGATGCAAGCCAGCACCTCGATGCTCAAGCAGTCGTCGAGCATGTCCCAGCTGGTCATGTCGCTGATGCAGTAAACCGGCGACTTCGGCCGCCCTCCACGGCGGCTCGAGACGACAAAGCCAGCCGGTGACTCGGCTGGCTTTTTTTCATTTCACGCGCAAGGCGCCTGAACCTGGGTGGGTGGACGGAGGCCTCCATGAACATCGATCGTGTCACCGCCGCGAGCCTCGCGCCGCAGCGCCAGCCCGCCCGGGATGGTGCGCCGCGGCCGGCCGTGGGCGAGCACATCGCCCTGCGCTACGAGGGGCGGGACGAGCATGGCGTGACGCTGCGGCGCGATCGCGGCGCCACGCTGCGCCTGCCTCCGCAAGGCGCCTGGGCCCAGGGTCTTTCGGTGGGCGACATGGTGTGGATGCGGGTGCTGGCGACCGAGCCTTCGCTCGAACTCGAGTTCGTCGCGCCCCGGCCCGGCGTGCCGGGCGCCCCCGCATCACCCGACGAACTGCCCGCGATGCGCCTGGACCAGGCGGCCCTGCGGGCCTACCAGTGGAAGCTGCCGTCGCCCACCGAACTGGCCGCCGCATGGCGCGTCATCCTCACCTCGCGCCACATGGACCTGGGCCTGCAAGGGCTGGCGCTGCTGGAGCGGCCGCCGCTGGCGCTGCCCGGCCCGCACACGGCGCCCGGTGCGCCGCCGTCGGAGCGCGGCGAACCCGGCCACTGGAGTTTTCACCTGTACGCCTGGGGCGGCCTGAGCGTGGCGCTGCGCGTGGCCGCCGCGCCGCTGTGGGAGCGCCGCAAGCCCCGGCCGCGCGAGGAGGGGCCCGCCGGCCTGGAGGTGGCCCTGACCCTGCCGCAGGCTGGCCCGATCACGGTTCAGCTGTTGTGGCTGGGCGGTGGCCTGGCCATGGCCCTGATTCCGCGACAAGCGCAGGTGCTGCCCTTGCTGCGCGAGCTGATGCCGGAGCTGGCCGCGGCCCTGGGCCGCCTGGGCGCGCCGCTGGTCAAGGTGCAACTGGGCACGCCGCTCGCGCCCTTGCCACCGGGTGGCTTGAGTTACCGGCCCGACCCCGCATCGTCGCTGTTGCTGCACGCACTGGCCGAGGTGGTGAGTGGTGTGGCGCGGCACTGGCCGGTGCCGCCGGACGCGCAGGCCTGAGGGCCGCTCAGCCGAGCGAGCCGACGATGGCCACTTCCCGCTGCTCGGGCACCTCGTTGTAGGACAGCACGTGCAGGCCCGGTGCGAACAGCCGCGCGTAGCGCGCCAGCAGGGGGCGCACCTGGGGCATCACCAGCAGCAGCGGCGTGGCCGCCATCTGCTTCATCTGCTCGCGCGCGATGGGCATGTGGGACTGCAGCTGGTTAAGCAGGTTGGGGTCGATCGGGAAGTTGTCCAGCGCGACCTTGCCGGCGCTGCGCGCCTGGTTGAGCGCCCCCAGCAGCAGGTTCTCCAGCTCGCCGCCCATGTTGAAGGCCTTGATCTCGCCGGTCTGGCCGCACAGCGCGCCGACGATCTGGCGGCGCAGCGTGCAGCGCACCTCGGCGGCCAGCAGCAGCGGGTCCTTGGTCTGCTCCGCGTTCTCCAGCAGGGTGGTGGCCACGGGCACGATGTCCTTGAGCGAGACGTTCTCGGCCAGCAGCGTGCGGAACACCTTGAGCAGCATGCTGTGGGTGAAGGCCTTGTCCAGCGCGGCCGACAGCTTGGGCGCGAGCGAGGCCAGGCGCTCCATCAGCGCGTTGACGTCGTCGTGCTGGAACAGCTCGCCGAGGTTCTCGCGCATCAGCTTGGTCACGTGCGTGGCGATCACCGTGGGCACGTCCACCACCTGGTAGCCCATGCCCAGGGCGTGCGCCTTCTGCGCCGGCTCGATCCAGATCACCGGCATGCGAAAGGAGGGATCGGCGCCGGGGATGCCGTCGATGTCGCCGTACACCTGGGGCCCCGGGATGGCCATGAGCCGGTCGGCGAACACCTCGGCCTGCGCCAGCACCGTGCCGTGCATGAGCACCGAGTAGAAGTTGGGCTTGAGGCCGAGGTCGTCGCGCGCGCCGATGGGCGGCAGCACCACGCCCATGCCTTCGCTCAGGGTCTGTCGCACGCCCTTGAGGCGCTTGGCGAGCACGGCGCCTTGCCCGGGGTCGATCAGGCCCACCAGCTTGTAGCCCACCGACACGGCCACCGGCTCCACCACCGGCAGGCTCTTCCAGTCGATCTCGGGCTGGCTCTCGGTCAGCAGGGCCACCTGCACCTGGGCGGTGGGGTCCGGCGGGGCCACCACCACGCGCGACCCCATGCGCCACGCCACGTAGCCGAGCACGCCGGCGAAGGCGAAGAAGATGAAGGTGGGCATGCCCGGGATGGCGCCCAGCAGGGCCATCAGACCGGCCGCGCCGTACAGCACGCCGGGCGAGGCCAGCAGCTGGCCGGTGATCTGCTTTTCGATGTCGCCCGACTCGCTGGCGCGGGTGACGATGATGGCGGCCGCGGCGGAGAGCAGCAGCGCCGGGATCTGCGCGACCAGGCCGTCGCCGATGGTCAGCAGCGCGAACAGCTTGAACGACTCGCCCAGCGAGAGGCCGTGCATGAAGCTGCCGATGAGCACGCCGCCGATGAGGTTGATCAGCAGGATCAGGATGCCGGCGATGGCGTCGCCCTTGACGAACTTGGAGGCGCCGTCCATGGCGCCGTAGAAGTCGGCCTCGCCGGCCACTTCCTTGCGGCGCGCCTGCGCGCCTTCCTGGTTGATGAGGCCGGCGTTGAGGTCGGCGTCGATCGCCATCTGCTTGCCGGGCAGGGCGTCCAGCGTGAAGCGCGCCGACACCTCCGAGATGCGCTCGGCGCCCTTGGTGACCACCAGGAAGTTGATGATCATCAGGATCACGAACACCACCAGGCCGACCACGAAGTTGCCGCCGATCACCACGTGGCCGAAGGCCTCGACCACCTTGCCGGCCGCGTCCGTGCCCTGGTGGCCGTTGAGCAGCACCACCCGCGTCGAGGCCACGTTGAGCATCAGGCGCAACAGCGTGGCGCCCAGGATGACGGTGGGGAAGATGGAGAAGTCCAGCGGCCGGCGGCTGTTGACCGCGACCAGGATCACGATCAGCGAGAGCACGATGTTGAACGTGAACAGCACGTCCAGCAGCAGCGGTGGCAACGGCAGGATCACCATCGTCAGCATCGCCAGCAGGAAGAGCGGCGCGGCGTAGCGCATGCGCTGCAGATCGGACCAGAGTGACTTGAGGACGTTCATGGCGGGCTTGGTGTCAGGTCAGGTGGGCGGGGACGTGGAGGTCGGCGGGCAGCGCGGGCTGCGCCTTGCGGCCGCCTTCGCGGTAGGCGCGCAGCTGGAGCACATAGCGCAGCACGAGCGCCACGGCCTGGTACAGCGCGGCCGGGATCTGCTGCTTGACCTGGCTGGTGTTGTAGATGGCGCGCGCCAGCGGCGGCAGTTCCAGCACCTCCACCTTGTGCTCGGTGGCCAGGGCGCGGATGTAGAGCGCGAGCTCGTCCACGCCCTTGGCGATCACATAGGGCGCTTCGGCCTTCTGCGTGTCGTACTTCAGGGCCACCGCGTAGTGCGTGGGGTTGACGATCACCACGTCGGCGGTGGGCACGATCTTGCGCACGCTGCGCTTGGCGATCTGCTGCTGCAGCTGGCGGATGCGCTGGCGCACCTCGGGCCGGCCTTCGCTGGTCTTGTGCTCTTCCTTCAGGTCGCGCTTGCTCATGCGCTGTTCGCGCAGGAAGACGAAGCGCTGCAGCGGCAGGTCGATCAGTGCGAACACCACGAACACGCTGCACAGGGTGAAGATGCCGGTGATCGCCAGGCCCATGGCCTGCGCCAGCGCCTCGTGCAGCGGCAGGCCCTGCAGCCGCAGGAAGGCCGGGCGCGTGGAACTCGCGGTGTGCCAGAGCACGCCACCCAGGCAGGCCGCCTTGGCGGCGGTGGTGGCCCAGTCGATCAGGTGCTTGGGCTTGGTGATGCGGCTGAAGTAGCTCAGCGGGTTCAGCCGTCCCAGCTTGGGCATGAACTGGTCGGTGCTGAGCACCCAGCCGCTGGGGAACAGCGTGAACGCGGCCACGATGATGGGGATGAGCGCCAGGGGCAGCACCATCTTGCCCACCAGCAGGATCGCCGGCTTGAAGGCGTTGGACCACATGTTGTCCAGCGCGGCCTCGCCGTCGAGCATCACGAAGCCCAGGCCGAACAGGTGCTTGAAATCCGCCAGGTACGAGGGCGCCATGATGACGATGAGCTGCAGGCTGCAGACCAGGCCCACGGCGGTGGCCACGTCCTTGGAGCGGGCGACCTGGCCCTTCTCGCGCGCCTTGCGCAGCTTCTGCGCGCTGGCGTCTTCGGTCTTTTCCCCGGTGTCCTGCTCGGCCATGGCTTACCTCGCCACCATCATCTGTTCGAGCATGCCCAGCACGCGCGAGGTCAGGCGAACGTACTGCTCGGGGATGTAGCGCACCAGGCCGGAGAGCATGAACAGGCCGAACACGATGATCAGCGAGAAACCGAGCGAGAACAGGTTGAAGGCTGGCGCGATGCGGTTGAGCAGGCCGAAGCCGATCTGCACCACCAGCGCCGAGAAGATCACCGGCAGGGCCAGCAGCAGGGCGGCCGAGAAGACCCAGGCCACCTGCAGCGGCAGCATCTCCAGCGCCACCTGCGGGATGCCGCCGCCCACCGGCCAGGACTTGAAGCTCGACCCCATCACGCCATTGAAGACCAGGTGGCCTTCGACGGCGAAGAACACCAGGATGCTCATGACGTAGAGCAGGGTGGAGACCACGTCGGAGGACACGCCGCTCATGGGGTCGTTCATGACCGCCATGGACAGGCCCATCTGCGACGAGGCCATGAAGCCCAGCAGGGTGAAGACCGCCATGATGAGCTGGAAACACAGGCCGATGATCAGGCCGATCACCACCTGCTCGATGGTGGTGACGATGCCGAGCAGGGAGAAGGGGGTGATCGGCACTGGGGGCTGCGCCACCGGCAGCAGCACCACGGCCAGCGCCAGCGCCAGCAGCACGCGCACGGTGATCGGCACCATGTTCTCGCCCACCACCGGCATGAAGGACAGCATGGCCAGCAGCCGCACGAAAGGCCACCACATCGCCAGCAGCGTGGCCAGCAGTTGACCGAAGACCGGCTCCATGGGGCTCACGTCAGATCGCCAGCTGCGCGGCGCGTTCGAAGATGGCGATGCAGTAGTCCATGAGCTTGCCCGCCAGCCACTGCCCCATGAAGATGATGGCCAGCAGCGTCACGATCAGGCGGGGCAGGAAGCTCAGCGTCTGCTCGTTGATCTGCGTGGCGGCCTGGAACAGGCTCACCACCACGCCCACGACCAGGCTGGGGCCGATGAGCAGCGTGACCAGCACCACCACCAGCTTCAGGCACTCGGCGACCAGTTCGACGGCGATTTCGGGGGTCACGACGAAGTCCCTTCAGATGGCGCGCACGCTGGTCACCAGCGTGTTGACCGTCAGCGTCCAGCCGTCCACCAGCACGAACAGCAGCAGCTTGAGCGGCAGGGAGATCACCAGCGGGGACAGCATCATCATGCCCATGGCCATCAGCACGGACGAGACCACCAGGTCGATGACCAGGAAGGGGATGAACAGCATGCAGCCGATCATGAAAGCCGTCTTGAGCTCGCTGAGCACGAAGGCGGCGAGCTTGACGGTGAAGGGGTGCAGCGCGGGGTCGGTGACGGCCGGCGCGCCGGCCAGGGTGGCGATCTGTTCGAGCGCGGGCTTGCTGGTCTGCGCGAGCATGAAGCGCGAGAGCGGCGCCTCGGCGTTCTTCAGCGCCTGGGCCAGGGTGATCCTGCCCTCGTCGTAGGGCTGCAGGGCATCGGTCCAGATGCGCTCGCCCACCGGCCGCATCACCAGCAGGGTGAGGATGAGCGCGATGCCGGTGATGATGCGGTTGGGCAGGCCCTGCTGCAGGCCCAGCGCCTGGCGCAGCAGCGAGAGCACGATGACGAAGCGGGTGAAGCTGGTCATCATGAGCATCATGGCCGGGAGCAGACCCAGCAGCGTCATGATGATCAGGATCTGCGTGCGAACCGTGTAGTCGGTGGTGCCGCCGCTGGTGTTGCTGCTGAAGATCTGCAGCCCTTGACTCCCCGCCTGCGCCAGCGCATCGGTGGGCGCCAGCCCCGTGAGCGCGGCCAGCGTGACGGCGCCCAGGAGCAGGGCGCCGGGTCGAAGGGCGCGTGGCGTCATGCGGCCAGGCTGTCCAGGTTCAGGTCGGAGATCTCGACCACTTTCAGGCCGTAGTTTTCGCCGGAGATCACCACCACGGCCTTGCCGATGGACACGCCATTGACCTTGATGGTCAGCGGCTCGCCAGCCAGCGCATCGAGTTCGACCACGCTGTCGGTGCTCAGGTGCGCCAGGTCTTCCAGCGACACCCGGGTCGAACCCAGCTCCAGCGTGAGCGTGACCGGGATCTTGCGCATGAGGCTGCCCATGCCCAGCCGGGGCGCCGGGGCCTCGAAAGCCACCGGTTCCGCCGCGGGTTTCTCGGCCGGGCCGTCCATGTAGGACAGCAGTTCGTCGATGCCGCCGGCGGCGTCGGCTGGGAGGGGCGCGGTGAGGTTTTCCATGGCGGTTCAGACTTCTTGGAGGGAGGTTAGACAGAGCTTGCCGCCGTGCTCGACCACGCTGGCCTTGAGCACCGGGCTGTCCTGGATGCGCACGGTGGCCAGGCCGAGGTCGACCGGCAGCACGCTGCCAGGCCGCAGCGCCATTACGTCGCCCAGCGACAGCGGCTTCTCCAGCAACCGCACGTCGAGCAGCATGGGCAGCTGCCGGCGCAGGGTGGTCGGGTCGATGGGTTTTTTCGCGGGCTTGCGCCGGGGTGGCGCCAGGGCGCGCAGCAGGGCGTCCAGGGCGCTGTCTTCCAGCACCCAGTTCAGCCGGCCCATGGGGCGGCCCTGCGCGTCGAGCAGGTCGCAGCCCAGGAACAGGGCCTGGGCATCGGTGGGGCCGCCGAAGCCATGGCGCTCGGTGTCGAGCACGGCCGGTGCGGTGTCCGTGGCGGCGCGCTCCTGCAAGCCGCTGAGCAGGCGCGCCGAGAGGCACTGCACGAGGCGCTTGCCCACCTGCGCGGCGAGCCGCTGTTCGGTGGCGGTCTCCGAGCGCTGCAGCATTTCCTGATCCAGCTGGCTCCAGTTGCTCATGCCCAGGCGGCGGGCCAGCAGCGCGAGCGCGGCCTGGCGATCGATGGAGAAACCCAGGCGGCCGGCGGCCGTGTCGAACAGGAACCAGCGCAGGGGCCTGTGCGGATGGACCCGGCGCGAATGCTCGATGCGCCCCAGCTGGAAGCCCGGTGCGGTGCGGGTGGCGAAGAGGCTTTCCACGGCGGCCGCCAGGTCGGCGTGGAGGACCTGGCAAAAACGGTCGAGCACGTGAACGGGGCGGCCCAGCTCGCAGGTGTCGATCACCGTCATGAGCGCCCCGCGGGCGGGCCCGATGATCTTCGTGGTCGCGGGCATGCGGCTCAGATCGGCAGCTTGATGAGGTCGTCCAGGCCCGAAACGACCTTGTTGCGCACCTGCATCATCATTTGAAAGTTGAGCGAGGCTTCCTGGCTCTTGAGCATGGCGCCCACCAGGTTGTCGCTCTGGCCCGTCTCGACCGCGCTCACCATGGCCTGGGCCTCGTGGCCCTTGTCGTCCACCGAGCGGATCAGGCCGCCGATGTGGTCGGTGAACGAGCGGGCGCCCTGGCCCCCGCCGAGCGGCAACGCCTCGGCGATGTGCGACTCACTGGCCTTGATCTGCGCAAGGCTGCTCTGGATGTTCAAAAGCATGGAGCTGTTCATGGGCGCGGTGGCGTAAGGGCTTGGGGTGAAGAAAGTATCGAGGGGCGAGGGCGCGGCCGACCCAGGTCAACAGGCTGAAAACCCGGCGTTGAAGCCTCCTGCGGCGCCAGCGACGGCGCGTTTTCCGCGGGGAATGAGGCGAAAGGTATGCACCGCGACCGCACGGCGGATGAAGGCGCTTTCTTTCCTCAAGACGCCCGAAGCGGCGCCGATAGTTGGCGGATCAACTTCTGAATATCGGCGCTGACGGCGCTGCATCCACCGGCCGACTCTGGCCATCAACCCCGAGAAAAACGTGAATTTCATCCAGTCTTTGAAGGTCGGCCCTCGCCTGATCGCCGCCTTTCTCGTCATCTGCACCATCTGCGCCCTGGTGGGCGGCATCGGCATCCTCAACATGTCGAAGATCAACGACGAGGCCACCAAGATGTACACCCTTGAGCTGATGGGCCTCTCCCACATCAAGGAAGCCAACATCAACCTGATCTATGCCGGGCGCGCCCGCTCCAACTTCATGCTGGCCACCACCGAGGAAGAGCGCGCGGCCCACAAGGCGACCCTGGAAAAGAGCCTGACCGCCGCCGACGAGTTGCTGGACAAGGCCGCGCCCCTGTTCTATTCGCCCAAGGCCAAGGACATGTTTGCCGAGGCCGAAGCCTCGCTGGCCGCCTACCGCCAGCACCTGAACACCGCGCTCAGCCTGGCCGCGCAGGACGCCCTGCTGTCCACCCGCAGCGAGGCGTTGACCAAGGCGCTGGACGACGCCCGCATCGAGTCCACCAAGGTGGACAACCTGTTCACCGAACTCTCCCGCATGAAGGAAGGCGCGGCCAGCAAGGCCAACGACCTGACGGACCAGCTTTACGCAACGAGCCTGACGATGATGCTGGCCCTCATCGCCGCCGCCGTGGGCATCGGCATGGTGCTGGGCCTGGTGATCAGCCGCTCCATCACGCGGCCGCTGAACGAGGCCGTCCGCGTGGCCGAGACCGTGGCCGCCGGCGACCTGACCTCGCGCATCGAAGTCACCAGCACCGACGAAACCGGGCAACTGCTGAACGCGCTCAAGGCCATGAACACCAGCCTGCTCAACATCGTGAGCAACGTGCGCTCCAGCTCCGAGTCGATCGCCACCGGCAGCTCGCAGATCGCGATCGGCAACAACGACCTGAGCCAGCGCACCGAAGAACAGGCGAGCAACCTCGAACAGACCGCAGCCTCGATGGAAGAACTCACCTCCACGGTGCGCCAGAACTCGGAGACCGCGCGCCAGGCCAACCAGCTGGCCACGACCGCCAGCGAGGCGGCCGTGCAGGGCGGCGACGTGGTGGGGCAGGTGGTGGGCACCATGCAGGACATCACCGAGAGTTCCAGGAAGATCGCCGACATCATCGGCGTGATCGACGGCATCGCGTTCCAGACCAACATCCTGGCGCTGAACGCCGCGGTGGAAGCGGCGCGCGCCGGTGAGCAGGGCCGGGGTTTCGCGGTGGTGGCTGGCGAGGTGCGCAACCTGGCGCAGCGCAGCGCGGGCGCGGCCAAGGAAATCAAGCTCCTGATCAACGAGAGCGTGGAGAAGGTGGAAGCCGGCTCGCGGCTGGCCGACGACGCGGGCCGCAACATGGAGAACATCGTCTCGCAGGTCAAGCGCGTGACGGACATGATCACCGAGATCAGCGCGGCCGGCGTGGAGCAGTCGCAGGGCATCAGCCAGGTCAGCGACGCGGTGAACCAGCTCGATCAGGTCACGCAGCAGAACGCCGCCCTGGTGGAAGAAAGCGCCGCCGCGGCCGACAGCCTCAAGAGCCAGGCCAGCCGGCTGGCGGAGATCGTCGCGGTGTTCAAGGTCTGAGGCCCGCTAAGTGGTTGATGGATAACGACTTTTAAGAAATCCTCGCGGGAGCGCCGGCCCCGCCAACCCCGCGTTGGCGGGGCCGGCGTTTTTCAACCTGCCACAATTGGCCATTGGGCCTCGATGGTGAAATTGGTAAACACAGGGGACTTAAAATCCCCCGTCGCGAGACTTAGCGGTTCGAGTCCGCTTCGAGGCACCACCTCTAGGTTTTTTGCGGTTTCGCCGCTACAGTGAGTTTTCCATGACCCGATACAACGCGCCCTTCGAGATCCACGTGCACGGCGACGTGCCGTTGCGCGAGGATGTGGCCTACGGCCAGATCCAGGATGCGCTCAAACCCTTGTGGCAGTACGCGGGCGCCCGCTCGCTGGCGGCGGCGGCCGAGAGCAGCTACGAAGACGAGCCGGGCATCCGTTTCGACGCCGAGGCCCATGTGCTGCAGATCTGCTGGACGGTGCCGGGCGACGAGGATTTCCGCCAGGTGATCGAGGAGGCCTGCATGGGCCTGAACGACATCGCGTCGGCCGGGGCACCGCTGGAAGTGTCGTTCTACGACGCCGAGTACGACGAAGAAGAGGGTGCGCCCGACGAGGAAGCGCGCGACGACTTCCTGATGTGCTTCGTGGGCCCCACGCCGGCCGCCATCATGCAGGTGCAACGCGACCTGCTGGTGCAGGACGTGCTGCACGTCATGGAGCGCCACTTCGACCAGGCCGAACTGGGCGACGTCGTGGGCGCGATCGACAAGCTCTTCAACCAGCGCTTCGAGTCGCTGGTGAATTCGATGCAGCTGGGCAAACCGCCGCGCGGCCATGGCGGCCCCTCGCACGGTGGCCCGCGCAAGCCGCGCCACCTGCACTGACGGCCCGGTCACGGCCGCGTAATAGACTTCAGAGCGCGAGCACCTGGCCTCGCCCTCCGGAGTCCCCATGGCCTTTTTCTCCACCGATGCCCTGAATCCCGGCGTGCGCAAGCGCGAGGTGTTCGGCTGGGCGATGTTCGACTTCGCGAACTCCGGCTACACCACGGTGGTGATCACCGCGGTGTTCGCGGCCTATTTCGTGGGGGCGGTGGCCGGTGGCGCCGAATGGGCGACCTTCGCCTGGACGCTGGCGCTCAGCATTTCGCACCTGATCGTGATGTTCACCATCCCCGCCATGGGCGCGTGGGCGGACCGCCACGCGGCCAAGAAGCGGCTGCTCATGATGACCACGCTGGGCTGTGTGCTGGCCACGGCCGCGCTGGGCCTGGTGGGGCCGGGAGCGGTGGTGCTGGGCATGGTGCTCATCGTCGTGTCCAACGTGTTCTTTGCCTGGGGCGAGTCGCTCATTGCCGCGTTCCTGCCCGAGCTGGCGAAACCCGAGGCCATGGGGCGGGTGAGCGGCTGGGGCTGGAGCCTGGGCTACGTGGGCGGCATGCTGGCGCTGGGGCTGAGCCTGGGCTATGTGCTCTGGGCCCAGGCGCAGGGCCAGAAAGCCGAGCAGTTCGTGCCGGTGACGATGGGGATCACGGCGGCGGTGTTCGCCGTGGCGGCGCTGTTCACGCTCGGATTCCTGCGCGAGCGCGCCCAGCCCCAGACCGGGCCCGCCGGCGCGGCGGGGTGGCGCGAATCGCTGCGCCAGCTGCACCGCACCTTCCAGCAGGCGCGCCGTTACCGCGATTTCATGTGGCTGCTGGCCTGCGTGGCGGCCTACCAGGGCGGCGTGGCGGTGGCCATCACCCTGGCGGCGATCTACGCGGAGCAGGTGATCGGCTTCGTGCAGCAGGAGACCATGGTGCTGATCTTCGTGCTCAACATCGCGGCCGCGCTCGGGGCTCTGGCCTTCGGCTACTGGCAGGACCGCCTGGGCCACAAGCTGGCGCTGGGCATCACGCTGGTGGGCTGGGTGGCGACCTGCATCATCGCGGCGCTCACCACCACCAAGGGCGGCTTCTGGTACGCCGCGGCCATCTCGGGCGTGTGCATGGGCGCGAGCCAGTCTTCGGGCCGTGCCATGGCCGGCATGCTGGCGCCACCGGCGCAACTGGCCGAGTTCTTCGGCCTGTGGACCTTCGCCACGCGGGTGGCCAGCATCATCGGCCCGCTGAGCTATGGCGCCATCACCTGGATGACCGGGGGCAACCAGCGCCTGGCCATCGGCTTCACGGCGGTGCTGTTCGTGATCGGCCTGGCCTTGCTGGTGCCGGTGAACATGCAGCGCGGGCGCGCTGCCGCGCTGCAGGCCTAGAGGCTTCGCGCTTCGACCGCCAGGCCCAGCCAGCGCTGGGCGGCCTGGGCCAGGGCCGAGGGGTTGCCGCTGGACAGCAGCAAGGGCGGCACGGTGGGCGCGTCCGGGAGCAGGGGCAGGCCCAGCACATCGCGGGTGCGGCGCGCGACGGGGGCGCCCGTGTCCACCAGCGTCACATCGGGGCCGCACAGGCGGCCCAGCAGCTCGGCCGCGAACGGGTAGTGCGTGCAACCGAGCACCAGGGTGTCGATGGGGTGGTCGCCTTGGGGGCCTTGCAGCAGTTCTTGCACATAGCGCGTGCTCAAGGCCTCGATGGTGGGCAGCTCGTGTCGCTCGATGGCCGCCGCCAGGCCATCGCAGGGCTGACTGATGAACCGCAGGGGACGGGGCGCGGCGGCGATCAGCCGGTCGCGCAGCTGGGCGAAACGCGCGCTCTCGAGCGTGCCGCGCGTGGCCAGCACGCCGATGCCGCCGCTGCGGCTCAGGGCGGCGGCGGGCTTGAGGGCAGGTTCCACGCCCACGATGGGCATGTCAGGGTAGGCCTTGCGCAGGTCGTCGATGGCGTGGGCCGTGGCGGTGTTGCAGGCGACCACCAGGGCGTCGATGCCGTGCTGCTCGCGCAGCTGGGCGGTGATGCGGTGCGTGCGCGCCGACACGTCCTGCGCCGTGCGCTCGCCGTAGGGCGCGTGCGCGCTGTCGGCGGCGTAGACGAAGCGCGTGCCCGGCAGCTCGGCGAGCAGGGCGCGCAGCACGCTCAGGCCGCCGACCCCGCTGTCGAACACCCCGACGGTTTTCAAGCGGCGGCGACCTCGATGCCCTTGAACTCGCCGGTGGCGATGCGCTTCTGCCACTCGGCCGGGCCGGTGATGTGCGCGCTGGTGCCGCCCGCGTCCACGGCCACGGTCACGGGCATGTCGACCACGTCGAATTCGTAGATGGCCTCCATGCCCAGGTCGGCGAAACCCAGCACCTTCGCGGTCTTGATGGCCTTGGAGACCAGGTAGGCCGCACCGCCCACGGCCATGAGGTAGGCGCTCTTGTGCTTCTTGATGGCCTCGATGGCGACCGGGCCGCGCTCGGACTTGCCGATCATCGCGATCAGGCCGGTCTCGGCCAGCATCATTTCGGTGAAGCCGTCCATGCGGGTGGCGGTGGTGGGGCCGGCCGGGCCCACGGCCTCGTCGCGCACCGGGTCGACCGGGCCGACGTAATAGATCACGCGGTTGGTGAAGTCCACCGGCAGTTTCTCGCCCTTGGCCAGCATGTCCTTGATGCGCTTGTGCGCCGCGTCGCGGCCCGTGAGCATCTTGCCGTTGAGCAGCAGGGTGTCGCCGGGCTTCCAGCTGGCGACTTCTTCCTTGGTCAGCGTGTTGAGGTCGACGCGCTTGCTCTTCTGCGTGTCGGGCACCCAGTTCACGTTGGGCCAGAGGTCCAGGCTCGGCGCGTCCAGGTAGACCGGGCCGCTGCCGTCCATCACGAAGTGCGCGTGGCGCGTGGCCGCGCAGTTGGGGATCATGGCCACGGGCTTGCTGGCCGCGTGCGTGGGGTACATCTTGATCTTGACGTCGAGCACGGTGGTCAGGCCGCCCAGGCCTTGCGCGCCGATGCCCAGGGCGTTGACCTTCTCGTACAGCTCCAGGCGCAGTTCCTCGACCTGGTCGAGCTTCTCGCCCTTGGCCGACTTGGCCTGCAGCTCGTACATGTCGATGTCGTCCATCAGGCTTTCCTTGGCCATCAGCACCGCCTTCTCGGCCGTGCCGCCGATGCCGATGCCCAGCATGCCCGGCGGGCACCAGCCGGCGCCCATGGTGGGCACGGTCTTGAGCACCCAGTCGACCACCGAGTCGCCGGGGTTGAGCATGATCATCTTGCTCTTGTTCTCGCTGCCGCCGCCCTTGGCGGCCACGGTCACTTCCACGGTGTCGCCGGGCACCAGCTCGGTGAAGATCACGGCGGGCGTGTTGTCCTTGGTGTTCTTGCGGGCGAACTGCGGGTCGGCCACGACGGAGGCGCGCAGCGTGTTGTCGGGGTGGTTGTAGCCGCGGCGCACGCCTTCGTTGATGGCGTCTTCCAGGCCGCCGGTGAAGCCTTCCCAGCGCACGTTCATGCCGACCTTGAGGAACACGTTGACGATGCCGGTGTCCTGGCAGATCGGGCGCTGGCCGGTGGCGCTCATCTTGCTGTTGGTGAGGATCTGCGCGATCGCGTCCTTCGCGGCGGCGCTCTGCTCGCGCTGGTAGGCGCGGGCCAGGTGGGCGATGTAGTCGGCCGGGTGGTAGTAGCTGATGTACTGCAGCGCGGCCGCGATGGATTCGATGAGGTCGGCCTGGCGGATGGTGGTCGTCATGGTGTCGTGGGCGTAGGGGGCAAATCGCGTCGGCGGCCGGGGCAAGGCGTCAAGTGGCCATCAGATGAGAATTGCTTTTATTTGGAGCTATGCTGGAGGGCCTTGGGGCTTGGCTTTTCCAGCCCTCTATTTTGACAGGTCACGCCACACCATGAACACCCGCCCGGCCACCCGCTCCGAACGCGACACCTTCGGTCCCATCGACGTCCCGGCCGACCGCCTCTGGGGCGCCCAGACGCAGCGCTCGCTGCAGAACTTCGACATCTCGGGCGAGCGCCAGCCGCGCGAGATGATCCGCGCCCTGGCGCAGGTCAAGCGCGCCTCGGCCGTGGTCAACCACGCGCTGGGCCTGCAGGACGAGAAAAAGACCCAGGCCATCGCGAAAGCGGCCGACGAGGTGATCGCCGGCGGCCACGAGGTGGAGTTCCCGCTGGTGGTCTGGCAGACCGGCTCGGGCACGCAGACCAACATGAACGTGAACGAGGTGCTGGCCAACCGCGCCAGCGAGCTGCTGGGCGGCGAGCGCGGCGAAGGGCGCCTGGTGCACCCCAACGACGATGTGAACCGCAGCCAGTCGAGCAACGATGTGTTCCCGACCGCCATGCACGTGGCGGCGGTGGAAGCCCTCACGCACCGCCTGCTGCCGGCGCTGGCGCTGCTGCGCGGCACGCTGGAGAAGAAGGCGCGCGACTTCGACGGCATCGTCAAGATCGGCCGCACCCACCTGCAGGACGCCACGCCGCTCACGCTGGGGCAGGAGTTCTCGGGCTGGGTGGCGCAGCTCGCGCACGGCGAGGCGCATGTGCGGGCGGCCCTGCCGCACCTGTGCGAACTGGCGCTGGGCGGCACGGCGGTGGGCACCGGCCTGAACGCGCCCAAGGGCTATGCCGAGCAGGTGGCGGCCGAGCTGGCCCGGCTCACCGGCTTGCCCTTTGTCACCGCGCCCAACAAGTTCGAGGCCATGGCCAGCGTCGACGCCCTGGTGCACGCGCACGGCGCGCTCAAGACGCTCGCGGCCAGCCTCATGAAGATCGCCAACGACGTGCGCTGGCTCGCCAGCGGTCCGCGCAGCGGCATCGGCGAACTCAGCATCCCCGAGAACGAGCCCGGCTCGTCCATCATGCCCGGCAAGGTCAACCCGACCCAGAGCGAGGCCGTGACCATGCTGGCGGCACAGGTGTTCGGCAACGACGTGGCGATCAACTTCGGCGGCGCCTCGGGCAACTTCGAGCTCAACGTGTTCCGCCCCATGGTGGCGCACAACTTTCTGCAGAGCGTGCGCCTGCTGGCCGACGGCATGAAGAGCTTCAACGACCACTGCGCCGTGGGCATCGAGCCCAACCGAGCCCGCATCACCGAGCTGGTGGACCGCTCGCTCATGCTCGTGACCGCGCTGAACACGCACATCGGCTACGACAAGGCCGCGCAGATCGCCAAGAAGGCGCACAAGGAGGGCACCACGCTGCGCGAGGCCGCGCTGGCGCTGGGCCACGTGACGGCCGAGCAGTTCGACCAGTGGGTGGTGCCGGAGAAGATGACGGGGCGTTGACCGCTACCATGGCGCCATGATCCCGTTCCCCTGGCGCACCAGCTTCCTCGTCGATCCTTTCGCCAGCTTCACGCTCGCCATCCTGCTGCTCTTCGTCGGCAAGTGGCTCACTCAGCGCCACGCCTGGCTGCAGCGCTACAACATCCCGGAGGCCGTGGTGGGTGGGGTGGTGTGCGCGCTGGTCGTCTGCACCCTGTACTACACGCTGGATGTGCGGGTGGTGTTCGAGCTCGGCGCGCGGGACATGCTGCTGCTGTACTTCTTCGCCGCCATCGGCCTGGGCACGGACGTGCGCACGCTGCGCCAGGGCGGGCGCTCGCTGGTGGTGCTGCTGGTGCTGGCCATCGGCTTCATGCTGTTGCAGAACGGGGTCGGCATGGCGGCGGCCAGCGCGTTCGGCATGGACGCGCGCGCGGGCCTCATGGCCGGCTCGATCTCGCTCACCGGTGGGGTCGGCACCACGCTGGCCTGGACGCCGCACTTCGTCGACCGCCTGGGCATCGCCAACGCGGGCGAGCTGGGCCTGGCGGCCAACATGGTGGGCATGATCGCGGCCTGCCTGGTGGGCGGGCCGCTGGCGGCGTGGTTGATGCGCCGCCACCGCATCGTGCCCTCGGGCGCGGCCGACGTGGAGGTCGGCACGCGCTACCAGGACGAAGCCCACCTGCGGCTCGACTACCACGGCGTGCTGATGGCCTTGCTCTGGCTCAACCTGGCCCTGATGCTGGGGCAGGGCGTCAACGAGCTGGTCGCGCTC
Source organism: Hydrogenophaga sp. GW823-FHT04C09 (assembly GCF_058796355.1). Taxonomy (NCBI): domain Bacteria; kingdom Pseudomonadati; phylum Pseudomonadota; class Betaproteobacteria; order Burkholderiales; family Comamonadaceae; genus Hydrogenophaga; species Hydrogenophaga sp. GW823-FHT04C09. Next base: position 29,357 of record NZ_JBXAIO010000003.1, on the reverse strand, counting down.
ACCGGGCTGCACCTGCCGGCCTTCGTGGGCTGCCTGATGGCGGGCATCGGCCTGCGCAGCGCCGGGCAGTGGCTGGCCCCCGAAGGCGGTCGTCTGTGGAACTGGCCGAGCATGCGGCTGGGGGTGGCGCTGATCTCCGACCTGAGCCTCGGCCTGTTCCTCACCATGGCGCTCATGGGCCTGCGCCTGTGGGAGCTGGAACCGGTGCTGGGCTTCATGGCCGTGACCATGACGCTGCAGGTGCTGCTCGCGGTGGCGTTCACGGCTTTCGTCGTGTTCCGCTTCATGGGGCGCGACTACGAAGCGGCCGTCATCTGCTCGGGCTTCGGCGGCATCGCGCTGGGCTCGACCGCCACCGCCATCGCCAACATGAGCGCGGTGGTGCGGGCCTACGGCGCGGCGCCCCGGGCCTTCATCGTGGTGCCGCTGGTGTGCGGGTTCTTCATCGACCTCGCCAACGCGCTGGTGATCGGCTTGCTCGCGCGTTGAGCGCATGAAAAAGCCCGGCAGGCCGGGCTTTTTCAGGGGGTGTCGGCGCCTTAGCGTTTCGCAGCCGACAGGGCCTGCGAGATCCAGCCGTCAAAGGTCTTCTGGTGGGCCTTGATCCAGGCGTCGGTGTGGCGCTCCACGTCCTGCGGCTTGTTCTGGCCTTCGCGCATGCGCAGGTTCTGGGCGTTGATGTCGGCCACCGGCAGCGCCATCACCTCGAACAGCCGCGCGGCCGCCGGGTTCTGCTCGGTGAACTGCCGGTTGGCCACGATGCGCTGCGTGTTGAGCACGAAGCCGTAGTTCTGGCCGTTGGGCAGCTGGGTGTCGAGCTTGCTTTGCTCCCCCGGCAGTGAGGAGAACGGCACCTGCAGCCACACCACTTCCTGGCCGGGGCGCAGCACGCCGCTGACCCAGTAGGGCGTCCAGGTGTAGTACAGCACCGGCTGGCCCTGCTTGAGGCGCGTGATGGTGTCGGCGATCAGCGCGGCGTAGCTGCCCTGCTGGTGCGTCACCGTGTCGCGCAGCTTGTAGGCGTCGAGGTGGTGTTCGATCACCGCCTCGCAGCCCCAGCCGGGGTTGCAGCCGGTCAGGTCGGCCTTGCCGTCGCCGTTGTGGTCGAACAGCTTGGCGATCGCCGGGTCCTTGAGCTGGTCCACGCGCGTGATCTTGTGAGCCTCGGCGGTCTTGCGGTCGATCAGGTAGCCCTGGGCCGCGCCGGGCGAGTAGGCGCCCTGGCGGTAGAGCTTGGCGTCGCCGCCGGCGTTCTTGTAGAAGTCCGCGTGCAGCGGATCCCAGTGGTCGGCCATGAAGGTGGCGTCGCCGTTGGCGATGGCCACGTGGGCGGTCGGGTACTCCACTTCCTTGATCGGCTTCACGTCGTAACCCAGTTTGGCCAGCGCTCGCGACACCAGCAGGGTCTGGAAGGTCTCTTCGGCGATGGAGCTTTGCAGCGGCTGCACGGCAATGCCTTTGCCGGGCAGGTTCTGCGCCTGGGCCGGGCCCGTGAGGGCGAGGGCCATGAGGCCGCCGCCGAGCAGGGTGCGCCACAGAGGGGTGGGCGTGGGGAAGGTCATCGGTTTCCTTTCGATGGTGGGTGGGAGGGCCTGGGCGCGAAGGCTCAGGAGGTGGAAAGGGGGGCGGTGGCGGGCAGGGCGGCCGGGGCCGCCGCCTGGCGGGCGGGCGCGGGGCGCAGCAGCCGCACGACCAGGCCCGCGGGGCCTTGCTGCCACCAGTGGCGCGCGCCCCGGCCGGGCCGGCCCAGGGCCTGGGTGATGCGGTCCAGCGCGATCGCCAGCAGCACGATGCCCAGGCCGCCGACGGTGGCCATGCCCATGTCCAGGCGGCCAATGCCGCGCAGCACCATCTGCCCCAGGCCACCGACGGCGATCATCGAAGCGATGACCACCATGGACAGCGAGAGCATCAGCGCCTGGTTGATGCCCGCCATGATGGAGGGCAGCGCCAGCGGCAACTGCACCTTGGCCAGCATCTGCCAGCGCGAGGCGCCGTAGGCGCGCGCCGCTTCGATCAGGTCGGGCCGCACCTGGCGGATGCCCAGGTCGGTCAGGCGCACCAGCGGGGGCAGGGCGAAGACGATGGTGACGATGACGCCGGGCACGTTGCCGATGCCGAACAGCATCACCACCGGCACGAGGTAGACGAAGGCCGGCGTGGTCTGCATCGCGTCGAGCACTGGGCGAAGCAGGCGCTGCGTGCGGTCGCTGCTCGCCAGCAGGATGCCCAGCGGCAGGCCGATGGCGATGCAGAACACCAGCGAGGTCAGCACCAGCGAGAGCGTGACCATGGCCTCGGGCCAGATGCCCAGCATGCCCACCAGCAGCAGCGAGACCACGGTGCCGATGGCGATGGCGCGGCCGGCGAACTGCCAGGCCAGCAGGCCCATCAGCGTGACCATGGCCAGCATCGGCACGCTCAACAGCAGCTGTTCCACGCTGGTGAGCGTGGTGTCGATGGGCGCGCGCACGGTCTGGAAGAACGGGCGGAAGTGGTCCACCGTCCAGCTCAGGGCGTCGTTGATCCAGTTCTCGACGGGCAGCGAGCCGTCCCACAGCTGGCTGAGGCGAAAGCCTTCGTCGGCCATCGGGGTGGTGGTGTCGCTGAGCGCGGTGGTGTCGAGCCAGTTGTCGCTGGCGGCCGCGGTGGACGCGCCCCACGCGTCGGTGGTGGTGGGACTTGCGGTGATCTCGATGTCGGTGTCGTTCATGTTCTCTCCAGTGGGGGGCGGCCTCAGGCCGCCGCGCGGTCCAGGAACTTCAGCAGCGTGTTCTTGCTGATGGCGCCGCGGTAGCGGCCGTGGGCGTCCACGACGGGCAGCGGGTAGGGCGCGTTCGCGGCCTGGCCGAAAAGCTCAGCCACCGGGTGGGCGGCGTTGACCACTTGCACGTCGGGCAGGTAGGCGCGCGAGAGGCCCAGCGGGCCGTCGTGGTCCTGCAGCGCGTGGCGCAGGGAGTCCGCCGACACCAGGCCGAGGTAGCGCTGGTCGGGGCTGACGACGTAGGCCCAGTCGCGGTCCTTGTCTTCGAGCAGCTTGAGCGCGGCGCGCGCGCCCTTGTTCGGGTGCTCGGCCACCACGACCTGCGTCTGCCGGGCGATGTCGCCGGCCTTGAACACCGCCGCCGCGTCGACGCCGCGCACGAAGTTGCGCACGTAGTCGTCGGCCGGCTGGCGCAGGATGTCTTCCGGCGTGCCGACCTGCACCACCTGGCCGTCCTTCATGATGGCGATGCGGTCGCCGATGCGCATGGCCTCGTCGAGGTCGTGCGAGATGAAGACGATGGTGCGGCGGCGCACCTGCTGCAGGCGCAGCAGCTCGCTCTGCATCTCGGTGCGAATGATCGGGTCCAGCGCCGAGAAGGCCTCGTCCATCAGCAGGATGGACGGGTCCGAAGCCAGCGCGCGCGCCAGGCCCACGCGCTGCTGCATGCCGCCGGAGAGTTCATCGGGGTAGCTGTCGCCCCAGCCAGCCAAGCCCACCTGTTCGAGGGCCTGGTCGGCCAGCGCCAGGCGCTGCGCGGGCTTGACGCCCGCGAGTTCCAGGCCGAAGGCGGTGTTGTCGCGCACGGTCATGTGCGGCATCAGCGCGAACGACTGGAACACCATGCTGATGTCCTTGCGCCGCAGGGCGCGCAGGCCGGCGTCCGAGAGGTCGTTGATGTTCTGGCCGTTGACCAGGATGCGGCCGGCCGTGGGTTCGATCAGCCGGTTGAGCAGGCGCACCAGCGTCGATTTGCCCGAGCCCGACAGGCCCATGATGACGAAGATCTCGCCGGCCTCGATCTCGAAATGGGCGTCGAAGACCCCGATGGATTGCCCGGTTTCGGCGAGGATCTCCTGCTTGCTGCGGCCTTCGCGGACGAGATCGAGGGCGGCCTCGGGCTGGTCGCCGAACACCTTGAAGACGTGTTCGATGGAAATGGGTTGGGCCATGGGTGGTGCTGCCTCCTGTGCAAGTTGGACAAGGCACCGCGAACGGTCTTGAAGCAGGGGGCACGCGCGTGCCCGACCGGGTCATTCAAGACCGCAGACAGACACTGACAGCGACGAATCGGCAAACCCAGCGCCTGCCATCACGCAAGCCCGGTCAGCGGGCCCTGTCTGGGGGGCTGGCACGGTGCGGGAGTGACGCGGCGTCGAGGCCGGAAGACCGGCCATTGAAATCTCTGTGCCGCGACGGGATGCAGGGCGATCCGCGAGTAGCACATGAGCGCCACCCGGCCAGGGGCCGGATGGCTGAGGCGTCAATTATAACTTTTGTGCATGGATGGCCCATGCCGGGGCGCAGAAAACCCCACAAGGCGCCCGAAGGCGCGCGGTCAGTGGCCGTTGTCCGCCGGGTGGGCCATCAGCCGGTCGGTCATGGCGATGGCCATGGCGCTGAGCAGGAAGACCACATGGATGATGGTCTGCCACATCAGGACCTTCACGTCGTAGTTGGCGGCGTTGATGAAGGTCTTGAGCAGGTGGATCGAGCTGATGCCGATGATGGCCGTGGCCAGCTTCACCTTGAGCACCGAGGCGTTCACGTGGCTGAGCCACTCGGGCTGGTCGGGGTGGTTTTCCAGGTGCATGCGGCTCACGAAGGTCTCGTAGCCGCCCACGATCACCATGATCAGCAGGTTGGAGATCATCACCACGTCGATCAGCGCGAGCACCACCAGCATGATGATGGTCTCGTTCAGGCCGGTGAGCTGCACGTCGCTCTTGTAGCCGATGCTGGTGACCAGCTTGGCCAGCGCCACGTCGTTGCCGAACGCGGCCTCGATCAGGTGGACCAGTTCGACCCAGAAATGGAAGACATAGATGGCCTGTGCCGCGATCAGGCCGATGTAGAGCGGCAACTGCAGCCAGCGGCTGGCGAAGATCAGGTTGGGCAGCGCGCGGATCGGGGCTTGGACTTTGACGGGGTCGCTCATGGATGGTGACACAATGTACCGAGCCCCCGGGATGGGCGGCCAGACGGCAGGCGGTATTGTAGGTCTGCGCCCTTTTCTGTAAGAGACTCGTAAGAGCCCTTCAGCACAGTCCCGGCCTGTCATCTGCCCACAACATTTAGGAGACTTTCATGTCCGCGCCTTCGTCGACGATCGAATCCACCCTGGTCGAAAACCGCGTCTTTGAGCCCTCGGCCGCCACCGTGAAGGCCGCGCGGGTCTCGGGCATGGAGGCCTACCAGGCGCTGTGCGCCGAGGCCGACAAGGACTTCGAAGGCTTCTGGGCCCGGCTGGCGCGCGAAACCCTGAGCTGGCACAAGCCCTTCACCAAGACGCTCGACAGCAGCAAGGCGCCGTTCTACAAATGGTTCGAGGACGGCGAGCTCAACGCCTCGTACAACTGCCTGGACCGCCACATGGGCACGCCGGTGGAAAACAAGACCGCCATCATCTTCGAGGCCGACAACGGCGACGTGACCAAGGTCACTTACAAGGAACTGCTGGCCAAGGTCTCGCAGTTCGCCAACGCGCTCAAGGCGCGCGGTGTGAAGAAGGGTGACCGCGTCGTCATCTACATGCCCATGACGGTGGAGGGTGTGGTGGCCATGCAGGCCTGCGCGCGCATCGGCGCCACGCACAGCGTGGTGTTCGGCGGCTTCTCGGCCAAGGCCTTGCAGGAGCGCATCCAGGACGCGGGCGCCGTGGCCGTGATCACCGCCAACTACCAGCTGCGCGGCGGCAAGGAGCTGCCGCTCAAGGCCATCGTGGACGAAGGCATCGGCATGGGCGGCTGCGACTCGATCAAGAACGTGATCGTGTTCCAGCGCACCCCCACGGCCTGCAACATGGTCGCGGGCCGCGACACCTTCATGCACGACGCCATGGCCGAGCAGTCCACCAGCTGCCCGGCGGAAATGGTGAGCGCCGAGCACCCTCTGTTCGTGCTCTATACCTCGGGTTCCACCGGCAAGCCCAAGGGCGTGCAGCACAGCACCGGCGGCTACCTGCTGTGGGCGCAGCTCACCATGAACTGGACCTTCGACCTGCGGCCCGAAGACATCTTCTGGTGCACGGCCGACATCGGCTGGATCACCGGCCACACCTACGTCACCTACGGCCCGCTGGCCGCGGGCGCCACGCAGGTCGTGTTCGAGGGCGTGCCCACCTACCCGAACGCCGGGCGCTTCTGGCAGATGATCGAGAAGCACAAGGTCACGATCTTCTACACCGCGCCCACGGCCATCCGCTCGCTGATCAAGGCCGCCGAGGGCGACGAAAAGGTGCACCCCGCGCGCTCCGATCTGTCCAGCCTGCGCCTGCTCGGCTCGGTGGGCGAGCCCATCAACCCCGAGGCCTGGATGTGGTACTACAAGCACGTGGGCGGCGAGCGCTGCCCCATCGTGGACACCTTCTGGCAGACCGAGACCGGCGGCCACATGATTACCCCGCTGCCGGGCGCCACGCCGCTGGTGCCGGGCTCGTGCACGCTGCCCCTGCCGGGCATTGCCGCGGCCATCGTCGATGAGGCCGGCAACGACGTGCCCAACGGCGCCGGCGGCATCCTGGTGGTAAAGAAGCCCTGGCCGTCCATGATTCGCACCATCTGGGGCGACCCGGAGCGTTTCAAGAAGAGCTACTTCCCCGAAGAGCTCAAGGGCTACTACCTGGCGGGCGACGGCGCGGTGCGCAGCGCCGACCGGGGCTACTTCCGCATCACCGGCCGCATCGACGACGTGCTCAACGTCTCGGGCCACCGCATGGGCACGATGGAGATCGAGTCCGCGCTGGTGGGCAAGACGGACCTGGTGGCCGAAGCCGCCGTGGTGGGCCGCCCGGACGACCTCACGGGCGAGGCCATCGTGGCCTTCGTGGTGCTCAAGCGCAGCCGCCCCACGGGCGAGGAGGCCAAGGCCATCGCCAAGCAGTTGCGCGACTGGGTGGGCAAGGAAATCGGCCCGATCGCCAAGCCCAAGGACATCCGCTTCGGCGACAACCTGCCCAAGACCCGCAGCGGCAAGATCATGCGCCGCCTGCTGCGCTCCATCGCCAAGGGCGAGGCCATCACGCAGGACACCTCGACGCTGGAGAACCCGGCCATTCTCGAGCAGCTGGCCGAGACCAACTGAACGTCCCATGCCGGCGCCGTGCCGGCAACAAAAAACCCGCTGGACTCCAGCGGGTTTTTTTGTGGGCGAGCAGGCAGGTGGCTTACTTGATGCTCAGCACCCAGGCCGCCAGCTTCTTGGCCTCGGCTTCGCTGACCTGCGGGTTGGGCGGCATGGGCACAGCGCCCCAGTTGCCCTTGCCCACTTCGGAGCCCTTGACGATCTTGGCGGCCAGCGCGTCCACGGCCTTGGCGTCGCCCGCATACTTCTTGGCCACGTCCTTGTAGGAGGGGCCCACCAGCTTCTTGTCCACGGCATGGCAGGCCATGCAGTTCTTGCTCTTGGCGAGGGCTTCGTCGGCGATGGCCGGAGCGGCCAGCGTCGTCATGGCGGCCATAATCAGGAGAGCGCGTTTCATGGGGTGTCCTTGTCGATGAATGCGGGAGAGTGTCACGCGATCGATTCTACCGAGCCGCACCCGCCCAGAAACGAACGCTTACAGTTTCTTGCCCGCTTCACGGGGCCTTTACCGGAGTTTGTGATGTATTTGCTGATCGCAGGCGTCGTGCTGTCGTTGTTGAAGTACCTGGAGTTCGGCGTGGTGGCCGAATGGTCCTGGTGGTGGGTGCTGTCGCCGTTCGCCCTGGCCGTGGCCTGGTGGGCCTGGGCCGACGCCACCGGCTACACCAAGCGCAAGGCGATGGAGAAGATGGATCAGAAGAAGAAGGACCGCATCGACAAGCAGCGCGAGGCGCTGGGCATCAAGCCCAAGCGCCGCTCGCGCTGACCGATCCGCGCGGGCGGATCAGTAGTTGTCGAGCACGGCGCCCTTGCTGGCGCTGGCCGCGTTGAACGCGAACTTGGCCTGCACGCCGCGCGTGTAGCGCGGTGCCGGGGGCGTCCAGCCTTCACGGCGCTTGGCGATCTCCGCTTCGGGCACGTTGAGTTCCAGCACCAGTTGGTGGGCATCGATGGTGATGGAGTCGCCTTCCTTCACGAAGGCGATCGTGCCACCTGCGGCGGCTTCGGGCGCCACGTGGCCCACCACCATGCCCCAGGTGCCGCCGGAGAAGCGGCCGTCGGTGATCAGGCCCACGCTCTCGCCCAGGCCCGCGCCGATCAGCGCACCGGTGGGGGCGAGCATCTCGGGCATGCCGGGGCCGCCCTTGGGGCCCAGGTAGCGCAGCACCATCACGTCGCCCGCGACGATCTTGCCGTCCAGGATCGCCTGGAGCGCGGACTGTTCGTCGTCGAACACGCGCGCCGGGCCGGTGATGACGGGGTTCTTCAGACCGGTGATCTTGGCCACCGCGCCTTCGGGCGACAGGTTGCCCTTGAGGATGGCCAGGTGGCCTTCCGCGTACATGGGGTTGTCGATGGGGCGGATCACGTCCTGGTCGGCGCGCGGCGCATCGGGCACGTCCTTGAGCACCTCGGCCACGGTCTGGCCGGTGATGGTGAGGCAGTCGCCGTGCAGCAGGCCGGCCTTGAGCAGCACCTTCATGACCTGCGGGATGCCGCCGGCCTGGTGCAGGTCGACCGCGAGGTACTTGCCCGAGGGCTTGAGGTCGCACAGCACGGGGGTCTTCTTGCGGATGCGCTCGAAATCGTCGATGGACCATTCCACGCCGGCCGCGTGCGCGATGGCCAGGAAGTGCAGCACCGCGTTGGTGGAGCCGCCGGTGGCCATGATCACGGCCACGGCGTTTTCCAGCGACTTCTTGGTCACGATGTCGCGCGGCTTGATGTCCTTCTTGATCGCCTCGATCAGCACCTTGGCCGATTCCTTGGCCGAGTTCTGCTTCTCGTCGTGCGGGTTGGCCATGGTGCTGGAGTACGCCAGCGACAGGCCCAGGGCCTCGAAGGACGAGGACATGGTGTTGGCGGTGTACATGCCGCCGCACGAGCCGGAGCCGGGGATGGCGCGCATCTCGATCTCGCGCAGGTCTTCGTCGCTCAGGTTGCCGGCGGCGTTCTGGCCCACGGCCTCGAACACGCTGACGATGTTGAGGTCCTGGCCCTTGTAGCGGCCGGGCAGGATGGTGCCGCCGTACACGTAGATGGCCGGCACGTTGGCGCGCAGCATGCCCATCATGCCGCCGGGCATGTTCTTGTCGCAGCCGCCGACCACGACCACGCCGTCCATCCACTGGCCCTGCACGCAGGTCTCGATGCAGTCGGAGATCACCTCGCGGCTGACCAGCGAGTACTTCATGCCTTCGGTGCCCATGGCCATGCCGTCGGAGATGGTGGGCGTGCCGAAGATCTGGGCGTTGCCGCCGGCTTCCTCGATGCCGGCCACCGCCGCGTCGGCCAGCTTCTGCAGGCCGCTGTTGCAGGGGGTGATGGTGCTGTGGCCGTTGGCCACGCCCACCATGGGCTTCTTGAAGTCGCTTTCCTCGTAGCCCATGGCGTAGTACATGGAGCGGTTGGGCGCGCGCGACTTGCCTTGCGTGATGTTGGCGCTGCGGCTGTTGATGGGCTTGATGGAGATGGTTTTGTTGTCGGCCATGGAGGTCTCTTCGTGGGGAGGGTGCGGGAAGTATGCGTCAGGCCGGCGGCCGTTTCCAATTGCTTTGGCGGCTTCCATTAATATGCTGGACATATGAGTGATGCCATGAAAACGCTGCGCATTGAATTGCGCCAGTGGCGCCAATTCGCGGCGCTGGCCGAAGAGCTGCACTTCGGCCGGGCCGCCGCGCGCCTGCACATGACGCAGCCGCCGCTCACCCAGGCCATTGCGGGGCTGGAGCAGGCGCTGGGCGTGCGCCTGTTCGACCGCACCAAGCGCAGCGTGGCGCTCACGCCCGCGGGCCGGGCCTTGCTGCCCGAGGTGCGCGACCTGCTGGGCCGGGCGCAGGCGCTGCCCGAGCTGGCGCGCGCGGCCGCCGCGGGTGAACTGGGCCGGTTGCGGCTGGCCTTCGTATCCACCGTGGGATTCGAATTGCTGCCGCGCTGGGTGCGCGCCTTTCGCCAGCGCTGGCCGCAGGTGGCGCTGGAGCTGATCGAGGCCACGGGCGACGTGCAGCTGGAGCTGCTCGCGCGGGGCGAGGTGGACGCGGGCATGGTGCTGCATTCCCCGGGGTTCCAGGCGCCGGGCCTGGCGCACGCGCGCATCGCCAGCGAGCCCTTCGTGGTCGCGCTGCCCGAGTCGCACCCGCTGGCCGCGCGGGACCACCCGGGGTTGGCGGCGCTGCTGGCCGAGCCGCTGGTGATCTTTCCGCGGCGCATCCTGCCGACCTTGCACGACGCCATCTTCGCGCTGTACCACGCGGCGGGGCGCGCGCCGCAGGTGGCGCAGGAGGCGATCCAGATGCAGACCATCGTCAACCTGGTGTCGGCCGGGCTGGGGCTGGCCTGGGTGCCGCAGAGCGTGCGGCAGTTCCAGCGCCCTGGCGTGGTCTACCGCAGCCCCAGGCCCTCGCGGGGGCGGGCCGCGCCGGCGTGCGAGACCAGCCTGGTCTGGCGCGCCGACGCGGTCACGCCGGCGCTGGCCCACTTCATCGAATTCGCCCGCACACAAGCTGGACCACAATAGAACCATGCTTCAACATCCCCAGATCGACCCCGTCGCCCTCCAGATCGGCCCGCTGGCCATCCACTGGTATGGCCTGACCTACCTGCTGGCCTTCGGCCTGTTCCTGCTGCTGGCCAACGCGCGCCTGCGCCATCCCCCGTTCGCCAGCGTGACCCAGCCGCCCTGGACGCGCCGCGACGTGGAGGACATCCTGTTCCTCGGCGTGCTGGGCGTGGTGGCCGGCGGGCGCATCGGCTACTGCCTGTTCTACAAACCCGCGTACTACCTCGCCAACCCATTGGAGATCTTCGCGGTGTGGCAGGGCGGCATGAGCTTCCACGGCGGCCTGCTGGGCGTGATGCTGGCCATGGTCTGGTACGCGCGCAGCCGCCGGCGGCCCTTCATGCAGGTGATGGACTTCGTGGCGCCCTGCGTGCCCACGGGCCTGGCCGCGGGGCGCCTGGGCAACTTCATCAATGGCGAGCTCTGGGGCCGCGTGGCCGACCCCTCGCTGCCCTGGGGCATGGTGTTCCGCGGCGCGGGCGATCTGCCGCGCCACCCCTCGCAGGTGTACCAGTTCCTGCTCGAAGGCCTGCTGCTGTTCGTGCTGCTGTGGTTCTACGCGCGCAAGGAGCATGCGCGTGGCCAGGTGTCGGCCGTGTTCCTGTTCGGCTACGGCGTGTTCCGTTTCATCGCCGAGTTCTTCCGTGAGCCCGACGCCCACCTGGGCCTGCTCTCGCTGGGCATGAGCATGGGCCAGTGGCTGTGCGTGCCCATGATTCTGGCCGGCGCGTTCATGTGGTGGTGGTTCGGTCAGCGCAAGACCTGAACGGTCGGTCAATACACGAGGTGCGCGCGCGCCTGGCAGTTGAGGGTCCGCAGGTGCACGTCGATCTGGCCCAGGTGCAGGCCCAGCACGTCGTGCAGGATGGGGGTGAGCACGCTGCTGCCGATGCCGTCGAGCAAGGGCCGCAGCACCTGCAGCAGGTAGCCGGTGAGCGCGGTGATGGCGTTGGGCACGCTATCGCCGCCGCCGGACGAGTTGCCGTTCAGGCTGTTGGCGATCTCGTTGACGCAGGCCGCGTCGTTGGAGCCGATGAGCGCGCTGCAACCTCCGATCACGCCGCCGAGCACGGCCCCCAGGATGTCGCCCACGCTGGTCAGCAGCCCGCCGACCAGGTTGCCCACCCCGGTCAGCAGGCCTTGCAGGTTGAGTGTCAGGGTGTGGCTCAGCAGGGCCAGCACGTCGCTGCTCAGTCCGCCCAGGAATCCACCGAGGCCGTTGGTGGTGTTCTCGATGCCGGCCTTGACGTTGGTCAGGCGGGTCACGCGGCAGGCCCGGCTGCCGCAGGCCGCGCCTTGCGCGTTCCACAGGTTCTGCGCTGAGGCCTGGCGCTGCGCCAGGGTCAGGGCCGGCCCCCGATCGAGCGTTTCCACCAGCAGGGTGGCCAGCAGCGCGTCGGTGATGTTCTTGACGGTGCTGCCCAGCAGCAGGTCGTTGCCCACCGTGCCGGTTTCGCCAGCCGCCAGGGTCACGCTCGCCTGCAGCGGCAGCGCGTCCATCTTGAGGTGCGTGCGCAGGCTCACCAGGTTCACGGGCCCCAGGCCCAGGCGCAGCAGGTCTTCGTCGGCCAGGTTCTGGTCGCAGCTCGCGCTGGTGGAGAAGATTTCATTTTCATTGGCCGGGTTGGCGCCCGGCCGGCCCACGCAGACCTTGACGATGGAGGCGTTCACCGCGATGGATGCGCGCTCCGTGCCGTCGGGTTTGCGCAGCGCGGGTGTGCACATCTCGGTGAGCGTGCCCCGGCCGTTGACCAGGTCGACCATGATGGGCAGCTTGATCTGCGCGAACTGGTTGATCACCGGCAGGTTGCTGGTGCTGATCTCGATCCAGGTGCGCAACTGGGCGGTGTAGGCCGTGGCGCCCACGCCGCCGATGGCCACGGAGGGCGGCTCGATCAGCACGGTCTTCGCGCTCACCAGGCCGGCCAGGCTCAGGCCGTTGACGGCCACCGCGTGCTTCTGCGTGGCCACACCGATGGCCGAGTACAGCAGGTCCAGCGCGTTCACGCCCACGTTGAGCGCCGAGGCGGCGTTGGCGCCGGGGGCGATGATCTCGGCGAACAGGCCCGAGGGCCCGCTGGCCAGGCTGCCGAGCTGCACTTCCAGGTTGGGCACGCCCAGGCGGGTGGCCACGGCGTTGAGCAGCGCGGCGTTGCTCGCCAGCAGCGTGTCCTGCCCACCGGCCGTGACGATGGCGTTGAGCAACGGCCCCAGCTGCACGGTCTCGGCCGCGAGCAGGGTGTTGAGTTCGCCCACGCCGATGTCGGTGGCGACCGGGATGCCCAGGGCTTGCAGCAGCCCGGCGGGGGTGATCTGCACCTGCGCCAGGCCGTCGTAACCCACCAGCGAGGTGCCGGTGAGGTCGAGCCCGATGCCCTTGAGCAGGTCGCCCAGCACCGAGTCTCCGGTGCGCAGCAGGGTGCTGCCCACCGAGAACGAAGCCAGCGGGTCGGTGGCGGCGGCGATCGCTTCGGCCCGCAGGCTGCGCTCGCCCGGAAAGAAGGCGAGCAGGGGCGGTGGCGTGCCTTCGATCACCACGTGCATGGCGTTGAAGGCGGTCTGACCAGCGGTGAAGTGGCGTTCCGTGCCCTGCGCCGGGTCCCAGCGGCCGCAGGCCACCACGGGCGTGAAGCCGGCGAGGTTCTGGCCGGCGTTGGTGAGAGCCGCCGCGCGGGCCGCGGTGCAATCGGCCGGCAGCACGGCCGAGGCGCCGGCGATGGCCGCCAGGTCGGCCGTCTTCTGCAGCTCGCGCTTCATGAAAAACAGGTAGCCCAGTTCGGTGCCCACGAGCGCGATCACGATCAGGCTGAGCGCGATGGCCGTGTTGATGACGATCGAACCGGACTGGCGGCGTGACATGGTCAGAGCGCGGCGATGGCGCGGCTGGTGAGCGTGCCGGGCAGCCACTGGCTGGTGTCGAGCAGCGGCACCCAGGGCAGCAGGCGGCCGGCGGTGTAGGGGAAGGACACCGTCACGGTGAGCGTGGTGTTGGGGGTGGCGACGTTCACGCTCGCGGTCTGCGTGAGCCAGGCGCGGCGCGTGGCCGGCGTGTTGCTGTGCGCCAGCGGCACGATCACCGAGCCGCTCAGCGAGTCCCAGACCACGCTCTCGATGTGCGACTTGGCCGTGGCGAGCTCGGGGCCGGTGGCGGTGCGCAACTGGGGAAACATCTGCGCCGCGCGCGCACCGTCCGCCGCCGCGCGCGACAAGGCCTGCTGTGTGTAGAGCACGACGCCGAAGGTGGCGATGCCGTAGAACGCCAGCAGCAGGCCCAGCAGCACGAAGGCGAATTCGATCGCCGCCACGCCGCGCTGCCGGCGGTTCACAGCGCGCTCCCGTCGAGCAGCACGCTGGCCCGGCCCACCAGTTCGTTGGGCAGGGCAAAGGACGGGAAGGGTGGCAGCACCTGGTGCAGGTCGCCCAGCCGCACGGTGACGCTCACCTGGCAGCGCAGCGCCCACGAGGTGCCGCAGGGCAGTGTGCCGGCGGGCTGCAGGCAGGTGCCGGTGGCGGTCTGGCAGACCTCGGGCAGCGGGATGGTGAGCACCGCGGCCGTGGGCTTCCAGCCCAGGGAGCGGTCTTCGGCCACCTGCTGTGCCTTGAGCTGCCGCGCGGCCAGGCTGTTCTGGTGCCGCAGGGCCGCGCGCGCGCCGTCTTCGGCCGCGTTCTGCAGCCCGAAGCGGAAGGTGAACAGGATGCTGTAGCAGACGATCGAATAGACCAGGCCGAAGAAGAGCAGGAAGGCCATGGCGTACTCGATGGCGTACACACCGCGCTGGCGCCGGTGTCGGCGAAGGAGGGCCTGGACCGGGCGCATGGCCGTGAACCGCTGGCCTTACTTGGTCTGCAGCCGCGAACCGAACCAGACCGGCAGTGGCTGCTCGAAGCTCTTCATGTAGCGCTGGTGGCTGGCCTCGGCCACCGCACCGTCGATGGGCCGTGGCGTGGCCGAGGCCTCGCGCCCCTCGCGCTGGCGCTGCAGCAGCTCGTGGGTGGCGTCCCCCACGCGCGCGGAAGGCGCGGCCGGGGTGGCTGGCGCCGGGGCCGATTGCGCCCACAGCGGCGGCGCCACCGCGAGCGCGGCCCACAGGGCCAGGCATCGCAGCGGGTGTGGGTGGTGCGTTCTTGTTTTCATGGAACCTCCTGAGGGTGTGACAGCGTGAGAGATCAGGGCGTGGCCAGGGCCGGGGGCGTGGCGAGCATCGGGCTCAACCGCAGGCCGGTCTGCACCGCCAGGGTGCCCGCCTGCGGGCGTTGCGGCGCGAGTTCCTGGGCCAGTTGTTCGATCGCCTGGCGCGTGGCGCCGCTGAAGCGGGCTTCGTCCATCACCTGGCGGGCCTGCTCGGTCTGGCCCTGCGTGAGCAGGTACAGCGCGAGGTTGCTGCGCACCCTGGGGTGGGTGGGCAGCAGCTGCGCGGCCTGTTGCACCGGCAGGCGCGCGGCGTCGAAGCGCTGCGCGCGCAGCAGGGCGTAACCCAGGTCGCTGAGCAGCAGGCCGTCGGCCGGCAGCACCTGGCGCGCGCGCTCGAACATCTCGGCCGCGCGCGTGTAGTCGTCGCTGGCGCCGGCGAGCAGGCCCAGGCCCCGGTAGGCGGCGGCGCGCTCGGGGGTGTCGAGCAGCTTGTCGTACAGCGCCGCGCTGGGCGCGGGCTGGCCGGTCTGGCGCAGGGCGTCGGCGCGCAGCAGGCGGGTTTCGGAACTGACCCCCCAGCGCTGCTCCAGCGCGTCGATGTGGGCGAGCGAGGCGAACCACATGCCGTTGCCCTGCATCTGGCGCACCAGCGACAGGTAGGTGGGCCGGTTGTCCAGCGTGGGTTCGCGGGCGGCGGCCTGCGCGGCTTCGAGCTGCGCCGCGTCGGGCAGCGAGGCGCAGGCGCCCAGCGCCAGGGCGCCGGCACCGAGCAGCAGGCTGCCGCAGGCGCGGCCGAGCGAAGAGAGGCGGGTGGAGGCGGTGGTGTTCATGATCCGGTCATGCTCCCGACGGAGCGGATGATGGCGAGGAAACCGGGACCCGCGGTGATGATCACCAGCGCGGGCAGGAGGGTGGTGACCATCACGACGGTCATCTTCACGGTGATCTTTCCGATAAGCGCCTTCATGCCGGCCTTGCGGTGCACGCGCAGGCGCTCGCTGAACTGGCGGATCGGTTCCTGGATGGCACCGCCGTGTTTGTCGACCTGGTTGATCAGGGCGACGAAGTCCATCAGGTGCTGGTTGTCGTGCAGGCCGGCCATGCGCTGGTAGGCCTGCTCGCGCGTGCGGCCCTGGCTGTACTGGCGGTTGGCCTGCGCCACTTCCGCGCCGAGCACCGGCAGCACGTGCTGGAAGTCGCTGGCGATCACCTGCAGGCTCTGGTCCAGGCTCAGGCCCACGCTCTGCAGCAGGCCCAGCATGTCCACGAACAGGGGCAGTTCGTGCGCCACGCGCTCGCGGCGCTGGCCGGCGCGGTGCTTGAGCAGCCACTTGGGGCCCATGAAGCCGACGGCGAAGGCCGCCGCGGACCACAACAAGGCGTTGCCCGAATGGCCCCAGGCCAGGTGGACCAGCACCGGCAGGCCCAGCGCCAGCACGGCGCGCGAGATCAGCAGGGTGAGCTGGGCCCGCACCGGCGGCAGGCCGCATTGCTGGATGAGGCGGCGGTCTTCATCGGCCACGAGCAGCCGGCCCAGGCGGCTTTCCAGCCAGCGCGCGGGCCAGTGGCTGCCTTGCAGGAAGGCCAGTTCGTCGGGCAGGGCATGGGCCGGTGTGGCGTTCTCGCCCAGGGCCCGCTGGATGACCTGCGCCGTGGTCTGGCGCTGCGCGTGCTGGTGCAGCAGCAGGCCGGCGGCCATCGCCAGGGCCAGGGCCAGCAGCAGCACGGCCAGGATGGACAGGGGCAGGGCGCTCATGGTGGGTTGCCTCGGATCAGGACAGCCGCGCCAGCCGGTAGAGCAGCAGCGCGCCGAATGCCTGCAGGCCGATGGCGCCGAACACCATGGCCTGCCCCGTGGGATCGCTCCACATGCGCGCGAAGTAGTCGCCGTTGGTGGTGACGATCGCCCCCCCGACCACCACCGGCAGCAGACCCAGGATCCAGGCCGAGAAGCGCGTTTCGGCCGACATCGCCACCAGCTCCTGTTCGGCCTCCTCGTGGTCGCGCATGAAGTGGGCGACGCGTTCGAGCAGCACATCGGATCGGCCGCCGTAGCGCATGCCCAGGCCGAGGATGGAGGCCAGCAGGAAGATCTCTTCGATGTGCACCTTGCGCGCGATCTGCAGCAGCGCCTGGTCGATGTTCACGCCGGCCTTGATCAGGCCCATGGCGTTGTCCATGTGGCCGCGCAGCGGCTGCTTGGTGGTGGCCACGGCGGTCTGGAACGCGGCCTGGGTGGAGTGGCCCATCACGATCAGGCGCACGATCACGTCGAGAAAGCCGGGCAGTTGCCGGATGATCTGGCGCCGCATGCGCTGCACCCGAAGCCAGATGAAGAAGGCGCCACCGATGAGCAGCACCGCGAGCAGGCCCAGCGCGCTCACGGCGCCCGAGCTCAGCGCGGTGACGCCGACCGAGACGGTGGTGGCGGCCAGCCCGCCCAGCAGCGCGCCGGGCGGCACCGCGCCCAGCAGCCAGCCCGGCAGGCGCACGGCGGGCTTGCGGGCGGTGGTCGAGGAGGGCAGCGGCACCACCGGTGGGGGCGCGCCAAACCGAAGCGAACCCGAGGGCAGCGGGTTGGCGGCCACCGGGTCGATGCGGTCGGCCAGGTGGCGCTGGGCCAGCTGGCGGCGCTGGCGCCGCACCGAAGCGGCCCACAGCAGCACGCCGACGGCGGCCAGCAGCAGGGCCACGGCGAGGGCGACGGCGCTGCGTTCAGGCATGGCCGTGCTCCGTGAGCTGGGCCTGCAGGCTCTGGCGCAGGCGCGCGATCTTGGGGGAGTGCGGCACCACGCCCATGGCGATCCAGCGATCGCCTTCCTGGCCATCGGGCTGCGTCACCGGTTCGTGGCGGAACAGTTCCTGCATCGCGACCACGCTGTCGTTCAGGCCGGTGATCTCGCTGATGGAGAGGATGCGGCGCGTGCCGTTGGGCAGGCGGCCGATCTGCACGATGAAGTCGATCGCGTTGGCGATCTGGCGGCGCAGGCTGAGTTCGCTGCCCTGGTAACCCCCGAAGCCCGCGAGCATCTCCAGGCGGTACAGGCATTCGCGCGGCGAACTGGCGTGGATGGTGCCCATGGAGCCGTCGTGCCCGGTGTTCATGGCCTGCAGCATTTCGATCACCTCGCCGCCACGCACCTCGCCCACGATGATGCGGTCGGGCCGCATGCGCAGGCTGTTGCGCAGCAGGTCGCGGATGGCCACGCTGCCCGAGCCGTCGTAGCCGCCGGGGCGGCTCTCCAGCCGCACCACGTGCGGGTGGTTGAGGGCGAGTTCGGCGGTGTCCTCGATGGTGACCACGCGCTCGGTGTCCGGCGCGAAGTTGGCCAGCGCGTTGAGCAGTGAGGTCTTGCCCGAGCTGGTGCCGCCGCTGACCAGGATGTTGCAGCGCGAGCGCACCGCCATCTCCAGCAGGTGGCCCATGGCCTGGTCGAAGGTGCCGAGCTCGAACAGCTCCTCGGGGCTCAGCGGGTCCTTGCGGAACTTGCGGATGGACACCGCCGGGCCGTTGATCACCAGGGGCTCGATCACCACGTTGATGCGGCCGCCGTCGCTCAGGCGCGCGTCGACCATGGGGTTGGACTCGTCGAGCCGGCGGCCGATGGGCGCGAGGATGCGGCGGATGATGCGCATCAGGTGCTCGTTGTCGGTGAAGGCCACGTGCTCCTTCTGCAGCATGCCGCGGCGCGACACGTAGACCAGCTTGCTGCCGTTGATGAGGATGTCCTCCACGCTCGGGTCGTTCAACAGGTCTTCCAGCGGGCCGAAGCCGGCGAATTCCTTGGTGAGGGCATCGGCGAGCAGCTGGGTTTCGCGCGCGTTGATCGGCACGCGGTGCAGGCGCACCTGGCTCTCGCATTCGAGGTTGACGAACTGCTGCACCGAGCTGCGCGACCAGCGTCCGAACTCGGCACCGAGTTCCTCGATGCGGTTGAGCAGGTGTTCGTGGATGAAGGTCTTGACGGTCTGGAACTCGTTGGAGTTCAGGAAGGCCTGCTGGTTGTCGGAAAACTCGACGTGGTTCGTCATGGCCTGTTACCTCCGGTGGATCCACTTGTTGAGCATCTGCGCCACGCGCGGCGTCCACGGTGGGGGCTCGCCGCCGTCGGGCGGCGCGCTGCCATCGATCCACGGCAGCAGGCCGCGCACCATCTGGCCGACCGCCTGCACGTAGGGGTCGTTGCGCGCGGATCGCGCCAGCAGCTGGCCCTGGCACGAGGCCGCCAGCAGGGCGCTGGCGCGCGCCGGCAGCACGTGGCTCAAGGGCAGGCCGAGCTGGTGGGCGATGTCCAGCGCGGGCAGGTTCACGAACGGCTCGAACTTGTTGACCACCAGCGAGAGCCGCTGCATGTTGACGTCATGTTCCCGCAGCTCGCGCAACAGCGCGGCGGTGGAGACGATGCCGCCGATGCTCTGGTCGCAGACCACCCAGACCTGGTCGGCGTTGCGCGCGACCTGGGCCACGAAGTCGACCGACGAGAAGCCGCCGAGGTCGGCGATCTGCACGTCGAAGAAATCGGTCAGGCGCTGGACCAGCGAGACCGACTCGGCGTGCGAGATCTCGCGGATCTGCGCCAGGCTGGCCGGCAGGGGCAGCACCGCCGCGCCGCTGGCGTGTTGCACCAGCGCGGTCTGCAGCAGGGTCGGGTCCAGGCGGTGCAGGTTGTGCACGCCGTCCACGAAGCTGAACTCGCTCTTGAGCCCGAGGTAGAGCAGGGCGTCGCGCGCGGGCAGCCCCAGGTCGAGCAGGGCCACGCCCTGGCGGTGGACCACGCGCCCGGGCACGCGGGCCAGGGCGGCCGCGCGCTGCTCCTGCAGCATCGCGGCGAGGTTGCAGGCCAGCGTGCTGACGCCCAGGCCGACGCGCGCGCCGAGCAGGGCGATGCTGCGGCCCTTGACCTGCGGCGAGCGCTGGCCCTGGCGCCGCGCCATCAAGTCCTGCAGCACCGCCAGCACCTCGGTGGTCGGGCCGTCGAGGTCGAGGAAGTCGTCCACGCCCGCGCGCAGGGCGGCGAGCGTGGTGTTGGTTTCGTTCGCGTGGCCGGTGCCGATCAGCAGCAGCTCCGGCCAGTCGCGCCGCAGGGCAGTGGCCAGGCGCGTGCTGCGCAGGGCCTGGGCGCCCGAAAAGTCCAGGAACAGGGTGCGGGGCTGGGCCGTGGCGATGCGTTCGCCCAGCGCGGCTTCGTCGAGCGTGACCACCGTGACCTGGCCGAGGTGCCCCAAGGCCGCGTTCAGCCAGCCTGTGTGTTCGCCGTTGTCCGACGCGTACAGGTAGACGTTGCGGCTCTGGACCGTGGTGTGCAGGGGGGTGGGCATGGTGCTCATGGCGGGTGGCCGGGCGTCACCGGGAAAAACCGGGCAGGGCGTCGTCGGCGCCGTTGCCCACGAGGAAACCGCGCCAGAAGGCGGGGTCGCGCTGCTCGGTGCGACCGGGCAGGGCCGCATCCACCTGGGTGCCTTGGGCGAGCGGCTTGACGAGGTGGGGCGTGACCACGATCACCAGCTCGCGTTCGTTCTGCTGGTAGTCCTGGCGCTTGAACATCGCGCCCAGCACCGGCAGGTCGCCGAGCATGGGCACCTTGTCCAGGCTGGAGGTGGTGGTGCGGCTGACCAGGCCACCGATCACGAAGCTCTCACCGTCGCCGAGTTCGACGGTGGTGTCGGCGCGGCGCGTGGTGATCGCGGGCACGGCGACACCGCTGAGCGTGACGGCGTTGGTGTAGTCCAGGTCGCTGGCCTCGGGCGCCACCTTGAGCACGATGCGCTGGTTGGACAGCACGGTGGGCGAGACGGTCAGCCCGATGCCGAAGGGCTTGTATTCGATGCTGGTGGTGCCCAGGCCTTGCGCCACGGGCACCGGAATCTCGCCCCCGGCGAGGAAGTTCGCGCTCTGGCCCGAGAGCGCGACCAGCGTGGGTTCGGCCAGCACGCGGGCCAGGCCGTTGCCTTCGAGCAGGCCCAGGTTCACGCCGATGTTGGCCTTGCCGAAGCTCAGCAGCAGGCCGAAGGCCTGCGCGAGAGGCGAGGTTATCTCGCCTTTGATCACACCGTCGCGCTCGAACCCGAAGGACTGGAGCGAGCTGGGCGAGAACACGCCGAAGCTGAAGCCGTGCTTGTTCGGTGCGGTGCTGAAGATGTTCAGCCCGGCCTGTTTGAGCACGCGCTTGTTGAATTCCACGATCTTGACTTCGACCTGCACGGTCTGGCTTTTCACGCTCAGGGTGGAGCGGTCGGCCAGCGGTGCCTTGTCGGGCTGCTGCGCCAGGGCCGCCTCGCGCGCCTGCTGGTGCTCGGCGGCCGTCGGGAAGGCGCCTTGCAGCACCGCGCCGTCGCGCTGCACGTGCAGGGTGTAGGTGGTGGCGGCGTCGCTGCCCCGCTCCCACACCAGCAGCGAGGTGCTGCCCGGGGCCTTGCCGGTGATGATGAGGCGGGCGCCCGGTGCACCCGATGCCGCGCGCGCCTTGCGCGTGACCATGACCGAGGCGACCTGCTCGTTGGCGATGGCGATGCGGTCCACACCCTTGTCGATCACCAGTTCCTGCTGCGTGCCCGCGGTCAGCCGCAGGAGCCGGTCGGTGCTCGCGCTGGCCGATGCGTCGCTCGCCGGTTGCGCGAACAGGCCACCCGAGGTGGCGGTGATCAACAGGCCGGCCAGCAGCGCCAGGCGGGGCCAGCGCGACGGCCGGGGAAGGGAGCGGGGTGTGGGCTTGAACATCATGCGGAGCACCTGGTGGGTTGACGCGCGTGGTCTCAATAGCGCACGGTGTCGCGGCGGTCGCCGCGGATGATCTCGACCTCATGGCCCGTGGGGGCCGCGGTCGCCAGCACCGCGCGGGGCGCGGCGCCCGGCTGTGCCGGCCGGCGGGTGCCCGCCGCGCCGCCACCGGCCGCGAGGTCCTGCGTGGTCAGGCCGGCGAGCGCGCGGTCCATGCCGGTGAGCGCGCCGCCGCTGCGGCGGGCCGGCTGCAAGGCGGTCTGCAGCTCGGCGAACAGGGTGGTATCGGGTTCGGCGGTGTCGTTCGGGTGGCGCAGCGCCAGCAGCAGGCGGCCGTTGGCCTCGCCCAATGCGAGCCGGTTCACGTCTTCCACCGGCACGGCGAGCACGGCGGTGCGCGCGGGTTGCTGGTTGCCTGCCTGGGGTTTCTGGTTGCCGCGGCCCTCGCCGCTGGTGGGCATGCCGTCCACCGAGGCCGTGCCGAAGGCCAGCACGCGCTTGCGCGCCAGCAGCAGGCGCGACTGGCTGCGGTCCACGTCCCGGCCGTCGGCCTTGAGGGCGAAGAACACATCGACGAAATCGCCCGGGCGCACGCTGTTGGCCACGCCCATGACCTCGTCGGCCTTCACGGCCACGGCGCGCTCGCCGGGCTCCAGGCGCAGGGCCAGGCCGGACACCAGCTGGTTCTCGAGCAGCGGGGCGCCGGTGCCCAGGTCGAACACCGGCACGCGGCCGACGGCCTCGGCCACCGTCATGAAGGCGCCAGCCGGGTTGATGGGAAGTTGCGCCACGCGCAGCGCGCCGGCTTCGATGGCCTGGCCCGCCGGCAGCGGTTTGGTGGCCACCACCACCGGGAAAGTGGCCTCGGCCGGCGCGAGCTGCGCAACCGGCTGCGGGGCGGCCACCGGCGGGGGTGGTTTGCGGCTGAGCATCCACGCATAGCCGATCAGCAGGAGCGCCAGCAACACCAGGACGCCAGCGATGATTTGGGTGAATCGGATCATGGTGTCGGGCCTTTGAAGGGATGGGTCGGTGTCCGCGGCGCTTCAGCCGCCAGCGCGCCAGGCCATGAAGGCGATGGTCGAGACGGCGAGATAGGCCGCCAGGGGGATCGGGCGTGTGCGCGACCCGGTGCCACGCGGCCGGCCCGAGAGCGCCAGCGCCAGGCGCGGCGCCAGGGGCCAGCGCTGCAGCGCGAGCCAGAGCAGGCCGTGCAGCCCGGCCAGCAGGCTGGCGGCGACCCAGATGGGCAGCAGCGGCTGCAGACCCACCCACAGGCCCAGGGCGCCCGCGAACTTGACGTCGCCCGCACCCATGAGTCCGAAGGCATAGAAACAGAGCAGGCCGCCGAACGCGGTGGCACCGCCCAGCAGGGCCTGCGGCCAAGTCAGGCCGAAGGGCTGCAGGTCCAGGGCCAGGGCGGCCAGCGCCAGTGCGATGCCCGCCAGCACCAGCCCGTTGCGCACCCGGCGCTCGAGGCCATCGTGAACGATGGCGATCAGCAGCCAGAGCAGCAGGACCAGTTTCATGGCGGGCAACCTCGGCCAGGGGGTGAGGTCAGGGGGTGGCCGCGCCGGTGGTGGCCACCGTTTTCACGTGCGCAAAGATGGCGTTCAGCGTGCCCTTGACGCCGGCGTCGCTGTTGAAAACGGCGAGCAGGATGACCGCCATCAGGCCGGCGATGATGCCGTATTCGATTGCGGTGGCGCCTTCTTCGTCGCGCAGGAAACGGGTGATAGCTGCTTTCATGATGAACTCCTGTAGGGAAAACTGGATTGAGAACTTTGGATCGACTATCAATTGATCGGTCTTGCCGATCGGCTGGAAATGAGGCCCTTGGTTTTCATCACCGAGCGGTTAATCGGTGAGGGCAGATGGGTGGTTTCGATAATTCAACCTCCTTGCATGAAAGCCAATCCGATGCGACACCGGAAAGGCAATCCAACATTCCCTACACGCTTTGGGTTGTTGGCCCGAGAGCGCGCTGTGGTACTGCGTTTCCGCGGTGTTCAGCCCGTTGAGGTGATTTCCAGACGGATTCGCTTCGATCTGGCAATCGTATCGACGGGGCGATTGGATAATGAAGGGAAGTTAGGGGTTTGCACCGCCTATTAATTCGGTTTGATGCAATTGCCGTGAGGTATTTCGCAGGCAATGCAAAGTAATTGGGTCTTGTATTTTGACCAAATGGTCTTGTTTTTAAACAGGAGTGGGGCGCGGCGTGTCCCGGCATGCAAAGATTTGCATGGGGACGGGCATTCGATTGCATCGATGGGCGAAATGGCTGGCAACCCGGGATGCCGATCCGCAGCCGCCCATGCCCGGCCTCGGCGGTACTTCGGGTAAGTCCGGGGTGTCGGGGGCGCGGTGGATGGTCTTAGAATTACGCGTAATTACAGATAATTTTGCAAACGACCGATGCTCAACTCCCTGCATGACGAAGTGGCCACGAAGCTGCGCGAGCGCATCTTCGCGGGGGTGCTCGCCCCGGGCAGCTTCGTCGACGAACCTGCGCTGTGCGCGGAACTGGCCATCTCGCGCACGCCGCTGCGCGAAGCCCTGAAGGTGCTGACCGCCGAAGGCCTGGTGCGGCACGAACCCCGGCGCGGCTGTTTCGTGAGCGAGGTCACCGAGCGCGATCTCGACGAGATCTTTCCCGTCATCGCGCTGCTCGAAGGGCGGTGCGCCTTCGAGGCCGCGAACAACGCGAGCGATGCCGACCTCGCGGCCCTGGAGCAACTGCACGACCGGCTCAACCGCAGCGCCCGGGCCCGGCTCATCAACGAGTACTACGACGCCAACTTCAAGATCCACGAGGCCATCATCACGCTGGCGAACAACCGCTGGCTGGCCCAGGTGATCGGCGACCTGCGCAAGATCGTCAAGCTCGCGCGCCTGCAGCAGCTGCACGCGCCGGGGCGGCTGGACCAGAGCCTGTCCGAGCACATGGCGGTGTTCGCCGCGCTCAAGGCGCGCGACGCCGAGGGCGCCGAAGCCGCCATGCGCACCCACCTCACGCGACAGCGCGTGGCCTTGCGGGAACTGGCCCGCAATCAGACATCGAGGCTTTCGGCATGACCCCACCCGACTGGTTGGCGCAAGGCGTCTCCCTTCTGCGCCCGACGGCGAAAGCCGCCGGCCCACGCTCGACCCAGGAGCGGCTCGATGCCACCTTGCGGCAGGACGAAGAGGCCATGTCGCCGCGCATGCTGCGCCAGTCCCTCAGGGACCTGCAAGCCATCGTGGACCCGTTGGTGAGCGAGGTCGAGGGCGGGCGCCGCGCGCAGGCCATGATGGACTGGTACGCCAGCGCTTCGCCGCCGCACCGGCGCGACCTCTGGCTGCTCATGAGCGAGCGCTTCGTGGCCGACCCCCAGCGCGTCAAGAAGGCGCAGGCCCAGTTCGCCGCCGCCGTGGGCACGCCCGACGAGGCCGCGGCCGAGGTGCTCTACCGGCGCGCCACCGTCTCGCCCCGGCGCCGCCTGCTGCAGCGCTTCAGCGCCAACCCCGAGGGCGTGCGCTTCCTGGTGGACATGCGCGCCGAGCTGCAGCCGCAGTTGCGCAGCGACAAGCGCCTGTTCGCGCTGGACGTGGAGATGGAGTACATGTTCTCCACCTGGTTCGACGTGGGCTTTCTCGACCTGCGCCGCATCACCTGGGACTCGCCGGCCTCGCTGGTGGAAAAGCTCATCAAGTACGAGGCGGTGCACGACATCCGCAGCTGGGCCGACGTGAAGAACCGGCTCGACAGCGACCGCCGCTGCTACGGCTTCTTCCACCCGCGCCTGCCCGAGGAGCCGCTGATCTTCGTCGAGGTGGCGCTGATGAACGAGATCGCCGCCAGCATCACGCCGCTGCTCGACGAGGCGGCCGCGCCGGCCGACCTGGGCAAGGCCACCACCGCCATCTTCTATTCGATCAGCAACACGCAGACCGGCCTCAAGGGCGTGAGCTTCGGGGACTCGCTCATCAAGCGCGTGGTCGAGACGCTCAAGCAGGAGTTCCCCCGCCTCAAGACCTTTGCCACCCTCTCGCCCATTCCGGCCCTGCGCGGCTGGCTCACGAAGAACGCCCCGGCCGAGATGCTCAAGGCCTGGGAGCGTGTGGACGAGCTGGCCGAAAACGCGCCCGAGCGCCGCGCGCTCATGGGCTGGGCCGCGCGTTACCTGGGCGACGAGTTGAACGAGGGCAAGCCGCTGGACCCGGTGGCGCGCTTCCACCTGGGCAACGGCGCGCGGGTCGAGCGCCTGAACTGGGCCGCCGATCCGTCGGCCAAGGGGCTGAAACAGTCCTACGGCCTGATGGTGAACTACCTCTACGATCTCAAGCGACTGGACAAGCACCGCGCCTCGCTCGCGCAGGGAAAGATCCCGATAGCCGCGGCCATCAAGGACCTCTATCTTTGAAGCCGCCATTTCAACCACAAGGAGACAACAGCATGACCGAGAGCCTGAATCGACGAGACATCCTGCGCGCGGCCGTGGCCGGCGCCACCCTCTATGCCACGGCGGGCCATGCCCAGTCGACCTGGCCCACCAAGCCGGTGACCCTGATCGTGCCGTTCCCGGCAGGGGGTGGCACCGATGCGTTTGCCCGGCCCATGGCCGCGCAGTTCGCGCGGCTCTCGGGCAAGAGCCTGGTGATCGACAACCGGGGCGGTGCGGGTGGCACGCTGGGCGCCAGCATCGCGGCCAAGGCCGCGCCCGACGGCTACACCCTCTTCATGGGCGCGGTGCACCACGCCATCGCGCCCAGCATGTACCCCAAGCTCGACTACGACATCGACAAGGACCTGGTGCCGCTGATCCTGGTGGCCAGCGTGCCGCAGGTGGTGGTGGTCAACCCCAAGCGCGTGACCTCCGCCAACTTCAAGGAGTTCCTCGCCATGGCCAAGGCCAACCCGGGCAAGCTCAACTACGCCTCGGCCGGCAGCGGCACCTCGCACCACCTCGCGGGCGAACTCTTCAAGCAGCAGACCAAGACCTTCATCACCCACATTCCCTACCGCGGCGCGGGCCCGGCGCTCAACGACCTGATCGCCGGCCAGGTGGACGTGATGTTCGACGGCCTGGGCTCGTCGGCCGCGCACATCAAGGGCGGGCGCATCAAGGCACTGATGGTGTCGGGCAAGCAGCGCAGCCCGGCCTTGCCGGACGTGCCCTGCGCGGCCGAGATGGGCCTGCCGGACTACAACGTGACCACCTGGTACGGCGTGTGGGCGCCCAAGGGCACGCCGGCGGACGCGCAGAAAGGCGCGATCGATGAAATCCGCAAGGCCGTGAGCACGGATGAAGCGAAAGCGGTCTGGGCCAACCAGGGTGCGGAATTCGCCAACGTGAGTGGCCCGCAGTTCGATGCCTTCGTCAAGGGCGAAATCCAGAAGTGGGCGCAGGTGGTCAAGGCCTCGGGCGCCACGCTCGAATGAGCGGCCGGGTTCACCTGGCCATCGATCACGCGCTGGCGCGCGTGACGCTGTCCCACCCGGGCAAGTTCAACGCCATGTCGCGCGCGATGTGGCGCGAGCTGAAGTCGGTCTTCACCGAGCTGCAGGCGCGCACCGAGTTGCGCGGCGTGATCGTGGCGGGCGAGGGCGGGCACTTCTGCGCCGGTGGCGACATCGCCGAGTACCCGGGCTTTCGCTTCGATGCCGACGCGCTGCGCGACTTCCACGAGAACGACGTGTGGGGCGGCCTGGGCGCCATGCTGGCCTGCGACCTGCCGCTGCTGGCGCAGATCGAGGGCAACTGCATGGGCGCGGGCGTGGAGATCGCCAGCTGCTGCGACATCCGCGTGGCCGGCGAGGGCGCGCGCTTCGGCGCGCCCATCGCCCGCCTGGGTTTTCCCATGGCCCCGCGCGAAGCCCAGTTGGTGGCGCGCGAGGCCGGCCTGGCGACCGCGCGCGAGATGCTGCTGGAAGCCGCCGTGCTCGATGCGCACGAGATGAAGGCGCGCGGTTTCCTGCAGGCGGTGCGGCCCGATGCCGAGCTGAGCGCCGAAGTGCAGGCCCGCGCGCAGCGCATCGCGCGCCTGGCGCCGCAGGCCGCGCGGCAGAACAAGCAGACCCTGCGCGCGCTCGGCGCGGGCCAGCCGGTGCAGGCCGTGGTCGAGCAGGCCTACCATTACGCCGCCCAGGCCGAACACCGCGAAGGCATCGCCGCCTTCCTGGCCAAGCGCCAACCCGTTTTCTGAATCCCTTTTCCTCCGTTGCGTTCCCACACCATGAACCACAACCTGTACGCCGCGTTGCGCGCGGCCTTTCCCGCCGATCTGGACAGCACCGCCGTGGAGACGGTGGGCGGCGCCCATGCCGGCCTGCGCTACTCCTGGCGCGACCTGGACCGCGCCAGCGCCATGATGGCCAACCTGCTCGATTCGATGAAGCTGCCCGAAGGCTCGCGCATCGCGGTGCAGGTGGAGAAGTCGGTCGAGGCCCTGGTGCTGTACCTCGCCACCTTGCGCGCGGGCCACGTGTTCCTGCCGCTCAACACGGCCTACCAGGCCGGTGAGATCGAGTACTTCATCGGCAACGCCGAACCCGCCGTGGTGGTCTGCAGCCCGGCCAACTTCGGCTGGGTCTCCAAGATCGCCTTCAAGGCCGGCACGCGCCACGTCTTCACGCTGGGCGACGACCGCACCGGCAGCCTGCTGGAGCGTGCCGCGCACCACAGCGCCGAGCACACCCCGGCGCACAGCCGCGCCGAAGACCTGGGCGTGATCATCTACACCAGCGGCACCACCGGCCGCAGCAAAGGGGCGATGCTGTCGCACGGCAACATGCTGAGCAACGCGCAAGTGCTGCGCGAATACTGGGGCTGGAAACCGGGCGACGTGCTGATCCACGCGCTGCCGATCTTCCACGTGCACGGCCTGTTCGTGGCCATCCACGGCGCGCTGATCAATGGCAGCCCGATGTTGTGGCTCAACAAGTTCGAGCCGCGCGCGGTGCTGGAGCTGTTCCCGCGCGCCACGGTGTTCATGGGTGTGCCCACGCTGTACGTGCGCCTGCTCGCCGAACCGGGCCTCACGAAACAGCAGGTGGCCCACATGCGCCTGTTCATCTCGGGCTCCGCGCCCTTGCTGATCGAGACCTTCGAGGAGTGGAAGACCCGCACGGGTCACACCATCCTGGAGCGCTACGGCATGAGCGAGACGGTGATGATCACCTCCAACCCCTATGCGGCGGACGCGCGCTTCGGTGGCGAGAGCGAGCGGCGCGGCGGCACCGTGGGCTTTCCCCTGCCGGGCAACGAGCTGCGGGTGGTGGACGAGGACACGAAGGCGGTGCCGGTGGGCGAGATCGGTGCGATCCAGGTGCGCGGGCCCAATGTGTTCAAGGGCTATTGGCGCATGCCGGAGAAGACGGCCGAGGAGTTCACCGCCGACGGCTTCTTCAAGACGGGCGATGTGGGGCGCATCGACGAGCGGGGCTATGTGAGCATCGTCGGTCGCAGCAAGGACCTGATCATTTCCGGGGGGTACAACGTCTACCCGGCCGAGATCGAGGGCTACATCAACGAGATGCCGGGCGTGGCCGAGAGCGCGGTGGTGGGGGTGCCACACCCGGACTTCGGCGAGGTGGGCGTGGCGGTGGTGATCACCAAGCCCGGGGCTTCGGTGAAGCCTGATGAGGTGGTGTCCGCGCTCAAGGCGCGGCTGGCCAACTTCAAGATTCCCAAGCGCTGTGTGGTGGTGGCGGAGTTGCCGCGCAATACCATGGGGAAGGTGCAGAAGAACCTCTTGCGGGATCAGTACAAGGGCTTGTTCGCCTGACTGTTTTCTCCGGCTGCAGCGGTCCTCGGTGACCGGGGTGGCCGGCTCCGCTCATGTCCCCCGAACCGGCTTCGCCGGTTCTCCTCCTTTACTTCGCTGCGCCGGCCACCCC
>NZ_JBXAIO010000002.1:543302-801285 GCF_058796355.1 Hydrogenophaga sp. GW823-FHT04C09 | reverse complement strand
GGTGGCCGGCGCAGCGAAGTAAAGGAGGAGAACCGGCGCAGCCGGTTCGGGGGACATGAGCGGAGCCGGCCACCCCGCTCGCCGAGGACCGGCGTCACCCGGAGAGAGAAAAAACTCAGACGGAGAGAAGCGACCGCACCGCCTGATGCAACCGCTGCCGAGGATCGGCCAAGGCATCCACGATGCTGAAGTGGTTGAGGCCCGGAAGCGCCTCACACACCGGCACCACCCGCTCACCCCAAGCCGACTGGATCAACCGGTTGTGGCGCAGGAACTCGCTGCTCTCCAGCGCCCCCACCATGGCCGTCAACTGCCCACGCCCCTCGCGCACCAACGGCGCGGGCAGACGCGACGGACTGGCCTTGGCCACCTGCTCCGCCGACAACCGCAAAGACGCCTGCACCGATGGCGTGTGCATCACCGGCTCCAGGTCGTACAGACCCGACATGCCCAGCGCGTTCTTCACCAAAGCCAGCGGCAGGTCGTCCCCCACCAGCGACCAGTCGCACGCCAGCATCATCGCCGCGAGATGAGCACCGGCCGAATGCCCCACCACCGTGATGCGGTGCGGGTCCCCACCATGCGCCCCGATGTGGCGGTGCACCCAGGCCAGCGCACGCACCATCTGCAAGGTGATCTCGGGAATCGTCACCGCCGGGCACAGCGCGTAGTTCGGCACCACCACACAGGCCCCGCGCTGCACGAACGGCGGCGCGATGAAAGAGTGGTCGGACTTGTCCAGGCTGCGCCACCAGCCCCCGTGGATGAACACCAGCACCGGCGCCGGTGGTTTGCCGGCCTGGCGCGGCGCGGGAAAAATGTCCAGCGTCTCGCCCGCCCCATGGCCGTAGCTCACATCGATCAAGGCACGACCACCTTCACGGGCCACCGCCGAGTCGCGCGCCCAACGCTCGAAATGCACCGGGTGTTCCGGCACCCGGGCCCGGTTGTTGTACTCGCGCTCGAGCCATTCGGCGTCGTAGGGGGCTGTGGTCTTCATCGCGCGCATTGTGTCATGGGGTTTTTGCCAAGAATGTGACCCATTGCCATGCCGGGCACGTATCCTGCCGGCACCCTTTCATCCCCATCCCCAGGCCCGCACGTGAACACCGACACCACCAGCACCCCACCCCTGCCCACCCGCATCGCCGTGCTCGGCATCGGCATGATGGGCTTTCCCATGGCGCGCCGCCTCTGCGAAGCCGGCTGCCAGGTCAGCGTGTGGAACCGCTCGCGCGCCAAGGCCGAGCGGCTCCAGCCCTTCGGCGCCACCGTGGCCGACACGCCCGCCGAGGCCGTGGCCCAGGCCGACCTCGTGATCACCCTGCTCGAACACGGCGGCGTGGTGGAGGACGTGCTGTTCCAGCAAGGCACCACCGCCGGCCTGCGGCCCGGCACGCTGGTGGTGGACATGTCGTCCATCCAGCCGCGCCAGGCGCGCGAGCACGCGGCGCGGCTCGCCGGCCAGGGCGTGCGCCACCTCGATGCGCCGGTGTCGGGTGGCACGGTCGGCGCCGAGCAGGGCACGCTGGCCATCATGGCTGGCGGCGAGGCGGCCGACTTCGAGCGCGCGCTGCCGGCGTTCGAACTGCTGGGCAAGGCCGTGCACGTGGGGCCGCACGGCGCGGGCCAGCTCGCCAAACTGGCCAACCAGATGATCGTGGGCATCACCATCGGCGCGGTGGCCGAGGCCCTGCTGCTGTGCGAGAAAGGCGGCGCCGACATGGGCAAGGTCCGGCAGGCCATCAGCGGCGGCTTCGCCGACAGCCGCATCCTGCAGGTGCACGGCCAGCGCATGGTGGAACGCGACTTCACCAAGCGCGCCGCGATCGCGGTGCAGTTGAAGGACATGCGCAACGCGCTGGCCACGGCCGCAGAGATCGGCTTCGAGGCGCCGATCACCGGCCTGTTCGAGCAGCTCTACGCCCAGGCCGGGAACCACGGCCTGGCCGACATGGACCACGCCGCGCTGTTCGTCGAATTGGCTCGCCGCAATGGCATGAACTGAGCGTTCTTGCTACCATTTCGGCCTCTGGGGACGTAGCTCAGCTGGGAGAGCGTCGCGTTCGCAATGCGAAGGTCGGGAGTTCGATCCTCCTCGTCTCCACCACCCTCCTCTGGCCGCCTGGTTCCGTCATCGCGTCGCTGTTCAGGCTTCCAGAAAAAACTGGCTCGGTGTCTGCCCGAAGTGCTTGCGGAACATGGCCGCGAAGGCGCTCGGGCTCTCGTAGCCGAGCGCGAGCGCCACGTCGATGACCTTCTCGCCGGTGGCCAGCTGCTCCAGCGCGCGCAGCAGCCGCGCCTGCTGTCGCCACTGGGCGAAGGTCATGCCGGTGTCCTTGATGAAGAGACGCTGGATGGTCTTCACGTCGATGGCCAGGCGCCGTGCCCAGTCGGCCATGGTGGACGGGTCGTCCGGCCGGCGTTGCAGCACCGCGGCGATCTGAAGCAGCCGGGGGTCGGTGGGCATCTGCAGGTACAGGGGCAGCACCGGCAGGGCCCGCAGCTCGTCGAGGATGAGGCGCATCAGGCGGCCGTCGCGCGTGCCTGGCGCGTAGGGTTGCGGCACGTCCATGGCGGCGCGGATCAGCTCGCGCAGCAGCGGCGAGATGGCGACGGCCTGCGTCCTGTCCATCAACCGGGGCGCGGCCTTCGGCGCCACCATGAGGCTGC
This sequence comes from Hydrogenophaga sp. GW823-FHT04C09, assembly GCF_058796355.1. Lineage (NCBI taxonomy): Bacteria > Pseudomonadati > Pseudomonadota > Betaproteobacteria > Burkholderiales > Comamonadaceae > Hydrogenophaga > Hydrogenophaga sp. GW823-FHT04C09. The sequence continues at coordinate 798,612 of NZ_JBXAIO010000002.1, read as the reverse complement.
GCATGTGCACCTCGCCGACGCAGCGGATCTCGTGCGTCATGCCCCTCTGCATCCAGATCGCGCGCGTGGGCGGCACCACCCAGCGGCCGGCCTCCGCCTGCACCACCATGACGCCGCGCACGGCATAGATCAGCTGGTGCTTGGCGTGTGCGTGCGGTTCGATGTGCCAGCCCGAGGGGTAGTCGGTCGAGCGCGCGAAGATGGGTGAGTTCTGCGCGTCGATCGCGTCCAGCACGTCGGAAAGGGCCGGGGGCCGGGGTGAGATGGCCATGTCGCTTTTGAGATGGTTGTTGGTCATTCAGCGCGAGACAGGCGTTGCCGCCTCCACCACAATTCTGACAGGCCCTTCCTGCCTGATCCTCTGCCGGACCTTCATTTCATTCACGTATGCCAACGCACCCCGCCCTCGCCTCCAGCCCTGCCCGAAATTCCATGGCCACGCAGTGGCTGCTGAACATCGGTCACGCGATCGACCACATGTTCCTGCTGATTTTTGCCACCGCCGTGACGACGATCGCGCACGAGTTCGGCGTGGCGCGCTGGGAGGACCTGATGCCGTACAGCGTGGCGGCCTTCTTTTTCTTCGGCGTGGGCTCGCTGCCCTCGGGCAAGCTGGGCGACCAGTGGGGCCGCCGCCGCATGATGCTGGTGTTCTTCTTCGGCATGGGTGGCGCGGCCCTGCTGGTGAGCGCGACGCAGACGCCACTGCAGATGGCGCTGGCGCTGGCGCTGCTGGGCTGTTTCGCGTCGATCTACCACCCGGTGGGCATTCCCATGCTGGTGCAGGGCGCGCCGCGCCCGGGCTGGACCATCGGCATCAACGGCCTGGTGGGCAACCTGGGCGTGGCCGTGGCGGCGGTCGCCACCGGCTTCCTGGTGAAGTACTTCGGCTGGCGCATGGCATTCGCAGTCCCGGGCGCCCTGTGCCTGCTGTTCGGCGTGGCCTTCGCGCTGCTCGCCACGCGCGAACAGGCCGCGCCCGCGAAGAAGAAGTCCGCCACCACCGTGGCGCCGGCCGATGTGTCCATGGCCAGGCTCTTCCTGGTGATGACCATCGCCGCCACCAGCGGCAGCCTGTTGTTCAACTTCTCGACCAACAGCAACTACGAGCTGCTGAGCGATCGCCTGCAGGCCCTTCTTCAGGACCCGGCGCAGATCGGCCTGCTGCTCGCCGCGATCTACGCGGTGGCCTCGTTCACGCAGTTGCTCGTGGGGCACCTGATCGACCGGGTGGCGCTCAAGTCGCTGTACATGAGCATCATCGCGGCGCAGGCCGTGCTGCTGGGCTTGTCGATGGTGCTGGACGGCTGGGCCTTCTACGCCGTGCAGTTCCTCTTCATGGCGACGATCTTCGGCGCCATCCCGTTCACCGACGCGATGATCGTGCGCTTCGTCGACGACAGCCTGCGCTCCCGCGTCTCGGGCATGCGCCTGGCGGTGTCGCTGGGCGCGAGTTCGCTGGCGGTGTGGCTGATCGGTCCGGTGGTCAAGCAGGCCGGCTTCACCGCCCTGCTCGGTGTGATGGCGGCCACCTCGGTGATCACGCTGCTGATCTTGAGCCAGCTGCCGTCCACGCCCGCCCCCACGAGCACGGGTCACGCGCCTTGATGGAGAGAGAGTGCCTCAGCCCTGTTGCACGTCCAGCGCGCCCTCGATGCCCTGCTTGCGCAGCACCGCGCGCTGCACCTTGCCGGTGGCGGTCTTGGGCAGGGCCTCCACGAACTTGACGAAGCGCGGCTTGGCAAAGCGCGGCAGTTGCCCGCTGGCGATGCGCAGGATCTCCGCACCGTCCAGCGTGGCGCCCGCCTTGGGCACGAGCGCGAGCATGACCTCGTCTTCGCCACCCGGCACGTCCGAGGGCACGGCGTAGGCGGCCACTTCCTCGATGCCCGGCAGCGCGGCCACAACCTCTTCCACTTCGGTGGCCGAGATGTTCTCGCCGCGCCGGCGGATGCAGTCCTTGATGCGGTCCACGAAGGTGACCAGGCCGTCTTCCCGCATGGTGCCGGCGTCGCCGGTGTGGAACCAGAGGTTGCGCCAGGCCTCCACGGTCTTGGCCGGGGCATTGAAGTAGCCGGCCATGAAGCCGAAGGGCACCTTGGGGCGCACGAGGATCTCGCCCATCTGGCCCGGCGGCAGGGCCTCGTCGGTCTCGGGATCGGCGATGCGCACCTCGAAGTGCTGTTCATGCGTCCAACCCGCCGCACCGGGCACGGAGCGGCCGATGCGGCCCCAGATGGGGATGTTGACCTCGGTCATGCCGAAGCCCGAGACGATGTCTTTCACGCCGAAGCGCTCGCGGAAGGCGGCCTCGTGCTGGGCCAGGTTCGGGGCGGTGAGCACGGCGCGCAGCGAGTGCTCGCGGTCCTGCGCCGAGGGCGGCTGGTGGATGATGAAACCGGCGGTGGCGCCCAGCAGGTTGGTCACGGTGGCACCGTGTTCGCGCACGTCGGCCAGCCAGGCGCTGGCGCTGAAGCGGCGGCGCACGAAGGCGGGGATGCCGGCCAGCAGCGTGGCGCCCAGCTGCATGAGCAGGCCGTTGGCGTGGAACAGCGGCAGGCTGACGTAGTAGCGGTCCTGCGCCGTGAGTTCCACGCACTGGATCGTGCCGATGCCGTAGAGCGCGCAATGCGCGTGGGGCATGAGCACGCCCTTGCTCGGTCCGCTGGTGCCCGAGGTGTACATGATGCAGGCGATGTCTTCGGGCGCGGGGCCGGGGCCGTCCCAGTCGGGCTGCTGGGCCCAGTCCGGCCAGGCGAGCACCTGCCAGCGCTCGGGCAGCCTGGCGCTGGACGGCCCGCCCACCACGATGACGGTGCGCAGGTCGGGCACCTCGTCGGCGATGTCGGCGAGCGCGCCGAGCAGCTCGGCATCGACCACCACGCAACCCAGCGCGGAGTCGACGAGCTGGTGCCGCAGGAAAGTGGCGCGCAGCTCGGTGTTGAGGAACACGGTGGTGGCGGCCAGGTGGGCCAGCCCCATCCATGCGGTGGCGAAGTCGCAGCCGTTGAACATGAACACGCCGACGCGGTCGGCGCGCCGCACGCCCAGGCGCTCGAAGAAGCCGGCCGCGCGCAGGCTGTGGGTGTGCGCCTGCCCGAAGCTGAGGCTCGCGCCCTCGCTGTCGGTGAGCCAGGGGGCGTCGGGCGACCGGGTGGCCCGTTCCTTGAGCGCGGCGCTCAGCAGCCAGCGGCGGGGGTTGTGGATCTCGCTGTACATGTTCGGTGGTGTCGGGGGTGGGTCAGGGTGGTGTCGGGAGGTCGAAGGGATGCGTGGTGACCCAGGCCATGTCTTCCGGCCGCACCATGACGGAGAGGCCGTTCCACATGCCTTCGATCTCCGCCTTGGAGAGCCGCGCCTGCGCCTGCCCGATCAGCGCGATCTGCCGCTGCGTGAGCAAACCGAGCAAGGCCTGCCCGTCGGCGGTGAGGTAGTTCTGGCGCACGCGGCGGTCTTCGGTGCTGTAGCGCTGTTCCAGCAGCCCCATGGTGGTGAGCTGGTTGGTGGTGCGCGAGAGGGCCTGGTTGCTGATGCGCAGCAGCGACATCAGCGAGCCCACGGTGATGCCGGGCGTGCGTCCCGCGAAGTGGAGCACGCGGTGGTGGGGACGGCCCAGGCCGTGGTCCATCAGCACCTGGTCGGCGATATCGGCCATCTGCAGGTGCACGAAGAACACCAGTTCCAGCGTGCGCATCGCGGCGCGCTCGGCGTCCAGCCCCGGCGCCTGGGCCTGCGTGTCGGGGGCCGCTTTGGGTGGGCGGGTCCGGCGGGTCTTGGGGGCGGTATCGGCCAGGCTCACGGGTGGGTTTCCTTCCACAGTTGTTGCAACCAGCCTACATGATGCAGCGCCTGGGCGGGCTCGGGTTCGAGGGTGGTCCGCATCAGGCTGTTCCAGCGGTTGAACCAGCCGAACAAGGCCACGATGGAGACGATCTCGATCAGCTCGTCCTCGGCGAAGTGCCAGCGCGCCTCGTCGAACGCCTGGCTGGCATCGCCCACGGGCAGCGTGGCGCCCGCGCTGGCGATGCGCAGGGCCGCGCGTTCGCGTTCGCCGAAGTGCGCGCTGTCGAGGTACTCGGGCAAGGCGGCCAAGGCCGCCCAGCCCACGCCCGCGTGCTGCGCGGCGTGCACCACATGCACGGCGCTGTAGGCGCAGCGCGCGCCCCGGCAGGCTTCGGCCCCCAGCAGAAAGCGCAGGCCGGGCTCGATCAACCCATCGCCGCGCAGCGTGGTCTGCACCAAGCCCAGCACCGCCGGCAGCACGCCGGGCTTGCGCGCCATGGTGAGCAGGGCGTGGGGCCGGTAGCCGACGAAGTTCACCAGGTCTTCGAGCTGCGGGTTCTGCGAGCGGGGATCGTCGGCGGCCAGCGGGGCGGCGCGCGCGGTGTTCGGCAGGTTCATGCGGGGATCTCGTGTTGCAGGCCGGAGAGCATGGCCTCCAGCCGGTCGTCGATCTGGTCGCGGCCGCCGCTCCACACCACGCGCCCGCTGTCGAGCAGGCAGAAGCGTTGCGCGACGCGCCGGGGCACGCGGAAGTTCTGCTCCACCAGCAGCACCGACACACCGGCGCGGCTCACGAACTCGATGGCCGCCACGATCTGCTCGATGATGACGGGCGCGAGCCCTTCGGTGGGCTCGTCCAGCAGCAGGTAACGCGGGTTGGTGAGCAGCGCGCGGCCAATGGCCAGCATCTGCTGCTCGCCGCCGGACAGCGACGTGCCCTGCGCCAGCCGCCGTTCGCGCAGGCGCGGAAACAGGGCGTACACGCGCTCGATGGTCCAATGCCCGGGCGGATGGCTCAGGCTGGCGAGCAAGAGGTTTTCCTCGGCGCTCAGGCCGCTGATGATGTCCCGGCTGTCGGGCACGAGCGCGATGCCGCGCCGGCTCGAATCGGGCAGCGACAGGCCCGTGATGTCCTGGCCATCGAGCTCGCGCTGCCCCTGCCACAGGGGAATCTGCCCCATCATCGCGCGCAGCGTGGTGGACTTGCCCGCGCCATTGCGGCCCACCAGCGCGAGCACTTCGTTGGGCGCGCAGGCGATGGAGACGCCGTGCAAGGCCTGCGCCTTGCCGTAGAACACGTCGGCGTTCTTCAACTCAAGCATGGGCCACCTCCTGGCGGTTGTCGTCGCCCAGGTAGGCACGCTTCACGCGCGGGTCGGCGCGCACTTCGGCGGGCGTGCCTCGCATGAGCACCTCGCCACCCATCATCACGACGATCTCGTCGGACAGCTTCATGACCACGTCCATGTTGTGTTCCACCAGCAGCACGGTGCGGTGCTCGCGCACGCGTTCGATCAGCTCCAGCGTGGCGGCGATCTCGTGGTGCCCCACACCGGCCAGCGGCTCGTCCAGCAGCAAAACGCGCGGGTCGGCCATGAGCGCCAGGCCGAGTTCCACCGCGCGCTGGCGGCCGTGGCTGAGCGTGGCCACGGGCCGGTCCAGCACGTCGGACAGACCGACGACGGACGCGACCTCGCGCGCCCGCTCGCCCAGCTCGCCCCACCGGTCCACCGGCCGCCAGAAGGGCTGCAGGCGAAAACGCGGCGGCTGCGCGGCCACGCGCAGGTTCTCGAAGGTGGTCATCTCCTGGAAGATGTTGATGATCTGGAAGCTGCGCCCCAGGCCCCGGCGCGTGCGCGCGGCGACCGAGAGGCGCGTGATCTCATCGCCCCAGAGTTCGATGCGGCCGGACTTGAGCGGCGCGCGGCCACTGATGGCGTTGAGCAGCGTGGTCTTGCCCGCGCCGTTGGGGCCGATGAGGCCCACGGTCTTGCCCGTGGGCACGTCCAGCGCCACATTGTTGAGGGCGACGAAGCCGTCGAACTCGACCGTGATGCCCGAACACGCGATGGCTGGCGCCTGGGTGGGGGTGTTCATCGTTGGCTCCACCAGTGCAATGCGGTACCGGCCAGCCCCTTGCGCAGAAAGAGCGTGCACAGGATGAACACCAGGCCCACCAGGCCGTACCAGTAGTCGGAATAGGCCGCGAGCACTTCGCGCAGCACCTCGAAGAACGCCACGCCGACGATGGGGCCGAGCAGCGTGCCGCTGCCACCGAGCAGTGTCATGATGAGAACGTCGCCCGAGGTTTTCCAGTTCAACATCTGCGGGCCGGTGTACATCATCAACGAGGCCAGCAGGCCGCCGGCGACGCCCGAGAGCGCACCGGAGACGGCCATGGCGGACTGGCGCAGCGGCCGCACGCCAAAACCGAGCTGCTCGGCGCGCACCGGGTTCTGCCGCACCGCCTGCCAGGCCTGCCCCAGCGGCGAACGGCGCAGCACCCAGCAAGCCAGCACCATGGCCACGAACACCACGTACACGACCCAGAAGAAGTTGGCGTTGTGGAAGAAGTCGATCTCGCCCCAGGCCGGCCGCGCCACGCCGGGCAGGCCGTCCACCCCGCCGGAGAGACCGCGCAGGCGCGTGAGCATGAGGATGGACATGAGCTCGGCCAGCATCAGCGTGAGCAGTGAGAAGAACAGGCCGGTGATGCGGCCGCCGATCAGGCTCACGGCCCAGGCGCAGGCCGCGCCCAGCAGCGCGGCGGCCACCAGACCCAGGCTGAATGGCAGGCCGCCGTGCATCTGCGCCCAGGCCATGCCGTAGGCGCCCATGCCGAAGTAGGCGGCGTGGCCGAAGGAGAGGATGCCCGTGGTGCCGAACACCAGGTCGTAAGCCAGCGCGAAGATGGACCACACCATGACCAGGCAGGCGACGAAAAGAATGCCCTCGTCGCGCGTGCCGATGCGCAGTGCCACGAGGATGGCCATGGCCAGCAGGCACAGCCGGATGTCCAGGCGTTCGATACGGCTCATGCGAGTCGCTCCTTCTTGCTGAAAAGGCCCTGCGGCCGCAGCAGCAGCGTGGCGATGAGCACGGCGTAGGTCAGCGTGTCGATCCAGTCGGGCAGGTATTGCTGGCCAAAGGCGCGGGTCATGCCGATCAGCAGCGCGCCCACCATGGCGCCGCGGATGTTGCCCAGGCCACCGATGATGACCACGATGAAACAGTCCAGGATGATGGTGCCGCCCATCTGCAGCTGGATCGGCAGCATCGGCCCGGCCATGGCGCCGCCCAGGCCGGCGAGCGCCGCGCCCACGGCGAACACCGCCGTGCGCACGCGGTCCACACGCACCCCCAGGGTGGCGGCCATCAAGGGGTGCGTGCTGCACGAACGGATCACCAGCCCGATGCGCGAGCGCTCGATGCCCAGCAGCAGCACGGCCATGGTGGTCGCGCCGACGGCGATGACGAACAGGCGGTAGCGCGAGACGTCCGTGTCGAACAGCGCGACGCTGCCCGACAACCACGGCGGCACCGCGATGCTCTTGCCGCTCAGCCCCCAGGTGGCGCGCACCACTTCTTCCAGCACAAGAATGAGCCCGAAGGTGATGAGCAGCTGGAACTCGTGCGGCGCCGAGTAGATGGGCCGCAGCGTGAGCCGCTCGATCAGCACCCCCACCAGCGCCAGCAGCACCGGCACCAGGGCGATGGCCCACCAGAAACCGGCCCACCACGCGATCTGGAACGCCAGGTAGGCCCCCAGCATGTAGAGCGCGCCGTGCGCGAAGTTGATGATGCGCAGCATGCCGAAGATCAGCGTCAGCCCCGCGGCCAGCAGGAACAGCAGCATGCCGATGCTCAGACCGATGACAAAGGTGGACATGGAGGTTGCTCGCTCGCCGGTGCGGGCCCGCTCATTGGCAGGGCTTGAAGAGGTCCTGCGCGGTGAAGGTTTCGGTGACCTTCATCGTGACGGGTGGCTGGCCCGCGCCACCGGCGACGGCGGTGCCGAACAGGCCCACCTGCTCGGCCTGGTTGTCGCAGGCGCGCATGCGCTTGGCGCCCTCCACCGAGTCGTTGCGCACGCTGTTCCTGAACGCGTCGACCCACTTTTCCTTGTCCCACACGCCGGTGCTCTCGACCACGTCGAGCCACCAGCTCATGCCGTCGTAGGCCTCGCCCGCGTACTGGCTGGGCAGCTCGCCGTATTTCGCGCGGTAGGCGGCCACGAAGCGCTTGTTGCGCGGCGTGTCCTGGGTGAAGTGGTAACGCAGCGTGGAATGCACACCGAGCGCGCCGCCAGCGCCGACCGACTGGCCCTGTGTTTCGTCCATCAGCATGGTGCCCATCACCTTCATCTTGCTCGCCAGGCCCACGTCGCCGCCCTGCTTGAGCGAGGTCACGGTGTCGCCGCCCACCACGATGAGCGCCAGCCCGTCGGCGCCGGACTTCATCGCCTTGTCCAGCAGGATCGCGTAGTCCTTGGTGCCGATCGGCGTGAAGTCGATGCCCGCGATCGCGATGCCCTTGCTCTCCATGTCGGCCTTGAGCGAGGCCCACATGTCGCGGCCCACCTGGTAGTCCGACACGATGCCGTAGACCTTCTTCACGCCCTGGCGCTTGGCGAACTCGCCGATCATGCGGTTCTCCATGGCCACGGTGTTGGAGGTGCGGAAGGCGTAGCGCGTCTTGTCGGCACCGGTGATGCGGTCGTCCGCCGAGAGCGTGATGATCTGCGGCACCTTGCGCTGCTCGGTGAGTTTCATGATCGCCAGCGTGGAGCCCGAACTCACCTCGCCGAACAGGGTGTGCGTGTCGCGCGCCAGGACGCGCGTGGTCTTCTGCACCGCCACCTGGGTGGACGTCTCGGTGTCTTCCCACACCGCCTCGATGGGCTTGCCCAGCACGCGGTTGTTGCGCTCCTCGAAGGCGATGGTGGCGCCTCGGCGCATGTTCTCTCCCACGATGCCCCAGGCGCCGCTGAGCGGCACGATGCCTGCGATGCGGAAGGCGTCCTGCGCCAGAGCGGACGCGCCGCCCAGCAGGCAGCCCGCCGCCAGCGTGACCAGGCGCACACGCGATGCAAGTGTTCGATTCATGACTTGTCTCCTGTTTGTGATGCCGTGTTCCGGTTCGACGCGTGTCGATACACCCGATATCAAGATATACCAACATTGTTGTTATATATCCGTTGGTTGGCATAAGCACCGGGGTTTTCCCGGAGCTTGGGTGATGGTGCGCCCGGACCGCCGATTAACATGGCCCTCGCCCCATCCACCTCCACCCCCCAAGGATTCGCATGGCTTCAGAGACAACTTCCAAGATCGCCCTGGTCACGGGCGCGGGCAGCGGTATCGGCCGCGCCGTGGCGCTCGGCTTGTTGAAGGACGGTTACCACGTCGTGCTCACCGGGCGCCGCCCCGAGCCGCTGGCGGCGGTGGCGCAGGCGGGTGGGCCCAACGCGGTCGCCATCCCCGCCGACGTGCGGGACGAGCACAGCGTGCAGGCGCTGTTCGATCAGATCGAGCAGCGCTTTGGCCGGCTCGACGTGCTGTTCAACAACGCCGGCGTGAACGCCCCGGCCGTGCCCATGGACGAGCTGCCGGTCGAACGCTGGAAAGACGTGATCGACACCAACGTGACCGGCGTCTACCTCTGCGCCCGCGCCGCCTTCGGCCTGATGCGCCGGCAGAACCCGCAAGGCGGGCGCATCATCAACAACGGCTCGATCTCGGCCCACGCGCCCCGCCCGTTCAGCTGCCCCTACACGGCGAGCAAGCACGCGGTGCTGGGCCTGACCAAGACCATCGCCCTGGACGGCCGGCCCTACAACATCGTGTGCAGCCAGATCGACATCGGCAACGCGCTCACCGAGCTCTCGGCCCGCATGACGCAGGGTGTGCGCCAGGCCAACGGCACCATGGCCACCGAACCCATGATGGACGTGGCGCACGTGGCCGAGGCCGTGCGCTACATGGCGGGCCTGCCGCTGTCCACCAACGTGCTGAACATGACGGTGATGGCCAGCCAGATGCCTTTCGTGGGCCGGGGCTGACGGCCCCTTCCTACACACCATACGGACGGCGCCGACACGCGCCGCGCGCGGGGCGCGGACACTGGCGGCATGCCCACCCCACTCACCTACACGCAGGAAGACACCCCCGGCTGGACCCGCGTGCGCCGCGGCAAAGGCTTTGCGTATGTGAGCGCCACCGGCCGCGCGATCCGCGACGCCGCGCAGCTGGACCGCATCAAGCGCCTGGCGATTCCGCCCGCCTACACCGAGGTGTGGATCTGCCCCAGCGCGCGCGGCCACCTGCAGGCCACGGGGCGCGACGCCCGGGGCCGCAAGCAGTACCGGTACCACGCCGAGTGGCAGGCGCGGCGCGAGCAGCAGAAGTTCGACCGCATGCGCGAGTTCGGCCGCACCCTGCCGCGCATTCGCCGGGCGGTGACGCGCGACCTGCGCAGCCGCGAACTGACACTGGACACCGTGGTGGCCGCCATCGTGCGCTTGCTGGACCGCACCGCGCTGCGCGTGGGCAATGAGGCCTACGCGGCAGAGAACGGTTCGTTCGGCCTGACCACGCTGCGCGACCGTCATGTGCGCACGCGCGCGGCCAGCCTGGAGATCCGCTTCCGGGGCAAGAGCGGCGTGGAGCAAACTGCGCGGCTCACCGACCCGGCCACCGCCCGCATCGTGCAGCGCTGCCAGGAATTGCCCGGGCAGCACCTGTTCCAGTACATCGACGACGCCGGGCGGCGCCGGCCGGTGCGCTCACAACACGTCAACCAATACCTGCGCCGCGTGAGCGGCCACGGCTTCACGGCCAAGGATTTCCGCACCTGGCACGCCAGCGTGCTCGCGTTGGAACTGGCCGCCGGGGTGACGCTCTCGGCACCCGGGGATGAGGCGGCGCCCACGCGCGCCACCGTGGTCGAGGTGGTGCGCCAGGTGGCCCACCAGATCGGCAACACGCAGGCGGTGTGCCGCCGCTTCTACATCCACCCGGCGGTGCTGGAGGCGGTGCTCGAAGGCCCGGCCAGGAAAGAAGAGACAACCGCCGGCACCACCGAAAGCGCGCTGCTGCGACTGCTGTCGCGCCGCAAGAGGCAGAAAGCTCAGCCTTCGTCGCCGTCGGCCAGCAGAGCGCGCCAGACCAGCGCCCCGATGGCCGCACCGACCAGGGGCGCCAGCCAGAACAGCCAGAGTTGATCCAGCGCGATGGACGGGCCGAACAGCGCCGGGCCGGTGCTGCGCGCCGGGTTCACCGACGTGTTGGTGACCGGGATCGAGATCAGGTGGATCAGGGTCAGGCACAGGCCGATGGCCAGGCCGCCGAAGCCGGCGGCCGCGCGTTTCGCGGTGGCGCCGAGGATGACGAGCAGGAACACGGCGGTAAGCACCACTTCGGTCAGCAGCGCGGCCGTCATGTCGTAGCCGCCGGGCGAGTGCTCGCCAAAGCCATTGGTCGCGAAACCGCCCACTTCAAAGCCCGGCTTGCCGGTGGCGATGAGGTACAGCACGCCGGCCGCGGCCACGGCACCCAGCACCTGCGAGACCACATAGCCCGGCAGCTCGGCCGCGCGGAAGCGGCCCCCGAGCGCCAGGCCCAGCGAGACCGCCGGATTGAAGTGGCCGCCGGAGATCGGCCCGAAGGCGTAGGCGCCGGTCAGCACCGTCAGGCCGAAAGCCAGGGAGACGCCGACGAAGCCGATGCCGAGCTGCGGAAAGGCCGCCGCCAGCACCGCGCTGCCGCAGCCGCCGAACGTGAGCCAGAACGTGCCGAGGAACTCGGCGGACCATTTTTTCAGGTTGCTGTTTTTCATGCTGCTTGGAGGCGAGTCGAGAGGCAGCGAAGATAAGCAGGCGAGAGAGCCCGCGCAAGCCGATTAACAATGATTTGACACACACCCGCGCCCGGCGCTCCATCCCGCCCCTTGTTGACTTTTGAAATACCCAGGCATGGCCTTCACGCTGCACCCGTTCTCCGACATCCCGACCGAAGACTGGATGAGTCTCCTGAATCACCCGGACGTGATCCGCCACATGCCACTCGCTGATGGCCATTGGACGCGGGACGCTGCCGCGGACTGGGCCAAGGGCAAAGACGCGCAATGGCTGGAGCGTGGCTATGGGCCGTGGTCCATCCGGGTGGACGGCCAGTTTGCAGGCTGGGGCGGTTTTCAGCGCGAAGGCGATGAGGCCGACCTCGCGCTGGTTCTGCTGCCGGCCTACTGGGGACACGGTGCCGAGATGTTTCGCGGCTTCATGAACCGCCGGGCGGAACTCGGCATTGGCGCGGTCAGCATTCTGCTGCCGCCGAGTCGTTCTCGAACCCGGGGCCTGGCCAGACTCGGCTTCGCCCCGGATGGCGAACTGACGTACGAAGGCCAGCGTTTCCTGAAATTCCGGGCCTTGGGCTGATGCGGGCCGAAGGCCGGCCGCCGCTGCGGGCCGTCGGGCGTCAGGAGGCCGGCGTCAGGTTGCCGCCCAGCACCTTCCACAGCGCCACGCGGTTGGCCTGTTCGGACTGCCGCAGGGCGATCAAGGCCTGCTGCGCGGCGTACAGGCCGCGTTGCGCGTCGAGCACGGTGAGGTAGTTGTCCACGCCCGAGGTGAAGCGCGCTTCGGAGAGTTCGAAGGCGCGCGCGTTGGCGTCCACCACGGCCTGCTGCGCCGCCAGGCGGGCCTCCCATTGCGCGCGTTCGGCCAGCGCGTCCGAGGCTTCGCGAAACGCGGTCTGGATGGCTTTTTCGTACTGGGCCACCGCGATGTCGCGGTTGGCCTGGGCCACGTCGACCGAGGCGCGCGCGGCGCCGCCGTCGAAGATGGGCCAGCGGATCTGCGGCACGAAGCTCCAGGTGTTGTTGCCGCTGCCGAACAGGTTGTCCAGCTCGCGGCTGCCGGTGCCGATGCTGGTGCTCAGGCTGATGGTGGGGAACAGCGCGGCGCGCGCCGCCGCCACGTTGGCCGACAAGGCCTGCAGGTTGTATTCGGAGGCGCGCACGTCGGGGCGCTCGAGCAGCAAGGACGACGGCAATTCGGCCGGCAGCGCCATCAGCGCGGCGGGCGCGGCCGCCGGCTCGGCACGCAGGGTCTCGGCGGTGGGCAGCCATTCGCGGCGCAGGCCGCTGCCCACCAGGGCTTCGAGGGCGTTGCGGTCCTTGGCGACCTGGGCCGTGAAGGCGGCCACGTCGCCGCGCGCGGTTTCCACGGTGATGCGGTTCTGCGCCAGCACCAGGCCCGAGGTGCCCCCCAGCTGGTGGATGCGCTCGGTGAGCTGGTAGGCCTTTTCGCGGCCGGCCAGGGTGTCGCGCGCCAGGGTCAGGCGGGCTTCGTTGGCGGCCAGGTTGAGCCAGGCGTTGGTGACGTCGGCCACCAGCGTGATGCGCACGTTGCGCTGGTTTTCCTCGGACTGCAGGAACTGCTGCAGCGCCGCCTCGTTGAGGTTGCGCACGCGGCCCCAGAAATCGAGTTCGAAGCTGGTGATGGCGAGTTGCGCGGTGTACTGCGTGGAGGTGGTGGACTGGCCATTGCTGGCGAGGTCGGCCGCGGTGCGGCTGCGGCTGCCCTGCGCGGTGGCGGCGACGGTGGGCAGCTGGGCCGCGCTGGTGATGCCGTACTGCGCGCGGGCGCGCTCGATGTTGGACAGGGCCACGCGCAGGTCGCGGTTGTGGGTGAGCGCCTGCGCGATCGACTGGCGCAGGCCCGGGTGCTGCACCCAGGCCAGGCGCTGCGAGGTCTGCACGGCGGCGGCGCTGGCGTCCACCACGGCCAGCGGCTGGCCCAGCGTGGGGGCGACCACGCCTTGCACGTCGGGCTTGGCCGGGGGTTGCACGGCGCAACCGGCCAGCAACAGGAGCAAGGCGCCGACGGTGGCGGCCCGCTGGAAGGGGGGGGTCGTCATGGGGTGCATCACGCTTCTCCTCCTTGGTGCGACAGCGCGGGCGTGGCCAGGGGCGGCACGGCGGCGGCGGCCTTCGCGCGCCTGCGCTGCACCCAGCTGCGCACCAGCAGGAAGAACACGGGCACGAAGAACAGGCCCAGCGAGGTGGACAGCACGGTGCCTCCGAGCACGGCGGTGCCGATGGCCTGGCGGCTGGCCGCGCCCGGGCCGGTGCCCAGCGCGAGCGGCAGCACGCCGAAGCCGAAGGCCAGCGAGGTCATCAGGATGGGGCGCAGGCGCCGGCGCACCGCCTCCAGCGTGGCGTCGAAGATGCTGCGGCCCTGGTCCTGCAGCTGCACCGCGAACTCCACGATCAGGATGGCGTTCTTGGACGCCAGCCCCACGGTGGTCAACAGCCCCACCTGGAAGTACACGTCGTTGGACATGCCCCGGAAGTACGTGGCCAGCAAGGCACCGACGATGCCCAGCGGCACCGCGAGGATGACCGAGAACGGCACGCTCCAGCTTTCATAGAGCGCGGCCAGGCACAGGAACACGAAGAGGATGGAAATGGCGTACAGCAGCGGCGCCTGCGCGCCCGACTGGCGCTCCTGCAGGGACGCACCCGTCCATTCGTAGCCGATGCCCACCGGCATCTCGGCCATGATGGATTCGACCGCGCGCATCGCATCGCCCGAGCTCACGCCGGGCGCCGTGTTGGCGATCATCTCCATGGCCGGCGAGCCGTTGTAGCGCAGCAGCTGGGGCGCGCTGCTGGTCCAGGTGGTGGAGGTGAAGGCCGCGAGCGGCACCATCTCGCCGTTGCGGTTGCGCACCGTCCACTTGCCGATGTCCTGCGGCAGCATGCGGTAGGGCGCGTCGCCCTGCACGTAGACGCGCTTGACGCGGCCGTTGTGCACGAAGTCGTTGACGTAGGAGCCGCCGACGGCGCTGGAGAGCACGTTGTTGATGTCGTTGGTGGACAGGCCCAGCGCGGCGGCCTTGCGGTCGTCGATCACCACCTTGAGTTCGGAGGTGACGTCGAAGTCGGTGGTGCGCATGTTGGTCAGCGAGGGGTGCTGGCCGGCCAGCTCGACCACGCGGTCCTTGGCCGCCCGCAGCGCCTCGTTGCCCAGGCCGTTGATGTCCTTGAGCATGAAGTTCACGCCGGCGTCCGAGCCCAGGCCGCGCACGGCCGGCGGCATGGAGACGAAGATGCGCGCCGCGCGGATGCGCGAGAGGTCGCGCGTGGCCTTGCGCGAGATGGCCTCGGCGCTCTGCTCGGGGTTGGGGCGTTCGTCCCAGGGCTTGAGGCGCACGAAGATGTTGCCCGAGCTCTGGTTGCCGCTGTTGCCCGCGATGGAGTTGACGCGCAGCACATCGGGCTGGGCGTTGAAGTAGCGGGTGATGTCCTGCAGAACGGTTTCGAGCTGCGCGTCCGACGAGCCGGCCGGCAGCGTCACGCTGGCGGTGATGAAGCCCTGGTCTTCCACCGGCAGGAAGGAGGTGGGCAGCTTCTGGAACAGGAACACCACGCCGCAGACGAGCAGCGCGAACAGCAGCATCACGCGCTTGCTGCGCAGCAGCAGCTGGCGCACCGCGCCCTGGTAGCGGGTGGAGTTGCGGTCGAAGCCGGCGTTGAACCAGCGGAAGAAGCGGTCCACCCAGCCCAGCATGCCTTTGCGAGCGGGCGCGCCCTCGTGCAGGTGCTCGGTGGGTTTGAGGATGGTGGCGCACAGGGCCGGCGTGAGCGAGAGCGCCACCAGCACCGAGAACGCCATGGCCGAGACGATGGCGACCGAGAACTGCCGGTAGATCACGCCCACCGAGCCCGAGAAGAAGGCCATCGGGATGAACACCGCCGAGAGCGTGAGGCCGATGCCCACCAGCGCGGGTGTGATCTCGGCCATGGACTTGATGGTGGCCTCCTTCGCGGGCAGACCCTCCTGGTGCATCACGCGCTCGACGTTTTCCACCACCACGATCGCATCGTCCACCAGCAGGCCGATGGCCAGCACCATGGCGAACATGGTGAGCATGTTGATGGAGTACCCGAGCACCGAGAGCACGCCGAAAGTGCCCAGCAGCACCACCGGCACGGCGATGGCGGGGATCAGCGTGGCGCGCAGGTTCTGCAGGAAGATGAACATCACGATCACCACCAGCACCATGGCCTCGGCCAGGGTGACGGCCACTTCCTTGATGGAGGCGCGCACATAGGGCGTGGTGTCGGAACTGATGACGCCGGTGATGCCGTCGGGGAAGAAGGGCGCGAGTTCGGCCATCTTGGCGTTGACCGCCGTGGCCACGGCCATGGCGTTGGCGCCGTCGGCCAGCACGATGCCCAGGCCGGCGCCGGGCTGGTTGTTCAGGCGGGACTTCACCGTCAGGTTGTCGGCGTCCAGCTCGACCCGGGCCACGTCGCCCACGGTGACGAGCGAACCGTCGGCGGCTGCCTTGAGCACGATGCCGCGGAATTCGTCCACCGTCTTGAGCTTGGTGCGCGCCGTGATGGTGGCGTTGAGCATCTGGTCCTTCACCGCGGGCAGCGCGCCGAGCTGGCCGGCGGAGACCTGGGCGTTCTGCGAGTTCAGCGCCGAGACGATGTCCGAGGGCATCAGCGCGAACTGCTCCAGCTTGCCCGGGTCCATCCAGATGCGCATGGCGTAGCTGGTGCCGAACACGCTCACGTCGCCCACGCCGTCGATGCGCGAGATCACGTCGACCACGTTGCTGGTGATGTAGTCACCGATCGCCACCTGCGTGACCGTGGGGTCGGGCGAGGTGAAGACGTAGGTCATCAGGTTGTCCTGACCGCCCTTGTTCACGAACACGCCCCGGCTCTTCACCGCCTCGGGCAGCCGGTTCATGGCCGTCTGCAGCTTGTTCTGCACCTGCACCTGGGCCACGTCGATGTCGGTGCCGGGGGCGAAGGTCAGCTGCGTGCGCGAGCGGCCGGCGGAGTCGCTGGTCGAGCTCATGTAGAGCACGTTGTCGATGCCCTTGAGCTGCTGCTCGATCACCTGGGTGACGGAGTCGGCCACGGTCTCGGCCGAGGCGCCGGTGTAGATGGTGTTGATCGAGACGCGCGGGGGCGCGATGTCGGGGTACTGCTCCAGCGGCAGGGTGAAGATGGACATGAACCCCGCGAGCATGACCACGATGGACAGCACCCAGGCGAAAACGGGACGGTGAATGAAGAAGTGGGCCATGGTGCTGCGTGTGGAGTCCGGTTTGCTCGAAGGGGGCCGGGCTCACCCGGTCGGGGGTGGCCCGTGGGTCGCGCTCAGGGCTTGGGTGGGGCGGAAGCCGCCGGGATCTGGCCCGCCTGGCCGCCCTGCCCGGTGGGTCCGCCCTGCCCGGTGGACGCGGCGGGCTTGTCCTCCACCACGCGGTTGCCTTCCACGCGCATCGCCAGCGGCGTCACGGTCTGGCCGACGCGGGCTTTCTGGAAGCCCTCGACCATCACGCGGTCGCCCGCCTTCAGGCCTTCGAGCACCAGCCACTGGGCGCCCAGGGCCTGGCCCAGCCGGATCGGCCGCTTCTCGATCTTGTTGTCGGCGTTGAGCAGCTGCACGCTGGGCTTGCCCGCCGGGTCGCGCTGCACCGCCTGCTGCGGCAGCACGATGGCGTCGCTGGCCTCGCCGGTGGACAGGCGCGCGCGCACGTACATGCCGGGCATCAGCAGGCGGTCGGGGTTGGGGAACACCGCGCGCAGGGTGATGGCGCCGGTGGTCTGGCTCACGGTGGCGCCGGTGAACTGCAGTTTGCCCGCGTGCGGGTAGCGGCTGCCGTCTTCCAGCGCCAGGCGCACCGGGGCGCCGCCGGCCTCGACCTTGCCGAAGGTGCCGGCCTGCCACTGGCGCCGCAGCTCGAGCAGTTCCGAGCTGGACTGCGTGATGTCCACATGAATGGGGTCGAGCTGGCTGATGGTGGTCAGCGCCTGGGCCTGGTTGGCGGTGACCAGCGAACCGGGCAGCACCGCGGAGAGGTCGATCTGGCCGCCGATGGGGGCCACGATGCGGCTGTACTGCAGGTTGATGCGGGCGTTTTCCAGCGCCGCCTGGGCCACGGCCACGTCGGCGGCCGACTGGGCCACCTGGGCCTGGCTTTCGTCGAACACCTGGCGGCTGATGGCGTCGATCTTCACCAGCTCGGCGTTGCGCTCGGCGTTGGTGCGCGCGGTCTGCGCGGAGGCGCGCGACTTGGCCAGGGCCGCCTCGGCGCTCTTGACGGTGGCTTCCAGCGTGCGCGCGTCGATCTGGTACAGCGGCTGCCCGGCCTTGACCACCGAGCCCTCGGTGAACAGCCGCTTCTGCAGGATGCCCGAGACCTGGGGCCGCACTTCCGCGCTCTGCGAGGCCCGGGTGCGGCCGGCCAGTTCGGTGCTCAGCCCCTGGGCCTGCACCACCACCGTCAGGTAGCCGACGCTGGGGGCGGCCGGGGCGGCGGCGGGCGCCTTCTTGTCGCCGCAGGCGGCCAGCGCGAGCACCGCCGCCCCCACCAGGGCCAAGGTCCAGCGCCGTGTGCCGGGACGCTGTCGAACCGGAGAGGGAGCGGTGGCGGACAGGGCGGCGGGGGACACCCGGCGTGGCTCATCGGATGCAGCGAAGGTCAATGGCATGGAAGTCGGGGCGGGCTGTGGGGTGGAGACGCGGTGGGGCAAGCGGCGGTTGCGACCGCAACATGCCATTGTGCGCATGCAAACATGTCTGGAATGTAAACGCACTCGAAGCGCTCCAAAAAAGCCCGGTTCCGAGAAAAACCGCAAAAACGTCAAACCCCTTTGCGGCAGATTCTTCCGCCGGCCGGCACCGGTTCCCCGGCGGTCCGTTGGCACGCGCCCTGCCCCGCAAGGATTCGCCGAGCCCTTTCAACCCCCACCGGGAGCACGCCATGGCCAGCAGCCGCACACTCGAAAAACAGGCATCCATCCATGCAGAGCAGGACCGCCGCGACCAGCGCAAGAAACGCGCCCCCGCCGCGAAGAAGCGCCCGCCCCAGACCGGTGCGCGGGCCCAGCCCACGAAAATGCCCGAACAGCACCTCGATGCGGACGACCAGGAGTCTGATCTGGAATTGCGGCCACGGTTCCTGGCGCCCGACTACCTGGGCAGCCAGAAGCTGCAGGGACAGGCGGCGCTGATCACCGGCGGCGACTCCGGCATCGGCCGGGCGGTGGCGGTGCTTTTCGCGCGCGAGGGCGCCGACGTGGCGATCGCCTACCTCTCGTCCTCGGAAGACGCCGAGGAAACCCGGCGCCATGTGGAGGAAGAAGGCCGGCAATGCCTGGTGCTGCAGGGCGACGTGAAGGACCCGGCCTGGTGTGAGGCAGCGGTGAACGAAACCGTGAAGGCCTTCGGCAGGCTGGACATCCTGGTGAACAACGCGGCGTTCCAGAAGCACGCCGAATCCATCGAGGACATCGACGACGAGCGGCTGAAGGAAACCTGGGACACCAACCTGGGCGGCTACTTCCGCATGACACGCGCCGCCCTGCCCCACCTGAAGGAAGGCGCCTGCATCATCAACACCGGCTCGGTCACCGGACTGCGCGGCAGCGCCCACCTGCTGGACTACGCCGCCACCAAAGGGGCCATCCACGCCTTCACCAAGTCGCTGGCGAGCAACCTGCTGCCGCGCGGCATCCGGGTCAACGCCGTCGCGCCCGGCCCGGTCTGGACCCCGCTCAACCCGCGCGATCAGCCGGCCGGGAAAGTGAAGGATTTCGGGGAAAAGACCGACTTCCAGCGCGCCGCCCAGCCCGAGGAGCTTTCGCCGGCCTACGTCTTTCTGGCCTCGCCCTGCTGCTCGGGCTACATCACCGGCGTGGTCCTGCCCGTCACCGGCAGCGTGGACGCGATCTGAGCGCGGCCGTCAGGGTGGGGCGGCCACCGGCGCTTCGGCGACGACCAGCTCTTCCCGGCGCTGGTCGATCTCGCCCTCCAGCCGCGCCCAGTCCAAGGCCCTGCTGTCCAGCCCGGGAAAGAGATGGGCCTCTTCCCATTTCATGTGCCCAAGCGCGCGCAGGCACAGGTCCGTGAACCGCTGGGCATGCTGGTCGTCGTCGGGCTTGAGCGTGCGCAAGGGATTGATCTGCGCGTGCAGTTCGGCGTGCTCGCGCTGGGCCGCCGCCAACAGCCCTGCGTCCGCCACGGCGGCTTCGCGCAGCGCGGGGTACAGCAGCTCCTGCTCCAGGGCGGCATGCACGGTCAGTTCGTCCAGCACGTGGGCCACCAGGGCGCCGCGCTCCAGGGCGGCCGTCTGCGGATCCAGCTCCTGGAACCGGCGGTGGGCCTGTTTCACGCGCAGGTGATCCCCCTTGAGCCCGTCCACGATGTGGCGGCGGGCGGCGTCCGAGATCTCGGCGGGCGTGGCATCGGATCGCATGGGCGTCTCCTTGCGGAAGGGCTTCAAAAAAGCCGGGAGGGGCGTTGGCCTCTCCCGGCTTCAGGCGCCAGCGGCGTCAGCTGTTGTCCTTGTTCTGCTTGCCCGACGGCGGTGACCCGCTCTCGTTCTTGCCCGTGCCGGCGGTCTGCTGGCGGCTGGAACGCCAGGTGGAGAACTCGTCGGAGAACTTCTTGAAGCGGTCCTGGCGCCACTGGTTGTAGTCGTCGTCCAGTGCGCGCATCTGCTCACGGCGCCATTGGCTGTAGTCCGGGTCGAACTGCTGCTCCTGCGGGTCGCCTCGACCGCTGTAGCCGGACTGCGAGCCGCTGTAGCTGCTGCCCATGCCACCGCCGTATCCTCCGGGGCCGGCGTAACCGGCACCCCGGTAGTCGCGGTCCAGGCCGCTGGGCCGGTTGAAGCGCTCGCGCTGCTCCTGGCCGTAGCGGTCGTCGTCGTTGTCGCGCAGCCCGTACTGGCCGTACCGAGGCGCGTCACCGCGGTATGGGCCGGAGCCGCCGGGGCCGTAGCGGTCGTCCTGGTCGCGCTGACCGTAGCCGCCCTGGCCGTACGACGTGTCCTCATCGCGGAAACTGCCAAGGTCGCGTTGTTGTTCGCGGCGCCAGTCGCTGCCGCCCTGCCAGGCGTCATCGCGACCCCGACCGTGGTCGCCCTGCGGTTGGCGCGGCGACTCGTACCCACCGCCTTGCTGGCGGTTTTGCGAGCTGAAAGCCTCTTGCTGGTAACCGCCCCGCTGGCGGTTCCGGTTGTCCTGTTGTGCCATGGGTGTGTCCTTTCAATGATCGGATGCATGAAACGGATGCGGGCGCCGTTCGCCGGCCCTCGGCATCCACGGCTGGTTGGGCAAAACGCGTTCCCGCTGTGGGTGCCGCAACGCGCGCGCCGGCACCGGGCACGCTGTTTGCCCCAGGCGCAGGTCGCCACCCCAAGCCCACGCCACCATGAGCCTGTCCTTCCCCGCCCCACCCGTCCCCGCGCACGTGGCCCATGCCCACGAACTGGTGCGCCGCCTGGGCGAACCCCTGCTCGGCGGCAACCACGCCGAGGTGCTCGGCGATGCGAGGGCGGCGCGCGCCGCGCTCGTGGAGACGCTGATCGGCGCGCGCGACCACATCAACCTGGACGCCGCCCTGCTCGAGGTGGGCGAAGCGCAGGACGGCCTGCTCCATCGGCTGGTGGCGCTGTGCCGGCAGGGCGTGCGTGTGCAGGTGCTGGCCGCCAACCCGCGCGAGGAAGCCGAGCTGGGCCCGCTGCGCCGGGCCGGCGCCACCGTGCGCATCCTCGAACGGCCCGGCGGCCTCAGCGGCTGGGTGGCGCAGCGCTTCCAGTCCATGCAGCGGCAGCTGGCGGTGGTGGATGGCCGCACGGCCTGGTGCGGCCCGGGCTCGCCATCCACCGGCGCGGGGGCTCAGGGCCCGCACCTGCGCGTGCGCGGCCCCATCGTCCAGCGCGTGCAGCGGCTCTTCCTGGACGGCTGGAAGACCGCCGAACCCCGCCTGCCCGCGCCGCCGCCGCAGCACTTTCCGCCCATCGCGCTCGCGGGGCGCCAGCGCATGGGCATCGCCACGCGCGCGGGATCGGCGCAGCCCGCCCCGGCCGCCGGCTGCCCGCTCATCGGTGCCGTGGAAACGGCGCGCTTCAGCGTCTTCATCGCCCTGGCGCGGCGCGCGCCCTCGCGCCGGTTGGTGCAGGCCATCGCTGGCGCGGCCGGCCGGGGCGTCAATGTGTCGGTGCTGCTGCAGCACGGCGGCGCGCCCCACGCCTGGCCCTGGCGCGCGAGCTGCGCCGAACTCATGCGGGCCGGCGCCTGGCTGTACCAGGCGGACGGCAGCCAGCCCCTGCCAGCGCACAGCACCGTGGACGGCGTGTGGTCCAGTGTGGCGATCGACGGCGGCTCGGGCTGGCACAGCGGCGACGTGATCGATGCGGCGCAGCTGCTCGTGCTCGATGCGGCGTTCGCGAGCGAACTCGACGACGTCTGCCAGGCGGCCATGGCCCACGCCCTGCTGCTCGATGCCCATTCCCTGGCCGGTCCGGCGCCCTTGCGCCGTTGGTTCGGCCCCACGGCCCCGGCGCGGGCACCGGTGGCCGATCACAGCAGCCTCACGTCGGTCGGCCGCCCCGTCGAAGGGCCGGGCCTGAGTCCTTGATGCCCTGGCGGCCCTGGGCGGCGGCGCCGCCGCGCCGCGCCGCGGCCTCGCTCCAGGCGTAGGCCGGCAGCGCCAGGGCGAGCGGCAGCAGGTAGTAGGCCGCGCGGTAGGCCAGCACCACCGCGAGCACCTCGGTGGCGGGCAACACGCCGCCCAGCGTGGCCACGAACACCGCCTCCAGAACCCCCAGGCCGGCCGGCACGTGCGTGATCACGCCGGCCACGGCGGCCATCAGCAGCGCACCCAGCACGAGGGCGAAATCGACCCGCCCCTCGAACAGCACCCACACGATGGTGCCCATCAGCAGCCAGTTCGCGCCGCCGGCCAGCGCCTGCACCAGGGCCAGGCGGCCGCCGGGCAGCGCCAGTTCGTGCTCGCGCCACTTCAGCGTGCGGGGGCGCGAGACCGCGCACAGCACCAGGTAGGCCAACGCCAGCGCCACCATCGCCGCGCCGAGGGCGCGCAGCACGGTGTCGCCCGGCGCCCACCCACCCGGCAACGTGGGCGGCGACCACAGCAACACACCCCCGCTCACCCACAGGTAGCCCAGCCAGTTGGTCGTCATGCTCAGCGCGATCACCTTGGCCACCGTGGCCGCGGCCACGCCCCAGCGCGTGTACAGGCGCAGCCGCATCGCGAAGCCGCCCACCAGCGCGCCGAAGTTGAGGTTGAAGGCGTAGCTGATGGCCGCCGTGCCCAGCGTGCGTGGCACCGACAAGCCGTGCCGCGTCAGGTGGCGCCCCACCAGATCGAAGCCGGCGTAGACCCCGTAGCTCAGCGCCGCGAGGCCGGCCGCCATCGCCAGCCGCCCCGCCGACAGCTGCCGCAGCGACACCCACACCTGCGGCCAGTCCACCGCGCGGGCCTGCTGCGCCACCAGGGCCAGCACCAGCGCGGCCAGGGCCCACGGCGCGATCCGTTTCGTCCACCGCCAGAGGCGCTGCCGTGCAGGGCTCACGGAAGCACCTTCGTCCTGCGGACTGCGGGGCGAGCTTGCCTGGGGGCGGCCCTGCGCTGCGCTCATGAAGGGTCCGGGTCGACAGTCATGGCCACCACGCGCGGCTCGCGCGCCGTGGTCTGCCGGGTCCAGTCCGGGAAGCGCCTCAACGCGTGGAACACCACCATGCTGCGCACCGCGATCCAGGCCGACCGCAGCCGGCTCGGCGTGGGCAGCTCCACGCGCTGGCAGCAGGTCTGCAGCAGCTCGTCGATGCGCCCGCAGAGGTGGCGCGCGAAGGCCTCGTCGCGCACGATCACGTTGGCCTCCAGGTTCAGGCTCAGGCTGGTGGGGTCGAGGTTGCTGGAACCCACGGTGGCCCAGAGGTTGTCCACCACCGCCACCTTGCCGTGCAGCGGGCGTTCGTTGTACTCGTAGATGTTGATGCCCGCGCGCATCAGGTGGCGGTACAGCAGCTCGCTCGCGCGCTTGACCCACAGCATGTCGGGACGGCCCTGCAGGAAGAGATCCACCTGCACCCCGCGCCGGGCCGCGCGGCGCAGGTCGCGCAGGAAGCGGTAACCGGGGAAGAAATAGGCGTTGGCGATCAGGATGCGGTGGCGCGCGCTGCGGATCGCCGCGCGGTAGTGGCGTTCGATGTCGCTGCGGTGTTCGTTGTTGTCGCGCGTGACGAAAGCGGCGAGCGCGCCTTCGCCCGTCACCTCGGCCACGCCTTTGCGGCGCAGGCTCGAGCGCCAGCGCCGCAGCCATTGCCCCCGCGCGGGCTGGGGCGACTCGACGTTGGCGCGGCAGAAGGCCTGGATCTGGCCCACCAGCGGGCCTTCGATCTGCACCGCGTAGTCCTGCTTGGAGAGTTCGCCGAACTCCATCAGATGGTCGATGGAGTAGTTGATGCCGCCGACGAAGGCGACCCGGCCGTCCACCACCACGATCTTGTGGTGCATGCGGCGCAGCAGGTTGACGCGCGCGCCCAGCACGCGCTGCACCGGCTCGAAGGCGCGCAAGTGCACCCCGGCCTCGAGCAGCGGCTGCGTGAACGAGGCCGGCAGATCCGGCGAGCCCCAGCCGTCCACCAGCACATGCACCTGCGCTCCGCGCCGCGCGGCGCTCAGGAGCGCCTCGTGCAGCTGGCGGCCCACCTTGTCGTCGAACAGGATGAAGGTCTCCAGCAGCACTTCCTTTTCGGCGTTGGCGATCGCCTCGAACACGGGCGGGTAATAGCCTTCGCCGTTCTCCAGCAGCGTGATCCGGTTGCCGGGCACCCAATGCGAGTTCATGGCGCGGTCTCCAGGTGGATTTCAGCGGCCAGCGGTGCGTGGTCGGACAGCCGCGCCCAGGGACGCCGCGGCATGGGAACGGGCAAGGCGCGTGCCACCCCACGCACGTAGATGCGGTCCAGCCGCAGCACCGGAAAGCCCGACGGGAAGCTGCGCGCGTGCTGGCCATGCGCGTGGCGGAACACCTCGCGCAGGCCGCTGGGCGCCAGCAGCCCGTCGGCGCGCAGGCGCCAGTCGTTGAAGTCGCCGGCCACCACCAGCGGCGAGTCCGGCGGCACATAGCGGCTCACGATGTCGCAGATCATGCCCAGCTGCTGGCGCCGGTGCGATTCGCGCAGCCCCAGGTGCGCGCACATCACGTGCATGTCGGGCCCCAGGCCCGGCACATCGAGCACACAGTGCAGCATGCCGCGTGGCTCGAAACCGTTGATCGACAGGTCGTGGTTCTCGCTGTGCAGCACCGGAAAGCGCGACATCACCGCGTTGCCGTGGTCCAGCCCCTCGGCCACGGCGTTGCGGCCGTAGGCGTGCTGCGGCCAGATCTCGTCGGCCAGGAACTCGTACTGCGCGGCGCTGGACCCGTTGCCGCCTTTCACCTCCTGCAGAAAGACGATGTCGCTGCCCATGGCGCGCACCGCTTCCCGCAGCCCGTGCAGCACGGAACGGGTGTTGAAGACGTCATAGCCCTTGTGGATGTTCACGGTGAGTACCTGCATGAGCCATGCTAGGCAGGGCACCGCGCCGCCCTCTGTCAGACAAACGCGCATTCGCGCGCAGGCGGTCACCGCTTCGCACCAAGCCGGGGCGGCGCTGCGGCGCCGAATGCACCTGCCGGCATCGGTTCGCCCTCGTTTTGGTGCACCGCCCCGGCCGAACCCCACGCAAACCGCTGGCACGCTTTCTGCTCACACCCCAAGCGCAAGAAGAGCGATCTGGGGTCCGCCCCGAGACAGCTCGGCACCCAGGTGCACTAGGGTTCCGACCACGAGATGGCTCGTGGTGTCTGGTCCGAGAGTGTGCCGGCCTCATCGCAGGCTCCACGGAGGGACAAAAGCCCGGGAGAACGATCACAGATCGGTTCTTCCTGCGCGTCCCACCAACCCATGGAGTCCTCTGATGAACAGCACCGCCCTCCCTGCATCCCCCTCCCGGCGCCACCACTTCCTCAAGCCCGCCCTGGGCCTGGCCCTGTCGCTGGCCACCGCCGGCGCCTTCGCGCAGGCACCCGCCCCGATGAAGATCGCCACCGTGGTGTGGATCGGCTACGGCCCGTTCTACGTGGCCGAAGCGCTGGACCTCTACAAGAAATACAACCTCAAGGTCTCGCTGCAGGTCTTCAACGACCCCGCGCTGATCCCGGCGGCCATCGCCTCGGGCGCGGTGGACGGCGGCATGCTGACCTACGACCAGGTGGTGGGCCAGGTCGCCGCAGGCCGCGCCATGAAGGTGGTCATGCCCATCGACTACTCCAACGGCGGCGACGCCATCGTGGCCGACGGCAGCATCACCAAGGTGGCCGACTTCAAAGGCAAGAAGATCGGCTACAACCCGCTCTCGCCGAGCGACTTCCTGCTCTCGTACGCGCTCAAGACGGTGAACCTGAGCGAGAAGGACATCACCCCGGTAAGCATGACGCCCGAAGCCGTGCCGGCGGCGATGGCCTCGGGCCAGTTGCCCATCGGCGTGACCTACGAGCCCAGCCTGTCGCAGATCCTCGGCCAGGGCGGCGGCAAGAAGTTCAAGGTGGTGTTCTCCTCGAAGAACGCGCCGGGCCTGATCGCCGACGTGCTGGTGTTCGACGACAAGGTCATCAAGGCCAAACCGGCCGAGATCACCGGCATCATGAAGGCCTACCTGGACGG
Organism: Hydrogenophaga sp. GW823-FHT04C09; assembly: GCF_058796355.1. Taxonomy (NCBI): domain Bacteria; kingdom Pseudomonadati; phylum Pseudomonadota; class Betaproteobacteria; order Burkholderiales; family Comamonadaceae; genus Hydrogenophaga; species Hydrogenophaga sp. GW823-FHT04C09. Next base: position 772,278 of record NZ_JBXAIO010000002.1, on the reverse strand, counting down.
CATGGCCTACATGAAGGCCAAGCCGGCCGAGGCACACAAGATCATCGGCAAGTTCATGGGCGTGTCCGCCGCCGAGGTGAAGGAACAGCTCACCGGCGTCTACAACATCCCGCTGGCCGAGATGCCCAAGGCCTTCCTGCCCGCGAAGGAAACCACCTCGTACTACGCCAGCGGCGACATCATCGCCCAGCTGCTCAAGGCCAAGGGCCAGATCACCACGATTCCCGCCACCGAAGCCACGTTCGACGCCGGCCTCGTCAAGGCCATGGTCGCGAAGTAAGCCGCCATGACATCGGTGTTCCGCTATGAGGACGGCGTGTGGCCCAACGTGGCCGCCCTCGCCTTCACGCTGCTGGGCTGGCCCGCGGGCATCGTCCTGCTCGGCCAAGCCAACGGCTGGCTCAACGCGCTGGGCGTGCTGCTGGTGGCGCAGACCCTGGTCTGGTCGGCCTACTTCATCCACGAGTTCGCGCACTACGCGATTTTCAAGACACCCCAGGCCAACGAGCGCTGGGGCACGCTCATGAGCTGGATCAACGGCAGCTGCTTCGCCAGCTTCGCCGACCTGCGCCGCAAGCACATGCGCCACCACGTGGAGCGCGCCGACGTGATCACCTTCGACGCCCAGGCCTTCCTGCGCGCGCGCCCCGTCATACGCCGCACGGTGCTCGCGCTGGAGTGGGCGTACATCCCGGCGGTGGAGTTCGTCATGCGCGGCTTCGTGATCGCCATGCCCTTCATGGGCGAGAAGAAAAAAGCCGCGCGCGGCCGCGTCATCGGCATCGCGCTGGTGCGCATCGCCGCCTGGGTGGCGCTGGGCTGGTGGTCGCTCAAGGCGCTGGCGCTGTACGCCCTGGCCTACCTGATCTTCGTCACCGTGCTGCGCTTCGCCGACTGTTTCCAGCACACCTACGACGCCTACCCCATCCTCGACGATGCGCCCATCCCCAAGGACAAGGTGCGCGACCGCGCCTACGAGCAGGCCAACACCTTCAGCGACGTGGTGAGCCTGGACGCGAAATGGCTCAACCTGGTGTGGCTGAACTTCGGCTTCCACAACGCCCACCACGAGCGCCCCACCGCGCCCTGGTACCGCCTGCCGGCCTTCCACCGCGAGCTGTACCCGTCCGATTACGCCCAGGTGGTCACGGTGCGCGAGCTGCTGCGCAGCTTCCACCTCAACCGCGTCAAGCGCGTGCTGGCCAGCAACTACGGCGCGGTGCAGCCACCGGGCACGCCGGGCCGCGCCGATGGCTTCCTCGGTGCCGTCGGTGTGTCGTTCCTGACGGCTGTTTGACATGACCGCTGTTGTCCGCTACGGCCTGGAAGGCAAGACCGTGCTCGTCACCGGCGCGGCCGGCGGCATCGGCAGCGCGCTGGCGCGGGCCTTCGCCGCGCAGGGCGCGCGGCTCATGCTGCTCGACCGGGCCGACACCGCCCTGCCCGCGCTCAGCGCCCAGCTCGACGCCAGCGCCGCCGTGTGCGACCTGGGCGACCCGGCACAGATCGCGCGCATCGCCACCCAGGTGCGCGAGCGCTGGGGCACGCTGGACGTGCTGGTGAACAACGCCGGCACCGAGTACCCCACGCCGCTGGCCGACACCTCGCCCGAGGCCATGGCGCGCTGGTCCGCGCTGCTGGACAACAACGTGGGCTCCATGGTGCGGCTCACGCAGGCCCTGCTGCCGGTGTTGCCGCGTGGCGCGAGCGTGATCAACCAGAGCTCGATCTGGGGCCGCATCGGCGTGGCCGGTTTCTCCGCCTACGCGGCGAGCAAACACGCGGTGGTCGGCCTCACACGCTCGCTCGCGCTGGAACTCGGCCCGCGCGGCATCCGCGTCAACGCGGTCTGCCCCGGCTGGGTGCGCACGGCCGCCGCGCTGCGCTCGCTCGCCACCATGGCACAGGAACAGGGCCGCAGCGAGGCCGAGGTGGAGCGCGAGATCCTCTCGAAACAGGCCCGGCCCGTGATGCTCACGCCAGACGACCTCGCTGGCGTGTTTCTCTTCCTCGCCAGCGAGGGTGCGGCCCCGCTCACCGGCCAGTGCTTGGTGGCCAGCCACGGCGAGGTGATGGCATGAAGCACGCGCTCTCCCTTCAGGGCCGGACCGCGCTGGTCACCGGCGCGGCCACCGGCATCGGCCGCGCCATCGCGATCCTGTTCGCGCAGGCCGGCGCGCGCGTGGTGGTCAACCACCTTGGGCAGGCCGAGGCCGCACTGGCCGTGGTGCAGGCGATTCAACGCGACGGCGGCGAGGCGCTCGCGATCGACGCCGACGTCAGCCGCGCCGACGCGGTGCAGCGCCTCGCGGCCGAAGCGGGCGAAGTCCACATCCTGGTCAACAACGCCGGCATCATCCAGGAGAAGCCCTTTCTCGACACCACCGAAGCCGACTGGGACCGGATGCTCGGCGTCGACCTCAAATCCGTCTTCCTCACCTCGCGCGCCGTGCTGCCGGGCATGGTCGCGCGCGGCAGCGGCGCCATCGTCAACCTCGCGTCCGACCTGGGCATCCTGGGCCGCGAACGGTACGCGCCCTACTGCGCGGCCAAGGCCGGCGTGATCGGGCTCACGCGCTCGCTGGCGCGCGAGTTCGCGCCGCTAGGCATCCGCGTCAACGCCATCGCGCCCGGCCCGGTGAACACCGCCATGGTCTCGCTCGAACACATGAGCCCGGAATGGATCGAGAAGGAACTCGCGATCCCGCAGCACCGCGTGGCCGAGCCCGAGGAGATCGCGGCCACGGCGCTGTTCCTCGCCAGCGACCTCTCTCGCTTCTACTGCGGCCAGGTGCTGGGGCCCAACGGCGGATCGGTGATGCCATGAGCGCAGCGCCATCCGACCGCCTCGCCACCGGCGTGCTGCTGTTCTCGGCCTCGCTCTGGGGCCTGTCGTGGATGCCGCTCAAGTGGTTCATCGCGCAGGGCCTGAGCGGGCCAATGGTCTCGCTGGTCTCCTACGGCGCGGTGGGCCTGTGCGCGCTGGTCTTCATCTGGCGCGAGCGCGCGGCCTGGCGCGCGCACGGGGGCTGGCTGCTCGCGCTGGCGCTGGTGGGCGGCTGGGCCAACACCTCCTTCGTCAACGCCCTCATGGTGGGCGACGTGGTGCGCGTGATGTTCCTGTTCTACCTCTCGCCGGTGTGGTCGGTGCTGGGCGGCTGGCTGTTCCTCAAGGAGCGCATCCCGCCCACGCGCTGGGCCGCGGTGGTCGCGGCCATCGTGGGCCTGTGGCTGGTGCTGGGCGGCCCGGGCGCGGTGGACCTCTCGTTCTCGCTGTCCGATGGGCTCGCGCTCTCCGCCGGCCTGGCCTTCGCGGGCAACAACCTGCTCGCGCGCGCCGCGCAAGGCGTGCCCCTGCAGAGCAAGACCTTCGCGGTCTTCGTCGGTTGCGGCGCCATCTCGCTGGCGGTCACCGCCGCGCTGGGCCAGGGCGTGCCCGCCCTGCCCGCCGGCGTGTGGCTCGCGGTGCTGGCCTACGGCTTCGTGTGGCTGCTGCTGGCCACCGCCACCTGGCAGTTCGGCGTGACGCACCTGGAAAGCAGCCGCGCCGGCGTGATCCTGCTGGCCGAACTGGTGGTGGCCGTGCTCACCGCGCTCTGGTTCGGCGGCGAGACGCTCACGCCCATGGGCTGGGCCGGCGGCACGCTCATTGCCGTGGCCGCGCTGGTGGAAGCCCTGGACAACCGCCCAACCGACCCCCGACCCCAAACCGCCCCGACAGGAGGATGAACCGATGACCGACACCGTGTGGATGAACCAGCTCTCGTGGTTGGACTACCAGGCCCGCGTGACGCAAGACCAGCCGCCCGTGCTCCTGCCCGTGGGCGCGCTCGAACAGCACGGCCCGCACCTGCCCCTGGGCACCGATGGCCTGCTCTCCAGCGCCATCGCCGCCGACACGGCCGCCCTCGTGGGTGGCCTGGTCGCGCCCACGCTGTCGTACGGCTACAAGTCGCAGCCCAAGTGCGGCGGCGGCCAGCACTTCTGCGGCACCACCAGCGTGGACGCCGCCACCCTCATCGGCCAGGTGCGCGACGCGGTGCGCGAGTTCGCGCGCCACGGCCTCACGAAGCTCGTCATCGTCAACGGCCACTACGAGAACCAGTGGTTCCTGATCGAGGGCATCGACCTGGGCCTGCGCGACCTCGGCCTCGGCGCGAAGCTGCAGGTGATGCGCCTGGAGTACTGGGACTTCATGACGCCCGACACCCTGGGCGATGTGTTCCCCGATGGCTTCCCCGGCTTCGCGCTGGAACACGCCGCCGTGCTGGAGACCTCGATGATGCTGCACTACCACCCCAACCTCGTGCGCATGGACCTGCTGCCCGACGACGGCCCGGCCGACTTCCCGCCCTACGAGATGTACCCGCCGCGCACCGACTGGGTGCCCGCTTCTGGCGTGCTCTCCTCCGCCAAAGGCTCGGACGCGGTGAAAGGCAAGCGGCTCGCCGACGAAGTGGCCCGCCGCATGGCCGAGGCCGTGCGCACCGGTTTCGAAAGGCCCGCGCCATGAGCACCACCGCGCTCATCGTGATCGACATGCAACGCGACTTCTGCAGCCCGGGGGGCTATGCCGACACCGCCGGCATGGACGTGCAGCGCTTGCGCGAACCGATCGCCAACATCCAGCAACTGCTGGCCGCCGCGCGCGCCAAGGGCCTGCTGGTGGTGCACACGCGCGAAGGCCACCTGCCCGACCTGAGCGACTGCCCGCCCGCCAAGCTCGCGCGCAGCACCGCCGCGGGCGCGGCCATCGGCAGCCAGGGTCCGCTGGGCCGGCTGCTGGTGCGCGGCGAACAGGGCCACGATTTCGTGGACGCGCTCCAACCGGCCCCCGGCGAATTCGTGGTCGACAAACCCGGCTACGGCGCCTTCCACCAGACGCGCCTGACGCAACTGCTCGCCGCGCACGGCGTGGACCGGCTCATCCTCTGCGGCGTGACCACCGAGGTCTGCGTGCACTCCACGCTGCGCGAAGCGGTGGACCGCGGCTTTGCCTGCACCACCGTGGGCGACGCCACCGCCGCCAGCAACCCCGCGCTGCAGGCGCCCGCGCTGGCCATGATCGACGTGGAAGGCGGCATCTTCGGCCGTGTGCGCAGCACCGCCGAGGTGGTGGCCGAACTCGCCGACAGCGCGCCCGCGCGCGACCGCGTCACCACCTGGGTGCAAGCCTTCACCGGTGCCTGAGATCCCCATGAGCCCACCGACCATCCCCGACCGCTACCACGGCGTGTGGCAACGCACCCTGCTTGAAACGCCCGAGGGCCGCGACACCACCAGCTGGGTGCACTGGCTGCAGACCGGCCTGTGGCACGGCGACCTGCGCGTGCCCGCCGACGCCGAGCGCGCCACGCCCGCCGACCGCGCGCAACAGCAGGGCTTTGCCGGCACCACCGCCATCACGCGGCCCGACCCGGCGCGGCCCGAGGTCTGCACCTGGCAACGCAGCATCGATTTCCAGCCCCCGCGCAGCACGCCCGACGCGGGCCACATGGTGTTCGAGACCCCGGAGCGCGTGATCGAGACCGGCATCCACGGCAGCTACCTCGAGGTGTGGGAGCGCCTGCCCGGCTCGGTGGGGCGGCGCATCGCGCTGGCCGCACTGGACGCGGCCGGCGAACCCACCGCCGAACGCCTGCTGGTCAGTGGGCGCTACCTCATGCACCTGCGGCCGCGCGAAGCCGCCTGGCCCGCCGACACCGCGCCCGACGACACCCTGACCCAGGTGGTGCAACGCCATGCGGACGAGGCCGAGGCGCTGCTGGACTTCCAGATCACGTTCGGCACCTGGGGCAAGGGCGTGTGGGCGGTGGAGCGCGCCACACGGCCGGCGCTCGAAGGCCAGGCCTGGCCCTGCACCTTGGGCCGCGCGGGCGACGCCGAAGCGACCCTGGCCTGTGAAGGACTGCCACCGCGCTGGCGCGTGCTGGAGTGGCACGCGCCGTGAGGGCCTATTCCGATCGGGGATGGCGAGGCGGCAGCGACACGGACAACAGCTCGTGGGCCTCCACGATCGCCATCGCCACCTCTTCGGTCGTGGTCCGCTTGGCCATGGCCTGGTCGCGGATCAGGTCGTAGGCCTCGGTTTCCGAGACGTGGTGGCTCTTCATCAGGATGGCCTTGGCATCGGCGATGTGCCGCACGCCGAGCAGTTTGGCCTCCACCTTCTTGAGGCGCCGCGCCAGCGCGCGGTTCACCTTGTGGCTCTCGCGGGCCAGCACCAGCGCGGAGAGCAGGCCGAACGAGCGCACCGGCGAGGGCAGCACGGCTTTCGCTTCGAGGCCCAGCACCACCTCCACGATGGTCGGGTTCTCGTAGTTGACCACCGCGATCACCGTCGGCGCGTCCTCGGCGTGGGCCCAGTCCATGTTGAGGTTGAGGATCTCGGGGCGCACCGCGAGAAACACCACGTCCACATCCTTGCCGATGGACTGCACGGGCGGCCAGAAGGCCTGCACCTTGCAGCCGATGCGTTGCAGCTGTTGCGTGAGCTGGCGGCCGTCCGAGTCGTCCGGGTGGATGACCGCCACGGTCAGCGTGCGAAGTTCCTTGAGCTGCTGGGGCGTGGCCCGCAGCGCGCGTGGAGGCTCCGCGCGGTCGACCATCAAGACTCCAGGGTGTCCAGGCGGGCGGCCCAGTCGCCCAGCGAGTGGGTGACGAGGTAGGGATCGGGGTACACCGACCTTCTCGCCTGGCGGACGATGGTGAACTGGCTCTCGGCGTTCACGCGGCCGATGCGCGGGTACAGGCAGGTGTGGTGGTTGTTGGGGTCGATGCGCACGCGGCCCTGCGGCGCGTCGAACTCGCTGCCCAGCACGTGCGGCATGAGCTCGGCGATGTCGTCGCTGCGCGACTGGCGCATGGCATTGGCGAAGATGTGCATCTGGAAGTACGAGGCCTCCCAGCACAGGTTGGGCACGCAGCTCTCGCCCAGGCGGCGGCGCAGGCTCTGCAGGCAGCGCTGGTTGGCGGCGGATTCGATCGACTGGAAGTAAGGCGCCGAGGTGTAGTGCCCGGTGGCCAGGCCCTTCTCCATCTGCGAGATTTCCGCTTCGGAGGTCGTGAGGCTGCCGATGGGCATGGTCTTCGGATCGAAGCCGGCATCGGCATAGGCGCGGTACAGGGCGGCGGTGGAGTCCCCGACCACGGTGGAGAAGATGAAGTCGGGCCGCTTGTGGCGGATGTCGTCCATGATGTCCGCGAAGTCCTTCTCGGTGGCGTCCAGCGCCACATAGCGTTCGGCCAGCTTCTCGCTGCCCTGGCGCTGCATCACCAGCTCGCCCATGATGCGGTTGGACTCGTAGGGATAGATGTAGTCCGAGCCGATGAGGTAGACGCGCGCACCGAAATTGGCCGTCATGAATTCGGCCAGCTGCACGCTGTTCTGGTTCGGCGCCGCGCCGGTGTAGATGACGTTGGCCGAGTACTCGAAGCCCTCGTACAGCGTGGGATAGAACAGCAGCTTGTTCCACTTTTCGATGACGGGGATCACGGCCTTGCGGCTGCTGGACATGTAGCAGCCGAAGATGACGTTGACCTTGTCCTGCAGGATCAGCTGTTCGGCCAGCTGGGCGTAGCGCTGCGGGTTGGACTGGGCGTCGTGGTGCACCGGCACCAGCTCGCGGCCGTTGATGCCCCCGGCATCGTTGATTTCGTCGATGGCCAGCAAGGCGCCATGCAACTGCGACAGGCCGATGGTGGAGGTGACACCGGTCGAGGAGAACAGCACGCCGACGCGCACGGGATCGCGGTCAACCATGGCACACCCTGGATGCGGTCGGCGCCGCGATGTGGGGACGAACGGGGGTCTTCAGGGGCATGGGCAGGGCCGTGAACAGCAGGGGATGGGTGCCAGGCGGTGCGGCCGTCATCCGGCGGCCAGCCTCACATAGGCTCTCTGCAACTGTACCGGAAGGTGGCTCGGATCGGCCGCGATCCCATGGTCGCGCCAGCCGAAAATCCGGCGCACGTATTGGTCGGCCGCGGCATCGACCGCCAGGCAGAAAGTGCGGATGCCGGCTCGGTGCGCCTGCTGCACCGCCATGCGCGCGTCCTCCACCAGGTAGTCGGGTTCGAACACGTCCACGTCGGAAGGCGCGCCATCGGTGACCACCAGCAGGCCGCGATGGCGCCCGGGCTGGGTCTGCAGATGGGCCGTGGCCTGGCGCAAGGCCGCGCCCAGGCGGGTCGAGTGCCGGGCCGGCACCGAGGCCAGGCGGTCGCGGGCGGCGCCGTCGAGCGGGTCGTCCCATTCGAGCAGGCGGTAGTAGCTCACCTCGGCGCGCGTGTTGGAGTTGAAGCCATGGATGGCCACGCGGTCCTGCGTGTGCACCGTGGCTTCGGCCAACAGGAAGGCGGCCTGCTTTTCAATGTCCAGCAGCGAGGCGCCGCGCGCGCCCGAGGGGTCGTTGGTGGACTCGGACAAATCGAGCAGCACCAGGATGCGGGAGGTGCCCGCCTCGCGGCCCGGGCGCATGAACAGCCGAGGCTCGGGTTGCAGGTCGAGGCGGCGGTCCACCAGCACCTCGATGGCCGCGTTGAGGTCGATGTCTTCACCCTCCCACTGCCGGCGCAGGCGCTGGCGGCGGCTGAGGCGGCGCACGCGGTGCAGCGACACCGGGCTGAAGCTGTGGGACAAGGCGGGCTGCGCGCGGGCGAGCGCGGTGGGCGCCAGGGCCGGCAGCTTCTCGATCACGGTGCACCAGTCCCGTCGCCACAGCGCCAGCCGGTGGTGCCATTCGGCGTGCAGGGTGCGGCCCAACTCCACCTCGGCCGGTTCGCGCGCGGGCTGCGTCCCGTCGCTGGCCTGTGGGGGCGGCGCGGGCGCGCGCGCCGGGGCCGAGCGGGGCGCGGCAATGGCCTGCTGTTCGTCCTGCTCGTTGTCGTCGTGCTGCCACAGGATGCTGTGGTCGTCGCGGTAGGGCGACGGCACGACGTGGTGCTGGGGATCGAAACGCACCCGCATCTGCCCCAGGTCGTTCGCCAGGATGGAGGCGATCGCGCGGAACGCCGGGGCGTCGCCCAGGCCGTGGCGGGTCTGCGTTTCCTCGAACAGCCGGCGGGCCTTGTTCACCCAGTGGTTGTCGTCCGCGTAACCCGGGTCGGCCAGCGCGCGGTCCATGCGGGCCAGCAGCGCTTCGAAGCTGAAGTTCCCGGCCTCGGGCACGGGGGCGAGGTGATCGAGGAACCAGCCGCTCACACCGGGGTAGCGCCGGGCCAGCAGCCGCTCCACGCGCGCGTCCTCGACGGCGGACACCACGGCCTGGCTCATGGGCTTGAGCAGGCGGGCGGGCTGCCGCAGCGGCGAGTACAGCAAGTGCGCCACGGCGTGGGCCACGCTGGCGCGGTAGAGCCCGCCGGCCGGCGCGGCCGCGTCCTCCAGCGCCTGTCGGCTGAGCAGCACCTGCCCGCGCGTGAGGATGGTGCGGCGAGCGCGAGGGCCGGCGCTGGCCTCGGCCACCGACAGCGGCCCGCCCAGCAGGCCCGAACCGAGCCAGGCCAGCGAGGGCAGCAGGCCGTCGATCGCGTCGACATCCGGTGGGAGCACGTGCGCCGGCAGGTCGCTCTTCATCCGAATTGCGCCTTCACGAAATCGCGGATGGCCTGCGCCATGTCGGGGTCGTCCGTCAGGGCGCGCACCAGGGTCATCTCGCAGCTCTGCGTGGGGGTGAGTCCGTCGCGCACCAGCACGCCCGCGTAGATGAGCACCCGGGTGGAGGCGCCTTCGTCCAGCCCGCGCTGCTTGAGGGCGCGCGTGCACTGCGCGATGGTGACGAGCTGGCGGGCCAGCGCGGCGTCGATGCCCGCTTCCTGCGCGACGATGGCGACCTCGGTCTCGGTGTCGGGGTAGTCGAATTCCAGGGCCGCGAAGCGCTGCCGGGTGGAGGCTTTCATGTCCTTCGCGCTGCTCTGGTAGCCCGGGTTGTAGGAGACCACCAGCTGGAAGTCCGGGTGGGCCTGGATGACCTCGCCCTTCTTGTCCAGCGGCAGGATGCGCCGCGCATCGGTGAGCGGGTGGATGACCACCGTGGTGTCCTGGCGGGCTTCCACCACCTCGTCGAGGTAGCAGATGCCGCCATGGCGCACCGCGAGGGTCAGCGGCCCGTCGTGCCAGGCGGTGCCCTGGGCGTCGAGCAGGTAGCGCCCGACCAGGTCGGAGGCGGTCATGTCCTCGTTGCAGGCCAGGGTGACCAGGGGGCGCTGCAGCTTCCAGGCCATGTACTCGACGAAGCGCGTCTTGCCGCAACCGGTGGGCCCCTTGAGCATCAGCGGCAGGCGGTGCCGGTACGCCCGCTCGTAGCATTCGATCTCCTCGCCCGAAGGCTGGTAGAACGGTTCGGAGCGGATGAGATGGTCGTCCAGGGGTGACTGCATGGAACGGGGTCCTCCGGTGCGGAACAGGGCGCGGTTGGGGGTGACGGGCTCAGCGGTGTTTCGTCTCTTCGTTCGGAATGCCTTCCATCGGGCACTCGGCGGTGCCGACGGTGGTGCGCGTGAACGACTCGACCATCTCGCGCGTGGCCTCGGGGTCGTTGACCCATTTGGCGTAGAAGTTGTACGGGCAGGCGGCCACGCCCTTGTCCCCGTCGCCCGAGTTGATGAGGCCGGTGTAGCCGCGGTGCACGAGCTTGAACAGGTGGTTCTGCGACTGGCCGTTCTTGCGCGCGTCGCGGATCAGGCTCTTGGACAGCTCGGCGTACTGGATGCCCATTTCCTCTTCGCCGCATTCGCCCAGCGTGCGGCCGTCGAAGCCGATCACGGCGGAGTGGCCGAAGTAGGAGTACACGCCGTCGAAACCGGTGGCGTTGGCCACAGCCACGTACGAGTTGTTCATGAAGGCCATGGTCTTGGCCACCATGATCTGCTGTTCCTTCGCCGGGTACATGTAGCCCTGGCAGCGGATGATGAGTTCGGCGCCTTTCATCGCGCAGTCGCGCCAGATCTCGGGGTAGTTGCCGTCGTCGCAGATGATCAGGCTCATCTTCATGCCCTTGGGGCCTTCGCTCACGTAGGTGCAGTCGCCCGGGTACCAGCCCTCGATGGGCACCCACGGCATGATCTTGCGGTACTTCTGCACGATCTCGCCCTTGTTGTTCATCAGGATGAGCGTGTTGTAGGGCGCCTTGTTGGGGTGCTCCTCGTGGCGCTCGCCGGTGAGCGAGAACACGCCCCAGACGTTGGCGCGGCGGCAGGCATCGGCGAAGATCTCCGTCTCGGCACCGGGAATCGTGGAGGCGGTTTCGTACATCTCCTTGGCGTCGTACATGATCCCGTGGGTGGAATACTCCGGGAAGATCACCAGGTCCATGCCCGGCAGGCCTTTCTTCATGCCCACCAGCATGTCGCCGATCTTGCGGGCGTTGGCCAGCACCTCGGCCTTGGTGTGCAGGCTGGGCATCTTGTAGTTGACGACGGCCACGCCGACGCAATCGTTGCTGCTGGAAATGTCACCATGTCGCATGAAAGACTCCTTGGGGGGTTGACGTCAGACGGTCAGGAAGGACTTGACCTTTTCCTGATCCAGATTGGCACGGGCTTCTTCGTGCACGATGCGCCCTCGGTCGATGACCAGGAACCGGTCGGCGAGATCGAGGGCAAAACTGAGCACCTGCTCCGACACGACGACAGCAAAGCCGCGTTCCCGCCGGAGCACGTTGAGGGTCTGGGCCAGCTCCTTGATGATGGAAGGCTGGATGCCTTCGGTGGGCTCATCGAGGATCAGCACCTTGGGCTCGGAGATGAGCGCGCGCGCGATGGCGAGCATCTGCTGCTGGCCGCCCGAGAGGTTGCCCGCCTTGCGGTGCTTCATCTCCTTGAGCACCGGGAAGAAGCGGTGGATGTAGTCGGGCACCTCGCGGTGGCCCGAATGCTCGGCGCCCGAGAGGATGTTCTGCTCCACCGTGAGGAACGGAAACACCATGCGCCCCTGGGGCACGAAGGCCAGGCCGTGCTGCACGCGGCGGTGGCTGGGCAGGCCCTGGAGGGCGCGGCCATCGAGCTGGATGTCGCCCGAGCGCGTGGGCAACAGGCCGATGAGGGACTTGAGCAGGGTGGTCTTGCCCATGCCGTTGCGCCCCATGATGGCCACCGACTCGCGCGCCTGCACCTGGAACGAGATGTCGTGGATCACGTGCGACTCGCCGTAACACACGTTCAGCCGGGAGATGTCGAACATGGGGTGCCTCCTCAGTGGCCGAGATAGACGTCGATGACGCGGGGGTCGGCCTGCACCTGGGCGGCGCTGCCTTCGCTCAGCAGCCGGCCCTGGTGCAGCACCGTGACGCGGTGGGCGATGCGCTTGACGAAGTCCATGTCGTGCTCGATCACCACCACCGAGCGGCCGCTGGCGATGCGGCTGAGCAGGTCACCGGTCTGCTCGCGTTCGCGCGGGCTCATGCCGGCCACCGGTTCATCCAGCAGCAACAGGGTGGGCTCCTGCATCAGCAACATGCCGATTTCCAGCCACTGCTTCTGGCCGTGGCTGAGCAGGCCGGCGCGGTGGCCCAGGCGATCGATCAGGAAGACCTGCTCGGCCATGGCCTTCACGCGCTCCACGATGGCGCCGCTGCGCCGGAACGTGAGGGACTGGAACAGGCCATGCATGCGGGGCAGGGAGATCTCCAGGTTCTCGAAGACCGTGAGGTCTTCGTAGACCGAGGGCGTCTGGAACTTGCGGCCCACGCCGAGGCGCACGATCTGGTGTTCGCTCAGGCGGGTGAGGTCCCGCCCTTCGAACAGCACGCGGCCGGCGGTGGGCCGGGTCTTGCCGCAGATCATGTCGAGCAGCGTGGTCTTGCCCGCGCCATTGGGACCGATGATGACGCGCAGCTCGTTGCGCTCCACCGCCAGGCTCAGGTCGTTCACGGCCTTGAAGCCATCGAAGGAGACGGTGAGGTTCTCGACCTGCAGCACGTGGTCGCGGGTTTGAGAGGGGGTCATGGAAGACAGGGCGTGGGTGGGAACGTGCATGGCAAGTTGGGCGCTCATCCCGCGCTCCTCGCACCGCCGCGGCGGGCCTGCCACTGGTCCTTCAGGCCCGCCAGGCCGTTGGGCATGACCCACACCACGAGGATGAACACCCCGCCCAGGAAGTACAGCCAGGCCTCGGGGAAGGTCTCCGACAGGTAGGACTTGAGAAAGCCGATGAGCAGCGCGCCCACCACGGCGCCGGGGATGGACAGGCGCCCGCCCACCGCGGCGTAGATGACCATCTCGACCGAGGCCACCACGCCGATGACGCTGGGCGAAATCAGGCCGACCTGCAGCGTGAAGAACGCGCCCCCCACCGAGGCCAGCACCGCGCCGCAGGCGAAGACGAAGGCCTTCATGTGGGCGGTGTCGTAGCCGCTGAAGCGCACCCGGTCCTCGCGATCGCGGATGGCGATCAGGATCTTGCCGAAGCGCGTGCGCACCAGCGTGAGCGCCAGCAGCATGGCCACGGCCAGGAAGGCGACCTCGACGAAGTACAGCACCCGAAGGGCCTCGTCGCTCAGGATGTCCATGCCCAGCAGCGTCTTGAAATCGGTGATGCCGTTGGCGCCGCCGGTGTCGCCCTGCTGTCCGACCACCACCACCGTGAGGGTGAGCGCCAGCGACAGCGTGACGATGGCGAAATACACCCCGCTGACCCGGCGGCGGAAGATGGCGAACGAGAACAGGTAGGCGATCACCGCCGGCAGGACGAAGATGCCCAGCACGGTCCAGCCCAGCGAGCGGAACGGCGTCCACCAGACCGGCAAGGTCTCCACGCTGCTCCACACCATGAAGTCGGGCAACTCGGGGGCCGAGGCCTCCAGCTTGAGGAACATGGCCATCAGGTAGCCCCCCAGGCCGAAGAACACGCCCTGCCCCAGGCTGAGGATGCCGCCATAGCCCCAGGTGAGCACGATGCCGATGGCGACGAAGGCCAGCGCCAGGTACTTGCCGATGAGGTTGAGGCGGAACGGGTCGAGCAGCAGGGGCAGCGCGATGGCCAGCAGGGCGATCAGCGCGACGGCGCTGGCGAAGTCGAGTCGGTGCGTCTGGGATGACATGCTCAGCTCCTGGAACGCACGGCGAACAGGCCGTTGGGACGGAAGTACAGAACCAGGATCACCAGCAGCAGGATGGTGGCCTTGGCCATGGAGCCGCTCATCAGGAACTCGAGCCAGGTCTGGCCCTGCGCGATGGACAGGGCCGAGAGCGCCGTGCCGATCAGGCTCTGCACGCCGCCGAAGACGACCACGATGAAGGAGTCGACGATGTAGAGCTGGCCCGTGCCCGGGTTGGTCGAGCCGATCATGGTGAACACGCAACCGGCGATGCCCGCCAGGCCCGAGCCCAGCGCGAAGGTGAGCGCGTCCACGCGGTGGGTGTCGATGCCGACGGCACCGGCGATGGCGCGGTTCTGCGTGACAGCACGCACCTTCAGGCCCCAGCGCGTGCGGTACAGCAGCAGGTACACGCCCACGGCCACGGCGATCGTCAGGCCGACGATGAAGATGCGGTTGATCGGCAGCTGGATACCCTCGGTGGGCTCCCAGGCGCCCGCCAGCCACACGGGCAAGGGCACGCTGACCTCCTGCGCGCCGAACACGGTGCGGTAGGTCTGCTGCAGGATGAGGCTCAGCCCCCAGGTGGCCAGCAGCGTGTCCAGCGGGCGGTTGTAGAAGAAGCGGATGAAGCCGCGTTCGAGCACGTAGCCAAAGGCGAACGTCACGCAGAACGCGAACGGGATGGCCGCGAACAGGTAGATGCCCATCCACTCGGGCGCCCAGTGCTCGAAGCCCCGCGCCGCGAGGTAGGTCATGTAGGCGCCCAGCGCCATCAACTCACCGTGGGCCATGTTGATCACGCCCATCAGACCGAACACGATGGCCAGACCGATGGCCATCAGCAGCAGGATGCTGAACAGGCTCACGCCGTTGAACACCTGCATCACCGCAATGTCGAAACCCATTGACCGACTCCTGAATCGTTGGAATCGACCGGCCGCCCACGCGGGCGACCGGCCGGCCTCCTGCCCCGCGATGTCAAATCTTGGGGAACGGGTTGGGCTCGATCAGGGACGGCGTTTCCCACACGATGTCGAACTGGCCGTCGGCGCGCGCGCGGCCCACGCGCACCTTTTTCCACACGTGGTGGTTGGTGGCGTGCATGCGCACCGTGCCCTCGGGCGCTTCCAGCTCGATGCCGCCGGAGGCGGCGATGACCTTGTCCACGTCGAAGGACTTGGCCTTCTCCACCGCCATCTTCCAGAGGTACACGCTGTTGTAGGCCACCTGCATCGGGTCGCCGATGACGCGCTCCTGGCCGTACTTGGCCTTGAAGGCCTTCACGAACTTCTCGTTCGCGGGCGACTTGATGCTCTGGAAGTAGCCCATGCAGGCGTAGTAGCCGGCGGCGTTGTCCTTGCCGATGCCCTCGACCTCGTTCTCCGACACCACGGTGGAGAGCAGCGTCTGCTTGGAGCCATCGAGGCCCGCGGCGCGCAGCTGCTTGTAGAAGGCCACGTTGGAGCCACCGACCACCGTGCTGTAGATGCAGTCGGGCTTGGCGGCCTTGATCTTGTTGATGATGGACGAGAACTCGGTGTGGCCCAGGGGCGCGTACTCCTCGCCCAGCACCTTGCCACCGGCCTTGGTGATGGTGGGCTTGGCGATCTTGTTGCAGGTGCGGGGGTAGATGTAGTCCGAGCCCACCAGGAAGAAGCTCTTGCCCTTCTCGCGCGCCATCCATTCGACGGCGGCGATCACCGACTGGGTGGCTTCCTGCGAGGGGTAGAACACCTGCTTGTCCTGCTCCTGGCCTTCGTAGTAGGTCGGGTAGTAGAGCAGGCCCTTGGCGCGGCCGAGCGCCGGCAGGATGGCCTTGCGCGAGGCGGAGGTGTAGCAGCCGATGATGGCCGCGACCTTGTCGCGCTCCAGCAGCTTGCGGGCCTTCTCGGCAAACACCGAGTTCTCGCTGGCGCCGTCCTCGACCACGACCTCGATCTTGCGGCCGAGCACGCCGCCGGCGGCGTTGATTTCGTCGATGGCCATCTTCTCGGCGTCCACCAGCGAGGCTTCGGCAATCGCGATCGTGCCCGAGAGCGAATGCAACAGACCGAGTTTCACGGTCTCCTGCGCGGATGCGATGGCAGGCAGGCCGCCTGCGGCGCCCAGAATCAGCATGGACCCACCGGTCTTCACGATGTCGCGACGATTCATCTCACTCATGGCCTTGTCTCCTAGCGTTGGTATGGACGGATTGAGAACCTGCCACCCCCGGGGTGGCTGACAAGCAGCCGGTCACATCCACGCCTTCGTGCCAGACACGCGCAGGGCTCCGCCAGCGGATGCAGGCCATGGCCTGTCCGGAACCCATGCGAACGAGCAGAACAAAAAAAAGCCCGAACCGGTGTTCAAACCGGTTCGGGCTTTCTTGCCCAACACCTGACTGGCAGCACTGGCAGTCGGCGTCGATGAATGCGTGACAACTTCTTGTCAGCGCGCATCTTCCTTTTCAGGTCTTCGGGCCGCCATAGGAAATCCACCAACTAGACAAGGTGGCGCCGTCGGTGGTATTCGCGCAGCGCCCGCACGGGCGCTCACACCCGCGAATACACCAGCCCCGAGGCCACACCGCCGAACAGATCGCCCTCCACCAGCGGCACACCGGCGAACTCGGTCTGCAGCGCGAGCTGGAACGGCCGCAGGGCCGACGAACCACCCGTGAGGTAGATCGCGTCCAGCGACGCATCGCCCAACCCGGCGCGTTGCACGCATTCGCGCGCGCATTGCACCGCGCGCGCCAGCAGCGCGGACAAATGCTCGGCCATGTCGCCCGGACTCAGCGAGGCCGCCAGGCCCGGCTCCACGTCCGACAGGTCCACCCTGGTCGGTGCGTCCTGCTGCGAGCAGCGGATCTTGGCCTGCTCCACCTCGTGCGCGATGCGGTGCCCATCGCGCTGCCGCAGCACGCGCATCAGGCGCTCGTGCAGGCGCACGTCGGTGTAGTTCACGCGCAGCCCCTGCGCCTGGCTGAGCGCGCGCGGCAGGTACAGCCACTGGATCAGGTGCCAGGTGGAGAGGTCCATGAACACACGGTTGGGCACCTCGCGGCCCTGCGGCCCATGGTGCCGGTAGCCCAGCAGCGGCATCACGCGCGCCAGGCTCAGGCGCTGGTCGAAGTCCGTGCCGCCGATGTGCACGCCCGCCGTGGCCAGCACGTCGCCGCCGCGGTCGGCCCGTGCCATGCGCTGCGGGCCCAGGCGCACCACGGTGAAGTCCGACGTGCCCCCACCCACGTCCACCACCAGCACCAGGCTCTCGCGCGTGAGGCGGCGCTCGTGGTCCAGGGCGGCGGCGATCGGCTCGAACTGGAACGACACGGCCTCGAAGCCCACGGCCAGCGCCGCTTCGTGCAGCGACTGCTGGGCCAACGCGTCGCGCGCGGGGTCGTCGTCCACGAAGTGCACCGGCCGGCCCATCACCACGCGCGCGGGTTCGTGGCCCAGCGTGCGCGCGGCGCGCTCGCGCAGCTCGGCCAGGAAGATCTCCACGATCTGCTGGAAGCTCACCTGCTGGTGGTTCACCTCCGTGGATTCGTTCAGCAGCGGGCTGCCCAGCAGGCTCTTGAGCGAGCGCAGCAGGCGCCCTTCGGTGCCGCTGAGGTACTGCGCCACGGCATCGCGGCCGAAGTGCGTGTGCCGGTCTTCGACGTTGAAGAACACCGCCGTGGGCAGGTTCGTGGCCTCGCCTTCCATTGGCAGCAGCCGCGAGGCGCCGCCGGGTTCGGCCCAGGAGACGGCGGAGTTGGACGTGCCGAAGTCGATGCCCAGCGTGCCGGGTGGCGAAGATGTCATGGAGAGGGAAGAGAAAAAAGAGGGCGGGGCCTGCGGGAGCCATGCGCCGGCGAGGAGGCTGGATTCTGCCACCCAGCCCCATTGCTTACACGGCGCAGCGGTTCCCGACGCCTTACAGCGGCCCAAACCGGGGCGACTCGCTCTTTTTCTCTTCTTCAATGATCTCGCTGGGGCCGATGCTGGAGTCGTGCATGGCGAGCAGTGAAATGTGAAAGGAATTGCCGTTGTGCCCCGCCTGGCTGATCGGCGTGATGGGCTGTCCGTTGTGGGGCTGGCCAAAGCTCCAGACCGTGCCGCTGTGGCTCATCGGCGAGATGCTCAATGGGGTCACCTCGCTCGGCGGCGTCGGATCGGACCCCAGGCTGTTCAGGTTCAGATAGGAAATGCCCGCCGCTTCGAAGCTCTGAAGCAGCTTCTTTTTCACCCCTTCTTCTGGGGCGCACGCGGCCACCCGCGCTTGGCCATCCTCGTCCAATGGCAGGCTGTACAAAGCCCCGAAGGCGGCCTCCTTCATCTCGATGGAAAGACCGCCCATGGACAGCACAGCCAGACAAAACCTCAGCCGATCGTCGGCATCGGCGTTCAGGGCGGCGAGCAGGGCCCGTCTGAATGCCTCGCCAAACGCATCCGGCACCACGTGCTGGCTGCGCAGCACGTCGGAGACGTGGCGGCAAGACGGGTTCAAGGAGGGCAAATCTTCCAGCGCACCGGCCAGCAAGGGGTCGTTCTGCGCCGCCTGGCGAATGCCGGTGGGCGCGTTGAGCACGTTGAAATGCTCCATGAAGCACAAGGCGGCCCATTGGGTCGCCCAATCGGCTGAGTGAAAGGCTTGCAGCAATGCGGCGTTTTCAATCACCCCGAAAGCGGTGCGGTTCAGTTGAGACAACTTGAGAGGTGTCGAATCAAGCGATGGGGAATTCGAGCCGAGGAGGAGCGGGGAGATCATGTGGGATGTGGTCAGAACCGAGGGACGCCCTCGGCGGGCGAGCCGTTGCAACGCGGACGGCCGCTTTGAGTGGCCCCGCATGGCGGAAGGTTCGAAGGCGAGCGGATCAGATGCGCCAGAGCAGATTCAGCCGCGCCTGCGCCAGGTGGTCGAAGATCGCGCGCCGCGCGGTGTCCACGTCGCGCTGGCGCAGCGCGGCCACGATCTGGCGGTGCTCCTTTTGCAGCACGGCGCGCCGCTCGGCCGTCAGCACCTTCTGCTTCAGAAAGCCCCACTCGCCGCTTTCGCGGATCTCGGCCATCAGGCGGAACACGCTGATGAACAGCGCGTTCTGCGTGGCCAGGGCCAGTTGCTCGTGCAACTCGCTGTCGAGCTTTTCGAATTCGTCCAGCGTCTGCGCGGCCTCGGCGCGCGCGCAGCAATCCTCCAGCCGCTCGAAGTCGGCGGTGTTGGCGTTGTTCACGATGAGGTCCACCAGCATGGGCTCGAGCAGCAGCCGGGCGTCCATCAGCTCGGCCGGGCTCACCGACGGCACGGCGAGAAAACGCCCGGTGCCGGTGGCGCCGTCGGCCTTGCCGGTGGCGCCGCTGGGTTTTTCCGCCACGTAGGTGCCGCTGCCCACCTTCTGGGTGATCAGGCCTTGTTCGCGCAACTCGGCCAGCACACGCCGCAGCCCCGAGCGGCTCACGCCGAAGGTGGCGCACAGGTCGCGCTCGGTGGGCAGGCGGCTGCCGGGCGGCCAGCTGCCGCTCTGCAAGCCCTTGAGCAGCTCCATGCGCAGGGACTCCATGGAATCCGTCTTGATCTGCAAGGTGGCGGTGTTGGTCATGGCGCGCATTCTAGATTGGCTTCAATTGGTTTGAACCAAAGGGGCGCATTTTGGCCTGAAACCTCGGGTAATCCCCGATCTTTGTGGCGCACGACCTCGTCTAAAGTTGAACCAAAGCAGATCATAAGAAACCAATTTGAACCAATTGGTGGGCAGCCTTTCCCTCAAAACCAGGAGACCAGCAGCATGAAGACCCAGGTTCTCGCGGCCGTCCTCGCGGCCGCCTCGTTCGTGGCGGCAAGCCCCGCCCACGCGGAGTACCCCGATCGGCCGATCAGCCTCATCGTGCCCTTCCCGCCCGGCGGCACGGCGGACAACATGGCGCGCGCCCTGCAGCCCGCCCTGCAGCGCGCGCTCAAGCAGACCGTGCTGGTGGTGAACAAGGCCGGCGCGGGCGGTGCCATCGGCGTGAGCCAGGTGGCCAATGCGCCGGCCGACGGCCACACCGTGCTGCTCTCGCTGCTGAGCGTGGCCAGCCTGCCCGAGCAGGCCGTGGTCAACAAGCAGAAGCCGCCGTTCACGCTTGACCAGCTCACGCCCGTGGCATTGCTCAGCGCGGAGCCGGTGGCCATGGTCGTGCCCGAGGCCAGCCCCTACAAGAGCTTTCGCGAATTGATCGCCGCCGCCAAGGCCAGGCCCAACGCGCTCACCTTCGGCTCCACCGGTTTCTTTGGCGAGGTGCATGTGCGCTCCGAAGCCTTCGTGGACACCGCCGGCATCGATGCCCGCCACATTCCTTACCAAGGCGGCGGGCCGCTGCTCAACGCGCTGATCGCCAACGAGGTGGACTTCGCCCTGCTCTCGCGCGCGCTCACCGCCGCCCAGGTGAAGGCGGGCCGGCTGCGCTACCTCGCCACGGCCGGTGACGAACCCTGGACCGAACCCGCCGGCCTGCCGCGCATGAAAGACCAGGGCGTCAACTTCGACACCGTGGCCGGCACGGCGGTGTTCATCCCCGCCGGCACGCCCGAGGCGGTGGAGCGCAAGCTGCGCCAGGCCGTCGAGGCCGCCGCGCAGGACGCCGAGTTCAGGCAGATGGTCACGCAGACCGGCGGCGCGGTGAAGTACGTGGCGGGCGGCGAGTTCGCCAGCTTCTGGTCGGGCTACGTGAAAGCCATCGCCGTCATCACGCGGCGCATCGCCCAGAGCGAAGCGCAAGGGAAGGCCCGATGACCTCCAAGAACCCGGTGTTCATCGGCACGGAGGCCATTGAACGGCTCATGACCTGGGACGCGCTCATCCCCGCGCTGCGCGCGGCCTACGCCCAGCCTTACGACGAGCGCACCAGCCCGCCGCGCACCTTCGCCAAGGGGCCCGACGCCTCGCTGCGCGCGCTGGCGGCCGTGCCACCGGGCCAGCGCTTCATGGGCGCCAAGGTGTTCGGCCGGGGGCGCAACAAGGGCATGAACTACCTCATCTCGCTGGCCGAGCAGGACACCGGTGAAATCCGCGCGCTGGTCGACGCGAACAAGATCACCGCCTTTCGCACCGCCGCTACCTCGGCGCTGTTCGTGGACGCGCTCGCCCCCCAGGCGCCGATGCGCCTGGGCGTGCTGGGCAGCGGTGCCGAAGCGCGCTCGCACGTGCAGGCCATGGCCTCGCTGCGCCCGGTGGAAAGCCTGCGCGTGTACAGCCCCACGCCGGCCAACCGCGAGAAGTTCGCGAGCGACTTCTCCGCCGCGCTCGGCATCCGCTGCGAAACCGCCGCCACGCCGGCCGAGGCGCTGGACGGCGCCAGCGTGGCCATCGCCGCCGCGCGCTCGCACGACGAATCGCCCATCCTGCACGCCGACGCGCTCCAGCCCGGCATGCTGCTGGTCTCGGTGGGTTCCACGCTGCCGGTGCAGCGCGAGATCGACGTGAGCGTGATCGAACGATGCGACCTCATCGTGAGCGACATGCCCGACGAGGTGGCCCACGAGTCCGGCGACATGCGCGCCGCCACCGCCGCCGGCATCGCCTTCGAACACAAGATGCGCTCGCTCAACGCGCTGGTGCGCGGCGAGATCGAAACCACGGCGCGCCTGCCCATGTTCAAGTCCGTCGGCTCCGCGCTGCAGGACATCGTGGCCGCCGAACTCATCTACGAACGCGCCATCGCCGCCGGCCTGGCCGTGACGCTGCCCATCCAGTTTTCCTACAAACAGTAAACAACCCCAACCAGGACCGACACCGACATGGCACTCTACCAACGACACGAAGCACGCGAATGGGCCCACGCACACCTCAAGGGCGTGGCCAACGTGGTCATCCCCTCCTTCACCGCCGACCTCAAAGGCCTGAACGAACAAGGCATCCGGCACGACATCCGCCACGAGATCGAGCTGGGCTTCTCGGGCACGCTGCTGGTCTCCGAAGTGGCGATGAGCCTGGCCGAGTACGAGCAGTTCTTCCAGTGGTCGAACGACGAGGCCCAGGGCCGGCTCCAGCTCATCCACCACGCCAGCTTCAACACGCTGGAAGAAAACATCGAGGCCGCGAAGATCGCGGAGCGCAACGGCGCCGCGCTCATCCTGCTGTCGTACCCGGCCAACTTCTACGCCGCCACCTCGCAGGACATCTACGACTACACCAAAGCCTTCTGCGACGCCACCAGCCTGGGCGTGATGCTGTTCCAGGTGCCGCACTGGGGCTTCGACCGCGTGCACCCCTCGGACATCGACGCCGCCCTCATCCGCCGCCTGCTCGACGACTGCCCCAACATCTGCGCGCTGAAAGCCGAAGGCGGCATGCCCAGCATCATGGGCTGGGTGGAGGCCTACCGCCTGTTCAGCAAGGAAGTGGTGGTCACCATGCCGCTGGAGCAGTTCGCGCTCGCGCTCGGCCAGCTCGTGCCCATCCAGTTCATCGGCACCAGCGACACCGAGTACTACGGCGGCATGATCCCGCGCATCTTCAAGCTCATGCAGGAACACAAGTACGACGAGGCCACCGCGCTGTACTGGCAGATCAACCCGGCGCGCAAAGCCCGCGCCGCCGCCAATGCCTATTCGGCCCAGGCACAGTTCCTCAACCGCATGCTGTGGAAATACGAAGGCTGGCTCAACGGCTTCAACGGCGGCCCGCTGCGCCAGCCCACCATGCGCATCAACGAAGGCACCATGAACAGCCTGCGCCAGGCTCTGGTCAAATCGGGCATCACGCCGACGGACCTGCCCAACGGCGACTTCTTCACCGGCCGCCACCCGGTGGCCACGGTGAGCTGACCGGCCTTTTCAAGGAGACGCGCATGCACCAGCTTCCCCCCTGCCCCACGCAGCTCTACATCGACGGCGAATGGCGCGCCCCCCACAGCGGCCGCAGCTTCGACGTGGTGGACCCCGCCACCGGCGAGGTGATCGCCCAGGTGGCCGACGGCGACCTGAACGACGGCCAGGCCGCCGCCCACGCCGCCGCCGCCGCCCTGCCGGACTGGAGTGCCACGCCCCCGCGCACCCGCGCCGAGGTGCTGCGCAAGGTGCATGCGCTGATGATCGAACGCCTGGAACCCCTGGCGAAGATCATCACCCTGGAAAACGGCAAGCCCCTGGCCGACAGCCGCGCCGAGGTGCGCTACGCGGCCGAGTTCTTCCGCTGGTATTCGGAAGAAGCCTGCCGCAACCTGGGCAGCGTGAGCCATGCGCCCGCCGGCGGTTACCGCATCCTCGTGCAGCACCAGCCCATCGGCGTGGTGGTGCTGGTGACGCCCTGGAACTTCCCCGCCGCCATGGGCACACGCAAGATCGCGCCCGCACTGGCCGCCGGCTGCACCGTGCTGGTGAAGCCCGCCGGCATGACGCCGCTGAGCATGCTTGCGCTGGCCGATTTGCTGGCCGAAGCCGGCGTGCCCAAGGGCGTGGTCAACATCGTGCCCACCACCAAGTCCGGCGCGCTGGTGGACATGTGGCTGCACGACCCGCGCGTGCGCCTGGTCTCGTTCACCGGCTCCACCGAGGTGGGGCAGAAACTCATCAAGGCCGCGGCCGACCAGGTGCTCAAGACGCCGATGGAACTCGGCGGCAACGCACCCTTCCTGGTGCTCGACGGCGCCAACGTGAAAGACGCGGTGGACGGCGCCATGATCGCCAAGATGCGCAACATGGGCGAAGCCTGCACCGCCGCCAACCGCTTCTACGCGGGCGATGCGGTCTGCGACGCCTTCACCGCCGAGTTCGTCCAACGCATGCAGGCCCTGCGCATCGGCCACGGGCTGGATGAAAACAACCAGGTCGGCAGCCTGGTGGACGAACCCACCCGCAAGAAGGTGGACGAGCTCGTGCAGGACGCCGTCTCGCGCGGCGCCAGGATCCTGTGCGGCGGCAAGAAGGTGCCCGGCCCCGGCCACTTCTACGAACCCACGGTGCTCGGCGACGTGCCGCTGGACGCGCGCATCCTGAAAGAAGAGGTGTTCGGCCCCGTCGCGCCCATCGTGCGCGTGAAGGGCGGCGTGGACGACATGGTGAAACACGCCAACGACACCGAATACGGCCTCACCGCCTACCTCTACAGCGCCGACCTGGCGCAGGGCCTCAAGATCGCCGAACGGCTGGAGTTCGGCATGGTGGCGGTGAACCGGGGCCTGGTCTCCGACCCGGCCGCGCCGTTCGGCGGCGTGAAGCAGAGCGGCCTGGGCCGCGAAGGGGCGGCCGAGGGCATGCACGAGTACATGGAGACCAAGTACATCGCCGTCACCTGGTGAGGCGACGACCGCGACAGGGGCGCCCTGGCGTCAGGGCGCCTTCTTCGCGATCCGGTCCCAGTCCTTCAGCGTCTGAGCCAGGCGGTTCTTCGCATCCGCGTGGCTCTTGTTGAACACGCTCGCGAGCCGCTTCTTCAGCGCCTCGTCGGCCGGCGGCGCGCCCAGCGCCTTGAGCCGATCGATCACCAGCATCACGGTCTGGAAGTTGCCCGAGTGGATGGCCATGTACAGCGGCGTGCGCCCCGCCACGCTCACCTCGCCGTCCGCCGCGTCCAGCACATCGGCACCGCGCTCCAGCATGTGCTTCACCAGCCCGGCCTTGCCTTCCGAGCAGGCCCAGTGCAGGGGCACGAGGCCGCCTTCCAGCCGGGCGTTGAAGTCGGCATCGGGCGCCAACAGCAGCTCGGGCGCGAGCGGCCAGCCGGAGGCCTTGATCATCTGCTGGGTTTTCCAATCGCTCATGGCTGGGGCTGCTGCCGGGTGGTGGTGGGGTGTGCGAGTGTACGCACCGGCTGCGTGCATGGGAAATGCAGGGGCTCATGCGCCATGGCGGCAGAACCCCGTGGCTATACTGCCCCGCTCACGCCAAAACCGCGTGATCGGAGTTGACGTTCCGCTTCCCTCAAGTTTTGGTGGCCCGAATGGGGAGCCGCAAGGCTCGCCGGCTTCGCGCAGCGAGGGACTGGTACGTCAACCTGTTCGGGCCGCCGCCCCTGCTCCACAAGAGAGGGGGCGGCGGTGTGTCAAACACACGACCGGGAGGCCGACATGGTCACCAAAGCCAAAAAATCTCCAATGGATTTGCGCGCGCCGCACAAGCGCAGCGCTTCCCTCACCTTTTCCCACGACGCGTCGCACCGGGTTCGCGTGCTCACCAAAAGGGCATCCACCCAGATCGGCCAGCTTCGCCAGCTGATGCCGCTTTACCAACGCACCGAACGCATCCTCATGCCCGAAGGCCTCAAACGCATGCGCGACACCTCGGGCATCCCGGCCGCGCAACTGGAAGCGGGCGCGATGCTGTACGCGCTCAACCACGAGCTGGTGCTGTTCATGAACGGGCTCACGGACACCGTCGCGGCGCTGCAGGCCTATGTGGAGGACGCCTCAGGGTCGGACGACTGACACAGGATCTTCGGTGGCCTGGGGCTGAAACAGCGATCGGCGGCTGGCACAGCAGTTGCTAACACCCTGAACCAGAGAGGCGCTGTGCCCTGCACCGCACACGCCAGCCTAGAAGACCGCTAGGGTTCCGGGCGCCGCGCAGTTGACCACCAACTGAAAGACAGACACGCGGCGCCGTCTGGTCCGAGAGCGGTCGGCCACGATCGTGTGGCTCCACGGAGGGACAAAAGCCCGGGAGACGCTGCTGCGCGCAACGAAGCGCAAGCACGACGCCTCTCCGCTTTTGTGTCCCCCGTTCAGGAGCCTGCATGTCTTCCTCGCCACCCGCCATCGAGATCCGCGCGCCGCAAGCCGGCGCCCGGCGCCGCCGCACCCACAGCCTCTGGACGGTGCGTGCGCCCATCGCCCGGCGCACCTATTGGGTGCTTGCGCTCATCGGTCTGTTCACCCCTTTGGTGCTTTGGGCGGTGCTGGCGGCCTACGGCGGGCTGGACCCGGTGTTCCTCCCCGCCCCGCTGCAGGTGCTGACCAAGACCTGGACCTGGCTGACCGAAACCGGCCTGCTCGATGACATGGGCATCAGTGTCTACCGCGTGGTCACGGGCTTTCTGCTCTCGGCGGTGATCGCGCTGCCGCTGGGCCTGTTCATCGGCTCGTACCGCGCGGTGCAGGCGCTGCTGGAGCCGCTGACGGATTTCATCCGCTACATGCCGGCGGTGGCCTTCATTCCGCTGGTGATGCTGTGGGTGGGCATTGGCGAGGGCTCCAAGATCGCCATCATCTTCATCGGCACCTTCTTCCAGATGGTGTTGATGGTGGCCGAGGACGTGCGCCGCGTGCCGGCCGCGCAGGTGGAGGCGGCGCAGACCATGGGCGCGAACCGCTCGGAGCTGATCGAGAAGGTGATCTTCCCCAGCGCCAAGCCGGCCTTGCTGGACACCTTGCGCATCACCATGGGCTGGGCCTGGACCTACCTGGTGGTGGCCGAGCTGGTGGCCGCGAACTCGGGCCTGGGCTACGCGATCCTGCGCGCGCAGCGCTTCCTGCAGACGGACACGATCTTCGCCGGGATCATCGTCATCGGCCTCATCGGCCTGGTGACGGACCAGCTCTTCCGCCTCGCGCACCGCCGCGCCTTCCCCTGGCTTTACCTGAAGGGCTGATGCGATGAGCACCCCACATCCCCACACCCACCCCGTGCCCAAGATCGCGATCCGCGATGTGTTCAAGCGCTTCGACGGCGCGCCGGTGAACGCGCTCGAAGGCATCAACCTGGACATCCGCGCCAACGAGTTCGTCACCTTCGTGGGCGCCTCGGGCTGCGGCAAGTCCACCCTGCTGCGCACCATCGGCGGGCTGGAGGTGCAGAGCAGTGGCGACCTGCTGGTGGACGGCCAGGCCGTGACCGGCCCGGGCATCGACCGCGCCATGGTGTTCCAGCACTACAGCCTGTACCCCTGGATGACGGTGTGCCAGAACATCAAGTTCTGCCGCCAGCTGCAGGCGCACACCGAGGGTCGCACCTCGTCGGACGTGGAGGCGGCCGATGGCCGGGCCGACGCGCTGCTGCGCCTGATGGGCCTGGAGGCGATGGGCCACGCCTGGCCCAACCAGCTCTCGGGCGGCATGCAGCAGCGCGTGGCGATCGCGCGCGCGCTGATGGGCCGGCCCGACATCGTGCTGATGGACGAACCCTTCGGCGCGCTGGACGCGCAGACGCGCGAGGTGATGCACGACCTGATCCGCTACGTGCACAAGCTGGAGAAAGCCACCATCGTGTTCGTGACGCACGACGTGGAAGAGGCGCTGTACCTGGGCGCTCGCGTGGTGCTGATGGCGCCGCGCCCAGGGCGCATCGACACCATCTACGAGGTGCCCTTCGGCGACCAGCGCACGCAGGACCTGAAGCACGCCCCCGAGTTCGTGCGCCTGAAGCGCGACATCCTGGACCGCATCCGCGAGACCTCCGGCATGAAGACCGACCTGGAGCAGCTCCAGCGCATGACGGGCGCCCCCGTTTGAAGCACTTTTTGAAGACCCCCACATGAACCACACCCTCGACGACACCCCGGTGGACGCCCCCGCGTTCTGGCAAGGCTTCCCCGCCCCCACGCTCGCGGGGGTGGACACCCGCCAGCTGATGTGGAGCGAAATCGTGCCCGGTGGCAACCACTGGGGTTGGCGCATGCCGCGCGGCAGCGCGATCCGCTTCGTGGCGCTGGAAGCCGGCGCGAACGTGAGCCTGGTGCTCTACAGCGCGCTGGAAAAACTGGAGCGCTACAACATGCCCGACTCGCTCAAGGCGCAGCACACCGCGCACTACTCGCGCGGCCATGTGCTGATGAGCGACATGGGCCGCAGCATGGCCAGCTTCACGGCCGACAGCCTGGGCTGGCACGACCCGCTGGGCGCGCTGCTGGACAGCGAGCTGATGCGGCAGAAATACGGCGAGCAGCGCTACGAATCGCACCGCAACGCCATGCACCGCTCGGGCAAGGACGGGCTGCTGATCGAGATCGGCAAGCACGGCCTTTCCAAGCGCGACCTGATCGCGCCGGTGAACCTGTTCAGCAAGGTGGGCGTGGACGCGCAGGGCCGCTTCGCCTTCGTGCCGGACCACGCGAAGGCCGGCGACTTCGTGGAGCTGCGCTTCGACATGGACGTGATCGCCGCCATCAGCACCGCGCCGCACGGGCTGGACCCGGCGCCCACCTACGCGCCGAAGAAGGTCGGCCTGGTGGCCTGGCGCTGCGGCGCCGCGCCGGCCGACGACGT
The DNA here is from genome assembly GCF_058796355.1 of Hydrogenophaga sp. GW823-FHT04C09. Classification (NCBI taxonomy): domain Bacteria; kingdom Pseudomonadati; phylum Pseudomonadota; class Betaproteobacteria; order Burkholderiales; family Comamonadaceae; genus Hydrogenophaga; species Hydrogenophaga sp. GW823-FHT04C09. The sequence continues at coordinate 744,098 of NZ_JBXAIO010000002.1, read as the reverse complement.
GTGCCGCGCCTTGCGCCCGGAGAACGCGCGCGCCCTGCACAACACCGACCTGCTCTACCTGTGAGGGAGACGATGACCATGAACACCGCCACCGCGATTCGACTTCAAGAAAGCGCGCTGGACCCCGCGCACGCCGTGCTGAACCAGCGCCACCCGGCGGGCGAACCCATCCTGTTCGAGGTGAAGCGCGGGCAGACGCTGCGCATCGTGGACCTGGAAGGCAACCAGGCCGCCGACGTGCTGTTCTACAACCGGCACGACCCGGCCGAGCACTACAGCGCCACCGACACCATGCAGCGCCAGGGCGGCATCTACCTCACCACCGGCTCGGTGATCCGCAGCAATGACGGCAACCCCATGCTCACCATCGTGGCCGACACCTGCGGCCGGCACGACACGCTGGGCGGCGCCTGCGCGGCCGAGAGCAACACGGTGCGCTACGCGCTGCAGAAGAAGTACATGCACAGCTGCCGCGACAACTACCTGATCGCCCTGCAGCACGCCGACGTGGGCCTGGGCAAGCGCGACCTGGTGCCCAACATCAACTTCTTCATGAACGTGCCGGTGACGGCCGAGGGCGCGCTGAGTTTCGAGGACGGCGTGTCCGGCCCCGGCAAGTACGTGGAGATGCGCGCCGAGATGGACGTGTGGGTGCTGATCAGCAACTGCCCGCAGCTCAACAACCCCTGCAACGCCTACAACCCGACGCCGATCCAGTTGCTGGTCTGGGACTGACCCCGCCTTCTGAACCCCATCGCCCCGGGACGGCCCGGGGCGCCAAGACAGCTTTGCAGGACGGCCTGCATCCGGAGACCCCCTCATGTTCAGCAAGGTCCTGATTGCCAACCGCGGCGCAATTGCCTGCCGCATCATCCGCACGCTGAAAACCCTGGGCGTGCGCAGCGTGGCCGTGTATTCCGAGGCCGACGCCCAGGCCCGCCACGTGCGCGAGGCCGACGAGGCCTGGCTGCTGGGCCCTGCCCCGGCGGCCGAGAGTTATTTGCGCGCGGACCGCATCCTTCAGATCGCCAAGGACTGCGGCGCGCAGGCCATTCACCCCGGCTACGGCTTCCTGTCGGAGAACCCGGCCTTCGCCGAGGCCTGCGAGGCGGCGGGCATCGCCTTCATCGGCCCCGCGCCGCAGCAGATGCGCGCCTTCGGCCTGAAGCACACGGCGCGCGACCTGGCGCAGGCGCGCGGCGTGCCGCTGCTGCCGGGCTCGGGCTTGTTGCTCGACCTGGCGCAGGCCACGGCCGAGGCCGCGCGCATCGGTTACCCGGTGATGCTCAAGAGCACGGCGGGCGGCGGCGGCATCGGCATGCGGCTGGTGTGGAATGACACCGAACTGCGCGACGCGTTCGAGTCCGTGGGGCGGCTGGCGCAGGCGAACTTCAAGGACGCGGGCCTGTTCCTGGAGAAGTACGTGGAGCAGGCGCGGCACATCGAGGTGCAGGTGTTCGGCGACGGCGCGGGCGGCGTGATCGCGCTGGGCGAGCGCGACTGTTCGGTGCAGCGGCGCAATCAGAAGGTGATCGAGGAAACCCCGGCGCCCGGCCTGAGCGACGCGCAGCGCACCGAGCTGCACGCCACCGCCGTGCGGCTGGCGCAGGCGGTGAACTACCGCTCCGCCGGCACGGTGGAGTTCGTGTACGACGCAGCGAGCGGTGCCTTCTACTTCCTGGAGGTCAACACGCGCCTGCAGGTGGAGCACGGCGTGACCGAGCAGGTCTGCGGCGTGGACCTGGTGGCCTGGATGCTGCAGCTCGCGGCCGGCGACCTGCCGCCGCTGGCCACGCTGCAGCCGGTGCCGCGCGGTGCGTCCATCCAGGTGCGGCTGTACGCGGAAGACCCGGCGAAGAACTTCCAGCCCAGCGCGGGCCTGTTGACCGACGTGGTGTTCCCTCCCCGCGCGCGGGTGGACAGCTGGGTGGAGCGCGGCACCGAGGTGCCCGCCTGGTACGACCCCATGCTGGCCAAGCTGATCGTGACCGCCGACACGCGCGAGCAGGCCCTGGCGCAGCTCGAAGACGCGCTGGACGCCACGCGCCTGGCCGGCATCGAGACCAACCTTGGCTACCTGCGCCAGGTGGTGCGCGACCCGGTGTTTCGCGAAGGCCGGCAGGTCACGCGCTTTCTCTCCACGTTCGAGTTCAGGCCGCGCACCATCGACGTGCTGGAGCCCGGCGTGCAGACCTCGGTGCAGGACTGGCCGGGCCGCCAGGGCTACTGGGCCGTGGGCGTGCCGCCGAGCGGGCCGATGGACGCGCACGCGCACCGCATGGCCAACCAGCTGGTGGGCAACGCCAGCGATGCGGCGGCGCTGGAGATCACGCTGGCCGGGCCCACGCTGCGCTTCAACGTGGCCACGGTGGTGGCGGTGACGGGCGCGCCCGCGAAGCTCACATTGAATGGTCAGCCCGTGGCCATGTGGCAGTCCCTTCAGGTGCCGGCCGGCGCCACGCTGGCCGTGGGCCGCTGCGAGACCGGCGTGCGGCTCGCGCTGGCCGTGGCCGGCGGGCTGGACGTGCCGCTGTACCTGGGCAGCCGCAGCACCTTCACGCTGGGCCAGTTCGGCGGCCACGCGGGGCGGCACCTGCGCACGGGCGATGTGCTGCACCTGGCGGACGCACCGGCTTCGGTCGAGGCACAGACCATGAGCGACTACGTCTACGCACCCGAGTACACGAACCACTGGGACATCGACGTGCTCTACGGCCCGCACGGCGCGCCGGACTTCTTCACGCCGGAGGACATCACGATGTTCTTCGGCACCGACTGGAAGGTGCACCACAACAGCAGCCGCACCGGCGTGCGCCTGATCGGCCCCAAGCCGCAGTGGGCGCGCAGCGACGGCGGCGAGGCCGGGCTGCACCCGTCGAACATCCACGACAACGCCTACGCCATCGGCGCGATCGACTTCACCGGCGACATGCCGGTGATCCTCGGGCCCGACGGCCCGAGCCTGGGCGGCTTCGTGTGCCCGGCCGTGGTGCTGCACGACGAGCTGTGGAAACTGGGCCAGCTGCGGCCGGGTGACACGGTGCGTTTTCACCGGCGCGCGGGCTCGCCGGCCAGCCCCATCCTGGACGACCGCGCGGCCGAGGGCGAGCGCCCGCGCCGCGTGGTGCGGCAGGCGGGCGACCGCTACGTGCTGATCGAGTTCGGCCCGCTCACACTGGACCTGGAGCTGCGCATGCGCGTTCAGGCCCTGCTGGAAGGCCTGAAGCGCCAGCACCTGGACGGCGTGATCGACCTCACCCCGGGCATCCGTTCGCTGCAGGTGCATTTCGACCCCACGCGCCTGCCGCGCGAGGCGCTGCTGCGCGTGATCGCCGAGGTGGACGACGCGCTGCCACCGGTGGACGAGATGGTGGTGCCCTCGCGCACCGTCGTGCTGCCGCTCTCGTGGGACGACCCGCAGACGAAGCTCGCGATCGAGAAGTACATGCAATCGGTGCGGCCGGACGCGCCCTGGTGCCCGAGCAACATCGAGTTCATCCGCCGCATCAACGGGCTGGACTCGATCGAGGACGTGTTCCAGGTCGTGTTCGACGCGCGCTACCTCGTGCTGGGCCTGGGCGACGTGTACCTGGGCGCGCCGGTGGCCACGCCGCTGGACCCGCGCCACCGGCTGGTGACCACCAAGTACAACCCCGCGCGCACCTGGACGCCGGAGAACGCCGTGGGCATCGGCGGCGCCTACCTCTGCGTGTACGGCATGGAAGGCCCCGGCGGCTACCAGTTCGTGGGCCGCACGCTGCAGATGTGGAACCGCTGGCGGCACGGCACGCCGGGCACGCCGTTCGAGCAGCCCTGGCTGCTGCGCTTCTTCGACCAGATCCGCTTCGAGCCGGTGAGCGAGGACGCACTGAAAGACATCCGCGCGCGCTTCCCGCACGGTGGTTACGCGCTGCGCACGGAAGACGGCACGTTCAGCCTGAAGGACTACCGGCGTTTCCTGGCCGAGAACGACGCCGCCGTGGGCGCGTTCAAGGCAAGGCAGCAGGCCGCGTTCGAGGCCGAGCGCGAGCGCTGGGCCGCCGCCGGCCAGGTGGACTACGCGAGCGAGGCCGATGTGACCGCCGCTGGCGTGGAGGCCGAGATCGACCTGCCCGAGGGCGGCCGCGCGCTGGCCACCAGCGTGCCGGGCAACGTGTGGAAGGTGGCCGTGAGCGTGGGCCAGCAGGTGCGCGCCGGCGATGTGCTGCTGGTCATCGAGTCCATGAAGATGGAGTTCAACCTGCTCGCGCCCGCGGACGCAACCGTCCACAGCCTCATGTGCGCGCAAGGCGGCGCGGTGGCCGCCGGGCAGAACGTGCTGGTGCTCATTGATGAAGCCGCGGCCTGAGATGAAACACCCCCCTGCGCCGCTGCGCGGCTTCCCCCCTCCGTGGCGCGCCTTCGGCGCTTCGAGGGGGGACGGCACCTGGGGCCGGCAAAGCCGGACCCTCGGTGCCTCTGGTCGGCGTTGTTTCATGCGTTGCGTATAGACCTTTTCACGAATTCCAAGGAGATTTCATGTCCCTGAGCTCACTGTCCTTCGATCTCGCCAGCCTGCAGGCCGCCTATCGCAAAGGCACCGCGACCGCGCGCGAGGTGATCGCCGAAGCCTTGCGCCGCAGCGCGGCCGACCCGCACCACGCCTACATCCACGTGCTGAGCGAGGCCGAGGTCGAACCCTACCTCACGCGCCTGGACGGCGTGGACCCGGCCAGCCTGCCGCTGTACGGCGTGCCCTTCGCGATCAAGGACAACATCGACCTCGCGCACGTGCCCACCACCGCCGCCTGCCCCGAATTCGCCTATACGCCGCAGGACAGCGCCTTCGTGGTGCGCCAGCTGATCGCGGCCGGCGCGGTGCCGGTGGGCAAGACCAACCTGGACCAGTTCGCCACCGGCCTGAACGGCACGCGCTCGCCGTACGGCGCGTGCCAGAACCCGCACCACCCCGCCTTCATCTCGGGTGGCTCCAGCTCCGGCTCGGGCGTGGCCGTGGCCAAGGGGTATGTGACGTTCGCGCTGGGCACCGACACCGCCGGTTCGGGCCGCGTGCCGGCGTCGTTCAACGGGCTGATCGGCCTCAAGCCCACGCTGGGCCTGCTCTCGGCCTGGGGCGTGCTGCCGGCCTGCCGCTCGGTGGAGACGCCCTCCATCCTCGCGCTCACGGCCGGCGACGCGCAGGCCGTGCTGGGCGTGGCGGCGGCGTTCGACGAGGCCGATGCCTACAGCCGACCCGCGCAGCCACTGGGCGTGGACTTCTCGGCCGGGCCGTTCCGCTTCGGCGTGCCGCGCCACGAGGACCTGGACTTCTTCGGCAACGAGGCGGCGGCCACGCTGTTCGCCGACGCGGTCAAGCGCCTCGAATCGCTCGGCGGCACGGCCGTCACCATCGACCTCACGCCCTTCCTGGCCGTGGCCAAGCTGCTCTACGAAGGCCCCTGGGTGGCCGAGCGCTACGTCGCCATCCAGGGCTTCATCGACGCGCAGCCCGAGGCGGTGTTCCCGCCGGTGCGCCGCATCATCGAAGGGGGTCGCGGCAAGACCGCCGCCGAGGCCTTCGCGGGCGCCTACAAGCTCAAGGCGCTGCGCCGCGTGTGCGACCGCGTGTGGAACGAGGTGGACTGCCTGCTCACGCCCACGGCCGGCACGGTCTACCGCATCGCCGAGATGCAGGCCGACCCGATCCGCCTCAACGCCAACCTGGGCCGCTACACCAACTTCGTGAACCTGCTGGACCAATGCGCCGTGGCCGTGCCGGCCGGCGTGCTGGCCAGCGGCGACGCGAAAGGCCTGCCCTGGGGCGTGACGCTGGGCGCGCCCGCGCACAAGGACCTGGCGCTGCTGCGCCTGGCCGATCGTTTTCACCGCGCGCTCGGTGGCTCGTTGGGCGCGACGGGCACCGACGTGTCGGCCACACCGGCGTGCGTGGGCCTGCCGGGCGGCGAGGTGGGCGCGGCCGGCTCGGGCACGGTGCGCGTGGCGGTGTGCGGCGCGCACCTCTCGGGCCTGCCGTTGAACCACCAGCTCACAGCACGCGGCGCGCGGCTCGTGGACAGCCCCGTCTCCGCACCCGAGTACCGCTTCTACGCCTTGGCCGGTGGACCGGTGCAACGGCCCGGCATGGTGCGGGTGGCCGAGGGCGGCGCGGCGATCGCGATGGAGGTGTGGGAAGTACCGTCGGCTCTTTTCGGCAGCTTCGCGGCCGGCATTCCCGCACCGCTGGGCATCGGCAAGGTGAAGCTCGCCGACGGCAGCGAGGTGCCGGGCTTCATCTGCGAAGGGCTGGGCGTCGGTGGCGCGACCGACATCACCGCCTTCGGCGGCTGGCGCGCCTGGCTCGCGGCGGGTGCACCCCGATGAACCAGCGCGACGCGGTGGTCACTAGGGTGCATGAACGCCTTTCACCCTTTGCACATCTCACACGACTCACTTGACCCGATCGCCCTTCAGCCGCAGGACACCGTGCCCTCGCTGCAGGACCTGGAAGACCAGGTGGCCCGTGCCATCCAGGCCAGGAACGATTTCATCCACTCGCGCCTGCCCAGTTCGCTCTCGCACTGTGGTTACTGGTTTCTCGCCGGTGTGTTCGCCACAGGGAGCGCCACGATGCTCGGGGCCACGGCGGTGTGGGCCGCCACGCTCGGGAAAGACATCTACCAGGCGACCACCCGAGGGAACGCCTCTCCGATGGGTCTGGCGTTCTCGCTGACGATCGGCACCGCGTCGCTGGGCGTTCCCCTGATCCCGGCCCGGGCGTTGGCGCAACTGGCGGTCCTGACGGTGAGGCAGATCACCGAGGACAACGAGGCCATCGTGCAGCAACTGGAGCGCGACATCAAGGACGCCTGCCAGCGCGTGGCGGAGGCGGCCAAGACCTTGTCGCCGGTCGAGTTCGAGCGCCTTTTGCACAGGGGGGTCGTCCCCCTGCCCTCGCTCATCGCGGCATGCACCGAGGACGTCGAGAAGGCGTCGATGCTCGCGCAGGGCCTGCTCGAAGCCGGGCAAGCGGCCCCGCTCCTCGCCCTGGCCAGCCTCGGCCTCCACCATTGCAGCGAGGTGGGCGACGTGCTTCTGGGCGCACTCGCGGCGCCTCAGGCGTTCGTCGCGCTGCTGGCGTCGTCGCCCGATGCGGCGGACGTGCTCGCCGTGTTGTGCATGGCGCGCAACGCGATGTCCGACAGCGCGCCCGAAGCGCTGGAAGCCTACCTGGAGGAGCACCCGGATGTCGCGCGCGACGCCCTGGCGCGGCTGGAGACACGGGTCGCGAACTGCGGTCTGCACGAACTGCACGATCAGATCCGCCAACGCCGGCTCGCCGGCGTGGTGATGGCGATCGCCCGCCACGCGCCATCGCTGGACGCACAACCTGTGCCGGCCTGACGCCGTCGCCCGTGCAAAAAAAGCCAGGCCCTAGGGCCTGGCTTTTTCATGGATGACCGGATCGATCAGCGCGGTGCGCGGCGCGCCATCGGGCGGGCCGGGCCGCCTTCGTTGCGGCGCGGCGCGAACTCGCCACGCATGGCGCCGCGCTCAGCGTTGCCACGGTCGCTGAAGCCACCACGTTGCTCGCCGCCCTTGTCGCTGCGGCCGAAGCTGGAGAAGCCACCGGGCTTGCCACCGGTGCGCGCCGGGGCGGCGCCCCGGTCGCCGAAGCCCCGGCTGGCCGGGCGCGTGTCGTTGCGGTAGCCGCCTTGATCACCGCGGTTCTCGAAGCGGTTTTCACCCCGGTTGTCGAAGCGATTCTCGTGGCGCGGCTGCGGCTCGGCACGGCCTTCGAAGCGCGGGTCGAAGCGCGTTTCCGGGCGGCTGTGGTCGACGCGGGGGGCGTCGAAGCGGCCTTCCGGGCGACCTTCGAAACGCGGGCCGCGCGGTGCGGGGCCACGGGCGTTGAAGTTGCTGCGGTCGGCATAGTTGCGATCACCACCACCACCGAAGCGATCACCACGGCCTGCGCCCGGGCGGCCACGGCCACCGAACTCGGGTTGCGGCGCGCGCTGGCGCGGTTCGAGGCCGGGCACGGTCTCAACGTTGATGCGCTGGCGCGTGTAGGCCTCGATGTCGCCGATCTTGCGGCGGTCGCGGAACTCGGCGAAGGTGACGGCCAGGCCGTCGCGGCCGGCACGGCCGGTGCGGCCGATGCGGTGCGTGTAGTCCTCGGCCTTCATCGGCAGGCCGAAGTTGAAGACGTGGGTGATGGTGGGCACGTCGATGCCGCGCGCGGCGACGTCGGTGGCCACCAGGATCTGCACCTGACCGTTGCGCAGTGCCATCAGGCGGCGGTTGCGCATGCCCTGGTTCAGCGCACCGTGCAGCGCCACGGCGGCAAAGCCGGATTGCTGCAGGTCGTTGGCGAGGCCATCGCATTCGATCTGCGTGCTGCAGAACACCACCGCCTGGTTGATGGTGGTGTCGCGCAACCAGTGGTCGAGCAGCTTGCGCTTGTGGTCGGCGTGGTCGGCCCAGAACAGCACCTGCTTGATGTTGGCGTGTTGCTCTTGCGGCGAATCGATCTGCACCTTTTGTGCGTGCTTGCCGTTGTCGTGCATCACGCGCATGGCGAGTTGCTGGATGCGCGGCGCGAAGGTCGCGCTGAACATCATGGTCTGGCGGCGCTGGCTGGTCAGGGCGTTGACTTCGGCGAGGTCGTCGGAGAAGCCCAGGTCGAGCATGCGGTCGGCTTCGTCGACGACGAGGAACTGCACCTGGTCGAGCTTGAGCTGCTGCGAGCGCTGCAGATCCAGCAGACGGCCGGGGGTGGCGACCACGAGGTCGGCGTTCTGCAGGCGCGCGATCTGCAACTGGTAGGGCATGCCGCCCACCACGTTGGCGATGCGCAGGCCGCGGCAGTGACGCACGAGGTCGATGGCGTCGTTGGCCACCTGCTGCGCGAGTTCGCGCGTGGGGCACAGGATCAGGGCGCCGGGGGTGGCGGCCTTGAAGTTGCGCGAGCTGGTGGGGTCCTTGCGCTTGGGCGCCTTGGGCGGTGCTTCGCCACGGGCCAGGGCGTCGGCCACCGCTTGTTCGCGGTCGGCGCGCTCCTTGGCGTCGGCGGCGGCGCGTTGCTGCAGCAGGGTGTGCAGCACGGGCAGCAGGAAGGCCGCGGTCTTGCCGCTGCCGGTCTGGCTGGAGACCATCAGGTCGGCAAAACGCTGCTCGCCTTCGGCCAGCAAGGCCTTGGGGATCACGTTGTTCTGCACGGTGGTGGGCTGCGTGTACCCGAGGTCCACGCAGGCTTGCACCAGCTCGGGCGCCAGGCCCAACAGCTCGAAGCCGTTGGGGCCGGTGGGCTCGATGGCCTCTGCGGCCTCAGCGATCACGGGGGTGGAAAGGTCTGCCTCGGTGTCGGCAGAGAGGATTTCGGGCGAGAAATCGCCGCGGGCTTCAAAAGAGTCGCTCATGTTCGTCCATGCGCCAGAGGGCGCAATTGATCGAATGCAAACGCTAAAGGGACGGCCTACCTTGAAAAGGTGGCAGCTCCGGGGCGTCGGATCCGTTCGTGGTTACAAAACATCAACCATCAAACGATCGACGCGCCATGGGTCACAGAGAGAAGCGTGACACCGGGAGCGAAGGCCCCATCCTGCGGTTGCGGGGGGCCTGGTGTGTGAGGCAGATGCACAAATCATCGCAGTTGCCTGCGAAGCCGCTGATTATGGCATGGATTCGGGAAAACCCCAAGTCTTTACATCCGCGCTCAATTGAGCACGGCGCGCACCACGTAGAACAGCAGCGCCGCCAGCACGGCGGTGGCCGGCACGGTGACGATCCAGGCCGCCACGATGCGCATGACCACGGAGCGCTTGACGATTTCCTTCTTGTAGGCCTTCTTGAACGCCTTCTGTTCTTTCTTGGCGAACACCGCATCTTCCGGTTGCGCCAGCTCCCGCTGCTTGGCAAGCCGCTTCATGTCCGCCAGCATGCGCTTCTTCTCGCTCACCTCGGCGGCCTCGAAGCGGCTCAGGTAGGCCTCGACCACGTCGCGGTCGGCACCCTGGTGGCCTGAGCGCACCACACGTTCCATCTTCGCGTAGTTCACCTTGAGCAGTTCGCGCAGGAAGCCGACGCCGAACACCGCGCCGATGGAGATGTGCGTCGTCGACACCGGCATGCCCAGCTGCGAGGCGACGATCACCGTGAGCGTGGCGGACATCGCGATGGCGTACGCGCGCATGTTGTCCAGCTCGGTGATTTCCTTGCCCACGGTGCGGATGAGCCGCGCGCCGTACAGCGCCAGCCCCACCGCTAGGCCGAGCGCGCCCAGCACCATGATCCACAGCGGCGTACCGGCCTTGGTGGCGATGGCGCCGTCTTTCACGGCTTCGTAGATCGCGGCCAGCGGGCCGATGGCGTTGGCCACGTCGTTGGCGCCGTGGGCGAAGCTCAGCAGCGCGGCCGAACAGACCAGCGGCCAGGTGAACAGGCGGTTGACACCGTTCTTGCTGTTCTCCTGCCGCCGGGCGTGCTTGGCGATGGGCTTGCGGATCAGTGCCCACACGACCACGGCCAGCACCACCCCCGCGCTCATGGCCGTCGGGACCCCGACATGCACCATCTGGCCCAGGCCCTTGAGCAGCATGTAGGTGGTATAGGCCCAGACCATGGCGGCGATCAGGATGGGCACCACGCGGCTGGCGGCGTCGATCATGTCGCTGCGGTAGGTCACGCTGCGCTTGATGATGTACAGAAAGGCGGCGGCCATCGCACCGCCGGCCAGGGGCGAGATCACCCAGCTGATCACGATCTGGACGATGGTTTCCCAGTTGACCAGGCCCCAGCCGCCGGCGGCGATGCCGGCGCCCATGACCGCGCCGATGATGGAGTGCGTGGTGGACACGGGGGCCCCCACGGCCGTGGCGAGGTTGAGCCAGAGCGCGCCGGCCAGCAGCGCGGAGAACATCACCCACGCGAACAGCGCCGGGTCCGAGATGGCATTGGGATCGATGATGCCGCCCTTGATGGTGCCGACCACGTCGCCACCGGCCACGATGGCGCCCAGGGCCTCGAAGACGGCGGCCACGACGATGGCCCAGCCCATGGTCATGGCACCCGAACCCACCGCCGGGCCCATGTTGTTGGCCACGTCGTTGGCGCCGATGTTCATGGCCATGTAGGCCCCCACCGCCGCCGCCACGATCAGCAGCCACATCGCCGAAGTCGCCAGGCCTGCGGTGGATGCACCGGTGAGGGAGGCGTACAGCCCGACCAGGAGGAGGAACAGCACCGCGGCGCCCAGCTGGAGCACCTCCTGGTGCTTCGAAACGAAGCGGTAACGGGATTTTTTTGTCATGCAAATCTCATGTGAACGTCACAATTTTGACATGTAGCCGCAGACCCCAAGGCCGGCGCGCAGGGGCGCCGGTGCAAGCCGTGGGGCGCGCGTTCAGCGCAGAAAGTGGGTGCGGTAGTGCTCGAGCTCGTCGATGGACTCGTGCACGTCGGCCAGCGCGGTGTGCTTCTGGTGCTTCTTGAACGACTCGTACACCTCGGGCCGCCAGCGGCGGGCCAGTTCCTTGAGCGTGCTCACGTCCAGGCAGCGGTAGTGGAAGTAGGCCTCCAGCTTGGGCATGTACTTCACCATGAAGCGGCGGTCCTGGCTGATGGTGTTGCCGCACATCGGCGAGCCGTTCTTGGGCACGTACTGGGCGATGAAGGCCAGCAGGGTGTCCTCGGCCTCTTCCTCGCTCACCGTGCTGGCCTTGACCTTGTCGATCAGGCCGCTGCGGCCGTGCGTGCCCTTGTTCCAGGCGTCCATGGCGTTGAGCACGGCGTCGCTCTGGTGCACCACGATCACCGGCCCTTCGATGCGCGGCGTGAGCTGCGGACCGGTGATGACCACCGCGATTTCCAACAGGCGCTCTTTTTCGGGGTCGAGCCCGCTCATCTCGCAGTCGATCCAGACCAGGTTCTGGTCGCTCTTGGCGAGGGTGGGGGTGTCGGCGGCGGTGCCCGCCGGGGCGGTGGAGGCAGAAGTCATGGCCGGCATTCTCGCCGATCCGCCGCCCGGGGCCCCCGGCCCCACGGCGCGCGCAAAGGGCCGTCTTCGATAGACTCGGCCCCATGGACACCGCTTCCTTCGCATTCACCGCCGTTTTCTGCGCCCTGCTGCTGCTGGGCCTGCTGGTGCGCACCGTGCTCGCCAGCCGACAGATCCGCCATGTGGCACGCCACCGCCACGCCGTGCCCGCGGCCTTCAGCGACACGATCTCGGTGGCCGCGCACCAGAAGGCGGCCGACTACACCATCACCAAGGCGCGCTTCGGCCTGCTGGAGACCGCCATCGAGGCTGCGCTTCTGCTGGGCTGGACGCTGCTGGGCGGCCTGGACTGGCTCAACCAGCGGCTGCTGGACGCGCTGGGCGGCGGCATGCTGCAACAGCTGGCGCTGCTCGCGGCCTTCGTGCTGATCGGCGGCCTCATCACCCTGCCCCTGGGCTGGTACGCCACCTTCCGCATCGAGGAACGCTTCGGCTTCAACAAGATGACGATGTCGCTCTGGCTGGGCGACCTGGTCAAGGGCACGCTGGTGGGCGCGCTGATCGGCCTGCCGATCGCCGCGCTGGTGCTCTGGCTCATGGGCGCGGCCGGCCCGACCTGGTGGCTCTGGGCCTGGGGCGTCTGGATGGCCTTCAACCTGCTCGCGCTGGTGCTCTACCCCACCCTCATCGCGCCGCTGTTCAACAAGTTCGAACCGCTGGCGGACGAAACGCTCAAGGCGCGCGTGAACGCGCTCATGCAGCGCTGCGGCTTCGCCGCCAAGGGCCTGTTCGTGATGGACGGCAGCAAGCGCAGCGCCCACGCCAACGCCTACTTCACCGGCTTCGGCGCGGCCAAGCGCGTGGTGTTCTTCGACACCCTGCTCAAACAGCTCAGCCCCGACGAGATCGATGCCGTGCTCGCGCACGAACTCGGCCACTACAAGCGCCGCCACATCCTCAAGCGCATCGTGCTGATGTTCGCGCTGAGCCTGGCGGGCTTCGCGTTGCTGGGCTGGGTGTCGAGCCAGGCCTGGTTCTTCAGCGGTCTGGGCGTGACGCCGTCGATGGACACGCCCAACGACGCGCTGGCCCTGCTGCTGTTCATGATGGTGGTGCCGCTGTTCACCTTCTTCCTCTCGCCGCTGATGGCGCAGCTCTCGCGCCAGCACGAGTTCGAGGCCGATGCGTATGCCGTGGCCCACACCAGCGGCCCCGATCTGGCCAGCGCGCTGCTCAAGCTCTACAAGGACAATGCCAGCACGCTCACGCCCGACCCGCTGTACGCGCGCTTCTACTATTCCCACCCGCCGGCGAGCGAACGCCTCTCCCGCCTGCAAACCGCCTGACGCGAACCCGACCCATGAACCCGATCCACCAGAACCGCCGCGCCCTCTCCGCCACCGAAATCGTGACCCAGCTCACCCAGCTCAACGGCGATGCCGCCCAGGGCTGGAAGCTGATCGACGGCGCGCTGGAGAAAACCTACAGCTTCGCCAACTTCCACGAGACCATGGCCTTCATGAACGCCCTGGCCTGGATCGCGCACCGCGAAGACCACCACCCTGACCTGGCCGTCAGCTACGGCCGCTGCACGGTGCGCTTCAACACGCACGACGTGAACGGCATCTCGGTCAGCGACATCCACTGCGCCGCCGCGGTGGACGCCCTGCAGAAGGCCTGATGGCCGATCTGCAACCCGGTCTGGTGGTGGCCGCCCACGGGCGCCACTGCCTCGTGGAAAGCCTCGACGGCGAACGCCGCATCTGCCACCCGCGCGGCAAGAAGAACGCCGTGGTCGTGGGCGACCAGGTGCAATGGCAGGTCACCGGCGACGAAGGCAGCATCGAGCGCGTGGACGAGCGGCGCAACCTGTTCTACCGGCAGGACGAGATGCGCACCAAGTCGTTTGCCGCCAACCTCGACCAGGTGCTGGTGCTGGTGGCGGCCGATCCGGAGTTTTCCGAGAGCCAGCTGACCCGGGCCCTGATCGCGGCACAGGCCGAAGGCATCGACGTGCTGATCGTGCTCAACAAGAGCGACCTGCAGCCCGCGTTCGACCGCGCCTGGGCCCGCCTGGAGCCCTACCGGCGCATGGGCTGCGCGGTATTGCCGCTGCGCCTGAAATCGGCCGACGGTTCGGAAGCCGGCCTCGATGCCCTGCAGCAGCGGCTGGCGAACAAGCGCACCCTGGTGCTGGGCCCCTCGGGCGTGGGCAAGAGCACACTGGTGAACCGGCTGGTGCCCGAGGCGCGCGCGCTGACGGGCGAGATTTCGCGGGCGCTCAACTCCGGCAAACACACCACGACCAGCACCACCTGGTACTGGGTGGACGCGGAACGCCGCACCGCGCTGATCGATTCACCGGGGTTCCAGGAATTCGGCCTGAACCACATCGAGCCCATGCAGCTGGCCCACCTCATGCCCGACCTGAACGCCACGCTGGGCCATTGCCGCTTCTACAACTGCACGCACCTGCACGAGCCGGGTTGCGGGGTGTTGGAACACGTGCAGACCGGGGAGCCGGACCAGCCGGCCGACGATCCGCTGGCGATCAGCGAAAACCGCTACCGCCTCTACGGCGAGCTGTTCGCGGAACTCTCGGACAAGCGGCGGTATTGATAGGCTCCCCCCGCGCCGCGCCTTCGGCGCGTCACCCCCCAGGGGGCAACACCTGTGGCCTGGCGAAGCCAGTTCCACGGTGTTCTGGATGGATTGACCGCTCTCCGGCTACAGGCCAGCGAGGGTGAGCAGCGCGAGCAGCAGCATCCAGAGCACCACCGCGCGCCACACCAGCCCCACCACACTGCTCAGGTGGGCCAGTTGCGGATCCGGCCGGGCGCCGGGGTCGCCCACCACCTCGTCGTCTTCGATCGTGAGCGGATCGAGCTGCGGGGTCAGCCGCACGTTGATGGCGCCCGAGGTGGCGGCCAGCACCACGCCGTCGCTGCCCGGGGCAAAGCGCTCGGCATCACCGCGCCAGCTGGCCACGGCCTCCTCGAAGTTGCCCACCACGGCGAAACCCAGCGCCGTCACGCGCGCCGGCACGTGGTCGACCCAGCGCCAGGCGGTCGCGGCGGCGTGCTGCAGCGCCGGGCTGGGCGTGCCGTCCGGGCGCGCGCGCCAGTTGCGCGAGAGGTACTCGGCCAGGCGGTAGAACACCGCGCCCGAGGGGCCCAGGCCGATGGCCCAGAACACCACGAAACACACCAGCACGCCGAACACGTGGCGGTGGGCGGCCAGCACCGAGTGCTCGATCACCTGGCGCAACAGCTCGGTGCGCGGCAGGCTGGAGGCGTCCACACGCAGCCAGCGGGCCAGCTTCTCGCGCGCGGTGGCGTCGTCGCCCACATCGAGCGCCTGCCGGATTTCGCTGAAGTGGTGGCTGAACTGGCGAAAGCCCAGCGTCACGTAAAGGATGCCGATGGTCCACACGAAAGCCAGCACGGAGCTGAATTGCCACAGGCCCCAATACACCAGCCCCGCGATGGCCGCCGGCACGCCCACCGCCAGCACCCAGGCGACCCAGCCATGGGAGGACTGGCCTGCATCGAGGTTGCGGCGCACGGTGCGCGCCCAGCCGCGCAGACCGGCGTGAACGGGGTTGTCAAAGGCGAGCGGGCGCGCCTGTTCCAGCAGCAGGGCAATGAGGATGGCGAAAAAACTCATGGCGCCATCATAGTGGCGTGAGGGGCGCGCGCCACAGAGCGCCGCACGGGCCTAGGCGCTGAGCATGCGGTAGAAGTTGCGCAGCATGCCGGCGGTGGCGCCCCAGATGAAGCGCTCGCGGTCGCCGTCCAGGTAGGGCATGGAGTACCACTCGCGCACCACGCCCTCGAAGGCCAGCGCGTGGCGCCGGTGGTGCAAGGGGTTCATGAGGTAGGCCAGCGGCACCTCGAACACGTCGTCCACCTCGTCCGGGTTGGGCACCAGCTCGAAACCCGGCCGCACCAGCCCCACGACCGGCGTGACGATGAAGGACGTGCCGGTGACGTACACCGGCAGCGTGCCCAGCACCTCCACCCGATCCGGCGCCAGGCCGATCTCTTCCTGCGCCTCGCGCAGGGCGGCGGCGGTGGCGTCGGCGTCCTCGGGGTCGAGCTTGCCGCCCGGCAGGGCGATCTGGCCCGAGTGGGTGGAGAGGTGGGCCGTGCGCTGGGTCAGGATGAGCGTGAGCTCGTCGCGCATCACCAGCGGCAGCAGCACCGCCGCCTCGGCGGGCGCGCGGTCGACGAACTTGCGCTCGCGGTGCAGTTCGGGCGTCCACACCGGCGGGCGGGCGAAGAGTTCGCGCAGGCCGGTGGGCGTGAGGCGCTGCGCCTGCGCGGGGCGCAGCATCTCGTCGGCCTCGTCCGCGACGATGGGCACCAGGCGCGGATCAAAAGCGGGCAGAACGTGGGTCATGTGAAGGCAAGCATAGGCCAGACGCAAAAAAGCCGCTCCGGGGAGCGGCTTTTTTTGGGAGGGTGCAGGCGACCGGGCCAGGCCCGATGCGCTTTACGCGCCCAGCTTTTCCTTGATGCGGGCCGACTTGCCGCTGCGCTCGCGCAGGTAGTACAGCTTGGCACGGCGCACGGCACCGCGGCGCTTGACTTCGATCTTGGCGATCAGCGGGCTGTACAGCGGGAAAGTGCGCTCGACGCCTTCGCCGTTGGAGATCTTGCGCACGATGAAGCTGGAGTTCAGGCCACGGTTGCGGCGGGCCACCACCACGCCTTCGTAGGCCTGCACGCGCTTGCGCGTGCCTTCGATCACGTTCACGCTGACGATCACGGTGTCGCCAGGGGCGAACGGGGGAATGACTTTGCCAAGGCGAGCAATTTCTTCTTGCTCAAGGGTTTGGATGAGGTTCATGATTTCCTGTTTTGTCGGTCATGGCCGCGCTGCACTAAAGGCCGCGAATCCGGCAGGGCCCCTGTCCAGACCCTTGCGGGTTTGCGGGGTGGCCCGGTCGCGGCGGCCGGTCAGAGGATCGAAAAGCCTTGGATTATAGCAATCCCTGAGCGCGGAGGAAAGCCTGGTCCGCCGCGTCGAGCAATCCCTGCGCCCGGGCACGGGCCAGCAGGTCGGGCCGGCGGCTGGCCGTGAGCAGCAGGCTTTGCTCGCGCCGGTGGCGGGCGATGCGCTCGTGGTGGCCGCCCAACAGCACCTCCGGCACCGCCATCGGCCCCCGCGGGCCCTGCCAGACCTCGGGGCGGGTGTGGTGCGGGCTGTCCAGCAGGCCGTCGAGCGCCGGGTTGAAGCTGTCCTGCTGGTGGCTGCCCTCGTCGGTCAACACGCCGGGCTGCAGGCGCGCCACGGCATCCAGCAGGGCCATGGCCGCGATCTCGCCACCCGAGAGCACGAAGTCGCCCAGGCTGATCTGCCGGTCCACGCAGGTGTCGATGAAGCGCTGGTCGATGCCTTCGTAGCGGCCGCACACCAGCACCGCGCCCTGGCTGCGCGACCAGCCCTCGACGCCCGCGTGGTTCAGCGCCTCGCCGATCGGGGAAAAAAGGACCACGGGGGCGCGGGCATCGTCGGCCTCCGCGCGCGCGGTGCGGATGGCCTGCAGGCACTGCCACAGGGGTTCGGCCATCATGACCATGCCCGGGCCGCCGCCAAACGGGCGGTCGTCGACCCGGCGGTAGTTGCCTTCGGCGAAGTCGCGCGGGTTCCACAGGTGCACGGCCACCTGGCCGGACTCGAAGGCGCGGCGGTTGATGCCGTGCTGCAGGAAAGGCGCGAACAGCTCCGGGAAAAGCGTGATGACGTCGAAGCGCATGGCGGTATTGTGAGCGTCAACGATCCGGTGCCGGGCCGCCCCAAGCCGGATCAACCTCCTCGGGGGGCAGCGACCCGCGCAGCGGCGGAGCGTGGGGGCCTAGTAATCCGGCTGCCAGTCGGCGGTGATGCGGCGCCGCGCCTTGTCGACATCGTCGATGTAGGCCGCCACGAACGGGATCATGCGCTCGGCGGTCTGCTCGGTGCCGTCCACCGTCTCGGTGTGTTCGAGCACCAGCACCGAGGTGGGCCCGGTGGGCATGAGGTCGCGCACCACGCCCAGGTGCACGCCTTCGCGGTTGAACACGTCCAGGCCGATCAGGTCGACCCAGTAGTACTCACCTTCGGGGGTGGCCGGAAAGGCGCTGCGCGGTAGGTAGATGCGCACGCCCTTGAGGGCCTCGGCCGCATTGCGGTCGTCCACGCCGTCCAGCTGGGCGACCAGGCCGTCGGTGTGGGGTTTGACTTCCGCCACGCCCACGCCCACGCAGCCCGTGAACGCCGAGAAGCCGCGCGCGAAGCGGGCTTCGGGCGGCTGCAGGAACCAGGAAGAGGAAGCGATCAGCGCCGAGGTGTCGGCGCTGTGGGGCAGGATGCGGACCCAGCCCTTGATGCCCCACGCGTCCTGTATGCGCCCCAGCTCGACGGCGTCGTCGGGCAGGGGCAACGCCTTGAAGGCGCCGGACGCGGGGTGGCTCACCTTGCTGCGGGCAGGATCAGGCCGCGGCCTTGGCGGCGTTCTGCTTGACCAGGCGCGCCACGGTGTCCGACGGGGTGGCGCCAACGCCGGTCCAGTAGGTCAGGCGGTCCAGGGCGATGCGCAGGGGCTCTTCACCACCGCGGGCCAGGGGGTTGTAGAAACCGATGCGCTCGATGAAGCGGCCATCGCGGCGATTGCGCTTGTCGGCAACCACGATGTTGTAGAACGGACGGGCTTTTGCGCCGCCGCGGGAGAGTCGAATGACGACCATGATTTATCCTTCGGGTGGAGAGGTACCAGGATCGGTACTTCACTGGATCTTGCGACCCGCTTTATTTGCAGCGCTTGAGACACACGACTGACCACCCGGCCAGCGAAACGCCACGAAACCCGCGATTATAGCCCGTTCGCTGGTTTTGCCAGCCCCTTCCCGAGCGACCCACCTTACCCATGCCCCTGATCCGCCCCAGCCGCGACGAAGACCTCGACGCGATCACCCGCATTTACGGCCACCACGTGCTGCACGGCACCGGCACTTTCGAAACCACCCCGCCCACCCTGGCCGAGATGACGGCGCGCCGCGCCGACGTGCTGGGCAAGGGCCTGCCCTGGCTGGTCGCCGAAGAAGGCGGCCAGGTGCTGGGCTACGCCTACGGCAACTGGTTCAAGCCGCGCCCGGCCTACCGTTTTTCGGTCGAGGACTCGATCTACATGGACCCGGCGGCCCACCGCCAGGGCCTGGGCCGCGCGCTGCTCGCCGAGCTGCTGGCCGCGCTGGAACGCGCCGGCACGCGCAAGGTGATGGCCGTGATCGGCGATTCGGCCAACGCCGGCTCCATCGGTGTGCACAAGGCGCTGGGCTTCGAGCCCGTGGGCGTGGTGCAGTCGTGCGGCTGGAAATTCGGCCGCTGGCTCGACATCGTGCTGATGCAGAAGACCCTGGGTGCCGGTGACAGTGCGCCGCCGAACGAGGGCGCATGACGATGATGCGCAAGAACAAGACGCTGGCGGTCTGGCTGGCGCTGCTGGGCGGCATGCTCGGCCTGCACCGTTTCTACCTGCGCGGCCTGGGCGACTGGGTGGGCTGGCTGCACCCGATCCCGGCGGCGCTGGGCCTGTGGGGCGTGGACCGTGTGCTGCTCTACGGGCAGGACGACAAGCTCTCGTGGGTGCTGATCCCGCTGCTCGGCGCGACCATCTCCGCCAGTTGCCTGATGGCCATCGTCTATGCCTTGACCGACCGCGAGAAGTGGAACCGCCAGTTCAACCCCCAGTTGCCGGCGGACGCCGTCTCGGGCGGCACCAACTGGCTGACCATCGGCGCCCTCGTGGCCGCGCTGCTGATGGGCACGGTCGCGCTGATGGGCAGCCTGGCCTTCGGCTTCCAGCGCTACTTCGAGTACCAGGTCGAAGAAGGCCGCAAGATCAGCCAGTGAGCGAGCACCCGGCGCTCAGTTGAGCCAGGCCATGGTGGTCATCACCAGGCTGAGCGTGAACAGCGCGAGCACGGTGGACAGGCCCATGGCCGCGGTGGTGACTTCCTGCGCCACCTCGTAGCGCTGGGCGAACAGGAACACGTTCGCCCCCACCGGCAGGGCCGCGGCCACCACCATCACGGTCAGCGGCATGCCGGTGATGCCCATGCCCCAGGCGCACAGGCCCACCAGCAGCGGCAGCACCAGGTTCTTGGACACGCTGACCCACAGGGCCTGGCGCAGGTGGCCGGCCATGGGTGTGCGCGCCAGGGTCACGCCCACCAGCACCAGCGCGATCGGGCCGAAGGCGCTGCCCAGCAATTGCAACGGCCGGTCCACCACCGTGGGCAGCGTGAGGCCGCTCTGCGCGAACAGCAGGCCGCACAGGATGGGCAGGGGAATCGGGTGGATGAGCGCGCCCTTGAAGGCCGACCACGCCGTGGCCAGCACGTGCGGCGCGCGCTGGCCACCCGCGCGGGCTTCGCGCGCCACCGCGAGTTCGAGCACGATGGAACCGGTGGTCAGCAGGATCAGCGCATGCACCGACACCAGCGTGAGCACCGTGACCTGCGCGCTCTTGCCGTAGGCCAGTTCCACCAGCGTGATGCCCAGCATCACCATGTTGGAGAAGGTGCCGGCCAGGGCCAGCACCACGCTGCCCCGGTTGAAGCCCCGCCAGGCGATGGACACCGCCAGCAGCGACAGCGCGGCCAGGAAGTAGGCGCCGATCGGCCGCAGGTCGAGTTCCTCGAAATGCACCGAGCTCATGGTGCGGAACAGCAGGGCCGGGATGAGCAGCAGGAAGACCAGGTTGGACAGGTCCTTGACCGCGGCATCGCGGATCCATTGCAGGCGCCCGGCCAGGTAGCCGAGGCCGATCAGGATGAAGACCGGGGTGAGGGAGGCGACGACGGGGTGGCTGGCGATGTTCACCCGGCGATGGTATCGCCAGGCGTGCGCGTCACTCGACGCCGACGGCGCCGGTGATGCGGTAGTACAGGCCGTAGGGGTCGTTCTGCAGCACGTGGAAGGTGCCCTCGACGACCACCGCCTCCAGCTTGTACTTCACCGGCTTGCTGGTGCGCACCTCGACCATGCTCTCGGGCCCGCCCGGCGTGCAGAAACCGCAGGTCAGCGGCACCGAGGCGAGCAGGAAGTGGCGCTGGCTCTCGCCCGGCTCCAGCGGCATCATGAAGCCCTGCAGCCGCAGCTTCTTCTGGTTCAGCTCGGCCACCGGCGCCGGGTACACCGGCACGATGCGCTTGTTCTCCACCTTGGTGGTGATGTCGGTCAGCGTCGACCAGGCGACCACGTCGCCGCGCCTGGGCAGGGGCGCGAACGGGCTGAGCGGGCTGTGCACACCCGCACCCTGGCCGTGCGGCAGGCCCGAGGGCTGGCTCGAGGGGGTGCCGGGCGGCACCGGCGAGCTCAGGGTCTGGGCCCCGGCACCGACCAGCACGGCCCCGCCCATCACGAGCAGCGCGGCGAAACGAGAGGCTTGGAACAGGTGGCGCATGGGGAATCGTCTCGGTTGGGTTCAGGCCGTCAGTGCGCGTGGCGCATGCCGCAGTATTTTCCCAGGGCCAGACCCTTGCAGGCCACCGCGAGTTCCTGCATGCAGACTTTTTCGCCCTTGCCGGCCTCCAGGCACTTGGCCGCGCCTTCGTGCGCCACGGCCATGGCGCGGTGGCGGGCGATGTCTTCCCTGGTCTCCTTGTCGGAGTGCTGGGCCAGCGCGGCGGTGGACAGCAGGGCGGCGGCGAACAGGAACAGTGTTTTCTTCATGGTGTTACCTCGAATTCAGGAGTTGAGTGACATCGACACGGTAGGCATGGAGGGCCGGCAGGAGCGCCGCCACCACCGCCACCCCCAAGGCCAGCACGGGCACCCAGGCTTCGCCCGACACCCATTGCCAACCGGTGATGGCCAGCGAATGCCGGGCCATCAACATCTCGCCCATGAGGGCCGTGAGCGCATGCGCGGCCAGCAGGCCCAGCGCGCACGCCAGCAACGCGAGCCACAGCGCCTCGCACAGCAGCAGCGCGGCCACGCGCCGCGGCGGCGCGCCCAGCATGCGCAGCATCGCCAGGTCGGCGCGGCGCTCGCGCACCGCGCTCCAGAGCGCGATGAACACCGACAGCCCGGCCACGCCCAGAAGCACGGCCGCCAGCCCGCGCAGCACCTGCGTGCCCACACCGACCATGCTCAGCAGGCGCGTGATCTCCACCGCCGGCGCCGCGGCCTGCAGCGAGGTGGTCTGGTTGATGAAGCGCGGGAAGCTCACCGCCGCCAACGGCGTGCGGTAGCGGATCAGGGCCAGCGTGATCTCGCGCTCGGCCGCCAGCGCCTCGGCCAGTTCGGCGCGCTCGGCCTCGTCCATGTTCGCGCCGGCGTGCATGTCGTCGTGCACGCGCCAGACCGATTCGGTAGCGGTGAGCACCAGCCGGTCGAGCACGCAGCCGCAGGGCGCGAGCACGCCGGTGACGGTGTACGGCGTCTCGCCGTGCGAGCTGCCACCCACGCCCAGGCCGTGCGCGCCTTCGAAGGCCTGGCCCACCTGCAGGCCCGTGCGCGCGGCGACCTGTGCGCCCAGCACGGCCTCCAGCGGCGCCTGCCAGAGCGCGCCCTGCGCGAGCCGGGCACCGTAGTGGGCCGGGTAGTCGTGCGTGGTGCCCACGATGCGGAAGCCGCCCAGGTTGTCGCCCAGGCTCAGCGGGATGAGCTGCGCCACCTGCGGGTGTTCCGCGAGCTGGCGGGCCTCGGCCAGCGGGATGTTGCCGGGCGGCACGTCCAGGTGGAACACGCCCGCGAGGATGAGCTGCATCGGGCTGCCCTTGGCGCCCACCACCGCGTCGATGCCGGCGAGGTCGCGTTCGAAGGCGCGGTCCACCTGGTCGCGCGCGATCAGCACGAACGCCATGGAGGCCAGGCCCAGCGCGAGCAGCAAGAGGTTGAGCGCCGTGGCCAGCGGGCGCGACCAGAGGTAGCGCCAGGAAAGGGACAACACGTTCATGCCACGCGCTCCGGGCGCGTTGCCACGAAGGTGAGCACCTGCGCATGCGGCAGCGCGTCGCGCACGCGGGCGTCGTGGGTGGCGATCACGAGCGTGGCGTCCAGCGCCTTCGCGCTGCGGCGCAGCAGCGAGAGCGCCGTCATGCAGGCGTCGTCGTCCAGGCTCGCGGTCGGCTCATCGGCCAGGATCACGCGCGGGCGCAGCAGCACGGCGCGCGCCAGGGCCACGCGCTGGGCCTGCCCGCCCGAGAGCTGGGTGGGCCGGCGGTTCGCCAGCGCGCCGAGGTCCAGCGCCGCCAGCACCTCGGCCACGGCGGCGCGGTCCACCAGCAGGCCGGCGGCGAAGTGCGCGAGCGCCAGGTTGTCGGCGACCGTGAGCGCGTCGCTCAGGTGCAGCTGCTGCGGCAGAAAACCGATGTGGCGCGCGCGCCAGGCATCTCGGGCCGCACCGCGCAGGGCACCCACCGACTGACCGGCCACCACGATCTCGCCCGCGCCGGGCGTGAGCAGGCCGGCGGCCAGCGCCAGCCAGGTGGACTTGCCGCTGCCCGAGGGCCCGCGCAGCAGCAGGGTGCCGCCCTGCGCCACCGACACATCGGCCATGCGCAGCGGCGCCTGGCCCGCGTGGGCGTATTGCAGCCCCCGGGACTCGATCACGCGGCGGGCTCCAGGCAGTCCGCGCAGGTGCCGTGCACCGCCACCTGCTCGCCCCGGTGGCCCTGGCGCGCGAGGCTGTGCAACAGGTCGCGGGCCAGCTCGCTCACGTCGGCCATCGGAAATTGCCGGTGGCAGGCGTCGCATTCGAAGCGCGGCGGTGTGCCCTCGTCGGCATTCGCATCCAGCGGCGCCAGGCTGAAGCGCCAGGTGCGGGCCTGGTCGTCGGTCTGGCGTTGCAGCACGCCGCAGGCGGCCAGGCGGTCGAGCAGGCGGTAGAGCGTGACGCGGTTGATGTCCAGCCCGCGCGCGGTGAGCGCGTTCAGCGCCTGCGCATGGGTGAGCCCGCCGTGCGGCTGCGCGAGGAACAGGCCCAGCACGGCGCGCGTGGCCAGCGTGCGGCGCAGGCCGGCGGCTTCCAGCCGGGTCTGGATGTGGGGTGGCACAGCCACCGGTTCTTTGGTCTGGCGTGGCGACATGGCTTGGGTCTCCATAAATGCAACTATGTTGCGTTAACATACGCACTATCGCAATTCAGTTGCAGTATCTTAGCTGCAATCCTCCCGTGCCCGACCTTCAAGCTTCCGCCCCATCGGCCATCGTGCTGCACGACCTCACGCTGGGCTACGAGCGCCATCCGGCCGTGCACCACCTCTCGCTCACGCTGCCACCGGGTGCGCTGGTGGCGGTGGTCGGCCCCAACGGCGCGGGCAAATCGACCCTGCTGAAGGCACTGGCCGGGCAGCTCCCACCGCTCGGCGGGCGCATCGACGGCCTGGGCACGCGCCAGCGCGTGGCCTGCCTGCCGCAACACAGCGGGATCGACCGCAGTTTTCCGATCTCGGTGCAGGAGCTGGTCCTGCTCGGCCTGTGGCACGAGGTGGGCGCGCTCGGGCGACACAGCGCCGCGCACCGCCGCGCCTGCCACGAGGCGCTGGCGGCGGTCGGCCTGCTGGGTTTCGAGCGGCGCGCGATCGACACGCTCTCCGGCGGCCAGCTGCAGCGCGCCCTGTTCGCGCGCCTGATCCTGCAGGACGCCCCGGTGGTGCTGCTCGACGAGCCCTTCGCCGCGATCGACCAGCGCACCACCCGCGACCTGCTCGTCCTGCTGCACCGCTGGCATGCGCAGGGCAAGACGGTGATCGCGGTGCTGCACGACCTGGCCCAGGTGCGCGAGCACTTTCCGCACACCCTGCTGCTGGCCCGCGAGCCGGTGGCCTGGGGCGTGACGGCGGAGGTGCTGACCGCCGACCACTGGGCCCGCGCCCTGCGGCTGCAGGAGCCGTTCGACGACGGCGCCGAGGCCTGTGGCGCCACCGCCCACGGGGTGCCGGCATGAGCAGCGCGCTGTGGCTCGACCCGTTTCTGGAGTTCGGCTTCATGCAGCGCGCGCTGCTGGGCTGCGTGCTGCTGTCGGTGAGCGCCGCACCGGTCGGTGTGTTCCTGATGCTGCGCCGCATGAGCCTGACCGGCGATGCCATGGCCCACGCGATCCTGCCCGGTGCCGCGCTGGGTTACCTGGTGGCCGGCCTGTCGCTGGGCGCGATGACGGTGGGCGGCATCGCGGCCGGCCTGGCGGTCGCCGTCGGCTCCGGCCTGGTCGCGCGCCACACCGTGCTGCGCGAAGACACCAGCCTGGCGGCCTTCTACCTGCTCTCGCTCGCGCTGGGCGTGCTGATCGTCTCGACGCGTGGCAACAGCGTGGACCTGCTGCACGTGCTGTTCGGCACCGTGCTCGCGCTGGACGACGCCGCGCTGGCGCTGCTGGGCGGCATTGCACTCGTGACGCTGCTGGCCTTGCGCGTGCTGTACCGCCCGCTGGTGCTGGAGTGCCTGGACCCGGGTTTCCTGCGCGGCACCAGCCGCTGGAGCGCGGCCGCGCATTTCGGTTTTCTGACGCTGCTGGTGATCAATCTCGTGGCCGGCTTCCATGCCCTGGGCACGCTGATGGCGGTCGGAATGATGGTGCTGCCCGCCGCCACCGCGCGTTTCTGGGTGCGCCGCCTCGTGCCGCTGCTGGCCTGCGCCGTGGCCTTCGCCCTGTTCGCCAGCGCCAGCGGCCTGCTGGTCTCGTACCACGCCGACTGGCCCACCAGCCCGGTGATCGTGCTCAGCCTGGGCGCGATGTACCTGCTCTCGATGCTGTTCGCGCCGCACGGCCTGCTGCGCCAGCGGCGCCCCGCCCTTTCCCACCTCAAAGCCTGAAACCAAGGACCTGCTCATGACACACACCACCGCCTTCCTGCCCCGCCGCCTCACCACCCTCGCCGCGCTCGCGCTGGGCCTGGCCGCGCTCACCCCGCCGCTGCACGCGCAGGCGCCGCTGCGCGCGGTCGCCAGCTTCAGCATCCTGGGCGACATCGTGAAAGAGGTCGGCGGCGACCGCGTGGCGGTCGACGTGCTGGTCGGGCCCGGTGCCGACGCCCACGTGTTCCAGCCCACGCCGGCCCATGCGCGCCTGGTCGGCCAGGCGCAGGTGGTGTTCGCCAACGGCCTGGGCTTCGAGGGCTGGCTGGGCCGCCTGCTCAAGACCTCGGCCTACAAGGGTCGGCCCGTGACCGTCAGCCAGGGCATCCCGCCGCTCAAGAGCGAGCCGGACCACGACCACGGCGAGCACAAGAAGGGCCATGACCACGGCCATGGCGAGACCGACCCGCACGCCTGGCAGAGCGTGGCCAACGTGAAGGTGTACGCGCGCAACATCGCCAAGGCCCTGTGCCAGGCCGACGCCGCCAGCTGCGACCTCTACAACCGCAATGCCCGCGCCTACGAGGTCAGGCTCAACGAGCTCGAGGCCGAGATCCGTGCCGCCTGGGCGCCGATTCCGGTGGCGCAACGCAAGGTGATCACCTCGCACGACGCCTTTGGCTACTACGCGCGCGACCACCAGGTGCGCTTTCTCGCGCCGCAGGGCGTGAGCACCGAGAGCGAGGCCTCGGCCAAGGGCGTGGCGCAGCTGGTGCGCCAGATCCGCCAGGACCAGATCAAGGCCCTGTTCGTCGAGAGCATCTCGGACCCGCGCCTGATCGAGCAGATCGCGCGCGAGACCGGCGTCAAGCCCTCGGGCGCGCTCTATTCCGATTCGCTCTCCGCGCCCGGCGGCGCGGCGCCGAGCTACATCGAGCTGATGCGCTTCAACACCCGCGCACTCACCACCGCCGTGCGCGGGCAGTGAGGACCATCCCTTTCACGATCAAGCCGAGCACCGCATGTTTCCTACCGCTTTCCGCCTTCTCCCGTGCGCGATGGCCAGCGTCTCGATGGCCGCCTGGGCCCAGACCGAGCCCACGCTGGAGACCGTCACCATCAGCGACACGCGCGAACGCGCCTACCGCGCCATCGTCGCGCCCACGGCCAACAAGAGCGACACCACGGTGAAGGAGACGCCCTTCTCCATCCAGACCGTCACGCGCGAGCTGATGGAAGACCGTGGCGTCACCAGCTTCGGCGAAGCCGTGCGCACCGTGCCGGGCCTGACGCCGCAGGTGGGCTGGGGCGGCAGCAACGACCGCTTCCGCCTGCGCGGCTTCGCCACTTCCGCCAACCTCAAGAACGGCTTTCGCCGCAGCGTGTTCGCCCCGGTGGACGAGCTGGTCAACATCGAACAGATCGAGGTGCTCAAAGGGCCGGCCTCGGCGCTCTACGGCCGCTTCGAACCCGGTGGCGTGGTCAACCTGGTGACCAAGCAGCCGCAGGACACCGCGCGCACACGCTACGAGCTGACCGCCGGCAGCGACCGCTTCTACCGCGCCACCGTCGACAGCACCGGCCCGATCAGCGAGACCCTGAGCTACCGGCTCACCGGCTCGTGGCAGGACAACCAGAGTTTTCGCGACTTCGTCGGCGCCGAAACGCAGTTCGTCTCGCCGGTGTTCCGCTGGCGGCCCGCGCCGCACACCACGCTGACCGCCGAACTCGAACTCGGCCGCAAGCGCGGCGCCTTCGACCGCGGCTTCGGCAACAGCCCGCTCTTCCTCGGCGTGCCCATCCACACCAACTACGCCGAAGCCGACACGCGGCTGAAAAATGACAGCGCGCTGGCCTCGCTGGTGCTCGATCACCGCCTGGACAGCGGCTGGCAGCTGCACGCGGGCCTGCAGGCCTCGTCGGCCAAGACCGACGCGCTCTGGTACCCCTTCGGCTTCAGCCCCATCACCGGCGCCGGCACCCCCAACCCGCAGGTCAACCGCCGCCAGCAGCGCAGCATCGACAACCAGACCGACCTCTCGGTCCTGGCCGAGGTCTCGCGCCGCTTCGAGACCGGTGGCGTGCACCACCGCGTGCTGTTGGGCGCCGACGCCAATCGAGACACCTGGGACTTCCGCGCCGACGCCAACGTCGGCCCCTTCGGTTTCCCGACCAACTTGCCGATCGACTTGTACAAGCCAGTGCACGGCACCACCGTGGTCGGCCCGCTCGTGCCCTACGACGCGTCGAACTACCGCAGCCGCAACGTGGGGCTGTACGCGCAGGACGAGCTGCAGCTCGGCGCCCAGTGGCGCGTGCTGTTCGGCCTGCGTTACGACCGCTCGCGCACCTTCGCGCGCGCCGACTACCTGCCGGTCTCGGACACGCTGGCGCGCAGCGACGACGCGCTCTCGCCGCGCCTGGGCGTGACCTGGACGCCGAGCGACGCGGTGTCGCTGTACGCGAGTGGGTCGAAGTCGTTCCTCACCGAGCCCTTCAGCGGCATGCTGCGCAACGGCAGCCTGCCCGCACCGTCGCGCGGCACGCAGCTGGAAGTCGGCGCCAAATTCAGCCTGCTCGACGGCCGCCTGGAGCCCACGCTGGCGGTGTTCGACATCCGCCGCCGCAACGGCCTGGTGTCGGACCCCACCGACTTCGACCACGTGCTGCAGGTCGGCGAGCAGCGCAGCCAGGGCTGGGAGCTGGACGTGCCGTTCAGCATCACGCCGCGCTGGCGCCTGCTGGCGAGCGTCACCGAGCTGAAGGCGCAGATCAGCCGCGACAGCGACGCCAGCCTGGTGGGCACCCTGCTGGCCAATGCACAGCGCCGCAGCGCCAGCCTGTGGACCACCTTCGATTTCAGCGGCCGCGCCGCGGGGCTGAGCGCGGGCCTGGGCGCGATCTACGTGGGCGAGCGCCAGGCCAACACCGCCAACAGCTTCGTGCTGCCCTCCTACGTGCGCTGGGACGCCAATGTGGCCTACCGCTTCGGCGCCGGCCAGCGCTACAAGCTGCAGCTCGCGCTGCAGAACCTGGGGAACAAGCGCTATTACGACTCGGGCGGCGCCTTCGTGCCGACCTACCCGGGCGCGCCGCGCACCATGCTCGCCAGCTTCGCCATGGCGCTCTGATGGGCCTGAGCACCCATGGCCTGACGGTCGGCCACGGCGGCCAGGCCCTGTTCGGCCCGCTGGACCTCGAGCTGCCCGCAGGCCGCTTCGTCTGCCTGATCGGCGCCAACGGTGCCGGCAAGTCGACCCTGATCCGCACCCTGTGCGGCATGCAGCCCGCCGTCGCCGGCGAGGTCCGGCTCGGTGGGGTGGCGCTGAACCGCATCACGGCGACCGAGCGCGCGCGCCGGCTCGCGGTGGTGCTCACCGAGCGCGTCGACGTCGCGCAGATGACCGGCCACGACCTGGCCTGCCTGGGCCGTTATCCGCACCTGGGCTGGGGCGGTCGGCTCGGCGCGGCCGACCACGCCGCGGTGCAGACCGCGCTGCAACAGGCCGGCGCGCTGGCGCTGGCACACCGGCTGGTCGCCGAGATGTCGGACGGTGAACGCCAGAAGGTGCTGATCGCCCGCGCGCTGGCGCAACAACCGCGCGTGCTGGTGCTGGACGAAGCGACCGCCTTTCTCGACCTGCCGCGCCGCATCGAGACCATGCACCTGCTGCTGGCGCTGGCGCGCGAACAAGGTCTGGCCGTGCTGCTGTCCACGCACGACCTCGAACTCGCGCTGCGCCACGCCGATGCGCTCTGGCTGATCGACGGCCAGCGCCGCCTGCACGCCGGCGCGCCCGAAGACCTCGCGCTGGACGGCACCCTGGCCGCCAGCTTCGCCGCCGACGGCCTGGCCTTCGACCTGGAGCGCGCCGAGCTGCGCGTGGGCCGCAGCGCGGCACGCGGCATCCGCCTCGAAGGCGAGGGCATGGCGGCGGCCTGGGCACGGCGGGCGCTGCAGCGTGCGGGCTGCGCGCACGACCCCGAGGCCACGCAGACCGTGCACGTGGTGGCACACGGCGTCTACACCCTGAGCCAGCGCGGCGAAACGCCGAGGCCCTTCACCAGCCTGGGCGCCCTGGTGGACGCGCTCGGCGGCCAAGCATGAGGCGCCTGCAGCTGATACCGCTGCTGCTGTTGTGCGGCTGCATGCAGATCGCACCGCCGCCGCGCGCGGCCTGGCCCTCGGTGGTGGTGGGCGTGGACGGCCTGAGCGACAACCTCGACGCCGCCTGCGTGGCCGAGCACCGCCCGGGCGTGGATCTCTTTCCGCACAAGACCACCTTCACCCACTCGGTGCAGTTGCAGGTGAGCTACGGCCTGCACTACAAACGCGTGCGCTTCACGCCCAGCGTGGGCACCGGCGAAACACTGGACTACCTGCTGGTGCAGTGCGGCACACCGGTGCCCACGCACGGACCGCACGAGCAGGTGATTCAAGTGCCGATACAAAGGCTGGTCACCGGCAACGCGGCCATGCTGGGCGCACTCGACGAGCTGGGCCTGGTGGACCGGCTGTACGGGGCCGAAAACACGCGCAGCGCCACCGTGCCGGCGGTGCGCGAGCGCATCGCGCAAGGCCTGGTGCACGACATGTGGGGCTACGGCCACGCCTCCATCGAATCGGTGATGGCGGTGCAGGCCGATGTGTACCTGAGCTTCTACTCCGCCTACCCGCAGGGCAACATGCACCCGCGCCTGTGGGAGCTGGGTGTGCGCGCGATCGCGCAGGCCGACCACCACGAGACCCACCCGCTGGGCCGCGCCGAATGGCTCAAGCTGCTGGCCCTGCTGACCAACCGCGAGGCCCTGGCCAACGCGCGGTTCGACCGCATCGAGGCGCAGTACCTGCAGTTGGCTGGCGTGGCGGCCACGGCGCCCGACCGCCCCCTGGTGATGGCCGGATTCGCCGCCGGCCGCGACACCGTCGAGACCTTCGACGGGCGCAACCAGCGCGCCCGGCTGATCCACGACGCCGGCGGGCGCTTTGCGCTCGCGGACGACGCGCGCAGCAGCAGCCTCGTGTACGAACGGTTCGAGAAGGTCTACGCGCGAGCGGCCGATGCGCCGGTCTGGCTCGGCACGCTGGGCGGCCAGGCCAGCGTGGCCACCCTGGTCGACGCCAACCCCTTGCACGGCTGGTTCCGCGCCGCGCGCGAAGGCCGCGTGTTCGCCTGGGACCAGGGCTACACCGGCGCCTGGGCCTATCCCTTCCAGGACCAGGGCATGACCCGGCCCCATGTGCAGCTGGCCGAAGCCATCCGGGCGCTGCACCCGAGCCTGCCCCTGCCGCCCCTCGTGACCGACACCCCTTTCCTGCGCCGACTGCCATGACCACCATCCCGCTCACCTCCGCCAGATTCGCGGCGATGACCCTGCTGATGCTGGCCTTGTTCGTGGCCGAACTCTCGCTCGGCTCGGTCGCCATCCCGCTGGCCGAGGTCTTCGACGTGTTGTCCGGCGGCGCCGGCCACCCCGTGTGGCGCGACATCGTGCTGGGCTTTCGCCTGCCGCGCGCGCTCAACGCGCTGTGCTCCGGCGCGGCGCTCGGGGTGGCCGGCCTGCTGCTGCAGACCCTGTTCCGCAACCCGCTGGCCGACCCCTTCGTGCTCGGCATCGTGCACGGCGCGCGGCTGGGCAGCGCCCTGCTGGTCACGGTCGCGGGCGTGGCCGGCAACGCGCTGTTGCTGCGCTTCGGCCTGACCGGCGACATCGGCCTGGCGCTGGCCTCGGTGGCCGGCTCGGTGGCGGTGCTCGCGCTGCTGGCCGGCCTGTCGCGCCGGGTCGGCACCGTCACGCTGCTCATCATCGGTCTGATGCTGGGTTACCTCGCCATCGGCCTCATCAGCGTGTCGATGCACTTCATCGACGAGACCCAGGCGCGCGCCTTCAAGGCCTGGGACGACGCGAGCTTTGCCGGCGCCACGCGCCAGCAGCTGCAGATCCTCGTGCCCGGCGTGCTGGTCGGCCTGCTCGCGGGCGGCCTGCTGGTGAAGCCGCTCAACGGCCTGCTGCTGGGCGAGCGTTATGCCGCGTCCATGGGCATGCGCGTGACCCTGGTCAAGCGCGGCGCGCTGCTCGCCACCGCGTGGCTGAGCGGGCTGGTGACGGCCTTCTGCGGCCCGGTGGCTTTTCTCGGCCTGGTGGCCGCGCAGGTGGCGCGCGCCCTGATGCGCAGCGCCGACCACCGCCTGCTGCTGCCGGCCGCCGGCCTGGTGGGCGCGGTGCTGGGCCTGGCGGCCGACCTGGTGCTGCACCTGCCCTGGAGCCGCCACGTGTTCCACCTCAACGCGGTGATCGGCCTGGTCGGCGCGCCCGTGGCCCTGTTACTCCTCTACCGCACACGGGCATTGCACTGAGCGCGCAGGCAGGTGGCGGGCCGCTGGCTACACTGCCGGTCTCCCCGCTTCACACCACGCCGTGCCCATCACCCACCTGCTCCTCGCCCTCTCGGTGGTGTTCGTCTGGGGCACGAACTTCGTGGTGATCCGCTGGGGCCTGGACGGTCTGCCGCCCTTCCTGTTCGCCACGCTGCGCTTCGCGCTCTCGGCCCTGCCCTGGCTGCTGTTCATCCCGCGACCGACCGCGCCCTGGCGCAAGATCGCCGCCTTCGGCGTGTTGTTGGGCGTGGGCCAGTTCGGCCTGCTGTTCCTGGCGATCCGCAGCAGCATCTCGCCGGGCCTGGCGTCGCTGGTGGTGCAGCTGCAGGTGTTCTTCACCATCGGCCTGTCGCTGTGGCTCATGGGCGAGCGCGTGCGCGGCTTCCAGGTCGCGGGCCTGCTGCTGGCGCTGGCCGGCCTGGGCGTGATCGCGGCCAACCTCGACGCCTCGGTCACCCTGCTGGGCATGGGCCTGGTGCTGAGCGCGGCCTTCTTCTGGTCGCTCGCCAACCTGGTGGTGAAGTCGCTCGGGCCGGTGAACATGCTGCACTTCATGGTCTGGAGCAGCGTGTTCGCGGTGCCGCCGCTGTTCGCGCTGTCGTGGTTCGTCGAAGGCCCGCAGGCCATCGCGAGCAGCCTGCAACACGCGGACGGGCTGGTGTGGGCCAGCGTGCTGTGGCAGGCGGTGGGCAATACGCTGTTCGGCTACGGCGTGTGGAACTGGCTGCTGGCGCGCCACCCGGCGGCCACGGTGACGCCGCTGGCGCTGCTGATCCCGGTGTTCGGCATGGGCGCCTCGGCCCTGTCCCTGGGCGAGTCGCTGCCCGGCTGGAAACTCGGCGCGGCCGCGCTGGTGCTGCTGGGCCTGGCGGTGATCGTCTGCTGGCCGCTGCTGCAGGCCCGGTGGGGCCGCGCGAAACCGGCCTGAGCCCATCGCCGGGTCTTTTTTGAATCCAGTGCGGGGTCGCGCTGCGTATCTCCTTCAGCCGCAGTTCCGGCTTCAACCCAAGGAGATTCCATGATCACGCAGACCCTCAGCAAGACCGTTCTGGCCCTGGCCATCGGCACCGCATCCCTCGGCGCCTTCGCGCAAGTCATGGTCGGCGGCGCGCCCATGCTGGCCAGCAAGGACATCATCGACAACGCGGTCAACTCCAAGGACCACACCACGCTGGTGGCCGCCGTGAAGGCCGCCGGCCTGGTGGACACGCTCAAATCGCCCGGCCCGTTCACCGTGTTCGCGCCCACCAATGCGGCCTTCGCCGCCCTGCCCGCCGGCACCGTGGACACCCTGCTCAAGCCCGAGAAAAAGGGCATGCTCACCGGCATCCTGACCTACCACGTGGTGCCCGGCAAATGGGACGCCGCGGCCATCGCCAAGATGATCGCCGACGGCAAGGGCATGGCCTCGATCAAGACCGTGGCCGGCGGCACGCTGGTGGCCAAGTCGGCCGGCGGCAAGGTCACGGTGACGGATGAAAAAGGCGGCGTGGTCACCGTGACCATCGCCGACGTTTACCAGTCCAACGGCGTGATCCACGTCGTGGACAAGGTGCTGATGCCGAAGTGATCGGCCCCGCAGGACCTACTTCGCCAGGCGGGCGAAGGTCTTGCGGAATTTCGCCACCTTGGGCGCGGCCACGGCCATGCAATAGCCCTGGTGCGGGTTGCGCTCGAAGAAGTCCTGGTGGTAGGCCTCGGCCGGCCAGTAGTTGAGCAGGGGCTTGAGCTCGGTGACGATGGGCTTGCCGAAGGCGTTGTCTTTGGTGAGCTCGTCGATCAGCGCCTGAGCCACCCGCTGCTGCTCGGCCGTGGTGAAGTAGATGCCGCTGCGGTACTGCGTGCCCACGTCGTTGCCCTGGCGGTTGAGCGTGGTCGGGTCGTGGATCACGAAGAAGATCTCCAGGATCTCGCGCGTGGTCACCTGCGTCGGGTCGTATTCGAGCCGCACCACCTCGTTGTGGCCGGTGGTACCGGTGCACACCATCTCGTAGCTCGGCCGCTCGACCTGGCCGTTGCTGTAGCCCGACTCGACATCGGTCACCCCGGTCACTTCCTTGTAGACGGATTCGGTGCACCAGAAGCAGCCACCGCCCAGCACCAGCACCTGTTTGTCGCTCATCGCATGTCTCCAAAAATGTTGCATGCACCGAATGAGACGGCGCACTTCAAGACACCGCCGGGCCGGCTTTGCCGGACGGCAGGTGTGCCCCTTGAGGGGTCGCGCGAAGCGCGGCGGGGTGGGCCTACTCTACTGGCTGGGCAAAGGCCCGCACCGCGTCGAGGAATGCCGCCAGCGCCGCCTGATCGCGGTCGGTCTTCCAGAGACAGTGCGTTTCATACGGCGGGGTCTGCACATCCAGCGGCACGAACACCGCGCCGGGCAGGCCGGCCTGCTGCAGCGCGGCCGGCACCAGCGCCACGCCCAGGCCTTGTGAAACCAGCGACACCACGCTGAGCCAGTGGCGCAGCTCGTAACGGATCTCGGGCGAGAAGCCCGCGTCCGCGCACAGGCCCAGGATGCGCTCGTGGTAATCGGGCGAGACCGCGCGCGACACCACCGCGAACGGCTCGCCCTGCAGCTGCACCAGCGGCAGGCGGCGCCGGCGCGCCAGCGCGTGCCCCACCGGCAGGCAGGCCACGAAGGGCTGGCTCGACACCAGGATCTGCGAGAAGCTCGCCGGCACGCGCGTGGTGTGCACGAAGCCCAGGTCCAGCCGCTCGTGCATGAGGTCGATCAGCTGGTCGCTCGAACTCATTTCGCGCAGCACCAGCCGCAGGCGTGGATGGCGCGCCGCGAACCCCTGCAGGATCTGCGGCAGCCCCCGGTACAGCACCGTGCCGGCGAACCCGATCTGCAGGCTGCCCACCAGGCCCTGGGCCACCTCGCGCGCCTCGCGCGCGGCCTGGCCTGCCTGGTCGAGCAAGGCCCGCGCGGCCGGCACGAAGGCCTGGCCCGCGGCCGTGAGCTGCACGCCGCGGCTGTTGCGCGTGAACAGCTGCGCCCCGACCGAGGCCTCCAGCTGCTGGATGTTGAGCGAGAGCGGCGGCTGCGTGATGGCCAGGCGCTGGGCCGCGCGGCCGAAGTGCAGCTCTTCGGCCAGCACGAGGAAATAGCGCAGGTGGCGGAATTCCATGAATCTGAAATTTATATGGATGAATACACCAACGATATTAGACAGATATTCATCAGCCGTCGACAATCTCCGCATCGCCACCCGAACACCGGAGACAAGCATGAGCACCCCCAAAGCCCGCTTCAGCTGGGAAGACCCGTTCCAGCTCGACCAGCAACTGAGCGACGACGAGCGCCAGGTGCGCGACGCCGCCCACAGCTACTGCCAGGAAAAGCTGCTGCCGCGCGTGACCGAGGCCTTCCGCCACGAGAAGACCGACGCCGCCATCTTCCGCGAGATGGGCGCCCTCGGCCTGCTGGGTCCGACCATCCCCGAGGCCTACGGCGGCAGCGGCCTGAACTACGTCTGCTACGGCCTGGTGGCGCGCGAAGTGGAGCGCGTGGACTCGGGCTACCGCTCCATGATGAGCGTGCAGAGCTCGCTGGTGATGGTGCCGATCAACGAATTCGGCTCCGAGGCGCAGAAGCAGAAGTACCTGCCCAAGCTGGCCACCGGCGAGTGGATCGGCTGCTTCGGCCTGACCGAACCCAACCACGGCTCCGACCCCGGCAGCATGGTCACGCGCGCCAAGAAGGTGGCCGGCGGCTACAGCC
Organism: Hydrogenophaga sp. GW823-FHT04C09; assembly: GCF_058796355.1. Classification (NCBI taxonomy): domain Bacteria; kingdom Pseudomonadati; phylum Pseudomonadota; class Betaproteobacteria; order Burkholderiales; family Comamonadaceae; genus Hydrogenophaga; species Hydrogenophaga sp. GW823-FHT04C09. The sequence goes on along the minus strand of NZ_JBXAIO010000002.1, from coordinate 708,226 downwards.
TCTCCGGCGCCAAGATGTGGATCACCAACTCGCCGATCGCCGACGTGTTCGTGGTCTGGGCCAAGGACGACGAAGGCGCGATCCGCGGCTTCATCCTGGACAAGGGCATGAAGGGCCTGAGCGCCCCGGCCATCCACAGCAAGGTGGGCCTGCGCGCCTCCATCACCGGCGAGATCGTGCTGGACGAGGTGTTCTGCCCCGAAGAGAACGCCTTCCCCGAGGTGCGGGGCTTGAAGGGCCCGTTCACCTGCCTCAACAGCGCGCGCTACGGCATCGCCTGGGGCGCGCTGGGCGCGGCCGAGGACTGCTACTTCCGCGCCCGCCAGTACGTGCTGGACCGCCAGCAGTTCGGTCGCCCGCTCGCGGCCAACCAGCTGATCCAGAAAAAACTGGCCGACATGCTGACCGAGATCGGCCTGGGCCTGCAGGGCTGCCTGCGCCTGGGCCGCATGAAGGACGAGGGCACCGCCGCCGTCGAGATCACCTCCATCCTCAAGCGCAACAGCTGCGGCAAGGCGCTGGACATCGCCCGCCTGGCGCGCGACATGATGGGCGGCAACGGCATCAGCGACGAGTTCGGCGTGGCGCGCCACCTGGTGAACCTGGAGGTGGTCAACACCTACGAGGGCACGCACGACATCCACGCCCTCATCCTGGGCCGCGCGATTACCGGCATCCAGGCGTTTTCCTGAGCACGGCCTCCGGGGGGCCAAGGGCCCTCCGGTGCCGTCGGATATGGGGGGTGGGGTATATTACTAACCCACCGGTCATTAAAACCCCATGTCTGCCCCCACGCCCCTGACCTCCCCCGAATCCGACGCCGAACCGCGCCAGCGCCGCGCCCGGCGCAAGGAGGCGCGCCCGGGCGAATTGCTGGACGCGGCGCTGCGCCTGTTCGTTGAAAAAGGCTTCGCCGCCACGCGGGTGGAGGAAGTCGCCGCGCTGGCCGGCGTGTCCAAGGGCACCCTGTTCCTGTACTTCCCGAGCAAGGAAGAGCTGTTCAAGGCCGTGGTGCGCGAGAACCTGGCCGGGCGCTTTCCTGAGTGGAACGAGGAACTCGACCACTTCGAGGGCGACAGCGCCGAGCTGGTGCGCTACTGCCTGCACACCTGGTGGGAGCGCGTGGGCATGACGCCCGCCTCCGGCATCACCAAGCTGGTGATGAGCGAGGCCGGCATGTTCCCCGAGATCGCGGCCTTCTACCAGAAGGAAGTGATCGAACCCGGCCACGAACTGATCCGGCGCATCCTGCAGCGCGGCATCGACCGCGGCGAGTTCCGCCCGCTCTCCATGGACTACGCCATCTACAGCCTGATCGCGCCGATGATCTTCGTGCTGATGTGGAAACATTCCATGGCGCCCTGCTGCGCCTCGAACGAGACGCTGGACCCGATCGGCTTCATCGACAACCAGGTGGACCTGCTGCTGCACGGCATGCTCGCGCCCAGCCCCACACCCTGACCTTCACGCCACCATGAACGCTCCCCGCTCGCGCTCCACCTGGATCAAATGGCTGCTGCTGGCCGTGCTGGTGCTGGGTGTCGGCCTGGGCCTGGTGCGCGCGCTGGACAAGCGCAAGACCCAGGGCGAAACCGCCCGCGCGGCCGCCGAGGCGCTCAAGACCGCGCCGGTGTACACGCTCTCCGCGCGCGATGTGGTGGCCGTGCAGGCGCTGGAGCTGACGCAGACGGTGGGCCTCTCGGGCTCGGTGCAGGCCTTGCAGACCGCCGCCATCAAGGCGCGCACCGCCGGCGAGATCCAGGGCCTGAGCAAGCGCGAAGGCGACGCGGTGAAGGCCGGTGAGGTGGTGGCGCGCATCGACAGCACCGAGGCCGACGCGCGCGTGCGCCAGGCCACGCGGCAGGCCGAGTCGGCCCAGTCGCAGGTGGCGATCGCGCGGCGCACGCTGGACAACAACCAGGCCCTGGTGCGCCAGGGCTTCATCTCGGCCACCGCGCTGGAGACGGCCAGCGCCAACCTCGCCGGCGCCGAAGCCACGCACCAGGCCGCATTGGCCGCGCTGGACATCGCGAAGAAGGCCCTGGCCGACACCACGCTGCGCTCGCCCCTGACCGGCCAGATCTCGGCCCGCCTGGTGCAGAACGGCGAACGCGTGGGCGTGGACACGCGCGTGTTCGACGTGGTGGACCTCTCGGCCTTCGAAATGGAGGCCGCCATCACCCCGGCCGACGCGGTGTCGGTGAAGGTGGGCCAGACGGCGAACCTGCGGGTCGAAGGGCTGGCCGAACCGGTGCGGGCCACGGTCTCGCGCATCAACCCCAGCGTGCAGGCGGGCAGCCGCAGCGTGCTGGTGTACCTGCGCGTGCCGGCCGCCGAAGGCATGCGCCAGGGCCTGTTCGCGCAGGGCCAGATCGTCACCGGCGCGGTCAACGCGCTGGCGGTGCCGCTGTCCTCGGTGCGCAACGACAAGCCCCAGCCCTATGTGCAGGTGGTGCGCGAGAGCAAGATCGCCCACGTGGTGCTGGATGGCGGCGCCACCGGCCTGCGCGGCAGCGAGCCCATGCGCGAGGTCAAGGGCCTGCAGGCCGGCGAGCCGGTGCTCAGCGCCCAGGCCGGCGCCATCCGCGAAGGCACGGCCGTTCGCCTGGCCACCCACTGAGCGCGCCGCACCATGTGGTTCACCCAGGTCTCGCTGCGCAACCCGGTCTTCGCCACCATGGTGATGATCGCCTTCGTGGTGCTGGGCCTGTTCTCGTTCCAGCGCCTGCAGGTGGACCAGTTCCCCAACATCGATTTCCCGGTGGTCGTGGTGCAGGTGGCCTACCCGGGCGCCTCGCCCGAGATCGTCGAGTCCGAGGTCACCAAGAAGGTCGAGGAGGCGGTCAACGCGATCGCCGGCGTCAACACCCTGACCTCGCGCAGCTACGAAGGCCAGTCCCTCGTCATCATCGAGTTCCAGCTGACGGTGGACGGGCGCAAGGCGGCCGAGGACGTGCGCGAGAAGATCGCCATCCTGCGCCCGGTGTTCCGCGACGAGGTGGAAGAGCCGCGCGTGCTGCGCTTCGACCCGGCCAGCCGCTCGATCTGGTCGGTGGCCGTGATCCCGCAGGCCGTGGACGGCAAGACACCGAGCGCGGTCGAGCTCACCACCTGGGCCGAGCAGGTCTTCAAGAAGCGGCTGGAGAACGTGCGCGGCGTGGGCTCGGTCACGCTGGTGGGCGCCACGCGGCGCGCCGTCAACATCGACCTCGACCCCTCGGCCATGGAAGCGCTGGGCGTGACCACCGAGCAGGTCAACGCCGCCGTGCGCAACGAGAACCAGGACCTGCCGGTGGGCACGCTCAAGACCGGCGAGGCCGAGCGCGTGGTGCAGGTGCTCTCGCGGCTGCAGAACCCGCAGGACTTCGAGCACATCATCGTCGCGCGCCGCGGCGGCCAGGCCGTGCGCCTGGGCCAGGTGGCGCGCGTGAGCGACGGCACGCAGGAGGTGGAGAGCCTGGCGCTCTACAACGGCCAGCGCACCCTGCTGCTGCAGGTGCAGAAGGCGCAGGACGAGAACACCATCGCGGTGACCGACGGCCTGAAAGCCGCCGTGGCCTCGCTCGGCGCCGAGCTGCCGCCCGGCGTGCGGCTGGAGCAGATCGCCGACGGCTCGCGACCGATCCGCGTCTCGGTCGAGAACGTGCGCCGCACGCTGATCGAAGGCGCGGTGCTCACCGTGCTGATCGTGTTCCTGTTCCTGAACTCCTGGCGCTCGACCGTCATCACCGGCCTCACGCTGCCGATCGCGCTGATCGGCACCTTCTTCTTCATGAACCTGTTCGGGTTCACCATCAACATGATCACGCTGATGGCGCTCACGCTCTCGGTGGGTCTGCTGATCGACGACGCCATCGTGGTGCGCGAGAACATCGTGCGCCATGTGCAGATGGGCAAGCGCCCGTTCGACGCGGCCATGGACGGCACGCAGGAGATCGGCCTGGCCGTGCTGGCCACCACGCTGTCCATCGTGGCCGTGTTCCTGCCGATCGGCTTCATGGGCGGCATCATCGGCAAGTTCTTCCACGAGTTCGGCATCACCATGGTGGCGGCCGTGCTGATCTCCATGTTCGTGAGCTTCACGCTCGACCCGATGTTGTCCTCGGTCTGGCACGACCCCGAGATCGAGAAACACGGCCACGCCGCCAGCGGCCCGAAGACCTTCTACGACCGCACCATCGGCCGCGTGACCGGCTGGTTCGACCGCTTCCAGGACGACCTGAGCCACACCTACCAGGGCACGCTGCGCTGGTCGCTCAAGCACAAGCTCGCCACGCTGGGCCTGGCCCTGGCCACCTTCGTCGGCAGCCTGTTCATCGTGCCGCTGCTGGGCACCGAGTTCGTGCCCACGGCCGACTTCTCCGAGACCTCGCTGAGCTTTCACACGCCGGTGGGCTCCTCGCTGGAGGCCACCGAGGCCAAGACGCGCGAGGTCGAGGGCATCCTGCGCGAGTTCCCCGAGGTGAAGTACACGCTGTCCACGCTGAACACCGGCAACGCGCAGGGCACCATGTACGCCAGCATCTACGTGCGCCTGACCGACCGCCACGAGCGCACGCTGAGCGCGCTCGAGATGTCGGCGCGCCTGCGCGAGCGGCTGCGCGGCGTGCCCGGCATCACCGTGACGCACGTCGGCCTGCTCGACGCCGTGGGCGGCAACAAGCAGGTGGAGTTCTCGCTGCAGGGCGACGACCTGGCCGAGCTCGAACGCCTGACGCAGACCGTGATGGAGCGCATCCGCCCCATCGTCGGCCTGGTCGATCTGGACGCCAGCGTGAAGCCCAACAAGCCCACGGTGGACGTGAAGATGAAGCGCGACCTGGCCTCCGACGTGGGCGTGAGCGTGGCCACGGTGGGCGCCAGCCTGCGCACCCTGGTGGCCGGCACCACGGTGGGCAACTGGCGCGCCGCCGACGGCCAGAGCTACGACGTGAACGTGCGCCTGGCGCCCAGCGGGCGCGAGCGCGCGAGCGACCTGGAGCAACTGCCTTTCATGGTCGGCACCGACAGCGACGGCACGGCGCGCGTGGTGCGCCTGGGCCAGGTGGCCGACGTGGTGGACGCCACCGGCCCGAACCAGATCAACCGCCGCAACCTCAACCGCGAGGTCTCGATCAACGCCAACGTCTACGGGCGCTCGCCGGGCGAGGTCTCCACCGAGATCCGCCAGGTGCTCGACACCATCGCCTTCCCGCCCGGCTACCGATACGAGTTCGGCGGCTCCACCAAGAACATGCAGGAGTCCTTCGGCTACGCGCTCTCGGCGCTGGCCCTGGCCATCATCTTCATCTACATGATCCTGGCCAGCCAGTTCCAGAGCTTCCTGCAGCCGCTGGCGCTCATGACCTCGCTGCCGCTCACACTGATCGGCGTGGTGCTGACCCTGCTCATGTTCGGCTCCAGCATGAGCATGTTCTCGGTCATCGGCATCGTGCTGCTGATGGGCCTGGTCACCAAGAACGCGATCCTGCTGGTCGATTTCGCGATCCGCGCGCGCGAAGGCCGCGCGGGTGAGCCGCCGATGGACCGCGAGTCCGCGCTGCTGCTGGCCGCGCGCGTGCGGCTGCGCCCCATCCTGATGACCACGCTGGCCATGGTGTTCGGCATGGTGCCGCTGGCGTTCGCGCTCACCGAAGGCTCTGAACAGCGCGCGCCCATGGGCCAGGCCGTCATCGGCGGCGTCATCACCTCCTCCCTGCTCACCCTGGTGGTCGTGCCGGTGGTCTATTGCTACATGGACGACCTCGGCAACTGGTTCCGCCGCCGGCTCGGCCTGGCGATACCCCACCCCGTCCCCGAAGGTCCCACTCCTTAAAATCTCGCGGTTCCCGCCGCCCCCTCTAGAAACACCGTTCCTGCGAGTCGATGCCATGACCACTTCCACCGCCCCCTCCCTCAGCCTGAGCCAGGCCCGTTTCAACATGATCGAGCAGCAGATCCGCCCCTGGGAGGTGCTCGACGCCCGGGTGCTCGCCCTGCTGGACCGCGTGCACCGCGAGCAGTTCGTGCCCGCCGCGCACCGGTCGCTGGCCTTCGCCGACATGGAACTGCCGCTGAACCACCCCGCGGTGGACGGCCAGGCGATGCTCGCGCCCAAGGTCGAGGCGCGCCTGCTGCAGGACCTCGCGCTCAAGCCCACCGACAAGGTGCTCGAAGTCGGCACCGGCAGCGGCCACATGGCGGCCCTGCTGGCCAGCTTGGCGCAGCGCGTGGTGAGCATCGAGATCGACGAGGCGCTGGCCCGCCTGGCGCGTGAGAACCTGCAGAAGGCCGGCATCACCAACGCCGAGGTGCGCTGCGCCGATGCCGCCGCCAAGGGCTTCGCGGCCTGCTCGGATGGCGCGCCGTTCGACGCCATCGTGCTCAGCGGCTCGGTCGCCGAGATCCCCTCGGCCCTGCTGGACCTGCTGGCCCCGGGCGGGCGCCTGGCCGCGATCGTCGGCTTCGAGCCCATGATGCGCGCGACCATCGTCACCCGCACCGGCGAGGCCGCCTTCCAGACCGCCCAGCCCTGGGACACCGTGGCCCCGCGCCTGCGCCACTTCCCGGAACCCTCGCGTTTCCGCTTCTGAGCCCGGAAACCTTCCCCCGCCCACGGACGCCGCCATGAACTCGATCACCCCCGCCCAACTGCCCGACTGGCTGAAGCAGGCCGCCGACCCCGCCGCACCGCAGGCTGCCCTGCCCGTCGTGCTGGACGTGCGCGAACCGTGGGAGCTGCAGACCGCTTCCGTGAAGCCCGAGGGCTTCGAGCTGCGCGCCATGCCCATGCGCACGGTGCCGGCGCGCCTGCTCGAACTCGACCGACACCAGCCCATCGCCGTGCTGTGCCACCACGGCGGCCGCAGCGCGCAGGTGGTGCAGTTCCTCGAAGGCAATGGTTTCACCCACGTCGTGAACATCGACGGCGGCATCCACGCCTGGTCGCAGCAGCGCGACCCCAGCGTGCCCGTCTACTGAAATGAAACGCCCCCCTGTGCCGCTTCGCGGCTTCCCCCCTCCGTGGCGCGCCTTCGGCGCTTCGAGGGGGGACGGCATCTCGGGCCGGCAAAGCCGGACCCTGGATGCCCCTGGGGGGCTGCCTCTCTCACGAGTCTCTCAGCACCTCCGTCCCGCTCCAAGGAACACCGCATGAAAGCCGCTTCGTCCGCTCGCAAGTCGTCAGCCCACCACCTGCTGTTTCCGCGGGCGGTCATGCTGGTGCTGGGCGCGCTCGCCACCGGTGCCCAGGCGCAGAGCCTGGTGCAGCTGTACGAGGCGGCGCGCGGGTTCGACGCCACCTACCTGGCCGCGCGCTCGCAGTACGACGCGTCCCTGGCCCAGGCCGCGCAGGCCCGCGCCGGCCTGCTGCCGCAAGCCGGCCTGGCCGCCGCGGCGAGCTGGGCGCGGCGCGAGGTGAGCAACTACGGCGCGCTCGACGGCAACAGCAACAACCAGAGCGCCACGCTCTCGGCCAGCCAGCCGCTGTACCGCCCGGCCAACCGGATCGCCAACGACCAGGCCGAGCTCAGCGTCGACATCGCCAAGGCCCGCCTCACCCTGGCCGAGCAGGACCTCATCGTGCGCACCTCGCAGGCCTACTTCGACGTGCTCGCGGCGCAGGACACGCTGGCCTTCGTGCAGGCGCAGAAGACCGCCGTGGCCGAGCAGCTGGCCGCGGCCAAGCGCAACTTCGAGGTCGGCACCACCACCATCACCGACTCGCGCGAGGCGCAGGCCCAGTACGACCTGGTGCTGGCGCGCGAAATCGCGGCCGAGAACGACCTGCGCGTGAAGAAGCTCGCGCTCAACCAGCTGGTGGGCCGCCCCTCGGTGGAGCCGCGCCCGCTGGCCGCGCCCGTGACCCTGCCCGAGGTGGTGCCGGCCGACCCGCAGGCCTGGGTGGACCGCAACCCCGGCACGCACCCGACCATCCTGCAGGCCACGCGCAACCTGGAGATCGCCCAGCTCGAAACCAGCAAGGCCGAAGCCGGGCACAAGCCCACGCTGGACCTGGTCGGCCAGTACCAGGTGGCGCGCGGCCCCATGACGACCCTGCCGATCCCCGGCAACGTGCGCACCAACACCGCCAGCGTCGGCGTGCAGTTCAACCTGCCGCTGTTCGCCGGCTTCGCAGTCCAGAACCGGGTCAAGGAAACCCTGGCGCTGGAAGAAAAGGCGCGCTCCGACCTCGAAGCCGCGCGCCGGGGGGTGGACCTGTCCACGCGCAGCGCCTACCTGGGCGTGGTCTCGGGCCAGGGCCAGGTGCGCGCGCTGCAGGCCGCCGAAGCCTCCAGCCAGAGCGCGCTGGACGCCAACCGCCTGGGTTACCAGGTGGGCGTGCGCATCAACATCGACGTGCTCAACGCGCAGAGCCAGCTGTTCCAGACCAAGCGCGACCTGGCCCAGGCGCGCTACAACGTGCTGCTGAGCAGCCTGCGCCTGCGCCAGGCCAGCGGCGCCCTGCTGCCCGAAGACCTGCTGCCCATCGATTCCCTGCTCGCGAAGTGAGCTCCGCTACACTCGACCGCCAAGTTGGCGTCAGCCAGCCAACACCCGCAGAAGAGGAAGCCATGCAGACCATCAACGTGTTGTGCATCAAATGGGGCAAGAAGTACGGCCCCGAGTACGTCAACAAACTCCACAGCATGGTGTCGCGGCACCTGCACCGGCCCTTCCGTTTCGTCTGCCTGACCGACGACGGTGAAGGCATCAACCCCGCCGTCGAGGTCAAGCCCATCCCCGCCGTGGGTTTCGACGAATTCGACCAGCGCAAGCCCTGGAGCTTCGGCCACGGCTGGCTCAAGCTCACCAGCTTCGCCGATCCGCTCTACGACCTCACCGGCCAGACGCTGTTCCTGGACCTGGACATCGTCATCGTCGACAGCCTGGACGAGTTCTTCGACCAGCCCGGCACCTTCATCGTCATCAAGGAATGGGACAAGAAGGACGGCACGGGCAACACCTCGTGTTACCTCTACACCATCGGCGCGCACACCGACGCCCTGGAGCACCTGAAGAACGGCTACCCGGAGTCGATCGCGGACGTGCGCAACGAGCAGGAGTACATCACCGGCTACCTCAACCGGCAGGGCAAGGTCAGCTACTGGCCCGAGGCCTGGTGCCGCAGCTTCAAGCGCCACTGCATGCGCCCGGGCATCCTGGGCTGGTTCTCGCCGCCCACCATCCCGCCCGGTGCCAAGATCATCGTGTTCCACGGCAAGCCCAACCCACCCGATGTCATTGCCGGCGTGAGCGGCAAGTGGTACCGGCGCGTGTTGCCCGCCCAATGGGTCGCCGACCATTGGCGCTGAGCAGCCCGGTTTCGCTGCCCCATCGGGCGTACCGACTGCTCAGCCGCGCCCTGGCCGCTCCCCTGCTGGGCTGGTTGTGGTGGCGTGGCCGGCGTGAGCCCGGCTACCGTCAGAACCTGCGGCAGCGCCTCGGTTTCATTCCCATCGACCCCGAGCAGCTCGGCTGCATCTGGATCCATGCGGCCTCGGTGGGCGAGGTGCAGGCCATGCAACCGCTGCTGCACGCCCTGCTCGAAGAATGGCCGGCGCACGCCGTGGTCGTCAGCACCCAGACCCCCACCGGTGCGCGCGCGCTGCAGACGCACTGGGGCGACCAGATCCGCCACGTCTACGCGCCCATCGACACGCCCGGTGCCGTCGCCCGCTTCCTGAACCGGCTGCAGCCCCGGCTGCTGATCCTCGTGGAGCGCGAGCTCTGGCCCGAATGGCTGCAGCAATGCCGGGCCAACGCGATCCCGGTTGCGCTCGTCAACGCGCGCCTCTCCGAAGGCTCGGCGCGCACCTACCGGCGATGGCCGGGCCTGATGCGGCCCGTCTGGCCACAGCTCACAGTGGCGGCCGCCGACACCGCCAGCGCCGAGCGCCTGCGCGGGCTGGGTGTGCCCGAGCCGCGCCTGCACGACACCGGCAACCTGAAATTCGATGTCGCCGTGCCCGCCGCGCGCGTGGCGCTGGCGCCCGAACTGCAGGGGCGCACGCTGCTGGTGGCGGGCAGCACGCACGAAGGCGACGAGGCCGCCTGGCTGGCGATCTGGAGCGAGCTCTCGCCCGTCAACCCGAGCTGGCTGCTGGTGCTGGTGCCACGCCATCCCCAGCGCTTCGACGAGGTCGCGGCCCACGTGCAGCACAGCGGTCTGAGTTTCGTGCGGCGCAGCAGCGGGCAGGCGGTGGCGCCGGGCACGCAGGTGCTGCTGATCGACGCCATGGGCGAGCTCATGCACTGGTACCAGCACGCCTCGCTGTGTTTCGTGGGCGGCACGCTGGCGCCCGTGGGCGGGCACAACCCGCTGGAGCCCATGTCGGTCGGCCAGCCGGTGCTGTTCGGCCCTCACGTCCACAACGCGGCGCCGCTGTTCGAGGAGATCGCGCGCAGCGGCGCCGGCGAGCGCGTGCGCGACGCGCGCGAACTGGCGGCGGCGGTGCAGCGCTGGCTGATGCAACACGAGACCTGGCAACGCCGCGCCCACGCCGCGCGCGAGCTGATCGCCCGCAACCAGGGCGCCTCGGCGCGCACGCTGGCCGTGGTGCGGCCGCTGTGGCGGCCCGCACACACCGGCAACGTCTCGCGCGTGCGGGCCTCGGTGGATGCAGGCCGCACCGCCTGGTTCGATCCGCACCACCTGAGCCAGGTCTCCGCGCGCACCTTCGACCCGATCGCCCATGTGGGCGGCACCGCCCTGGCCACCGGCAGCGGGCGCGGCCAGGCGCTGCTGGTCCACGAGGGCGGGCAAGGCTATGTGCTGCGCCACTACCGGCGCGGCGGCCTGATGGCCCGCCTGAGCCACGACCGCTTCTGGCGCGCCGCGCCGCACGACAGCCGCGCCATGCGCGAATTCACCCTGCTGCGCCTGATGCGCTCCTGGCAACTGCCGGTGCCCGAGCCGGTGGCCGCCAGCCACTGGCCCCGCGCGGGCCTGTTCTACGAAGCCGACATCCTCGTCGGCCTCATCCCGGGCAGCGCGAACGTGGTGCAACGGCTCCAGCAAAGGCCGCTCGCGCCAGCCGAATGGCAGGCCCTGGGCCGCGCGATCCGGCAACTGCATGAGCGGCAGGTGTTCCATGCCGACCTGAACGCCCACAATCTGCTGCTCGACCCGGCCGGCCAGGCCTGGATCGTGGATTTCGACAAATGCGGGGTTCGCACGGGCGGCGACTGGAAGCCGCGCAACCTGGAGCGTCTGCGGCGCTCGCTGCGCAAGGAAGCCACCCGCGTCGCCCCTTACCACTGGACCGAAGCCGACTGGGCCCCGCTGATGGCGGGCTACCAGGACCTCCCCGCTCCCCCATGACCCCCCCGTCCACCTTCCTTCAGCGGGGCGCCAAGGCTTCGCTCATCCTGGTCTTCTTCGCGTTCCCGATGTCGGTCGCGCTCGCCAATGTGGCGCTGCTGCTCACCCTGGTGTTCTGGCTGCTCGGCTGCGTCTGGGGCCATTCCCTGCGCGACACCCGCCAGGCGCTGAGCAACCCCCTGGCGGCGCCGGCGCTGGCGCTGTTCGCCTGGATCGCGCTCGCGGCCCTGTGGTCGCCAGCCGAGGGGCCGCTCATCGGCACGGCCCTGGGCAAGTACAGCAAGCTGTTGTGGGTACCGGTCTTCATCGGTCTGCTCAACGACTCGGCCACGCGCCGCCGTTGCTGGCAGGCCTTCGCGCTGGCCATGCTGTTCACGCTGGTGGTCACCTGGCTCAATGTCTGGTTCGATTTTTCCTGGACGCGCACGCACAACCAGGGCTTCGGCGAGGACCACACCGTCTTCAAGGACCGCATCGCGCAAGGCATCCTGATGTCGTTCTTCACGGTGATGGCCCTGCACCAGGCCATGCATGCGCCAACGCGGGCCCGGGCCGTGCTCGCCGCCCTGGTGGCCGCGCTGGCGGCGTTCAGCGTGCTGTTCCTGTCGTCGGGCCGCACCGGCTACCTGGCCCTGCTGCTGGCCCTGGCGGTGTTCGCGGTCTTCGCCGTCGGCCTGCACCGGCGCCGGCTGGCCATCGCGGCGCTGGCCCTGGTCGCCGTGATGGCCGTGACCTTCACCACGTCGACCCAGCTGCGGTCGCGCGTCAACGAGGCCTGGCTTGAAGCACAGAACAGCAGCATCACGGTGCCTGTCACGTCCGCAGGCGCCCGCATGGAGATGAACCGCTTCGCGCTGCAGAGCGCGCTGGAGCAGCCTGTGCTCGGCCACGGCACCGCGTCCTATCCGGTGCTGTCGCCTGCGCATTTCACCGATCCTGCGTGGTGCGCCGTGGTCTGCGTGCACCCACACAACCAGTTCACCTTCTTCCTGTTCGAACAAGGCCTGATCGGCCTGGCCCTGTTCCTGTGGTTCGTGTTCGTCATCGCACGACAGGCCTGGCGCGAAGACACGCCGCGCCGGGCGCTGATGATGGGCTTTGTGGCGGTGCTGCTGGTCGCCAACACGACGCACAGCTCGTTCTGGCTCTCGACGGAAAACCATTTCTTCATCCTGATGTCGGCGCTGCTGATGGCCGCCATCCCGATGCGCCAACGGGAGCGGGTGGCCCCATGACGAAGACCATCGCCTTTCACTCCAACCAGCTATCGATCCGGGGCACCGAGGTCGCGCTGTACGACTACGCGCTTCACAACGAGACGGTGCTGGGCCACCGCAGCCTGGTGGTCTACAACGCCGACAGCCCGCACAACAGCGCCGAGGCCCTGGCCAAGTTCAGCGCGCGCTTCGAGGTGCTGGGCTACCGCCGGATCGACGAACTCGATGCCCTGCTTGGCCGGCACCACGCGGACCTGCTGTACGCCATCAAGGCCGGCAAGAACGACGGTGTGTGGTCGCGCACGGTGCCCACGATGGTGCACGCGGTCTTCCCGACCACCCCCGCGCAGGCCCATGGCGCCTCCTACGCCTTCATCTCCGAGTGGCTGAGCCGGCATTGCGCGAACGGCAAGATCCCCAGCGTGCCGCACATCGTGGAGCTGCCCGATGTGAACGAGGACCTGCGCGGCGAACTGGGCATCCCGCCGCAGGCCAAGGTGCTGGGCTGCCACGGTGGCGCCAACAGCTTCGACGTGCCCAGCGCGATCGAGGCGGTGCGCCAGGTGCTGGCGCGCTCGCCCGACACCTGGTTCGTCTTCCTCAACATCGCGCCCTTCGTGGACCACCCGCGCGCCCTCTTCCTGCCGGGCAGCAGCGACATGGTTTACAAGACGCGTTTCATCAACACCTGCGACGCCATGCTGCACGCGCGCCTGCAGGGCGAGTCCTTCGGGCTGGCCTGTGGCGAGTTCTCGATCCGCAACAAGCCGGTCATCACCTACGCCGGCAGCAAGCACCGGCACCACATCGACGTGCTGGGCGACTCGGGCTTCTGCTACACCGATGCGCGCTCGCTGGTCGACATCATCGAGAAGCTGGACCCGCAAGACCTCAAGCGACACCACTGGGATCGGTATTCCGCGCTCTACAACCGGGACGTGGTGATGGGCCTGTTCGACCGGCACCTGATCCAGCCCGCGCTGCGCAACCCCGACCGCGCCAAACCCCAGTTGAACCTGCGTTGGGCCGACCGGCTGCCGTACTACCGGCTCAAGCTGAGCATGCGCTTCGGCCGCCGCTGACGCGGCCGGCCCTCACCACGCGTTCCACACGCGCAGCTTGAGCTTTTCCCAGGCCGACGGTTTGCCGCCAGCGGCGCGGCGTGCCGCGAGCAAGGCGTCCACATTGCCCACCGGCTGGATCGCCGCCGGGGAGAACAGCTCGGGGCGCTGCGCGAACCATTGCGCCACCACCGTGTTGCCGAAATCGCCCATATGCACGCGGCCCCAGCGCTTGGCCCGTCGGTAGATGTCCTTGCCGGCGTGGATGCGAGCGAGGTTCTTCTCCCGGTCCTTGTAGCGGGGCTTGTTGAGGTTCTGGTGCGAGAAGCGTTCGAGCTTGCGCTCGATCATGTCCATACCGCCCAGGTAGCTGAAGTGCCAGCCCGCGTCGCGGACCTCGAGGGTTACCACCTCGGCGCGCAGGGCCGCGCTGTTGCGGATGTCTTCGGCCTCATGGGCGAGCGCGTAGGCGCCCGTGACCGCCACCGCCTTGCGCCAGAACGGTTCCGACACCATGAGGTAGTCGCAGTAGAAGTACAGCATCAGCAACTCGAAGACCTGGACGGTGCCCGGCTCGACGGGGCCGATTTTCTCGGGCCGGATGATCTCGTCCACGTCGGCGATGACCACCACGTCGTCTTCGGCCGCATCCTGGTAACCGAGGCGCAAGGCGTTGCGCTGCACGCGCTCGCGGTCCCACGTGGTCTGGCACGCCGCGAACACCTCGGCGCGCAGCGGGATGTAGCGGATCTTGGAGCGGGCCCAGGCGTATCGCTCGGCGTCGAACTGCAGGGCCTTCGCGGTGCCGGCGAAGGTGACCTCGGCCTCGACGATCACGAAGTGGTCCACGCGGTCCCACTGCGTGCGCAGACGCAGTTCCAGGCAATCCTCACCGTCGAAGGTGATGCAGTCGTAGACCTTGTAGGGAGATGGCATGGGATTCTGTCCGGAGAAACATTCGTGCGGCGCGATTCAGTCGCGCAGCCGCCAGCGCACCAGGCCCATCCAGCGCCCGGCCATGCGCGCGAGCAGGCGCGGCGACCACGCGATCGCGCGCAACGGCAGGGCCACCGTGGTGCCCAGCAGCACCGACCAGCGCTGGCGCCGCGCCTTCGCGTGCGAACGGTGCTTGGCGGTGTAGATCAGCTTGGACTGGGCGTGGTGGTAACCGCGCAGGTACTCGCTCTTCCAGGGCGTCTTGCCCTTGACCGAGCCGCGCGCGCGGTGCACGGCGGCCACGGCGGGCCACACGACGATGGGCCGCTGCCGCTGGAACAGCCGCAGGCAGAGGTCGTCGTCCTCGTAGTACAGGAAGAAGCGCTCGTCGAAGAAGCCCACGCCCTCGAAACGCGAGAGCCGGAACAGCATCGCCGCGCCGACCACGAAACCCACGCAGGCAGGGCCTTCGGCGCCGGGCCCGCGCGAGGACCAGGCGGTGCTCGGCCAGCGGTAGTTCACATCGGGCCGCCCGGGCGCGCCTTCGAGCTGCGGCGCCACGATGGCGGCCTCGGGCATGCCGTTGGCCACCCGCACCAGCTCGCGCAGGCCCTCGGGCGTGACTTCGCAATCGGGGTTGACCAGCAAGGCCAGCGGCGTGCGCGTGGCGGCGAGCGCGCGGTTGTTCGCGGCTCCGAAACCGAGGTTGCGGCCGTGCTCGAGCACGGTGGCCTGCGGCCAGCGCGCGCGCGCCAGCGCGGGGGTGTCGTCGGTGCTGCCGTTGTCCGAGATCACCACGTGCGGGCAGTGCGCGAGCAGCGCATCCAGCGCGTCCAGGCAATGGGCGCTGTGGTACGTGACCAGGACGACGGTGACCTGGTCGAGCAGCTCGTCGGCGTTCATCTCAATGCGCGCTGGCGCCGACCACGGCATCGGGCTTGGCCTGCTTCAGCAGCGCCAGCATGGTGGCCTCGATGCGGTGCAGCGCCTCGGTGGTCTGGCCTTCGAAGCGCAGCACCAGCACCGGCGTGGTGTTGGAGGCGCGGATCAGACCGAAGCCGTCGGGCCAGTCCACGCGCACGCCGTCGATGGTGGAGAGTTTGGCCGGCGCGTCGAACTTCGCCAGCGCGACCAGCTTGTCCACCACCGCGTGCGGCTCGCCTTCGGCGCAGGCCACGTTGAGCTCGGGCGTGCTGTGGCTGGTGGGCAGGGCGTTGAGCACGGCGCTCGCGTCGGGGCTGCGGCTGAGGATTTCCAGCAGGCGCGCGCCGGCGTAGGTGCCGTCGTCGAAACCGAACCAGCGCTCCTTGAAGAAGATGTGGCCGCTCATCTCGCCGCCCAGCGGGCTGTCCAGCTCCTTCATGCGCGCCTTGATCAGCGAGTGGCCGGTCTTGTAGATGTGGGGCACGCCACCGGCCGCCTCGATCGCGGGCGCCAGGCGCTGCGAGCATTTCACGTCGAACACGATGTCGCCACCGGGCACGCGCGAGAGCACGTCCTGCGCGAACAGGATCATCTGGCGGTCGGGGTAGATGGTCTGGCCGTCCTTGGTGACGATGCCCAGGCGGTCGCCGTCGCCGTCGAAGGCCAGGCCGAGTTCGGCGTCGGTCTCGCGCAGGGTGCGGATCACGTCCTGCAGGTTCTCGGGCTTGCTCGGGTCCGGGTGGTGGTTGGGGAAGTTGCCGTCCACCTCGCTGAAGAGTTCGATCACCTCGCAGCCCAGCGCGCGGAAGATCGCCGGGGCCGAGGCGCCGGCCACGCCGTTGCCGCAGTCCACCACCAGCTTCATGGGGCGCGCGAGCTTGGCGTCGGACACGATGCGGGCCTGGTACGCGGCCTGCACGTTGATCAGGCGCACGCGCCCGCCCTCGGCGCGCCGGTGCGTCTCGGCTTCCATGGTCTTGCGCAGGGCCTGGATGTCCTCGCCGTAGATCGCGCGGCCGGCCAGCACCATCTTGAAACCGTTGTAGTCCCTGGGGTTGTGGCTGCCCGTGACCTGGATGCCGCTGGTGCACAGCGTGGCGGCGGCGAAGTACAGCATGGGCGTGGTCGCCAGACCGATGTCGATCACGTCCACCCCGGCGGCCACCAGCCCCCGGATCAGCGCGGCGGACAGGGCCGGGCCGCTCAGGCGGCCGTCGCGGCCCACGGCCACGGTCTTTTCGCCCAGTTCCAGGGCCCGGGTGCCAAAGGCCAGGCCCAATGCCTCGGCCACGCCTTCGTTCAACGCGGTGGGGGTGACGCCCCGGATGTCGTAGGCCTTGAAGATGGACGCGGCAACTTGCATGGAGTTTTTCCTCGTGACGGGCAAAACGGGCATTGTAGGAGGGGGGTACCCATCATGCCGGAGGCACATGTCCGGAAACGGCCAGTCAACCCCGTCCGAACGGCCTACCATGGCTGCCATGAACCACTCAGACCGCATCGACGAAGACGCCTGCTACCGCGCGCTGTGCTCGCACGACGCGCGCTTCGACGGCCAGTTCTTCACCGCCGTCACCTCCACCGGCATCTACTGCCGACCGGTGTGCCGCGTGCGCACGCCCCGGCGCGAGAACTGCCGCTTCTTCGCGCACGCCGCGCAGGCCGAACAGGCGGGCTTCCGGCCCTGCCTGCGCTGCCGGCCCGAGCTGGCGCCGCGCGAGCGGCACTGGTCGACGGAAGACGCCTCCACCATCCTGGTGCAGCAGGCCACGCTGTGGCTGGACGACCCCCAGCACTGGCAGGACGACGACGGCGGCGCGATGGGCGAGCGCCTGGCGGCGCGGCTGGGCGTGAGCGACCGCCACCTGCGGCGCGTCTTCGAGGAACGCCTGGGCGTCTCGCCGCTGCAGTACCTGCTCACGCGCAAGCTGCTCACGGCCAAGCAGCTGCTGGCCGACACCGACCTGCCCGTCACCCAGATCGCCCAGGCCAGCGGCTTTGCCAGCGTGCGGCGCTTCAACGCGGCCTTTCTCGAGCACTACCGGCTCAACCCCACGCAGCTGCGGCGCGAAACCGCCACCCGCGACACCGGCCAGGGCACCGCGGTGCGGCTGGGCTACCGGCCGCCGTACGACGTGGCGGCCACGCTGGGCTTCTTCCGCCAGCGCCTGATCGACGGCGTGGCCTTCATCGACGAACAGGGCCTGCGCCTGGGGCAGACCCTGCGCATGGAGCTGGGCGGGCGCACCCACACGGGCTGGCTGGTGGCCGGCTTCGACGAGGCCCGCAGCCAGCTCGAGCTGCGCGTCAGCGACGACCTGCGCGAGGTCTTGCCCCAGGTGATTCACCGCCTGCGCGCCGCGCTCGACCTGGACGCCGACCCGACCGCCATCAACGCCGTGCTGCACGGCGCGTTCCCGGCCGGCGATGGCCTGCGGGTGCCCGGCGCGCTCGACGGCTTCGAGCTCGCGGTGCGCGCGGTGCTGGGCCAGCAGATCACGGTGGCGGCCGCGCGCACGCTGGCGCAACGGCTGGTGAACCGCTTCGGCGAGCCCGTCGAGACGCCGCACGCCGGCCTCTCCCGCCTGTTCCCCACGCCCGCCGCATTGGCCCAGGCCGAAGGCGACGGCCTGGGGGAACTCGGCATCGTGCGGCAGCGCCAGGCCGCCATCGTGGCGCTGGCGCGCGGCGTGGCCGAGCAGGGCCTGGTGCTCAACGGCAGCGCCGACGTGCCCGCCACCCTCACCGCCCTCAAGGCCATGCCGGGCATCGGCGACTGGACCGCGCAGTACATCGCCATGCGCGCCCTGCGCTGGCCCGACGCCTTCCCCGCGGGTGACGTGGCACTGCACAAGGTCATGGGCGTGCGCGAAAACAAACACCCGGCCCGCGAGGCCGAAGCCGCCTCCCTCGCCTGGAAACCCTGGCGCAGCTACGCCGTCGTGCGCGCCTGGTCGGCAGGCCACGTCGTCTCATCCACAGGAGCCTCCGCATGAAACACGATCCCCTCACCGTCTTCACCACCTGGCAAGGCCCGATGGGCGCCATGACGCTGGCGGCCACGCCGCGCGGCCTGAGCGGCGTCTGGTTCGACGGGCAGCGCCACGGCCCGGACCGCTCGGCCTGGCGCCACGACCCCGACCACCCGGTGCTGCGCCAGGCCATCGAGCAGCTCACGCAGTACTTCGCCGGGCAGCGCCAGCACTTCGAGCTGCCGCTGGACCTGAGCATGGGCACGCCCTTCCAGCAGCAGGTGTGGCAGGCCTTGTTGGGCATCGCGCCCGGCGCCACCACCAGCTACGGGCGACTGAGCGCGGCCATCGGCAAACCGGCCGCGGTGCGCGCGCTGGGGGCGGCGGTGGGCCGCAACCCGATGAGCGTGGTGGTGCCCTGCCACCGCGTGCTGGGCACCGACGGCTCGCTCACCGGCTACGCGGGTGGGCTGGATCGCAAGACCGCCCTGCTCTCGCTCGAAGGTGCCACCTTGGTGTGAGGCGGCGCGACGAACGGCATTGTGCCGTTCCACTCATCAATCCATGCCCCATCCGGCATCAATCGCGCGCCGTGACACCCGGGGCGCCATGCATACTTTGACGCCATGAGCCCCACCCTCGTCCTGGAATTCCTGCTGCTGGCCGCCCTGTGGGGCGCCTCCTTCCTGTTCATGCGCCTGGGCGGCGCCGAGTTCGGCGCCCTGCCCACGGCCGGCCTGCGCGTCGCGCTCGCCGCCCTCTTCCTGCTGCCGGTGTTCTTCATCAAGGGTGTATGGGCCGACTTCCGCTCGCGCGCCCGGCCCATCCTGTTCGTCGGCCTGCTCAACTCCGGCATCCCCTTCGCCCTGTTCGCCTACGCCGTGCTGCACATCCCCACCGGCCTGACCTCCATCCTCAACGCCACCGTGCCGCTGTCGGGCGCGCTGGTGGCCTGGCTCTGGCTCAAGGACCGGCCAGGCGGCTCGCGCATGCTGGGCCTGGCGATCGGCTTCGCCGGCGTCACGCTGCTGGTGATCGGCAAGTCCGGCTTCAGCGCGGCCGGCGTGGTGAGCGACGGCCCCGTGGCCAGCACGCTGATCGCCATGGGGGCCTGCCTGCTCGCCACCCTGTTCTACGGCATCGCCGCGAGCTTCACCAAGCGCTACCTCACGGGCGCCCACCCGCTGGCCACCGCCACCGGCAGCCAGATCGGCGCGGCCCTGGGCCTGGCCATTCCCACCGCCTTGCTGTGGCCCAGCCAGCCGGTGAGCAGCACCGCCTGGGGCGCGGTCGCGGCCGTGGCCCTGCTGTGCACGGCCATCGCCTACATCATTTTTTTCCACCTGATCGAGAAGGCCGGCCCGAGCCGCGCGCTGACCGTGACCTTCCTGGTGCCGGTGTTCGCGCTGGTCTACGGCTCGGTCTTCCTCAACGAGGTCATCACGCCCTGGATGATCGGCTGCGGCGTGGTCATCGTCTGCGGCACCGCCCTGTCCACCGGGCTGGTGCGGCTGGGCTGGCTGGAGCGCGCGGCCTGAGGGCGCGCGGTCACTTCGCGGCCGATGCGCGTGGGAGGGCCTTGCCCGCCGAGGGCGAGCCGGGCAGCGCCAGCGCCACTTCCTCGAGGTAGCCGGCCAGCACCTGCGCCTCGTCGCTGAGGGGGCGGATCGCCGAGCGGTAGATCTCCGTCCCAAGCTCGATGCGCGGCCGGAAGGGCCGCGTCACGATGTCCGGGAAGATGCCGGTGGACAGCAGCATGGGGTTGATCAACCCGATGCCCACGTTCTGCTGCACCAGCGCGCACACCCCCATGGAGGTGCTGGCGATCGTGCCCTGCCCCACCAGCACGCCGGCTTCCTGCAGCGTGGCGCGCACCAGGATCGAGGTGGGCGACTCCTCGGGCAGCGCGATCACCTCGGCGTCCACCAGGTCCTGCGGCCGCACCAGGGCCTTGGCCACCAGGGGGTGGCGCCGGTGCATGGCCACCACCAGCAAGTCCTCGGAGATGGTGCGGCGCTCGCACAGTTCCACGGCGCTGATGGTGTTGGGCGCGGGCGGGTTGGTGACGCCCAGATCGACCTCGTGGTGGGCGACCAGCCGCAGCACCTCCGGCGGCCCCTCCACCCGCACCCGCACCTTGACCTCGGGGTGGCTGAGCTTGAAGCGCTGGATCGCGCCGGGCAGGATGGCGATCAAAGGGGGCGCGTGCGCCGCCACCGTCACCGTGCGGTTCGAGGCCTGGTCCAGCGTGGCGGCTTCGGCCAGCGCCCAGGCCAGGTGGTTGGCCGCCTGCTCGGCGCGCGGCAGCAGGCGGCGGGCCGCGGCGGTGGGCTCCAGCCGGCCACCCTGGCGCGTGAACAGCTCGACGCCGGTCTCGCGCTCCAGCAGGCCCAGGGTCTTGCTGACAGCGGCCTTGGAAATGCCCAGCTTGAGCGCGGCCTCGCCCAGCCCCCGGCTGCGCATCACCGCGGTGAAGATCTGGAAATGGCGGCCGTTGAGCAGCGAGGACACAGGCATGGGAAGGCGAAACGTGGGTGGTGGTCAAGGGCGAAATCGTCAACCAGAGGTTAACAAGAAAGTGCCTTGTGCTCCCGGGTGCCTCCCTAGAATTTCCCTCATCCCATTCACCCATTCCCCCAAGAACCGAGGTAGTCCCCCGTGATCCGACAACTGCTCCCCGCCCTGATCGTTTCGGCCTTTGCCCCCTTCGCCGCGGCCCAGTCCTTCCCCTCCAAACCCGTGACCATCGTGGTCTCGGTGCCGGCCGGCGGCACCATCGACGCCATCGCGCGCATGGTGGCCAAGGACATGGGCGAGGCCCTGGGACAGCCGGTGGTGATCGACAACCGCGCGGGCGCCAACGGCAACATCGCCGCCGAGTTCGTGCGCCGCGCGCCGGCCGACGGCCACACGCTGCTGATGCTGGCCTCCAGCACGCTGACGCTGGGCCCCTACGTCATGGACAAGGTGCCGTTCGACCCGATCAAGGACTTCGCGCCCGTCGCCATGACGGCCGGCCTCAACATGGCCCTGCTGGCCCACCCCAAGGTGGGCGTGAGCGACGTCAAGGGCCTGGTCGAGAAGATGAAGGCCAGCCCCGGCAAGCTGAACTACTCCTCCACCGGCAACGGTTCCTTCCCGCACGTGGCGGGCGCCCTGCTGAACCTGGAGACCGACACCCAGGCCGAGCACCTCGCCTACAAGGGCCTGGCGCCTTCGATACAGGACCTGCTGGCCGGCGTGGTGGACTTCACCTTCGACTCGGGCAGCGCCATCCATGTGAAGGCCGGCAAGCTCAAGGCGCTGGCCGTGATCGGCCCCAAGCGCGCGGCCGCCCTGCCCGACGTGCCCACCTTCCGCGAAGTGGGCCTGCCCGAGCTGGAGAAGATCAGCGGCTGGCACGGCGTCTTCGCACCCGCCGGCACGCCGGACGACGTGATCCGCCGCCTGAACGCCGAGATCAACAAGAGCCTGAAGAAGCCCGCCTCCATCGAGCGCGTGCAGGCCATGGGTTTCGAGAGCGTCACCACCACCCCGGCCGAGCTCGGCAACGTGCTGCGCAAGGACCACAAGACCTACGGTGAGCTGATCACGCGCACCAAGATCTCCATCAACTGACCGCCCGGGCGCGCCGCGCCCCTCCCCCTCGTCTGTGAACGACATCGCCCGATCGACGGCGAGGGGCCTTGCTTCGCCTTTCATTTCCCGCTCCATGCCCAGCTTCCAATTCGAAACCCCACCCCGCATCGTCTGCGAGCGCGGCGCGGCCCTGCGACTCGCACCGCTGCTGCAAAGACGCCGGCATGCCTTCGTCGTCACCGACGCCGGCCTGGTGCGCGCAGGCCTGATCGACGCCCCGGTGGCCGCGCTGCGCAAGGCCGGGCTGCGCGTGACGGTGCACGACAAGGTGGAGGCCGACCCGCCCGAGCACGTGGTGCTCGCGGCGGTGGACGCGGCCCGCGTCGCCGGGGCCGACTGCGTCATCGGCCTGGGCGGCGGCAGCTCGCTGGACACCGCCAAACTGGTCGCGCTGCTCGCGGCCAGCCCCCAGCCGCTGGCCGACATCTACGGGCCGCAGCGCGCGACCGGGCCGCGCCTGCCGCTGATCCAAGTGCCGACCACGGCCGGCACCGGTTCCGAGGCCACGCCCACCTCGGTGGTCTCCACGCCGGACCACCAGAAACGCGGCGTCATCAGCTCGCTGCTGTACCCCGATGTCGCCGTGCTGGACGCCCAGCTGACCCTGGCCCTGCCGCCCGCGCCCACCGCCATGACCGGCGTGGATGCGATGGTGCACGCCATCGAGGCCTACACCACCCGCCACCTGAAGAACCCGATCTCCGACGCGCTGGCGGTGCGCGCGCTCCAGCTGCTCGACCGCCACCTCGGGCGCGTGATCGCCCAGGGCGACGACATCGAAGCGCGGGAAGGCATGCTGCTGGGCTCGATGCTGGCCGGCATGGCCTTCGCCAATGCGCCGGTGGCCGCGATCCACGCCCTGGCCCACCCGCTGGGCAGCCACTTCCACGTGCCCCACGGCCTGGCCAACGCCCTGGTCATGGTGCCGGTGCTGCGCTTCAACCTGCCCGAGGCGGGCGCTCGTTACGCCGAACTCGCGCGCGCCTTGAACCCGGCGCTGCACGGGGCCAGCGACGGTGAAGCGGCCGAGGCCTTCATCGCCACCATGGCCCGGCACGTGGCGCAAGCCCCGATGCCGCAGCGGCTGCGCGAGGTGGGCATCGCCGCCAACGACCTGCCCATGCTGGCCGAGGCCGCCATGGGCGTGCAAAGGCTGCTGACCAACAACCCGCGAGAACTGAACCAGACCCACGCCCTCGTCCTGTACACCCAGGCGCACTGACGCCGAGCCAGAGGCGCTTCTACTGGGTTTGAACACATCGCCCCAGGCCCTGGTGCCTCTGACCAAGGCACGCCCGCCTGGTCAGGGGTCCAGGCAACGCGATCGGTCGATGTCCTGTCAGTTCGACAGCAGCAGCAACTCGCTGCGCGCCTCGATGCCCAGCTTGATGTAGGCGCGTTTGCGCAGGGTCTGGACCGTGGACGGGGCCACGCCCATGCCCGCGGCGATGCCGTCCACACTGAGACCGTCCACGATGCCCACGCAGACCTCGCGCTCGCGCTCGGACAACCGGGGTGCCCGCTGCAGCAGGTTCTGCTCGACCAGGGCCTTGCGCGCCTGCGCGTGCAGGCGCTGCCGCCGGACATGCAAGGCGTTGAGGTGCACCTTGCGAAGAATGGGTGCGATGGCGGTCAGGCGGTCGATCTCCATCGGGGCAAAAGGCCCGCAGGACACATCGCGGTAGAGGTTGATGGCAAACGCGGTGCGGGCAACCGGCGCGTACAGGAAGCTCAACCGGCCCGTGAGTTTCGAATGCTCAAAAATTTCCTGCCGCCAGCAGATGTCCGGAATGTCCTCCAGACCATAGTGCACCACGGTCACATCCGGCGAGGGATGCACATCCTGCTGGACCCGGCCCGCCAGGTGGGTCACCTCGTCCAGCTGGCTGTACTGCCGCTTGTAGCGGGCAAAGCACTCGGCCGTGATGTTGGGCAGGTGGTCCCCGTGCGTGCATCCATCCACCTGCGAGGGCACGGCCCCCGAGTACTCGACCAGGGAGAGGTAGTCCACCTCCACGTGCGCGTTGATGAAGTTCAGCAAGCCGCGCCCGGGTGCGGTGCTCGTCGGCACATCGAGCAGCAGGTTCATGGCCGCCGCGTCCACGTGGTGGCCGGGCGGTGGCGTGAGGACATTCCAGGTGGAGCGCATGGCGCAGCCAGTTTGAAACCTCGCCGAGAGGGCACCAATAGGGCTTACCCGGTCGGCTGCCGCGCGGCCGCGGGTCGACCTGCCCGGCGCCCTCTGCTTACTGCGCCACCAGCCCGAAGTCCTTGATGCGCTTGAGGATCACCTCGGCTTCCGCGCGGTGGCTGGCCTCGAACTCCCTGGGGGTGCTGTTCATGATGTCCAGGCCCCGCTCGTTCATCAACCGGCCAACCTCCGGGTCCGCCAGGATCTTCCGGATCTCGTCCGCGAGTTTCTTCACCACGGGTTCGGGCGTCCTGGCCGGCGCGACGAAGGCGATGTAGACGGCCGCATCGAACAAGGGGTCGTCGAAACCCTGCTCCCGCATGGTCGGGACTTGCGGCAGCGCCGGCGACCGCTCTTTGCCCATGATGGCGAGTGCGGTCACCTTGCCCGCCAGCACGTGCTGCTTGGCCAGCCCGGCCGAGGTCAGGCCCACGCTGACGGTTTTCGACAGCAGATCGGCCATCACCGGCGCCTCGCCGCGCTGCGGCACATGGACCATTTCGGCACCGATGATGCGATTGAGCTGTTCACCCGCCAGATGGCCCAGGCCACCGGGCCCCCACGAGCCATAGGTCAGCTTGCCGCGCTGCTCGGCCGCGTAGCGCCTGAAGTCGGCCATGGTCTTGACGGGGAGGTCCGCATTCGCGGAAATCACCGCCGGGCTGCGAACGGCCTGCGTGATGTAGCTGAAATCCTTGAACGGGTCGTACGACAGCGTCTTGTACATCGCCACGTTGTTGATCAGGGTGTCGCCCAAGGTCACCAGCAGCGTGTACCCGTCCGGTGCGGCGCGCGCCACCTCGGAAGCGCCCAGGGCACCGTTCGCCCCCGCCTTGTTGTCCACGATGACCGGTTGGCCGAGCTGCTTGGACAAGCGCTCACCCACGGTGCGGGCGACGAAGTCCGTGGCGCCGCCGGCGGCCGCGGAGGCCACGATGCGGATGGGTTTGTTCGGAAATGCGGCGGGCGCTTGAGCGAGCACCGCGAAAGGCAGCGCGGCGGCGCCGACGAGCGCCAACAGGCGAAGGATGGTTCGATGGATCATGGGGTTGTCTCCTGGATGGGGGTGTTGTTCTGTGCTAGGCCGCGACGACCGCCGGGCGGGCGGGCGCGCGCTCGCGCTCCTTCGCCAGCTCGCTGTCCACGAGGCGGCGGAACTGCACCAGCGCGTGGTCCATCGCCATGGGCAGCATGGGCGCGGCGGGGTCGAGAAGCAGGTTCCGGTACTGGGCCGTGATGATCGAGCGGTCTTCCTCGAAGGCGGCGAGCAGTCCCTGGAAGATGGTGGCCGTGGTCCCGGGAATGGGCGCGGGCGCGTGGTAGGCCTGCTGGAAGAAGTAGTGGGTGGAGCTTGCCGTCTCGGGGGTCAGCGTCTGGCAGCTGTGCAGCCGCACCGCGCCCGCCATGTCGCCCTCGGCCCGGCCCGTCGGGCGCCCGCCGGAGTCCATGATGAGGGTGCCGGGCAGCAGGAAGTCGTAGATGAACCAGCGGTCGACGTTGCCTTCGAATTCGTGGAACGAGCGCCAGTACGCGGAGGGCGGCACGTCCGGCACGTGGCGCGTGACCCGGATGCCCTGCGGCACGCGCGCCACCTCGGGTTTCGACTGCGCGATCCGCGTGGAGCCCCCCAGGGTGTTCTCGTGCACGTACGACAGGTGCGAAAAGTCCAGCAGGTTGTCGCAGATGAGCATGTAGGGCGTCTCATAGTGCAGATAG
The DNA here is from genome assembly GCF_058796355.1 of Hydrogenophaga sp. GW823-FHT04C09. Taxonomy (NCBI): domain Bacteria; kingdom Pseudomonadati; phylum Pseudomonadota; class Betaproteobacteria; order Burkholderiales; family Comamonadaceae; genus Hydrogenophaga; species Hydrogenophaga sp. GW823-FHT04C09. The sequence continues at coordinate 682,268 of NZ_JBXAIO010000002.1, read as the reverse complement.
CCCGGCTGGTAGTGCCACTCGGGGTGGTCGCAGGAGAAGTTGTCCGGCAGCAGTGAGACGTCCGCGAGACCCGGATCGCCCATCCAGACGAACACCCACCGGTTCCGCACGGCAACGGGGTAGCTGCGCACCTTCGCCTTGATGGGGATGCGGTCGAGGCCTGGCGCTTCGACGCAGGCGCCGTCGGGCGAGAACTTCAGCCCGTGGTAACCACAGCGCACGCAGTCGCCCTCGCGCCGACCGGCGGAAAGTGGTGCGAGGCGGTGACAGCACCGGTCTTCCAGCGCGACGGTCTCGCCATTGGCCAGGCGGTACAGGAGCAGCGGCTCGCCCAGAATGACGCGGGAAAACAGGCCGTGTTCGGGGATCTCGTGCGCCCAGGCGGCGACGTACCAGCAGTTTCGAATGAACATGTCGTTGGCTTCCATCGTGGATGGATGCCAATCTAGACGAGGGTCATTCGGCCGTCTGTCCTCCGCTTGAAGGACAGCGCTGGAACATCGGGTGCCAGAAACCAAAATGGGCTACGCGATTTCTCACGTAACCCATTGATTTATTTGGCGGAGTGGACGGGGCTCGAACCCGCGACCCCCGGCGTGACAGGCCGGTATTCTAACCAACTGAACTACCACTCCTGGTAGATGGCGTTCGTTCTTGCGAACCAAGTGCCAACCACTTGTTGCCTACTTGCCTTGCGGCTTGTTTGGCGACCCTACGGGGATTCGAACCCCGGTACTCACCGTGAAAGGGTGATGTCCTAGGCCTCTAGACGATAGGGTCATAACCTGGACTCAAAGAGCCTTCCATTGTAGCAGCGACAGAGCTTGTTTTTTCTGCCGATGCCGCGATGAAAACCTCTTCGCGACTTCAATCCTTGGTGGAGGTAAGCGGGATCGAACCGCTGACCTCTTGCATGCCATGCAAGCGCTCTCCCAGCTGAGCTATACCCCCACAGGGTTTGCTGACCGCCCTTTGCGACTTGTCGCTCAGTGCATTTCAGCAAGCCTCAAATTATAGGCGATTTTTTCAGGCGTTCTGCAAACGGTGCAGAACAACGTCACGATTTTGCAGTTCGAGCACCGCATCGAGCGACGGCGTCTGAGCCGTGCCCATCACCAGCACGCGCACCGGCATGGCCAGTTGCGGCATCTTCAGGCCGTGCGCGGCGAGCACTTCCTTGATGGCCGCCGAGAGGCCGGCCTTGTTCCAGGCACAGGCCGCGAGCTTCTCCGCCAGCGTGGCCAGCACGGGCCGCACGGCGTCGGTGATGTGTTGCGCGCGCTCGTCGGCGTTGGGCGTGATGTCGGCGTAGAAAGCCCTGGCCCACTGGGCCAGCGCCACGGTGGTGTCGCAGCGGTCCTTGAACAGGCCGCAGATGCGCGGCAGGCGCGCGTCCGTCGTGATGCCCTGCTGCTGCAGGTGCGCGGCCACCAGCGGCGCGAGCGCGTCGTCGGCCATGGCCTTGAGGTGCTGCGCGTTGACCCACTTGAGCTTGGCTTCGTCGAACTGCGCGGCGCTGCGGCCCAGGTGGTCGAGGTTGAACCATTCGAGGAACTGCGCGCGGCTGAAGATCTCGTCGTCGCCGTGGCTCCAGCCCAGGCGCGCGAGGTAGTTCACCATGGCGTCGGGCAGGTAGCCTTCGTCGCGGTACTGCGTGACGGGCTTGGCGCCGTTGCGCTTGCTCATCTTCTCGCCCTGCTCGTTGAGCACGGTGGGCAGGTGGGCGTACACCGGCGGCTCCTTGCCGAGCGCGCGGAAGATGTTGATCTGGCGCGGCGTGTTGTTCACGTGGTCGTCGCCGCGGATCACGTGGCTGATGGCCATGTCGATGTCGTCCACCACCACGCAGAAGTTGTAGGTGGGCGTGCCGTCGGGCCGCGCGATCACGAGGTCGTCGAGTTCGTCGTTGGCGATCTCGATGCGGCCCTTGACCTTGTCGTCCCAGGCCACCACGCCGCCCTGCGGGTTCTTGAAGCGCAATACAGGCTTCACACCTTCGGGCACGGGCGGCAGGGTCTTGCCGGGCTCGGGCCGCCAGGTGCCGTCGTAGCGCGGCTTCTCTTTCGCGGCCATCTGCTTCTCGCGCAGCGCATCGAGCTCGGCCACGCTCATGTAGCAGGGGTACACCTGGCCGCCGGCCACCATCTCGGCGAGCACCGCCTTGTAGCGGTCCATGCGCTGCATCTGATAGAACGGCCCTTCGTCGTGGTCTAGGCCGAGCCACTTCATGCCTTCGATGATCACGTCCACCGCGGCTTGCGAGGAGCGCTCGAGGTCGGTGTCTTCGATGCGCAGGATGAAGGCGCCGCCAGTGGAGCGCGCGAACGCCCAGGGGTAGAGCGCGGAGCGGATGTTGCCCAGGTGGATGAAGCCGGTGGGCGACGGGGCGAAGCGGGTGCGGATGGGTGCGGACATGTCAGAAGGAAGAAAGACCACGGTCAAGATCGGCCTGGATATCGCCCAGGTGCTCCAGCCCCACCGCCACGCGGATCAGGCCTTGCACCACGCCCGCCGTCTGGCGCTGCGCTTCGGTCAGGCGGCCGTGCGAGGTGCTGGCCGGGTGGGCCACCAGGGTCTTGGTGTCGCCGAGGTTGGTGGAGAGCGACATCACCTGCAGCGAATCGAGCACGTGGAAGGCGCGCGCGCGGGCCTGCTCGGGGTCGGCGCCCTTCACCTCGAAGGACAGCACGGCACCGCCGCAACCCGACTGCTGCGCCATCGCCAGCGCGTGCTGCGGGTGGCTGGCCAGCCCGGGGTAGTACACGCGGGCCACCGACGGGTGGGCCTCCAGCCACTGCGCGAGCGCCAGGGCGTTGGCCGACTGGGCGCGCATGCGGATGTCCAGCGTCTCCAGGCCCTTGAGCACGACCCAGGCATTGAAGGGCGCCAGCGTCATGCCCGAACTCTTGAGCACCGGCAGGAAGGTCTTGGTCACCAGCTCCTGGCTGGCGCACAGGGCGCCGGCCATCACGCGGCCCTGGCCGTCGAGGTACTTGGTGCCGGAGTGCATGACGATGTCGGCGCCCAGCGCCATGGGGCGCTGCAGGGCCGGCGTGGCGAAGCAGTTGTCCACGCACAGCAGCGCGCCGGCGGCGTGGGCGATGTCGGCCAGCGCGCGGATGTCGCAGACCTCGGTGAGCGGGTTGGTCGGCGTCTCGGCGAACAGCAGGCGCGTGTTGGGCTTGACGGCCGCCTTCCAGGCCGCGACGTCGGTCTGCGACACGAAGCTGGATTCGACGCCGAACTTGGCGAGGTCCGAGCCGATGAGCTTGATGGTGGAGCCGAACATGGAGTGTGAGCACACCACGTGGTCGCCGGCCTTGAGCAGGCCCAGGCACATCATGAGGATGGCCGACATGCCCGAGGCGGTGGAGATGCAGGCCTCGGCGCCTTCGAGCGCGGCCAGGCGCTGCTCGAAGCTGGCCACCGTGGGGTTGCCGTAGCGGCCGTAGGTGAAGCCGTCCTCGTCGCCGGCGAAGCGGCGTGCGGCGGCTTCCGCGCTGGGTTGCACGTAGCCGCTGGTGAGGTACAGGGCTTCGGAGTTCTCGCCGTACGGGCTGCGTTCGACGGCTTCGCGCACGGCGAGCGTGTCGCGGTGCAGGTCAGGTTTCTTGGCGTTCATGAAGATGGGGTGTCAGACGACCTGGGCATTGGGCAAGGCGAGGCGCGAGGTGTCTTCCTCGCCCTCTTCGCTCTGGTCGCGGCCGGCGTTGAGGCGGGCGATGTCGGCCGGCGTGATGTCGCCGGTGACGTACACGCCGTCGAAGCACGAGGCGTCGAAGCCGTCGAGCTTGGGGTTGAGCGAGCCGATGGCCTGCTTCATCGCGTCCACGTCCTGGTAGATCAGCGCGTCGCAGCCGATGATCTCGCGCACCTCGTCGACGGTGCGGCCATGGGCCACGAGTTCGTCGGGCGTGGGCATGTCGATGCCGTAGACGTTGGGGTAGCGCACGGGCGGCGCTGCGCTGGCCAGGTAGACCTTGCGCGCACCGGCGTCGCGCGCCATCTGCACGATCTCGCGGCTGGTGGTGCCACGCACGATGGAGTCGTCCACCAGCAGCACGTTGCGGCCCTTGAATTCGCTGCCGATCACATTGAGTTTCTGGCGCACCGATTTCTTGCGCACGCCCTGCCCCGGCATGATGAAGGTGCGGCCCACGTAGCGGTTCTTCACGAAGCCTTCGCGGTACGGCAGGCCCAGCAGCTGGGCCAGCTCCATGGCGCTCGGGCGCGAGGATTCGGGAATCGGGATCACCACATCGATCTCGTTCGGCGGCACGGTGGAGACCACGCGCTTGGCCAGCGTCACGCCCAGGTTCAGCCGAGCCTGGTAGACCGAGATGCCGTCCATCACCGAGTCGGGCCGGGCCAGGTAGACGAATTCGAAGATGCAGGGGTTGTGGCTGACCTTGTCGGCGCACTGCTCGAACTGCATCTGGCCTTCGAGGTCGACGAACACCGCTTCACCGGGCTGCAGGTCGCGGTCGAACTCGAAGCCGTTGCCTTCGAGCGTGACGGACTCGCTGGCCACCATCACGCCGCCGTTCTTGTTGCGGCCCAGGCACAGCGGGCGGATGCCATGGGGATCGCGGAAGGCCAGCAGGCCGTGGCCGGCGATCAGCGCCACCACGGCGTAGGAGCCCTTCACGCGCTGGTGCACGCCGCGCACGGCGGCGAAGACGTCGGCCGGCTTGAGGGTGATGCCGCGCGTGACCTTCTCCAGCTCGTGCGCCAGCACGTTGAGCAGCACCTCGGAGTCGCTCTCGGTGTTGACGTGGCGGTGGTCGGTCTGGAACAGCTCCTGGGCCAGCGCCTTGGCGTTGGTCAGGTTGCCGTTGTGCACCAGCACCAGGCCGAAGGGCGCGTTCACGTAGAAGGGCTGCGCCTCTTCCTCGCTGAAGGCATTGCCCGCGGTGGGGTAGCGCACCTGGCCCAGGCCGCACAGGCCGGGCAAGGCGCGCATGTTGCGGGTGCGGAAGATGTCGCGCACCATGCCCTTGGCCTTGTGCATGAAGAACTTGCGGCCCTGCTGGGTCACGATGCCGGCGGCATCCTGGCCCCGGTGTTGCAACAGCAACAGCGCGTCGTAGATGAGCTGATTGACTGGCGTCTTGCTGACCACGCCCACGATTCCACACATGATTGAATCCTCAGGAAAACTAACGGATATATCGGGCCACGGCCTCGGGCAACAAGGGCTTGATCTCGTGCAGCGAGGCCGACAGCACGGACGCCGTGGCCGACTCGCGCCACCACGCGGCCCCCTCCATCTGCGTCATGCTCACCACGAGCGCCACCGCCAGCAGGATCACCCCACCGCGCAAGAGGCCGAACGCGCCTCCGAGCACCCGGTCCACCGGTCGCAGGCCGACCGAGGCCACCAATTTCTGCACCAGCCAGGCCCCCAGGCCGGCGGCGAAAGCCACCACCACGAACACCAGGACAAAACCGACCGCCACCCGCATGGGCGGCGACAGGCCGTCCATCGGCAACCAGGTCCCGGCCTCGTCGGCGAAGGCCTGGGCCAGCACGAAGGCCGCCACCCAACCCGCCACCGACAACACCTCGTACACCAGACCGCGCCACAACCCCAGCAGCACCGACAGCAGCAACACCGTGAGCAGCACCCAGTCGGTCAAGGCCATCAGCGCGTCACCCCACCCGACGTCACAGCGTCAGGACGGCGGCGGTCAGGCCCAGGGCCTTCACACGGGCGGCGGCCTTCTCGGCGTCCGCGCGGTTCTCGAACGGGCCCACGCGCACCCGGATGCGCTTGCCATCGGGCGTCTGGGCGACGTGCGTGTAGGTCTTGAGACCCGCACCTTCCAGTTTCTGGCGCACGGCGCGCGCGCCGGCCTCTTCCGAAAACGCGCCCACCTGCACCACGAGGCGCTCGGCGCCAGCGGCCGGTTTGGCGGCGGCGCTGGCCGGCGCGGCGGCCGGCTTGCCTTCGAGCAGCGCGCGTGCCCGGTCGGCCTCGGCGGGCGACGGGGCGGCGGGCTTGGCGGGTGCAGGTGCCGGCGCGGCGGCCACGGGCGCAGGCGCCGGTGTGGGCGCTGGGGCGGCAGCTGGCGCGGGTTTGGGTGCGGCTTCGACCACTTCCTCGCGGGCACCCAGGCCCTCACGCACCGGCAGCGGTGCGCTGGCGGCGGCGGCAGGCGGCTTGGTGGCGGCGGGCTTGGCAACCGGCGCGGGCGTGCCCTTGGCCGGGATCTCGATGGGAATGTCGACGGGAATCGGGCGTGGCTGCGTGTCGAACAGCAGCGGGAAGCCGACCACGCCCAGCAGCACGAGCACGCTGGCGCCGATCAGGCGGTGGCGGGCGCGGCGGCGCACGGCCTCGATGCTCTGCGGCGGGGGGGTCGAGGCGTTGCCCTGGGAACCTGAACGGGATTTGAACATCGGGGGGACCGTGGCGATAAAAGGCTAGGCGGACAGGTGTTTCGCCGACATTCGGGGCACGCCGTCCTGCAATACGCCACCCACGGTGTAGAACGATCCGAAGACCACGATTCTATCAGCGGGGTCCGCGGCGGACACCGCGGCCCGCAGGGCGTCCATGGGGTCGGTGTGCCTTCCCGCCACCCGGCCCTTGCATTGGGGATGGGCCTCCAGCTGTTCGGCCAGGGCGGCGGCCGAACTGGCGCGCGGCAGGGGCAGGTTGGTGAGGTGCCAGCGGTCGATCAGCGGCGCGATGCGGTCCAGCATGGCGCCCAGGTCCTTGTCGGCCATGGCGCCGAACACGGCGTGCGTGGTGGGGTAGAAGCCCATGGCGTCGAGGTTGGCGGCGAGCGCGGCCACCGAATGCGGGTTGTGCGCCACGTCCAGCACCAGGGTGGGCGTGCCCGGCACGATCTGGAAGCGCCCGGGCAGCTCCACCAGGGCCAGGCCGTTGCGCACCGCCTGCGCCGTCACCGGCAGCCGCCCGCGCAGGGCCTCCACCGCCGCCAGCACGCCCGAGGCGTTGACCAGCTGGTTCGCGCCGCGCAGCGCCGGGTAGGCCAGGCCGGCGTAGCGCCGCCCGCCGTGCGAGGGGTGCATGGCCCAGCCCCATTGCTGCTGGTCGCCCGCGAAATGGAAGTCCTTGCCCAGGCGCCAGAGCTCGGCGCCGATCTCCAGCGCGCGGTCCAGGATGCTCTGCGGCGGCACCGGGTCGCTCACCACCACCGGGCGGCCGGTGCGCATGATGCCGGCCTTCTCGAAGCCGATGGCCTCGCGGTCGTTGCCCAGCAGGGCCATGTGGTCGAGGGCGATGCTGGTGATGACCGCGCAATCGGCGTCGATGATGTTCACCGCATCCAGCCGGCCGCCCAGCCCCACCTCGAGAATCGCCACGTCCAGCCCGCTGCGCGAGAGCGTGCGCAGGATGGCGAGCGTGGTGATTTCGAAATAGCTCAGGCTGATCTCGCCGCCCTCGTCGCCGGCCTGGCCCTTGCGGGCCACCTCCACCTCGGCGAAGGCAGGCACCAGGTCGTTGGCGGCCACCGCCTCGCCCGCGACGCGGCAGCGCTCCTCGAAGTGCACCAGGTGGGGCGAGGTGTAGACGCCGGTGCGGTAGCCCGACTGCGTGTAGACGGCCTCCAGCATCGCGCAGGTGGAACCCTTGCCGTTGGTGCCGGCGACCGTGATCACCGGGCAGTCCAGCGCCAGGCCCATGCGCTGGGCGACGCGCTGCACACGCTCCAGCCCCATGTCGATGGTGACCGGGTGCAGGCGTTCGGCATGGGCCAGCCAGTCGGCCAGGGTGGTGGGGTGATCGGGCACGGGAATGTCAAGCATGGGCAGGATTGTCCCATCGCCGTCCCGGGCCCGGGGCCGCGGGGACATGGCGGACAATGCGGGCCATGATCACCGTTCATGGCATCCCCAACTGCGACACCGTCAAGAAGGCCCGCACCTGGCTGGCGGAACACGGCGTCGAGCACCACTTCCACGATTTCAAGAAACAGGGCGTGCCCGAGGCCGCGCTCGACCGCTGGCTGACCGCCGCCGGCTGGGAGACCGTGATCAACCGCAAGGGCACCACCTGGCGCCAGCTCGACGAGGCCACGCGCACCGGCGTGAAAGACGCCGCGAGCGCCCGCGCCGTGGCGCTGGCGAACCCGAGCGTGATCAAGCGCCCGGTCGTGCAGTGGGCCGACGGTGCCATCACCGTGGGCTTCGACGCCACCGCCTGGCAGCAGCGCCTCTGAGCCGGCGCGGCGCGCCCCGGCCCGCGGCCTAAAATCGCGGTTTCGCCTTTCGTCTTCGCTTTACTCCCCCTCCAACACCATGAGCACCACCCAATTCGACGGCGTGACCGTCAACACCCAGGCCAACGTGTACTTCGACGGCAAGTGCGTCAGCCACGGCATCACCCTGGCCGATGGCACGAAAAAGTCGGTCGGCGTGGTGCTGCCCGCCACCCTCACCTTCAACACCGGCGCGCCCGAGATCATGGAATGCGTGGCCGGCGGCTGCGAGTACTTGCTGGCGGGCACCACGGAGTGGAAGAAGTCGGGCCCTGGCGAGAAATTCAACGTGCCGGGCAACAGCAGCTTCCAGATCCGCGTGACCGAGCCCTACCACTACATCTGCCATTTCGGCTGATCGACCCTCGCCGCCGAAAGAACGAACGCCATGGCCACCATTCTTCAGAACCTCCCCACCCAACAGAAAGTCGGCATCGCCTTCTCCGGCGGCCTGGACACCTCCGCCGCGCTGCTGTGGATGAAGCAGAAGGGCGCGATCCCTTATGCCTACACCGCCAACCTGGGCCAGCCCGACGAGCCGGACTACGACGAGATCCCGCGCAAGGCCCTGGCCTACGGTGCCGAGAAGGCGCGCCTGATCGACTGCCGCACGCAGCTGGCGCACGAAGGCATTGCCGCGCTGCAGTGCGGCGCCTTCCACATCAGCACGGCCGGCGTGACCTACTTCAACACCACGCCGCTGGGCCGCGCGGTCACGGGCACCATGCTGGTGGCCGCGATGAAGGAGGACGACGTCCACATCTGGGGCGACGGCTCGACCTTCAAGGGCAACGACATCGAGCGCTTCTACCGCTACGGTCTGCTGACCAACCCGAGCCTGAAGATCTACAAGCCCTGGTTGGACCAGCTGTTCATCGACGAGCTGGGCGGCCGCGCCGAGATGAGCGCGTTCATGACGGCCAATGGCTTCGGCTACAAGATGAGCGCCGAGAAGGCCTACAGCACCGACAGCAACATGCTGGGCGCCACGCACGAGGCCAAGGACCTGGAGCACCTCAACAGCGGCATCCGCATCGTCAACCCGATCATGGGCGTGCCGTTCTGGCGCGAGGACTGCGCGGTGAAGGCCGAGGAGGTGACGGTGCGTTTCGAAGAGGGCCAGCCGGTGGCGCTCAATGGCGAGACGTTCGCGAGCCCGGTGGACCTGATTCTGAAGGCCAATCAGATCGGCGGGCGCCATGGCCTGGGCATGAGCGATCAGATCGAGAACCGCATCATCGAGGCCAAGAGCCGTGGCATCTACGAGGCCCCGGGTCTGGCGCTGCTGTTCATCGCGTACGAGCGCCTGGTGACGGGCATTCACAACGAGGACACGATCGAGCAGTACCGCATCAACGGTCTGCGCCTGGGCCGGTTGCTGTACCAGGGCCGCTGGTTCGACCCGCAGGCCATCATGTTGCGCGAGACGGCGCAGCGCTGGGTGGCGCGTGCGATCACGGGCGAGGTGACGGTGGAGCTGCGCCGGGGCAACGACTATTCGATCCTGAACACCGAGAGCGCGAACCTCACGTACGCGCCGGAGCGGCTGAGCATGGAGAAGGTGGAGGACGCGCCGTTCTCGCCGCTGGACCGCATCGGCCAGCTGACCATGCGCAACCTCGACATCACCGACACGCGGGCCAAACTGGGCATCTATGCCAAGAGTGGTCTTCTGTCGCTCGGTGAGGGTTCGCAGATGCTGAAGCTCGAAGGCGAATAAGGTCTTTCTTTCAGTGACCTCGCGGGGTCGGGGCGCTCCGGCGCTCTGCTCCGCGGGTGTCCCCCGGCGGCTGGTGCCGCCTCCTCCTTTACCCCGCTGCGCAGAACGCCGGAGCACCCCGACCCGGGGAGATGCTGGCGCTCGCGCTTTTCCCTCTTGTTGGCGTGCCTATCGGCTGGCAGGTCCGACGACGTCGGGTGGTTGGCGCAGCGAAGTAAAGGAGGAGGCGGCACCAGCCGCCGGGGGACATTCGCGGAGCCGACCACCCGGCGACGGCGGACCCGAAGAAGCGCAGGCGAGAAACCTCAGACCACCACAGGCTCAGGCTCCAGCAAAATCCCGAACCGCTCATACACACTGGTCTGGATGGCCTTCGCCAAAGTCATCACCTCCCCCCCGGTCGCCCCACCCCGGTTCACCAGCACCAGCGCCTGCTTCTCGTAGACCCCGGCATTCCCCACGCCCCGGCCCTTCCAGCCACAGGCGTCGATCAGCCAACCCGCCGCCAGCTTGATGCTGCCGTCGGCCATCGGGTAGTGCACCACCTTCGGGTCGCGCGCGATGATGTCCGCACACTGCTCCACACTCACCGTCGGGTTCTTGAAGAAACTGCCCGCGTTGCCGATCACCACCGGGTCCGGCAGCTTCGCGCGCCGGATCGCGCAGATCCAGTCGAAGATCTGCTGCGCGTCGGGATGGGACATGCCGGTCTCGGCCATCCGGCGCTCCAGGTCCGCATAGCCCAGCACCGGCTTCCAGGGCTTGGGCAGCCAGAAACGCACCCGCGTGATCAGCGCGCGCCCCGCCAGGCCCAGACCCTTCTCGCCCGCCGGCGTGTGCTTGAACACCGAGTCCCGGTAGCCAAAGCCGCACTGCGCGGCGTTCAGGGTGAAACTCTGCCCGGTCTGCAGGTCGATCGCGTCCAGCTCATGAAAACGGTCCTGCAGCTCCACGCCATAGGCGCCGATGTTCTGCACCGGCGACGCACCCACACAACCCGGAATCAGGGCCAGGTTTTCCAGCCCCGGCCAGCCCTGCGCCAGCGTCCAGGCCACGGTCTCGTGCCAGTTCTCGCCCGCGCCCGCCTCCACCAGCCAGCCCCGGGCCGACTCCTCCACCAGCTGGCGCCCGCGGATCTCCACCTTGAGCACCAGCGGCTTGATGTCGCCCGTCACCACCAGGTTGCTGCCGCCGCCCAGCACGAAGGGCGGCGCCTCGCGCGTGAGCGCGGGCCAATCGGCGCCCGCCATGAGCGCGCGCAACTCCGTTTCGTCGCGCACGCGGGCCAGCCGCAGCGCGCGCGCCACGATGCCAAAACTGTTGTATGGCTGGAGCGCCACGTTGTTCTCGACTACCATCCCCGGATTGTCTCACCCACCCTCAGGATTCATCAGCCATGCCTTCTTTTGACACCGTACTCGAAGCCGATTTCGTCGAAGTGAAAAACGCGGTGGACCAGGTGACGCGCGAGATCGGCACGCGCTTCGATTTCAAGGGCACCGGTGCCGCCATCGAGCTCAAGGAAAAAGAGAAAGAAATCATCCTGCACGGCGACGCCGAGTTCCAGCTGCAGCAGATCGACGACGTGCTGCGCGGCAAACTGACCAAGCGCGGCGTGGACGCGCGCTTCCTCGATGTCGGCAAGGTCGAAAAGGCCGGCGGCGACAAGGTCAAGCAGGTCGTCAAGGTGCGCAACGGCATCAGCACCGAAGACGGCAAGAAGATCCAGCAGGTCATCAAGGGCAGCAAGCTCAAGGTGCAGGGCGCGATCCAGGGCGATGCGGTGCGCGTGACCGGGGCCAAGCGCGACGACCTGCAGGCCGCCATGGCGCTGATCCGCAGCGAGCTCAAGGACCTGCCGCTGTCCTTCAACAACTTCAGAGATTAAGTGAATACCCCCTGCGCCGCTTTCGGCGTCACCCCCCTCCAGGGGGGCGGCGCTGGCGGCCCGGCAAAGCCGGTTCCACGGCGCCTCTGGCCCAAGGCCTCCGCGCTCGTGGCGGGTCTTCTTCTGGCGCTGCCCGCCCTGTCCCAGCAGGTCGCGCTGTCGGGTGTGGCCGGTGGCAAGGCGCTGGTGAACATCGATGGCGCCGCGCCGCGTTTCATGAGCCCCGGCCAGATCCAGCAAGGTGTGAAGCTGCTGAGCCTGCAGGGCGAGGCGGCCGTGTTCGACATCAACGGCCAGCGCCTGACCCTGCGGGTGGGCGATGCACCGGTCAGCCTGGGCCGGTCTTCATCGGGCCAGGATGGCGGTGGTGCCCAGCGCATCGTGCTCACCGCCGACGCCCAGGGCCACTTCATGCCCACCGGCCAGATCAACGGGCGCACCGTGCAGTTCATGGTGGACACCGGCGCGACCACGGTGATCCTCAGCGAGTCCGATGCCAAACGCATCCAGCTGGACTACACCAAGGGCCGCAAAGTGGGTGTGGCCACCGCCAATGGCCGCGTCGTGGGCCATCAGGTGCAACTGGACTCGGTGCGTGTGGGCGATGCCCAGGTGTACAGCGTCGCGGCCATCGTGCTGCCGCAACCCATGACTTATGTGCTGCTGGGCAACAGCTTTCTCACGCGCTTTCAGATGCAGCGCCACAACGACCAGCTGACGCTGGAAAAACGCTATTGATCAGGCCGCGTTCTGCGCGGCGGTGACCACGATCTCGATGCGCCAGGCCGGGTTGGCCAGCGCGGCCTGCACCGTGGCGCGCGGCGGCGCGGTGCCCGGCACCACCCAGGCGTCCCACACCTCGTTCATGGCCGCGATGTCGCGGATGTCGGTGAGGTAGATCTGCGCGCGCAGGATGCGCGACTTGTCACTGCCCGCTTCGAGCAGGCGCTGCTGCACCTGCTCCAGCACGTCCTGCGTCTGGCCCGCGATGTCGGTGTCGCCGCGCTCGGGCACCATGCCCGCGAGGTAGACCACGCCGTTGAACACCGCGGCCTCGCTGTAGCGCGCGGCCATGCCGATGCGGGTGATGTCCTTGTGCAGATCGCTCATTTCTTCTTCGCTCCCAGTTTGCTTTCGGTGCCGGCCAGCAGGCGGTTGATGTTTTCCGAATGCCGCCACACCAGCAGCAGGCCCATGACGGCCAGGCTCAGCACCTGCACGCCCGGTGCGTCCCAGGCCACCCGGTTGCCGAGCAGGAAGTAGGCCGGCGCGAAGACCGCCGTGACGATGGAGGCGAGCGACGAATAGCGGAAGAAGATGGCGATGATCAGCCAGGTCGCGAGCGCCGCCAGCCCCAGCCAGGGCTGGAACGCGAGGATCACGCCCGCGGCCGTGGCCACGCCCTTGCCGCCCTGGAAGCGGAAGAACACCGGGTACAGGTGGCCCAGGAAGGCCGCCAGGCCCACCAGCGCCACCGTGCCGTCGCCCAGGCCATAGGCCTCACCCCACCACTTCACCGCCATCACGGGCAGCCAGCCCTTGAAGGCATCGAGCAGCAGGGTGATGACGGCCGCCGCCTTGTTGCCCGAGCGCAGCACGTTGGTGGCGCCCGGGTTCTTGCTGCCGTAGGTGCGCGGGTCGTTCAGCCCCATGAGGCGGCTCACCAGCACGGCGAAGGACAGCGAGCCGATCAGGTAGGCGGCCAGCGTGGCCAGCAAGGGGTAGGTCATGAAGAAAGCTCCTCGTTCTCGTGGGGCCGCCGCGTCTGTGCGCGAAGCCGTGTCTGGGCGGCTATTCTGCCAGCGCGCAGTTCACCGGCTTGGCGCCCAGGGGACCGGCGAGCACCGCCGGATCGATGCCGACGAGAAAACCCCGGCGCCCGCCGTTGATCCAGATCTTCGGCAAGCCGAGCACCGTGGCCTCCACCCACACCGGCATGTCGCGCTTGAGGCCGAACGGCGAGGTGCCACCCACGAAGTAGCCGCTGTGCCGGTTGGCGACCTCGGGCTTGCAGGGCTCGACCGACTTGGCGCCGATCTGCCGCGCCAGGTTCTTGGTGGAGACGGTGCGGTTGCCGTGCATCAGCACCGCCAGCGGCCTGGCCGCCTCGTCCTGCATGATCAGCGTCTTCACCACCGCGAAGGGGTCGAACCCGAGCACCTGCGCGCTGTGCTGCGCGCCCCCGTGCTCCAGGTACTCGTAGGGGTGCTCGGTGAACACCACGCCATGCGCCTTGAGCCAGGCGGTGGCGGGCGTTTCACTCACGTGCGATTTTTTTGCCATGGAAGATTTCAGGTCCGCAGTGGCTTCGGCCAAGGATGCCGTGGAACCGGCTTTGCCGAGCCACTGGCATCGCCCCCTTGAGGGGGTCGCGCGAAGCGCGGCGGGGGTGTTCCGATCACTGCGCGGGGTCGCGGCTCTCCCAGCGGATCGCATCGATCGCCGCCAGCAGCTCCGGCGAGAGCTTCGTGTCCCAGGCGTCCAGGCACTCGTCGAGCTGGGCCAGCGTGGTCACACCGATGATGGTGCTGGCCACGCGCCGGTTGGTGTAGCAGAAGGCCAGCGCGAGCTGCGAGGGCGTGAGGCCGTGTTCGCGCGCCAGCGCGTTGTAGCGGCGCGCGGTGTCCAGCGCTTCGGGCCGGCCCCAGCGCTGCTTGCGCATCGATTCGTAGATCGCCATGCGGCCCGCGTTGCCCACCAGGCCGGTCTCGTCGTACTTGCCGCTCAGCAGGCCAAAGCCCAGCGGCGAATACGCCAGCAGCGACACATCCAGCCGGTGGCAGGTTTCGTCGAGCCCGTTCTCGTAACTGCGGTTGATCAGGCAGTACGGGTTCTGCACGGTGGCCACGCGCGGCAGGCCGTGCTGCTCGGCCAGGCGCACGAACTCGTGCACGCCATAGGGGGTCTCGTTGGACAGGCCGATGGCCTTGACCTTGCCGGCCTTCACCAGCTCGGCCAGGGCTTCGAGCTGTTCGAGCACGGAGGGCGCGGGCTTGTCCTTGGCCGGGTCGAAGTAGATCGCGCCAAAGGCCGGCACGTTGCGCGCGGGCCAGTGGATCTGGTAGAGGTCGATCACCTCGGTCTGCAGGCGGCGCAGGCTGGCTTCGCAGGCTTCGATGATGCCGGCCTTGCTCACCTCGGGGCGCAGCCAGGGCATGCCGCGCGCCGGCCCGGCCACCTTGGTGGCCAGCACCAGCTTGTCGCGCGCGCCCGGCCGCTTGGCGAACCAGTTGCCCAGGATGGTTTCGGTGGAGCCGCTGGTGTCGGCGCGCGCCGGCACCGAGTACATCTCGGCCGCGTCGAGGAAGCTGATCTCACGCTCCAGCGCGCGATCCAGGATGCGGTGCGCGGTGGCTTCGTCCACCTGCTCGCCAAACGTCATGGTGCCCAGGCAGATCGGGGGCACGCGCAGCGCGCTGGTGCCCAGTGGTACGTTCTTCATGCAAGTATTTGTAAATAGGAACTGAAGGAGGTTTCGGCTGAAACCCGTAGGGGTATAAGTTTAGGGTGCCTTGCACGTCTCAATCGACCTTCAACCAAGCAGTGGAGAAAAACCATGTCCAACTTCAACATCCATCTGACCCGAGGCCTGACGGTCACCACACTGGCCGCGGCGCTTGCCCTGGCCGGTTGCGCCAACATGAGTGAAACGCAAAGCGGCACCGCCAAAGGCGCCGGCATCGGTGCTGTCGCGGGCGCCCTGCTCGGCGCGGCCACGGGCGGCTCCAAGGGCGCGGCCACGGGCGCCGTGCTCGGTGCCGGCGCGGGCGCGGTGGGTGGCTATGTCTGGTCCAACAAGATGCAGGAGCAGAAGAAGCAGATGGAGGCCGCCACGGCAGGCACCGGCATCGGCGTGAGCCAGACCAGCGACAACCGCCTCAAGCTCGACGTGCCGGCCGACGCCGGTTTCGCCACCGGCCGTTCGACCGTGAGCCCCACGCTGCAGAACGTGCTCAGCCAGTTCGCCGGCACGCTCAACGCCAACCCGGTGACCGCCGTGGCCATCGTGGGCCACACCGACAGCACCGGCAGCGACGCCGTGAACAACCCGCTGTCCTTCGACCGCGCCAACGCCACGCGCGACTACCTCGTGGCGCGCGGCGTCGCGGCCAGCCGCATCGCCACCGACGGCCGAGGCTCGCACCAACCGGTCGCGGACAACAGCACGGCCCAGGGCCGCGCCGCCAACCGCCGCGTAGAGATCTACGTGGCCGAACCCGCACAAACCGCAGCGCGCTAAGTCGGAGCGAGGCAGCCCCAACCAGTGACACCGAGGATCCGGCTCCGCCGGTCCCAGGTGTCGCCCCCCCTTTCAGGGGGGTCGCGCGCAGCGCGGCGGGGGATGCCTCACAGCCTCGCCATCACGTGGCGTGCGACCGTGTAGTCCTCCAGCGCGTACATCGACATGTCCTTGCCATAGCCGCTGGCCTTCATGCCACCGTGCGGCATCTCGTTGGCCAGCATGAAGTGGGTGTTGATCCAGGTGCAGCCGTACTGCAGCTTGCGCGCCACGCGCAGCGCGCGCGACACGTCCTGCGTCCACACCGATGAAGCCAGGCCGTACTCCGAATCGTTGGCCCAGGTCACGGCCTCCTCGGGGTCGGTGAAGCGCGTCACCGACACCACCGGCCCGAACACCTCGCGGCGCACGATCTCGTCGTCCTGCCGCGCCCCCGCGATCACCGTGGGTTCGTAGAAGAAACCGCTGCCCGAGCGCATCTTGCCGCCGGCGGTGACTTCCATGTGGCCCAGCATCTGCGCGCGCTCCACGAAGCTCGCCACACGGTCGCGCTGGCGGTCGGTGATCAGCGGGCCCAGCTCCACGCCCGCCTCGTCCTGCGTGCCCATCTGGATGGTCTTGACCGCGCTGCTGAGGTCGGCCACCAGCCGGTCGTACACCTTGGCGCCCGCGTAGAGCCGGCAGGCCGCCGTGCAGTCCTGCCCCGCGTTGTAGTAACCGAAGGTGCGGATGCCCTCCACCACCGCGTCGATGTCGGCGTCGTCGAACACCAGCACCGGCGCCTTGCCGCCCAGCTCCAGGTGCGTGCGCTTGAGCGTGCCGGTGGCGGCCTGCAGGATCTTGCGGCCGGTGGACACATCGCCGGTGAGCGAGACCATGCGCACCAGCGGGTGCTCCACCAGCGGCTGGCCCACGCTGGGGCCGCGGCCGCAGACCACGTTGAACACCCCCTTGGGCAGGATCTCGGCCACCACGCGCGCGAGCATCAGCGTGGTCAGCGGCGTCTGCTCGCTGGGCTTGAGCACCACG
The DNA here is from genome assembly GCF_058796355.1 of Hydrogenophaga sp. GW823-FHT04C09. Taxonomy (NCBI): domain Bacteria; kingdom Pseudomonadati; phylum Pseudomonadota; class Betaproteobacteria; order Burkholderiales; family Comamonadaceae; genus Hydrogenophaga; species Hydrogenophaga sp. GW823-FHT04C09. The sequence goes on along the minus strand of NZ_JBXAIO010000002.1, from coordinate 665,160 downwards.
GTGTTGCCGGCCGCCAGCGCGGGCGCGCATTTCCAGGCGGCCATCATCAGCGGGTAGTTCCAGGGCGCGATCGAGCCGACCACGCCGATGGGGTCGCGCCGAATCATGCTGGTGTGGCCCGGCAGGTACTCGCCGGCCACCGAGCCCGTCATGCAGCGCGCCGCGCCCGCGAAGAAGCGGAAGCAGTCGACGATGGCAGGAATCTCGTCCTCCAGCGCGCGCGCATAGGGCTTGCCGCAGTTGAGCGACTCCAGCCGCGCGAACTGCTCGGCGCGCTGCTCGATCGCATCGGCCACCTTGAGCAACAGGCGCGAGCGCTCCATGGGCGTGGTCTCGCTCCAGCTGTCGAACGCGCGGCTGGCCCCCAGCACCGCCCTGTGGATCTGCTCGTACGAGGCCTCGGGCACCTGCGCGATCACGTCGCCCGTGGCCGGGTTCAGCACGCGCTCGCGCTCGCCCTCGCCGGCCACGAACTGGCCGTCGATGAACAGCTCGGTCGATATCGGGACTTGGAAATCGGGGGTCTTGCCCATGGTGGTCTCCGTCGGGGTGGAAGGGGTTCGGGCTCAGCGCCCGTTGGGTTGTTCGTCGGCGCGCGTGAGGACATACGCGGCCAGGATGGGGATGAAGGTGAGCGCGATGATGACCACCGCCACCACGTTGGTGACCGGCCGCTGGCGCGGGCGGATCAGCTCCTGCAGCATCCAGATCGGCAGCGTGGTCTGCTGCCCGGCGGTGAAGGTGGTGACGATGACCTCGTCGAAGCTCAGCGCGAACGCCAGCAGGCCACCGGCCAGCAGGGCCGAGCCGAGCTGCGGCAGGATCACGTAGCGGATCGTCTGGAAGCTGTCCGCGCCCAGGTCCATCGAGGCCTCGATCAGCGAAGGGCTGGTGCGCCGCAGCCGCGCCACCGCGTTGTTGTAGACCACCACCACGCAGAAGGTGGCGTGACCGACCACGATGGTCCAGAAGCTGAACGGGATCTCCATCGTGTGGTACGCGGTGCGCAGCGCGATGCCGGTGATGATGCCGGGCAGCGCGATCGGCAGGATCAGCAGCAGCGAGATCGCGTCGCGGCCGAAGAAGCGCGTGCGCGCCAGGCCGGCCGCCGCCAGCGTGCCCAGCACCATGGCCAGCGCGGTGGCGATCAGCGCGACGCGGAACGACAGGCCGATGGCGGCCCACACGTCCTCTCGCGCCCAGGCCGCGGCGAACCATTGCGTGGTGAGGCCCGGCGGCGGGAACACGTAGCTTTTGTCCTCGGCGCTGAAGGCGTAGAGGATGATGAGCGCGAGCGGGATGTGCAGGAACAGCACGCCGGCCCAGGTCGCGGCCTTCAGGCCCCAGCCGGCGCGGGACGGGTCAGAGCGCATCGAAAGCCCCCAGGCGTTTGGCGATCCACAGGTAGACGCCGATGACCACGATGGGCACCAGCGAGAACGCGGCGGCGAAGGGCACGTTGCCCGCCACGCCCTGCTGGCGGTACACCACCTGGCCGATGAACAGCGTGGAGTCGCCGATCACCTGCGGAATGATGTAGTCGCCCAATGTGAGCGAGAAGGTGAAGATGGAACCGGCCGCGATGCCCGGCATGGCGAGCGGAAAGATCACCTTCCAGAAGGTGGTGCCGCCGCGCGCGCCGAGGTCGCTGGAGGCTTCGAGCAGCGAGCCCGGGATGCGCTCGATGGCGGCCTGGATCGGCAGGATCATGAAAGGCAGCCACATGTAGACGAAGACGATGAAGGTGCCCAGGCGCGAGAACGAGAGCGAGTTGCCGCCGATGCCGGGTGTGGACAGCACGAGATCGAGCAGCCAGGTCATGTGCACCTCGGCCAGCACCCAGGAGATCGCGCCCTCCTTGGCCAGCAGCAGCTTCCAGGCGTAGAGCCGCACCAGGTAGCTGGACCACAGCGGCAGCATCACCGCGATGTAGAGCAGCGCCTTCTGCGGGCCGCGCGCATACCGCGCCATGTAGTAGGCGATGGGAAAGGCGATGAGCCCGCAGGCCAGCGTGACGCTGACCGCCATGGCGACGGTGCGCATCACCACGTCCACGTTGGCGGGGTCGGTCATCTCGCGGAAGTTCTGCAGCGTGAAGCGCGTGCGGTCCACCACGCCGGAGAACTCGTCGAGCGCGAAGAAGCTGTTGGCCAGCAGCGCGAACAGCGAGCCCAGGTAGATCACGCCGAACCACAGCAGCGGCGGCCCGAGCAATGCGGCCATCAGCAGGCCACGGCGGGTGTAGAGCAGGTCCGAAAGCCGGCGCAGCGCGCCGCCACGCGGCACCCGCGGCGGGAAGGCGGACAGGGCCAGGCTCATGGCGCCGCACCTGGCTGCAGCGGGTGCACCGCATCGGCCTGCCAGTGCAGGTGCACCGTGTCGCCCGGCGTGGGCAGCTCGGGGTGCAGCTCGGGGTTGAGGTCCACCGAGATGGCCTCGCCGCCCCAGTCCACCCGCACGCGCGAGAACGAGCCGAAGTACTGCGCGTCGATCACCGCGCCGCTCAGGCGCGCCTGCGGCGAGGGGCCCAGGCGGATGCGCTCGGGCCGAAGCATGACGCTGTCCACCCCCGCGATCTCGCGCGCCCGCGCGCCGTCGAACACATTGGCCGCGCCCACGAACTCGGCCACGAAGCGCGTGGCCGGGCGGTTGTAGATGGCCTGCGGCGCGCCGACCTGCTCCAGCCGGCCGTTGCTGAACACGCCGATGCGGTCGCTCATGGACAGCGCCTCGTGCTGGTCGTGCGTGATGAAGAGGAAGGTGATGCCCAGCTGCCGCTGCAGGGCTTTCAGCTCGGTCTGCATCTGCTCGCGCAGCTTGAGGTCGAGCGCCCCCAGCGGCTCGTCGAGCAGCAGCACCTGTGGCTGGTTGATCAGCGCGCGCGCCAGCGCCACGCGCTGGCGCTGGCCACCCGAGAGCTGGCCCGGGCGGCGCTCGCCCACGCCCGAGAGCCGCACCAGGTCCAGCATCTGCTCGGCACGCGCGTGCCGCGCCGACTTGTCAACGCCCTGCACCATCAGGCCGTAGGCCACGTTGTCGCGGATGTTCATGTGCGGGAACAGCGCGTAGTCCTGGAACACCGTGTTCACCGGCCGCGCGTACGGCGGCAGGTGCGACACGTCCTGCCCGCCGATGAGGATGCGGCCCGAGGTCGGCAGCGTGAAGCCGCCGATCATGCGCAGGCAGGTCGTCTTGCCCGAGCCCGAGGGCCCGAGCAAGGTGAAGAACTCCCCGCCTTCGATGGTGAGGTCCACGCGGTCGACCGCGCGCACGGCCTGCGCGCCGCTGCCGAACACGCAGGAAACCGATTCAAGGGTGACGGCAGTGGTCATGCAACAAGGTCAGAAGAAACAGCACGAGAGAAGAGGCGCTTCATCCAGAGATGCCGAGGAACCGGCTTTGCCGGGCCTCAGGCATCGCCCCCTCGAGGGGGTGGCGCGAAGCGCCGCGGGGGTGTGCCGCGTCAGCGGCCTCCCAATACCGCGATGTAGTCCGACACCCACTTGTGGTACGGCACGCAGTTGTTGTTCTGCGTCGTGCACTTGCTCGTGGGCGTCTTCCAGAACGAGATCTTGTCGAAGCTGTTGTAGCCCTGGTTGGCACAGCCCTGGTCGCCCAGCAGCTTGTTGCCCTTGCAGGCCGCCGGCACCGAGGGCACCGAGCCGAACCAGGCCGAGAGGTCGCCCTGCAGCTTGGTGTTGAGCGAGTGCTCCATCCACATATAGGCGCAGTTGGGGTGCTTGGCGTCGGCGTGCAGCATGGTGGTGTCGGCCCAGCCCGTCGCGCCTTCGACCGGCACCACGGTGGCGACCGGGCGGTTCTTGCTCTTGAGGATGTTGGCCATGAACTGCCAGCTGCTGGAAGCCACCACGCCTTCGTTGGTGAAGTCGTCGATCTGCACGAAGGCGTCGTGCCAGTACTTGCCCACCAGCTTGCGCTGGCCGCGCAGCAGGTCCAGCGCGGCCTTGTACTGCGCCTCGTTGAGTTCGTAGGGGTCCTTGATGCCCAGGGCCGGGTTCTTCTTCATCAGGTAGAGCGCGGCGTCGGCGATGTAGATCGGGCCGTCGAAGGCCTGCACGCGACCCTTGTTGCTCTTGCCATCGGGCAGCGTGGTTTCCTCGAACACCACGTTCCAGCTGGTGGGCGGCTTGTCCTTGAAGACGGTGGTGTTGTACATGAGCACGTTCCAGCCCCACTGGTAGGGCGTGCCGTAGTGCGTGTTGTTCACGTAGTGCCAGGGCGCCTTCTGCAGGCGCGGGTCCACGGTCTTGTAGCTGGGGATCAGGTCCACGTTGACGGGCTGCACGCGCTTGCCGGCGATGAGGCGCATGGAGGCGTCGCCCGAGGCGGTGACGAGGTCGAAGCCGCCTTCGTTCATGAGCGCGACCATTTCGTCGGAGGTGCCGGCGGTCTTCACGTTGACCTTGCAACTGGTCTTTTTCTCGAAGTCGGTGACCCAGTCGAAGTTCTTGTCGGTCTGGCCGCGTTCGATGTAGCCCGCCCAGGCCACGATGTCGACCTGGCCTTCGCCTTTGCCCAGTTTCTTGAGGGCCGATTGCGCCTGCGCGGCGGGGGCCAGGGTGGCCAGGGTGAGGGCCGTCGTCAGCAGACCCGCGACGGTGCGGGCGAGGGGGCGTTGTGCGAGTTTCATGGATCGATCACCTATGGGTTGATAGCGGTTTCAGAAACGCAGCCCACCGCCCGGCGGGCCGACTGCAGCGCATCGTAGGAAGGCCGGCCCGGCTTTCAAAATTCAATATTGCTGCGGTAAGCTATCTCGAAAATAGAGAGCAAGGGTTTACCCATATCTTTTTTGCACCGCAACAGGGCAGCAGTTCTGGCGTGGTGCGCACCAGCATGAACCGGCACATCACGCTCAAGCAGTTCCGCTACTTCCTGGCGGTGGCCGAATCGGACTCCGTGGCCGCGGCCTCGCGCATGCTGAACATCGCGCAGTCGGCGATCACCAAGAGCGTGCTGGAGCTGGAGGATGGTCTGGGCCTGGTGTTGTTCGAGCGCAGCCCCAAGGGCATGCGGCTGACGCCGGAGGGGCACCGGTTTCTGGTGAAGGCGCGGCGGGTGATCGGTGCGGTGGCGGATGCCACGCGGGGTGTGCACCAGGGGGCGACGCCGTTGGCCGGTTCACTCACGATCGGGGTGACGAGTCTGGTGGCGGGGTACTACCTGTCGGAGGTGTTCGCGCGGTTCCGGCGCACGTGTCCGGGGGTGGATCTGCAGGTGGTGGAGGACGCGCCGCCGTTTCTGGAGCACCTGTTGATCAATGGCGAACTGGACATCGCGATCATGGTGAGCAATGCGCTGGGTGAGCCGCAGGCTTTGGTGGCGGAGACGCTGACGCGGTCACCGAACCGGGTGTGGATGGCGGCGGACCATCCGCTGGCGTCGCAGGCGGAGGTGGGGTTGGCGGAGTGTGCGCAGCACGATCTGGTGGTGTTGCAGGCGGACCGGATCGAGTTGTTGATGCGCAGTGTGTGGGCGCGCCATCAGCTGAAGCCGCGCACGGTGTTGCGCACGTCCTCTTTGGAAGCGGTGCGTTCTTTGGTGGGGGTGGGGGCGGGGTTGGCGGTGCTGCCGGATTTCCTGTACCGGCCTTGGACGCTGGATGCGGAGCACGTGGAGGTGCGGACTTTGCGCGATGCCGTTCCTACCGTCGATGTGGGGCTGGTGTGGCGCCGAGGGTCCCAGCCTCGGGCGGAGGTGCTGGAGTTCATCGAGGTGGCCCGGGGTCAGTCTCGGTCTCGGCGGCCTGTGGCCTAGTTTTTTCTTGCCTGGGGTTTCTGGCCTGGACCTCGCGCTGCCGGATGGCGTGGTCCGCGTTCTCCGGCGCTGCTCGCGGACGGCTGCCCGGGTTCGCCACCGTTACCTCGTCAACTCCACCCCCTCACTCAGGCTCTGTGGCAACCGCGAATGGGCGCCTGCGCCCGCGAACCCCACCATCCGTCGAGAGGAAGGTGGGTGAAGGGAAAGAAATTCAAATGAAACTTGAATTCAACCACTTGAATGCCAACCATGCCACTGGGTCGATGGTGCGGGTGGCCGGGCGCAGGCGCCCATTCGCGGTTGCCACAGAGGTCGCGCGCCTGCCCGGTGTTGACGAAGCGGTGTGGGCGTGCCCGGGCAGCCGTCCGCGAGCAGCGCCGGAGAACGGCCACCCGCACCAGCGGCCCCGCGCCAAAGCAGGCTAGAGAGACGAACGCGCCCGCTCCTCCTCCAGCAACCGCAAAACCCGCCGCTGCACCTTCCCCGTGGTCGTCATGGGCAAAGCATCGATGAACTCGATCTCCTTGGGGTACTCGTAGGGCGCCAACATCCCCTTCACATGCAGCTGAAGCGCCTTCACCAGCGCATCGTCCCCGGCGCACCCCGGGGCCAGCACCACAAAAGCCTTCACCAACGCCCCCCGCTCGGCATCCGGTTTCGGCACCACCGCCGCATTCGCCACCGAAGCGTGCTTCACCAGACAGTTCTCGATCTCGCTCGGCCCGATGCGGTACCCCGCCGCCTTGAACACATCGTCCGCCCGCCCCTGGTACCAGAGATAACCCTCGGCATCGCGCGTCGCCAGATCGCCCGTGCGGCACCAGCTGTCCGCCGGATCGCCCGTGTACTTCGCGCGCGTCGCCCCCTCGTTCTTCCAATACCCCAGAAAAAACACCGGATCCGGATCGCCATGCCCATCCAGCCGGTGCACCGCCACATCCCCCGGCACCCCCACCGGGCATTCCCGGCCCTCATCGTCCAGCACCGCCACCCGGTGCCCGGGGTAAGCCTTGCCCATGCTGCCCGGCTTCGCCGGCCACAACGGCGCGCAATTGCCCACGATGTAATTGATCTCGGTCTGGCCGAACATCTCGTTCACCGTCACGCCCAGCTGATCGCGACACCACGCGAACACCGCGTCCCCCACCGCCTCGCCCGCGCTCATCAGCGCCTGCAGCTTCAACCGGTAGCGCGGCCGCACCACCGGCACCGCCTTCATCATCGCCTTCAGCGCCGTGGGAAACAGGAAACTGTGCGTCACCCCATGCCGCTGCATCAGCTCGAACGCGAGCTCGGGGGAGAAGCGGCCGTTGTGGCCCACGATGGGCCGGCCGAAGTACAGCGTGGGCAACAGCGCGTCCATCAGGCCACCGGTCCAGGCCCAGTCGGCCGGCGACCAGAACACCGCTTTCGATGCCACCGAGGCATCGAACGGATCGAAGCCAAACCAGTTCTGGCTGCACACGAAACCGCTCAGGTTGCCGATCAGCGCGCGGTGCGGAATCAAGGCGCCCTTGGGGTTGCCCGTGGTGCCGCTGGTGTAGATCAGCACCGCGGCCTCGTCGGCGTAAGTGTTCACGGGCACGAAGTCCGTGGGCTCCTGCGCCAGCAGCTCGCTCCAGTCCAGGTCGGCGCGCATGCCCTCGGGCGTGCCGTCGCCATCGAGCCCGATCACCGCGCGCAGCAAGGGGCAGCGCTCGCGCACGCCCAGCAGCGCGGGCAGCGAAGGCTGGTCGCAGATCGCCACAACGGCCTCGCTGTCGTGCAGGCGGTACTCCAGCGCGTCGGGGCCGAACAGCTGCGACAGCGGCATGCCCACCGCGCCCAGCTGCAGCACCGCCATGTAGGCCACGGCGGTCTCGAAGCGCTGCGGCAGCACGATGGCCACGCGGTCGCCGCGCTGCACGCCCAGCGCGGCCAGGGCGTTGGACAGGCGGTTGGCCTGGTCCATGAGTTCGGCATATCGGTGGTGGCGCGGCTCGCGGCCCGGCGCGCTGGCGATCACCGCCGTGCGCAAGGCGGTGGCGGGCCGCTCGGCCCAGCGCCGCATGCAGACCTCGGCGATGTTGAAATGCGTCGGCACCTGCCAGGCAAAGCGCCGGTGCAGGGGGTCGTAGAGGTCCCTTGGGGGCGTGGGGGACTTGTCTCTGGCTTGACTCGATCGCATGGCCGGTCTCCGTCTCGTTCTCTATGATCGATCGAATGTACCAAGCCCGGAAACCTTCCCGCACCGAGTTCGTCCCGGTGCGCCACCTGAACTACCACGTGCGCCAATGGGGCCAGCCCGATGCCACGCAGGCCCCGCTGGTGCTCGTGCACGGCTGGATGGACGTGTCCGCCTCCTGGCAGTTCGTGGTGGACGCGATGCGCGGCGATCGCTGGATCATCGCGCCCGACTGGCGCGGCTTCGGCCTCTCCAAGGCGGACGGCCCCGCGCCCGACAACTACTGGTTCCCCGACTACCTCGCCGACCTCGACATCCTGCTCGACCACTACGCCGGCGAGCGCGCGGTGGACCTCGTGGGCCACAGCATGGGCGGCAACGTGGCCATGATCTACAGCGGCGTGCGGCCCCAGCGCATCCGCCGCCTCGTCAACCTCGAAGGCTTCGGCATGCCCGAGACGCGGCCCGCGCAGGCGCCGGGGCGTTATGCGCAGTGGATCGACGAGGTCAAGGCCCTGCACCGGGGCGAGAACGGCCTCAAGGCCTACGGCTCGGTCGACGGCGTGGCGCAGCGCCTCATGAAGACCAACCCGCGCCTGCCGCGCGACAAGGCCGACTGGCTGGCGCGCCAATGGGCCGCGCCGAACGCCGAGGGCGGCTGGGAGATCCTGGGTGACGCGGCCCACAAGGTGGTCGGCGCGAACCTGTACCGGCTCGACGAGGCGCTGGAGCTGTACCGCCGCATCAGCGCGCCCGTGCTCTCGGTGACCGCCAGCGACGACAGCCTGGGCCTGTGGTGGAAGGGCGCCTTCACCCTGGCCCAGTACCACGAGCGCATCCAGGCCGTGCCCCGGCTGCGCAGCGCCGAGGTGCCCGACGCCGGGCACATGATGCACCACGACCAGCCCGAAGCACTGGCCGGCCTGATCGAGGATTTCCTCCAGGCCCCAGGCTGATGTACGGATTGTTGCAGTCGCAACGCGGGTGGCGTGCATACTTGTGACCTATGGTTTTCAGCTTGCCCACGACCCCAACCCGCCCCGCTCTTTCACGCCCCCTGGCCACCTTCGCCCTGCTGGCGGCGCTGTCCTCGCCGGCCCTGGCCATCGACTGGACGCTGTGCCCCGGCATCAACGATCCCGTGGCCGAAGGTGCGACCGAACCCCGCTACGAGGGCTTTTTCTCGCCCTACACGCACCACTGGTCGCACGATCCGGAGCACAAGCCGGTGTTCGCCTTCAGCCTGAGCCGCCTGCTGCCCAACGACCGCACCTGCGGCATCAGCCTGTTCCGCAACTCCTTCGGCCAGCCCTCGGCCTACGCCTTCGTGGGCAAGGCCTGGCCCGGCCTGCTGCCCAGCCAGCCCAAGGTGTATGTGTCGGTGACGGCCGGCATCCTGTACGGCTACGTGGGCCAGTACAAGGACAAGGTCCCCATGAACGTGGGCGGGTTTTCGCCCGCCATCATCCCGGCGGTGGGCTACCAGCTCTCGCCCCGGTCCGCCCTCGAAGTCCAGATCCTGGGCACCGCGGCGTTCATGGTGGGCGCGAAGTGGCGCTTCTGACATCGGCCACCGCCTGCGGCCCGGGGCCGGCCCGTGAGAAAATCGCCGTCTTTGTACACAGACAGCAGGAAACAGTCCCATGGAAGCCGAACGCAGCAACGCCATCCGAAGCCAGCTCGAAGACCTGACCACCCGAGTGGTCGAGCTCCGGAGGTATCTTTGACTACGATGCCAAGGCATCGAAGCTGAAGGAAGTCGAGTCCGCGCTCGAAGACCCGACGGTCTGGAACGACCCCAAGCGCGCCCAGGACCTGGGCCGCGAGAAAAAATCCCTGGAAGACGTGGTGTTGGTGCTGGACCGCCTCACCGGCGAACTGGCCGACAACACCGAGCTGTTCGAGATGTCGAGCGAGGACGGCGACACCGCCGGCCTGGTCACCATCGAAGGCGAAGCCGCCAAGGTGGCGGCCGAGGTGGAGAAGCTCGAATTCCGCCGCATGTTCAACAACCCGGCCGATCCGCTGAACTGTTTCGTCGACATCCAGGCCGGCGCCGGCGGCACCGAGGCCTGCGACTGGGCCAGCATGCTGCTGCGCCAGTACCTGCGCTACGCCGAGCGCAAGGGCTTCAAGACCACCATCGAGGACGAGACCGAGGGCGACACCGCCGGCATCAAGAGCGCGACCATCAAGGTGGAGGGCGAGTACGCCTTCGGCCTGCTGCGCACCGAGACCGGCGTGCACCGCCTGGTGCGCAAGAGCCCGTTCGACTCCTCGGGCGGGCGCCACACCTCGTTCGCGTCCATCTTCGTCTACCCCGAGGTGGACGACTCGATCGAGATCGACATCAACCCGGCCGACGTGCGCACCGACACCTTCCGCGCCTCGGGCGCGGGCGGCCAGCACATCAACAAGACCGACTCGGCCGTGCGCCTCACGCACATCCCCACCGGCATCGTGGTGCAGTGCCAGGACGGCCGCAGCCAGCACAGCAACCGCGACGTGGCGTGGAAGCGCCTGCGCTCGCGCCTGTACGACCACGAACTGCGCAAGCGGCAGGAAGAGCAACAGAAGCTCGAAGACACCAAGACCGACGTGGGCTGGGGCCACCAGATCCGCTCGTACGTGCTGGACAACAGCCGCATCAAGGACCTGCGCACCAACGTCGAGATTTCCGCCACGCAGAAGGTGCTGGACGGCGACCTCGACCCCTTCATCGAAGCATCACTCAAACAGGGAGTTTGATCCATGAGCTCATTGCGTGAAGGCCCCACCACCGTGGTGCGCCGCGAGGACTACGCCGCCCCGGCCTACTGGATCGACACCGTCGATCTCGGCTTCGACCTGGACCCGGCCAAGACCCGCGTGCTCAACAAGATGCGCCTGCGCCGCAACCCGGACGTGCCGGCGCAGGCCTTGCGCCTGGACGGGGAAGACCTCAGCGTCGCGCGCGTGCTGGTCAACGGCGCGGGCTGCTCCTTCAAGATCGAAGGCACCCAGCTCGTGCTGGAGAGCCTGCCCGAAGGCCACGAACCCTTCGACCTGGAGATCTTCACGATCTGCGTGCCCGAGAAGAACACGCAGCTCATGGGCCTGTACGTGAGCCAGGGCACCTTCTTCACGCAATGCGAGGCCGAGGGCTTCCGCCGCATCACCTACTTCCTGGACCGCCCGGACGTGATGGCCAGCTACACCGTCACCTTGCGCGCCGACAAGGCGAAGTACCCGGTGCTGCTGTCCAACGGCAACCTGGTGGAAGAAGGCGCCCTGCCCGATGGCCGCCACTTCGCGAAGTGGGTCGATCCGCACAAGAAGCCGTGTTACCTGTTCGCCCTCGTCGCCGGCCAGCTGGTGGCGCGCGAGCAGCGCATCACCTCGCGCAGCGGTGGCAAGCACCTGCTGCAGGTCTATGTGCGTCCGGGCGACATGGACAAGACCGAGCACGCGATGAACTCGCTGATCGCCAGCGTGGCCTGGGACGAGGCCCGCTTCGGCCTGCCGCTCGACCTCGAGCGTTTCATGATCGTCGCCACCAGCGACTTCAACATGGGCGCGATGGAGAACAAAGGCCTCAACATCTTCAACACCAAGTACGTGCTGGCCAACGCCGCCACGGCCACCGACACCGATTTCGCCAACATCGAATCGGTGGTGGGCCACGAGTACTTCCACAACTGGACCGGCAACCGCGTCACCTGCCGCGACTGGTTCCAGCTCAGCCTCAAGGAAGGCCTCACCGTCTTCCGCGACCAGGAATTCAGCATGGACCTGTGCGCCGAGCCCTCGGCGCGCGCGGTCAAGCGCATCGAGGACGTGCGCGTGCTGCGCACCGCGCAATTCCCCGAGGACGCCGGCCCCATGGCCCACCCGGTGCGGCCCGACAGCTACGCCGAGATCAACAACTTCTACACCGTCACCGTCTACGAAAAAGGCGCCGAGGTGGTGCGCATGATGCAGACCCTGGTCGGCCGCGAAGGCTTCGCCAGGGGCATGAAGCTGTACTTCGAGCGGCACGACGGCCAGGCCGTCACCTGCGACGACTTCGCCCAGGCCATCGCCGACGCCAACCCCGAGAGCGACCTGCACCGCCTGCTGCCGCAGTTCAAGCGCTGGTACAGCCAGGCCGGCACGCCACACGTGCGCGCCGAAGGCGTGTACGACGCCGCCGCGCGCAGCTACACGCTCACGCTGTCGCAAAGCTGCATGCCCACGCCGGGCCAGGCCGCCAAGGAGCCGTTCGTGATCCCGGTCTCGCTCGGCCTGCTCAGCCCCGAAGGCCAGCAGTTGCCGCTGCAACTGGCGCACTGGACGCAGCCCGAGACCGGCAGCCGCACCTTCGTGCTCACCCAGGCCAGCGAGACCTTCACCTTCGTGAACCTCGACAGCGCGCCCGTGCCCTCGCTGCTGCGCGGCTTCTCGGCGCCTGTGGTGCTGGAATGCCACTACACCGACGCGCAGCTGCTCACCCTGCTCGCGGCCGACCCCGACCCGTTCAACCGCTGGGAAGCCGGCCAGCGCCTGGCCCTGCGCCGCGCGCTCATGGCCATCCTGGCCGAAGGCCCCGCCCCCGATGCGCCGCTGGACGGCGCCTTCCTCGGCGCCATGCGCGATGTGCTGCGCCACCAGCACCTGGACGCCGCCTTCAAGGAACTGGTGCTCACGCTGCCGAGCGAAACCTACATCGCCGAACAACTGGCCGAGGTGGACCCGCAGCGCGTGCACGCGGTGCGCGAAGCCATGCGCGAACAGCTCGCCACCGCCCTGCAGGACGACTGGGCCTGGGCCTTCGAGCACCACAAGGACAACGGCGCCTACCACCCCGACCCGGTGAGCACCGGCCGCCGCGCGCTCGCGGGCCTGTCGCTCACCATGTTGTGCCTGGCCGCGCGCCACCAAGGCGACGCCGTCTGGCCGGGCAAGGCCTACCAGCACTTCAAGGACGCCGGCAACATGACCGACCGCTTCAACGCGCTGTCGGCCCTGGTGGTGAGCGAACACGCGCTCGCCCGCGACGCGCTGGCCCGCTTCCACGCCCTGTTCCGCGACGAGGCCCTGGTGCTCGACAAGTGGTTCGCCCTGCAGGCCGGTGCGCCCGACCGCGCGGGCAACGTGCTGCCGGCGGTGCGCAAGCTCATGGCGCACCCGGACTTCAACCTCAAGAACCCCAACCGCGCGCGCAGCGTGATCTTCAGCTACTGCAGCGCCAACCCGGGCGCCTTCCACCGCGCCGACGCGGCGGGCTACCTGTTCTGGAGCGAGCGCGTGGTCGAACTCGACGCCTTCAACCCGCAGGTCGCCGCCCGCCTGGCGCGCGCGCTCGACCGCTGGAAAAAACTCGCCGAGCCCTACCGCGGCGCGGCGCGCGAAGCCATCGCCCGCGTGGCCGCCAAGCCCGACCTGAGCAACGACGTGCGCGAGGTCGTCACCCGCGCCCTCGCCGACTGAAACGGAAAACCGACATGACCCAACGCATTTCCCTCACCCGCTACCTCGTCGAACAACAGCGTGTCGACGGCCTGATTCCCTCCCAGCTGCGCCTGCTGCTCGAAGTGGTGGCGCGCGCCTGCAAGAGCATCAGCCAGGCCGTGAACAAGGGCGACCTCGGCGGCGTGCTCGGCGCGGCGACCACCGAGAACGTGCAAGGCGAGGTCCAGAAGAAGCTGGACATCATCGCCAACGAGGTGCTGATCGAGGCCAACGAATGGGGCGGCCACCTCGCGGCCATGGCCAGCGAGGAAATGGACAGCATCTACGTGGTGCCCAACCGCTACCCGCAGGGCGAGTACCTGCTGCTGTTCGATCCCCTGGACGGCTCCAGCAACATCGACGTGAACGTCAGCATCGGCACCATCTTCAGCGTGCTCAGGAAGCCCGACGGCAGCGCCGGCGTGAGCGAGCAGGACTTCCTGCAGAGCGGCGCCCACCAGGTGGCCGCCGGCTACTGCGTGTACGGCCCGCAGACCACGCTGGTGCTCACCGTGGGCGACGGCGTGGCCATGTTCACCCTCGACCGCGAGCAGGGCTCCTTCGTGCTGACCCAGGAAAACGTGAAGATCCCGGCCGACACCAAGGAATTCGCGATCAACATGAGCAACATGCGCCACTGGGACGCCCCGGTGAAGCGCTACGTGGACGAATGCCTGGCCGGCCAGGAGGGCCCGCGCGGCAAGGACTTCAACATGCGCTGGATCGCCAGCATGGTGGCCGACGTGCACCGCATCCTCACGCGCGGCGGCATCTTCATGTACCCCTGGGACAAGCGCGAACCGAACAAGCCCGGCAAGCTGCGCCTGATGTACGAGGCCAACCCCATGAGCTGGCTGATCGAACAGGCCGGTGGCGCCGCCACCAACGGCCGCGAGCGCATCCTGGACATCGTGCCCGGCAAGCTGCATGAGCGCGTCAGCGTGATCCTGGGCTCGAAGAACGAGGTCGAGCGCGTCACCGCCTACCACCGGGAGGCCTGATCCACATCGGGCTATAATCTTAGGCGTTGCCGGTGTAGCTCAGTCGGTAGAGCAGCTCATTCGTAATGAGAAGGTCGGGTGTTCGATTCATCTCTCCGGCACCAACAAACGCTGAAAGCCCGCCATGAAATCCATGGCGGGCTTTTTCTTTGGGGCGGCGCGGCCGTGCGTGCGCCCGTCGGAGTCGACCTAGAATCCGCCCACGCCCTGTGGCAACAGGCCGAACAACCCGACTTGGAGACAGCATGGAACACAGCAATCTGAAGAAGTGGTCTGCCGAATTTCTGGGGACCTTCTGGCTGACCTTGGGCGGCTGCGGCAGCGCGGTGCTGGCGGCGGCCTTTCCGCAGCTCGGCATCGGCTTCACCGGCGTCTCGCTGGCTTTCGGCCTCACGGTGCTGACCGGCGCCTACGCCTTCGGGCCCATCTCCGGCGGCCACTTCAATCCGGCGGTCTCGGTGGGCCTGGCGCTCGGGGGCCGCTTCCGCGCGGCCGAGCTGCCCGGTTATGTGATCGCCCAGGTGCTGGGCGCCGTGGTGGCGGCCGGCGTGTTGTACCTCATCGCCACGGGCAAGCCGGGCGCCAGTGTGGGCGGCTTCGCCACCAACGGCTATGGCCAGCATTCGCCCGGCGGCTACGGCCTCACGGCGGCGCTGATCACCGAGGTCGTGCTCACCGCCGTGTTCCTGCTCGTCATCCTCGGCGCCACCGCGAAACGCGCGGCCGCCGGCTTCGGCGGCTTGGCCATCGGCCTGTGCCTGACCTTGATCCACCTGATCTCGATTCCGGTGACCAACACCTCGGTCAACCCGGCGCGCAGCACCGGCCCGGCGCTGTTCGGCCCGGCCATCGCACTGGACCAGCTCTGGCTGTTCTGGGTCGCGCCGATCGTGGGCGCCGCGCTGGGCGCGCTGATCTGGCGCTCGCTGCTGGCCACCGGCGACGACTGAGCCGGCCGGCCGGGCGGCCTCACTCCACGCGGATGTTGTTGGCCTTGGCGATCTTGCCCCACTTGTCGTATTCGGCGCGCGAGACCTTGGCGAACGCCTCCACCGAGGTGCCCATGGCCACGAGCCCCAGGCCTTCGAGCTTCTTCTGCACATCGGGCGTGTGCAGGATCTTCACGAGCTCGGTGTTGAGGCGGCCGATGATGTCCTTGGGCGTGCCCGCGGGCACGTAGAAGCCCTGCCAGCCATCGCCGTCGTAGCCCGGCAGGACCTCGCTCACGGCGGGCACCTCGGGCAAAGCCGAACTCCGCTTGGGGCTGGTGACAGCCAGCGCGCGCACCTTGCCCGAGCGCACCAGCGGCACGGCCGTAGTGGCCGGCTCGAACGCCAGCGGCACCTGGCCCGCCATCACGTCGGGCAGCGGGCTGCCCTTGTAGGGGATGTGGACCATGCTCACCTGCGCCATGTTGTTCATCATCTCCATCACCACGTGCGGGCCCGAGCCCACGCCCAGCGAGCCGTACTCCACGCCACCGGGTTTCGCCTTGGCCTGGGCCAGCAGATCCTGCAGGGTCTTGAAGGGCTGGTTGGGGCCGGTGATGAGCACATAGGGCACCAGCGCCACCTGGGTCACGGGGGCGAAGTCGCGGAAGGTGTCGTAGGGCAGCTTGGCGTAGACGTTGGGGTTGATGCCCATGATGGAGTTGACCGTCATGAACAGGGTGTAGCCATCGGCCGGGCTCTTGGACGCCACGTCGGCGCCGATGATGCCGGCCGCGCCCGCGCGGTTGTCGATGACGACGGGTTGCCCCAGCGCGCGGGACAGCGGCTCGCTCAGGATGCGGGCCACGACGTCGGGCGAGACGCCGGCGGCGAAGGGCACGACCACGCGGATCGGCTTCTCGGGCCACTTGCCCTGGGCGTGCAGCCGAGGGGCGACGCCGATCAGGGCGGCGGCGCCGAGGCCGGAGAGGATATGGCGGCGGTTCGGGCCTGCGGGGAGTTGGGGGCTCATGGGCGTTTCCTGGTTCGGGGGCATGGGGCGGCAGGGCTCAGGCGAGCCAGGACCGCAGATGGGGAAGCAAGGCGTCGATCTGCTGCACATGGGGATAGTGCCCCCCGGCGGACAGCACGACGCGGTGGGCATGGGGGTAGCGCTGGCGCACCCGTTCGCGCACGGCGGGCGTGATGATGGCGTCGTCCTCGCAGTCGCAGAGCACGGTTTTCGTGGGCGTCGGCGCTGCGGGCAGGGGCGTCGACAGCGCCACCTTCAACAGCCGCTGGCGGAAGTCTTCCGCCGGCAGGCCGTGCTGGAGCATGTGCAGCTGCAGCTGGCGCAATTCGCTGTCGGGGCGGGCCAGGGTGCCGTCGCGCCAGCGCGCCACCACGTCGTCGCCACTGGCCGCGGTCAGCCAGTCGGGCGCGAACAGTGGGGACGCGGTCACGTCGGCCCCGTCGACGAAGGTGTTGCCCAGCCACAGCGCGCGCAGCGCGCCGGGGTGGCGTTGGGCGAAGGCCTGGGCCCACCACGCGCCATACGAGGAGCCCCACAGCGCCACGGGCCCGAGCGCCAGTTGGTCGATCAGGGCCAGGAGGCCATCGGCCAGCGCGTCGGGTTCCAGGCCGCTGGGGTAGTGCACAGTCAGCACCCGGGCCTCGACGTCCAGGGCTTGCGCGATGCGCCAGGCCACGTCGCCGTTGCCCAGGGCACCGGGCAAGAGCACCAGGGGCGGCGCGTCGCGCCGGTTGTCGCGAAAGCCCCAGCGGTGCCCTTGCGGGTCGGTGAAGGCGTGCAGGGGCCAGGCCTGGGTGAACGCCTTCAGGCCGGCCGGTGCGGCGAAATCCAGGCTCACGCGTACAGCCCCGCTTCGCGCAAGGTGGACTTGGCCTGCTCGGAGAAGTCCGCCTCGGGGGCGTCGCCGCTGACGACGACCAGCAGGAAATGCGATTGCTCGGGCTCGTGGTGGGTGATGTTCTCGAAGCGGCGGTTGACGCCGGGTGGGAACGACATGACGTCCCAGGGGCCGACGTCGAAATACTCTTCACGGCCATCCAGCTCCCAGGAGCAGCGCCAGGTGCCGGTGAGGGGCATGAAGGTTTCGTTGGTGTCGTGGTTGTGCATCATCGGGCCGTGGCCGGGCCGGGCTTCGCAGAAGCCCAGGTTGAAGCCCTCGCTGATGGGGATGGCCGCGTTCGCCGCCGCCTCGGCGCCCAGCGGCGAGACCACCTCCTGGCCGCCCTTGCCCTTGGGCGGCTGGAAGCCGACGGCGTTGTACAGCTTGCGGATGGCGCTGGGGTACTGGCTGTCGGGCAGGCCGCCGTCGAAGCCTTTCAAGTCCTTGAAGTAGGCCACGCGTTTGCGCATCTCTTCGCGCGTGACTCGGATCTGGGGAAGTGCCATGGGGTCTCTCTCGGTTGGGGGTGGGACACGCGGCGAAGTATGAAAGCGTGACTGCGCATGCTGCAATCGCGCAAACCGATGGCGCCGATCAGCCCCCGCGATGAAGGCCATGGGTTTTCCCCTAGGCCCCTGAGCGCACCCGGTCAGGCGAATGCAGGCACCATCCCTGGCCATGAAGCTGCCGACCCTCGATCTCCCTCTGCTGCTCGCGTTCGACGCCCTGATGCGGGAGCGCCATGTCACCCGCGCGGCCGAACGGCTGGAGGTGGGCCAGTCGTCCATGAGCGCGTCGCTGGCCAAATTGCGCGACCTGTTCCAGGACGAGTTGCTGATGCGCGCGGGCACCGGCCTGGTGCCCACCGAACGCGCCATGGCCCTGCTGCCCCGGGTGCAGGAAGCGCTGGCCGCGATGGAGCGCGTGCTGGAGCCCGCCACGCCGTTCGACCCCGCCACGGCGCAGCACACCTTCCGACTGATCGTCATCGACTACATCGACCTGCTGGTGATGCCTTCGGTCATGCGCCGGCTGCGCGAGGAGGCGCCCGGCGTGAAGATCCACGTGCTGCAGACCAACCCGAAACACTTCGGCGAAATGATGGCGGCGGGCGAGCTGGACCTGGCCATCACCTACTTCCCCGACGCGCCCGACTACCTCAAGGGCCGCAACCTGTTCGCCGACCGCTTCGTCACCATCTGCGCGCGCGAGCACCCCGCGATCACCGCATCGCTGGATGTGGCGGCCTTCTGCGCGCTGCCCCATGTGACCATCGAGCCCGACCTCGCGCAGATCTACAACGTGCAGATCGACACCGCCTTGCGCCCCCATGGCGTGAGCCGCAACGTGCACATGATCAAGCCCAGCTTCCTGGCCCTGCCTTTCGTGCTGGAGACCTCCGACATGGTGGCCTGCGTGCCGGTGCGCCTGGCCCGGCGCATGACGCAGATGGCGCGCATCGACATGTTCGACATCCCGCTGGAGCTGCCGCTGTTCGATGTGCGCATGCTGTGGCACCCGCGCACGCAGCACGCGCCCGCAAACGAGTGGCTGCGCCGGGTGGTGGTGGAGTGCGCGCAGGCGGTCGCGCGCTGAAGGCGCGAACGGTTAGCCGAACCGGGCCGGCGAAAACGGCCGCACGTCCACGCGCGGCGTGGCGCCGGTCATCATCGCCGCCAGCAGTTCCCCCGTCACCGGCCCCAGCGTGAAGCCCTGGTGCCCATGGCCGAAGGCGCACCACAGGCCGGGCACCGAGGGCACGGGGCCGAAGACGGGTTTCATGTCGGGCATGCAGGGACGCGTGCCCATCCAGGGTTCAGGGTCCACGCGCTCGCCGAGCGGGAAGCTCTGGCGCGCGATCGCTTCGGCGGCATCGATCTGCGTGGGTGTGCGCGGCGCATCGGCGTTCGCGAGTTCGGCGCCGGTGGTCAGGCGCAGGCCGTCCTTCATGGGCGCGACCACGTAGCCGTATTCGGCATCGATGACGGTGCTGTTCAGGGTCTGGCCCGGCAGGCGCGCGTAGTGCATGTGGTAGCCGCGCTTGGGAATCATGGGCGCGGTGTAGCCGAAGCGCGAGGTCAGTTGCAGGGTCCACGGGCCCAGCGCCACCACCACCTGCGGCGCCGAGAGCGTGCGCCCGTCGGCCGTGTCCACCTGCCAGCCGCCCGAGCCGCTCTGGCGCAGGCCCAGGGCGTCGCCCAGGTGCACCGCGCCACCGCGTTGTTCGAACAGGCGCGCATAGGCCTGCACCAGGTCGCCCGGGCTGCGGATGGCCACGGGGTCGGTCCAGCGCACCGCGCCGGCGAACTCGCCCACCAGCGCGGGCTCTTCGCGCGCCACGTCCGCGCCCGTGAGCTTGAGGTGGTGCACACCGGCCTGGGCGCGCTCGTCGGCCACCTCGAAGAATTCGTGCAGTTCGCGCTCGCTGCGGTAGAGCATGAGGTAGCCCTGCCCCGCCACGAGATCCTCGGCGCCCGCGTCGCGCATCAGCGGCGCGTGTGTGTCCAGCGAGAGCGCGATCAGGGTCTCGTACTCGCGCGAGATCCGCTGGTAGGGGCCGGGTGCCGAGTGGCGGTAGTAGGACCACAGCGGGCCCAGCATGCGCGCGGCATCGCTGGCGTGGTAACGCACGTCGACGCGCTGGTTGGTGGCCCCCGACAAGAGGAAGCCGAGGTCGCGCGGCAAGGCATAGGGTGCGATGGCTTCGCGCTGGATGATGCCGGCGTTGCCGTAGGACGTTTCGAGCCCTGGCGCGCGGCGATCGAGCAAGGCGACGGACTGGCCCCGGGCCTGCAGGTGCAGCGCGCAGCCCACGCCAACCATGCCCGCGCCGAGAACGATGATGTCGTGTGTCATGGTGCAGGTCATTCTAGTTGCTGCTCTTTTTATGGCGCGGTGATGACAGCCCTGGCACATCGCAGGGCCATGTGTTGTATCTCGGGGCAAACCCTCTTGCGGGCGGCCGATGTCACAGAGTTTTCGCCGCGCTTCGATGAAATACGAAGGACTTCCTGCATGGTGCAGGGAGCAAGGGGACCTCCACGGGTCCCCCGTGCAATTTCATCGGAGCATCCACATGAAGAAGAGCCTCGTCGCTCTGGCCGTTCTGGCCACCACGGGCGCCGCCCTGGCGCAGTCCAACGTCACGCTGTACGGCCGCATCGACACCTCGGTCGGTTCCAACAAGGTCAACGGCGTGAGCAGCACGCAGATGTTCAGCGGCAACCTGACCTCCACCCGCTGGGGCGTGCGCGGCAGCGAAGACCTGGGCGGCGGCCTCAAGGCCATCTTCGGTCTGGAGCAAGGCTTTGACAGCAGCGCCGGCACGCAAGCCGCCGGCAGCGCGTTCGACCGCATGTCCATCGTCGGCCTGAGCGGCGGCTTCGGCACGCTCAAGCTCGGCCGTCACGACACCTCGTTCGACGACATCCGCGACCTGAGCATCAGCAGCAACCTCTGGGACTCGGAATTCAGCCCGACCAAGATCGCCTACACCGCCGGTGTGGCCGACTACTCGAGCCGCGCCAGCAACCAGCTGCGCTACGAATCGCCCTCCTTCGGCGGCTTCAGCCTCGGCGCCAGCTACGGTCTGGACGAAGACTCGACCGTGAAGGCCGACACCACCGCGTTCAACCTGCGCTACCGCGCCGGCAACCTGGACGTGGGTGTGGGCTACCAGGAGCAGAAGGCCAACAACCGCGAGTACACCACCGTCGGTGGCGCGTACAACTTCGGCGTGGCCCGCCTCTCGGCCGGCTACAACCGCGCTGAAATCAAGAACGGCGCCAAGGCCAATGGCTACGCCATCGGCGTGAACGTGCCCGTGGGCAACCTGGACTTCTCGGTGGGCTACGCCTACAGCAAGGCCGAGAACACCGCGGGTGCCACGACCGCCAAGGGTTCCGCGCTGTCCGCTGGCGTGACCTACGCGCTGTCCAAGCGCACCCGCGTGTACGGCGCTTACCTCGACGGCGACGTGGAGAACGGCGCTGGTGTCACCACGACCGACCGCCGCATGTACTCGGTCGGCGTGCGCCACGACTTCTGATTTCCCGCTTTCGCGTTACTTCCTGCCTTTTCCAAGGTTTCATGCCCTCCGGTCGATTTCGGCCGGAGGGCTTTTTGCCTTGCGGTGCGTCGTGTCGGCTTACGCGGCCTGGCCGGGGTTGCCGTCCATGCCGACGATGCGCGGGGTGTTGATCTTCACGCCCTTGATGACCTTCTTGTCGCGCAGGTAGCCCGAGACCACGTCCCAGATCGGCTCGCCCTTGGCGCCTTCCTGCACCGAGGCCCAGCCCGCGACCTTGTAGGTCTTGTCGGCTTCGATCGGCTTGCCCTTGAGCATCATGTTGTTGATGCGCTGGCCCATCGCGGCCTTGGGCGAGACCGTGTACTGCATGCCGCCCACGCGCACCATGTCGCCGCCCTGCTGGTAGTAGGGATCGGGGTTGAAGATGTTGTCGGCCACGTCTTCGAGGATGGTCTTGATCTGCTCGCCGGTGAACTCGTTGAGCGTGGTGGCCGGGTAGGTCATGGCCATCTGGTCCATCATGCGCTCGTAGGTGATGGTGTCGCCCGGCAACAGCGAGGTGCCCCAGCGCACGCCCGGCGAGAAGGCCATGTCGGCGCCCTTGTTCTGCATCAGCGCGTCGCAGATGACCTGGTCCCACGAGCCGTTGAAGTTGCCGCGGCGGTACAGCAGCTCTTCGGTGACGGCGAGTTTCTCGTCGAGCTTGTCCTTGTAGGGCGCGCGCACCTTGTCGATGTAGGCCTGCATCTCGGCGTCGGCCGGCAGCAGGTTGGAGAACACCGGCATCAGCTTGTAGCGGAAGTCCTGCACCTTGCCGCCGCGCACGTCGAAGTCGAGCACGCCGACGAACTTGCTGTTGGAGCCGGCGTTGGTCACCAGGGTCTGGCCGCCACCGTTCTTCACGATGGTGGGCGCGGGCATGCCGTCGTGCGTGTGGCCGCCGAGGATGGCGTCGATGCCGCGCACGCGCGAGGCCATCTTGATGTCCACGTCCATGCCGTTGTGCGAGAGCACCACGACGACCTGCGCGCCTTTGCCGCGCGCCTCGTCCACCATCTTCTGCATGTGCTCGTCCTGGATGCCGAAGGTCCAGTCGGGCACCATGTAGCGCGGGTTGGCGATGGGGGTGTAGGGGAAGGCCTGGCCGATCACGGCCACCTGCACGCCGTTCATCTCGCGCAGCGCGTAGGGCTTGAACACCAGGTCTTCGAAGTCGGTGGTCTTGACGTTCTGCGCGAGGAATTCCATGTTCCCCTTGAAGTCCTTCTCCACGATCTCCTGCACGCGCTTGGCGCCGAAGGTGAACTCCCAGTGGGGCGTCATCATGTTCACGCCCAGCAGCTTGCAGGCGTCGACCATGTCCTGGCCGTTGGTCCACAGCGAGGTGGCCGAGCCCTGCCAGGTGTCGCCGCCGTCGAGCAGCAGCGCGTGCGGCCGGCTGGCGCGTAACTGCTTGATCAGCGTGGCCATGTGCGCGAAGCCGCCCACCTTGCCGTAGGTCTTCGCGGCCTGGCTGAAGTTGAGGTACGAGAACGCGTGCGCGCTCGCGGTGCCCGGTTTGATGTTGAAGTGCTTGAGCAGCTTCTCGCCGACGATGTGCGGCGCGCGGCCCACGGCCTCGGCCACGCCGAGGTTGACATTGGGCTCGCGGAAGTAGATCGGCTGCAGCTGGGCATGGCAGTCGGTGAAGTGCAGGAAGCTCACGTTGCCGAAGGTCGGCACGTCGTACAGCTTTTCACCCGCGCCGGGCGCGGCGGCCAGCACGTCGCGGTGGTTCAGGGCCATGCCGGTGGCACTGGCCACGGCGAGCACCTGCATGAATTCACGGCGACTGAAACTCATCTCTGTCCTTGATTGATAACTGATGACTGATATTTGAGCGAAATTTTTTTGAAGGGCCCCGGCTGCGGTGCGCAGCCGGGGCCGATCGCTCTACTTGTTGACGGGCGAGGCCGGGTCCAGCAGCAGGGCCATCACGTCCTTGAGCTGCTTCTCGTTGAGGATGGCCATGTGGCCCACGCGCGGCATCTGCGAGCAGGCGTTGTAGGCGCGCGAGTTCCAGAGCTTGCCCCAGGTGTACTCCACGATGGCCTTGCCACCGGCGCTGTTCGGGTCGGTGACGCCGCGCAGCTTGCCGTAGTTGTACAGGCTCGGGCCCAGGGTGCCGAAGGAGATTTCTTCCTTGCTGATCTGGTGGCAGTTGTAGCAGTTGCCGCCGTTGGCGTCGCCGGCCTTGTCGGTCCAGGTCATGCCCCGGCCGCTCTGGGCGATCTTCTCGCCCTCTTTCCAGTCGCCGAGGAACTTGCCGTCGCTGGGCCACTTCACGGTCTTCATGTTGGCCGCTTCGATGGCCTTGGCGACGGCCGGGTCGATGGTCTTGCCCGCCACGTCGGCGGCCGCGCATTCGCGGTTGGCGTCGTCCTGCACCAGGCGGTCCACCTTGGCGATGCCGCGGTCCTGGAAGGAGTTCTTGATGATGTCGGCCGCGGCCTTGTCGTACTCGGCGGCCGAAGGCGACACGGTGCACGCGGAGAGCGCGAGGGCCGCCACGGGCAGCAGGGCGAATGCAATGGCTTTGTTCATGGTCGGTGTCTCCGGTTCAGCGCTTGATGGCGGGCACGATGGACTCGGCGGTCTTGGCGTTCACGCCCATGTAGACACCGAGTGCAATGGTGGCGTCGCTGCCGAACTTGGGTTCGGGGAAGCGCTGCTGGCGGAAACAGTCGTTCAGGCGCAGTTGCATGCCCCACATCTGCGAGTTGGACACGCGGTAGGCCGGCCAGGCGGCGAAGCCGATGCCGTCGCCCGGGTTCTTGGTGAGGTTGGGCAGGTCCTGCAGGCGGATGCGCTTGTCGCTCTCACCGTGGCAGGAGGCGCACGAGAAGTCGTGCGTGCCGCCGCGCGTGAAGAACATGCGCTTGCCGGCTTCGTACATCAGCTTTTCCTGCGCGTGCGATTGCGGCAGGTTGAAGCGCATGCCCTTGGAGGCGGTCGCCACGTAGGTGGCCAGGGCCGTCAGGTTGGCCATCTCGCCGCGGCCGAACGGCGTCTTGGCGATCTCGGCACCGTTGAAGCCCTGCAGCGTTTCCATGCAGGTGATCAGGCGGGTCTCCAGGTCCTGCACGCGGCCGGTGTCCTTGAAGAAGCGCGGCATTTCGACGAAGGCACCCTTGATGACACCGGGGCCCTTGCCCAGGTCGCACTGCTCCAGCGATGCGTTCTTCGGGCCCCGTTTCTGTTTCCAGAGTTCTTCCCCCTTCATCTCGAACAGTTCGGCGGGGTTGCCGTCCTGCAGCATTTCCCGGTATTTCGCGATGCCTTCGGCGGTCGCATCCTGGGCGTGTGCGGCGCAGGCGGCCAGCAAGCCGCCGAGCAGCAAAGCGGTCTGGGCTACGGTGTGTTTCATGGGGTCTCCTCGTTGTTATGGCGTCGGGGGGAAAACGGGCCTCTGTCCAGAGTCACCGCGGAACCGGCTCCGCCGGGCCGCTGGTGACGCCCCCTGGAGAGGGTCGCGCGAAGCGCGGCGGGGGTGTTAGGCGATCACAGCTTCGTCGGTGCGCGTGTCGCCCTTGGTGTCGACCCACTTCACCGTGACCTTGTCGCCCTTGGCGGCGCCCTTGAACTTGAAGGACAGGAAGGGGTTCTGCGCCACCGAGCCGGTGAACAGCGAGCTCAGCACGACCTTGCCGTTGTGCGTGGCTTCCACTTCCTTGATGAAATGGGCGGGGATGAGGGCACCCGCCGCGTCGCGCCGCGTGCCGGGCTCCATGACGTGGGACATGAGGATGCGAACGGTGGTTTCGTCACCGGCGAGAGCGGCGCGGATGCGCATCGGATCGGCCATGATGGACTCCTGGGGTATCTGTGAATGGGTTGCGAGGGGAAACGTGGGCGTCGGGGGGGCGATCAGCCGCCGCAACCACCCAGCGTGACCTTGGTTTCCTTGGTGGCCGAGTAGAGCTTGCCATCGGCCTTGACCACGGCGATCACGTTGCTGCTCTGGCCCATCTTCAGGCGGGTCTGCACGTCGGCGGCGGTGCCGGCGGGGATGATGAAACCGGCCGACAGCGGCATCGGGTTCTTCTCGACGATCAGGTAGATCTCGGTGGTGTTGGGCAGCTTGCTGGTGGCGCCCACGGGCACCACGGCGCCGTTCTCGGCGATGTCCGGTGCGACCACGGTGACCTGGTCGCTGTTGGCGGGCGTGCCGCCCACGGCCTTGAGCGCCTCGGCCAGGGTCTTCACTTCGAAGCCGGCGCGGTCCACGGCGGCCTGGGCCTGGCTTTGGGTGATGAGACCCAGCGACACGAGCGTGGCGAAGGCCCCGGTGGTCTTGAGGGCGACTCGGCGTGAGTTGTTCATGGGGAGCTCCTGGTGAGAATGAAAAAACGCGGTGAGTTTACTGGGGGGCCCCAGCAAGGATCCAGCCGGCAAGCAGTTTGAGCTCGTCGTCCTTCAGATTCGGTTGTGGGGGCATCGGCACCGGGCCGTAGGCCCCCGAACCACCCGACTTGATGCGCGCCGCCACGGCGTCGAGCGCACCCGCCTGTCCCTTGTGCTTGGCGGCCACGTCCTTGAAGGCCGGGCCCACCAGCTTCTTGTCCACCGCGTGGCAGGCCATGCAGGCGCTCTTGGTCGCCAGCGCCTTGGCGGCAGCGGCGTCCTGGGCGTGGGCACCCGCGCTCCAAAGCGCGCCGGATGCTGCCAGGCACAGCAGGATCGATTTCATGGACATAGCGTACGGTCTCCTTGTCGTGGGGGGAATGGGGTTTACGAGTAAATGCAAATATTTAGAAGCATACCTTCGCTCCCGAAGGCCAGCCCCTGCGACGGCCAATGGCCCTCACTTCGCGCCGTTGACGATCCACTGCGCGATCGAGCGCGCGTCGGCTTCGCTGAGCTGGGGCTGCGGCGGCATCGGCACCGCGCCATACACGCCCGAACTGCCGCCCTGGATCTTGCCCATCAGGTAGGCCTCGAGGTCGGCCTTGCCCTTGTGCTTGGCCAGGATCTCGGTGAAGCCCGGGCCCACGATCTTGTTGCTCATGCCGTGGCAGGCGGTGCAGCTGTTGGCGCCGAGCAGGGCCTTGGGGTCTTTCACCGCCGGGGCGGCCGCGACCACCACGGCGGCGGGCGCGGGCCCGCTGCCCACCGGCCCCTTGGGCGGCGGCTTGGTGGTGTCGGCGCCGCGCACCGGGCCGATCACGCGGTTCTGCTCCTGGATGTTGCCGTGCGCGTCGCGCGCGAAGTCGGGCAGCGAGGAGCGGATGGTCGACTCCACCGGGCAGTCCTTCATGCAGGCCACGTTCTTCACGTCGCCCTTGCCTTCGAGCTTCCACAGCGGTTCATGGAACACCATGCCGTTGCGGTTGGGCATGCGCTTCTGCACCTCGGCGATGTTCTGGTCGTTCAGCGTGAAATCGGCCGGCACCACCTCGGCCAGGCTCAGCAGGTAGGCCGTGACGGCGTAGACCTCGTCGGTCTTGAGCGTCTTGGGCGCGTTCCAGGGCATGGCGCGGTTGATGTAGTCCCACAGCGTGGAGAGCGTGGCCACCTTCATCATGGTGGTCTTCTGCGGGAAGATGCTGCCGGGTTCGAGGTTCTTCACGCGGCCGCGCTCGATGTCGGCCTTGGTGGTGCCGCCCACGATGGGGGTGAACACCTCGTTCGATTCGCCGAAGCTGCCGTGGCAGGACGCGCACTGCGCCTCCCACACCTGCTCGCCCAGCGCCACCGAGCCCGCGCCCTTGGGCAGGCCCTTGAAGTCGGGGCGCACATCGATGTCCCAGGCCTTCACCTCGGCCTTGGTCGCATCGCGGCCCAGCTCGTGCCAGGGCTTGCCCTGTGCCACGGCAGGGCCGGAGAACGCGACGACGAGCGCAGCGAGGAAAGTTCCAGAAATACCGCGGAACCGGCTTTGCCGGGCCGCAGGTGTTGCCCCCTTGAGGGGGTCGCGCGAAGCGCGGCGGGGGGTCGTCATATCAATACACCTGGACGTTGGAGACTTCGCCGTTTTCGGCGACCCGCCATGACTGGATGGCGTTCTGGTGGTAGATCGAGCGCGTGCCGCGCACGGCGCGCAGTTGGTTGATCTTGGGCTGCACGTAACCCGTGCTGTCGATCGCGCGGCTCTGCAGCACGGCGGGCTTGCCGTCCCACACCCAGTCGATGTTGAAACGCGTCAGCGCCTTGGGCAGCAGCGGGCCTTCCAGCCGCGCGGTGCGCCAGTTGCGCCCGCCGTCGGTGCTCACGTCCACGCGCTTGACGGCACCGCGGCCCGACCAGGCCAGGCCGGTGATGTTGTAGTAACCCTTGTCCAGCAGCGTCTGGCTGCCCGAGGGCGTCGTGATCACGCTCTTGCACTCCTGGATGCCGGTGTACTGGCGGTGCGTGCCGTCGGGCATGTGGTCGATGTAGTGCACCGCCTCGTCCTTGGTGGCCCACTTCTGGTCCCCCACCTCCAGGCGGCGCAGGTACTTCACCCAGCTCACGCCCTGGATGCCCGGCACCACCAGGCGCAGCGGGTAGCCGTTCTCGGGGCGCAGCATCTCGCCGTTCATGGCCCAGGCCACGAGGCAGTCGTCCATCGCGCGGTCGATGTCGATCGTGCGCGTCATCGACGAGCCGTCGGCGCCTTCGGCCAGCACGTACTTGCCGTTCTTCTTGTCGTAGCCGCACATCTCCAGCAGCGTGGAGAGCAGCACACCGGTGAATTCGGAACAGCTCACCATGCCGTGCGTGTACTGCACCGAGGGCAGCGCCACGTTGCCCCACTCCGGCGCGGAGTTCGCGCCGCACTCGATGAAGTGGATGCGCGAGACGCTGGGCAGGCGCATCAGGTCGTCCATGGTGAAGACGCGCTCGCGCTTGACCAGGCCGTTGACCATCAGGCGGTGCTTGGAGGGATCGATGTCCCACCAGCCCTGGTGGTGGCGCTCGAAGTGCAGGCCGCTGGGCGTGATGATGCCGAACAGGCCCTGCAGCGGCGTGAAGCTCACCGAGGCCTGGGGCACGCGCGTGAGGCCCGGGCTCTGGCGGCGCTGCAGGTTGCCTTCCCACTTGCTGGGCAGGCCGTAGCCCAGCGTGGCCACGGGCTGGCCCAGGCCGGTGCTGTGCGCGGGCAGCTTGAGGATGGCGTCTTCGCCTTCGGCGGCCAGGGCGCGCGTGGAGGCGGCGGCGCTGGTCACGGCGCCCGCGCCCATGGCGAGGGCCTTGCCCATGAAGCTGCGGCGCGCCTTGCGCGCCTGCTCCAGCTTCTCGGTGCTCAGGTGGTTTTCCGGGGCGGGCAGAACGCGCCCGATGACGTCACTCAGGTCTGTTGACACGGTGGGATTCCTTGTGGGGTGGGCGATGGCCTGTCGCCTGGGATGAGGGACTATATGAGTGATTGCTGATATTCGGATTAGTATAAACCCGTACCGCTGAGGGTTAACACCGTGAGCACGGCCCTGCCCCGCTGCTAGCATGAACCATCGAAATATGCGTACTTACGGATAGTTAGGCGCCGCAAGGCCTGTCTGCTACATTTTTGGATGCACTTACGTTTCGACACCCCACAGGAGACCACGATGGTGAAAACGATGAAATGGCTGGCGGCGGGCGTGCTCTGCGCCGCCGCCATGGGGGCTCAGGCCCAGGTCAATCAGATCAAGGTGTGGGCCGCGGCCTGCGCCAACTGCCACGGCACCGATGGCCGCGCGCAGCCCGGTGCCATCTCGCTGGCCGGCCAGGGCAAGGACGATCTGCTGCAGAAACTGCTGGACTTCAAGGCCGGCAAGCGGCCCGCGACCATCATGCACCAGCTCGCCAAGGGCTACACCGACGAGCAGCTGGCCGACATCGCCGGTTATTTCGCCGCCCAGAAGAAATAAGGAGCCCCACCATGAAACGCCGTCAATTCGTTCAAACGCTGGGGGCCGGTTCGGCCGTCGCCAGCCTGGGTCTCCTGAATGGCTGCGCCACCACCGGCAGCGGCGCCAAGGTTGTCGTGGTCGGTGGCGGCTACGGTGGCGCCACCGCCGCCAAGTACGTGCGCCTGTTCTCCGACCACTCCATCGACGTGACCCTGGTCGAGCCCAACGCGGCCTTCGTTTCCTGCCCGATCTCCAACCTGGTGCTTGGTGGCCACAAGACCATGGCCGACATCACCACGCCGTACGACAACCTGAGCAAGCGCCACGGCGTGAAGGTGGTGCGCGACATGGTGGCCAGCATCGACCCGGCCAAGCGCACGGTCAAGCTGGCCAGCGGCGGCGAACTGCCCTACGACCGCCTGATCCTCTCGCCCGGCATCGACTTCATGTGGGACACCCTGCCCGGCATGGCCAAACCCGGCGCCACCGACAAGGTGCTGCACGCCTGGAAGGCCGGCCCGCAGACGCTGGCGCTGCGCCAGCAGCTCGAGGCGATGCCCGATGGCGGCGTGTACGCCCTGTCCATCCCGCTGGCGCCCTACCGCTGCCCGCCCGGCCCGTATGAGCGCGCCTGCATGGTGGCGAGCTACTTCAAGAAGGCCAAGCCCAAGAGCAAGGTCGTGATCTTCGATGCCAACGACGACATCACCTCGAAGAAGGGCCTGTTCATGAAGGCCTGGGACGAGCACTACAAGGGCCTGATCGAGTACCGCCCCAAGCACAAGCTGGTGGACGTGGACGCCGCCACCAACACGCTGAAGTTCGAGTTCAACGACGACTTCAAGGCCGGCGTGGCCAACGTGCTGCCCACGCAGCGCGCGGGCGAGATCGCGGTGAAGACCGGCCTGGCCACGGCCAACGCGCGCTGGTGCGAGGTGGACTTCCTGACCTTCGAATCGAAGGCCGCGAAGAACATCCACGTGCTGGGCGACGCGATCCAGATCGCGCCGGGCATGCCCAAGTCGGGCCACATGGCCAACCAGCACGGCAAGACCTGCGCGGCCGCCGTGGTCTCGCTGCTGCAGGGCAAGGAAGCGCCCTCGCTGCCGATCTACGCCAACACCTGCTACAGCTTCGTCACCGCCACCGACGTGGTGCACGTGGCCAGCGTGCACAAGTACGACGCGGCGCAGAAGACCATGCTGACGGTGCCCGGCTCGGGCGGCCTGTCCAGCGCGGCGAGCGAACTCGAAGGCCAGTACGCCATGGCCTGGGCGCGCAACATCTGGGCCGATTCGCTGGCCTGATCGACCCCGCCTTCCGGCCCAACGCCCCGGTGCCCCCGGGGCGTTGCCGTTTGCGGGCCCTGCACGGCGTCTCGCGAACGTATACTCCCACCCGTGCCGCAAGGCGCATCCGCTAGGGGTGTTGCCCCGGGTTTTCCGCCCGGGCGCGACTGAGAGAGTCCCTTTGAACCTGATTGAGGTAATCCTCGCGCAGGGAAGCAGGCCGGATACCCAAGCCCCGTCGCGCCGCGCCGGGAGGCACCCGGCCCAGCCCACCTGCTTCAACACTGCTTGGAGCGTTTCCATGTCGATGAACCCGTCCCCGGCCAACCAGGCCCTGACCCCCGTGCCGCAAGGCAACCGGGTCTTCCACTTCCACGAGCACGCCGCCCTCTGGTTCAGCCTGGGCACCGGCCTGCTGGTGATGCAGATCGGCGCCTACCTCGTGCCCGCCGTGGGCACGCGCGACGCGGTCATCGCCATCGTGCTGGGCTCACTGATCGGCGCCGGCCTGCTGGCCTGGACGGCGCGCCTGGGCTGCCAGACCGGCCTGTCCAGCGCCGGCCTGATGCACGCCACCTACGGCAGCGCCTTCGCGCGCCTGCCGGTGCTGCTCAACATCGCGCAACTGGTCGGCTGGACCACCTTCGAGCTGGTCATCATGCAGGAGGGCACGGTCGCCATCTTGAAGCAGGCCTTGGGCGCCGAACCCGGCGGCCTGCTCGACGGCACCGGCGGCAAGCTGCTGGCCACCCTGCTGTGGGGCGGCGTGCTCACCGCGCTCATGGCCGGCTCCATGCTCACGCTGGTGCGCCGCTTCGTGAGCCGCTTCGGCCTGCCGCTGGTGATCGCCTCGCTGGCCTGGCTCACCTGGCAGTTCGGCACGCGCCTGCAGGCGCAGGGCTTCGACGGCTTCTGGAACCGGCCCGGCGCCGGTGGCATGGGCCTGTTCTCCGCCATGGACCTGGTGATCGCGATGCCGGTGTCCTGGCTGCCCCTGGTGGCCGACTACGCGCGCCACGGCAAACGCACGGCCACCACGCTGGGCGGCACCTGGCTGGGTTATGCGCTGGCCAACATCTGGTGCTACGCGCTGGGTGTGCTGGTGGTCAGCACGGTGGAGCCGGGCACCAACCTCGTGGGCGCGCTGCTGCTCGCGCAGGGCGGCCTGATCGCCCTGGGCCTGATCCTGCTCGACGAAATGGACAACGCCTACGGCGACGCGCACTCGGGCGCGGTCTCGGTGCACAGCCTGCGCCCGCGCTGGAGCATTCGCGCCGCCGGCCTGGGCTTCGCCGTGGTCTGCACCGGCCTGGCGCTGCTGCTGCCCATGCACACGCTGGAGCCCTTCCTGCTGCTGCTCAGCTCGGTGTTCGTGCCGCTCTACGGTGTGATCCTGGGCCGCCTGGGCACCGGCGTGGCCACGGGCCCGGCGCGCACGGTGGACTGGAGCGCCGCCGCGCTGTGGGTGCTGGGCATCGCCTGCTACCACCTGCTCGCGAAGTTCGCGCCGCAACTCGGGTCGGCCCTGCCCACGCTGGCGCTGACCTTCGTGCTCGCCGCGCTCTCGCGGCCGCGCAATGCCGGCGGGCTCAGCCCGGCAAGGGCCTGAACCTCATGCCGCCGCGCCGCTTCCCCTCAGCTCCGGGGCCGCTTGTGCAGCGCGAGCGGCGCGTGGCCGTGGTTGAGCGGCCCGTGGCCGGCACCGGTGTACACATTGGCGCCCATGGCGATGGCCTGCAGGATGTAGCTGCGCGCCTTCGCCACCGCCTGGTCCAGCGGGTTGCCGAGCGCGAGGTAGGCCGCGATGGCCGACGACAGCGTGCAACCGGTGCCGTGCGTGTTGCGGCTCGCGATGCGCGGCGAGGCCAGGCGCTGCGCGGGCCCGTCGCCGCTCACCAGCAGGTCGGCGACCTCGTCGCCCGGCAGGTGGCCGCCCTTGAGCAGCACCGCCTTGGCCCCCAGCGCGAGCAGATCGCGCGCGGCGGTTTCGAGTTCATCCGCATGGGCAATCGGCCGGCCCAGCAACAGCGCGGCCTCGTCCAGGTTGGGCGTGACCACCGTGGCCAGCGGGAACAGCTCGTCCACCAGCACCTGCACCGTGTCGGGCGCGATCAGGCGGTCGCCGCTGGTGGCCACCATCACCGGGTCGAGCACCACCTGCTTCACCTCGTAGTGCCGCAGCGCCCAGGCCACGGTGCGCACGATGTCGGGCGCGTGCAGCATGCCGATCTTCACCGCGTCCACCCCGATGTCGTCGAGCACCGCGCTCAGTTGCGCCTTGAGCATCTCGGGCGGCACGCCATGGATGCCGCTCACGCCCAGCGTGTTCTGCGCGGTCAGCGCGGTGATGGCCGTCATGCCGTAGCAGCCCAGGGCCGCGAAGGTCTTGAGATCGGCCTGGATGCCGGCGCCCCCGCCGCTGTCGGAGCCGGCGATGGAGAGGACGCGGGTGTAACGTTGCGCTTCGTTGCTCATGGCGCGCATTGTGGCAGCGCCGAAAGCCCCTCATGAATCTTTCCCCCGACAAACCCGACGCGGTGGTGCTCGGCGCCGGCCTCATGGGCCGGCTGCTGGCCTGCGCGCTCGCGCAGCGCGGGCACCGCGTCGAGGTGATCGACGCCGGCGGGCCGGAGGCCGCGCACGCCGCCGCGCGCGTCGCCGCCGCCATGCTCGCGCCGCTGGCCGAGTCGGCCGTCACCGAGCTCAATGTGGTGCGCATGGGCCAGCACGCGCTCGCGCGCTGGCCGCAGCTGCTGGCCATGCTCGAACAGCCCGTGTTCTTCCAGCAGAGCGGCACGCTGGTGCTCTGGCACCGGCAGGACGCGGCCGAAGCCGAGCGCTTCGCCGGCCAGCTCGCGCGCACCAGCGCCGCCCTGCCCTCGCTGCCGCAGGCGCGGCGCCTGGACGGCACGGCCCTCACCGCGCTGGAGCCGGCCCTGGCCCAGCGCTTCGCGCAAGGCCTGTACCTGCCCGACGAAGGCCAGCTCGACAACCGCGAACTGCTCACCGCGCTCGCGCACCAGATGCAGGTGCTGGGCGTCACGGTGCGCTGGCACACGGCGCGCGCGCCCGATGAGGTGGACCCGGGACCCGATGCCTGGCTGTTCGACTGCCGGGGCCTGGGCGCCCAGCCGCAATGGCCCGCCTTGCGCGGCGTGCGCGGCGAGGTCGCGCGCATCCATGCACCGGGCGTGAGCCTGTCGCGCCCCACGCGCCTGGTGCACCCGCGCTACCCGCTGTACATCGCGCCCAAGCAGGACGGCCTGTTCGTGATCGGCGCGACCGAGATCGAGTCCGACGACCTCTCGCCCGCCAGCGTGCGCTCCACGCTGGAGCTGCTGAGCGCGGCCTACACCGTGCACCCGGGCTTCGGCGAAGCGCGCATCGTCGAACTGGGCGTGCAGTTGCGCCCCACCCTGCCCGACAACCTGCCCGCGCTGCGCCTCACCGGACCGCGCAGAATGGCGATCAATGGCCTGTACCGCCATGGCTTCATGATCGCGCCGGCCGTGCTGGACGCCGCGCTCGAAGTGGTGGACCAGGGCCACTCGCCGCTGGCCGACGCCCTTGGGCTGGCGGTCATCCGCTGAACGAACGGAACCTCGCATGAATGTGATCATCAACCAGGAAACCCGCGAACTGCCCGAAGGCGCCACGCTGGCCGACGCGCTGCTCGTCTGGGAGCCGCCCGCCGTGTTCGCCGCCGCCGTCAACCTGCAGTTCGTGCCGCGCACGGGCTACGCACAGCACCGGCTCAACGACGGCGACCGCATCGAAATCATCGCCCCCATCACCGGGGGCTGAGGACACACCGCCATGGACATGAACACCCCACCGCTCACCCAGGAAGACCCGCTGGTGCTCTACGGCGAAACCTTCGCCGGCCGCCTGCTGCTGGGCACTTCGCGCTACCCCTCGCCCGCCACGCTCGAAGCCGCCGTGAAGCGCGCCCGGCCCGCCATGCTCACTGCCTCGCTGCGGCGCCAGGGCGCCGCGCAGCCCGAGGCCGGTGCGGCGTTCTGGAAGCTGCTGCAGGAACTGGCCGTGCCGGTGCTGCCCAACACCGCCGGCTGCCACACCACGCAGGAGGTGATCACCACCGCGCAGATGGCGCGCGAGGTCTTCAACACGCCCTGGATCAAGCTCGAACTCATCGGCGACGACTACAGCCTGCAGCCCGACACGCTCAACCTGGTGGACTGCGCGCGCCAGCTGATCAACGACGGCTTCAAGGTGCTGCCCTACTGCACCGAAGACCTGGTGCTGTGCCAGCGCCTGGTGGACGTGGGCTGCCAGGCCGTGATGCCCTGGGCCGCGCCCATCGGCACCGGCCAGGGCCCCGTCAACCCCTACGCCATGCGCCTGCTGCGCGAGCGCCTGAGCGTGCCGCTGATCGTGGACGCCGGCCTGGGCCTGCCCTCGCACGCCTGCACCGTGATGGAGTGGGGCTTCGACGCCGTGCTGCTCAACACCGCCGTGGCGCTCGCGCAGTCGCCGGTGGACATGGCCGGCGCCTTCGCCGACGCCGTGCGCGCCGGCCGCGCCGCCCACCGCTCGGGCGCCATGCAGCCGCAGGCCAGCGCGCAGCCGAGCACGCCCGTGATGGGCACCCCTTTCTGGCACCACGGTTCATGAGCGCAGCGCAGGGCCGCTCCCAAACAAGCTCGCACCGCAGTGCGACGCACGGAGGTTTCACATGAGCACCACGATCACCTCCACCGAAGCGATGGTCCAGGCCATCGTGGACGCCCACCGCGCCACGCTGGCCCTGCCCCTGGCCCCGCATGCCGTGCCGCCCGCGCCCGCCTCCGACGACCCGGTGTTCGTCGCCGCGCTGCAGGCCGCGCACGAACTCGGCTTCATCGACATCGACGCCGTCTGCGTGGCGCGCGCCTGGTCCACCCGTACGCGGCGCACCGGCCGCTTCGACGCCGCCCATTGGCCCGACGAACCGGCCGATTTCGACATGGCGCCCTTCCCGCGCGAGCACGCCTTCGCGGCCTGCCCGCCCGAGCTCGGCCTCTATGCCGTGATGCCCGATGCGGACTGGACGGTGCGCATGGCGCGCGCGGGCGTGCCCACGGTGCAGCTGCGCTTCAAGTCCGGCGACGCGCAGGCCATCCGCGCCGAGATCCGCGCCGCCGTGGCCGGCGTGCAGGGCACGGGCGCGCTGCTGTTCATCAACGACCACTGGCAGGAGGCCATCGAGGCCGGCGCTTATGGCGTGCATCTGGGCCAGGAAGACCTGCAGGCCATGGCCCCCGAAGACCTGGCCGCCATCCGCCGCGCCGGCCTGCGCCTGGGTCTGAGCACGCACGGCTACGCCGAGATGCTGATCGCCGACCGCCACAACCCCAGCTACATCGCCATGGGCGCGGTGTTTCCCACCACGCTCAAGCAGATGGCCACCGTGCCCCAGGGCACGGGCCGCCTGCGCGCCTACGCGCCCCTGCTGCGCGGCGTCACGCACATGGCGATCGGCGGTATCGACCTGCACAACCTGCCCGAGGTGCTGAACGCCAACGTGCGCTCGGTGGGCGTGGTGCGCGCCCTCATGGCCGCGCCCGATCTGGACGCGGCGGTGGCCGAATGGACGGCCGCGCTGGCGCGCGACACAGACGCCTGAACTAGACCGGCCGAAGCGGCACGTGCGGGACGGTGGCCCGCAGCACCCGGATGCGGTCCTGCGCGGAGACCACGCCGCCGTGCAGGACCACCGCCATCACCCCCGCCTTGCGCACCAGTTCCCCATCGGCCGTGTGGCCCAGCACCGCGGCCAGCAGGCCGGGCTGGAAACGCTCGATCTGCACGCAGGGGTTGCGCAGGCCCGTGACGCGCACCCGCGCCTCGGCCCCCAGCTGCAGTTCGGTGCCGGTGGACAGCTCCAGCAGATCGATGCCTTCGGTGGTGATGTTCTCGCCCAGGTCGCCGGGATGCACCGTGTGCCCCTGGTGGGCCAGGGCGACAAACAGCTCGGCCTGCAGCAGGTGCACCTGGCGCAGGTTGGGCTGGCTGGGATCGCGCGCCACGCGCGAGAGGTGCTGAACCGTCGCCCCGCAGTGCGCATCGCCCTGCACGCCCAGGCCCTCGAGCAGGGTGATCGCATGCACCCGCTCCTTGGAGAAGTGGTGCAGGTGGCTCCGGTGGACGGCGATCACTCGGGCGTCGTTCATGGTGCGTCCGTTTTAGCACACGGGCCGTTTTCCAGTGAGCCCAGGACCACCTCCACGTCGGTGTCCTGGCGCACAGACCCGCCCCATAGCGAGGGGCACATTGGAACGCATGAACCTGCCATCCCACAAGGAGCGACCATGAACCTCTTTCACACCCCTCTCCCTGTTTCACACCGTCATGCCCTGCTGGCGGCGGTGGCGGTGCTGGGCCTCGCCGGCTGCGGCTCCCGCCCACCCGTGAGTTCCCAGGCCTACCCCTCACCGGTGTACCAGGCGCCCGCCCCGGGCCAGCCGGTGGCGCGCGACTACCGGCGCCGCGATTCGGAAACCCTGTACGAGGTGCCGGTGAGCGCCTCGCGCGCCATCTACGGCGGTGGGCAGCGCTGCTGGATCGAGCGCGAGGAAGTCGAGCGCCGGCGCAGCGTGCCGGGCGCGATCGTCGGCGGCGTCATCGGCGGCATCCTGGGCCACCAGATCGGCGGCGGTTCCGGGCGCGACATCGCCACCGTGGGTGGCGCGGTGGCGGGCGCGGCGGTGGGCTCCAACGTGGGCCGCAACAACCCGCAGACGCAGGACGTGCAGCGCTGCACCAACGTGAACAGCGAGGGCGCGCCCGAGTACTGGGACGTGAGCTACACCTTCCGCGGCGTGCAGCACCAGGTGCAGATGACCTCGCCGCCGGGGCGCACCATCCTGGTCAACGAGAACGGCGAACCGCGCCTCTGAGTGCGGGTCGCGTCAGGCGCTGTCCGCCACATGGCGGGCGGCGCGCCGGACTTCCGTCAGCCGGGTCCGCAGGGCCAACGCGGGCCGTTCGCCTTCGAGCCATTCGTTGGGGGTCACGAACCAGAGCGCGAGTTCCGGGCCCTGCAGCACACCCCCCAGCTCCGCGCACACCATGGGCACCTCCGGGTGCAGGATGGCGCGTTCCAGATCGACCTGGAACAGAGGCAGCACGATGCCCCAGGGACTGTCCATGGCAACGGCCATGCCCGAGACGATCCAGCGCGCCACCAGCGACACCGGCTGGGAGATCTGCAGCCGGGCGTCGCGCAGCGCCTGCTGCCGGATCAGGTCGGCCAACTCGTCGCCGCTGACCAGTCCCCCCGTGTCGGCGAACGCCGCGGCAATCGACATCCATCGGTGGGGCTCGCTCGCGGCGGGTGGCGGCGCCGTCTGAAAGCGCTTCATCGGTGCGGCGGTGGGCAGGTAGAGGTCGGCCATGGAATTCCCCTGGTAGATGGTCCCGTGCGCGGTGGTGCGCGAGGACATCCGAGAATGCCGCAGGCCATGCGCTGGGGTCTGAAACAAGGCACGCACCGACATGCAGGGGGCACATACCGGCCGCACGCGGGCACCAAATGCGGTCAGGGCCTTGGAAGGCCCGGGCTCAGCCGCCCAGCGCCACGTAGCGGTCGGCGCGGGCGGCGTGCCGCACGGCCTGCAGCGTGGTCTGCATGGCCACGGCGGGCCGCTCGCCGTGCAGCCATTCGTTGGGGGTCACGAACCACAGCGCCAGCTCCGCGCCTTCCAGCACACCGCGCAATTCCGCCAGCACGACGGCCACCCCGGGTTGCAGCGAAGCGCGCGGCAGATCGAACTGGAACATGGGCAGCAGGTGGCCCCACGGGCTGTCGATGGACACCACCGCCCGCGACACGATCCAGCGCGCCACGAGCGACACCGGTTCGCTCACCCGCAGGCTCGTGTCCAGCACGCAGTGTTCCCGGATGCGCGTGGCCAGTTCGTCGCCGCTGATCAGGCCGCCGGTGTCGGCAAAGGCCGCGGCGGTCGTCATCCAGTGGCACGGTGGCATGCCCTCGGGCTGCGGCGCCGCGGGCAGTTGCACCACCGTGTCGTTGAACCAGGTCGAGGCAGGCGTTTCGGTGAACGGGTGGACATCGGACATGCGGCTCCTCCAGGCAGGGTGCGCACAAGGCGCTGGGGTGCCTTCAAGGTTGGCTCACCCCCTTTCCAGCGTCTGTGCGATGACACACAGTGGCTTTTGCGCCACGGCCGAGGCCGTCTTGTCGTCCAATAGGGGGATGACACCGACCCCGCACGCCCCCGGCGCCGACACCGAACAGCGCCTGACCGAACTCGAAATCAAGGCCAGCTACGCCGACGACCTGCTCGACACGCTCAACCAGCTGGTGGCGCGCCAGCAGGAGCAGATCGACCTGCTGCTGCGCGAGGTCGGCCGCCTGCGCCAGCAGGGGGACCCCCAGGCCGCGGCGGCCGTGCGCAACCTGCGCGACGAACTGCCGCCGCACTACTGAGGCGAAGGCCTGCGGGCCTCAGCCGCCGCCCACCTGCAGCGACGCGCCGGTCGCGTAGAACTGCCCCCCGGCCACGTAGTGCAGGGTGCGCAGGTGATCGGGCGCGCCATCGAAATGCCAGCGCCCCGCGCGGAACACCCGCTCGTCCGCCCAGGCACCCACCACCTCGCCGATGAACAGGTCGTAGGTGGCCTGGTTGTGCGGTTCGGGCAGCAGCCGGCACACCAGCCAGGCCACGCAGCCCTCGACCAGCGGCAGGGCCTCGTGGCCGGGGGCGTGAAAGGTCTTCACCCCGTGGCGCGCGAGCTTGTCCGGCACGGTGAGCGCGCTGTCGGTGCCCACGCCGAGCGTAAGCGCGGCCAGGCCGGCCGACGGCACACACAGCGCGAAGGTGCCGCTGCCCTCCACCAGCGCGCGCGTGCGCGTGGCCTTGTCGATCACCACCGTCACCTTGGGCGGTGAAAAATCCAGCGCGCAGGCCCAGGCGGCCGACATCACGTTGACCTCGCCCGCGTGGGCCGAGGACACGAGCACGGTGGGGCCGTGGTTGATGAGGCGGTAGGCCTTGTCGAGGGGAACGGGCTGGAAGAAGCGGGGTTCGGGTGCCGGGGCGGTCATGCCCGGCATTGTGCAGAGCCCGCCTCAGGTCCGCTGGCCGCCGGGGCGGTGACCGCGTCCGCCAAGGGGTTCAACCGCTGGTGCACGGCGGTCTCGCGCGCCAGCGACGCGTCGAAGTCGCCCAGCAGCTCGCGGTGCACCAGTTGCTTGACCTCGGCCAGCAGCGCCGGGCTGCTGCGCGCGAGCCGTTGCGCCAGCTCGCGCGCCTGGGCCTCCAACGCGCCGTCCTCCACCACCTGCCACACCAGGCCCCAGCGCTCGGCGTCCACGGCGCCCAGCTCCTGCCCCAGCATCAGCAGGCCTTTGGCCTTCTGCAGCCCGACCAGGCGCGGCAGCAGCGCGGCCACGCCGCCGGTGCCGAACAGGCCCACCTGCACCTCGGGCAGCGCGAAGCGCGCACCGCGCGCGGCCACGCTGAGGTCGCCGTTGAGCATGAGCTCGACGCCCGCGCCCACCACCCAGCCCTGCACCGCCGTCACCACCGGTTGGGGGCAGCGCACGAGCAACGAGGCCAGGGCCTGCAGGGTCTCGACGAAGGCGGGGGTGGGCGGGTCGTCGCGGTCCTTGCCGGCGCAGAAGGCGCGGCCTTCGCCGCTGAGCAGGATGACCCGCACCGCCGGGTCGGCCACGCCGGCCTGCACCGCCGCCAGCAGGTCGCGCGCGAGCGCGAGCGTGAGGGCATTGAGGCGTTCGGGCCGGTTCAGGCGCAGTTCGAGCACGCCCGCATCGAGGGTCTGGATCAGGTGCATGGGCGAGAGCGTACACGCGGCGCTGTCACAAGGCGACGGGGCCGAACGTCTTGTCTGCGTCAAGCCCCTCCACCCCCTCGCTCCACCCACCATGAAAATCGCCAAGTCGTACACCCTCGCCGAGTTCCTCGCCTGGACGCGCCGCAAGACCTACATCCTGCTGGTGCTGGCCGCCGTGCCGGCCACGCTGTACCAGGTCTTCGGGCTGACCTGGATCGCCGCGCCCTGGTCGGTCGCGGTGCTGCTGGGCACGGCCACCTCCTTCATCGTGGGCTTCAAGAACGCCCAGACCTACCAGCGCACGGTGGAGGCGCAGCAGGTCTGGTCCTCCATCGTCGGCACGAGCCGCTACTGGGGCCTGATCTGCCGGATGTTTCCGACCACCGGCGGTTCGTCGCAGCTGCTCATCCACCGCCACCTGGCCTGGCTCACGGTGCTGCGCCACCAGCTGCGGCAGGGGCGCGTGTGGGAATCCGCGAACAGCCGCGCCAACGCCGAATACCGCGCCAGGCATTTCCGCGTGCCCGAGCACGACACCCCGCTGGACACCGAGCTGACGCCCCTGCTCGGCGAAACCGAGCGGCTGCGCGTGGCGAGCACGGGCCACAAGGGCCTGCTGCTGCTCAACCTGCAGAGCGAAACCCTGCGCGAGCTGTATGCACGCCAGGAACTCGCGGTGCTGCACCACACCGAGCTGCAGAAGACCATCAAGGAACTGCTGGACCAGCAAAGCCGCGTCGAGCGCCTCAAGAACTTCCCCTACCCGCGCCAGTACGCCACCATCAACACCTTGTTCGTCTGGTGCTTCGCGGCCCTGCTGCCCTTCTGCCTGGTGCGCGAGTTCGACCGCCTCAACGACAGCGTGAGCGGCCTGCTCGCCGGCCACATGGTCTGGCTCTCGGTGCCCTTCAGCGTGCTGGTGGCCTGGATGTACCTCTCGCTGGACCAGGTGGGTGAAAGCACCGAGAACCCGTTCGAAGGCGGCGCCAACGACGTGCCCATGGCCCACCTGTGCCAGGGCATCGAGCGCGAGTTGCGCAGCCTGCTGGGCGAGAGCGATCTGCCGCCCCCGCCCACGCCCGACAACCAGATCCTGCTATGAGGCCAGCCACT
Organism: Hydrogenophaga sp. GW823-FHT04C09; assembly: GCF_058796355.1. NCBI lineage: Bacteria > Pseudomonadati > Pseudomonadota > Betaproteobacteria > Burkholderiales > Comamonadaceae > Hydrogenophaga > Hydrogenophaga sp. GW823-FHT04C09. Next base: position 623,799 of record NZ_JBXAIO010000002.1, on the reverse strand, counting down.
GCGCCAGGGAGACCTTCCCGATGCGCGCATTGGGGCCGGGGATGAGGGCATTGCCCTCCAGCGGCGAACCGAAATACGTGGCCCCGGGGTCCGACACCACCGCGCGCGGGTCCTGGCGCGCCTGGAACAGCTGGCGGATGAGCTGGTCCAGCGGCACGGCTTCGGGCCCCGCCACTTCGCAGGTGCCGTTGAGCGGGGCCTGCACCGCCACGTCCGCCAGCGCCTCGGCCACGTCGCTCGCCGCGATGGGCTGCAGCGGCGCCGAGGGCAGGCGCACGGTCTGGCCTTCGGTCGCCACGTGGGCGATCGACATCAGGAACTCGTGGAACTGCGTGGCGCGCACGAGGGTGTAAGGCACCCGCCCTTCCTGGATCAGCGCTTCCTGCGCCACCTTGGCGCGGAAGTAACCGCTCGCGGGCACCCGCTCGGAGCCCACCACCGACAGGGCCACGTAGTGCCCCACGCCGGCGCGAGCGCTGGCGTCCAGCAGGTTGCGGGTGGAGGCGCGGAAGAAGTGCATCACCGCCTCGTCCTCGAAGGAGGGTGAGTTGCTCACGTCCACCACCACCTGCGCGCCGGCCAGGGCCTCGCTCAGGCCTTCGCCGGTGACGGCGTTGACGCCCGACGAGGGCGAGGCCGCCGTCACCGCGTGGCCGGCCTGGCGCAGCAGGGTGGCGAGTTGTCTGCCGATGAGGCCGCTGCCTCCGATGACCACGATGTTCATGCGATCTCCTTCTCGGCCACGGGGGCGTGCATGCCCACGGCCATGCGGTTCCAGGCGTTGATCTGCGCGACGGTCCAGCACAGCTCGACGATTTCCTGGTCGCTGAGCTGGGTTTGCAGTTGCTCGAAATCGGCGTCGCGGCTGCCGTGGTGGTCCACCAGCCGGGTCAGGGACTCGGCCCAGTTCAGCGCGGCGCGCTCGCGCTCGCTGTACAGGCCGGTCTCGCGCCAGGTCACGAGGCTGTTGATGCGCTGCCAGCGTTCGCCGTGCTTGCGCAGGTCGCGCACGTGCATGTCCACGCAGAAGGCGCAGCCGTTGAGCTGCGAGACGCGCGTCTTCACGAGTTCGATCAGGACGGTGCCGAGCGAGGAGCCGGCGGTGGTGGCGCCGACGGCGGCCATGGCCTGGTAGGCCTTGGGCGCGATCTCGGTCCAGGGGAGTCGGGGTGATTTCATGTGGCGTCTTTCAGAGGGGTTGGGGAACACACCTCTGAAGACGGTCAGGGCCTGGGGTTTGTGACAGCCAGGTCGCGGCCCAGCGCGGCGGCGATGCGCGCGAGCTTGTCGGGGTTGCGCTGCACGTGCAGGCGCAGGATGCGCTCGCCGTCGGTCACGAACGATTGCGCCGACTCCAGCCCGCCCTGGATGAAGCGCAGCAGGCCCCACTGCCCGTTGAGCACCACGACCTCGAAGCGCACGCCCTCGCCGAAGCGCCGGTGCGTGGCGTAGAAGAGCTGCGCGATGCGCCGCCCGCCCACCAGCGGCACGCCGAAACTCGGCACCTTGCCGCCGCCATCGCCGATCAGTTGCGCGTCCTCGGCCAGCAGCGACTGCAGCCGGTCGAACTGCCCGGTGGCGGCGGCATCGGCAAAGCCGCGCAGCAGGCGCAACTGGGCCTCGCGCGGCACGATGTGGCGTGGCCGGTCGTCCTGCAGCTGCGCCTTGGCGCGGTGCACGATCTGGCGGCAGGCGCTCTCGGTCTTGCCCAGGGCCTCGGCCACCTCGCCGTAGTCGGCGTCGAACACCTCGCGCATCAGGAAGGCCGCGCGGGCTTCGGGTGCCAGCCGCTCCAGCATGGCGAGAAAAGCCACCGACACGTCGTCGGCGCGCTCCAGCAGCTGTTCGGGCGTCACCGGCGCATCGGCCAGCAGCGGCTCGGGCAGCCAGGTGCCGATGTAGTGCTCGCGCTGCACCTTGGCGCTGCGCAGGCGGTCGATCGCCAGGCGCGTGGTCACGGTCACCAGCCAGGCCTCGCTGCTGTCCAGGTCGGCGTGCGCGGCCTCGTGCCAGCGCAGCCAGGCGTCCTGCACCACCTCCTCGGCTTCGGCCGGCGAGCCCAGCATGCGGTAGGCGATGCCCTGCAGCCGGGGGCGCAGGCGGTTGAAGGTGGTGGTGGGATCGTTCATGACCAGCCAGACGGGCGAGCGCCCGGTTTTGTGACAGGCGCGATGCTAAGCGCCCTCGCCCGCCATGCGCTGCACCGAGGCGTGGAAGGCCTCGCAGGCGAACTCGTTCTCGCCGAAACACAGGGCCTGGTTCGCCCCGCTGTCCAGCCCGCGCTGCATGCTGGCCGCGAGCGCGAAGTCCTCGTCGATCGCGGTCCAGAACATGTCGAAGTTGCGCTGCCAGTAGCTGTCGCTGCGGGTGGCCAGGTGCTGGCGCGGCGCGATGAGCCAGCCGTCGACCTGCGTGGTGGCGGCGTCGGTGGGCGAGAGCGCGAAGGCGTTGACGTGGTCGCCCTCCCAGAGCAGCAGGGTGGAGGGGAACAGGAAGTAGATGGTGTTGATCGTCTTCGCGAAGCCTTCCAGCGTGGCCGGCGGCTCGCTCAGTTCCTCGAAGCTGCGCTTGGGCAGCACGATGCGCTGGTGGTCGCCCACTTGGTCGTGCACCACCACGTTGTCGTGGAACAGGTAGGCGATGGTCTCGCGGTGGGCGTAGGCGAAGTGGTAACTCTCCAGGTTGGCGTCGAGCACCAGCTTCCAGTTCGAGGCCTGGGTGAAATGGCGGTGGCGCTGCACGCGCGCGGCGGCGTCGAAGCCCAGGCCGTCGATCTCCTCGCCCAAGGGGCCGAAGTACGCGGCCCAGTCGAACGCGGGCAAGGCCGTCGCCACCACCCAGACCAGGCCGAAGCGCTGCGCGCAGGGCAGCTCGACCAGGCCGGCGCTGGCCTTGGGCGCGTGGGGAAAGTCGCGGTCGTGCGGGCGGCCGACGCAGGCGCCGTCGTTGCCGTAGGTCCAGCTGTGGTACGGGCACACGAAGCGCTCGCGTCCCTGGCCACAGGCGCCCTCGGGCACCAGCGCCGCGCCCCGGTGGCGGCACACGTTGATGAAGGCGCGCAGCTGCCCGTCGGCATGGCGGGTAAGCAGCACCGGCACCCCATGCACCGAACGCGCCAGCCAGTCGCCGCTCGCCTGCAGCGCGGCCGCGTCGGCCACCGCCTGCGGCAGCCGGCGCAGGGCGGCGAGTTCGCGCTGGTGGCGCGCGGGGTCGAGGTAGCGCGCCACGGGCGACCAGTTGCCGGGCAGGCGCTGGCGGTGTTCACCATTGAGCGCGGCCTTCACGCGGTCGAACAGTTGGGCGGCGGGGGAGGTGGGCAGGGGCGCGTTCATGCCCACCATCATCGCCAGCCGGACCGGCTTGTGCCATGGGGTTTTCAACCAGCGCCGCTACACTGGTCCGAACCCATCCCTTGGCCGCCCATGCCCGAAGTCCCCCCTTTCGATCCGGCCTCGACGCTGCACTTCGTCATCAACAGCCGCTCCGGCAGCCAGGACGGCGACGGCACGCGAGCGACCATCGAGGCCGCGCTGCGCGCTTCGGGCCGGCCCGGCCAGCTGCACGTGTGCGAACCGGCCGACCTGCCGCGCCGCACGGCCGAGCTGGCGCGGCAGGCGCGCGAAACGAACGCCGCCATCGTGGCCGTGGGCGGCGACGGCACCATCAACACCGTGGCCCAGGCCGCCCACGCCGCCGGCTGCGCCCTGGGCGTGATCCCGCGCGGCACCTTCAACTATTTCGCGCGCACGCACGGCATCGCCACCGACGTGGCCGATGCCATGGCGCAACTGCTGGGCGCGCGGCCCGAGCCGGTGCAGGTGGCCGCCGTCAACGAGCACCTGTTCCTGGTCAACGCGAGCCTGGGCCTGTACCCCGACCTGCTGGAGGACCGCGAGGTCTGGAAGAACCGTTTCGGGCGCAGCCAGTGGGTGGCGATCTGGGCGGCCTTCGCCACCCTGTTTCGCGCGCAGCGGCGGCTGAAACTGCGCATCGGCCTGGACGGCGCGCAGCGCGAGGTGAAGACCCTCACCCTGTTCGTGGGCAACAACCGCCTGCAGCTGGAGCAGGTGGGCGTGGTGCAAGGCCAGCGCCCCGATGGCGCGCGCGACAACGGCCGCGTCACGGCGGTGATGCTCAAGCCCATCGGCACCCTGGCCCTGCTGCGCCTGATGTGGCAGGGCGCCATGGGCACGCTTGGCGAGGCCGACGACATCGAGCACTTCGAGTTCCAGCAGATGGTGGTGCGCGCGCCGTCGGTGGCGGGTGCGCGGCGCCTGAAGGTCGCGGTCGATGGGGAAGTCCTGCGCATGAAGGCGCCGCTGGATGTGCGCGTGCTGCCGGTGCCCCTGTTCCTGCTCAAACCGGCACCCGCCGACCGCGAGGCCCCCGCTTGAGCGCGATCCTGCAGGTCTCGGACCCGCACTTCGGCACCGAGCGGGCGCCGGTGGTGCGGGCCCTGGTGCAGCTGGCCCAGCGGCTGCGGCCGGACCTCGTGGTGCTCTCGGGCGACATCACCCAGCGCGCCCGCGCCCCCCAGTTCGAGGCCGCGCGCCGCTTCATGGACCAGCTGGGCGCGCCCCGGCTGGTGATCCCGGGCAACCACGACATCCCGCTGTTCAACGGTTGGGCCCGGCTGGTGCGGCCCTACGCGGGCCACCGCGCGGCCTTCGGCGATGAGCTCGAACCGCAGTTCAGTTCCGCCGGGCTGTTGGTGCTGGCCGTGAACACCACGCGCGCGCACCGGCACAAGAACGGCGAGGTGTCGGCGGCGCAGGTCGCGCGCGTGGCGGCGCGGCTGGCCGAGGCCACGCCGGCCCAGTTGCGCGTGGTGGTGGTGCACCAGCCGATCGATGTGCAGCGCCCGCAGGACGAGCCGGACCGCCTGATCGGCCACACCGCCGCGCAGGACGCCTGGGCCGCCGCGGGCGCCGACCTCGTGATGGGCGGCCACATCCACCTGCCCTACGTGATGCCCCTGCCCGGCCTGGCGCGACCGATGTGGGCGGTGCAGGCCGGCACCGCCGTGTCGCACCGCGTGCGGCCCGGCGCGCCCAACTCGGTGAACCTGGTGCGCTGGCACGCGGCCGAGCGCGCCTGCGCCGTCGAGCAGTGGGACTACGCGGCCACCGAAGAAGTCTTCGTGCAGGTCCGCGTGACGCGCCTGCAACCGGCGCGCTAAGCGATCAGCCGAACATCAGGGCGCGGTGCGCGCTGGCCCCGGCCATGGCGCCCGCGCCCACCGAGATCGCCACGTTGCCGGCCGCGCGCGCGGCATCGCCGCAGGCAAACACGCCGGGCACGCTGGTGCCCTGCATCGCGTCGGTGCGGATGAAGGCGCCCGTGGGGCCTTCGTCCATGGCGCAGCCCAGCTGCGCCGCCACCGGGCTGGCGATGTGCGTGCGCGCCATGGTGAACAGACCATCCAGGGCGAAGCGGCGGCCATCGCGCAGCTCCACCGTGGCGGTGTCCACCAGGCGCGCCACCGCGCCGGCTTCCACCGCGACACCGCGCGCGGCCAGCGCGGCGCGCTGCGCCTCGTCGGGCACGAAGGCCTCGTTGAGGAACAACGTGGTCGAGCCCCAGTCCGGCAGCATCAGCGCGTGGTGCATGGACATCTCGCTGACCGCCAGCACGCCGATGCGCCCGTTGTCGAGCTCGTAGCCGTGGCAGTACGGGCAGTGGAAGACGCCCCGGCCCCAACGCTCGGCCAGGCCTTCGATGGCCGGCAGCTCGTCCACCACGCCCGTGGCGATCACGAGCGTGCGGGCCTGCTCGGTGTGGCCACCGTCGAGCGCCACGCCAAAACCCTCGCCCTGCGCTTCGGCGCGCGCGACGGTGCCGTCCAGCCAGCGCACGTTGGGGTAGGCGAGCAGCTGGGCCCGGCCCTCGGCGGCGATGTCGCCGGGCGCGCGGCCGTCCTGGCCCAGGAAGCCGTGCGAGGCGCTGGCGAAGCGGTTGCGGCGCAGGCCGGCGTCGATCACGAGCACGCGGCGGCGCGCCCGCGCGAGCTGCAGGGCGGCGGACAGGCCGGCGTAGCTGCCGCCGATCACGATGGCGTCATTCGGGGAGGTGGTGGTGGGCATGGTGGCTCCTGGCATGGGGGTGGGCGTCGAAACGGCGGTTGAAATCGGCCGCGAGGTCGGCCAGCGTCACGCGGCCCAGCCGCTGCACCAGCAGCGCCTGGGCCTCCTGCAACGCGCCCGACAGCGCCTCGTTGACCGCCTGCTCCACCAGGCACTCGGGGTTGTCCGAGCGGTGGCCGATGGCGAACACCGTGGGTGCGCCGACCGCGTCGTACACGTCGCGCAGGGTCACGGTCTTGAGGTTGCAGGCCAGCACCCAGCCGCCGCCGTGGCCCCGTTCGGAGCTCACGAAGCCGGCCTCGCGCAGGCCGGCGAGGGTGCGGCGCACCACCACCGGGCTGCTGCCCTGCAGGCAGGCGGCCAGGGCCTCGGAGGTCATGGGCCGCTCGCTCTGCGCCATGTGCAGCAGCAGGTGAAGGATGGACGAGAGTTTGCTGTCGAGTTTCATGTAACTTGAATAGTTACATGAAAACGACCTCGGTGCCACCGCGCGCCGATCAGCCCGTCAGCGCGTGTGGTTTTCGGCTTCCGGCGGCCGCACGTCGAAGGCCTCGTGGTAGCTCACCTCGCCGTGCGGCACCCGCCCGTTGAAGGCCAGGGCCTGGAAATACTCGGGCGGCACACCCGGCAACAGCAGGGTGGGCACGGCGCGAAAACCGAAGCGGCCGTAGAAGGCCGGCTCACCCACCAGCACACAGCCGCCCGCGCCCTGATCGCGCAGGCGCTGCAGGGCCGCGCGCATGAGCCCGCTGCCCACGCCCAGCCCCTGGTAACCGGGCAGCACCGAGATCGGGCCCAGGCCGAACCAGTGCCGCGTGCCATCCGACACCGTCACCGGCGACACCGCCACATGGCCCACCACGGCGCCCTGCCGCTCTTCGACCAGCGACACGGCAAGCTGCCCCGCGGCGCGCAGGGCGTCGACGATGAGGTGCTCGGTGTGGCTGGTGTGCGGCGCGCGCTGGAAGGCGGCCGCCGTCAGCGCGTGGATGGCTTCGACGTCGCCGGGCGACTCGGGCCGGATCACTTGGCGAGCTCGCGGCCGCCGTGCACCGGGCCCGCGCGCGACTCGACCACCGCCTCCACCTCGCGGCGCAGGCCCATCAGGAAGGCAAGTTCGGCCACCACGAACAGCGGGCCGATGATGAGCCCCATGACGTCGTCGACAAAGGCCGGCTTGCGGCCTTCGTAGATGTGGCCGACGAACTGGATCACCCAGCCCACCACGAACAGGCCCACGCCGAAGGTGGCCCAGGCGCCGGTGGACAGGCCCGCCGTGGCATGCGCCACCGCCAGGCAGGCCGCGAGCAGCAGGCCCATCACCACGCCGAAGCGCAGGTCCAGCCGCAGGTAGTAGAGCGTGGCGGCGATCACCGCCAGCGTGGCCGGGGACAGGGGCAGGCCCGCCACGTCGAAGGCCGGGCGCGCCAGCAGCACCACGACCGAGAGCACGATCATGGGAATGCCGATGAAGTGCGTGACGATGTTGCGGCGGTCGCGGTGGTAGGCCGCGTACTGGCTCAGGTGGTCGTTCAGGGTTTTCATCGTGGTCTCCGAGAAACAGCACAGGCACACATCATCGCCAGAGTGGCCCTGCCGCGCCAGTGGGATTTCACCGATCGGGTCACAGCAGCGACTGCGCGTCGTCCTCCGGCCGCACGGCCGGCCCGCTGCGCGCCAGCGCCATCCACACGTGGAAGGGCAGGCGTTCGACCGCGCGGCGCGGCGCCTCGCGCGCCACCACCAGGCGCTCGCCTTCGAGCTGCATCACGCCGCACTCGGGCGGCACCTCGTCGGGCGCGGCGATGGGGCGGCCCTTGGCGTCCTGCCCCAGCACGTACCAGCAGGCGCTGGCCAGGCCCAGGTAGGCGGCGCGCTTGGCGGGTTTGCGCAGGTCGCCCAGCAGGTCGGCCCGGCTCACCTTGATCTCGTGCACCACGGGCTCCAGGTAGGCCTCCACGGTGGTGTGCCGCACCGAGAACACGTCCGGAGAGGCCATGCACCAGCCGTGCTCGGGCGCAGGGGCGGCGACGGCCTCGCTCTCGAAGGCGCAGGCCTGCAGTGGGCCGCCGGTGTCCGCAGCGGGCTCACCGCCCAGCAGCGCGCGCGGCAGCGGCACGCGCAGCATCAGGCCGCGCCAGCTGAGCCGCCCGGCCTGAGCCATCGCCGTGGCCACGCGCTCCACCAGGGCCTCGTGCGGCGTGCGCGCGGCCTTGTTCTGGCTGAACACCTCGGCCAGCCGCTGGATGCCGGCCTCGGTCACGCGCAGGCTCTCGAAACCCTCGGGCGAAGGCCGGCGCTCCAGCAGGCCGGCGGCGAGCAGCTCCACCTCCAGCATGTCGTGGCAGGGCCAGCCGGCCGAGCGGTAGATCTCGCGCAGGCGCTGGTGGTGGCGCCGCGTCAGGGCGGGGGCGATCGCGGACATTCACTGACTATATATCCAGTACCATGGTGAGCCATGTCGGCCAACCCACCGTCCATCGACACGACCACCGCCTCGGTGGCGGTGCGCGTGCTGTGCGCCTTCGCGGCCAAGGCGGGCGACCTGGACCTGCGCTTCACGCCCTCGCCCAGCGCGCAGGACGGCATCGCCGGCCACACCACCGTGACCGCGCGGCGCGCGGCGGGCTACCAGCGCGAGGTGCCGCTGAGCGCCCGCTGTGGCGAGCTGCGGGTGCAGGGCCGGGCCGACGGCTTCGACCCGGCGGTGCCGCGCCTGGAGGAAATCAAGACGCACCGGGGCGACGCCGCGCGCATCCCCGACAACCACCGCGAACTGCACTGGGCGCAGGCGCGGGTCTACGGCTGGATGCTGTGCGAACAGCACGCGCTGGAGCGCATCGAACTCGCGCTGGTCTATTTCAACATCGATACCGCGCAGGAGACGGTGCTGCCCGTGTGGCACAGCGCGGTGGAGCTCAAGGCCTTCTTCGAAACGCTTTGCGCGCGCTACGCGGGCTGGGCGCGCGCCGAGCTGGCGCACCGCGCCGCGCGCGACGAGGCGCTGCGCGCGCTGGCCTTTCCGTTCGAGGGCTTCCGGCCCGGGCAGCGCGAGCTGGCCGCCGCCGTCTACCGCTGCCACGGCGCCGGGCGCCACCTGCTCGCGCAGGCGCCCACCGGCATCGGCAAGACCATGGCCACGCTGTTCGCGGCCCTGCGCGCCGCGCCCGCCCAGGGCACGCACAAGCTTTTCTACCTGACCGCCAAGACACCCGGGCGCCAGCTCGCGCTGCACGCCCTGCAGCGCATGAAGGCCCAGCCACTGCGCGTGCTCGAACTGGTGGCGCGCGACAAGGCCTGCGAGCACCCGGACAAGGCCTGCCACGGCGAGTCCTGCCCACTCGCGCGCGGCTTCTACGACCGCCTGCCGGCCGCGCGCGAGGCCGCCGCGCAGGCGGGCTGGCTCGACAAGGCCGCGCTGCGCGAGATCGCCCTGCGCCACGAGGTCTGCCCGTATTACCTGGGCCAGGACCTGCTGCGCTGGAGCGACGTGGTGGTGGGCGACTTCAACCACTTCTTCGACCTCAGCGCGCACGCCTGGTCGCTCACGGTGGGCGACGGACTGCGCGTGGGCCTGCTGGTGGACGAGGCGCACAACCTGATCGAGCGCGCGCGGCTCATGTACAGCGCCGAGCTGCGCCCCGCCGCCTTCCAGGCCGTGCGCAAGGGCGCACCGGCCGCGCTGAAGAAAACCATGGACCGGTTGCAGCGCCCCTGGAGCGCGCTGGCGCGCCTGCAGACGCAGGACCACACGGTGCTGCCCGAACTGCCGGGTGCGTTCATCGAGGCCTTGCAACGCCACAGCGCGGCGCTGTCGGACCACCTCGCGCTCGAACCCGAGGGCGCGGACGCGGCCGGTCTGCAGGACTGGCTGTTCGAGGTGCAGCGCTTCCTGCGCGTGGCCGAGGTGTTCGACCAGCACTCGCTGGTGGACCTCACGCCCGCGCCGCGCGCGGCCGGCCGCGCGCGCCAGCCGGTGCTGAACATCCGCAACCTCGACCCCGGCCCGCTGCTGCAGCCGCGCTGGCAGGCCGCGCACAGCGCCACGCTGTTCTCGGCCACGCTCAGCCCCATGGCCTACGTGAGCGACCTGCTGGGCCTGCCGCAAGACACCGCGCGCCTGTCCGTGCCCTCGCCCTTCGATGCCTCGCAGCTGCAGGTGCGCGTGACGCCGAACCTCTCCACCCGCTACGCCGACCGCGCCGCCTCGCTCGACCCATTGGTCGAGGTCATGGCCGACCAGTACGCCCAACGGCCCGGCAACTACCTCGCCTTCTTCAGCAGCTTCGACTACCTGCAGCAGGCGCTGCAACGCCTGCAGGCCACGCACCCGGCGCTGCCGGTGTGGGCGCAGTCGCGCGGCATGGGCGAACCCGAGCGCGAGGCCTTCGTCGCGCGCTTCACCGAAGACAGCCAGGGCATCGGCTTCGCCGTGCTGGGTGGTGCGTTCGGTGAAGGCATCGACCTGCCCGGGCAGCGCCTCATCGGCGCCTTCATCGCCACCCTGGGCCTGCCGCAGCTCAACCCGGTGACCGAACAACTGCGCGCGCGGCTGCAGGCCCGTTTCGGGCAGGGCTACGACTACGCCTATTTGTTCCCGGGCCTGCAGAAGGTGGTGCAGGCCGCCGGCCGCGTCATCCGCGGACCGGACGATGAAGGCGTGGTGGTGCTGATGGACGAGCGCTTCGGCCGTCCGGAGGTGCGGCGCTGGCTTCCCGCGTGGTGGGGCTTGTGAGCGCGCGGCTCAGCCGTCGGCCTCGACCGCCGCTTCCGACTCGGGCTCGGGCAGGCGCGTGATCAGCACCTGATCGATGCGGCGCCCATCGAGCACCAGCACCTCGAAGCGCCAGCCCGCGCAGTCCACGTGCTCGCGCCGGCCCAGCAGGTCGCCCGCCACGGTCTGCATGAGGCCGGCCACGGTGTTGTAGCGCCCCTTGTCCTCGTCGGGCAGGTCGTCGATCGCCAGGCGCGACTTCAGCTCGGTCACCGGCATCGCGCCGTCCACCAGCCAGGCGCCGTCCTCGCGCTGCGTCGCCCAGGCGTCCACTGCGGTGCGCGGCGACAGCTCGCCGGTGATGGCCTCCAGCATGTCCAGCGGCGTGAGCAGGCCCTGCACCACGCCGTATTCGTCAACCACGAACACCATGCGCGTCGCGCGTTCGCGGAACTGCTCCAGCAGCTCCATGCCGCTGAGTGTCTCGGGCACGAACACGGCCGGCAGCACGTGCTGCATCAAGGGTTCGTTGTGGCCTTCGGATTGCAGCGCGAGCATGCGCGGCAGGTGGATCACACCGACCACGTCGTCCAGCCCGCCCCGGCACACCGGGTACCAGGAATGGCCGGTGGTCCAGGCCTTCTGCACGGCCGCGTCGATGCGGTCCTCGGCGTCGAGCCATTCGATTTCCGAGTGCGGCACCATGATGGAGGTGAGCTGACGGTCGTCCAGCAGGAACACGTTGCGCACCATCTGGTGCTCGTGTTCCTCGATGATGCCGGCGTCCACGCCCTCCTCCAGGCTGGCGTTGATTTCCTCTTCGGTCACGTGCTGCACGGCGTTGGTGTCGATGCGCAGCAGCTTGAGCACCCACTGCGTGGTGTGCGTGAGCAGCCACACGAAGGGCTTGGCGGCCTGGGCCACGAAGGCCATGGGGCGCGAAACCCAGCGCGCGACGGCCTCGGGGTAGAGCTGGCCGATGCGCTTGGGCACCAGCTCGCCGAACACGATGGTGATGAAGGTGATGACCACCACCACGATCGCGGTGGCCATCACGCTGGCCGTGGCTTCCGTCAGGCCCCATGCCACGAGCTGGCGACCCAGGTCGTCGCTGAACGCAGCCTCCCCCACGATGCCGTTGAGCATGCCGATGGAGGTGATGCCGACCTGCACCGAGGAGAGGAATTGCGTGGGGTTGTCCAGCAGCTGGAGCGCGGTGACCGAGCCCTTGTCGCCGGCCTCGGCCATGGCCGTGAGCCGCGCCTTGCGGCTGGATGCCAGGGCCAGCTCGGACATGGCGAACGCCCCGTTGAGCAGCGTCAGAAAAACAATGAGGAGGGTGTCCATAATCGGCCAATGGCACTTTACATGATCGGGGATGTGCAGGGCTGCGACGCGGCGCTCGGCCGCCTGCTCGACGACATCGGTTTCTCACCCAGCCGCGACACGCTGTACCTGCTGGGCGATCTCGTCAACCGCGGGCCGGCCTCGCTGGCCGTGCTGCGCCGGCTGATCGCGCTCGACGGCGCGGCGCACTGCCTGCTCGGCAACCACGACCTGCACCTGCTGGCCACGGCGCACGGCGTGCGCAAGCCACATCGCAGCGACACGGTGGGTGACATCCTTGCCGCGCCCGACCGCGAGGCCTTGCTCGACTGGCTGCGCGCGCGGCCCATGGCGCTGTTCGAACACGGCTGGCTGATGGTGCACGCGGGCGTGCTGCCGCAGTGGGACGTGGCCGGCACGCTGGCGCTGGCCGGCGAGCTGCAGGCCGTGCTGCGCAGCGCCGACTGGACCGGCTTCCTGCAGGAGATGTATGGCAACGAACCGCCGCTGTGGAGCGACTCGCTGCGCGGCGCCGCGCGCCTGCGCGTGATCGTCAATGCCTTCACGCGGCTGCGCTTCTGCACCGCGCAGGGTGTGATGGAGTTCGACACCAAGGACAGCGCGGGCGCGGCGCCCGAGGGCTTCATGCCCTGGTTCGACGTGCCGGGCCGGCGCACCGAAGGCGTGCCGATCGCGTTCGGCCACTGGTCCACGCTGGGCGCGGTGCAGCGCCACGACCTGCAGGCGCTGGACACGGGTTGTGTGTGGGGCGGTTGCCTCACCGCGGCCCGCATCACGGAGGTGCCGGGCGAGGTGGAGCGGATCTCGGTGCGCTGCGAGCAGGCCAGCAAACCCGGCAAGCGCTGAAGGAGCGGCGGCGAAAGCCGCCTGGCAGGCTCAGGCAAGGGCTTCGCCCTCAGCTTTCCTGAGCCGGCGCCGGTGCGGGGGCGCTCTTGAACAAGGCCGGCACCTTGCGGCGCGTCTTGATGTTGGGCGAGGCCGTGCGCGCGGCGGCGCGCTGCGACACTTCCCACGAGGGCGTGGCGTCGCTCGCGGCGCTGGGTTCGTAGGGCTTGTCGAACAGCGGATCGGCCGGCGCGCGCGGTGCGCGGGTCGGGCGCGAATCGGAGGCGCCTCGCGCTTCGCGCGGGGTGCGGCTCTCGCGGCTCTCACGGATGGCTCGGCTCTCGCGGCGCTCGGCGTCCTGCCCTTCGGGCTGCTGCCAGGCGCGCTGGCCATCGTTGAAGCGGCCCGCCGGGCGGCGGTCGGCTTCGAACTCGAGCGCTTCGAGCTCGAGCTTCTTGCCCAGCAGCTTTTCCAGGTCGCCCATGAGGCGCGTGTCGCGCCCGCTCACGAACGACACCGCCAGGCCCGAAGCGCCCGCGCGGCCGGTGCGGCCGATGCGGTGCACGTAGTCCTCGGCGTTGAACGGGATGTCGAAGTTGAACACCGCCGGCACGTCCTTGATGTCCAGGCCGCGCGCGGCCACGTCCGTGCAGACCAGCAGGTCCACCGCGCCGGTCTTGAAGGCTTCCAGGGCCTTGAGGCGCTCGTCCTGGCTCTTGTCGCCGTGCAGGGCCGTGGTGTTGAGGCCTTCGCGCTCGAGCGAACGCGCCAGGCGCGCGCAACCGAGCTTGCTGTTGACGAACACGAAGGCTTGCTTGAGACCGCGCTCGCGCAGGATCTGCTTGAGGATGCCGCGCTTGTCGTCGTCTTCCACGCGGTAGAAATGCTGTTCCACGGTGGACGCCGTGGCGTTGGAGCGCGCCACCTCGATGGTCACCGGGTCCTGCAGGTAGCTGTTGGCCAGGCGCTTGATCTCGGGCGAGAAGGTGGCCGAGAACAGCAGCGTGGTGCGCTGCTTGGGCAGGTAGCTCAGAATGCGCTGCAGGTCGGGCAGGAAGCCGATGTCCAGCATGCGGTCGGCCTCGTCGAGCACCACGTACTCGACCTGGTTGAGCACGCAGTTCTTGGCCTCGATGTGGTCCAGCAAGCGCCCGGGCGTGGCCACCAGCACCTCGACGCCCTTCTTGAGCTCGGCCGTCTGCGGCTTCATGTCCATGCCGCCGAACACCACTGTGCTGCGCAGGTTGGTGTACTTGGCGTACAGCTTGACCTGCTCGGCCACCTGGTCGGCCAGCTCACGCGTGGGCAGCAGCACCAGGGCGCGCACCGGGTGGCGCGCGGGCGAGGTGGAGGCGTTCTCGTGCTTGAGCATGCGCTGCAGCAGCGGCAGCGTGAACGCGGCGGTCTTGCCGGTGCCGGTCTGGGCGGCGCCCATCACGTCACGGCCTTGCAGCACCACCGGAATCGCCTGCGCCTGGATCGGCGTCATGGTCGCGTAGCCCATTTCGGCCACGGCTCGCTCAATGGCGGGCGAGAGGGAGAGTTCGGAGAAGGATTGGGTCATTGGCTTCAAAGTTAGCCACGTATTGTCGCACTTTGACCGTTTTTCGCCCAAATCCGGGCCGGCGGCCTCCGCCAGGCCTCAGACGCTGCCCGCTTTGAAGGTGTCGCAGGACTGCACGCTGCCACTTTGCAGCCCCGTGTTGAACCACCGCTGGCGCTGTGCGCTGGTGCCGTGAGTGAAGCTGTCGGGCACCACCTGTCCCTGGCTTTTGCGCTGCAAGGCGTCGTCGCCGATCGCGGCGGCGGCGTTCAGCGCCTCTTCCACGTCGCCCGGCTCCAGGATGGCCTTGTTCTTGTGGTTGTGGTGGGCCCAGATGCCGGCAAAACAGTCGGCCTGCAGCTCCAGCCGCACCGACAGCGCGTTGTACTCGCGCTCGCCCACGCGCCGGCGCGCCTGCTCCATCTGGTCGGTGATGCCCATGAGGTTCTGCACGTGGTGACCGACCTCGTGCGCGATCACATAGGCCTGGGCGAAGTCGCCCGGCGCGCCGAGCTGGCGGCGCAGGGTGTCGTAGAAGCTCAGGTCGATGTAGACCTTCTGGTCGCCCGGGCAGTAGAACGGGCCCATGGCCGACTGGCCGGTGCCGCAGGCCGTGGGCGTGGCGCCCCGGAACAGCACGAGGCGCGGTTTCTGGTACTGCGCGCCGGCCTGCTGGAACACCTGACCCCACACGTCTTCCGTGCCGCCGAGCACGGCGGCCACGAACTTGCCCATGTCGTCGGTGGGCGCCTGGGTCGGGCCCTGGGTGGTCTCCACCTGGGCGGTGGGTGCGCCATCGCCCACGCCGCCGAGCACGCCGAGAATGGTCATGGGGTTGATGCCGAAGATCCAGCCCGCGACCAGCGCGACGGCAATGGTGCCCAGGCCGATGCCGCGCCCACCCACACGCCGGCCGCCACCCAGGCCACCGAGCCCACCCCCGCCGGGGTCGGCGCGGCGGTCTTCGATCTGATCGGACTGGCGGTTGTTTTCCCACTTCATGGCATGGCTCCTCGGCGACCTCGGTACGGGTGCGGGTATCCCATTATGAAGCGGGCGTGGCCCCGCCGGGCTCAGGCGACTGCGGGTGCGCAGGCGCTGGTCGGGCGGCCCTGGAAGTCGGTCCAGCAGCGCCGGCCGAAGTCGTAGAGCTTGCAGCGGCGCGCGGTGTCGAAGTACCAGCGCCACGAGAAGCGCTGCACGATGATGCGGCCCGGCAGCGCGTCCTCCAGCAGGCGCTGCACGCCTTCGAGCTGGTAGAGCGGGATGCTCATGTCCACATGGTGCGCGGTGTGCTCCATGATGTGGTGCAGCATCGCGCCGATGCGCAGCGGAAAGGTGAGGTGCACCGTGGTCGAGACAAAGGGCGCGGCGCGGCCCCAGGCGGCCTTGTCGTCGTGCCACTGCACCGCCGTGTGCGTGTGGTGCACGTAGACCACGAAACCGATCATGGCGTTCCAGAACAGGAAGGGCACGGCAAAGCCCATGGCCAGCAGCAGCCAGACCGACTGGCCGGTGGCCGAGGCGGCGGCCACCAGGCCGCCGATCCAGGCCAGCGCGCAGGCGCTGACGAACACGCCGTCCCACACGAACTCGGCGCGCCGCGTGCCCATGTAGGTCTTGCGCGGGAAGAACATGCGGTGCCACCACATCTCCACCAGGTAGTACAGCGCCGGGCCGAAGCCGCTGCGGTACGCGCGCTCCAGGGCGCGGCGCATCGGCGAGAGCGCGGCGAACTCCTCGCGCGTGAGCGGCGCCCACACGAAGTCCACGCCCTTGAGGTTGGTGTAGCCGTGGTGCACCACGTTGTGCCCCACTTCCCACAGGCTGTAGGGCGTGAGCGAGGGCAGCATGGCGATGCGGCCCAGCACGCGGTTCAGCCCCCGGTGCGGCGTGTAGCTCTGGTGGCAGGCGTCGTGGCCGATGATGAACAGCCGCCCGATCATGAAGCCCGCCGCCAGGCCGCACAGCAGCTTGGCCCACACGGCGACGAACCACACGGTGCCGGCCATGAGCGCGGCGAAGACCACCCAGTCGAACACCAGCAGCGCGATGGCGCGCGCGGTGCGCCGCTCGACGAGCGGGGCGAGCCAGCCCCGGATCACCTTGCGGTGCGGCAGCGGCTGGCCAGCGGGGATGGGGGCGGGAGAAGAGAAGCCGGGCGGGTTGCGTGACATGCCCGGCATGCTATCGACCGGGTTGCCCGGCCGCCTTGACCTGGGTCAAGGCGCGCGAACCGTCAAGCTTTGGGCAGGGTCACGCCGACCTGGCCCTGGTACTTGCCGCCCCGGTCCTTGTAGGAGGTCTCGCAGACCTCGTCGCTTTCGAAGAACAGCACCTGGGCGCAACCCTCGCCCGCGTAGATCTTGGCCGGCAGCGGCGTGGTGTTGCTGAACTCCAGCGTCACATAACCTTCCCACTCGGGCTCGAAGGGCGTGACGTTGACGATGATGCCGCAGCGCGCATACGTGCTCTTGCCCAGGCAGATGGTGAGCACGTTGCGCGGGATGCGGAAGTACTCCATCGTGCGCGCCAGCGCGAAGCTGTTGGGCGGGATCACGCAGACGTCCTTGTTGATGTCCACGAAGCTGTTCTCGTCGAAGTTCTTCGGGTCCACCACCGTGCTGTGGATGTTGGTGAACACCTTGAATTCCGGCGCGCAACGGATGTCGTAGCCGTAGCTCGACGTGCCGTAGCTGATCACCTTCTTGCCATCCACCGCCCGCACCTGGTTGGGCTCGAACGGTTCGATCAGGCCGTGTTGTTCGGCCATGCGGCGGATCCATTTGTCGCTTTTGATGCTCATGGGGCGCGATTGTAGGTGGCGCGCCCACCGGTCCCGGATCGCGGAGAGCCCCCAGGAAATTACCGGAATTTCAGTAATTACTGAAAACTCAGGCCGAACCAGCTACATTTCCGGGCATGCCACTGCAAGACCATCTTCCGCCCCTCAACCGCGAGTTCGTTGCCCACTTCGGGGAAATGGGCAGCCGCTGGGGCATCAACCGCACCGTGGGGCAGATCTACGCCCTGCTCTTCATTTCACCCAACGCGCTCAACGCCGACGAGATCGCCGAGACGCTGGAGTTCTCGCGCTCGAACGTGAGCATGGGCCTGAAGGAATTGCAGGCTTGGCGGCTGGTGCGCCTGCGCCACCAGCCGGGCGACCGGCGCGAGTACTTCGAGGCGCCGGCCGATGTGTGGGAAATCTTCCGCGTGCTGGCCGAGGAGCGCCGCCGCCGCGAAGTGGAGCCCACCCTGTCCATGCTGCGCACCGCGCTGCTGGAAACGCCCAAGACCGACGCCGAGCGCCACGCGCAGGCCCGCATGCGCGAGATGCACGACCTGATCGACCGGCTCATGACCTGGTTCGACGACGTGCAGAAGCTGGCCCCCGAAACCGCGATGCAGCTGATGGGCATGGGCGCGACCGTCACGCGCGTGCTCGAACTCAAGGACCGCCTCACGGGCAAGGCGGCGGGCCGCAGCGCGCGCCCGGAGAAATTGCCCGACGCGGCCTGACCCCCACCAGACAAGAACCCCACGGAGAACCCCCATGGACGCCCTGCTCCTCTCGCGCATCCAGTTCGCGGCGAACATCAGCTTTCACATCCTGTTCCCGACCATCACGATCGCGATGGGCTGGTTCCTGCTGTACTTCCGCATCCGCCACATCAAGACGCGCGACCCGGCATGGGAAGAGGCCTACTACTTCTGGACCAAGGTGTTCGCGCTGAGCTTCGCGCTCGGCGTGGTCTCCGGCATCGTGATGAGCTTCCAGTTCGGCACCAACTGGCCCGGCTTCATGGAACGGGCCGGTAACATCGCGGGCCCGCTGCTGGGCTACGAGGTGCTGACCGCCTTCTTCCTGGAGGCCAGCTTCCTGGGCATCATGCTGTTCGGCCGGGGCCGCGTGAGCGAGCGCGTGCACCTGGCCGCCACCTTCCTGGTGGCCTTCGGCACCACCATGTCGGCGTTCTGGATCCTGAGCCTGAATTCGTGGATGCAGACACCCGCGGGCTTCGAGATCGTGGACGGCAAGTTCGTCGCGGTCGACTGGTTCGCCGTGGTGTTCAACCCCTCCTTCCCCTACCGCCTGGCGCACAAGCTGCTGGCCTCGGCGCTCACGGCCTCGTTCCTCATCGCCGGCCTCTGCGCCTGGCAGCTCATCAAGGGCAGCGCCACCGGCGGCACGCACAAGGCCTTGCGCACGGCCATCATCGCCGCCTCGGTGGCCATGCCGCTGCAGTTCCTGGCCGGCGACATGCACGGGCTGAACACGCTGGAGCACCAGCCCGCCAAGATCGCGGCGCTCGAGGGCATCTGGCACACCGAGAAGAGCGCGCCGCTCACGCTGTTCGGCATTCCCGACGAGGCCGCCGGCACCACGCACTACGCGGTGAAGATTCCCAAGATGGCGAGCCTGATCCTGGCGCACGACGCCGACGCCGAACTCAAGGGCCTCAACGAATTCCCGAACGCCCACCCGCCGGTGGCGCCGATCTTCTGGGCCTTTCGCGTGATGGTCGGCGTGGGCACGCTGATGCTGGTCGTGGCCTGGGCCTCGGCCTGGATGCTCTGGCGCCGGCGCCGCCAGGCGCAGGGCTCGCTGGACCTGCCCAAGCCCGCGCTGTACGTGCTGGCGGGCATGACCTTCTCGGGCTGGCTGGCCACGCTGTCGGGCTGGTACGTCACCGAGATCGGCCGCCAGCCCTTCCTCGTCTACGGCCACCTGCGCACCGCCGACGTGGTCACCAACACCCCCTCGCCCATGATCGCGGTCACGCTCACGGCCTACCTCATCGTGTACGGCCTGCTGCTCATCACCTACGTCGGCGTGCTCAAGTACATGGCCGAACACCCGTTCAAACATGCCCCCGAAGCACCCCACGGCGCCGAACTCGGCAAGGCCGGCGTCTGACCGAACGGAGAACACCCCATGAACATGACCACCTGGGCCGAAGTGCTCCCCCTGATCTTCCTGGCCGTGATGGGCCTGGCCCTGCTGGCCTACGTGATCCTCGACGGCTACGACCTCGGCGTGGGCCTGCTGCTGCCCCTGGCCGAGAGCAAGGAGCAGAAGGACACCATGATCTCCAGCATCGGCCCGTTCTGGGACGCCAACGAAACCTGGCTGGTGCTCGGTGTCGGCGTGCTGCTGGTGGCCTTTCCGATGGCGCACGGGCTGGTGCTGCAGGCGCTCTACCTGCCGGTGGCCGTGATGCTGATCGGCCTGATCCTGCGCGGCGTGGCGTTCGACTTCCGTGTGAAGGCGCCCACGAAATACGTGCCGTTCTGGAACCGCGCCTTCTTCGTCGGCTCGCTGCTCGCCAGCGCCTCGCAGGGCTGGATGCTGGGCAGCTACATCACAGGCTTCGACAAGGGCTGGCTGGGCCTGGCGTTCAGCCTGGGCATCGCGCTCACGCTGCCGGCGGCCTACATCCTGCTCGGCGCGGGCTGGCTGATCATGAAGACCGAAGGCGAGCTGCAGGCCCACGCGGTGCGCTGGGCGGCCCGCGTGCTGTGGCCCATGGGTTTTGCGCTGGTCGCGATCTCGGTGGCCACGCCGCTGGTGAACCCCGGCGTGGTGGCGAAGTGGTTCAGCGTGCCCGAGGTGTTCGGCCTGATGCCGATCCCCCTGAGCTGCGCGATCGCCTTCTTCGCGGTGCGCTGGGTGGTCACGCACCCCAATGTGGTGAAGGCGGGTTACGGCTGGGTGGTGTTCGCGGCCACCGTGCTGATCTTCGTGCTGGCCTTCTTCGGCCTGGCGTACAGCATCTTCCCCGACATCGTGATCGGCCGCATGAACGTGTGGCAGGCGGCCGTGTCCACCGGCTCGCTCACCGTCATCTTCATCGGCGTGGCCATCACGCTGCCAGTGATCATCATCTACACCATCTACATGTACCGCGTGTTCTGGGGCAAGGCGCGGGCACTGACCTACAACTGAACCCGCGTCGCCGCTTTAACGGGCTAGGACGGTGAGGTCTTGCGCAGGGCAAAGCTCGTGAGCAAGGCCTGTTCGGATTCGAGGAAGAGCGTGTTGAACCGCGCCAGCCAGTTCGGCTCGAACGGCCAGGCGTTGCTCTCGACCACGCGCGAATGCTGCTTCGCGGTCTCGGACATGGCGTGAGCCCCCATTTCGCCACTCAGGCCGGCCAGCGAATGCAGCGCCTGGCGTGCGCTTTTCAGGTCGTTGCGCCGCACAGCGTCCTCCAGATTGGCAATGTGCCGCCGGGCCTGGGCCAGGCCATCGGGCAGCAGGTTCACCATGATGTTCATGCTCTTGAGCTGCTCGACACGTTCGTCATCCAGCAAGGGCCCATCGATGGTCGCCCCCGCCAGGCGCGCGGGCGACGGCGACGCGCCCGCCGCCTGGGCCTCACCCACCGGACGCTCGCCGATCAGGCGGGCCAGCTCCCCGCGCAAGGCCACCACGTTCACGGGCTTGGTGAGAAAGCCGTCCATGCCCGCGTCCCGCGCCGCCTGCCTGTGCTCCGGCGAGGCATGCCCGGTGAGCGCCACCACGGGAATGTTGCGCACCCCATCGGCCATCGCGCGCAGCTGCCGCGTCGTCTCCATGCCGCCGAGCACGGGCATCTCCACGTCCATCAGGATCACGGCCGGCCGCACGCCCGCCTTGAGGAACTGCAGGACGTCCTGCCCCTGCTGCGCCTCCACCACCTCCAACCCCATGTCCTTCAGGTAGCCTTTGACGATGGCGCGGTTCACGGCGTTGTCCTCCGCCAGCAGCACGGAGCTGCCCATGAAGGGCGCCGGGTCCTTGGCGCTGTGGCGCAAGGGCTGGTCCTTGAGCAGGCTCACGATCGCGCCGGCCATCTCAGGCAGGCTGCAAGGCGCGCTCAGGAACCCGTCCATGCCCGCTTCGCGGGCTTGCGCGCGGGCCTCGGTCGCCGGCTGGACACTGTGTGCCAGCACCGGCACCTGTTCATGCCCGGCGGCGGCCCCCAGGCGGATCTGGCGCACGGTGTCACAACCATCGAGCACCGGCATGTGGAGGTCCATCACGACGAGGTCATAAGGCACGTCCGAGGCCAGGCGAAGCAGGTCCAGCGCCTGAGCGCCGTTGCCGGCCTCGTCGATGCTGCTGCTGCCCACCAGGGCCAGGAGTTGGGCCAGGGTGGCGCGGCGCCGGATCGGATCGTCATCCACCAGCAGCACGCGGGCGCCGCGCAGCAACCGCGCGGCATGCCGCATGGCTTCTTCGGCGTGGGCCCGGGCCTCCGCCTGCGCCACTGCGGGAAACGACAGCGTGAACGCCGTGAACTCGCCCAACCGCGATGCGCAGGTGATCTCCCCGCCGAAGGCGCGCATGGCGCGCCGGCAAAACGCCAACCCCAGGCCTGTGCCATCGGCCTTGCCGGAGGTCTGGAAGTCCTCGAACAGGTGCTCCATCTTTTCCGGCGCGATGCCCGGCCCTGTATCGCGCACCGTGATGCACTGCGCATCCACGGTCACCGTCACCATGACGTCGGGACAGGCCGGCAGGTAATACAGCGCGTTCTTGATGAGGTTGAATAGGATCAGCGTCAGGAGGGTTTCATCGCCCTTGAACGTGAAGTCGGCCACCTCCGCCAGGCGCACCCGCTCGCGCTGCGCCTCGCTCTCGTAGCCGAAATCGCTCACCGCGCGCTCGGTGCACACCGCCGCCGAGAGCCAAGTGAACCCCGAGGCATCGAAGGCCCTGCTCTTGAGCTGCTGCAGCGTCACCGTGATCGACTGCAGACCCAGCTTGATCGCGTTGCGGCCCTCGTTCATCACCCGCACCATCGCCATGACCTGCTCGCGCGTGTGGGACACCGAGGACTGGGATGACCCCAGGCGCAGGAAGTCGCGCTCCAGGGTGTCGAAGACACCCTGGATCTTCTGCATGGGCCCGCGCATCTCGTGCGCGATGGAACCCGCGAAGCTCATGTACAGGCGATGGCGCGCCAGCTCGGCCTGCCTTCTTTCGAAATGGGACAAGGCACCGGCCACGAACAGCAGCGTCGGCGCGGGCAGCCAGATCCAGACGTCCGGCGTGAACGCGATGCCGGGTTGTGATGCCCAGAACGCGAGCGCCCCAAGGGCGTATCCGGCGACCAGCATCACCACGGCATTGCGCCAATCGGCGACCAGAATGACACACACCGCACCAATCACCATGTTCACGAAAGAAAAGCTGTCGCCCTGATTCTTCAGGGTCGTGAACGTCAGCAGAAACGCCAGGCAGTAGACCGACGTGAAGTAGGCATGCGCGAGGTAGAACGGCCTGGCCCTCTCGGGCCACCACGGGCGCAACGCCAGTGCCAGGCACAACAGGGTGGCGATGGCCCTGAGCGCCAGATCGTCGTAGCGCGGCGGGAGTTGCCCCGTGAAACGCAGCAGATAGAAGAGCGGGAAGGCCAGGCTCCCCAGAGCCCCCATCCACACCAGGAACGACCTGTTCATGTCGTGATGCGAGCGGTACCTCGCGAACAAACCAGCGGCCAGTGAGCTCAAATCGCACCTCCCAAAAAATTGGCAGGGCGATGCTAAGGGGGCGTTCTGTTCACCACAACAGCCCAGCCCCCCCTCGGGCAATGGGTGGCCCCGAACAAAGCGCATCTGAATCCCAAATAACGTCGCTTCGTTTCCAAATTCAGATCATTGGAACCCGCAGACTGGGACATTCCCTAGGTCGAGAAATAAGCGCAAAAACGACACGCCCAAGCCGCGATCGAGATCAGCCGCCAGCGATGACCGTGCGCGCCACCACCCGATCGTCCCCCAGCACGATCAGCGCGAACAGCAGCTCGTCCAGGCTGTCCGCCTGCGAGGTCTTGCGCGCCAGCAGGGGGGTGGCCTGCGGGTCGAGCACCACGAAATCCGCCTCGTGGCCGGGCTGCAGGTTGCCCACCACGCCCTCGAGCCCCAGCGCGCGCGCCGCGCCCGCCGTGTGCTGCCACCACAGCTGCCCCGGGGTAAGGCTCAGGCCCTGCTTGGTCTGGCCCTCACGGCCCACGCAGTAGGCCGCGAGCATGGTGCGGAACGGCGAGAAGCTGGTGCCACCGCCCACGTCGCTCGCCAGGCCGTAGCCCATGCCCGCCGCGTCGGCGGCGAGGTAGTCGAAGAAGCCGCTGCCCAGGAACTGGTTGCTGGTCGGGCTCACGGCGGCGGTGGTGCCGGTGGCGGCCATCAGCGCGCGGTCGGCCTGGTCGAGGTGGATGCAATGGGCGTACACCGCGCGCTGCCGCAGCAGGCCGAAGTCGCCATACACGCCCAGGTAGCTGCGCGACTTCGGGAACAGCTCGGCCGCCCAGCGCACCTCGTCGAGGTTTTCCGCCACGTGCGATTGAATCCACACGTCACCGTGCTTCGCCGCCAGCTCGCCCGCGCCGCGCAGCTGTTCGGGCGTGCTGGTGGGGGCGAAGCGCGGCGTGATCGCGTAGCCCAGGCGGTCCACGCCGTGCCAGCGCTGGATCAGCGCCTCGGTGTCGATCAGGCTCTGTTCGGTCTGGTCGCGCACGCCATCGGGGCTGTGGCGGTCCTGCAGCACCTTGCCGGTGATGAAGCGCAGGCCGCGCGAGCGCGCCGCCTCGAACATCGCGTCGACCGAGGCCGGGTGCGAGGTCGCGAAGGTGAGCGCGGTGGTCACGCCGTTGCGCGCCAGCTCGTCCAGGAAGAAGGCCGCCACCTCGCGCGCGTGCTCCGGCTCGTGAAAGCGCGACTCGTGCGGGAAGGTGTAGTTCTCCAGCCAGGGCAGCAAGCCGGCCGCGGGCGCGCCGATCACGTCCGTCTGCGGGTAGTGCACGTGCATGTCGATGAAGCCCGGCGCGATCAGTTTTCCGCTCAGGTCTTCCACCGACACGCCGGGAAAGTTGCCGATCAGCGCGGCGTGGTCGCCCGCGGCGCGCACCACGCGCCGACCCTGCGCGTCGGGGCCGACGACCAGCAGGCCATCGGCGTCGTAGACAGGGCGTTGTTGGTCGTCGAAACGCAGGAGGGCGGCACGGTAGGCGTTCATGCCGCGCAGCTTAACGCCTGGGGCTCGCCCGGGCATATCGCGCCGCCGATAAGGCCCATACCGCCGCGCCGGCGGTGGGCCCGCGCGGCTTCAGCGCTCGACCGAACCCTGCACGCCTTCGACCAGCCAGTTCATGCCCAGGATCTGCCCGTCGTCGAGCGCCTTGCCGGCTTCGATGACGGTCTTGCCCTGGTTGTCGCGCACGGCGGTCTTGCGCGCCGCGAACACCGCGAGCTTGCCCGCGGCCATGTCGGCCTGGCGCGCCTGCACCTCGTCGCGCACCTTGGCCGGCACCTTGCTGCCGAAGCTGTCGACGCGGATCATGCCCTCCTTCACCCCGCCCCAGACGCTCGCGCTCTGCCAGGTGCCGTCCAGCACGGCCTGCACGCGGCGGGTGTAGTAGTCGCCCCAGAGGTGGGTCACGGCGGCGATCTGCGCATCGGGCCCGAAGCGGCGCATGTCGGAGTGGTAGGCCACGGCGAGCCTGCCGCGCTCCTGCGCGGCCACCATCACGGCGGTGGAACCGGTGTGGAAGGCCAGCACCTCGGCGCCCTGGTTCATCAGCGTCATGGCCGCGTCGCGCTCGCGCGGTGGGTTGAACCACTCACCCAGCCACACCACCTTGACGGTGGCGCGCGGGTTGACCGAGCGCATGCCCAGGGTGAAGGCGTTGACGCCCTGGATCACCTCGGGGATCGGGAAACCGGCGATGTAGCCCGCCTGCGTGGCCATGCGGCCCGCGGCCACGCCGGCCAGGTAGCGGCCCTCGTAGTAGCGCGCGTTGGCGGTGGCGACGTTGGGCGCGGTCTTGTAGCCGGTGATGGACTCGAACTTCACGTCCGGGAACTCGCGCGCCACCTTGAGCGTGGGCTCCATGTAGCCGAAGCTGGGCGTGAAGATGATGCGGTGGCCCTGCTGCGCCAGATCGCGGATCACGCGCTCGGCGTCGGCGCCTTCGGCCACGTTCTCCACGTAGCGTGTCTCGACCTTGTTGCCCAGGGCGGCCTGCACGGCGAGCCGGGCCTGCTCGTGCTGGCGCACCCAGCCAGCTTCGGTCAGCGGCGTCACGTAGACGAACGCGGCCTTGAGCGGCGGCGTCTGTGCCTGGGCGGGGGTGGAAAAGGGAAATAAAAAGCTGGCAGCCGCCAGTGCGCACGCGCACCGGGCCACGAGGTTTTTGTACATGGTGGTCCTCTACATGGCTTCCGTGAATGAAAAAGCGAGCCGGGGAAGCACCGGGCTCGCTGGGGCGTGATTTTACCCGGGCCCGGGGCCGTCAAACAGATCGAGCTGCCGGGCGGGCTGCAGCAGCCAGCTTCCGATCACGTCGTAGCGGTAGTGCTCATCGTGGTCGCCCACCCGGTGTCCTTCGACCAGGAAGAGTTCGTCGATGGTCCACTGGATCGGGCGGATCCAGTGGGTCGCTCGGGCGGATGGCGCCCAGTAACTGATGCTGTAGCGACTCGTGCCAGTTCGCCGGATCGAACATCGCGCCGTCCAGCCGGGCCTTCAGCCCCGAGATCTCGAGCGCGCTCTTCAACGCCGCCCTGTTCATTGGCGAGGGCATGGCCACGACCAGAAACCTCGGTTGGGTCATGGCACGGCCCGTTCAGCCAGCGACCGCGCCGTCCAGCAAGGCCATAAGTTCCGCGCGCCGCGCCGCGCTCACGAAGCTGGCCTCGAAACTGTTGCGAGCCAGGGTGATCACGTCTTCGCGCGTGAGGTCCAGCGCTTGCACGGTCTGCACGAAGTTGGCGTTCATGTAGCCGCCGAAGTAGGCCGGGTCGTCGGAGTTGACGGTGGCGCACAGGCCGGCGTCGAGCAGGCGCTTCATCGGGTGGTCCTTCAGGTCGTTCACCACGCAGAGCTTGAGGTTGGAGAGTGGGCACACCGTGAGCGGGATGCGCCGCCGCGCCAGTTCGGCGACCAGGTCCGGGTCTTCCAGCGAGCGCACGCCGTGGTCGATGCGCTCGGTCTTCAGGTCGTTCAGTGCTTCCCAGATGTAGGCCGGCGGGCCCTCTTCGCCCGCGTGCGCCACCACATGGAAGCCCAGCTCGCGGCAGCGCGCGAAGACGCGCGAGAACTTGGACGGCGGGTGGCCGACCTCGCTCGAATCCAGGCCCACGCCGATGAAGTGCTGGCGGTAAGGCAAGGCGGCTTCCAGCGTCTGGAAGGCATCTTCCTCGCTCAGGTGGCGCAGGAAGCACAGGATCAGCGCCGCGCTCACGCCCAGCTCGGCCTGGGCGCGCGCGCAGGCGCTGGCCAGGCCCTGGATCACCGTGGCCATGGGCACGCCGCGCGCGGTGTGGGTCTGGGGGTCGAAGAAGAGCTCGGCGTGCGCCACGTTGTCGGCCTTGGCGCGCAGGAAGTAGGCCCAGGCCATGTCGTGGAAGTCGGCCTCGTGCAGCAGCACGCTGGCGCCGGCGTAGTAGATGTCCAGGAAACTCTGCAGGTTGGTGAAGGCGTAGGCCTCGCGCAGCGCGTCCACGCTGGCGTAGGGCAGGCTCAGGCCGTTGCGCTGGGCCAGCGCGAAGATCAGTTCGGGTTCCAGCGAACCCTCGATGTGCATGTGCAGTTCGGCCTTGGGGATGGCGGCGGCGAGTTGGGCGGGGGTCATGGTCATGTCACGTCCTTCGGTCAGCAGGTGCCCAGTGCGATGTCCAGGCGTTTCAGGTAGCGGCGGTAGGCGCTGGAGACGCGGTCGGCCGGGCCGTGCACCTCGGTCACGGGGGTGGTGCGGCCCACCGGCAGCGCGCGCGGCGACTGCGATTCCACCACCGGGCGGTCCTGCGCGAACACCGCGTCCTGGAAGGCGACCAGTTCCTGGTCGGTCGAGGCATCGCCGCGCGTGGCCATCACGAACCAGGCGGTGCAGAGTTCGTGGCCGTCGGGCCGGATGAAGAGCGCGATCGCGTTGCTCACCGGGTCGCCCTCGGTGGCGTCCTTGCGCAGGATGGCGGCGAAGGGGTGCGGCACGTCATAGCGGTAGGCGATCCAGGCGCCCGCGTCCGCCCCGGCGTAGGCGCGCGGCTGCCAGGCCCGGGCGTCGCGCACCACCAGACCGGCCTCGCCCTCTTCCACCGCGCCGGTCTGCACCTGCGCGTGGCCGCGTTCGCCCAGCCAGCCTTCGTGCACGAAACCGAAATGGCTCAAGTCCAGGAAGTTCTCCACCAGGCGCGGCGCGCTGGTGTTGAGTTCGTAGGGGCCGCACAGCACGGTGCGCCAGGCCGGGTCGTCGCCCGGCGCGAACGCGGGCGGGTCGGCCAGCGGCGCGGCGAGGGTCTGGGACGGTGGCTGCAGCCGCACCCACACCAGGCCGTGCTGCTCGCGCGCCTCGAACGGGGTGGCGCAGTGGCTGGCCGGCGGCACGAAGTCGGGCGCGGCGGGCACGTGCTGGCAGCGGCCCTCGCCGCCGAATTGCCAGCCGTGGTACGGGCACTCCAGGCGGGTGCCGTGCAGGCCGATCAGCACCCGGCCCAGCGAGAGCCGGGCGCCCCGGTGCGGGCAGCGGTCGGCCCAGGCATGCACGCGGTGGGTGTCGTGCGCCTGCTCGCGCCAGAGCACCAGCGCCTGCCCGAGCAGCGAACAGGCCACGGGCTGGTCGCGCACCTGGTGCGAGGCGATCACGGGGTGCCAGAGTTGTGGTTCGATCATCGTGGGTTCACTCCAACAAGAAAGCCGCCCGGAGGCGGCTTTCTTTTTCCAGGGCACGGCGGGTCCGGCTCTGCCGGCCCGCACGCGCCGCCCCCTCGAGGGGGTCGCGCGAAGCGCGGCAGGGGTGGGTCAATTCGGCACTTTGCCTTCAACGCCCTTCACGTAGAACTTGATGCCACCGAGGAACTTGTCGTCGGCGACCGCGTCCTTGGCCAGCACTTCCTTGCCGTCCGAACCCAGGATCGGGCCCTTCCAGATCGAGAAGCTGCCGTCCTTCAGGCCGGCGCGCACGGTGTCGAGCTTGGCCTTCACTTCGGCCGGCACGTCTTCGGCGACGGAGACCATGTCGATCGCGCCTTCCTTCACGCCCCACCACACACCGCCGGTGGACCAGGTGCCTTCCAGCACGTCCTTGGTGGCCTTGATGTAGTACGGCGCCCAGTTGATCACGGCCGAACCCAGGTGGGCCTTGGGGCCGTAGGCGGTCATGTCGGAGTCCCAGCCGAAGGCGCGCTTGCCCAGCTTCTCGGCGGTCTGCAGCACGGCCGACGAATCGGTGTTCTGGAACAGGATGTCGGCGCCGCCGTTGATCAGCGAGGTCGCGGCTTCGGTTTCCTTCGGTGGGTCGAACCAGCCGTTGACCCAGACCACCTTGGTCTTGACCTTGGGGTTCACCGATTGCGCGCCCAGCGTGAAGCTGTTGATGTTGCGGATCACCTCGGGGATTGGGATGGACGCCACCACACCCAGGGTGTTGGACTTGGTCATGCTGCCCGCGATCACGCCGGCCATGTAGGCGCCTTCGTAGGTGCGGCTGTCGTAGGTGCGCAGGTTCTCGGCGGTCTTGTAGCCGGTGGCGTGCTCGAACTTCACGTCCTTGAAGTCGGGCGCGATCTTGAGCATGGGCTCCATGTAGCCGAAGGTGGTGCCGAACACCAGCTTGTTGCCCTGGCCGGCCAGGTCGCGGATCACGCGCTCGGCGTCGGCGCTCTCGGGCACGTTCTCGACGAAGCTGGTCACGATCTTGTCGCCGAATTCCTTCTCCAGCGCCTTGCGGCCGTTGTCGTGCGCGAAGGTCCAGCCGCCGTCGCCCACCGGGCCGACGTAGGCAAACGCGATCTTCAGCGGTGCGGCCTTCGGTGCCTCGGCCGCAGCGGGTGCGGGCGCGGCGGGCGCGGCGGCCTCTTCCTTCTTGCCGCAGCCGATCAGGACGGCGCTGGTCAGCGCGGTCAAGGCGGCAACCTTCATCAGGGAACGTTTGCTCAGGTCTGTCATGGATAACCTCTTTGTTGGGAAAGGGTGGAGCGGAAACTATGCAAAAAACAGAAAAGATTATGCGCCCGGGTAAAAGGGTTTTCCGATCGAGGACGGCATGTTGATGCGGATCCACGTCGGGTTGCGCGAGATCAGGACCAGCACGACGATGGTGGCGATGTAGGGCATCATGGTCAGGAACTGGCTGGGCACGTTGACGCCGATGCCTTGCAGGTGGAACTGCAGCATGGTCACGCCACCGAACAGGTAGGCCCCCAGCAGCACGCGGGCCGGCCGCCAGGTGGCGAAGGTGGTCAGCGCCAGCGCGATCCAGCCCTTGCCGGCGATCATGCCCTCCACCCACAGCGGTGTGTAGACGGTGGACACATAGGCACCGGCCAGGCCGCAGAGCGCGCCCCCGGCCATCACCGCCACCAGGCGGATGCGGCGCACCGGGTAGCCCAGCGCGTGCGAGGACTCGGGGCTCTCGCCCACGCTGCGCAGCACCAGGCCGGCGCGCGTGCGGTACAGGAACCAGATCAGGCCGATCACCAGCGCCACACAGATATAGACCATGGGGTGGTGGCGGAACAGCGCGGGGCCGATCAGCGGGATGTCGCCCAGCAGCGGGATCGCGTGGCGGGTCTGCTCGGGCAGTTTTTCCTGCACGTAACGGGTGCCGGCGAAGGCCGAGAAGCCCGCGCCGAACAGGCTGAGCGCCAGGCCCGTGGCGTACTGGTTGGTGTTGAGCCAGATCACGAGGCCGCCGAAGATGGCCGCGAGCAGGGCCCCGGCCGCCATGCCGGCCGCGAAGCCCAGCGTGGTGCTGCCGGTGTGGACCACGGTGGCGAAGCCGGCCAGCGCGGCGCACAGCATCATGCCCTCGGCGCCGAGGTTGACGATGCCGGCTTTTTCGTTGATGAGCAGGCCCAGCGAAGCAATGGCCAGCACGGTGCCCGCGTTGAGCGAGGCGGCGATCAGGAGTGCGATGGATTCCATGTCTTGCTCACTTTTTCCAGACGAGGCGGTAGGCAATCAAGGTGTCGCAGGCCAGCAGCGCGAACAGCAGCAGGCCCTGGAACACCCCGGTGA
The DNA here is from genome assembly GCF_058796355.1 of Hydrogenophaga sp. GW823-FHT04C09. Lineage (NCBI taxonomy): Bacteria > Pseudomonadati > Pseudomonadota > Betaproteobacteria > Burkholderiales > Comamonadaceae > Hydrogenophaga > Hydrogenophaga sp. GW823-FHT04C09. The sequence goes on along the minus strand of NZ_JBXAIO010000002.1, from coordinate 593,281 downwards.
TCGACTTGGGCAGGCCCAGGCGCGACTGCGCGAGTTCGCCGCCGATGTAGAACATGCTCATGAGAATGGCCGAGAACACGATGCCCACCGGGTGCAGCCGCCCCACGAAGGCGACGATGATGGCCGCGAAGCCGTAGCCCGCCGGCACATAGGGCGTGAGCTGGCCGATCGGGCCGGCCACCTCCAGCGCGCCGGCCAGGCCGGCCGCGCCACCCGAGGTCAGCAGCGCGATCCACAGCGCCTTGCGCGAGGAAAAGCCCGCGTAGCGCGCCGCCGCGGGCGCCAGGCCGCCCACCAGCTGGGCATAGCCCGCGTAGGTGCGAAACAGGAAGACCCACACCGCCGCCACGCCGGCCAGCGCGATCAGCAGGCCGATGGTCACGCGAGAGCCCTGCATCAGCTTCGGGATCTGCGTGACCGACTCGAAGGTCTTGGTCTGCGGGAAGTTGTAGCCCATGGGGTCCTTCCACGGGCCATAGACCAGGAAGTTGAGCACCTGCACCGCCACGTAGACCAGCATCAGGCTCACGAGGATCTCGTTGGCGTTGAAGCGGTCGCGCAGCAGCGCGGTGATGCCGGCCCAGAACATGCCGCCCAGCACGCCGGCCACCAGCACGGCGGGCACGATCCACGCGCCGGTGCTCTTGTCGGCGGTGAGCGCCACGCCGGCCGCGAAGATGGCGCCGATGATGTACTGCCCCTCGGCGCCGATGTTCCACACGTTGGAGCGGAAACACACCGCCAGCCCGAGCGCGATGACGAGCAGCGGCGTGGCCTTCACCATGAGTTCGGACAGCGCGTAGGTGCTCTTGATCGGCTCCCAGAAGAACACCTGCAGGCCGCGCACCGGGTCCTTGCCCAGCACGGCGAACAGGATGACGCCGATCACCACGGTGATCAGCAGGGCCAGCAGCGGCGAGGCGTAGCCCCAGCGCGCCGAGGGTTGGGGACGGACTTCAAGCCGCAGCATGGGCGGTCTCCTCTTTCTTGTGGTGGGTGGCGGCCGTGTCCCAGAGCCCGGACATCCATTCGCCGATGCGCTCGATGGTGGCTTCGGCCCGGTCCAGGCTGGGCGACAGGCGCCCCTTGGCGATCACGTGCAGGCGGTCGCTGATCTCGAACAGCTCGTCGAGCTCCTCGCTCACCACCAGCACCGCGCAGCCCGCGTCGCGCAGCTTGAGGATCTCGCCGCGGATCTGCGCGGACGCGCCCACGTCCACGCCCCAGGTGGGCTGGCTCACGATGAGCAGCTTGGGCCTGGCCTCGATCTCGCGGCCGACGATGAACTTCTGCAGGTTGCCGCCCGAGAGCGACTTGGCCGCCGCGTCCGGCCCGTTGGCCTTGACCTTGTAGCGCGCGATGATGTCGGCCGCCTGCGCCTTGAGCGCGCCCACGCGGATCCAGCCGCCCGAGCCCAGCGCGTCCTTGCGCGAGAGCAGCAGGTTGTGCGACAGCGAGAGCGTGGGCACGGCGCCCCGGCCCAGGCGCTCCTCGGGCACGAAGTGCTGGCCCTGGGCGCGCCGCCGGCCCGGGCCGGCGTGCGACACGTCCTGCCCACCCAGGCGGATGCTGCCGGCCGGGGCGCGGCGGTCTTCGCCCGAGAGCGCGTAGAGCAGCTCGCTCTGGCCGTTGCCCGAGACGCCCGCGATGCCCACCACCTCGCCGGAGCGCACCGTGAGCGCGATGCCATTGAGGTGCGTGCCGAACGGGTCATCGCTCTGCAGCGTGAGGCCGTTCACCTCCAGCACCGCCGCGCCGGCGTGCAGCTCGCGCACCTCCAGCGCGGGCGGTTCGGCGCCGATCATCAGGCGCGAGAGCGAGGCGTTGCTTTCCTGGCGCGGGTCGCACACGCCCGTGACCTGGCCGCCGCGCAGCACCGTGCAGGCGGTGCACAGCTCGCGGATCTCGTGCAGCTTGTGGCTGATGTAGAGGATGCTGCAGCCCTCGGCCGCGAGCTTGCGCAGCACCACGAAGAGCTTTTCCACCGCCTGCGGCGTGAGCACCGAGGTCGGCTCGTCCAGGATCAGCAGCTGCGGGTTGGTCAGCAGCGCGCGGATGATCTCCACCCGCTGCATTTCGCCCACCGAGAGCGTGTGCACCGGGCGCGAGGGGTCGATGTCCAGCCCGTACTCGGTGGCCTTGGCGGTGATGCTCGCGCTCACCTCCGGCAGCGTGAGCGACTTGTCCAGGCCGAGCCAGACGTTCTCGGCCACGGTGAGCGTGTCGAACAGGCTGAAGTGCTGGAACACCATGCTGATGCCCAGGGCGCGCGCCTCCTGCGGGTTGCGGATGTGCACCGGCCGGCCGTTGAACATCACCGTGCCCTCGTCGGGTTTCACCGAGCCGTAGATGATCTTCATCAGCGTGGACTTGCCGGCGCCGTTCTCGCCCAGCACGGCGTGCACCTCGCCGGGCTGCACGGTGAGCGAGACGCCGCTGTTGGCCACCACGCCCGGATATCGCTTGGTGATGCCGCTGAGTTGCAGTCGTGTCGTGGTCATGGGTCTCCTTCGTGGTCTTGTGGGGTCAGCTCTCGGCGTCGGGCCGCTTCAGCGAGGCGGCCACGCTCTTGACCTGCTCGCGCAGCCAGCGCCCGGCCTTGGAGGCGTGGGTGCGCTCGTGCCAGAGCTGGTAGTACATCATTCGCGGGAACTCCACCGGGCTGGGCAGCACCTTCACCGGCAGCACGCCGGTGAAACGGTCGCAGTACTGGCGCCCGGTGGTCAGCACCAGCAGGCTGCCGGCGACCATGGCCGGGATCAGCCCGAAATGCGGGCAGCGGGCGGTGATGTTGCGCACCAGTCCCAGGGTGGCCAGGTGCTCGTCGACGAAACCGCGCGCGCCGGGGTGGGTGGGCGTGGGCGCGATGTGCTCGGCGCCCAGCCAGGCCTCCACGTCCCAGCCCCGGCGCGCCGCCGGGTGCTGCTGGGAGACCAGGCAGACCACCTCGTCGCCGAACAGGCGGCCCAGGTGCAGGTCGTCGGGTGGCTGCGTCCAGTTGCCGATCACCACGTCCACGTCGCCCTGGGCCAGGTGGTTGCGGTAGTCGGAGTCGCGCGAGAGCGGGTGGATGTCGATCGGGCAGTTCGGCGCCTGGCTCTTGATCTGGGTCACCAGCTGCGGCAGGAACAGCGGGTCCATGTAGTCGCTGGCGGCGATGCTGAAGCTGTGGCGCGCGGTGGCGGGCTCGAAGCTGCGCGCGTCGGAGAACAGCACCTCGGCGCTGCGCAGGATGTCGGCCGCCGGTTCGATCATGCGCAGCCCCGCCACCGTGGGCACCATGCCCGAACCCGAGCGCACCAGAAGGGGGTCGCCGGCCATTTCGCGCAGGCGTTTGAGCGCCGCACTCACCGCCGGCTGGTACATGCCCAGGCGCAGCGCCGCGCGCGACACGCTGCGCTCGGTGAGCACGGTGTGGAGCACGCGAATCAGGTGCAGGTCAATCTTGTCGAACATGGACATGTATTTCATACCCTTGTCATATGCGACTGAATGGTGTTTTGGGCATTTTGGACATATGGCCGAGCATATGTTGTGCCAAGGGGGCAGCGCTATGCTGGCACGCATGAGCACCGAAATATCCGCACAAACCCTGACCTTCCTGCGCCGCGGCCAGCCCGTGACGCTGCGCCACGTGGCCCCCGACCGCACCCTGCTGGAGGTGCTGCGCGAAGAACTGCACTGCACCGGCACCAAGGAGGGCTGCGGCGAAGGCGACTGCGGCGCCTGCACCGTGGTGCTGGGCGAGGCGGTGGACGGGAAACTGGAATACAAGGCCATCAACAGCTGCATCCGGCTGGCGCACTCGGTGAACGGCCTGGCGGTCTGGACCGTGGAGGACCTGGCCAATGAAGAAGGCGAGCTGCACCCGGCGCAGGAAGCCATGGTGCAGTGCCACGGCAGCCAGTGCGGTTTCTGCACCCCGGGTTTCGTCATGAGCCTGTTCGGCATGTACCAGAACACCCAGGGCGGCCAGGGCATCGACCGCGCCCAGGCCCAGGCCGACCTCTCCGGCAACCTCTGCCGCTGCACCGGCTACCGGCCCATCCTGGACGCCGCGCAGCAGATGGGCGGCCTGCCGCTGCCCCAGGGCTGTGGCGTGAACGAGGCCGCCACCGTGGCGGCGCTCCAGTCGCTCAGGAAGAACCAGGAAGACGGCAGCACCTACCTGCGCCCGACCCGACTGACCGAGCTGCTGCGGCAGCGCGCCGCCCACCCCCGGGCCCAGGTGGTCGCGGGCTGCACCGACGTCGGCCTGTGGGTCACCAAGATGCACAAGCGCTTCGCGCAGGTGCTGGACGTGACCGCCGTGCGCGAGCTGCGCCGGGTGGAAGACTATCCCCACCACATCGCCATCGGCGCGGCCGTGACGCTCACCGACGCCTACGCCGCCCTGGTGAAAGACCGCCCCCAGCTCCAGACCTTCGCCCAGCGCTTCGCCGGCCTGCCGGTGCGCAACTCGGGCACGCTGGGCGGCAACGTGGCCAACGGCTCGCCCATCGGCGACTCCATGCCGCTGCTGATCGGCCTGGGCGCCAGCGTGGTGCTGATGCGCTGGGACGCGAAACGCGGCGCCATCGCCCACCGCGAACTGCGGCTGGAAGACCTCTACACCGGCTACCGCACCAACGTGATGCGGCCCGACGAACTGCTGGCCTGGATCAAGGTGCCCCGCCCCACGGCCGGGGAAACCTTCAAGGCCTACAAGATCAGCAAGCGCTTCGACGACGACATCTCCGCCGTCTGTCTCGCGATCCAGATGACGGTGACCGACGGCGTGGTGGCGCAGGTCTCCATCGGCGCGGGTGGTGTGGCCGCCACGCCGGCGCGCGCGCGCCAGACCGAAGCCGCCCTGCGCGGCCAACCCTGGACGCCCGAAGCGGTGAAAGCCGCCGTGGCCGCGCTGCGCGCCGAGTTCCAGCCGATCTCCGACATGCGCGCCAGCGCCGCCTACCGACAGGCCGTGCTGGGCAACCTGCTGCAGCGCTTCTGGCTGGAGAGCCAGGGCCTGCAGCACATCAACCTGGAAAACCTCAACGCGGCAACGCTGGAGGCACTGGCATGAACGCACGCGACCCCAACAACCCCAACACACCCGCGCCGGTGGTGATCTCGTCCCGCGCGGACGCCGTCGCCCCGCCCGAGGATGTGGCCGAAGCCCGCCCCGCCACCCCCGTGCCGCCCGCGAGCCCGCGCGCCGCCGGTGTCTCGCGCTTCCATGAAAGCGCGCGCGCCCAGGTGGCCGGCGGCGCCACCTACATCGACGACATCCCCGAGGTGCGCGGCACGCTGCACGCCGCCCCGGTCTGCTCCCCCGTTCCCCACGGCCGGCTGCGCGGCGTGGACGCCTCGGCCGCCCTGGCCGTGCCCGGCGTGCGCGGCGTCTTCGGCGCCAGCGACATCCCCGGCGACCCCACGCTGGCCGCCTTCGCCCACGACGAGCCCGTGTTCGCCAGCGAGACGGTGCAGTTCACCGGCCAGGTGGTGGCCGTGGTCGTGGCGGACGACGTGATGACCGCGCGCCGCGCCGCGCGCCTGGTCAAGCTCGACATCGAGCCCCTGCCCGCCGTGCTCTCGGTGCACCAGGCCCATGCCCAGGCCAGCTACGTGCTGCCCCCGGTGCACGTGAAGCGCGGCGACGCGGCCGCCGCCCTCGCGCGCGCCCCCCACCAGCTCGAAGGCACGTTCGAGGTCGGCGGCCAGGAACACTTCTACCTGGAAGGCCAGATCGCCTACGTGCTGCCGCTGGAACAGAACCAGTGGTGGGTCTACTCCAGCACCCAGCACCCGGGCGAGGTGCAGCACTGGGTGTCGCACGCGCTGGGCATCGACAACCACGCGGTGACGGTGGAATGCCGGCGCATGGGTGGCGGCTTCGGCGGCAAGGAAACGCAGGCCGGCCACCTCGCGGTGTGGGCCGCCGTGGCCTCGCGCAAGCTGCAGCGCCCGGTCAAGCTGCGGCTGGACCGCGACGACGACTTCATGGTCACCGGCAAGCGCCACCCCTTCGCCTACCACTACCGCGTGGGCTTCGACGACACCGGTCTGCTCAGCGGGCTCGACCTGGAGATGCTGGCCAACTGCGGCTTCAGCGCCGACCTCTCCGGCCCCGTGGCCGACCGCGCGATCTTCCACGCCGACAACGCCTACTTCCTGGAAGACGTGACGATCTCCAGCTACCGCTGCAAGACCAACACCCAGAGCCACACCGCCTTCCGCGGCTTCGGCGGCCCGCAGGGCGTGATCGTGATCGAGCGCATCCTCAGCGACATCGCGCAGGCGCTCGGCAGGGACCCGCTGGACGTGCGCCTGCGCAACCTCTACGGCATCGAGAGCCGCAACGTCACGCACTACCAGATGGCGGTGGAGGACAACATCCTCGAACCGCTCATGACCACGCTGGCGCAGACCAGCCGCTACCGCGAGCGGCGCGGCCAGATCGCGGCCTGGAACGCGGACAGCCCGGTCATCAAGAAAGGCATCTCGCTCACGCCGGTGAAGTTCGGCATCAGCTTCACCGCCACGCTGTTCAACCAGGCCGGCGCGCTGGTGCACGTGTACACCGACGGCAGCGTGCAGGTGAACCACGGCGGCACCGAGATGGGCCAGGGCCTCAACACCAAGGTCGCCGCCATCGTGGCCGACGAGCTGGGCGTGCCCTTCGAGCGCGTGCTCTCCACCGCCTCCGACACCAGCAAGGTGCCCAACGCCAGCGCCACCGCCGCCTCCAGCGGCACCGACCTCAACGGCCGCGCCGCGCAGTTCGCCGCGCGCCACGTGCGCGACAACCTCGCGGCCTTCGTCGCCGGGCTGGACGGCTGCGGCGCGGGCGCGGTGCGCTTCGAAGGCGGCCAGGTGATCACGCCCAAGACCACGCGCAGCTTCGAGGAGGTGGTGCACGCGGCCTACGCCAACCGCATCCAGCTCTGGAGCGACGGCTTCTACCGCACGCCCAAGATCCACTACGACAAGACCACCCTCACCGGCCGGCCCTTCTACTACTTCGCCTACGGCGCGGCGGTCACCGAAGTGGCGATCGACACGCTCACCGGCGAGAGCCGCGTGCTCAAGGTGGACATCCTGCACGACGTGGGCCACAGCATCAACCCGGCGATCGACATCGGCCAGATCGAAGGCGGCTTCGTGCAGGGCATGGGCTGGCTCACCACCGAGCAATTGGTCTGGAACGACAAGGGCTACCTGCAGACCCACGCGCCCAGCACCTACAAGATCCCGGCCACCGGCGACATCCCCGCGCACTTCAAGGTTGAACTCTGGCCCGAGGCCAACCGCGAGGACAACGTGCACGGCAGCAAGGCCGTGGGCGAGCCGCCCTTCATGCTGGCGATCAGCGTGTTCGAGGCGCTGCGCGACGCGGTCGCCCAGGCCGGCGGCCGGCCCGGGGCAATGAACGCACCGGGCACGGCGGAAGAGGTATTGAAGGCGGTGGGCGCTTAGACAAAGGGCCGTTGCCGCTGCCCCACCTTGAAGGTGTTCAGCGGTTGAAGATTGGGCGGCGTGATGCGGTTGACCATGACGCCACCTCCGTCGTTTCCGATCCCGCCGTGCTCCTCCGCACCCACATCGAAATCATCGAGGGCTTCGTGCTGGTTGTCGTTGCCCACTGCCTGAGTTTCAGCGCCATTGTCGGCCGCGTTGTGCTCTGGCTGTTGCGCCCCGCCCCGATGGAGTTCAACGGGCTCCACGGGCAGGCGAGGCACAGAGCTGATGCCAGAGGAACTGCCCTCCCTCTCGATGGGAACCGGTGACCCGTTCCCATGGTGCCTTTGCAACCGTTGCGGCAGGGACAGGTTGCTCACGGAATGCTCGATGAACCCGGTGAGGGGTGCCTCCTCCTGCCGGTCCATACACCCAAGAATGAAGGTCATCAGCCAGAAGATGCCGATTTCGATGCCATCGAACAGGGCGACAAAATCATGGAAGCCCACAGAATCCGAACCGCGCTGGCACAGGTTGTTGGGAGACAAGCCTTGGTGCATGTGGTGCTTCCAGGCCGCCAGCAGCAGGCCTTCGCCAACGGCCTGAACGCCGTGCGTGATGCCCTTGGTGTGCAGGCCGACAAAGGGTTGGGGATCGTGCTGGTGCCAGCTTTTGAACGCGACCTGGGTGAGGTAGCCAATCGTGAGCGAGGCCAGCAGGTCGGTGACCGCGAACAGCCCGGTTTGCAGGCTGTTGCCCCAGACGTCGGGCAGTTGCCGTTGCCCGCTGCGGCGAACGGGGGGAAGCTGGCTCGACAGAAGCAGCCCCATCTGATCGAACGAGCACACCACCAGGGTCACCATGAGAATCCACAGATGGACGCGGCCAGGGGCCTTCAGGGTTCTCAGCCCCAGGCGCTGCTTGGCCACCGGAATGGCCACGTCGCGCAACGCGAACCGCACCCCATGCTGCACCGTTCGATTGACCAGCTCGGCGGCCACGCGTTTTTCGTAGGTCAGGTCGCCACCGCCATCGCAAAACGCGTGCTCCATGGCGGTTTGAACAGCGGTGCCCGCGATGTAGCCCAGGAAGTTCGCAAAGGCGATCGCCACCGCATCGCGAAAAATGGGGCCGTGTTGAGGCCCCTCCCCGAGCATGGCCAGCACCTCATCCACCCGACTGCCCAGGCGGCCAGGGTCATGCGGGCCGTGCAGGTTCTCCAGCCCGTCCAGCGCGCGGTTCAGGTGGCGAATCAACTCCTCGCCGCTTCTGAAGTACCCGCGGAAAGAAAGAGGCTCCTTCTGATAGTGGCGCTGGAGTTGCTGCAGCAGTTCAAGGTCGGGTTTCTCTCCGAGGAGGAGAAGCCCGGCCTCTCTCTTCAACCTGGGCCAGTCTTCGGGCAGCCAGTGCTGTTCGCACATGCGGTCAAACCGTTGTGCCAGATTGACGGCCGTCAAATCGGGAGGGATGGGTTGAACGCGCTGAAAAGAAGGGCTCGTCATGCTTGAGGTTGGGGTCGCATCGAGGTGCGCGCGGGCACCAACGAGGTCCTTTAGTGGCAGCGTCCCAACGACGGTTCGGCCATGGCCGGCGACCGGGGCGTTCTCGCCCCGGCCTCTTTCATCAGAACGTGTGGCGCATGCCCACCTGGATGCCGCGCAGGTCTTGGCCGAGCGCGGGCACGCGGGTGCCCATGTCCTGACTGGACGGGAACATCGCGATGCGCGAGGCGCCGCTGTTGTTCAGCAAGGCGGCCGAGGTGTAGAGCATGGTGCGCTTGGAGAGGTTGTGCGCATAGCCCACGGCGAACAGGGAGGCGTCGCCGGTGGCGCGCTGGTTCTGGATCCAGGAGGCGCGGAACTCGCCCGCGCCCACCGGCACCGTCAGACCCAGCAGGTACCCCTTGGCCGAGGCCAGGTTGTCGACCTTGTTGTGCTGCAGGTAACCGAACAGCTTGAAACCGTCGAAGCGGTAGGTGGCGCCCAGGCCGGTGGTCTGGCTGAACACATAACCCGCGCCCGGCGCGCCGATGGTGGCCCGGGCCACCTCGATGCGGTCGGTCGCCAGGCCGACGTACAGGCGGTCGGCCGTGTACTCGGCGCTGGCCGCGAGGTTCTTGTTCGGCGTGTCTTCGCGCATCTGGACCAGCAGCCGCATGTTCAGGCCGCCGAACAGCGTGGGCGAAAGGTACTGCACCGAGTTGGGCAGCATGGGCGTGTAGCCGCGCACCGCCGAACCCTGCAGCATCGACAGCTGGGCGCCGGTCTGCGCGCGGGCAAAGGGATCTGTCTTGCCGGTGAGGAAGATGAAGGGGCTCCAGTGCGCGCCGAGTTCGATCGCACCGAGCTTGGCGTCGCGCAGGCCGACGTAGGACTCGCGGTTGAAGAACGCGGTGGTGCTGGACTGCATGCCGGTGTCGGCCTGGAAGCCGCTCTCGAGCTTGAAGTAGGCCGACAGGCCGCCGCCGAGCTGTTCGGTGCCGCGCAGGCCGAACAGCGAGGTGTCGCTGCTCAGGGTCTTGCGGGTGCCGGACTCGCCCTGGTATTTGATGGCGTTGACGCCCAGGTCGATGCGGCCGTACAGCTCGACGCTGGACGTCTGCGCCGACGCGATCAAAGGCAGCAGCGCGAAGGGAATGGCGCCGAGTGCGTGGAACCTCATGGGGTGTGTCTCCAAGGATGTTGTGGGTGGGTGGATCGAGGTGTGCCCGCTCAGCGCGGCGGCGGCCTCACGCCGGTGCGTTCACCACATGCGCCTGCATGTAGTGCTTGAGGCCCTGGGCGGCGTACTCGCTGCCCAGGCCCGATTGCTTGGCACCCCCGAAGGGGATCTGGGCATCGAGCCAGAGGTGCTGGTTGACGCTGGCGGTGCCGACCTCGAGCCGCGCCGCGACGCGGGCCGCGGCAGGCACATCGCGGCCCCAGACCGAGCCGGTGAGCCCGTAGGGGCTGGCGTTGGCGCGTTGCACCGCCTCGTCCACGTCGGTGAAGCTCAGCACCGGCAGCACCGGGCCGAAGGGCTCCTCGGCCACCAGGCGGCTGTCGTCCGCGAGGCCGCTGACCACGGTGGGCGCGATGAAATAGCCTTCCCGGTCCAGCGCCTGGCCACCCGCATGGAAGCGCGCACCGCGCTCGCGCGCGTCGTCGAGGATGCCGAGCACGATGCGGTGCTGCGCCGCGTTCTGCACCGGGCCGAGCACCACGCCCGGCTCGAAGCCGCCGCCCACCGCCACCGCTTTCGCCCGCTTGGCCAGGGCCTCGCACACCGCGCCATGCAGGCGCTCGTGCACGTACAGGCGCTTGATCGCCATGCAGATCTGGCCGCTGTTGGCGAAGGCGGCGTTGAACAGCGGCTGCGCGATGGCCTCGGGGTCGGCATCGGGCAGCACGATGGCGGCGTCGTTGCCGCCGAGTTCGAGCGTCAGGCGCTTGAGCGTACCGGCGCTGCTGGCCATGACCTTCCTGCCGGTGGCCGCCGAGCCGGTGAAGCTGATCTTCTGGATGTCCGGGTGCTCCGCGAGCGCACGGCCCAGGTCGTTGCCGCCGGAGACCATGTTGAGCGTGCCGGCGGGCAGCAAGGCCTGCGCGCGCTGCGCGAAGCGCAAGGCGCTCAGCGGCGTGTAGGGCGAGGGCTTGACCACGATGGTGTTGCCGGTGAGCAAGGCGTGCACGATCTTCGGCACGCACAGCACCAGCGGCATGTTCCAGGGCGTGATCGCGCCCACCACGCCGAGCGGGCGGTGGTGCAGCTCGACGCGGCCCTGGGCGTCCTCGCGCAGGGTTTCCACCGGCACGTCGAGCGCCACCAGGCGCTGCAGCTGCGCCGCCGCGCGGGCCACCTCGTCGCGGGCGCGCGGCAGCGGTTTGCCCTGCTCCAGCGTGATCAGCCAGGCCAGCGACTCCAGGTCCTGCAGCAGCAGGTCCGCCAGCGCCAGCAGCTTCTGGCGCCGCTCGGCCCAGGGCCGCGCGGCCCAGGCGGGCTGCGCGCGCCGCGCGGCGGCCACGGCCTCGTCGAGCTGGGCCAGCGAGGCCTCGGGGGCGGTCGCGAAAGGCTGGGCGGTGGCGGGGTCGATGACCTCGAACCGGCTTTCGCCCTCGCGCGCCTGGCCGTCGATCGACAGCATCAGGGGGGTGTCGTCCAAACGCAGGGTGCGCAAGGCCTCGGCACGCATCGGATGGTGCTCCATGGAATTCCTTTCGGGGGCTCGCGCCCCGGGGTCGTGGGGTCGGCGGGCGTTACTCGCCGATGACGTTGAGCAGGGCCTGCCGGCCCTCGACCTGCACCGCGTGCAGGGCGCGCCGGAGCGCGGGCATGAGGTCTTCACGCCGTGTCACGCGCTCGCCGTGACCGCCGGAGGCCTCGGCGTAGCGCTCGAAATCGGGCACGGGCCGCAGCGAGGACAGCGGCTCCGGCCGGCGCTCCCGGGCCTGCCGCGCGGCGTGGCCCTGGGGGTACATGCCGGTGGCGGCCTTCTGCACGCCTTCCCAGCCTTCGTTGTTGAACACCACCGTGAGCACGGGCAGGCCGTGCATCGCGGCGGCGTGGTGGCAGGCCGCGGGGTTGGCGAACAGGTAGGCGCCATCGCCCACCACGCAGATCACGGTGCGCCCCGGGGCCGCCTGCTGCGCACCCAGCGCGGCGGGCAGGCCCCAGCCCAACCCGCCCGAGGACGGCAGCTGGAAGAAGCCGCCGGCTTCCTCGAAACCCATCTGCTCGCGCACGGCCGAGTACTCGTTGACCAGGATCGCGTCGCGCGGCCGCACGGCCTCGAGGCAGCGCGAGAGGAACAGCTTGCTGATGGCGCCGCCGCGCGCCTCGTCGCGCTGCGCGCGGGCCGCGATCTCGCCACGCACCGCCGCGCCGATCGCCTGCGCGCGCTGGCGGCGCCGCTCGGCCTGCGAGAGCGCGCCCACGGCTTCGAGCGCGGGGCCCAGCGCGGCCAGCAGCGCGCTGGCGTTGGTGGTGATGCAGAGGTCGGACGGGAAACTGCGCATCGGGTAGCGCTCGAAGAGCGGGTCGCTGCCCGCGAGCGCCACGAAGGCGCCCGGCCGGGGCGTGGCGACGGCGGGAATCCAGGGCACGTCCGTTTCGAGGAACAGCAGCGCGTCGGCGTGCGGCAGCACCGCGCCCATCTCGTAACCCAGGTGCAGCGGGTGCGAGGACGGAAAGCTCACGTAGCGCGGCCGGTTCTCGGCCACGCCGATGCCGAAGCGGTCCGCGAGTTCGCTGAGCTGGGCCACGGTCTGCGGGTCCGCGCCGCTGCTGGTGCAGACGATGACCGGGCATTCGGCCGCGGCCAGCGCGCGCGCCAGGGCCAGCACGGCCTCGGGATCGGGGTGGGCGGCCGAGGCCACCGGCACCTGGCCACCCACGCGGCAGGCGGCGTGCGGCTGGGCCAGCACCTCGCGCGGCAGCGTGAGGTAGACCGGGCCGCGCGGCTCGGTGCTCGCCACGCCCAGCGCACGGTCCACCACCTCGGCCACGTGGTGGCCGTCGCGCAACTCGTAGTCCCACTTGACCAGCTCGCGCACCATGGCCCCCTGGTCGAACATCTCCTGCGCCCAATGGACCTCGTGGGTGCGCGAGCCGGCGCGGCCCTGTTCGAACCAGGGCGTGCGCCCGGCCGCGAGCAGCAGCGGCACCTGCGCGCGGATCGCGTTGAACAGCCCGCACACCGCGTTGGCCGTGCCCACGCTCACGTGCAGCATCACCGCCTGCGGGCGGCGCGCCACCATGTAGAAGCCGTGCGCCATGCCGATGGCGAGGTTCTCGTGCCCGATGAGCACCGGCTCGGGCAGCACCAGGCCGGCCTCGGCGGCGCGCGCATAGGCCTCGATCACGGGCGCGGTGTCGGTGCCCGCGCCCACGTAGAAATGGTCCACACCGCGGTCCTTGAGCAGCACGAGGAAGGCCTCGGCCACGGATTCGGTGCACACGGTCCGGGCGGCGTCCGCCGGCAATGCCTGGTTCATGGTGAGGTCCTGTGTCCTGGCATCAGTCCAGCGTGATCTGCGCCGAATCGATCACCTTCTTCCAGCGCGCCGACTCCTCGCGCAGCATCGCGGCGGTGGCCTCGGGCGTGCTGCCCACCGGGTCGGCGCCCAGCGCCTCGAACTGCTTGACCACGTCGGGCATCTTCACGATGGCCGCGACTTCCCTGGCCAGGGTCTGCGCGATGGCCGGCGGCGTGCGCTCGGGCGCGACCAGCGTGACCCAGGTGCCCGACTCGAAGTTCGGCACACCGGCTTCGTGCATGGTCGGCACGTCGGGGATGAAGCCCACGCGCTCCTTGGTGGCCGAGGCCAGGATGCGCACGCGCTTGCTCTGGTGGAAGGGCAGCGTGGTCGTCACGTTGTCGAACATCAGGTCCACGGTGCCGGCCATCAGATCGGTCAGGGCCGGCGCGGAGCCCCGGTAGGGCACGTGGACCATCTTGATGCCCAGGCGGCTCTCGAAGTACAGCGCGGTCAGGTGCGAGGTGCTGCCATTGCCCTGCGAGGCGAAGCTGAGCTTGCCCGGGTTGGCCTTGGCGTAGTCGATCAGCTCCTGCAGGTTGCGCGCCTTCACCGAGGGGCCCACCACGATCACGTTGGGCATGTTGGCGATGGTGGTGATCGGCACGAACTTGCGCGCGTCGTAGTTGATGCTCTTGTAGAGGTTGAAGTTGATCGCCAGCGGCCCGGGCGGGCTGGCGAACAGGGTGTAGCCATCGGGCGCGGAGCGCGCCACGTGCGCGCCGCCGATGTTGCCGCCCGCGCCGGGCTTGTTGTCGACGATCACGCTCTGCTGGAAGCGCGCGCGCAGCTTGTCGGCCACGATGCGCGCGATCGAGTCGGTGGTGCCCGCCGCAGGAAACGGCACGACGACGGTGACGAGCTTGTTCGGGTAGGGGCCGTCCTGGGCGGCGCCCGGCAGGGCGAAGGACAGCAGCGCGGCGGCGCACAGGGCGAGGCGGGTGAAGGGGCGGCGGTTCATGGGGTTGTCTCCGGTGTTGGGTCGGGGTCGGTGGGATCGGATCGGGAAACGCGTTTACATGGCCACGTCCTGGGAAGGCGCGAAGGCGTCGCAATAGAAACGGGCCGGGTCGAGGCCGCGCTGCGCGAAGGCCTCGCGCGCCGCCGCCACCATGGCGGGCGAGCCGCAGGCGTAGACCTCGTGGCCGCTGAGGTCCGGCAGATCTTCGACCACCGCCTCGTGCACCCGGCCGGTGCGCCCGCTCCAGCCGCCGTCGGCAGCGGCGGCCGCGGAGACCACGGGCACGTAACTCGTCTTGCCCGCGTCGGCCCAGCGCTGGGCCAGCGCGTGGCGGTACAGCAGCTCGGGCGTGCGCGCGCCCACGTAGAGGTGCAGGCGGCGCTGGGTGCCTTTCTTCAGCAGTTCCTCGAGGATGGACTGCACCGGCGCGAAGCCCGTGCCACCCGCGACGAACACGATCGGGGCCTCGCTCTCGCGCAGGTAGAAATCGCCCAGGGGCAGGCGCAGCCGCACCGGGTCGCCCGGCTGCAGCTGGTGGAAGACCTGCTCGGCGAAGCGCCCGCCTTCGAGGTAGCGGATGTGCAGCTCCACGCCGTCGCTCTGCTGCGGCGGGTTGGCCATGGAGAAGCTGCGCTCCTGCCCGTCGTCGAGCAGCACCCGCAGGTACTGCCCGGCGCGGAACTTCGCGCGCACGCCGGCCGGAAAGCGCAGCTTGAGCACGGCCACCTCGGCGGCCGGGCGTTCGATGCGCAGCACCTTGGCGGTGATCACCTTCTCGCTCGCCAGGTCGCGCCGGTGCACCTCGCGCGGGGCGATGCGCAGGTCGGAGCAGGGCCGCACGCGGCACAGCTTCACCGCCGAGGCGGGGCCTTCCTGTTGCGGGCCCAGGTCCTGGCGGCCCGGCGTCACGAACGTGCCGCTGAGCACCTCGCCTTCGCAGCTGCCGCACACCCCCGCGCGGCACGACGCGGGCAAGGCCCAGCCGGCGCGCTCGGCGGCCGCGAGCACGGACTCGTGCGCGGCGCACTCGAAGTCCAGCGCCTCGTCGGCGGTGGTGATGCGGTACACGGCGGTGCTCACAGCGGGATGGCCAGCAGGGTGTCAAAGACCGAGCTGTCGCAGACCACCACGCGGCGGGCGATCTTGAGTTCGCCGTCGCCCTCGATGCGCAGTTCGTCGTGGTAGCAGCCGGTGACGAAGACCTGGCTGGTGCCGTTGCGCATCACGCGGTAGACCGCGAAGGGCGTGCGCGTGCGCACGGTCTGGCCCTCGGTGGCCAGGTGGGCCGGCACGGAGACGATGTGGCGGTAGCTGTGGCGCTCGTAGATGTTGGCTTCGCGCAGGCCCGAGACGCGGTCTTTCAGCATGCCCCGCGAGTCGGCGAAGATCAGGCCGGCGTCCCAGCCGCGCGCGTGGTTTTCCAGCGTGGTGATGCTGTAGAAGCAGTCGGGCGTGAAGAAGTCGGGCCAGGCCTCGAGCCGGTCGGCGTCGATGCAGTCGGCGTAGGCGGCGTTGAGCAGGCTCACGGCCAGGTGGAGTTCAAGGCGGTTCATCGGCTCAGATCCCCATGTGGGCCCGGTAGGCCTTCCAGAAACCGCGCACCGAGGCTTCGGTGGCGCGCGTGTCCTGCGTTTCGGTGCTGGTGCCGCCCATCTGCACGATGGCCGTGTCCTCCTGCGCCGACACCGTGCCACGCTGCACGAAGCCGCCGACGCAGCCGTCCTCCATCGAGACCAGGCCGGCGGGCCCGATCAGGTTGCACTGCTTGAGCCGCGCGTAGCGCATCTCGGGCGTGTCGTCGGCGAAGCCGATGTAGGTCCAGTTCAGCGCGGTCTGGCCCACGCCCTGGGGCAGCACCTGGCGCACCACGATGCTGTTCCAGATCTGACCGAGCACGAAGCCGGGAAACACCGAGAGGATCTGCAGCGTGATGCCGTCGCCCACCTCGTCCGTGCCTTCGAGAAAGCTCGGGTCGTTCAGGCGGTACTGCTCGTTGTCCGAGCGGATGCCCTGGTCGCGGTACTCCGAGCCGGCCTCTTCGGTCTTGTCGATCATGGAGTAGCTCACGTGGCTGCCGCCGTCGTCCGAGACGATCAGGCCGCCGCGCTGCGTGAGGCGGTTGACCTCGAAGGTCGTGAGGAAGAGGTGCAGCAGGCTGGCGTGGTAGCTGTCCTTCACGTTCTCGAAGTACAGCTTCCAGTTGTTGGGCAGCGCCTGCGTGAAGCGGCCCAGGATCTGCAGCGGCTTGTCGCGCAGCACGCGCTGGATGCGCCCGAGCACGGCCTCGCCGATGTACTCCTCGATCGGCGGCACGTCGTCGCTGAAGCTGCCGAACACCAGGCCGCAGACGGTGGACACGCGCAGCTTGCGCGGCGAATGCGCTTCCTTGCAGAAGCCTTCGGGCATGCCGCCCTTGCCGCTCACGCCGCCTTCGAAGGCCACGCCCGTGAGGTTGCCCTGCAGGTCGTAGGACCAGGCGTGGTAGACGCAGGAGAAGTTCTCGGCATGGCCGGCGTTCTCCAGGCAGATCAGCGCGCCGCGGTGCGAGCAGCGGTTCTCGAACGCGTAGAGCTCGCCGTCGTGGTCGCGGGCCACCACCACCGGCGTCTCGCCGGCGAAGGTGCTGACGTAGTCGCCCGCCTGCTGCAGCTCGGCCTCCAGGCAGAGGTAGTTCCAGGTGGCGCCCTGGTAGATGCGGTCCTGCTCGCGCTGGCGGATCGCCTCGTCGCGGTAGATCCAGTAGGGGATGCGGGTCAGGCCGCCTTCGGGCCAGGTCCGCGGGGCCGTCAGGCCGCTGATGTCGATGGGTGCTTCTTGCATGGTCTCTGTTCAGTGCGCATTGCGCACATCGTTCGTTGGGGCGGTGTGTGGGGCAAATTATCGAAGCATCACCGACATGAATCAATGCAACCTGGGTTAAAGTCCGCAATGCGCACTTTTTTGGAGAGACGGCATGAAACTGGAACGACGCGACTTCGTGGCCTCGCTGGAAAGCGGGCTGGCCGTGATCGAGGCCTTCGATGCGCAGCACACCCGCCTCACGCTGACCGAGGTGGCGCAGCGCACCTCGCTCACCCGCGCCGCCGCGCGGCGCTACCTGCTCACGCTGACCAAGCTGGGTTACGCCGACTACGACGGCAAACACTTCTCGCTCGACCTGCGCGTGCTGCGCCTGGGCTATGGGCTGCTGTCGGGTGCGCCGCTGCCGCGCAAGGCACAGCCCGTGCTCGACACCGTGGGCTGGCAGACCGACGAAGTGACCTCGGTGGCCGTGCTCGACGAGACCGCCGTGGTCTTCGTGGCGCGCTCGCAGAGCCGCCGCGTGTTCTCGCCCACCGTCGGGGTGGGCACGCGGCTGCCGGCCTATTGCTCCTCGGCCGGCCGCGCCCTGCTCGCGCACCGCAGCGATGCCGAGGTGCTGCTGCTGCTCGGGCACAGCCCGCTGCAGCAGTTCACGCCGCACACGCGCGCCACGCCGCGCGCGGTGCTCGAGGCGGTTCACCAGGCCCGCGCTCAGGGCTATGCGATCAGCGACGAGGAGTACGAGATCGGCCTGCGCTCCATCGCGGTGCCGGTGCCCAACGCGCACGGCCGCGTGGACGTAGCGATGACCGCCAGCGTGCAGTCCGGCCGCATGACGCCCGCGCAGATGGTGGAGCAGCTGCTGCCCCCTTTGCTGGAAGGCGCGAAGTCGCTCTCCGCCTTGCTGTGAGGTGGATTGACCCGATTTAGGTCGAAATTTGATCTTGTCGGGTCGAATTCGACCGCATAGCATGCGTCTCCAGTGCCGCGCCCGACGACGGCACACCAACGGAGACACGCATCTTGAACTGGAAAGGCCTGAAAACCGGTGAGCGCACCGTGCTGGACCACGTGTTCTGGGCCAGCGGCATCTCGCGCGACGCCCTGGCCGCCGCGGCCTCGTTCTCCAAGACCCGCGCCAACGCGGCGGTGGCCGAGCTGCTCGAACAAGGCCTGCTGGAGCAGACCGGCGAGCAGGTGCCCACCGGCGGGCGCCGCGCCGACACCCTGCGCCTGAGCCGCAGCCTGGGCGTGCTCATCGGCGTGGCCGTGGGCGCCACCGGGCTGGAGGTGGGCATCCTCAGCCCCGACCTGGCCGTGATGGCCCACCACAGCGAACCGGCCGACGTGCACGACGGCCCCGGCCCGGTGCTCTCGCGCATCCGCGTGCTCATGCACGAGCTGCTGGCGCGCTGCGGCGTGGCGCCGCGCCAGGTGATCGGCATCGGCATCGGCCTGCCCGGCCCGGTGGACTTCGACAGCGGCCAGCTCGTGAGCCCGCCGTTGATGCCGCTGTGGGACGGCTACTCCATCCGCGACGACCTCGCCGCCGACTTCAGCGCGCCCGTCTTCGTGGACAACGACGTGAACGTGATGGCCCTGGGCGAGCTCTGGCGCATGCAGCGCAGCCTGCCCAACTTCCTGGTGGTGAAGGTGGGCACCGGCGTGGGCTGCGGCATCGTCTGCCAGGGCCAGGTCTACCGAGGCGCCAACGGCTCGGCCGGCGACGTGGGTCACATCTGCGTGGTGCCCGACGGCCCGCGCTGCCACTGCGGCAACCTCGGTTGCGTGGAGACGCTGGCCGCCGGGCCCGCGATCGCGCGCATGGCCACCGAGGCCGCCCAGGCCGGCCAGAGCCCGCTGCTCGCGCGCATGCTGGCCGAGCGCGGCCCGCTGCGCCTGCAGGACGTGGCCGAGGCCAGCCGCGCGGGCGACATGGCGGCCAACCAGGTGGTGCAGCGCTCGGGCGCGCTGGTGGGGCAGATGCTCGCCTCGGTGGTGAACTTCTTCAACCCCTCGCACGTGTTCATCGGCGGCGGCGTCACGCGCGTGGGGCCGCTGTTCCTGGCCGCCGTGCGCCAGAGCGTGTACCACCGCTCGCTCGCGCTCTCCACGCGGCACCTGGAGATCCAGTACACGCCGCTGGGCGAACGCGCCGGGCTCATCGGCGCGGGCGTGCTGGCCATGCAGGAAAGCCTGCGGCAGATGGAGCTGGCGTGATGGCGGCCGCTGGCGTGCGCGTCGAGCTGCGCGGCATCGTCAAGCGCTTCGGCCCGGTGCAGGTGCTGCACGGCGTGGACCTGGCCTTCGAGCCCGGCCGCGTCTACGGCCTGCTGGGCGAGAACGGCGCGGGCAAGTCCACACTCATGAAGATCCTCGCGGGCTACGAACGGCCCAGCGAAGGCACGCTGCAGGTGAACGGCCGCGCCGTGCGGTTCGACGGCCCGCGCGCGGCCGAGGCCGAAGGCATCGTGCTGATCCACCAGGAGTTCAACCTGGCCGAAGACCTCACGGTGGCGCAGAACATCTTCCTGGGCCACGAGAAAAAGCGGCGCGGCCTCTGGCTGGACGACGGCGCCATGCGCGCCACCACGCGCCGCGTGCTCGACGACGTGGGCCTGAGCAAGGTGCACCCCGACACCCGCGTGCGCGACCTCATCGTGGCCGAGCGCCAGCTGGTGGAGATCGCCAAGGCGCTGTCGCGCCACGCGCGCGTGCTCATCATGGACGAGCCCACCGCCACGCTCACACCGGGCGAGACCGGCCGGCTGTTCGGCCTGGTCGCGCGCCTGCAGGCCGAGGGCGTGACCATCGTCTTCATCTCGCACAAGCTCGACGAGGTGGAGCGCATCACCGAAGAGGTGGTCGTGATGCGCGACGGCCGCCTGGTGGCGCAGCAGGCCACGGCCACGCTCACGCGCGCGCAGATGGCGAACCTGATGGTGGGCCGCGAACTCGCCGACCTCTACCCGCCGCGCGCCGAGGTGCCGGCCGACGCGCCCGTGCTGCTCTCGGTGCGCGCCCTGAGCGTGCCCGGCTGGGCGCAGGACGTGAGCTTCGAGGTGCGCGCGGGCGAGGTGTTCGGCTTCGCCGGCCTGGTGGGCGCGGGGCGCACCGAACTCTTCGAAGGCCTGCTGGGCCTGCGCGAGCGCAGCGCGCAGGCGGTGCAGGTGGCCGGGCGCGAGCTGCTGCCGCGCTCGCCGCACGAGGCGGCCGACGCCGGCCTCACCTACCTGAGCGAAGACCGCAAGGGCCGCGGCCTGCACGTGCGCTTCGGCCTGCGCGAGAACCTCACGCTGATGGCGCTGCAGAAGCACGCCCGCCCCTGGCTGCAGCCCGCGAGCGAAGTCGCCGCGCTGGCGCAGGCGGTGCGCGATTTCGGCATCCGCACCGGCTCGCTCGACGTGCCGGCCGGCTCGCTCTCGGGCGGCAACCAGCAGAAGCTGGCGCTGGCCAAGGTGCTGCACCCGGACCCGCGCGTGGTGGTGCTCGACGAGCCCACGCGCGGCGTGGACATCGGCGCCAAGCGCGACATCTACGCCCTCATCCAGCGCCTGGCCGCCAGCGGCCGCGCGGTGGTCGTGATCTCGTCCGAGCTCATGGAACTCATCGGCCTGTGCCACCGCGTCGCGGTGATGCGCTCGGGCCGCCTGCAGGCCACGCTGTCGGCCGCCGACCTCAACGAACAGGAGCTCATCGCCCATGCCACAGGAACGCACTGACGCCACCCCGGCACCGCCCCCGGCCGCCGGCCGCGCCTGGCGCCTGCCCACCCTGGGCCCGCTGCTCGGCCTGGTGCTGCTATGCATCGCCGGCACGCTGCTCAACCGCGAGTTCGCCACCGTGGACAACGCCATGAACGTGCTCACGCGCACCGCCTTCATCGGCATCATCGCCGTGGGCATGTGCTTCGTGATCATCTCGGGCGGCATCGACCTCTCGGTGGGTTCCATGGCCGCGCTGATCGCGGGCGTGGTGATCCTGCTCATGAACAAGATCGCGCCGCTGGGCTGGCCGCCGGTGGCGGTGGTGATGGTGGGCATGGCCGCCGCCGTGCTGCTGGGCGCGCTGTTCGGCCTGGCGCACGGCCTGCTCATCACGCGCGGGCGCATCGAGCCCTTCATCGTCACGCTGGGCACGCTGGGCATCTTCCGCGCCTACCTCACCTACTTCGCCGACGGCGGCGCGCTCGCGCTCGACAACGCGCTGGCCGACGCCTACGGCCCGGTGTACTACGGCAGCCTGCTGGGCGTGCCCATCCCGGTGTGGATCTTCGCGCTGGTGGCCCTGGCCGGCGCCCTGCTGCTCAACCGCACCGCCTTCGGCCGCTACGTGCAGGCCATCGGCTCCAACGAGCAGGTGGCGCGCTACGCCGCGGTGGACGTGGACCGCATCAAGGTGCTCACCTACACCCTGCTGGGCGTGTGCGTGGGCATCGCCACCCTGCTCTACGTGCCGCGCCTGGGCTCGGCCTCGCCCACCACCGGCCTGCTGTGGGAGCTCGAAGCCATCGCCGCCGTGATCGTGGGCGGCACCGCGCTGCGCGGCGGCGCCGGCAGCATCGGCGGCACCGTGATCGGCGCCATCCTGCTCTCGGTCATCAGCAACATCCTCAACCTCACCAGCATCATCAGCGTGTACCTCAACGCGGCGGTGCAGGGTTTCGTGATCATCGCCGTCGCATTCATGCAGCGGCGGCGTCCCTGAAGGCACGCCATGCCTTCTTTCTTTCCCTGTCATCAACACATCAAGGAGACAAGCATGAAGTACCGTTCCCGTCTGCTCGCGCTGGCCGCCCTGGCCGCGCTGGGCATGGCCAGCCCGCTGCTGGCGCAGGCCCAGAACAAGGTGAACCTGGGCGTGGCCATCCCGGCCGCCACCCACAGCTTCGCCGCCGGCCTGGTGTACTGGGCCAACGAAGCCAAGAAAGAACTGGAGAAGGACCCCAACATCAAGGTCACGATCAAGACCGCCAGCGGCGCGCCCGAGCAGGCCAACCAGCTGCAGGACCTGGTCACCGCGACCAAGATCGATTCGCTGGTGATCCTGCCCTTCGAATCCGCCGCGCTCACGCGCCCGGTGCAGCAGGTCAAGGCCAAGGGCGTGTACGTGACGGTGGTGGACCGCGGCCTCACCGACACCAGCGCGCAGGACGCCTACGTCTCGGGCGACAACACCGCCTTCGGCAAGGTGCCGGCCGAGTACCTGGCCAAGGCGCTCAACGGCAAGGGCAACATCGTGGCGCTGCGCGGCATCCCGACCACCATCGACAACGAGCGCATGGACGCCTTCAACGCGGTGATGAAGAACCACCCCGGCATCAAGGTGCTGGACGCCAAGCACGGCAACTGGAACCGCGACGACGCCTTCAAGGTGATGCAGGACTACCTCACGCGCTTCAAGGAGATCGACGCCGTGTGGGCGGCCGACGAC
The DNA here is from genome assembly GCF_058796355.1 of Hydrogenophaga sp. GW823-FHT04C09. Taxonomy (NCBI): domain Bacteria; kingdom Pseudomonadati; phylum Pseudomonadota; class Betaproteobacteria; order Burkholderiales; family Comamonadaceae; genus Hydrogenophaga; species Hydrogenophaga sp. GW823-FHT04C09. The sequence goes on along the minus strand of NZ_JBXAIO010000002.1, from coordinate 570,631 downwards.
GACATGGCCTTCGGCGTGCTGCGCGCGATCGAACAGGCCAAGCGCAAGGACATCAAGATCGTGTTCGGCGGTGCCGGTGCCAAGGCCATGGTCAAGACGCTGATGGACGGCAGCAACCCGCTGATCCAGGCCAACGTGTCCTACTCGCCCAAGTTCCTCTACGACGCCATCAAGATGACCGCGCTGGCGCGCAAGAAGGGCGAGAAGCTGCCGCCGTCGACCATCGTGCCCTCGGTGCTGATCACCAAGGCGAACGCCAAGGACTTCTACTTCCCCGACTCGCCGTTCTGAGTCCGCGCGCCAGGAGGACCCCATGAAAACCATCCAGGGACCCGGGATCTTCCTGGCCCAGTTCATCGGCACGGCCGCGCCGTTCGACACGCTCGACGGCCTGGCCGGCTGGGCCGCCTCGCTGGGCTACCGGGGGGTGCAGATCCCCACCAGCGACGCGGCGATCTTCGACCTCGATCGTGCCGCGACCAGTGACACCTATTGCGACGAGGTGAAGGGCCGGCTCGCCGCGCACGGCCTGCAGATCACCGAGCTCTCGACCCACCTGCAGGGCCAGCTGCTGTGCGTGCACCCCGCCTACGACCTGCAGTTCGACGCCTTCGCCGCCCCCCAGGTGCGCGGCAACCCCACGGCGCGCACGGCCTGGGCGCACGAGCAGCTGCTGCTGGCCGCGAAGGCCTCGCGACGCCTGGGCCTGAAAGCCCACGCCAGCTTCTCGGGCGCGCTGGCCTGGCCCTACCTCTACCCCTGGCCGCAACGCCCGCCCGGCCTGGTGGAAGCCGCGTTCGCCGAACTCGCGAAGCGCTGGCGCCCGGTGCTCGACGCCTTCGATGAAGCCGGCGTGGACGTCTGCTACGAACTGCACCCCGGCGAAGACCTGCACGACGGCATCACCTTCGAGCGTTTTCTCGACGCCGTGGGCCAGCACCCGCGCGCGAACATCCTCTACGACCCCAGCCACTTCGTGCTGCAGCAGCTCGACTACCTGGCCTTCATCGACCACTACCACGAGCGCATCCGCGCCTTCCACGTGAAGGACGCCGAGTTCCGCCCCAACGGCAAGCAGGGCGTGTACGGCGGCTTCTCCAGCTGGATCGACCGCGCCGGCCGCTTCCGCTCGCTCGGCGACGGCCAGGTGGACTTCAGGGGCATCTTCTCCAAGATGGCGCAACACGACTACGCGGGCTGGGCCGTGCTGGAGTGGGAGTGCTGCCTCAAGCACCCGGAAGACGGCGCGCGCGAAGGCGCGGCCTTCATCCGCGAGCACCTCATCCGCGTGGCCGACCGCGCCTTCGACGACTTCGCCGCCAGCGCGGGCGACCCCGCCACCCTGGCCGCCCTGCTCGGCCTGAACCGGGGCGCGGCATGAGCACGAACGACGGGCGCGCGGCGCGGCGCATCCGCCTGGGCATGGTGGGCGGTGGCGACGGCAGCTTCATCGGCGCGGCCCACCGCATCGCCGCGCGGCTGGACGACCAGTTCGAGCTGGTGGCCGGCGCGCTCTCGTCCACCGCCGAACGCGCGCACGCCAGCGCGGCCCGGTTGCACATCGCGCCCGAGCGCAGCTACGCCGACTACACCGCCATGGCGCAGGCCGAGGCGCGGCGCGAGGACGGCATCGACGCCGTGGCCATCGTCACGCCCAACCACCTGCACGTGCCGGTGGCGCGCGCCTTCGTGGAGCAAGGCATCCACGTCATCTGCGACAAGCCGCTGGCCACCTCGCTGGCCGAGGCCCAGGCGCTCGCGCAGGCGGTGCGCGAGCGCGGCCTGCTGTTCCTGCTCACCCACACCTACGCGGGCTACCCCATGGTGCGCCAGGCGCGCGAGATGGTCGCCGCCGGCGAACTCGGCGAGCTGCGCATCGTGCAGGTGGAGTACGCGCAGGACTGGCTGGGCGAACCGGTCGAGCACCAGGGCAACAAGCAGGCCGAATGGCGCGCCGACCCGAATCGCGCCGGCCCGGCCGGCGCGCTGGGCGACATCGGCACCCACGCCTACCAGCTGGCGCGCTACGTGAGCGGCCTGCAGGTGCAGGAACTCTCGGCCGAACTCACCCGCTTCGTGCCCGGCCGCGCGCTGGACGACCACGTGCAGGCCATGCTGCGCTTCGACGGCGGCGCGCGCGGCATGCTGTGGGCCAGCCAGGTGGCCAGCGGCGCCTGCAACGCGCTGCGCCTGCGCGTCTACGGCACGCGCGCCTCGCTGCATTTCGACCAGGATCAGCCCGAATTCCTGAACTTCGCCCCGCTGGGCGGCCCGGTGCGGCAACTGCGCCGGGGCATGGCGCCGCAGATCGCCGCCAACCGCATTCCGGCCGGCCACCCCGAGGGCTACTTCGAGGCCTTCGCCGAGCTGTACCGCGATTTCGCGCGCGCCTGGCGCGGCGAAGCAAGCACCAACATGCCCGGCCTGCTGGACGGGCTGGACGGCATGGCCTTCATCGAGGCCGTGCTGAACAGCCACCAGCAGAACGCGCGCTGGGTGCGGCTGGAGCGTTAGCCGAGGCGCTCGATCAGCGCCATCGCGGCCGCCGGGGCGCGTTCCTTGGCGCCGCTGATGAAGTACATGAACACGTCCCGCGCCTTGGCCTTCGGGCCGGCGCCGTCGACCCGCGGCACGTCGGCCGGCTCACCGCCGGCGGCCCAGGTCCTCGCGGCCTCGGCCCAGCGGTCCAGCGCCTTGGGGGCGTAACCGGTCTTCACCTTCGGGTCGGTGCGCATCAGGCGCGCGTAGACAAAGTCGCCGGTCAGGTCGGCGAACGAGGGGTAGTCGTCGGAGTCGGTGAACACCGTGGCGCAGCGGTGCTTGCGCGCGAGCGCGAGGTAGGCCGGGTCCAGGAAGCTCGCGTGCCGCACGTCCAGCGCGTGGCGCAGCGGCAGGCCGTCCACCTCGCGCGGCAGCAGTTTCAGGAAGGCCTCGAAGTCCACCGGGTCGAACTGCTTGGTGGGCGCGAACTGCCAGACCAGCGGCCCGAGCTTGGGGCCGAGTTCGCTCAGGCCACTGCCCACGAAACGTTCGATGGACTCGCCGGCCTCGGCCAGCACGCGGCGGTTGGTGGTGAAGCGGTTGGCCTTCAGCGAGAACACGAAGCCCTCGGGCGTCTCGTCGCGCCACTTGGCGAAGGTGGGCGGCTTGAAGGTGCTGTAGTAGGTGCCGTTGACCTCGATCGCGGTCAGCTTCGTGCTGGCGTAGGCCAGCTCCTTGCTCTGCGCCAGGCCTTTGGGGTAGAAGTTGTCGCGCCAGGGCTCGTAGGTCCAGCCGCCCACGCCCGACCGGATCGCGCCCGATGTTGCCTTCTTGCTGGTGGCCATGCCGTCTCCTGCGGAAAAAACGTCTGCAACTCTACAAGATGACCGGCGCGGCAGGGCGATTTTCCCAGGCACGCCATTTGCCCCACTGGCGGGTATGGCTCAGCTCCCGCCCTCCCTTCAACACGCCGTGCTGGCCGGCGATCCCTCGATCCGGGCCCGCAAGGTGGCCATCCTGGTCGCGCACGGCATCGTCGGCAAAAGCGCCGTGGGTCTGCACGCCACCTTGCTCGCCCTCGGCGCCCAGCCCTGTTTCGTGGCACCCCGGATCGGCCCGGTGAAGACCGTGGACGGGGTGTTCGTCGACGCGGAGGCTTCGCTGCAGAACGAACCCGGCTTCCTGTTCGACGCGCTCGCCCTGCCCGACGGCGACGAAGGCGTGCAGGCCCTCGCGCGCGACACCCACACGTTGGACTTCATCCGCGACCAGCACCGCAGCGGCAAGGCCATCCTGGCCATGCCCGCTTCCCGCGCGCTGCTCGAAGCGGCGGGCGTGTCCCCGACCCTGCCGTCGGGGCAGGCGGACCCGGGGCTGGTCGTCGGCCACGACGCCACGGCCTTCGTGCAGGCCATCGTGCGCGACCGGCATCCCGGCCGCCACATCGAGCCGCCGTCCCCCTGACGCCCTCCCGGTGACCCGGGAGGGCCGTTACCATGGTCATCCTTTGCCGCGGGCCCGAAGCCACGCGACAAGCCATGGACGTTCACCCGCCTTCCCCCTCATCGCCATGACCGCTCCCCTCCCCCTATCCCACAGCTTCGCGCCCACCGGCCGCCTGCGCGCCTCCATCAACCTGGGCAACCCCCTCCTGGCCAACCGCAACCCCGCCACCGGGCAGCCGTTCGGCGTCTCGGTGGACCTTGCGCATCGCCTGGCGCAGCGGCTCGGCGTCGGGATCGAGCTGGTGGTGTTCGACACGGCCGGCCAATCGGTCGAGGCGGTGAGGAACGGCGCGGCCGACGTCGGCTTCTTCGCCATCGACCCGCTGCGCGGCGAGGGCATCGCCTTCACCGCGCCCTACGTGCTGATCGAAGGCAGCTACCTGGTGCGCCAAGAATCCCCCCTGCAGAGCAACCACGAGGTGGACCGGCCGGGCACGCGGGTGACCGTGGGCAAGGGCAGCGCCTACGACCTGTTTCTCTCGCGCGAGCTGCGGCACGCCGAGATCGTGCGGGCCGCCAGTTCTCAGGCCGTGGTCGACGAGTTCGTGCGCCAGGGGCTGGACGTGGCCGCCGGCGTGCGACAGCAGCTGGAACACGACCAGCAGCGCCACCCGGGCCTGCGGCTGCTGCCGGGCCGCTTCATGGTGATCCAGCAGGCCATGGGCCTGCCCAAGGACCGCGGCGCCGACGCCGCGCGCTGCCTGCACGCTTTCGTGGAGGACATGAAGTCGTCGGGCTTCGTGGCCGCCGCCTTGAACCAGCACCAGATCCAGGGCGCCTCGGTGGCCCCCGCCGCCACCGCCCCATGAAAGACTTTCTCCCCGCCTACGCCCACCCCTTCATCGACGTCATCACCATCGCGCTGCAGATGGCGCTGATCGTCTTCGTGGCGCTGCTGCTGCGCTCGCTGCTGCACCGCCTCATCACCCGCGTGGGGGAGGACAAGCGCCTGCCGCTGGAACTCGTGATCGGGGGCCGGCGCGTGGTCACCTTCCTGCTGTTCGGTGCCGCCCTGCTGCTGGTGCTGGACCGCGTGGGCGTCTCCGGCATGGTGATCTGGACCGCCTTCACCGGCTTCGCCGCCGTGGGCGCCATCGCCTTCTTCGCGGCCTGGAGCGTGCTCTCCAACATCTTCTGCGCAGTGCTGATCTTCACCTCGCGCCCGTTCGGCCTGCGCGACCGCATCGAGCTGCTCGAAGGCGGCGACAAGCCCGGCCTGGCCGGCGAGGTGATGGACATCAATCTGATCTACACCACGCTGCGCGAAGACACCGCCGAGGGCGCGGAGCCCTCCTACCTGCGCGTGCCCAACAGCCTGTTCTTCCAGCGCACCACGCGCCTGCGCACGCGCGAGTCGGTGGTGCGTTCGCTGCTGGACTGAACGGCGCTCAGGGCCGGTCGGCCGCGAGCACCTCGCGCACGCGCGCGGCGTGCGGAATGGGCGCCACCGCGCCATAACCCTCGGTGGAAAGCGCCGCCACCGTGGCGGCGTAGCGCCCGGCGGTGGGCAGGTCGTCACCGGCCACCAGGCGCGCCACGAAGGCACCGCCGAAGGCATCGCCCGCGCCGGTGGCGTCCACCGGCTGGCAGCGCGCGGGCGCGATGCGGTGGCGCTCGCTGGCCGTGGCCACGATCGCGCCCTGCTCGCCCATCTTGAGCGCCACCGTCTTCGCGCCCAGGCGCAGGCAGTGGTCCACCAGCGCGTCGGGCTCGCGCAGGCCGGTGATGGCGACCACGTCGTCGTAGCTCGGCAGGCAGATGTCGCTCAGGCCGATCACGTCCGTCATGACGGCGCGCGCGCGCTCGACCGACCACAGCTTGAGCCGCAGGTTGGTGTCGAACGACACCCAGGCCCCGGCGGCGCGCGCGCATTCGATGGCGGCGTAACCGGCGTCGCACGCACTGGGCGAAATCGCCAGCGAGATGCCCGAGAGGTGCAGCACGCGCGCCGTCTCGATCGGCGCGCGCGGCAGCGTGGCCGGGGTGAGCCGGCTCGCGGCCGAGCCGCTGCGGAAGAAGCTGAAGTGGTGGCCCTGGTCGTTGTGGGTCACGAAGTAGATGGCGCTGAAGGCCGCCGGGTCGCTGAGCACGTGGCTGTGGTCCACGCCCTCCTCGTCCCACAGGCGGCGCAGCAGGGCGCCGTAGGGGTCGTCGCCGAGCGCGCTCACGTAGGCCACGCGCGCGCCCTGGCGGGCGGCGGCGATGGCGAAGTTGGAGGTGTCGCCGCCGAAGCCCTGCAGGTAGCTGCGCCCGCCGTTCTCCCCGGTCTGGTTGAACTCGACCATGGCCTCGCCCAAGGCCACGATCTGCGCGGCCCCGGCGTGGCTGGGTGCCTCAGATGCGGCCATATTTGGCCAGGCCCTTGCGCAGCGACTTCTCGGCCATGATGAGCTTGGCCTGCTCCAGCTCGCGTTCGTCGATCTCGCGCGAGGCGGCCAGCACCTCGGCAGCCCGCGCGCGCGGCACCACGACCACGCCGTCCACGTCGCCCACCACGATGTCGCCCGGGTGCACCACGATGCCGCCCACGCGCACCGGCACCTGCGAGGCCACCGTGCGGAAGCGGCCCAGCGTGGTGCCGGGGCTCACGTCGCGGGCATACACCGGGAAGCCGTAGTCGCGCCGGATCTCGGTGAGGTCGCGCACGCCGCCATCGAGCACCGCGCCGGCATGGCCGTTGGCCACGGCACCGGCCGTCATGAGACCGCCCCACACCGCCACGTCGGGCTGGCCGCCGTCGATGGAGATCACGATCACGCTGCCCGGTTCGGCTTCGTCGATCAGGTCCAGCGCGTGCTGGGGCGGCACGAACTCATCGGTCGCCGATTCGAGCACGGTGGCGGCCGGGCCGCAGAGGCGCTTGTCGTTGATGCGCGGCTTGATGGGCGTGTCCATGTAGCCGCGCTGGCCGCAGACCTTGTCCACCGCGTCGGCCACCGAGGCCACGGCCACCTGGTTGAAGCCGTCGACCAGCTCCTTCAATTCCTTGTTCATCGTTTCTCCGTTCCATCAAAAAATCACCAGCGGTTGAGCCAGTGCAAGGGTTGTTCTCCGCGCAGGACGCGCACCGCCTCCTGCGCCGTCTTGAGCTGCAGCTCGCGCATGGCCTCTTCGCTGTACCAGCCCATGTGGTTGGTCACGACCACGTTGTCCAGGCCGAACAGCGGGTGCGTGCCCGGGGGTTCCTGCTCGAACACGTCCAGCCCCGCGCCCAGGATGCGGCGCTCGCGCAAGGCCTCGTACAGCGCCTGCGTGTCCACCAGGCCGCCGCGCGCCGTGTTCACCAGGATGGCGGTGGGCCGCATGAGCGCGATGCGCCGCGCGTCCACCATGTGTTTCGTGTGCGCGTTCAGCGGCGCGTGCAGCGAGATCACGTCGGCCTCGGCGAACAAGGTGTCGAGGTCGGTGCGTTCCACGCCGGGGGGCATGTCGGTCTTGGGGTCGTGCACCAGCACGCGGCCGAAACCGAAGCCGGCGAGTTTCTCCAGCGTCATGCGCGCGATGCGGCCGAAACCCACCAGGCCCAGCGTGCGCCCGCGCAGCCGGAACATGGGCTGCAGCACGCCGGTGGACCAGCGGCCCGCGCGCACCTCGGCGTCGTGCAGGCCGATGCGGCGCGAGACGGCCAGCGCCAGCGCCACGGCCTGCGAGCTGACCTCGTCGGTGCCGTAGTCCGGCACGTTGGCCACCATGATCCCACGCTCGCGCGCGGCGGCCTGGTCGATGTTGTCCACACCGATGCCGTAGCGGATCACCGCGCGGCAGCGGGTCATGGCGTCGATCACCCGGCGCGACACCGGCGACTCGCGCACCAGCACCACGTCGGCGTCCACCACCGAGGCCGCCGCCGCGTCTTCGTCGCGGCGGCAGGGGCGCACCTCGAAGCGCGCGCCCTCGGCGCCCAGCAGGGCCTCTTCCTGGTCGTAGGCGGCGTAGCCGTCGTCCAGGGCCACCACCAGGCGGTCTTGCATCACCCCGTCGCTCACTTGGCGGCAGCGGCTTGCAGCAGCTTCTCGGTCCACTCCTTGCTCACCTCGGCTTCGAGGTAGGCGCGCACCGGCGGCTGCGCCACCTTGCGGAAGCGGTCGATCTCGGCCGGGCTGAGTTCGGTCACCGTCATGCCCTTTTCGGTCAGCACCTTCTTGGCCGAGAGGTCCTGCGCGCGCGTCATGTCGCGGTGGATCTTCTTGGCGATGTCCACGCCTTCGGTCACGGCCTTCTTCTCCGCGGCGCTCAGGCCGTTGAAGAAACGCTCGCTGACCATGTAGGCGTGCAGGCTGTAGACGTGGCCGTCCAGCGTGATGTGTTTCTGGTGCTGGAACAGGCTGGCGGCCATGATGTTGGTGACGCCGTTTTCCTGGCCATCGGCTGTGCCCTGCGCGAGCGCGGCGGGCAGTTCGCCCCAGTCGATCGCGGTGGGGCTCGCGCCCAGCGACTCGACCAGCTTCACGAACACCGGGCTGGGCTGCACGCGGATCTTCAGGCCCTTCATGTCCTCGGGGGTCTTGATGGCGCGCTTGCTGTTGGTGAAGTGGCGGATGCCGTTGTCGGCGTAGGCCATGAGGCGGATGCCGGTGCGCTTGCGCATGTCCTCGGCCAGCTCCTGGCCGAACTTGCCGTCGAGCACGGCGTAGGCGTGCGCGTGGTCGTTGAACAGGAAGGGCAGGCCGAAGATGTTGAAGGTCTTGTAGACGCCGGGAATGCCGCCGTCGTGCACCACGGCGAGTTCGACCGTGCCCAGGCGCAGGCCTTCCATGACCTGCTGCGCCGGGCCCAGCTGGCCGGCGGGGTACAGCTCGACCTTCAGCGAGCCGTTGGTGGCTTTCTCCACGTGGTCCTTGAACGCGAGCGCGGCGGCGTGCTTGGGCTGGTCGTTGCCGGCCGGTTGGTAATGCGTGTACTTCAGCACCTTCTGCGCGAACGCGGGGCCGGCGCCGAGCGCCAGCAGGGAGGCGGCGGCCACGGCCGCCAGGAAGTGCTTGCGATGAATCTTCACGGGGAGTCTCCTTCTGTGGTTAGTGTTGGTAGCCGAGCACGCCGGGCAACCAGGTGGAAAACGCGGGAACGAAAGTGAGCAGCATCAGCACGCCGAACAGCGCGACCAGCATGGGCACCATCTCGCGCACCATGGGGCCCATGCGCACGCCCGAGACGGCGGAGGTGACGAACAGCAGCCCACCCACGGGCGGCGTGACCATGCCCAGCGTGAGGTTCACGATGACCACGATGGCGAAATGCAGGGAGTTCAGCCCGGCCGCCTCGGCCAAGGGGCCGAGGATGGGCACCATGATCATCACGCCCGGCAGCGGCTCGATGAAGATGCCCACGAGCAGCAGCAGCACGTTGATGGCGATCAGCAGCTCGATCGGCGAGAGCGACATGCCGGCGATCCAGGCGGCCATGGTCTGCGGGATCTGGCCCACGGTGAGCACCCAGGCGAACACCGCCGAGGTGGCGACGATGAACAGGATGGAGGCCGTCATCAGCGCCGAGCGGAACAGGATGGCGGGCAGCATGTTCCATTGCAGCGTGCCGTAGACGAAGCGGCCCACCAGCAGCGCATACAGCACGGCGGCGGCCGAGGCCTCGGTGGGCGTGAAGATGCCCAGGTGAATGCCGCCCAGGATGATCACCGGCAGCATCAGCGCCGGCAGCGCGCGCCAGAACAGGCGCAGCAGCGGTGCCGGGTCGAGCAGCTCGGGCGAGGAGCGGTAGCCGCGCCGCACGCTCACGATGTGGTTCACCACCATCAGCGAGAGCGCGATCAGGAAGCCCGGCACCACGCCGGCCAGGAACAGGCCGGTGATGCTCACGCTGTTGTCGGTCATCGCGTAGACGATCATGATGATCGAGGGCGGGATGATGGGGCCGACGATGGCCGTGCTCGCGGTGAGCGCGGCGGCGTAGGCGTCCTTGTAGCCGGCCTTGCGCATCATCTTGATGAGCATGGCGCCGGGACCCGCCGCGTCGGCCAGCGCCGAGCCGCTGATGCCCGAGAAGAAGGTGAGCGTGAGGATGTTGGCGTGGCCCAGGCCGCCGCGGCGCATGCCCACCAGGCGCGCGGCGAACTTGAGCAGCACGTCGGTGAGCGCGCCGCCCGTCATGAGCTCGGCGGCGAGGATGAAGAAGGGAATCGCCATCAGCGGGAAGCTGTCGAGCCCGCTGAAGAGGTTCTGCATCACCACCAGCGAGGACAGGCCGGGCTTGAGCCAGACCGCCACCAGACCGGCGATGAGCATCGCGAAGGCAATGGGTGCGCCGATCACCATCAGCGCCAGAAAGACCAGACCGAGAACCGTCGTCATCGCAGGCCCTCCGGGTTCACAGGGCCTGCGGGTCGAAGCCTTCGACCCGGTCCCACTCGCCCAGCACGATCCACTGCCGCGCCACCATCGCCAGGTGCACCAGCATCAGCGCCGCGCCCAGCGGCAGCGCGAGGTACACCTTGCCCAGCGACCAGCCCAGCACCGGCGATTCCTGGTACCAGGCGAACTCCACGTACTCGATGCCCAGCCAGACCAGCGTCAGCAGCGTGGCCGCGACGATGGCCACGATGAGCACGCGCAGCAGCCGCGCCATGGGCTGCGGCACCGAGGCCTGCAGCGTGTCGATGGCGATGTGGCCGCCCACGCGCAGCGCGGGGCCGGCGCCGATGAAGGCGGCCCAGATCATCATGTAGCGCGTGGCCTCTTCCACCCAGGTGAAGGAATGGCTGAAGGCATAACGCGCGAACACGTTGCCGATCACCAGCGCGGCCATCACCCCCAGCAGCACGATGAGCACCCAGCGGTTGGCGGCGAGAAAGGCGCGCGCCAGCGGGTGCGCGGGGGAAGATGGGGAAGGCGGGGAACTCACGTGAATGTCTCCGGGTTGCTCAGCTTGACGTGTCGGCCGCCATGGTATCTGATATCTCAGATGTTAAATCAGCAATAACCCTATACTCCTCGCCACACGAGACCGACCACCCCATGAACACCGCCCTGGAACTGCAACGCCCCCGACTGCTCACCGACGTGGTCGCCGAGCGGCTGCGCGAGGCCATCGTCAAAGGCGACCTCAAGCTCGGCGAGCAGGTGTCGGAAGCCCAGCTGGCCCAGCGCATGGGCGTGAGCAAGACGCCGGTGCGCGAGGCCCTGCTGCGGCTCAAGAGCGAGGGCCTGGTGGAGATCCACCCGCAGCGCGGCACCTTCGTCTTCACGCTCTCGCCGCAGGAGCTGTCGCATCTGCTGCAGTTCCGCGCGATGGTGGAGACCGAGGCGCTGCGCGAGGCCATGCAGTCCCACCCGCGCGAGCTGCTGCAGCGCATGGCGCAGTGCGTGAAGGAAATGAAGACCGCCGAGCGCGCGAAGGACCTGCCCGCGCTCGCGCGCATCGACATGAGCTTTCACCAGGCCTTCTTCGAGAGCTGCGACAACCATTACCTGCGCGCCAGCTACGAGCTGCTGCGTTACCAGCTCACCGCGCTGCGCCACCGCTCGCCCATCACCAACGCGGTCTCCAGCCACCAGGTGCTGGTGGACGCGGTGGAAGACCACGACGCCACGAAGGCCTGCGCCCTGCTGCGCGGCCACGTGCTGGAAAACGAACCGCGCTACCTGCTGGCCTGCGGCATCGCCTGAGGGGCAGCGCGGGCGGCGGGCCTTCAGTACAATCGCCGACCCCTCACCCCGCGCTTACCCCATGCAGTATTCCGTTTCGCACCACAAGCTCAAGCTCATCCTGGCCGCGCATGGCCTCAAGCCGGGCGATGCCGGCGGCATCGACGCGCTGTTCGGCGGCAAGGATGGCTACTACTGGTTCGGCACCGTGCGCGACCTCTGCCCCGAGGGCAAGACCCTGTCGTGGGAGAACCAGTACGCCATGGTCAACGCGATCCAGGCGCACGAAAACGCCACGGCCGAAGAGGACGAAATGAAGCCCCAGGTGCCCAGCGCGGCCAACATCGCGGCGCTCTCCAAGCTGCTGGCCGACCCGCTCTGAGGCCTAACGCGGCCGCTTGAAGCGCAGGCGCGCCTGCGCGGCCTGCGCGCGCATCACGCAGGCCTCGGCGTGGTCGTTGATCAGGCCCATGGCCTGCATGAAGGCGAACACCGTGGTCGGGCCGACGAAGGCCCAGCCGAGTTTCTTCAGGTCTTTCGACAGGCGCACGGAGGCGTCCGACGTGGACACGGTCTGTGGCGCGCCCAGATCCGCCTCGTCGGGCTCGTAGCGCCAGAAGAACGCCGCCAGCGAGCCTTCGGCCTTCACCATCTCCTGCGCGCGCCGCGCGTTGTTGATGACCGCCTCGATCTTGCCGCGGTGTCGCACGATGCCCTCGTCGCCCAGCAGGCGCTCCACGTCCTGGGCCGTGAAGCGGGCGACGCGGTGAAAGTCGAACCCGTGGAAGGCGGCGCGGAAGTTCTCGCGCTTGGCGAGTATGGTGCGCCAGCTCAGGCCGGACTGGAAACTCTCCAGGCACAGCTTCTCGAACAGCCGGCGGTCGTCGTCGACGGGGAAGCCCCACTCCCGGTCGTGGTACGCGAAGAACTCGGGCGCGGCGGCGCACCAGCGGCAGCGGGGTTGGCCATCGGGGCCGGCAACGGTGGTGTTCATGCGGGGTCTTTCTTCATTCAATCCAGGGGCCAGGGCAGGTCGCGCTGCAGGGCCGCTGGCCCGTCGGGCGCTTTCGGGGCTTCGTGGCCGGCGTCCAGCGCGCGCCACCAGGGCGTCACCACCTCGAGCGCGGCCGGCTCCACGGCCTCACCCAGGCGGGGCATGAGCAAGGGCGTGCCCTGCCCTTGCGCCAAGGCCAGCAAGGTCTCCACCGGTTCGTCCCAGGCGTGCATGGCCAGGCTGAAGGTGCCCCAGTGCACCGGCAGCAGGGCGCCGCCGCCCAGCAGCGCGTGCGCCTTCAGGGCGTTGGCCGGCCCCAGGTGGATGTCGCCCCAGGCCGGGTGGAAGGCACCCACCTCCAGCATCACCAGATCGAACGGCCCGAGGCGCTCGCGGATGGTGGCGTACTCCGTGGTCAGGCCGGTGTCGCCGCTGAAGAAGACGCGGTGCCGCTCGCTGGCGATCACCATCGACGACCACAGCGTGGCGTTGCGGTCCTTGAAGCTGCGGCCGGAGAAGTGCTGCGAAGGCGCCGCCGTGACCGTGATGCCGGTGCCGGGCACGCGGTGGCTGTCCCACCAGTCCAGCTCGGTGATGCGCTCGGCCGCCACGCCCCAGGCCTGCAGGTGCGCGCCCACGCCCAGCGAGGTGACGAAGGGCACGCGGCTGTGCCGCGCGAGCGCGCGGATGGTGGGGTAGTCCAGGTGGTCGTAGTGGTCGTGCGAGATCACCACCACGTCCACCTCGGGCATCTCGCGCAGCCGCAGCGGCACGGGCTGGAAACGCTTGGGGCCGAGCAGCCGGAACGGCGAGGCGCGCGTGCCCCACACGGGATCGGTCAGCACGCGGTGGCCGTCGATCTCGATCAGCACCGTGGAATGCCCCAGCCAGGTGGCGCGCAGGCCGCTCTGGGCCGGGCGGCCCCAGCGCTCGCGCGGGTCCAGCGAGGGCAGTGCGACGCCGGGCAGTCGCCGGTCGCCCGCGCTCAGGAACTCCTTGAGCGTGGGCCGGGGCGCGGTGGGGTCGCGCAGCCCGGGCAGCACCGGGTGCAGGTTGCGAAAGCCCGTGCCGTCCCACAGGGGCGAAGCGCGCATGCGCTCCAGGCGCTCGCCCTGCGCCCGTTTGCCAAAACTGTTCATGCCAGCGCTCCTGCGGACGGCGCCCCCCTGCCCGCAGGGAGGATCACCGCTCGACGCAGTGTAGATCGCGGCGTCCGCGGGGTCACTCGTCCAGCCGGAACCCGAAGGTGCGCGAGACCTCGCGCCAGCCCGCGAGCTCGCTGCGGATCTTCGTGGCCAGCGCGGCGCCGTCCAGCTCGGCGGGCACCAGCGCCAGCCTGGCGAAGCTCTCCTTCACGGCCGGCGTGCGCAAGGCGGCGCGCACGACGGTGGACATGCGGTCGATGTGCGGCGCCGGGGTGCCGGGCCTGGCGAACATGCCGATCCATTCGGAACCCAGCACCTCGGGCATGCCTTGCTCCAGGAAGGTGGGCACCTCCGGCACGAAGCCGCTGCGCTCGCGCGCCGTCACCCCCAGCACGCGCAGCTTGCCCCCGCTCAGGTGCGGCAGCATGTCGGTGATGGGGTTGATGACCGCGGGGATCTGGCCACCCAGCAGGTCGGCGATGGCCGGCGCCGAGCCCCGGTAGGGCACGTGCTGCAACGGGAGGCCCGACGACTTCTGCAGCAGGTAGGTCAGGAAATGGGTGATGTTGCCCGCGGCCGGCGAACCCACGTTCAGGGCCGTGGGGTTGGCCCTGAGCCAGGCCACGAAGGCCTTCACATCGCCGACCTGCGCGGGCACGGCCGGCCCCACCGCCAGCGCCAGCGGCACGGTGGCGATCTGGGCCACCGGCACCAGGTCCTTGACCGGGTCGTAGCTGAGCCGGGTGTACACGTGGGGGTAGATGACGATCATCGACCCCGGCGTCACCAGCCACTGACTGCCATCGGCCGGGCCGTGGCGCAGGGTGTCGATGGCGATGCGCCCGCCGGCACCGGCCTTGTTCTCCACCACCGCGGTGTCGGCGGCCACGCCGCGGACGAACTCGGCGATGCGCCGGGCCACGACGTCGATCGCGCCGCCCGCGGGAAAGCCCGCCAGCAGCTTCACGACGCCGGGCAGCCGGTCCGAGGCCCGCGCGTGGTGGACAGGAAGGGTGGTCGCGGCAAGGCCCGCGATGAAGCGCCGTCGGTTGGTGTGCATCTCGTTCATGGGGATCTTCTCGTTCGGGGTTCGATGAAAACGTGCCGTGGGTTTCAGAAGCTGTGGCGCATGCCCAGCATGAAACCGGTCTGACCGCGCCCGGCCAGCGGTGCGGCGCTGGCCAGCTCGCCCGCGGAAATCGAATAGGCCGCCAGGCGGTCGTTGGACACCCGGCCCAACAGCGCATAGGCCGAGGTGCGCCGGCTCAGCGCATAGTTCCCGCGCAGCACGAGCATGCGGGCGTTCGCGTCGGGTCGCTCGTCGCGCAGCTGCAGCACCTGCGCGTCCACGCTCCAGGCGCCGGACAGGGGCACGTTGGCGCCGACGAACACGAGGTCGGTGGACAGCGGGGTCGGCGAGGCCCGCAGCCGGCGCTGGATCCAGCCGGCGCCGATCTTCGCGCTGCCCAGCTTCGCGTAGCCGGTGAGGAGGGTGCGGCGGTCCAGGTTGCCGGCGGCCGGCAGCGTGCCGGGAGGCTGCCCGAAGAAATTGCCCGCGGCGCCCCCCTTCTGCAGGTCGTGCGCCAGCGCCACACCCCAGCGGGGTGCGTCGTACTTCACCATGGCCGACCAGGCGCGGCACTCGCGCGCCGTGTTCTCGCCCGCGCAGTTGGCCGGCGCCAGGGCATCGCGCCCCAGCGAATAGGTGGCACCGACCGTGAGCGCGCCGAAGCTGCCCCGGTAGGCGATCGCGTTGTCGGTGCGGGCGTTGGGCAGGTAAGGGTCCAGCGCGGCCGAGCCGAACACCGCCGGGCCCACCACGTCGGCATCGAGCATCGAATAGAAGCTCATGGTCCAGTGGCGCCCCAGGGTCAGCGTGCCCCAGGGCGCGGAGAGGCCCACGAAGGCCTGGCGGCCGAAAGCCCGCCCGCCCTGCAGGGCCGTGCCGTTGTCCACGCCGAAGCCGGACTCGAGCGTGAACACCGCCTTGAGGCCGCCGCCCAGTTCCTCGTTGCCGCGCAGCCCCCAGCGCGAGGGCAGCTGCCCACCGCTGAGCGAGGGCATGCGGGTCACGCTGGCGCCGGACGCACCCACGTTGCTGAGGTGCTCCACGCCGGTGTCGAGCACCCCGTAGAGCTGCACGCCGCCGGGCGTGGGTGCTTGTGCGTGGGCGCTGGTCAGCGCGCCCAGCAGGGCCGCCAGGGTGAGGCTGGTTTTCATGGGGTGTCTCCTCGTTGTGGGGAAAGGGTTGGACTCAGAGGTCCAGGGTGAGAAACGGGCCGCGCGCGCGCGAGACGCACAGCGCGATGCAGCCGCCTTGCGCTTTTTCGGTGTCGGTCAGGAAGCCGTCGCGGTGGTCGACCTCGCCCTCCAGCACGGGGGTGACGCAGGTGCCGCAGATGCCTTGTTCGCACGCGGTCTCGACGGCCACG
This sequence comes from Hydrogenophaga sp. GW823-FHT04C09, assembly GCF_058796355.1. Classification (NCBI taxonomy): domain Bacteria; kingdom Pseudomonadati; phylum Pseudomonadota; class Betaproteobacteria; order Burkholderiales; family Comamonadaceae; genus Hydrogenophaga; species Hydrogenophaga sp. GW823-FHT04C09. Next base: position 554,476 of record NZ_JBXAIO010000002.1, on the reverse strand, counting down.
CCCTGCTCGCGCAGCGCGTCCACGATGGTCATGTGCGCCGGCACGGTCACCGTGCGGGCACCGCGCGCGAGGCGGACCTCGAACGCGCTGTCGGTGGCCTCCGAGGCGGTGGTGGGCGCGGCGAAATGCTCCAGGTGCACCTGGCCGGGCGGCCAGTGGCGCGCCGCCACCGCGAGCACCGTGTCCATGAAACCGGCCGGTCCGCACAGGTAGAGGTGGGCGCCCGCAGGCGGCCTGGACAGCGCGCGTTCCAGCTGCTCGCGCACCGCCTCGGGTGGCAGGCCGCACCAGAGCCGGCAGTGGGCCGAAAAAGGATCGGACGCCAGCAGCTCCCGGTAGGCCGCGTGCTCCGCGGCGCGCACGAAATGCAGCAGCTCGAACGGCTTGCCACCGACCTGCAGGTGGCGCGCCATGCTCAACAGCGGCGTGATGCCGATGCCGCCGGCGACCAGCACGCTGTGCGCCGCATCCGTCAGCAGCGGGAAATGGTTGCGGGGCGTCCCGATGTCGAGCACGGTGCCGATGGCCACGGCCTCGTGCAGGAAGCGCGAACCGCCCCGCGAGGCGGCCTCGAGCTTGACCGCCACCGTGTAGCTCGCGCGGTCGCCGCCATCGCCACACAGCGAATACTGGCGCACCAGGCCGGGCTTCAGATGCAGGTCGATGTGCGCACCGGGCGTGTAAGCCGGCAGTTCACCGCCGTCGAGCGCCTCGAGCGTGAGCTCGCGCACGTCCAGCGCCACGCGCCGGGCCGAGCGCACGCGCACGCGCACGCGAATGGTCTCCAGCCCCTGGCGAGCCGGTGCCTGCCGCTCGGCCACGATGAGCGCGCTCATGCCGCCGCACCAGCGTGCGAACCGGCGGTCTGGGGCGCGAACAGCGTGGCATCGGCCGCGTAGCGGGCGCAATACGCTTCCTTGGGCATCGCGTTCGGCAGCTCGCCGGTGACCACCACCATGTCCCGGAAGTCGTTCTCCTGCGCCTGCCGCACCACGCCGCGTGGATCGCCACCGGCCTGCACGGTGTCCACGGCTTCGTCGAGCATGCGGCGCGCGCGCACGATGGCGATGTCGGACGACGACAGGTGCTCGTCCCTTTGCTGGTGGACCACGCCCTGCGACTGGGTGATCGCAATGTCGTGCACCGAGAAGCACTGGCCCAGGCCCAGGTACTCCTCGCGCTTCATCGCCTCCCGGTTCTGCGCGTACAGGCCGTCCTTGCGCCGCCACATGCGATCGCCCTCCTCCTTCTCCGCCTGGTACTGCTTTTCCAGCGCCGCCGTGTCCAGCGACCCACTGCGGTGGAAGATGAACTCCCAGCGCCAGTGGCGCTCGTCGTCGATCGGCACGTCCCACAGCATGGTGAGGCCCCCTTCACCGAGGTAACCCTCGAAGCCGCCCACCGCGCAGGCGTTGGGCATCACGAAGTTGGTGATGCGCAGGGAGCAGCGGTCCGTGCCTTCGATCTGCCGGCGCGTGTACAGGCGAACACCAAAGCGCGTGTCCTCGATCGACAGCTCGGGGCGCGCCTGGTTGGCGAACACGCCCCAGCGCGCCTTCATCTGCTCGTCCGCCAGTTCTAGCTGGTGCAGGTACGAGGTGTGAACCGGGTCGATGTTGCCTTCGCTGGCCTGCAGCCAGTTGCACTCCCCGAGCCAGCGCGTGGTGTAGCAATGCGCCGCGCCGCCCTGCAGCGCCGGGTAGTTCGGGAACAGCGGCGGCTCTCCGGGCCCCATGTAGGCCCAGAACGCGCCCGCGGCCTGGTGCAGCGGATAGGACTTCATCTGGATGCGGTGCCTGGCCGTGGCCGAGGCCTCCGCGGGCTGATCCAGGCAGCGGCCCGCCACATCGAACAACCAGCCGTGATACGGGCAGCGGATGCCCCCGTCCTCGATGCGACCCAGCGCGAGGTCGGTGCAGCGGTGCGCGCACTTGCGGTCGATCAGGCCCACGCGGTCCTGGTCGTCGCGAAAGAGCACGAGGTCTTCGCCCAGGATGCGGATCGGTTGCGGCGGCGCGCCGGCCGGCAGGGACGCCACCAGCGCCACCGGCTGCCAGTAGCGGCGCAGCAACTCGCCGGCGGGTGTGCCGGCGTTGGTCTGGGTGAGGTACTGGTGGCGGTCGGCACCCCGGGGTCTGGCGTGGAGGGTGATGGGCTTCGCGAGCTCGTTCATGGCGGTCAACTCCTGAAATCAGATACAAGTATTTCTGCTAACAGAGTTAATCTAGTTCTATGTCTCGCGCGTTTGAATGGTAGATTCACCGAAACCGGACATCACTTTTTTTCATGGCTCGCATGGACGTCAAACAACTCCAGAATTTCTGCAAGGTGGCCGAGGTGGGCAGCCTCACGGCGGCGGCCCACGGTCTGGGCCTGACCCAGGCCGCGCTCAGCCGGCAGCTCGCGATGCTGGAAGCCGAACTCCAGGTGGCGCTGTTTCGCCGCACCGGCCGGGGCCTGGACCTCACGCCCGCGGGGCGGCGGCTGCTGGAGCAGGCCCACCTGGTGCTGCAGCAGATGGCGCAGATTCCGCGCGTGGTGCGGGGCGACGGCAAGGCGGCCCGCCTGAGCCTGGCCGTGGGCCTGCCGCCCAGCCTGGCGCGCACCATCGTGGTCCCGCTGGTGGAAGCCTTTCAGAACGACATCCCCGAAGTCGCGATGCGCTCGGTGGACGGCCTCTCGGCCAACCTGATGGACCTGGTCGCGGCGGGCAAGCTGGATTGCGCGGTGGTCTACAACACCGCCCCCACCGACAAGGTGCTGCTCACACCGATCGCCGAGGAAGACCTGTACCTCGTGACGGCCCAGGCCATGGCCGGCGGCACCGAGCCCGGCAGCTCGGTCCCGCTGGCCGACATCGCTCGCCTGCCCCTGATCACCGCGGGCGAGGGCAATGCCATCCACGTCACGCTCTCGGCCGCGCTGGCCCGGCTGGGCAAGACCGCCCAGGTCGTGCACGAGATCGCCAACCTCACGGCCATCCTGGACCTGGTGCGCAACGGCCATGGCTGCTCGGTCATCCCGCTCAGCGGCGTGCACTCCTGCATCGGCGACAAGACCGTGCGCCTGCACCGCATCCGGCGCCCCGCGCTGCGCTGCTCGCTGTTCATGGCGGTGCCCGCCCGCTCCGACGACCCCCTCACCGTGAGCGAACTGGACCTGCTGCGCAAGGTCGTGGTGCGTCAGCTGCGGCAGTTCGACGACGAGGTCGAGGCCTTCATCGCCGAAGGCCGGCGGCGGCATCCAGCGGCGTCCTGAGCGGTCCGTTCGGGGGCACAGCGGCCATACTCCGGCATCGCGTCGCTCAGGACCCCTCACCATGCCTCTGTTCGCAGCCACGGTTTTCCTGTCCGCTTTCCTGCTGTTCCAGATCCAGCCCATCGTGGCCAAGATGATCCTGCCGTGGTTCGGTGGATCGTCCTCGGTCTGGACGCTGTGCATGGTGTTCTTCCAGGTGGAGCTGCTGCTGGGTTATGCCTATGTGCACCTGGTGCACGAGAAGCTCAGCGCGCGGCGCCAGCCCTGGGTGCACGGCGTGCTGCTGCTGCTCAGCCTGGCCACCCTGCCTGTGGTGGCCGATCCGTCCTGGAAGCTCGACGCCCAGGCGCACCCGACCTGGAGCGTGCTCGCCGTGCTGGCCACCACCGTGGGCGTGCCCTACCTGCTGCTGTCCACCACCGGCCCGCTGATGCAGGCCTGGTACGCACGCGCCTTCGTGGCCCGGGGCGTACAGCCCTACCGCCTGTACGCGCTGTCCAACCTGGCGTCCATGCTGGCGCTGCTGTCCTACCCGGTGCTGGTCGAGCCGGTGCTGGCGGTGAAGCCACAGGCCTGGGTGTGGTCGGCCGGCTACGCGCTGTTCGTGCTGGTCTGCGTGGCCACGGCGGGCTACACGGTGCGGCGCCAGAACGGCGCCACGGCCCACACCGCCCAGCTCGAAGACGCGCCCCGCCCCAGCTGGCGCGAGTGCCTGCTGTGGGTGGGCCTGGCGGCCACCGCCTCCATGCTCTTGCTGGCCATCACGCGCCACCTCACGCAGGACGTGGCGCCCGTGCCCTTCCTCTGGGTGCTGCCGCTGGCGCTGTACCTGCTGAGCTTCATCCTGTGTTTCGACGCGCCGCGCTACTACGTGCGCCCGCTTTTCCTGGGCGCCCTGCCGCTGGCCTTCGTCGCGCTGGACTTCGCGATGAACGAAGGCCTGGACGTGCCGGTGCTGGTGGCCCTGCTGTGCGCGGCGGTGTTCGTGTTCTGCATGGTCTGCCACGGCGAGCTGGTGCGCCGGCGCCCGCCGCTGCGCCACCTCACGCTGTTCTACCTGATGCTCTCGGTGGGCGGCGCACTGGGCGGCCTGTTCGTGGGCTTGGTGGCACCAGCGGTCTTCAACGCCTACTTCGAACTGCCGCTGGGCCTGTTCCTGTGCGCGCTGCTGACGGTGCGGGTGCTCTGGCCCGGGCTGCGCGCGCGCTGGCGCGCCGCCCTGCTGCTGGCGCTGCTGCTCTACGGCGCGCGCCTGGCCAGCATCTCGCTGGACTACGTGCAGGGCTACACCGAGGTGGTGCGCAACTTCTACAGCCAGACGCGCATCGAGCAGAGCGTGGACGAGGACGGCCTGGGCCCGGTCCGCAAGATGGTGCACGGCAGCATCACGCACGGCGAGCAGTACCTCAACCACCCGAAGCGCGCCACCGCCTATTACTGCGAGCGCACCGGCATCGGCCGCGCGCTGTTGAGCCTGCCCACCGACCGGCCGCGCAAACTCGGCGTGGTGGGCCTGGGCGCGGGCACGCTCGCGGTGTACGGCCGGGCGGGCGACGAGATGCGCCTGTACGAGATCAACGACCAGGTGCTGGACCTGGCGCGGCGGCATTTCACGTTTCTCTCGGACAGCGCCGCGCGCACCGTGCCGGTGCTGGGCGATGGCCGCCTGATGCTGGAGCGCGAGGCCCCGCAGGCCTTCGACCTGCTGGCCATGGACGCGTTTTCAGGCGACTCGATTCCCACCCACCTGCTCACGCTCGAGGCCTTTGACGCCTACCAGCGCCACCTGCGGCCGGACGGGCTGCTCGCGGTGCACATCACCAACACCTACCTGGACCTGCGCCCGGTGATGGCCTCGGCCGCGTTGCACATGGGCAAGGTGGCGCTGCTGCTGGAATTGCCCTCGGGCCATGGCGACCCGTTCTGCCGGCGCTCCTCGTGGGTGGTGTTCGTCAACCCGGCGCAGGCGGCAAACCTGCCGCCCGCCTTGCGGGATGCTCAGGTGCTGACACCGCGCCCGGGCTTCCGGCCGTGGACGGACACCTTCTCCAACCTGTTCGACATCCTGATCTGAGGGCCGCTCGGCGCCGTTGCACTTTCTTGCAACTGCGCCGCGCCGGCTTCACGACTTCGCGTCGGGCGGTGGTGTGGTCACCACCTGGCCGTCCTTCACCGGCAGCGTCGCGCCGGGCTTGAACGAGGTGCGCACCGTGCCGTCCTTGCCATCCAGGCGGTAGGTCACCTGGTAGCCGCTGAGCTTCTGCGTCTTTTCGTTGACCGTCTTGCAGCGCCGCTCCACCGAAGCGACCGTGTCCTTCTGCTGCATGTTCTTCTGCACCTGGTTGCCGGCGTAGCCGCCAGCCGCGGCACCGGCCACGGTCGCCAGCGTCTTGCCGCTGCCGCCACCAATCGTGCTGCCCAGCAGGCCGCCGGCCACGCCGCCGATCACCGAGCCGGCGATGCGGTGCTGGTCCTTCACGGGCGCCTGCCGCTGCACCGTCACGTCCTCGCAATGCTCGCGCGGCGTGACCACCGTGGCCATGACTTCCTTCACCTCGACCACCTCGGCGACTTTGGGTTTCATGAGCGTCTGGTAGCCGGTGACGCCGCTGGCGCCGATGACGACCGTGGCGAGCCCGCCGACGACCAGGCCCTTCATCATTGATTTGTCCATGTTTGCATCCTGCCTTTCTGTGGAATCCATCTTGCGCGGCAATCTATCGCTGTTCTGTCGTGTTCTTGTGACAAAGCGTGTCCGCGTACACTCTGCCCTGCTCCGGGGTGCACGGACTCGAAAGGGTCCGGCGCTGAGACGGCTTGACGGCCGAACCCGTGAACTTGATCCGGTTAGTACCGGCGAAAGAAGAGCGCATGCCCCACGGCGGCATGCGGGTGCGGCCCTTCCCCCGGCGGAAGGGCGGCGCCCGCGCACGCGGTCACTGGGGCGGTCCTCCGGAGCATTCATCCATGCCCATCCACCGGAACCGGAGACCGCCACCATGAACGCCCCCGACAAGATCCCCACCGCCTCGCTCGCGCTCAGCCGCGAACCCTTTCCCGCCTCCCGCAAGATCCACGTGCCCGGCCAGCTGCCCGGCGTGAGCGTGCCCATGCGCGAGATCGCGCTCACCAACGGCGAGCGCGTCGTGGTGTACGACACCTCGGGCCCGTACTCGGAACCGACGGCCGCGATCGACGTGACGCGCGGACTGCCCGAGGCGCGCGGTGCCTGGATCGCCGCGCGCGGCGACACCGAAACCTACGAGGGCCGCGCGCGCCAGGCGCTGGACGATGGTGTGAAACACGAAGCCCGCGAGGCCGAACGCATCGAGGCCTTGCGCGCCTCCGCCATCGGCCTGCAGCGCACGCCGCGCCGCGCGCGCACCGGCTCGAACGTGACGCAGATGCACTACGCGCGCCGCGGCATCGTCACGCCCGAAATGGAATACGTGGCCGTGCGCGAGAACGGCAAGCGCGAATGGATGGCCGAGTACCTGGGCGACGCGGCGCGCGAAGCGCGCCTGCGCGGCAACCCCATGGGCGCGCGCATCCCCGAGATCATCACGCCCGAGTTCGTGCGCGACGAGGTGGCGCGCGGCCGCGCCATCATCCCGGCCAACATCAACCACCCCGAGGTGGAGCCGATGGCGATCGGCCGCAACTTCCTGGTCAAGGTCAACGCCAACATCGGCAACTCGGCCGTCACCTCCAGCATCGAGGAGGAAGTAGACAAGCTGGTGTGGGCGATCCGCTGGGGCGCGGACAACGTGATGGACCTCTCCACCGGCCGCAACATCCACACCACGCGCGACTGGATCGTGCGCAACTCGCCGGTGCCCATCGGCACGGTGCCAATCTACCAGGCGCTGGAGAAGGTGGGCGGCGTGGCCGAGGACCTGAGCTGGGCGATCTACCGCGACACGCTGATCGAGCAGGCCGAACAGGGCGTGGACTACTTCACCATCCACGCCGGCGTGCGCCTGCCCTTCATCCACCTCACCGCGAACCGGCGCACCGGCATCGTCTCGCGCGGCGGCTCCATCATGGCCAAGTGGTGCATCACGCACCACCAGGAGAGCTTTCTCTACACGCACTTCGACGAGATCTGCGAAATCATGAAGGCCTACGACGTGAGCTTCTCGCTCGGCGACGGCCTGCGCCCCGGCAGCGCCGCCGACGCCAACGACGAAGCCCAGTTCGCCGAATTGAAAACCCTGGGCGAGCTCACGCAGACCGCGTGGAAGCACGACGTGCAGACCATGATCGAAGGGCCGGGCCACGTGCCGATGCACCTGATCCAAGCCAACATGGACGAGCAGCTCAAGCACTGCCACGAGGCGCCGTTCTACACCCTGGGCCCGCTCACCATCGACATCGCGCCCGGCTACGACCACATCGCCTCGGCCATCGGCGCGGCCATGATCGGCTGGATGGGCACGGCCATGCTCTGCTACGTGACGCCCAAGGAGCACCTGGGCCTGCCCGACCGCGACGACGTGAAGCAGGGCCTGATCGCCTACAAGATCGCCGCGCACGCGGCCGACATCGCCAAAGGCCACCCCGGCGCCCGCGCGCGCGACGACGCCATGAGCAAGGCGCGCTTCGAGTTCCGCTGGCACGACCAGTTCAACCTCGGCCTGGACCCGGACACCGCGCGCGACTTCCACGACGAGACCCTGCCCAAGGACAGCAGCAAGGAAGCCCACTTCTGCAGCATGTGCGGGCCGAAGTTCTGCTCGATGAAGATCACGCAGGACGTGCGCGACTACGCCGAACAGGGCATGGCCGGCAAGTCGGCCGAGTTCAAGGCCGCGGGCGGCGAGTTCTACGTGCCGGTGCCGTCGATTCCGATCAAGGCCGGCGCCTAAACTCCCCGCCATGACCGACGACGACCTGCCCCCGCTGAACCCCACGCCACCTGGCCTCTACCGCCACTACAAGGGCGGCTGGTACGAGGTGCTGGACACCGTGCGCTGCAGCGAGACCCTGCAGGGCATGACCCTGTACCGCGCGCTCTACGGCGGCTGGGGCCTGTGGGTGCGGCCGGCGGCCATGTTCGCGGAGGTGGGCACGTTCGAGGGGCGCGAGCAAGCGCGCTTCACGCGGCACGACCCGGCCGGCGTGCCGCTGGCCGACCTGCCCACCGCGCAGGCGCTCGTCGCCTACCTGCGCGGCCTGGCGCAGCGCCGGGGCATGGACCTGGACAGCGCCCTGCGCCCGCCGCCGCCCGAGCCCGCCACCTGCTGCGGGCGGGGTTGCAACGGCTGCGTCTGGGAAGGCTTCTACACCGCCCTGCACCACTGGCGGGAGGACGCGCTGGCCCGTCTTTTGTGACATTTGACCGGCCCCGGGCCCGGGCGGCGCCTCGGCCCGGGGCCCTTCCGTATACTGGCCGGGGTACAAAACCAGCGCCCCGCCTCAGCGCCCAGGGGACGCGACCGAATCAAAGAGGGAAGTCGAGTGAGTCAATCGAACATCGGCGGTTTCCGCATCGCAGGCATCAGCACGTGCCTGCCTCCGATGGTCGTGGACAACCTCGACCCGGCCCTGGGCTTCCCGCCGGAGGACGTGCGCAAGGTCGTGGCCATGGCCGGCGTGCGCGAACGCCGCGTGGTGGACCCGTCCATCACCTCGGCCGACCTGTGCCACCGCGCCGCCACGCGGCTGATGGAGCGCCTGGGCTGGGCGCCCGAGAGCGTGAGCGCGCTGATCTTCGTCACCCAGACGCCCGACCACTTCCTGCCCTCCACCAGCTGCCTGCTGCAGCAGCGCCTGGGCCTGCCCGACACCTGCGCCGCGTTCGACGTCGGCCTGGGCTGCTCCGGCTATCCCTATGGCCTGTACATCGCGGCCGCGATGCTGCGCGCCGGGGGCCACCAGCGCGTGCTGATGCTGCACGGCGAAACGCCCAGCCGCTTCGTGAGCCCCGAAGACCAGGCCACCGTGCTGCTGTTCAGCGACGCCGGCTCGGCCACCGCGCTGGAGCTCGACGACACGCCCGGGGCCGGCGGTCAGTTCGTGCTGCACACCGATGGCAGCGGCGCCAACGGGCTGATCCTGCGCGGCGGCGCCTTCCGCGACCGCGAGCCGACCAACCCGCGCCACCACTTCCTGGAAATGGACGGCGCGGCCATCTTCAACTTCACCATCAAGCGCGTGCCCCCGCTGATCGCCGAGACGCTGGCCTTCGCGGGCAAGACCGTGGCCGACGTCGACGCCTTCGTGTTCCACCAGTCCAACCGCTTCATCATGAAACACCTGATGAAGAAGAGCGGACTGCCGGACGACCGGGTGCCGATGTCCATCGAGGACAGCGGCAACTGCGGCGGCCCCTCGGTGGCCGTGGCCATGACGCGCCGGCTCACCCCGCCCGCGCCGGGGCAGCGGCTGCACTGGATGCTGCTGGGCTATGGCGTCGGACTGTCATGGGGATCGGCCATGATCCAGATCGACGACCGCGCCGTGCTGCTGCACGACGACGGTGAAGGCCTGTCATTGAATCGAGGTGCCACCGATGAGTGAGAAATCCAAGACCCAGGTGTCCGTGAGCGATGCCCTCGCCATGCTCGCCGAGTGTTTCAACCTGCCCGTGGAAGACATGCACGCCGACCTGCAACGCGACGCCATCGACGACTGGGATTCCATGGGCGCGCTCATGCTCATGGCCGAACTCGACGAGCGCTTCGGCATCGAGCTCACGGCCGAGGTGTCGCGCGAGATGACCCGCATCGGCGATGTGCTGGCCTTCCTCAAGGTGCACGGGGTGCTGAGTGAAAACGCCTGATGTGCGGCGCTCCGTGGCGCCCGCGCCCCGCCTGCCCGAGCACGAGAAGCTCGGCCGGCTGGTGGCGCGCAGCCTGGGGCTGGACGCCACGGCGCTGCAGCTCGGCCTGAACCCGGCCCTGCTCGCCGACCTGCCCGAGGTCATCGCACTGCGCCGCGAGCACCTCAACGGCGGCTGGGACGACGACACCTACCTGCGCTGGCGCTACCGGCTCGGGCGCGCCAGCGGCGGCTTTGGCGACCTGTGGTGCCTGCGCGCCAAGGGCCGGCTGCTGGCCATCATCGGCGTGGAGGAACTGCGCGTCGAGCACGACGGCCAGCTGCACGCGGGCGCCCAGGTGATGGACCTGCTGGTGCGCCCCGAGACGCAGGAGTCGGGCCTGGGCATCTGGCTCAACCAGGCCATGCTCGCGCGGTACGACTTCACCCTCGCGGTGGGCGCCAACCAGAACTCGGCCGGCATCGTGCGCCGCATGTTCGAGCCGCTGCCCTCGCGCCTGACCTTCACCCACCCGCTGGACCTCGCGCCCTTCGTGCGCCGCCGCTGGCCGGCGGTGGCCGGCCTGCCCCTGGCCATGCGCGTGGCCAACGGCGGCCTGGCCCTGCGCCGGCTCGCGCTGCGCCGCCACCGGCCGCGCGGCCTCACGCTGGAAAACACCACCCAGCTCGACCCGGCACTGGCCGTGCCCGACACCCTCGATCCGGCCAGCGTGCACCTGCGCCGCGACAGCAGCTACCTGCAGCAGCGGCTGCTGGGCAACCCCCGGCGTTCGCTCGTGGTGCGCGTGGCGCGCCGCGAAGGCAAGGTGGTGGGCCTGATCGCCTGGGCGATGGAAACCGACGACAAGGGCCGGCCCGAGCTGCACGTGATCGACTGGCACCACGACAACGACGCCACCCTGATGGGCCTGCTGCACGACGCGGTGCGCGAAGCCGCCGCCCGGCGCTGCAGCTGCGTGCGGCTGAACCTGCAGGACAGCGCCACGCAACGCGTGGCCGCGCGCGCCGGCTTCCTGCCCTCGCGCGACGACGAAGGCCGCCTGTGCGGCGTGCAGTCGCGCGACCCGGCCCTGGGGGGGGGGGTGGGGGGGGGGGGGGGGGGGGGGAAAGAAGCGAGCGACGAAAGCGACGCG
>NZ_JBXAIO010000002.1:0-543293 GCF_058796355.1 Hydrogenophaga sp. GW823-FHT04C09 | reverse complement strand
TCCCCCCCCCCTCTCCCCCCCCCCCCCCCCCCCCCCCCCCCCCCCCCCCCCCCCCCCCCCCCCCCAGGCCCGCTGGGGCCTGACCGACGCGAGCGACGACAGCGATGCGCTCTGACCCGCCACACCGCGCTGCGAGGGCCTGAACATGTGCGGCATCGCAGGCCTCTTCAGCCCCCGGCGCCCGCCCGCGCGGGCCGAGCTGGACGCCATGATCGGCACGCTGGGCCACCGCGGCCCGGACGGACGGGGCACCTGGGTCGATGGCCCGATCGGCCTGGCCCATGCGCGGCTGGCCATCATCGACCCTGAAGGCGGCGCCCAGCCCATGGGCAGCGCGGACGGCCGCGTGCAGCTGGTCTTCAACGGTGAGATCTTCAACTACATCGAGCTGCGCGAAGAGCTGCGCCAGGCCGGCCACCGCTTCGCCACCGACTCCGACACCGAGGTGCTGCTGCACGCCTATCAGGCCTGGGGCGATGCCTTTCTCTCGCGCCTGAACGGGCAGTTCGCCCTCGGCCTGTGGGACGGCCCGCGCCAGCGCCTGCTGCTGGCGCGCGACGGCGTGGGCATCCGCCCGCTGTTCTGGACGCGCGTGGGCCCGCGGCTGGCCTTCGCCTCCGAAGCCAAGGCCCTGTTCGCGCTGCCTGAGGTGCCGCGCGGGCTGGACCCCGCCGGCCTGGCCGCCAGCTTCGGCTGGTGGGCGCCGCTCGCGCCGCGCTCGGCCTTCGAAGGCATCCACTGCCTGCCGCCCGGCCACTGCCTGGTGGTGGACGCGCAGGGCGAAACGCTCACGCGCTGGTGGGACTGGGACTTCCCCGTCACCGACCCCTTCGCGCCGGTGGACGAAGACGCGCTGGCCGACGAACTGCACGCCCTGCTGGTGGACGCGGTGCGCCTGCAGCTGCGCGCCGATGTGCCGGTGGGCGCCTACCTCAGCGGCGGGCTGGACTCGTCCATCCTCACCACCATCATCCGCCGCCACACCGACACACCGCTGCGCAGCTTCTCGCTCACCTTCGACGACGCCGAGTTCGACGAAAGCGAGCACCAGCAGGCCATGGTGCGGCACCTGAACACGCAGCACTCGTCCATCGGCTGCGGCCGGCACCACATCGCCGCCGAATTCGCGCGCACCGTGTGGCACGCCGAGACCCCGCTGGTGCGCACCGCCCCCACGCCCATGCTGCGCCTGGCCGACAGCGTGCGCGCCGCCGGCTACAAGGTGGTGCTCACCGGCGAAGGGGCCGACGAGGTCTTCGGCGGCTACGACCTGTTCAAGGAAGCGAAGATCCGCCGCTTCGTCGCGCAACTGCCCGACTCGCCGCGCCGCGCCCGCGTGGTCGAGCGGCTCTACCCCTGGCTCGCGCGCTCGCCCGGCGGCTCCAACGCGATGTCGCAACGCTTCTTCACCGACAGCACCGTGCCCGGCGACGACGCGGTCTTCGCGCACCAGACCCGCCTGTCCACCACGCGGCGCGCCTGGGCCTTCTTCACGCCCGAACAGCAGCAGGCCCTGGCGCGGCACGACCCGGCCGCCCAGCTGCGCGCGCGCCTGCCGGACGGCTTCGGCCAGTGGCTGCCCATGGCGCGCGACCAGTACGTGGAAGCGCACACCCTCATGAGCGGCTACCTGCTCGCCGCGCAGGGCGACCGCATGGCCATGGCCGCGTCGATCGAAGGGCGCTACCCCTTCCTCGACCCGCGCGTGATCGCCTTCGCCAGCCGCCTGCCGCCGCGCCTGAAGATGCGCGGCCTGAGCGAGAAGCTGCTGCTGCGCGAGGCCTTCGCGCACGAGCTGCCGCCGCAGATCGGCCGCCGCACCAAGCAGCCCTACCGCTCACCCGACAGCGCCAGCTTCTTCGAGGCCGGTAAACCCCTGCCCTGGGTGGCCGAGCTGCTGAGCGAGGCCAGCGTGCGCGACGCCGGCCTGTTCGACGCGCCCGCCGTCGCGCGCCTGAGCGCCAAGTGCGCGGCCGGCCGCGCCATCGGCTTCGCCGACAACATGGCCTTCGTGGGCGTGCTCTCCACCATGCTGCTGCACGGGCAGTTCGTGCGGCCCGCCACCCCCGCGCTGGAGCTGGCATGAGCGCACTCGCCTTCCTGCCCGGCCCCTTCGTGCACAGCGCCTTCGATGCGCGCTGCCTCGAAGTGCCCGACAAGACCGCCGTGATCGTCGCCGACCGCGACGTCAGTTACCGCGAACTCAACGAGCGCGTGAACGGCGTCGCCAACGCGCTGCACGCCGCCGGCATCGGCGCGGGCGACCGCGTGGTGCTGCTGCTCGACAGCGGCGTGGACTACGTGGCCGGCCTGCACGCGGTCTGGCGCCTGGGCGCCGTGGTGGTGCCGCTGGGGCCGCAGACCAAGGCCGCCAAGCTCGCCCACGTGCTGGCCGACACCGGCGCGCGCGCCCTGCTCACTCAGGCCTCGCTGGCCACGGCGTGGGCAGCGGCCTTGGCCGACACGCCCCAGGCACCCCTGGTGTGGGCCCAGGGCGACACGAACGCCCAGCCCTGGCCGCAACCCACCACCACGGCCACGGCCCATGCCGGGCCCGGCAATCCGGGCGACCTCGCCGCGCTCATCTACACCTCGGGCACCACCGGCGTGCCCAAGGGCGTGATGCTCAGCCACGCCAACATGCTCGCGGCCTGGCGCGCGGTGCAGGCCTACCTGCACCTGGCGCACGACGACGTGATCGGCCTGGCCCTGCCGCCCACCTTCAGCTACGGCCTGTACCACGTGCTCATGGGCCTGGGCATCGGCGCCACGCTGGTGCTGGAGAACACCGCCGCCTTCCCCATGCGCTTGCTGCAGCGGCTCGCCGCGCAGCGCGTCACCGTGTTCCCCGGCGTGCCCACGCTGTGGGCCAGCCTGCTCGCGCTGGACCTGAGCGCGCACAACCTGAGCGCGCTGCGCCTCATCACCAACGCCGCCGCCGCCCTGCCCGCCGCGCACACCGCGCAACTGCGCGAGCGCCTGCCGCACGCGCGGCTGCTGCTGATGTACGGCCTCACCGAATGCATGCGCGCGAGCTACCTGCCGCACGAGGAAGTGGACACCCGGCCCGAGAGCGTGGGGCGCGGCATCCCGCACCAGGAACACTGGCTGGAAGACGAGAGCGGCCAGCGCCTGCCCCATGGCAGCACCGGCGAACTGGTGGTCTGCGGCGCGCACGTGAGCGCGGGCTACTGGAACGCGCCCGCCGGCCAGCCCAGCCGCCTCTCGCCCGGCCCGCGCCCGGGCGAGAACACCCTGCGCACCGGCGACGTCTTCCGCAGCGACGCCGACGGCTGGCTCTACTGCGTGGGCCGCACCGACGACATGTTCAAGTCGCGCGGCGAGAAGGTCTACCCGCTGGAGGTGGAACACGCCATCTGCGAACTGCCCGGCGTGCGCGAAGCCGCCGTCACCAGCACGCCCGACGAGCGCCTGGGCCTGGCCGTGAAAGCCTTCGTGCGCCTGCGCGAGGGCGCGACGCTGAGCGAACGCGAGATCATCCGCCATTGCCTGGCCCGGCTGGAGAGCTGGATGGCGCCCAAGACCGTGGCCTTCGTCGACGAGCTGCCGCTCACCGAGTCCGGCAAGCTGCGCCGCCGCGACCTGGCCTGATGTTTTCTTCTTTCAACCTTGCAACCCCCAACGGAACCCCATCCATGAGCACCATCAAAGCCGACGTGCGGCGCTACATCGAAGAGAACTTCCTGCTCGGCGCAGGCGCCGTCTCGCCCGGCGACGACGACTCCTTCCTGGAACACCAGGTGCTGGACTCCACCGGTTTCCTGGAGCTGGTGGCGCACCTGGAAGAGACCTACGGCTTCAAGATCGGCGACGACGAGATGGTGCCGGAGAACCTGGACTCGCTGAACGCCATCGAGGCCTTCGTGCAGCGCAAACAGCAAGGGGTGGCCTGATGAGCGCCGTGCCCCTGGGCCCCGAGTCCCTGGCGCTGGACTGCGAGGCCGAGCTGCAGCGCATCGCGCAATGGATCCCGCAGGTGCTCACGCAGAAGCTGCGCCGGCGCGGCCTGGTGGTGGCCATCAGCGGCGGCATCGACAGCTCGGTGTGCGCCGCGCTCTCCGTGCGCGCGCTGGGGGCGAAAAAGGTGTTCGGCCTGCTGCTGCCCGAGCGCGACTCCAGCGGCTTCAGCACCGAGCGCGGCCGCCAGCTGGCCGAGCACCTGGGCATCGAATACCAGGTGCACGACATCGCGCCCGCGCTCGAAGCCCTGGGCTGCTACGAGCAGCGCGACGAAGCCATCCGCCGCGTGGTGCCCGCGTACGGCGAAGGCTGGAAGAACAAGATCGTGATCGCCGGCGGTGTGGAAGGCGGCATCAACTTCTTCAAACTCGTCGTGCAATCGCCCGGCGGTGAACAGCAAAGCGTGCGCCTGCCGCTGCGCGAGTATTTGCAGATCGTGGCCGCCACGAACTTCAAGCAGCGCGTGCGCAAGACCATGGACTACTACCACGCCGACCGGCTCAACTACGCCGTGGTGGGCACGCCCAACCGGCTGGAATACGACCAGGGCTTCTTCGTGAAGAACGGCGACGGCTCGGCCGACCTCAAACCCATCGCGCACCTCTACAAAACCCAGGTCTACGCCATGGCGCGCCACCTCGGCCTGCCCGACGCGATCTGCAACGCCGTGCCCACGACCGACACCTACACCCTGCCGCAAGGCCAGGACGAGTTCTACTTCGCGCTGCCGTACGCGCAGATGGACATCGCGCTGTGGGCGCTGGAACACGGCCGCTCGGCCGAAGAACTCGCGCTCGCGCTGAAGATGACGCCGGCCCAGGCGCAGCGGGTGTACGACGACATCCGCGCCAAGCGCCGCGCGACGGAGTACCTGGCGGCGGCGCCGGAGCTCATGCCGGGCTGATCGCGCGGTTCAGAACAGCTCCTGCTGCGCCCGCAGCGCCTGCGGCTTGAACTGCGAGGTGTCCAGCGGCTCGCGCTCGGTGTTGAAACCCAGGCGCGCGCAGGTCTTGTTGAAGCGCTGGCGGATCAGGTCGGCCCAGATGCCGCTGCCGCGCATGCGCTGCGCGAAGTCCGCGTCGTAGTCCTTGCCGCCGCGCATTTCCTGCACGCGCGCCATCACGCGCAGGGCGCGGTCCGGGTAGTGCAGGTCCAGCCACTGGCGGAACATCGGGCTCAGTTCCCACGGCAGGCGCAGCACGGTGTAGAAGGCGCGGCGCGCGCCGGCGTCCCACGCGGCTTCGAGCACCTGCTCCATGTCGTCGGTGATGAAGGGGATCTGCGGCGCCACGCTCACGCCCACCGGAATACCCGCGTCGGCCAGCGTGCGCAGGATGCGCAGGCGCCGGTGCGGCGCGGCCGCGCGCGGCTCCAGCGCGCGGGCGAGCTTGCCGTCGAGCGAGGTGATGGTCACGTAGACCGCCGCCAGGCCTTGCGCGGCCAGGGGCGCGAGGATGTCGATGTCGCGCTCCACGCCGCTGCCCTTGGTGACGATGGCCAGTGGGTGTTTCGCCTGCGCCAGCACCTCGAGCGCGGCCCGGGTGAGCCTGAGTTCGCGTTCGATGGGTTGGTAGGCGTCGGTCACGGTGCCGATGGCCAGCAGGCCGGGCACGTGGCGCGGGCTGGCGAGTTCGCGCCGCAGCACCTCGGCGAGGTTGCGCTTGGCGATGATCTTGGTCTCGAAGTCCAGGCCCGGCGAGAGGTTGAGGTAGCTGTGCGTGGGCCGCGCGTAGCAGTACACGCAGCCGTGCTCGCAGCCCCGGTAGGGGTTGAGGCCGAGCATGAAGCCCACGTCGGGCGAGTCGTTCCTGGTGATCGCGCTCTTGCAGTTTTCCCAGGTCACCTGGGTGGCCGGGGGCGGCACCTCGCCCCGCGCGAGTGCGGCCTCGTCCAGCGCACCCCAGCCGTCGTCGAACGCCTGGCGCTCGTCGCGCAGGAAGCGGTGCGGCTGCTGGTGGCTGATCCCCCGGCCCTTGATGGCCTGAATCGGAATGTGGACGTTCGGCATGGGATGACCACTGTACACAAAAACAGTGCTAGAGTGTGGCGCTTCAGGAGGCTCCATGTCCCTTTCTTCCCAGGCGGTGAACACCGCCGACCCCATCGTGTCCGTGCGCGGCGTGAGCAAGACCTACGCGGGCGGTTTCCAGGCACTCAAGCGCGTCGATCTCGACATCCGCCGGGGCGAGATCTTCGCCCTGCTCGGCCCCAACGGCGCGGGCAAGACCACGCTCATCAGCATCGTCTGCGGCATTGCGAATGCGAGCGAGGGCGTGGTGATCGCCGACGGGCACGACACCGTGCGCGACTACCGCGCGGCGCGCGCCGCCATCGGCCTGGTGCCGCAGGAACTGCACACCGACGCCTTCGAATCCGTCTGGGCCACGGTGAGCTTCAGCCGGGGCCTGTTCGGCAAGGCGCCCGACCCGGTCTACATCGAGAAGGTGCTGCGCGATCTCTCGCTCTGGGACAAGAAGGACAACAAGATCCTCACGCTCTCGGGTGGCATGAAGCGGCGCGTGCTGATCGCCAAGGCGCTGTCGCACGAGCCCAAGATCCTGTTCCTCGACGAGCCCAGCGCGGGCGTGGACGTGGAGCTGCGGCACGACATGTGGCGCATGGTGCGCGAGCTGCGCGACCGCGGCACCACCATCATCCTGACCACGCACTACATCGAGGAAGCCGAGGACATGGCCGACCGCATCGGCGTCATCAACCAGGGCGAACTCATCGTGGTGGAAGACAAGGACGTGCTGATGCGCAAGCTCGGCAAGAAGCAGTTGGTGCTCACGCTGCAGCACCCGCTGGAGCGCGTGCCCGAGGCGCTCGCGCGCTGGCCGCTCGAACTCTCCGGCGCCGGCCACACGCTCACCTACACCTTCGACACCCAGAAGGACGAAACCGGCATCGCCGAACTGCTGCGCACGCTGCACGCGCAGGGCATCGACTTCAAGGACCTGCAGTCCAGTGAAAGCTCGCTCGAAGACATCTTCGTGAGCCTCGTCCACAAGAAACAGGAGGCCCGCGCATGAGCCTGAACATCCACGGCATCAAGGCCATCTACCGCTTCGAGATGGCGCGCACCTTCCGCACCATCACGCAAAGCATCCTCGCGCCGGTACTCACCACCTCGCTCTATTTCATCGTCTTCGGCACCGCCATTGGCTCGCGCATGGGCGACATCGACGGCGTCACCTACGGCGCCTTCATCATCCCTGGCCTGGTCATGCTCTCGCTGCTGAGCGAGAGCATCTCCAACGCCTCGTTCGGCATCTACATGCCCAAGTGGTCGGGCACCATCTACGAGCTGCTGTCCGCGCCGGTGTCGTGGATCGAGGTGCTGCTGGGGTACGTGGGCGCGGCGGCCACCAAGTCCGTGATGCTGGGCCTGTTGATCCTGCTCACGGCGCGCGTGTTCGTGCCGTACCACATCGCGCATCCGGTGTGGATGCTCGGCTTCCTGCTGCTCACCGCCGTCACCTTCAGCCTGTTCGGCTTCATCATCGGCCTGTGGGCCGACAACTTCCAGAAGCTGCAGGTGATCCCGCTGCTGGTGGTGACGCCGCTGACCTTTCTGGGCGGCGCGTTCTACTCCATCAACATGCTGCCGCCGCTGTGGCAGACGGTCTCGCTGGTCAACCCGGTGGTCTACCTCATCAGCGGTTTCCGCTGGGCCTTCTACGGCGTGGCCGACGTGCACATCGCCGTGAGCACGGGCATGACGCTGGTGTTCATGGCGCTGTGCCTGGGTTTCATCTGGTGGGTGTTCCGCACCGGCTACAAGCTGCGCCGCTGAAGGGAGCCCTGGCCATGAAGCCCCGCATCACCGTCATCACCCTCGGCGTGGACGACCTCGAACGCGCGGTGGCTTTCTACCGCGACGGCCTGGGCCTGGCCACCAAGGGCATCATCGGCACCGAGTTCGAGAACGGTGCCGTGGCCTTCTTCAATCTGCAGAGCGGCCTGAAGCTCGCGCTCTGGCCGCGCCGCAGCCTGGCGGCCGACACCGGCCTGCCGCTGCTCTCGCCCACCGCGCAGGCGTCGAGCGCGCTGGAACTCTCGCTGGGCCACAACGTGGACTCGCGCGAGGCGGTGAACGCCGTGATGCGGCAGGCCACCGAAGCCGGCGCGCGCATCGTCAAGCCCGCGCAAGAGACCTTCTACGGCGGCTACGCCGGCCACTTCCAGGACCCGGACGGGCACCTGTGGGAAGTGGTGTTCAACCCGGGGCTGGCGGAGCTGGGTTGACCGGACCGCCTCAGGGAAAGGCGTTCTCGCGAAGGCCGAGAACGTCGGAATGGTTGGGATTGGCCGTCGTGGACACGTTGGCGTTGTGGGCCGATGTCCAGGCATCGATGGGGTTGGTGCGGGCCACTTGATTGTGGTGGCCGTTGACGGTAATCTGGTTGCTGTGGCCGATGACATTCACGGTGTTGTGGTCGCCACCGACGTTCACGTTGTTCTGGTCGCCGATGACGTTCACACCACGCGAAAGATCGATCGTGCTCAGCTCGCGCCACACGTCTTCACTGGTCAGGCGCAGCGCAATCAGCTTCTGAATCCGGTCGGTGTGGGAAAGGCAGCAGGAGCCCGTCGTCTGGTGCTCTCTGAGCGCCCTGGCATACAGATGGAGTGTTTGAACGGCGGCCCACTTGTTCTGCGACAGCGCGGCGTCCATGCTTTCGCGGATGGCGCTTTCATCGCCACTGTCGATGCCCTTGAACCAATGGCCCTTGAGCGGGCCCCTGCCCAGGTTGGCGACGTGGTTCAACTGGTCGAAGAACAGCTGGTGCACGGCCAGCGTGGACCGCTTGTCCATCCGCACGTCGTCGGCGCTGAGCGAGGAGTTGCTGGGCCAGCCGACGCTGCTGGAATGCACGAAAGAATCTTGGGAACGGTTGATCATGGGCCGCTAAGTGCCCCCATCGTCCGGAAAGTTCGGAAGCCGCCTCGGGGGACACCGGCTCAGGGCCGGTGCTTCATCAGCAGGCTGTGAAGCCCCTGCGCCGCCGAGGACAGCGCGCGGTCCGCGCGGCGCACCAGGAACACCTGCCGCTTCAGCCCGGCCGACTTGATCTGGCGCGCGCCCAGGCCGGGCTGCTCGAAGTGGAACAGCGTGAGCGAGGGCACGATGGTGATGCCCAGTCCCGCGCGCACCATGCCGGCCACGGTGCTGAGCTGCTCCAGCTCCATCACCGTGCGCATGCGGTGCGGGTAGATCGCGGCCTCGACGTACTGGCGCACGCTGCTGGAACGGGCCAGCTGCACCATCGGGAAGGCATGCAACTCGGCCAGGCGCACCGCGCCCGCACCGGCCGCGAGCGCGTGGCCTTCGGGAAACACCACATGGAAATCGTCCGAGCAGAAACGCTCGGTGTGCAGCTCGGCCGCGTCGGTGCGCGATGAGGCCAGGGCGAAGTCCGCCCGGCCGGCCCGCACCCGCTCCAGGCATTCGTCGGACAGCACGTCGGCCACGTCGAGTTCGATGCCGGGGTGGGCCTGGTGGAAGCGCGCGAGCAGGGGCGGCAACCAGCCGGCCGCGAGCGAGGGCAGGATGGCGATCGCCACCCGGCCCCGGCGCCGCGCCACGTGGTCGCGCACCCCTTCGATGGCGGTGTCGGCGTCCTTGAGCAGGCGCAACGCGGCGTCCAGAAAGGCCTCGCCCTCGGCGGTGAGTTCCACGTGGCGCGTGGTGCGCTCGAACAGGCGGCCACCCAGGTTGGCTTCCAGCGACTGGATGAGCGCGGAGAACGCAGGCTGGGACAGGTGGCACAGCGAGGCCGCGCGGGTGAAGTTGCGCTGCTCGGCCAGCGCCACGAAGGCGCGCAGTTCGCGGGTGGACAGATTGATCTGCATTTCAGATCAATATATCTGAAGTTTGAGTTTCACAGGATGAGTGCCCGGCGCCTACAGTGCGCGGCATGGCAAACACAACGGTGATTCACGTGGGCTCGGCCGCCGGCTTCTCCGGCGACCGCACCGACGCCGCCGGGCCGGTGGTCGATGCGCTCATCCAGACCGGCGGCCCGACCTGCCTGATCTTCGAAACCCTGGCCGAGCGCACGCTGGCGCTGGCGCAACTGGCGCGGCTGCAGGACCCGGACGGCGGCTTCGAGCCGATGCTGGACGAGCTGGTGCGGCCCGTGCTCGCGCGCTGCCTGGCGCACCGCATTCCCATCGTGAGCAACTTCGGCGCGGCCAACCCGCTCGGCGCGGGCCGGCGCATCCAGGCCATCGCGCGCTCCCTGGGTCTGCGCGAGCCCCGGGTGGCGGTGGTGCACGGCGACGACGTGGCCCACCGCGTGACGGACACGCTGATGTCCGCCGACCTGGCGGCGCAGCTGGCGGGCCGCGCCGTCATCAGCGCCAACGCCTACATCGGCGCGCAGCCCATCGCCGATGCGCTGCGCGCGGGCGCCGACGTGGTGGTGACCGGCCGCGTCGCCGACCCGTCCCTGGTGCTCGGACCAGCCCTGGCCCACCATGGCTGGGCCCTGGACGACTGGGACCGGATCGCGGGCGCCACCATGGCCGGCCACCTGCTGGAGTGCGGCGCGCAGGTCACGGGCGGTTATTACGCCGACCCCGGCGTGAAGGACGTGCCGGACCTGGCGCGGGTGGGCTACCCCATTGCGGCCATCGCGCAGGACGGCAGCTGCACGGTCTTCAAACCCGAGGGCACCGGTGGCATGGTGGACGGGCACACCGTCAAGGAACAGCTGCTCTACGAGGTGCACGACCCGCGCGCCTACCTCACGCCCGATGTGGTGGCCGACATCACCGAGGCCCGCGTCGAACAGGTAGGCCGGGACCGGGTGCGGCTCAGCGGCGTGCGCGGCCATGGGCGGCCGGACACGCTGAAGGTGAACGTGTGCTTCGAGAGCGGCTGGCTGGCCGAGGGCGAGATCTCCTACGCAGGCGTGCGCGCGGAGCAGCGCGCCAGGCTCGCCGCCGAGGTGCTCACCCAGCGCCTGAACGGGCTGGGCCCGCTGCGCATCGACCTGATCGGCGTGGCCAGCGTGCTGGCCGACGACCAGGGCCGCTGGCTGCAGCACACCGATCCCGGCTCGGCCACCGACGTGCGCTTGCGCGTGGCCACGCGCCACGCGGACAAGGCCATGGCGCAGCGGCTGATGCGCGAGGTGACGGCGCTCTACACCTGCGGCCCGGCGGGTGGTGGTGGCGTGCGCACCGCGCTGCGCCCCACCCTGGGCACCGCCTCCTGCCCCATGGACCGCGCGCTGGTGCCCACCGGCTTTCGCCTGCTGGACGAAGGAGACGGCGCATGAGCGCAGCGCAGGGCCGCTCCCAAGCAAGCTCGCACCGCAGCCCACAGGGCGAAGGTACTCCAGTGAGCCCCACCGTCCTCACCGTGCCCCTCTGGCGCGCCGCCCACGGCCGC
The DNA here is from genome assembly GCF_058796355.1 of Hydrogenophaga sp. GW823-FHT04C09. Taxonomy (NCBI): domain Bacteria; kingdom Pseudomonadati; phylum Pseudomonadota; class Betaproteobacteria; order Burkholderiales; family Comamonadaceae; genus Hydrogenophaga; species Hydrogenophaga sp. GW823-FHT04C09. Next base: position 531,910 of record NZ_JBXAIO010000002.1, on the reverse strand, counting down.
ACCGGCGACAAGGGCAACCGATCCAACATCAGCGTGATCGCCTGGAGCGAGGCGCTTTACCCCTTGATCGTGGCGCAGATCACCGCCGAGCGCGTCGCCGCGCATTTCCGGCACCGCCAGCCCAGCCAGGTGGTGCGCCACCTGCTGCCCAGGCTGCACGCCATGAACTTCGTGCTGGACGACGTGCTCGACGGCGGCGTCAACGACGCCCTGAACCTGGACAGCCACGGCAAGGCCCTGTCCTTCCACCTGCTGGCGCTCGAACTCGAGGTCCCCGCCCACCTGGTTTCCCAACTGCACGGCCCCTCGGGCTGAGGCGCTTCTTCCTTCACCATCCACCCCAGGAGACAGACATGAACAACAGCCCCTTCACCCGCCGCCACGCCGTGGTCGCGCTCGCCTCGTTGCTGGCCCTGCCGGCCGCCTTCGCCCAGGCTTCGCTCACCACCAAGCCCATCACCTTCATCGTGCCCTTCGCCGCCGGCAGCGCCACCGACATCCTGGCGCGCGCGCTGGGCCAATCGGTCAGCGAGCAGACCGGGCAGCCGGTGGTGGTGGACAACAAGGCCGGCGCCAGCGGCATGATCGCGGCCCAGGCCGCGGCCAACGCGCCCAAGGACGGCCACACCGTGCTCATCACCACCAACACCACGCACGCGGCCAACCAGCACCTGTACAAGAAGCTCTCCTACGACCCAGTGAAGGACTTCGCCGCCATCACCGGCATCGGCAAGGGCGGCCAGATCATGATCGTGCGCGCGGACGCGCCCTACAAGAGCGTGGCCGACGTGCTGGCCGCCGCGAAGCAGGCGCCGGGCAAGCTGTCTTTCGGCAGCGGCAGTTCGTCCAGCCGCGTGGCGGGCGAGCTGTTCCAGCAAATGGCCAACGTCAACATCCTGCACGTGCCCTACCGCAGCAACCCCATGGGCATCACCGACCTGCTCGGCGGGCAGATCACCATGATGTTCACCGACGCCTCGACCGGCATGCCGCAGATCACCACCGGCAAGGTGCGCGCGCTGGGCGTCACCTCGGCCAGGCGCATGGCGTCGCTGCCCGACGTGCCCACCATCGCCGAAGCGGGCGTGAAGGGCTACGACATGGGTTACTGGTTCGCGGCCTACGCGCCGGCCGGCACCCCGGCGCCGGTCGTGACGCGGCTCAACGAGCTGTTGCACAAGGCCATCGAGAGCCCGGCGGTGCGCCAGTTCTTCGCCGGCAGCGGCGGCGAGGTGTTCCCCACCTCACCGGCCGAGCTGGTGAAGTTCCAGGCCAGCGAGACCGACATGTGGGGCCGCGTCATCAAGGCCGCCGGCATCGAGGCGGAGTGAGCCGCACCGGGCGCGCGTCAGGCGGCCTGCCGGGCCAGCGCCACCGCGTCCGCGCCCGCCGGGTAATGCAGCCGGGGTGAGGCGTCGTTCGCGGCCAGCCACACGGCCTCGGCCACGTCCGACTCCACGGTGAAGGCCGAGGCCGAGCCCAGGCTGGCGAAGACACTCTGCGCATAGGGCGCGTAGGCCTCGGGGATCAGCCCCTGCATGCGCTGCGCGCCGTTCTCGGTGAAGCGCGTGGTGGGCGCGTAACCCGGCTCGACCAGCTTCACGCGCACGTTGAAGGCCTGCAGCTCGTGCGCGAGCGAGGCGGTGAAGCCTTCGATGGCGGTCTTGCTCGCGGTGTAAGCCGCCACCAGCGGCATGGGCGCGAGCGTGGCACTGGAAGTGACGTTGACCACCCTGCCCGCGCGGCGTTCGCGGAACTGCGGCAACACGGCCTGCGTCATCGCCATGGTGCCGAAGGTGTTGGCCTCGAAGATCTCGCGCACCGTGGCCAGGGGCGTGGCCTCGAAGGCCCCGAACAGGCCCAGGCCGGCGTTGTTCACCAGCACGTCGATGGGCCCGGCGGCCTGCAGGGCGCTGGCGATGCTGGCCGGGTCGGTCACGTCCAGCGGCAGGACGGTCAGGCGCTCCGAGGCCGGCAGCAGGTCCCAGCGCGGCGTGCGCATGGTGGCCACCACGTGCCAGCCCTGGGCGAGAAAGTGGCGCGCGGTTTCGAGGCCGTAGCCAGACGAGCAGCCGGTGATCAGAACGGTTTTCATGGAGAGATCCTTGCAAATGAAGTGGAGAAGGTCGCCACGATATCGCGACAAAAACGGACTTACTACAATCAAAAGTCCATAAATCATTCGCCAAAGTCCAATCATGGTGGATCCACTTGCCGACGTCATCGCCTTGCTGCGGCCCCGCGCGGTGTTCTCGAAAGTGATCAGCGGCGCCGGCGCCTGGGGCGTGCGCTACTCGGCCTTCGGGCAGCCCAGCTTCTGCACCCTGCTCGAGGGCCGCTGCCTGCTCGCCGTCCAGGGCCAGGAACCCATCACCCTGGAAGCGGGCGATTTCGTGTTGATGCCGGCCACGCCGGGCTTCACGCTCTCGGGTTTCGAGCCGGTGGAGCCGGTGGCGATCGACGCCCTGCAGGCGGCCGGCGCGCAGGGCGACCTGCGCCACGGCCGGCCCGACGGCCCGCCGGACGTGCGCATGCTCGGCGGTTACTTCGCCTTCGGCTCGCCCGACGCGGCCCTGCTGGTCTCGCTGCTGCCCGCTTTGTTGCACGTGCGCGGCATCGAGCGGCTCTCGGTGCTGGTGCGGCTGGTGCGAGAGGAATCGACCGAACAGCGCGCCGGCCGCGAGCTGGTGCTGGGCCGGCTGGTGGAGGTGCTGCTGATCGAGGCGCTGCGCTCCACCACCGGCGAAGGCGCCCCACCCGGCTTGCTGCGCGGCCTGGCCGATGCGCGGCTGGCGGCGGCGATGCGCCTCCTGCACGGCGAGCCCGCGCGCGCCTGGACGGTGGACGAACTCGCCCGGCAGGCGGCGCTGTCGCGCTCGGCCTTCTTCGACCGCTTCTCACGCGCCGTCGGTCTGCGCCCCATGGAATACCTGCTGGCCTGGCGCATGGCGCTGGCCAAGGACCTGCTGCGCCGCGACGGCATGGCGTTGGTCGAGGTGGCCGAGCGCGTGGGCTACGGCTCGGCCAGCAGCTTCAGCACCGCCTTCAGCCGCCATGTGGGCCAGGCGCCGGGCCAGTATCAGAACAGCACGCGGCAACGCAGCGTGCCCGGCACATCGAGCAGGCGGGCCAGCGCGATGTCCGAATAAGCCGCATCGACATCGATCACGACATAGCCCACCTCGCCCCGGGTCTGCAGGAACTGCCCGGCAATGTTGATGTGGTTGTCGGAGAACACCTGGTTGATGCGGGACATGACGCCCGGCACGTTCTGGTGCACATGCAGCAGTCGGTGATGCCCGGGGTGGGCCGGCAGCGCCACCTCGGGGAAGTTGACCGACGAGGTCGTGGTGCCGTTGTCGCTGTACTTCACCAGCTTGGCCGCCACCTCCACGCCGATGCTTTCCTGCGCCTCCTTCGTCGAGCCGCCGATGTGCGGCGTCAGAATCACGTTGTCCAGACCCCGCAACGGCGACTCGAAGAGGTCGTCGTTGCCGCGGGGCTCCTGGGGAAACACATCGATCGCCGCACCCAGCAGGCGTTTCTGTCGAATGGCTTCGGCCAGGGCCTCGATCACCACCACCTGGCCGCGCGCCGCATTGATCAGCACCGCCTCGGCTTTCATCAGGGCCAGCTCGGTCGCACCGATCATCCATTGTGTCGCGGCGGTTTCCGGCACGTGCAGGCTCACCACGTCGGCCTGCCTCAACACATCGGCCAGGCTCGGCACCTGGCGCGCGTTGCCCATCGGCAGCTTGGTGACCACATCGAAAAACACCACCTGCATGCCCAGCGCTTCCGCCAGCACCGACAACTGCGCGCCAATGGAGCCATACCCCACGATGCCCAGCGTCTTGCCCCGGATCTCGTAGGAATGGCTGGCCGATTTGAGCCAGCCACCCCGGTGGGACACCGCGTTTTTCTCGGGGATGCCGCGCATCAGCAGAATCGCCTCGGCCAGCACCAGCTCGGCCACCGACCGGGTGTTGGAGAACGGCGCATTGAACACCGCCACGCCCCGCGCGCTGGCCGCGCTCAGGTCGACCTGGTTGGTGCCGATGCAGAAGCACCCCACCGCCGCCAACCGCTGGGCATGGGCCAGCACCTCGGCGCTCAGCTGGGTGCGGGAACGGATGCCCAGGAAATGCACGTCGGCGATCCGGTGCTTGAGCTCGTCCTCGGGCAGCGCGCCGGGCAGGCTCTCGATCTGGCTGTAGCCAGCGGCACGCAGCACCTCCACCGCAGAGGGGTGCACGCCCTCCAGCAGCAGGAATTTGATCTTTTTCTTGTCGATCGAGGTCGGGCTGGCGACCCCGGCAATGGGCGATGCGGGCAGGTTCATGGGTGAAAAATATAGGCGGATTTGATCGGCACAGTGGGCGTAGGCTCAATCCGTCGAACCCACGCGCTCGATCTCGGCCCGGACATGCCGCACGAACGCCGCCACGCCTTCCGCGTGTTCGGCCAGATCGTCTCGCGCGTGGCCCAGGTAGGCCGAGCGCGCCTTGGCCAGGACAGGCCGATGCCTTTCGGGCAGGCGCTCGAGCGCCCAAGTGGCGGCGGCGTCCTTGGAGGCAATCCCGCCGGTGACCGCGCTGAACCAGATGCGCGCCAGGGCGAGCACCACGTTGCGTTCGTCGCCCACCCAGTCGGGCGCCTCGTTCCACTGCGCCACGGTGTCGAGCAGCGCCTGCGCGAAATCGGCGGGAGGCACGGGCTCGAACAGCTCGGCCGCGGGCGGTCCCATCAGCGCGGCGCTGTGTTGCCGCAGCTTGCTCAGCAGGATCGCCAGGTCGTGGTCCTCCATGGCGGGCTCGATGGTGCCGGCCAACAGGTCGTCGCGCAGCCATTCGCCGAACTGCATTTCGCGCCGCGCGGGATGCCGCCAGGGCACCACGTCGCCGCGCGCGAGCACCGTGACTTCGAGCGCGCGCAGCGGCCCCTCGGTGCCGGGTGGCGCGGAGACGGACAGCAGATCCACCATCAGCGCGCGACGCACCGGCTCCGCCAGGGGCGCGCTCACCGTGACCATCAGGTCCACGTCGCTGAAGATTTGCAGTCCACCGTCCAGGGCCGAGCCGAACAGGTGGATCGCCTCCAGTGTGTCGCCCAGGTGGCGCTCCAGCACGGCGCGGGTGGCCGCGAGTTGTCCGGCGATCCCGGCGGGCACGGGGTGGGTCATGGCGTTCATTTCTTCTGCCGCGCCGCCTTGGGCTTGCCGGCCGGCTGCTTGAGCTGGGCGCTCGCCTGCTCCAGCCACAGCAGGGTGTCGGCGTGCGCCATGAAACGGCGCAGGTAGTCCGGCGAGAGTTCGCGCAGCAGGCCCAGGGTGCGCAACACCAGCATGTGCGAGTTGAGCGGGCCGGCGTTTTCGGGACCGCGCTGCACGGCCTGCACCACCTCGTCTTCGGCGCACAGGCGCGACCAGGTTTCGCGAAACGCCTGCGCGCTGCGCAGTTCGGGGCGGCCCGCGGCGGTGCCCGGCGCCTGCGTGGCGGTGGCGATGTGCTGGTGGAGCCGGCCCAGCGGGGTGAGCGGCTTGGGCGGTGGCGCGCGCGGGCGCCGGGGCGGTGCGGCGGGCGCCACCGTGTCCTGGGCAAGCTCTTCGGCGGGCGCCACCACCGGCAGCTTCGCGCGCAGCAGGCGTTGCACGGCCTCGGGCGCGGCCTCCAGGCGGCGCGCCAGGGCGGCCAGGTAATGGGCGTGCACGGCGTCGGCGTCGTGGCTCATCTCAGGGCTTCGGGGTGGGCGCCGGGGCCGTCTTGGGCACGGGTGCCATCTCCACGCGGCGGTTGAGCGCGCGGCCCTTCTCGCTGCCGTTGGAAGCCACGGGCTGCTCGGCGCCGAAGGCCGCGCTGAACACGCGCTGCGGCGGCATGCCTTCCTGGATCAGCGCGCGCGTGACGGTGAGCGCGCGCTGGGCCGAGAGTTCGAGGTTGTCGGCGAAGCGCTGGTTGGTGGCCTGCACCGGGCGGTCGTCGGTGAAGCCGCTGACCATCAGCATCTCGTCGCGCTCGCCCAGGTAGACCTGCAGCGGCGGCACCAGGCTCTGCAGGATCTGCCGGCCTTCGGGGCGCAGCTCGTCGGAGTTGAGCGCGAACAGCACGCTGCCGCTGATGCCGATGCGGCCGTTGTCCAGCGTCACACGGCCGTTCTGCAGCGGAATGGCCAGGGCTTTTTCCAGGGCCATGCGGCGCTGCTCTTCCTGCTGGCGCTTCTGCACCTCGGCCTGCAGGCTGGCCACCAGGTCCATCTGCACCACGAGCACGCCGACCAGGATGAGCACGAAGGCGCCCACCAGGCCGGACATGAGATCGCCGAACACGGCCCACACCGGCGCGGTGTGGTCGGTGCCGTCCTCGTCCTCGATGTGGCGGTCGTCCAGGCCGATCATCACGCGGCCTTCTTCTCGGCGGGCCGCGGCTCGCGCAGGCGGCGCAGGTCTTCCACGATGCCTTGCTGCGAGCTGATGCTGAGGTCGATCACCTCGCGCGCCTGCGCCACGTAGTAGGCCAGCTGTTCGTCGCTGCGCGCCATGGACTGCGTGACGGCGCTTTCGATGCGCTGCAGGTTCTCGATCAGCTTCTCGTTGGTGGTGCTGAAGAGCTGCACGCCGTGGCCGAAGGCCTCGCCCAGGGCGGCGAGTTCGATGGCACTGCCGTTGACCTGCGCGGCCACCTCTTCGGCGCGCACGGCCTGCACGCCCACGGTGTCGGCGAACTGGCGCCCCACCTGGTCGAGCACCGCGCCGGCGGAGGTGACGAGCGATTCGACGGCGGCGCGCTGTTCGCCCGTGGCCTGCTGCACGGACTGCAGCAGCGCGTCGATGTTGTGCATGAGCGCGGCGCGTTCCTGCAGCGCCGTGTTGTCGCGCGCGGTGAGCTGGCTCATCTCCTGGCGCAGCTGGGCGATCACCTCGGCCGCGGCCTTGGGCGCCTCGGCGGCGGTGTCCAGCAGGCGCGCCATCGGCGCTTCGAGCGCGGTGCCCAGCGTCGCGAGGTGGGTCGCCACCTGGTCGTTCAGCGAAGCCTGCAGCTCGCCCACGCGCTGCGCGCTGGCCTGGTCGCGCGCGGCTTCTTCGCGGCGCAGGCTGGCGAGTTCGTCGCGCCAGAGGGTCGCGGTCCGTTCCAGCGTCTGCGCCACGGTCTGTTGCTGGGCCAGGGTCTGCGCGCCGAGCTGTCGCCATTCGTTTTGCAGTGTGGCCGCCAGGGTCTGCAAGGTCTGCGCCCACGCGGCGTGCTGCTGCTGGTCGGCCGTGGTCTGCTCGGCGTGCGAGCGGCTCACGGTTTCCTGCACGCCGGTGATCAGCGCGGCGCAACGCTGTTCGAAGCTGGTGGTGAAGGCGGTGAGCGCGCGGTCCAGGCCCTGCGCCTGCTGTTCGCTGGTGTGGGCGTGCTGCTGCAGGGCAGCCGTCCAGCCGTCGGCCACGGTGCCCGCGGTGGCGCCGAAGCGCTCGGAGAGCTGGTTCATCTGCGCCTGCACCGCCGCGCTCACGCGCTCGTGCAGTTGCGTCGACTCCCGCGCGAGCGCGCCCATGGCGTTCTCCACCACCGGCTGCAGGCTCTCGCCGGCCGCGCGGGCGGTGGCGCTCAGGCTGTCCTTGAGCGTCTTCTCGACCGAGTTCGCCAGGCCCTGGTAGGCCTCGCTGGCCTCCCGGTGGAACTGCGTCTGCCGCGCCAGCAGCTGTTCGTCCAGTTGCTGGCCGCGCTGCTCGATCTGCGCCATCAGCGCGATGGTGCCCTTGGCGCTGTCCACCACGGGCCGCAGGCTCTCACCGGCGGCCTGGGCGCTGGCGCTCACGCTGTCCTTGAGCGACCGCTCCACGGATGTCGCCAGGCCCTGGTAGGCCTCGCTCGCCGCCTGGTGGAACTGGGTCTGGCGGGTCAGCAGCTGCTCGTCCATCTGCTGGCTGCGGCGTTCGAGCTGCGCCATGAGCGCCTGCAGCTGGTTCACCACGGCGGGCAGCGCACCGGCCTGCTGCTGCAGGGCGTCGAAGGTGGCCTGGCGCTGGTGGGCCAGCGAGAACGGGCGGAACACGGTGGCGGTGTGGGCTTCGAGCTGGCGAGCCACGTCGGCGCGCTCGCGCCGGGCGATGGCGGACATCAGGCCCAGCATGGCCGAGGTGGCCACGCCGACCACCGAGGTGCCGAAGGCCAGGCCCAGGCCCTTGATGGGCGCGGCCAGCGCCGAGCGGATGGCCTGCAGGTCGGCCGAGCCTTCGAGCGTGAACACCACGCCCTTGAAGGTGACCACCATGCCGAGGAAGGTGCCCAACATGCCCAGCATCACCAGCAGGCCGATCAGGTAGGGCGTGAGCGCCAGCCCGGGCAGCGCGCCGCGCTCGCCCTCGATGCGCTGGCGCACGGCGTTCTGCAGGCCGGGCGGCACGCGCGCGAGCCAGTCGCCCAGGGTGGCCAGCGGCTGCGGCACGTTGGCCAGCGCCTCGGCGAGCGAGGCGGTGGTCTGCCGGTAGCGCCGGATCTCCTGCGCGCCCAGCAGGTAGACCGCGCCGATGACCGCGGTCATGGCGAGCGCGAAAAGGCTGGAGCCGACAAAACCCGCGCCCACCCAGGCGATGGCCAGCAGGCCCAGGACGAAGGCGGCGGTGAAAAACAAACGGTTCAGGGAAGGGCTGTTCATGGATTCAATTCAATGCGGCTTCGCGGGCGCCTGGGCCAGCGCTTCGATCATGCCCAGCACCGGCTGCAGCCGCAGGTCGAGCTCGGCCAGCAAGGCCTGCTGGAGGTCCTGCTCGAACAGGGGGGGCCAGGTGTCGGGGTGGGTCTGGCGCTGGTGTTCGAACCGCGCCTTGAGGAAGGCCGGCAGGCCGGCGAGCAGTCGCTGCTCGCGCCCGCCCAGCATCTGGTCCAGCGTGGCGTCCAGCGCGGCGAGCTGCGCCAGGCGGGGCGAGGTGGCGGCCAGGGTCTGGCGCAGGTGGCCGCGCAGCGCGTCGATGCCCATCTCCATGCGGCGCTGCTGGTCGAGGCAGCGCTGGTGGTGGGGGGCGAATTCGGCGTCGCTGGCGTCCACCGGCGGTTGGGGTGGCGTGGTGATGGACTGGCTGAGCGTGGCGCGCAGGCGCTGCAGCTCGGCCTGCGCATCGGCGGCGTTGTTCTTGACGGCGGCGCGCCGGGCCGTCACCGAGGGCAGGGTCTGGTGGGCCGAATGCAGGGCGATGGCGTCGGCCACGTTCAACCACTCGCCCAGGCGCTCGGCCATGTCCTGGCGCGGCACATCCGCCGACACGGGCAACCACCCGGCGAGCTGACGCACCAGGGCGGAACGGTTGAAATGGCTGCGCAAAAGACTTTCCTAGGGCGCCCTTTCGGGCGCGATCGACATCAAGCGGGTTGTGGGGGCTCCGCCGGCGGGGTTCACCGCCGGGCGGAACGCGCCGGTGTCACACCACCAGCACGGCCCGGAAGTCGTTCACGTTGGTGTGCGTGGGCCCGGTGATCACCAGGTCGCCGATCGGCTCGAAGAAGCCGTAGGCGTCGTTGCGGGCCAGGTGGTCGGTGAGCTTGAGGCCCTTTTCGCTGGCTCGGGCCAGGGTGTCGGGCGTCACCAGCGCACCCGCATTGTCCTCTACCCCGTCGATGCCGTCGGTATCGGCCGCCAGGGCCCACACGCCGGCCTGTCCGCCCAGGGCCTGCGCCAGGCCCAGGCAGAACTCGCCGGCCCGCCCGCCGCGGCCCTTGGCCTGGCCGGGCGCGCGTGGGCGCACCGTGACGGTGGTTTCGCCGCCGCTGAGGATCACGCAGGGCGTCTGGAAGCTGCTGCGGCCCAGCGCGGTGGAGCGCGCCATCGCGCCGTGCACCTTGCCCACCTCGCGCGACTCGCCTTCGATCTCGTCGCTGAGGATCACCACGTTCAGGCCCAGGGCGCGCGCCGCCTCGGCGGCGGCTTCCAGGCTTTGCTGCGGGGTGGCGATGAGTTCCACCGCGTGGCCCTGCAGGCGGGTGTCGCCGGGTTTGGGGGTTTCGAGCGCGCCGCTTTCCAGCTGCGCGCGCACCGCCGGCGGCACCTCGATGCCGTAGCGGCGCAGGATGTCCAGCGCCTCGGCGCAGGTGGAGGCATCGGCCACGGTGGGGCCGCTGGCGATCACGCTGACGTCGTCGCCGGGCACGTCGCTGATGGTGAGCGTGACCACGCGCGCGGGCGCGCAGGCCGCCGCCAGGCGCCCGCCCTTGATGGCCGAGAGGTGCTTGCGCACGGTGTTCATTTCGCCGATGTGCGCGCCGCTCTCCAGCAACTGGCGGTTGATGCGCTGCTTGTCTTCCAGCGTGAGGCCTTCGCAAGGCAGCGTAAGCAGGGCCGAGCCGCCGCCGGAGATCAGGCACAGCACCAGGTCGTCGGCCGTGAGGCCATCGGCGAGTTTCAGGATGCGCTGCGCCGCGTCGAGCCCGGCCGCGTCGGGCACCGGGTGGGAAGCCTCCACCACCTCGATGCGCTGCGGCAGGCCTTCAGGCCGGGGCGGTGTGTGGTGGTAGCGCGTGACGACCAGGCCCGAGAGCGGCGCGTCGGCCGGCCACAGGGCTTCCACCGCCTGCGCCATGGCCCCGCCGGCCTTGCCCGCGCCCAGCACCAGGGTGCGGCCTTTGGGCGGTTTCGGCAGGCTCGCGGCCGTGTTGTGCAAAGGCAGCGCGCGCTGCACCGCCACGTCGTACAGGTGGCGCAGCAGGGCGCGGGGGTCGTTCAGACTGGGTGGGGTGGTCGGCTCGTTCATGAGGGGGAAGTCTAGCGACCCCAGGGACCATCGGGTTACAGACTGGTAACACCCGAAACCCACCCCCGACTCACTCGCGCATGTTCGCGAATTTCACCAAGCCCGCGTACTTCTGGAGGTCGGCGCGCATGATCTGCGCCAGGTCTTCGTTGCCGGCCGGCGGAATGGCGCCGCCCGCCTCCAGGCGCTGGCGGAAACCCGGCTCCGCCAGCCCCGCCTTGAGCGCGGCCGAGAGGCGCTGCGCGATCTCCGGCGGCAGTCCGCGCGGCGCGGCGAGCGCGAACCAGCCGACCAGGTCGTAGCCCTTGAGCTGCGGGTGCTCGCCCAGCGCGGGCACCTGCGGCAAGGTGGGAAAGCGCTGCGCCGAGGTGATGCCCAGCGCGGTGATGCGCCCACCCTGAAGGAAAGGGGCCGCGGCGGTGGGCGAGACGATGGCGAAGTCCAGCGTGCCGCCGGCCAGATCGCTGGTGAGCGCGCTGGTGCCGCGGTAGGGAATGTGCGTGATGAACAGGCCGGCGCGCTGCTTCACGAGTTCGCCCGCGAAGTGCAGCGTCGAGCCCACGCCCGAGCTGCCGTAGCTGTACTTGCCGGGGTTGCGCTTGACCAGCGCGATGAACTCATCGAGGTTCTTCACCGGCATCCCGGATCCGGCCACCAGCAGCACCGGCGCGGTGGCGATGAGGCCGATGGGCGTGAGGTCCTTGATCGGGTCGTACTTCTGCGCCGGGTTCACCAGGCCGGTGGCGGCCATCTCGTTGCTCGAACCGGCCAGCAGGGTGTAGCCATCGGCCGGGCTGTTGACCACGCGCTGCGCCGCGACGATGCCGGCCGCGCCCGAGACGTTCTCCACCACCACCGTGGTGCCGAGCTTGGCGGTGAGCACGTCGGCGACCACGCGCGCGGCCATGTCCACCGAACCACCCGGCGCGTAACCCACCACGATGCGGATCGGCTTGGTGGGGTAAGCGCCCTGGGCCAGGGCCGGGGAAGCCACACCGACGAGGGCGGTGGCACCGAGGGCGGCGATGGCCGCGCGCCGGGAGATCGAGAGGAGCGGGTGGGACATGGTGGCGGTGCCTTCGTGGGTTGCGGGACAGGAGATGCGGCGCCGCTCAGCTCGCGGGCGCCAGGAAACGGCGCGCCAGCTGCACCCAGTAGCTCGCGGCGATGGGCAGCATGGCGTCGTTGAAGTCGTAACCGGGGTTGTGCACCATGCAGCCGCCGCTGCCGTGGTGCTCGCCCACGCCGTTGCCGACGATGAGGTAGCTGCCCGGGCAGTGCTCCAGCATGAACGAGAAGTCTTCGCTGCCGGTGAGCGGCTGCAGCTCGGGCAGCAGGCCCTCGTCGCCCAGCCAGTCGCGCGCGACCTCGCGCGCGAAGCGCGTGCTCTCCACGTGGTTGACCAGCGCGGGGTAGCGCCAGTGGTAGTCCACCTCGGCGCGCACGCCCAGCGTGGCGGCCTGCGCCTGCACGAGCGCGGTGATGCGCTCGCGCAGCATGGCGCGGATCTCGGGGCGGTAGGCGCGCACCGTCAGGCGCATCTGCACGCTGCCGGGGATCACGTTGGGCGCGTCGCCGCCGTGGATCGCCCCCACGGAGATCACCGCCATCTCGCGCGGGTCCACGTTGCGCGAGACGATGGTCTGCAGCGCCACGATGATGTGGGCGGCGGCCACCACCGGGTCGGCCGCGAGGTGCGGCGAGGAACCGTGCCCGCCCTGGCCATGCACCGTCACCATGACCGAATCGGACGAGGCCATGAACGGCCCTTCCTTGAAACCGAACTGGCCGACGGGAAAGCCCGGCATGTTGTGCAGCGCGTACACCGCGTCGCAGGGGAAACGCTCGAACAGGCCTTCTTCGACCATGCGGCGGGCGCCGCCCAGGCCTTCTTCGGCCGGCTGGAAGATCAGGTTCAGCGTGCCGTCGAAGCCCCCTTCCTGCGCCAGGCAGCGCGCGGCGGCGAGCAGGATGGCGGTGTGGCCGTCGTGGCCGCAGGCGTGCATCTTGCCGGCCACGGTGCTCGCGTAGGGCAGGCCCGTGGTTTCCTGGATGGGCAGCGCGTCCATGTCGGCGCGGATGCCCAGGCGGCGCGTGCCCTGCCCCCGGCGCAGCGTGCCCACCACGCCGGTGCCGGCCAGGCCCCGGTGCACCTCGTAGCCCCACTCGGCCAGGCGGGCGGCCACCAGGTCGCTGGTGGCGAACTCTTCGTAGGCGAGTTCGGGGTGGGCGTGGATCTGGTGCCGCAGGGCCACCATCTCGGCGGCGGTCTCGCGCACGGCGGGCAGCACTTGGTGAATGGCGGCAGCGTTGTCGATGCAGAAGTTCATGCCGGCGAGTCTATGAACCGCCCCCCGCGCGGGGTAGACAGGTCAAACTGCTCGACGCTCGCCGCTGCCTGTCGTGGACATAATGCCGTCATATGAAAGTGCACCAGCTCCGCTACCTCGCGACGGTGGCCGCCGAAGGCAGCATCCGCGCGGCGGCGCGCTCGATGGGGCTGAGCCAGGCCACGGTGACGCAGGGGCTGCGCGAGCTGGAGACGCACGCCGAGATCGCGCTGCTCACGCGGCACGGCCACGGCATCGCCCTCACGCCGGCGGGCCAGGAGCTGCTGGTCCACGCCCAGCGCGTGACGGCCCAGCTGCGCGAGGCCGAGGAGGCGCTGGCGCGCCACCGCGACTCGGGCGCCACGCAGCGGCTGTCGGTGGGCGTCACGCCCTGGGTCGCGCAGACGCTGCTCGCGCGCGTGGTACCGGCCTTCCGGGCGGCCCTGCCGCACGTGCAGCTCGAGTTCTTCGACGGCCTGTCCGCCCTGGCCTACCCCAAGCTGCGCGAAGGCAGCCTGGACCTCATGATCGGGCGCATCGCCCCCGACGACGCGATGCAGGGCCTGCAGGCCATGCCCCTGTTCAGCTACGACATGACGGTGGTGGCGCGCCTGGGCCACCCGCGCAGCGCCGCGCGCTCGCTGGCCGAGCTGCTCGAGGACGACTGGATCCTCAACTTCGCGCCGATCGAGCGCGCGATGATCCTGGACAACCTGTTCGGGCAGCACGGTATCGAGCCGCCGCGCCAGCGCATCCACCTCGCGCATTCGGCCTCGCTCATGCTCACGCTGGTGCAGCAGACCGACATGCTCAGTTTCTGCCCCTGGCCGCTGGTGGAAACCGCCAGCCTGCGCGACCGCCTGGTGGCCCTGCCCCTGCGCGAACGCTTCCGCTCCCACCTGGTGGGCGTGGTGCGCCGCGCGCAGGAAACGCCCTCGCCCGCGGCGCGCAGCTTCATCGCGCTGTTCCTCGACGCGATGCGCCACTGGGCGGCCTCCCCCGACCACCCCGAGTGGCGCCATGTGCTGCGCTCGGTCGAATTGATCGACCCCGGCGCCGCCCCGGACGCCTGACCTCAGGCCGCCGGTTCGGGGGCGATCTCGTGCTTCGCCATCAGCTCCAGGCTGCGGCACAGGGCCGAGTGGTCCAGCCCGGCCATGCCGTGGGCGGCGCAGCTTTGCATGAGCTGGGCCGCGCTCGCGGTGTGCGGCAGGCTCAGGCCCAGTTCCTTCGCGCCCTGCAGCGCGAGGTTCAAGTCCTTCTGGTGCAGCTCGATGCGGAAACCCGGGTTGAAAGTGCGCTTGACCATGCGCTCGCCATGCACCTCCAGGATGCGGCTGGCCGCGAAGCCGCCCATCAGCGCCTGGCGCACCTTGGCCGGGTCGGCGCCGGCCTTGCTGGCGAACAGCAGGGCCTCGGCCACGGCCTCGATGTTGAGCGCCACGATGATCTGGTTGGCCACCTTGGTGGTCTGACCGTCGCCGTTGCCGCCCACCAGGGTGATGTTCTTGCCCATGGCGGCGAACAGCGGCTGGGCGCGGTCGAACGCGGCCTGCGGGCCACCCACCATGATGGTCAGGCTCGCGGCCTTGGCGCCCACCTCGCCGCCGCTGACCGGCGCGTCCAGGTAATCGCAGCCCAGCGCGTTGATCTTCCTGGCGAACTCCTTGGTCGCCATGGGGCTGATGGAGCTCATGTCGATCACCAGCTTGCCCGCGCTCAGGCCCTTGGCCAGGCCGGTCTCGCCGAACAGCACGTCGTCCACGTGCGGTGTGTCGGGCACCATGGTGATGACGATGTCGGCGCGCCGCGCCACCTCGGTGGCGTTGGTGCACACGGTGGCCCCCGCTTCCGCGAAGGCCGCCGGGATCTTGCCGCGGCTGGCCACGAACAGCGCATGCCCGGCCTTGAGCAGGTTGAGGGCCATGGGCGCGCCCATGATGCCCAGGCCGACGAAGCCGACCTTGAGTCCGTCCTTGGTCATGCCGGTTCTCCTTGCAGTTCGAGCGTCTGGCCGTGCGCGGCCACCCACGAGAGGCCTTTGTCCGTGCCACCGGGGCCGGGGTCGCGTGGCTTGTATTCACAACCGATCTGGCCGGTGTAGCCCAGGTCGTCGATGGCGTCGAACAGGTAGCGGTAGTTGATTTCGCCGGTGCCCGGCTCGTGGCGGCCGGGCGTGTCGGCCAACTGCATGTGGGCGATGCGCGGCAGCAGGTCCTTGATGGTGCTGGTGAGCTCGCCCTCCATGCGCTGCGCGTGGTAGATGTCGTACTGCAGGAAGAGGTTGTCCGAGCCGACCTCGTCCATCAGGGCGATCGCCTGGCGCGGGCGGTTCACGAAGAAGCCGGGGATGTCGAAATGGTTGATGGGTTCGAGCAGCAGGCGCACCCCTTGCTGCTTCGCGGCCTCGGCCGCGAAGCGCAGGTTGCCCACCAGCGTGGCCTGCGCCTGCGCGGTGCCCGTGCCCTTGGGCGGAATGCCGGCCATGCAGTGCAGGTTCGGCGCGCCCAGTGCGGTGGCGTACTGCAGGGCGCGCGCCACGTTGGCGCGGAACTCGTCTTCGTGACCGGGCCAGCAGGCCTTGCCGCGTTCGCCGGCGGCCCAGTCGCCCGCCGGCATGTTGTGCAGCACCAGTTGCAGCTGGTGCTCGGTCAGGCGCTGCCTGATCTCGTCGGGCTGGAAGTCGTAGGGGAACAGGAACTCCACCGACTTGAAGCCCGCGCGCGCGGCGGCGGCGAAGCGGTCAAGAAAGGGCAGCTCGTTCCAGAGCATGGAGAGGTTGGCGGCGAAGGTCGGCATGGGAAGGTGTCCTTGTCTCTGTTCTCGGGTTCAGTCCAGCAGGCCCACCGTCTCCAGGCCCTGCGGGGCGCGGCAGTCGATGGCCTCGAATTCGTTGATCTTGTCGATCTCGGTGCCCATGGCGATGTTGGTGACGCGCTCCAGTATGCATTCCACCACCACCGGCACGCGGTGCAACGCGGCGAGTTGCTGCGCTTCGCGCAAGGCGCCCTGCAGCTTCTCGGGGTCGGTCACGCGCAGGGCCTTGCAGCCCAGGCCCTCGACCACGGCGACGTGGTCCACCCCGTAGCCGCGCAGCTCGCCCGCGCCCTCGTCCAGGTTCTGGTTGTCGAAGGCCAGCTGCACGCAGTAGTCCATGTCGAAGCCGCGCTGGCTCTGGCGGATCAGGCCGAGGTAGGAGTTGTTTACCAGCACGTGCACGTACGGCAGGCGGAACTGCGCGCCCACCGCGAGTTCCTCGATCAGGAACTGGAAGTCGTAGTCGCCCGAGAGCGCGACCACGTTCTTCGTCGGATCGGAGGCCACCACGCCGAGCGCGGCCGGCATGGTCCAGCCCAGCGGGCCGGCCTGGCCGCAGTTGATCCACTGGCGCGGGCCGTAGACGTGCAGGAACTGCGCGCCCGCGATCTGCGACAGGCCGATGGTGCTCACGTAGACCGTGTCGCGGCCGAACACCTGGTTCATCTCTTCGTAGACGCGGTGCGGCTTCATCGGGATCTGCTCGAAGTGCGTCTGGCGCAGCATGAGGCGCTTGCGCTCGGCGCAGCGGCCGGCCCAGTTGGCGTAACTCGGCCAGTGGCCGGCGGCCTTGCGCTCGCGCGCCACGTCCACGAACAGCTGCAGCGCGGCCTTGGCGTCGGAGACGATGCCGTAGTCGGGATCGAACACGCGGCCGATCTGCGTGGGCTCGATGTCCACGTGCACGAACTTCCGGCCCTTGGTGTAGGTCTCCACCGAGCCGGTGTGGCGGTTGGCCCAGCGGTTGCCGATGCCGAGCACGAAGTCGCTCGCGAGCATGGTGGCGTTGCCGTAGCGGTGGCTGGTCTGCAGGCCCACCATGCCGGCCATGAGCGGGTGGTCGTCGGGGATCGTGCCCCAGCCCATGAGGGTGGGGATCACCGGCACGCCGGTGAGCTCGGCGAACTCCACCAGCAGGTCGGCCGCGTCGGCGTTGATGATGCCGCCGCCGGCCACGATGAGCGGCTTGGTGGACGCGGCCAGCATGTCCAGCGCCTTCTCGATCTGCCGGCGGTTCGCGGCGGGCTTGTAGACCGGCAGGGGCTCGTAGGTGTCGGGGTCGAATTCGATTTCGGCCATCTGCACGTCGAACGGCAGGTCGATCAGCACCGGGCCCGGGCGGCCCGAGCGCATGAGGTGGAAGGCCTGCTGGAACACGCGCGGCACCAGCGCGGGCTCGCGCACCGTCACGGCCCACTTGGTCACCGGCTTGGCGATGCTCTCGATGTCCACCGCCTGGAAGTCTTCCTTGTACAGCCGCGCGCGCGGCGCCTGGCCGGTGACGCAGAGGATGGGGATGCTGTCGGCCTGCGCCGAGTACAGGCCGGTGATCATGTCGGTGCCGGCCGGGCCGCTGGTGCCGATGCACAGGCCGATGTTGCCGGCGCGCGCCCGGGTGTAGCCCTCGGCCATGTGCGAGGCGGCTTCCACGTGCCGCGCCAGGATGTGGCTGATGCTGCCGCGCTGGCGCATGGCGGCGTAGAACGGGTTGATGGCGGCGCCGGGCACACCGAAGGCCTGCGAGATGCCTTCTTTCTCCAGCACACAGATGGCGGCTTGCGCCGCGGTCATTCGGGCCATGATGCGATTCCTTACCTGGGTTGAGGGACTGGGTTCGATGCTAGGGAGAACCCTTCCTCTTGGGAATGGCAGCGGCGGTACGCTGATTCGATACTCCAGGTATGCAATGAGCGGCCGGCGGCGTTAACATGCCGCCATGGACCGCTTCAAGGAAATCGAGGCCTTCGTGATGGCGATGGAGCATGGCAGCCTGGCCGCCGCCGCGCTGCACGCGGGCATCACGCCGGTGATGATGGGCCGGCGCATCGACGCGCTGGAGCGCCGCCTGGGCACGCAGCTGATCCACCGCTCCACCCGGCGCCTGGCGCTCACCGAGCAGGGCGCGGGTTTTCTGGACGAGTGCCGCACGCTGCTCACGCAGTGGTCGGCCGCCGAGGCCACGGTGTCGGCGCAGAAGCACCGCGCCAGCGGCCACCTGGTGGTGTCGGCCCCGGCGGCCTTCGGGCGACTGCACGTGGCACCGCACGCCAGCGCCTTTCTCAAGGCCAACCCCGAGGTCAAGCTCTCGTTCAACCTCACCGACCGCGTGGTGGATCTGGTGCGCGAGGGCTACGACCTGGGCCTGCGCATCGGCGGCGCGATCGACCCCAACTTCGTCGCCGTGCACCTGGCCACCAACCAGCGCGTGGTCTGCGGCACGCCAGCCTACTTCCGCAAGCACGGCAAGCCGCGCACGCTGGACGACCTGAAGGAACACAACTGCCTGGCCTTCAACCTGCAGGGCGGCCAGCAGCGCGGCTGGTACTTCCAGCAGGGCGATCGCACGGTGACGGTGCGCGTGGAAGGCAACCTGGACTGCAACGACGGCGAGCTGCTGCACCGCTGGGTCAGCGAGGGCATGGGCCTGGGCTGGCGCTCCACCTGGGAGATCCAGGCGCAGCTGCAGCGCGGCGAGCTGGTCACGGTGCTCGATGAGTTCGCCCTGCCCGCCTACGACATCCTGGCCGTCTACCCGCAGCAGCGGCACCTGCCGGCCAAGGTGCGCTTCTTCATCGACCACCTCAAGAAGGTCTACGCGCGGCCCGGCTACTGGCTGCGCGAGACACCCTGAGCCGCCTCAGGCCTCGCGGTCGGCGGGCAGCTGCAGCGGGCGGTCTTCGAACTCGGTGTTGAGCACCACGGTGCTGGTGGTGCGCGCCACGCCGGGAATGGCCTTGATCTTGTAGAGCACCTCTTCCAGCGCGCGCGCGTGGGTGGTGCGGATCTTGGCCAGGAAGTCGTGTTCGCCGGCCACGCTGTGCAGCTCCAGCACCTCGGGCAGCTCGCGCAGGCGCGGCGCCACGTCGCGGCAGTGCGCGCCGCCGTCGTTGCGGATCGCCACGAAGGCGGTGAAGCGCAAGCCCACGCGGTCCGGGTCCACGCGCAAGGCGAAGCGTTCGATCACACCGCGCTCGGCCATCTTCTTCACGCGCTCGTGCACGGCCGCCGTGGACAGGCCCACCTCGGCCGCCACCTCGGCGTAGGAACGCCGGCTGTCGGCGCTCAGAACCGTAAGAATTCTGGCGTCCGTGTCGTCGATATTGATATTTGCTTGCATACGGCCGATATTGTGATCAAAATACAGTCATGAAGCGATCTGCCGAATAATTTCCGCCAATCAACTCGCGATGCCTGCCATTTTCAACCTGAATCGCCTGGACCGCCAGACCCTGCGCCTGGGTGGCGCCCTGCTGATCGTCTACCTGGTCTGGGGCACGACCTACTTCGCGCTCGACGTGGCCATGCAGTCCCTGCCGCCCGTGCTCATGAACGGCGCGCGCTTCGTGCTCGCGGGTGTGTTGATGCTCGGCATCGCGCGCTGGCAGGGCCAAGCCTGGCCGACGGCGGCGCAGTGGCGCGCAAGCGCCCTCATCGGCGGCCTGATGGCTTTCGCGGCCATGGCGCTGGTGGTGCTGGCGCAGAAGGCCGGCATCGGCTCGGGCCTGATGGCCACCGTGGTGACCACCATGCCGATGTGGCTCGCGCTGTGGACGCGCTGGGGCGGCGAGCGCGTGCCCCTCACCAGCTGGATCGGCCTCGCGCTGGGCGCGGGCGGCGCGCTGCTGCTGGCGCTGGAGGGCGATTTTTCGACCACGTTGATGGGCTCGCTGTGCGCCTTCGGCGCGCCCTTGGCCTGGAGCCTCGGTTCCTACGCCTCGCGCCGCATGGCCCTGCCGCCACCGGCCATGGCCTCGGCCGCGCAGTGGCTGCTGGGTGGCCTGCTCGGGCTGGTGGTGGCCGCGCTGTGGGAGCCGGGCGCGCGCACCGTGGCCTGGCAACAGGTGTCGCTGGCCTCGGTGCTGGCCTGGTTGTACCTGGTGGTCATGGGCACCATGGTCACGCTCAACGCCTACCTTTGGCTGCTGAAGAACACCACGGCGGCGCTGGCGGGCAGCTACTCCTTCGTGAACCCCGTGGTGGCGCTGTGCGTGGGCGTTTGGCTGGGCGGCGAGCGGCTCACCGGCTGGGTGTTCGTCGCGATGCCGGTGATCGGCCTGGCGCTGGCGCTGATCCTCTACGGGCGCGACATGGCGCGCCTGGCCGGCACGCTCATGCGTCGGCCAGGACCTTCAACAACCACACGTTGAGGTCGTCCACCTCCTGCGTGCTCACGGTGTGTTCCATCGGGTAGCTGTGCCATTCCACCGCATACCCCAGGCGCTGCAGCTCGTCGCGCGAAGCGATGGCTCGGTCGATGGTGACCATGGGGTCGTCTTCGCCGTGCGCGAGGAAGATGGGTGTGTCGCGGTTGGCCTCACCGCGCTCGGCGGCGGTGGTTTCGGCGATCGGCAGGTAGCCTGAGAGCCCCGCCAGCCCGGCCAGGCGCTGCGGCGCGCGCAGGCCGGTCATGAGCGTCATCGCGCAGCCCTGCGAAAAGCCCATGAGCACGATGCGGTGGGCCGGCACGCCACGCGTGACCTCGCGGTCGATCAGGCCCTGCACCAGGCCTTGCGCGGCGCGCAGGCCGGCCTCGTCTTCGAGGCGCGGCACGGCCGGGTTCGCACTGGGCGGGTGGATGTCGTACCAGGCGCGCATGCGGTAACCGCCGTTGAGCGTGACCGGCAGCACCGGGGCGCTGGGGAACACGAAGCGCACCGGGCCGAGCGCGCGCAGGTCGAGCTCGCGCGCGATCGGCACGAAGTCGTTGCCGTCGGCGCCCAGGCCGTGCAGCACGATGATGGAGGCAGCGGGCTGGGCGGCGGCGTCGCCGCCGCTCACCGCTTCAAGGGTTTCGAGGAAAGGGGTGTTCATGAACGGCAGCATAGCGCCACGCGGGCGCCATGCCGCTATTCAATGAACCCTGGCAGCCACAGCGACAGGGCCGGGAACGCGCACAGGATCAGCAGGCGCACCACGTCCACCGCGATGAAGGGCATGGTGCCCTTGTAGATCGCGCCCAGCGGCACGTCGCGCGCGATGGAGTTGATCACGAACACGTTCATGCCCACGGGCGGGCAGATCATGCCGAAGGTCACCGCCATCACCACGATCACGCCGAACCACACCGGGTCGAAACCCAGCTGCATCATCGCGGGGAACACGATGGGCACGGTCAGCAGGATCATCGCGAGCTCGTCCATCACCGCGCCGAGGATCAGGTAGCCCACCATGATGAGCGCGAGCACGCCATACGGCCCCACCGGCAGGTGCACCAGGAACTCCACCGCGTTCTGCGTGAACTGGGTGATGGTGAGGAAGTAGCCGAACAGGTAGGCGCCGACCACGATCATCATGATGGCCGAGGACACGCGCAGCGCACCGATGAGGGCGGCCTTGATCTGTTTCCAGCCCAGGCGCCCGCGCAGCATGCCGATGGCCAGCGTGCCGATCGCGCCCACGCCGGCCGCTTCCTGCACGGTGAAGATGCCACCGTAGATGCCACCCAGCACGAACACGAACAGCACCACCACCGCCCAGAGCGGGCGCAGCGAGGCGAAGCGCTCGCCCCAGCCCAGGCGTTCGCCGCGGGGCATGGTGTCGGGCCGCAGGCGCGCCACGATGGCCACCACCACGCTGTAGAACCCGATCGCCATGAAGCCGGGGATGATGCCGGCCGCGAACAGCTTGGTGATGTCGGTCTCGGTCATGATGCCGTAGAGCACCATGATCACCGAGGGCGGGATCATGATGCCCAGCGTGCCACCGGCCGCGATCAGCCCGGCCGAGAAGCCCGGGTGGTAACCCGCGCGGCGCATCTCGGGCAGGGCCACCTGCGTCATGGTGGCCGCGGTGGCGACCGACGACCCGTTGATGGCCGAGAAGCCGCCGCAGGCCGCGATGGATGCCAGCGCCAGGCCGCCGCGCCGATGGCCCAGCCAGGCCCGCCCCGCCTTGAACAGCTCGGTGCTCATGCCCGAATGCGAGGCGAAAGCCCCCATCAGGATGAACATCGGGATCACGATGAGGTTGTAGTCGGTGAGCACCGACAGCGGCACGTTGGCCAACAGGTTCAGCGCGGGCGTGGTGCCCGAGAGCAGCGCGAAACCGCCCACGCCGGCGATGCCCATGGCGACGCCGATCGGCACGCGCACGGCCATGAGGGCGAACATGCCCACGAAGCCCAGCAGGGCCACCAGATCACGATCCATGGGCCGCTCCTGGCACGTCGTCGTCCACCGGCTCGGGGCTGGCCGCGCGGCCCTGCCACAGGTGCACCAGGCGCACCAGCGCCAGCACCCCCGCCACGCTGGCGCCCACGGCTGCCACGCTGTAGAACCACTGCAGCGGCAGCCGCAGGTCCATGGTGCCCTGGCTGCCGGTGCCACCCACCTTGACCCACACCATCCACGCCAGGGGCACGAGGAAGGCGGCGCTCAGGGCGGTGGCCAGCAGGTCCATGCGGCGCTGGCCCTTGGGGCTCAGGTGCTCCCACACGATGTCGACCCCGATGTGGGTGCCGTAGTAGGTGGCCAGGGCGATGCCCCAGAACATCGCGATGCCCTGCAGCATCTGCGTGCCGTCGAACCAGTCGGGGATCTGCATGCTGAACGCGTAGCGCAGCAGCACGTTGCCGGCCGTCAGCAACGCGATCAGCAG
The DNA here is from genome assembly GCF_058796355.1 of Hydrogenophaga sp. GW823-FHT04C09. Lineage (NCBI taxonomy): Bacteria > Pseudomonadati > Pseudomonadota > Betaproteobacteria > Burkholderiales > Comamonadaceae > Hydrogenophaga > Hydrogenophaga sp. GW823-FHT04C09. Next base: position 509,221 of record NZ_JBXAIO010000002.1, on the reverse strand, counting down.
CAGGAACAGCGCGGCCACCGTCTCGATGGCCGAGAACAGGCGCTTCATCAGCTGCCGGCTTTGCGGTTGGCCAGTTCCTTGCGCAGGTCATCCAGCGCGGCCTGGCCCTTGTTGCCGGCGGCGTCGGCGGCCTTCACCCACTGGGCGTACACGGGATCCACCGCCTTCTTCCACACGTCGAGCTGCGCGGGCGAGATCTTCACGATGGTGTGGCCCGGCGTCTTCTCCAGCTTGGCCTGGCCCGAGTCTTCCTCATCGCCCCAGGCGCCGCCGACCTTGCCGGCCCATTCGTTGTTGCAGTGGTCGTCGATGACCTTCTTCTGGCCGGCCGCCAGCTTGTCGTACCAGGGCTTGTTGAGCACCCACACGAAGTCGGAGGCGTAGAAGCGCATGTCGCTGTGGAACTTGACGGCCTTGTCGATGCCGAAGGACACGATGGAGTTCCAGGGGAAGGTGATGGCATCGGCCACGCCCTTGTCGAGCGCGTCGCGCGACTCGGGGGCCGAGACCTGCACGTTGGTCGCGCCCAGCAGCGTCATGGTCTGGGCCACGGTGCCGTTGGCCGAGCGGATCTTCATGCCCTTCAACTGGCCGGGTTCGGTGATCGGCTTCTTGGCGTGGAAGGTGCCGATGTGCACGTGCGCGAAGCAGAACTTCACGTCCTTCATTTCGGTGGCGGCGTAGGAGCGGTACCACTGGTCCAGCGCGGCCGAGCCGGGGCCGGGCTTGCCGATCAGGAAGGGCAGTTCACCGGCGGCGATCATGGGGAAGCGGCCGGCCTGGTAACCCGGATTCACCCAGGTCATCTCGGCGATGCCGTCGCGCGCCATGTCGTAGTGGTCGGCGGCCTTGCCGAGCTGCTGCGCCGGGAACAGGGCGACCTTGATCGAGCCCTTGGACGCCGCTTCCACCGACTTGGCCCAGGGCTCGAAACCGAGCTTGGCCAGCGGGTGCGAGGCCGGCAGCCAGTGCGCGAACTTCAGCTCGACCGCCTTGTCCTGCGCCTGCGCGATGGCCGCGCCCAGCAGAAGGGTTGCCATGGCAACAGCGCGCAAGGAAGTCTGGATCGGGTTCTTCATCTTTGTCTCCTGGTTGTTGAGGTTTTTCAAGAAAGGTCGCATGGTGCAGGCATTCATGCGTGAGGGGTGACCGTGGTTTCCCGGGGTGGGGCCTTCGCGGCCCAGAACACGGGCTGCGCCTTGGGGCCGGGCGCGGCGCGGTGCGCCTGGTTGAGCTTGCCTTCGGGATCGGCGAGCGTGGTCCGCAGGGCCTCGCGCAAACGGGGGGCGACCTGCTCGGCGTCGGCGGTGCCACCGAGCACCGGCGCCACGTGCATGGCCCACAGGCGCGCGTAGTTCTCGCGGCCGCGCACCTGCGTGTCGCCATAGCCCTTGAGCACCTGCGGCAGGCCCGCGAGCACCAGCGCCAGCGCGGGCGACTGCCGCAGCACCTGGCGCATGGCGGCGAGCCACACGCCCAGCGTTTCGTGCTCCTGCGCGTAGCGCAGCGAACGCGGCCGCAGCGGGCGCAGCCAGGCCAGGCTGCGCAGCATGAGATAGCCCCAGAGGCTGGTGGAGCGGATGTGCAGGCCCACATGGGCCTTGCCCATCCAGCCGCGCTTCGTGGCCAGCGCCACCAGCCACTGCCCCAGCGCACGCGGCAGCACCGCCGCCACTTCGTCCACACCCGGCTTGAAGTGCTCGGTGACGCGCACGATGTCGCCCGGCTTGGCCTGGGCTTCGCTCGCCACGCGCGCGTAGCGGCTGCGCCGCGTCTTGAGGTCGGCGACGCGGATCACGTCCTCGAAGCACATCCACAGCGCGAGGTGGCGCACCGCCTCTTCCAGGGCCTCGCTGGCGGCAGGTGGCGTCGCGTCCACCAGGCCTTGCACATGGTCGAAGAAGGTCTGGGCGTAGCGGTCGTTCTGGTAGTCGCGGCAGCGCAGCGCGCCGTGCGCGGCGAGCAACTGCACGGCGGGCGGCCAGGTCTGCAGGCGCACCATCCACTCGCCCTGCAACACGGACGGCAGCTGGGCATCGGCCAGCACCTGCAGCGCGTCTTTCGACACTTCGGCGGCGGGAATCGAAGGTTGCGCGGCCTCGTCGAACGCAGCGGCAAAACCGGCCAGGCTGGCCTGCACGCCCTTGCCGGATTCGCGGATCACGTCCTCGCACACGCTGCGCGGCCAGGGCAGCACACCGGCGCCGGCGAGCGCGCCGAACATCACGGCGGAGACCACGGTGCCGGTCTTCACTGTCACGGCTTCCATGTCGAACAGCACCGCATGGCGCGCCAGCGCACGCGCGGCATCGGCCAGGCACTGCGGGTCCTGCCGGCCGTCGGCCATGTGCATCTTCTCCACCGTGGTGTAGACGCGGTGCGTGGACGCGATCAGCGTGGTGCGGCCGGTCACGAAGCCGCGCTCGACCATGCGAGCGGCTTCCAGCAGCTCGCTGGCCACCAGCACGTCCACGCGGCCGGCCACCGGTGTGAGGCCGAACACGGGATGGGCCGACCCGCTCACGGGTTCGCGCAGCAGCTCGATGTAGTAGCTGGTGGCGCCGGTGCGCTGCGCCACGCCGGGCACCGAGGTGGCCTGCACCGGCAGGCCGTGGCGGCGCGCGCACTGCACCAGCCAGTCGGCCAGCACACCGCCGCCTTCGCCGCCGAGCGCGGCGATCAGGATGCCGTAGGAGTTGTCTTGTGGGGTCATGGCTCAGGCCGGCTGCAGCAGGCCGATGAAGAAGCGGTTGAAGCGGTCGGTGAGGCGGTCCCACCAGCTGGGGTGCGTGACGATCTCGATCTTGTGGAACGAGGGGCACAACACGGCGGCGTCGGCCACCTCGCCGCACAGGCCGCAGCCCACGCAGCCGTTGGTGACGTGCGCCACGGGTTCGCGCCGCAGCGGATCGTTCGTGGGTTTGACGGTGAGCGTGGGGCAGCCCGAGAGGCGGATGCAGGAGTGGTCGCCGGTGCAGGTGTCCTCGTCCACACCGTAGCGCGTGCGCACGCTGCGCAGGCCTTCCTTGAGGCGGCGCGCGCGGATCGGCTTGAGGCGGCGCTGGCGTTCGAGCTGGCACTCGCCTTCGGCGATCACCACCTTGAGGCCCTTGAACGGCGAATTCACCGCCTCCTTCAAGACATCGCGCACCTTGGAGACGCGGTAGTTGTGCACCGTCTTGACCCACTTCACGCCCATGCCCTGCAGCGTGTTCTCGATCGTCATCTCGTCGGCCGTGGCGCTGGAGCCTTCGGCCACGCGCTTGGCTTCGGAGGCCGGCGTGGACATGGTCTCCTGCGTGCCGGTGGCCGAGGTGTAGCCGTTCTTCATGATCACCAGCACGCCGTCGCCCTGGTTGAGCAGGGTCGAGCTCACGCCCGAGAGCAGGCCGTTGTGCCAGAAACCGCCGTCGCCCATGATGGCGATCGGCCGCTTGGCCGAGAAGTTCTTCACCGCCGCGCTGGACGCCATGCTCATGCCGTAGCCGAGGATGGAGTTGCCGAACGAGAACGGTTCGAAGGTGGCGAAGGAATGGCAGCCGATGTCGGTGGAGATGTGCAGCTTGCCCACCTCGCGCTCGACCAGCTTGAGCGCGGCGAACACCGGGCGCTCCGGGCAACCGGTGCAGAAATTGGGTGGGCGCGCGGGCAAGCCGCCGCCGAGTTCGGCCAGCGCGCGCTCGCGCACCTCGGCCAGCTCGGTGCTGAAGGTGGTCGCCGCGGTGGTGTCCAGCGTGGGCAGGTGCTCGCCCACGAAGGCCGTGAGGCCTTTCAGCAGGATCTCGGCCGTGTACTCGCCGCCCATGGGCAGCAGGTCCTTGCCGTGCAGGCGCGTCTGCAGGTCGGCGCGGCGCAGCTGCGTGGCGATGTCCTGCTCGATGAACTCGGGCTGGCCCTCCTCGATCACCAGCACCGCGCGCTTGCCGGCGCAGAAGGCGGCGATCTGCTCGGGCACCAGCGGGTACACCACGTTGAGCACCAGCATCGGAATGTCGCTCTCGCCCGTGCCATTGGCCAGGCCGGCCTGCTGCAGCGCGCGCATGGTGGTGTTGTAGAGCCCACCCTGCACGATCAGGCCCACCTCGCCGTGGCGCCCGTCGAAGTGCTCGTTCAGGCCCGCTTCCTCGATGAACTTGCGCGCCGCCGGCATGCGCACTTCGTACTTGTGCTTCTCATGGCGGAAGGTGGACGGCGGGTGCGAGAGGCGGTCGTAGCTGAACGAGGCCGCCTCCTGTTGCAGCAGGCGGCTGGAGATGGCGGGCGCGATGTTGTCGCTGGCCACGAAGCTGCCCTGCACGTGGCAGGCGCGGATGCGCAGCTCCATCATCACCGGCGTGTTCGAGGCCTCGGAGAGTTCGAAGCCCTTCTCGACCATGCGCACGATGGTCGGCAGGTTGGGGCGCGGGTCCATGAGCCAGAGCGCGGACTTCATCGCGAAGGCGTGCGTGCGCTCCTGGATCACGCTGGCGCCTTCGCCGTAGTCCTCGCCCACCACGATCAGCGCGCCGCCCATCACCCCCGGCGAGGCCAGGTTGGACAGCGCGTCGGACGCGACGTTGGTGCCGACCACCGATTTCCAGGTGACCGCACCGCGCACCGGGTACATGATGGACGCGGCCAGCATCGCGGCCGCCGAACTCTCGTTCGTGCAGGCCTCGACGTGCACGCCGAGTTCGTCCATGTAGGGCTTGGCCTGCACCATCACATCGAGCAGATGGGAGATGGGTGAACCCTGGTAGCCGCCGACGTAGGTGACGCCGGACTGCAGCAGTGCCTTGGTCACCGCCAGAATGCCTTCGCCGTGGAAGGTCTCGCCGTGGCCCAGCTTGAGGGCCTCGATTTCGCTGTGGAATGAACGTTCCAACCGTGGGTCTCCTGTCGTTATGCCCGGCAATGTAGGCGCCCCATCCCCATCTGACAAATGGATTGATCTGATGTGGTGTATTCACGGCATGGATAATCAGGGCCAACCCTGAGAGGCTCGCCATGAACTTCCGCCAACTCGATCTCAACCTGCTGCGCGTGCTCGGCGCGATCCACCGCACCGGTTCGGTGACGGCGGCCGGCAAGGCGCTCGCGCTCTCCCAGCCCGCCACCAGCAACGCCCTGGCGCGCCTGCGCGACTACTTCAAGGACGACCTGTTCGTGCGCTCGCCCAGCGGCCTGCAGCCCACGCGCCTGTGCGAGCGCGTGGCACCCGAGGTGCAGGCGCAGTTGCAGATGCTCGAAGCCCTGGTGAGCGTGCGCGACGACTTCGACCCCGCGCGCAGCGAGATGCGCTGGCGCCTCTCGCTGTCGGACCTGGGCGAAATGATGTTCCTGCCGCCGCTGGCGGCGGCCCTGCGCCAGCAGGCGCCGCAGGCGCACGTGACCAATGTGTCGGTGGCGGCGGAGGACGTGCCGGCCGCGCTCGAATCGCGCGACATCGACTTCGCCATCGGCATCCTGCAGCCGCGCCACCGCGGCGTGCGCGCCGAGCTGTTGTTTCGCGAGCACTACGTGGCGCTGACCTCCTCGAGCTGGCGTCCCGCCTCGGGGCCGGCGGGGCGCACGCTGAGCGCCCGCCAGTTGTCCGAGGCCTCGCTGGTCGTGGCCTCGCCCACCGCCACCTTCCACGGCAGCGTCGAAAAGATGCTGGTGCGCATGAAGCTCTCTGAGCGCATCGTGCTGCGCGCGCGGCACTTCGGCGCCCTGCCCGAGCTGGCGCTCAACACCGACCTGCTGACCATCGTGCCGCAGATGTACGCCGCCAACCTCGGCCAGCGCCACGACCTGCGCGTGTGGGAACTGCCGCGCGCGGCCGCGCCCAGCTACGAGGTGCGCCTGGTCTGGCATGCCAGCACCGCGCAGGACCCGGCGCACCAGTGGATCCGCGCCCAGGTGCACCGCCTGTTCGGGCGCGCCGACACCAGCGCCTGACTATGATGGGCCCATGAACCCGCAGACCCTGCTCGACCACCTGGACCAGGGCCGCCTCTGGCCCGCCCCGCTCAGCGCGCAAGCCGGCTTCGATCTGGACGCCGCCTACGCACAGGCCCTGGCGGTGCGCGACCTGCGCCTGGCGCGGGGCGAGCGGCCGCGCGGCTACAAGGTGGGCTTCACCAACCGCACGATCTGGGCACGCTACAACGTGTTCGCGCCGATCTGGGGCACGGTGTGGGACACCACGCTGACGTTCTGCGAAGGCGAAGGCCGCGTGTCGCTCGCGCACACCTGCCAGCCCCGCCTGGAGCCCGAGACCGTGTTCGGCCTGAAGGCCACGCCCGCGGCGAACGCCACACTGGACGATCTGTTCGACGCCCTCGACTGGATCGCTCCGGGCTTCGAGATCGTGCAGTCGCACCTGCCCGACTGGAAGTTCCTGCCGGTCGACACCGTGGCCGACGGCGCACTGCACGCGCATTTGCTCGTGGGCCGGCGCGTGGCCTTGAGCGGGCTCGCGAGGAACGCCGACGAACTCGATGCGCTGCTGGCCAACGCCGGTGTCACGCTGCTCAAGAACGAAGAACCGGTCGAACTGGGCCAGGGCAGCAACGTGCTCGACAGCCCCTTGCGCGCGCTCAAGCACTTTGTCGACACCCTGCGCGCCTGCCCCGGCGCGCCCGATCTGCGGCCCGGCGACGTGGTCACCACCGGCACCTGGACCGACGCCTGGGCGGTGCGGCCCGGCGAGCGTTGGTCGGCGCGCTTCACACCGCCCCTGCCCTCCCTCACGGTGGATTTCACCGCTTAGGACGGCGCGTCCCAGAAGCCGGCATGCGGTGCAGCTGCCTCTTCTTCCAGCAAGGGGCCGATCACCTCGATGGCGCGCTGGCCGCGCGCGAACACCTCGCGGCAAGGCAGCGAGAAAGTGGGGTTATCGGGGTGGTCACCGGTCAGCCCCAGCAAGGCGTGCTCGGACAGCGCGTACACCACCCGGCCGATGCCGGTCCAATAGACCGCGCCGGCGCACATGCAGCAGGGCTCGGCGCTGGTGTAAAGCGTGCATTGCGCCAGTTCCTGCGGCGTCAGTTGCCGCGCGGCCAGGGCGGCGGCGGCCAGCTCGGCGTGCTGGGTCGGATCGCCTTCGGGTGGCATGGAATTGTTGCCCGCGCTGGAGACGACCCGCCCCTGGGCATCGGCCACCAGGGCCGCGAACGGGTGGCGCCCGCGCGCACGCGATTGCGCCGACAAGGCGATCGCCTGGCGCAGCAACTCGATGTCGGCTTCAGAGGGATTCGTGTTCGGGTTCATGACGCGGGACGGAAGGACAGGCCCAGCGAAGCGGGCGTGTTGAGGCGGATGCGCAGCGCATTGCTGGAGATGACGACCAGCACCACCACGGTGGCCAGGTAGGGCAGCATGGACAGGAGCTGGGACGGCACTGCGACGCCTCGGCTCTGCGCAAAGAGCTGGGCCACGGTGATGCCGCCGAACAGGTAGGCGCCCAGCAGGATGCGGCCCGGCCGCCAGGTGGCGAACACCACCAGCGACAGGGCGATCCAGCCCCGCCCCGCGGTCATGCCCTCGACCCACATGGGCGTGTACATGACGGCGAGAAAGGCACCCCCCAGGCCGGCCATGGCACCACCGAACAGGGTGGCGAGATAACGCACCCGGTTCACCGGCAGGCCCAGGGCATGCGCGGACGAAGGCGATTCGCCCACCGATCGCAGCTTCAGCCCGGCACGGCTGCGGTAGAGAAACCACCACACGGCAGCGAACAGCATCCACGACAGGTACACCAGCGGCTGGTGCTGGAAGAACAAGGGGCCGATCACCGGCAGCGCCGCCAGGCCGGGCAGCGCCCAGACCGGCTGGGTGGGCAGGACGATGTTGACGTAGCTCAGGCCCGCGTAAGCGCTCAGGCCGACGCCGAAAATGGACAACGCCAAGCCGCAGGCCACCTGGTTGGCCATCAGCGTGAGGGTGAGAAAGGCAAACAACAGGGACAGCACCATGCCGGCGAGCACACCGGCCACGACGCCGATCCACAGGTTGCCGCTGGACGAAGCCGCCGCGAAGGCCGCGATGGCGCCCACCAGCATCATGCCTTCGACACCGAGGTTGAGCACACCCGATTTTTCGGTCACGAGCTCCCCCAGGGCCGCGAAGGCGATGGCGGTTCCCGCACCGATGGTGGCGACCACCACGGGCAACAGCAAGTCGATCATGCAGGGACTCCTTCACCCGCCGGCCGAGGCGCCGGCAGGACCGGACGGACCACACGCAGGCGGTAGTTGATGAACACATCCGTTCCCAGCAGGATGAACAACAGCATGCCCTGGAACAGACCGGTGATGGCGGCGGGCAACCCCAGGCTCATCTGCGCGGCTTCTCCGCCCAGATACAGCAGGGCCATGAGCAGGCTGGCCAGCACGATGCCCACCGGGTGCAGCCGGCCGACGAAGGCCACGATGATCGCGGCGAAACCGTAACCGGGCGAGACCACGGGCAGCAGCTGCCCGATCGGTCCCGCCACCTCGCCAACGCCCGCCAGGCCAGCCGCCACGCCGCCCGCCAGCATGCCCACCCACACGGTGCGCTTCGGATCGATGCCCGCGAACAGGGCCGCAGCGCCCGACAGGCCCGCCACGCGCATCTGATAGCCCAGGATGCTGCGGCTCATGAAGATCCACACCAGGCCCACCACCGCCAGCGCGACGAACAGGCTGGCGTTGAAACGCGTGCCCTCGATCAGGATGGGAAACAGCGCGCTCTCGCCGAACATGATGGTCTGCGGGAAGTTGAAGCCGTCGGGGTCGCGCCACGGGCCATAAACCAGGAAGCTCAGCACGAGTTGCGCCACGTAGGTCAGCATGAGGCTGGTCAGGATCTCGTTGGCGTTGAAGCGGGTGCGCAACACGGCCGGGATGGCGGCCCAGAGCGCCCCGCCCACGGCGCCGGCCAGCATCATGGCCGGCAGCAGCCACACACCCTGAGCGCCATGGAAAAGAACCGCCAGCCCCCCACCCGCGATGGCGCCCATCACCAATTGGCCTTCGGCGCCGATGTTCCAGATGTTGGCGCGAAAGCCCACGGTGAGGCCGGTGGCGATCAGCATGAGCGGCGACGCCTTGAGCGCCAGCTCACCCAGGCCGCCCAGGCTGCTGACGGGTGTCACGAACAAGGCCTGGAACGCCGCCAGCGGGCTGTGCCCGAGGTACAGGAACATCAGGCTGCCGATGACCGCCGTCAGCGCCAGCGCCACCAGCGGAGAGCCATAGCGCATCACCGCCGATGGTGCCGCGCGCGATTCGAGCTTAAGCCGCATGGCGTTGCTCCTCCCATGAGGTGTTCAAGGCGGCGGGGGCCTCGGCGCCGGGCCACAGCCCGCTCATCCACAAACCCACCTCTTCCACGTCGGTCCCGTCGCGCGCACGGACGGGCGAAAGCCGGCCCCCGGCCATCACGCACAGCGTGTCGCAGATCTCGAACAGCTCGTCGAGATCGTCCGAGATCACCAGCACGCCCACACCGGCGTCGCGCAGCGCGATCAGCGAACGCCGGATGAAGGCGCAGGCCTGCACGTCCACCCCCCAGGTGGGCTGCGCCACCACCAGCAGGCGGGGCGACAGCAGGATTTCGCGGCCCACGATGAACTTCTGCAGGTTGCCGCCCGACAGGCTCTCCGCCGGGGCCTGTCCACCGCCGCACTTGACGTTGAAGTCCACGATGCAGCGCCGCGCGAACGCCGTGATCGCAGGGGTGTCCACCAGACCGTTCCGGACGAAGCCCTTGGCATGGGCGGTCAACAAGGCGTTTTCGGTCAGCGACATGGCGGGCACGGCGCCCCGCCCCAGCCGCTCCTCCGGCACGAAACCGAGGCCGGCGCGGCGGCGCTCGGCCGGTGGCAGGTGCCCGGCCGGCGTGTCCAGGATGCGGATCGCGTCGGCGCGCCGGCACAGGGCTTCGCCCGAGAGCAGGCGAAGCAACTCCTGCTGCCCGTTGCCCGAGACGCCGGCAATGCCCAGGATTTCTCCGGCGTGGACCGTCAGGCCAACGTCGCTGAGGTCGGTGCCGAAGGGGTCGTCTGCGGGCTGGCTGAGCTGGTCCACCACCAGCACGGGGGCGCCGCGCACCGCCGACCGGGTGCCAGGCTGGCACGGGCTGACGTCCTCGCCCACCATGAGGCGCGCCATCGTGACCTCGGTTTCGCGGCGGGGGTCGCACCGCCCCACCACGCGGCCGGCCCGCAGCACGGTCGCGCCATGGCACAGCGCCCGGATCTCGTGCAGCTTGTGGCTGATGTAGAGGATGCTGCAGCCGCCCTCGGCCAGCTGCCGCAGCGTCTCGAACAGCTTGTCCACCGCCTGCGGCGTGAGCACCGACGTGGGCTCGTCCATGATGAGCAGCTGCGGGTTCTGCAGCAGACAGCGGATGATCTCCACCCGCTGGCGCTCCCCGACCGAGAGCGAATGCACATGGCGCCCGGGATCGACCGCCAGCCCGTAGCGCTGCGAGATCGCTTCGATGCGCCGTGCCAGGTCCACCAGATCGGGCCGGCCGGGCAGACCGAGCGCGGCGTTTTCGGTCACGGTCAGCGTCTCGAACAGCGAAAAGTGCTGGAACACCATGCCGATGCCGAGCGAACGGGCGTGCGCCGGATGGGCGATCCGCACCTCCTCGCCGTTCCACCACAGGGTGCCGGCGTCCGGTTTCACCGCCCCGTAGATGCACTTCATGAGCGTGCTCTTGCCAGCACCGTTCTCGCCGAGCACGGCATGGATCTCACCGGGTTCGACGGTGAGATCCACCTTGTCGTTGGCGACGATGGCCGGATAGGCCTTGGTCAGGCCGCGCAGCTCCAGACGGGGCGCGCGGGCACGGACGATGGTTTCGAGTGGGGTCATGGGTCTTTGTGTCCTTGGGGCAGCGAGGCGGTCGCGTCAGCGCCGCGTGGGCAGGCGGCCCTGGATGCCGGCACCGAGCCAGTCGATCTTGCGCAGTTCGTCGTCGCTGGGCACCACGCCGGCGGCCACGCGTTCCTTGCCATCCTGGTCAAGAATCGGCCCCACGAAGGGATGGAAGCTGCCCGCCTTCATCTCCGCTTCCTTGCGCACCAGCAGCGCCTTGAGGTCGGTCGGCAACGAGGGGTTCAAGGCCACCATGCGGATCACCCCCTCCTTCGCACCCAGCCATGCATTGCCGGGCTTCCAGCTTCCGTCGATCACCGCCCTGGTGATGTCCACATAGGGATTCGACCAGTCCAGCAAGGCACAGGAGAGTTGCGCCTTCGGCCCGTACTTGGACATGTCGCTCTGCCAGGTCACCGCACCCACGCCGCGCTCTTCGGCCACCTGCACGGCGACGGGCGAAGACAGCACCGAGGTCAGGATGTCCGCCCCGTCGCTCAGCAGGGCGTTGGCCGCCTCGCGCTCGCGGCCCGGGTCGTACCAGGTGTTGAGCCAGACGATGCGCACCGTGCCTTTGGGGTTCACGCTGCGCATGCCCTGGATGAAAGCGGTCAGGCCGAGCACCACCTCGGGCACGGGCAGCGAGGCGATGTAGCCCACCACGCCGCTCTTGCTCATGTGCCCGGCCACCACGCCGTTCAGGTAGAAGCCTTCGTACACGCGCGCCGAGTAGACGCCCATGTTCTTGCTCGTCATGAAACCCTGCGCGTTCATGAAGACCGTGTCGGGGAACTGGGCGGCCACCTTGGCCATGGGGTTCATGTAGCCGAAGGACACGCCGTAGATCAGCTTGGTGCCGCTTTGCGCCAGTGTGCGCATCACACGCTCGGAGTCGGCGCCCGTGGGCACCTGCACGTACTTGGTCTTCACCTGCGCACCGAGCTTCTGCTCGATCGCCAGGCGCCCGTTTTCATGCTGCCGCACCCAGCCCACATCGCCGATGGGGTTGTCGTAGAGGAACGCGACCTCCAGGGGCGCCTTGCCCTGTGCGCGAAGAAGTCCAGGCGCGGCCGCCAGGGATGCGAGCGAGAGAACGGCCGATCTGCGGGATGGGTTCATGATGGGTCCTTGGTGTCGTTGAAGTTCCATGGGCGAGAGCGTCACCCGTCAGCACTGGGTCTCGGCGATGCGCGCGCTTGCCGCGCCCGCGTTCCGCCATCCCATCGGTTCGGGGCCGCGCGCGATCTCCTCGCGCAGGCCCAGCAGTTGAGCGGCGACCGCGACAGCGATCACACCGGGCTCCTTGCCACTCACACCGTCGATGCCGATCGGGCACCGCATGCGGCACAACATGGCGCGGTCGATGCCGCGATCGGCCAGGCGGTGCTCGAAGCTGCGGCGCTTGGTGGCCGAGCCGATGAGCCCGAAGTACCGGAAATCGGCCCGGCGCAGGAGGCGCAGACTCAGCTCGAAGTCAAGCGCGTGGCTGTGGGTCATGACCAGATGGCAAGCCCCTGGCGGCGCTTCATCCACCTCGTGCTCGCCGTCGTCCGAACACAGCACGCGCACGTTGGGCGGCACCTCGCTGGGAAATTCATCGGGCCGGCTGTCCACCCAGGTCACGCGGCAAGGCAGCAGGCCCAGCACGGCGACCAGCGCTCGGCCCACGTGGCCCGCGCCATGGACCCACACGTCCAGCCCGGGAGGTTCGATGCGCTGCACGAAGCGCCGCGGCCCGTTCTTCTGCGGGGATGGCGGCCCTTCGGGTGCCGTCAAGGCCGGCGTGGTGAGCAGGTCGCGCGCCAGACGCCACGTGGTGGCATCCGCCTCGCCGCGTTGCCAGGCGCCCGACGAGGGCGCCAGGACCAGTCGGGTGTGGGAGACCCCATCGACCACACTGGCGATCACGGCCGCTTCGCCGCGCTGCAAGGCTTGCTGCAACACATCGATCCAGTCCAGCGCGGCGCCGACTTCGAGTTCGAACATCAACTCGACCGCGCCACCGCAGCATTGCCCCAGGCGCGCGCCGAGCGCGAAGGCCTGCCAGTGCGCCCCGGTGACAGCCAACCGCAGGTGCCTCCTCGCAATGGCCATGGCTTCGTGCTCCAGGTGCCCACCACCGATCGTCCCCTCCGTGCCCTGCGCGGTGACGAGCATGCGCGTGCCGGTCTCGCGCGGCACCGAGCCTCGCGTCTGGACCACCGTGACCAGCACGAAGGGCGTGCCGCTGTCGCGCAACCGCGCCGCGCCATGGAGCCAGCCGCTGTCCACGGTGGAGGTGCCGTTCATGCCAGGACCGCTTCTTCGAGCCGGGGCTGGAGCGCATCGGCGCGCTCCCGCAGGTCGAGCACGCTGAACAGGATGCGCTCCGCGGTGGCGGGCGCATCAAGCTGGGGCGACAGGCGATGCCCGGCCACGCTGGCGATCGCATCGCGGATCGCATGGAACACCGAGATGCCATGCAGCAGAGGAGGCTCGCCCACCGCCTTGGACCGGTGGATCGAGTCTTCCACGTTGCCGGCCGATTCGTAGAGCGCGACGCGGAAATCACGAGGCATGTCGCTGGCCACCGGGATCTTGTAGGTCGAGGGCGCATGCGTCGTGAGACGCCCTTGGGCATTCCAGCAAAGCTCTTCCATGGTGAGCCAGCCCATGCCCTGGGCAAACGCCCCTTCTACCTGGCCCCGATCGAGCGCCGGGTTGAGCGACCGCCCCACGTCGTGCAGGATGTCGGCGCGCAGCACGCGGCACTCGCCGGTCAGCGTGTCAATCACCACCTCCGTCACGGCCGCGCCATAGACGAAATAGTAGAAAGGCCGGGTACCGCTCAGCGTCGAGCCGTTCCAGTCGAGCGTGGGGGTGCGGTAAAAGCCGGTGGCCGACAGCGAGATCTGGTGGAAGTACGCGAGCTTGACCAGTTCGGTGAACGCCACCGTGCGCTCCCCCACCTGCACCGCATTGCGCACGAACCGCACCTGCTCCTGCGGCACGCCGAAATGCTTCGCCGCGAAGTCGATCAGCCGCTCGCGGATCTGCCGCGCGGCCGCCTGAGCGGCCTTGCCATTGAGGTCGCTGCCCGAGGAAGCGGCCGTGGCCGATGTGTTGGGCACCTTGCTGGTGTCCGAGGAGGTGATGCGGATGCGGTCGACATCGATCATCAGCTCCTCGGCCACCACCTGCGAGACCTTGGTGAACAGGCCCTGCCCCATCTCGGTGCCGCCGTGGTTGAGCATCACGCTGCCGTCGGTGTAGACGTGCAACAGCGCGCCCGCCTGGTTGAGGTGCGGCGAGGTGAACGAGATGCCGTACTTCAAAGGCGTCAGCGCGATGCCCTTTCGCAAGTGGGCGTGGGTGGCATTGAAGGCACGCACGCGGGCCTTGCGCTCCCGGTAGTCGGCGCTCTTCTCCAGCGTGGCGACCAGATCCTCGATCACGTTGTCCTGGAGCGTCTGGCCGTAGTGCGTGACGTTCCTCGACCCGGTGCCGTAGAAGTTGGCGCGCCGCACGTCCAGCGGCTCCCTGCCGAGGTGAAAGGCGATCTCGTCGATGACCTGCTCGATGCCCAGCGCCCCTTGAGGCCCGCCGAAACCCCGGAACGCGGTGGCCGACACGGTGTTGGTCTTGCAGCGGTAGGAGTGGATGGCCACGTGCTCCAGGAAATACGTGTTGTCGCTGTTAAGCACAGCGCGGTCGTTCACGCCGGCCGACAGATCGGCCGAATAACCACAGCGGCCTGCCAGGTCCATCTCCAGGCCGAGGATGCGGCCATCGCCGTCGAAACCGACGTCGAAGCAGGTCTCGAAGTCGTGGCGTTTTCCGGTCATCACCATGTCGTCGTCGCGGTCCACCCGGAGCTTCACCGGCCGGCCTGTCTTCTGGGCCAGCAGCGCGGCGTTGCAAGCGAACAGCACGGAACCGCTCTCCTTGCCGCCAAAGCCACCCCCCATGCGGCGGCATTCGGCCACCACGTCCTTTTCGTCCAGGCCCAGCGCATGCGCGACGTGGTGCTGCGTCTCGGTCGGGTGCTGGGTCGAGGTGTAGACGTGCATGCCCCCGTCGTCGCGCGGTACCGCGTAAGCCACATGGCCTTCGAGGTAAAACTGCTCCTGCCCGCCCATGCGGAACCGCTTGCTCAGCCGATGGGGGGCCTGCTCGATGGCCTGGCGCGCATCGCCACGCACGACATGGCGCGTGGGCAGCACGAAGCTCTGGTTCGCCATCGCCTGCTGCACGGTGAACACCGGCTCCAGGTCTTCGTACTCCACCACCGCCAGGCGCAGCGCCCGCCGCGCGGCCTCGATGGATTCGGCGGCCACCGAGAACAGCGCCTGCCCCACGCATTGCACGATGCCCTGCGCGAGGATGGGTTCGTCCGCCACCACCGGCCCGCAGTCGTTGGTGCCGGGGATGTCTTCGGCCACCATGGCGGCCACCACACCCGGCGCGGCGCGCACCGCGGAGAGATCGATGGAGCGGATGCGGGCGTGGGCCCGCGTGCTCTGACCCACCGCCGCGTAGAGCGTGCCGCGCAGCTCGGGCAGATCGTCCGTGTAGTTGGCCCGGCCCGTGACATGCAGCGCACCACTGTCATGCCCGATGGATTGGCCGACACCCCCGAGCGGGTTGGGCCGTGCATCCTGGTTCATGCGAACACCTCCTCGTCAAGCACACTGATCCGGGTGTCGCCCGTGGTTTCGAAATGGAATTTGCGCAGGAGGTTGCGCGCCACCAGCCGGCGGTAGGACTTGCTGGCGCGCATGTCATCGATGGGCTCGAAGTCTTGGTCGAGCGCGGCGATGGCCTGGCGCACCGCCGCCTCGTCCCAGCGGCCCTGCAACAGGGCCGCCTCGCAGCGGGGCGCGCGGCTCGGCGTGGCGGCCATGCCGCCAAAGGCCACCCGGACGCGCTGCACCGTGCCGTCATCACCACACACCAGAGAGAACGCCCCGCACACCGCGGAAATGTCCTGATCGAAGCGCTTCGAAATCTTGTAGGCACGAACCTGCAGGCGCGGGTCGCGCAGGGGGATGCGAATGCGCTCGATGAATTCGCCGGCGGCCAGCACGTTGCGCTGGTACCCGGTGTAGAACGCGTCCAGAGGTACCTCGCGGGTGTGCGGCCCGCGCCGCAGCACCAGACTGGCATCGAGCGCCATCAGCACAGGCATCGAGTCGCCAATGGGCGAACCATTGCCGATGTTGCCGCCCAGCGTGCCCGCATTCCGGATCGGCACCGAGGCAAATCGGCGCGCCCATTCGGCCAGCTCCGGGTACTGCTCGACCAGGGGCTCGAAAGCATCCGTCAACGCCACCGCCGCACCGATCTCGAGGTGGCTGGCGCTGCGCTCGACGCGGCGCAAGGCCTCCACCCGCCCGACGTACAGCAAGGCCGGCAGGTCCTGGCGCTTCTTGGTCAGCACCAGACCAAGGTCCGTCCCGCCAGCGAGGATGCGCGCATCGGGGTGGGCCATGCGAAGCGCGGCGAAATCGTCCAGTTCCACCGGTGCCCAGAACTGCCGGCCGTGGGCATCCAGCGCCACGCTTTCACCCGCATCCGCCACCGATGAAACCGGGGTAAGACACGCCGCGCCCCCCTCCGCACATTGCGGGCCGGCCTTTCTTGCCGCATCGACGATGGGCCGGTAACCGGTGCACCGGCAGAGGTTGCCCGCCAACGCGCATTCGATCTCGTCGCGGCTGGCATCGGGCCTCGACACCAGCAGCGCATGCAGCGACATCACGAAACCCGGCGTGCAGAAACCGCACTGCGAAGCGTGGACATCGACCATGGCCTGCTGCACCGGGTGGAGATCGGCACCCGGTTTGGCCAGCCCCTCCACCGTCAGGACCTCCTTGCCGTGCAAGGTCGGCAGCAACTGGATGCAGGCATTGACCGCGCGGCGGCGCACGCCCTGACCATGCGGCTCGCTCACGACCACGGTGCAGGCGCCGCAATCGCCTTCGGCGCAGCCCTCCTTGGTTCCGGTGAGCGCGAGCGCCTCGCGCAGGTGATTGAGCAAGGTGCGGTTGGGATCGGGGTTGTCCAACCGGTGGGGCTGGCCGTTCACCACGAAGTGGATGCGCGACGGCGCCGCGGGTGGCAACGATGGCTGGTTCTCGCTTGGCATGGATTCCTCGTGGCTGAAACGACAGGCGTTCGATGGCGGCAAGTCTTTCACTGTCAACAATTAATGTCAACATAGTAAAAACGCTAGTGTTAACATTTTTTGGCCGCATAAAATCCGGCACCACCCTGACGGGTGCAAGCAGCCCTCACCAGAGAACACACCATGGCAACGAGGAAGACGAGCGCTGGAGACACCACGACCGGTGGCCCGGCGACACCCCCTTTCAAGAAGTCGGCCCGGACCGCCGTCGAACCGGCGAAGCCTGCGGGCAAGGCACGCGAGCCGGAGGAGTCGCCCGAGGAGCGCGTTTACAGAACCCTGTACGACGGCATCCTGGATCGACGCCTCGCCCCCGGCACCAAACTCAAGGAGATACCGCTGGCGCAGGCTTTCGGCGTCACGCGTGGCGTCGTGCGAAAGACGCTGGCACGGCTCGCCACCGCCAAGGTGGTCACCCTTCGATCGCAGCACGGCGCCAGCGTGGCCAGCCCTTCGCTGGAGGAAGTCGGCCAGATCTTCGCGGCCCGGCGGCTGATCGAGGGTTTCGTGATCGAGCGGCTGGCCGAGTCGATCGACGCGGACCAGCTCAGGACCTTGCGTGAGCTCATGAAACAGGAACGGGACACCTACCGCGCAGGTGACATGCGCACCGGCATCAAGTTGTCGACCGACTTTCACGTGCAACTCGCGCAATGCGCCGGCAACACGGTGCTCACCGAATTCCTGCAGCAGCTGGTGGCCCGCACGCCCTTGATCTTTCTCGCGCACGGTGACCCTGGCAAGAGCGTCTCCTGCTCGGACCAGGAGCACGCGAACATCATCGCGGCGGTGATCGCGGGCGACACCGAGCGGGCAGTCAAGGCGATGCGCGCGCACCTGGACCATCTCGAAAGCCACGTCGTGCCGGCGGAGCGCACAAAGCCATTGGACCTCGCGCAATTGCTGGGGCTGTGACTCCGCCGGGATCCGCCGGTGGCGCCCCAACAGGTGAAACCCTCTAAACAGCGTGCGGAGGGCTTGGTAGATTCCCCCTTCGCACACACACAACGGAGACACGTCACATGACCCAAGTCGCGCCCGAGCTGCTCGCCCTGCAACGCCTGTACCACTGGGAAAAGACCGATCCCAAGCGCGTTGCGCTCACACAGCCCATGGGCGCGGGCGCGGTGCAGGAATTCACCTGGGCCGAGATCGGCGACCAGGTGCGGCGCATGGCCACCCACCTGCAATCGCAAGGCTGGGCGCCGGGCTCCAAGGTCGCGATCCTCTCGAAGAACTGCGCCTGGTGGATGATGAGCGACCTCGCCATCTGGATGGCCGGCCACGTGTCGGTGCCGCTCTACCCCACGCTCGCGGCCGAGACGGTGCGCCAGATCCTCACCCACAGCGAGGCCAAGGCCTGCTTCATCGGCAAGCTCGATGGCTGGGAAGGCATGAAGCCCGGCGTGCCCGCCGGCCTGCCCTGCATCAGCTACGCGCTCTCGCCGCTGGACGCGATCCAGGCTTACGAAGGCTGGGACGCGATCTGCGGCCGCCACCAGCCGCTGCAGGGTGAGCCCACGCGCGGCGCCGACGAACTCGCGACCCTGATCTACACCTCGGGCACCACCGGCATGCCCAAGGGCGTGATGCACAGCTTCGGCAACTTCGCCTGGGCCATCGACTCCGGCGTCAAGCGCATCCCGCTCTCGGGCGAAGACCGCATGCTGTCCTACCTGCCGCTGGCCCATGTGGTCGAGCGCATGCTGGTCGAACACGGCTGGCTGCGCACCGGCATGCACGTGTACTTCGCCGAGTCGCTCGACACCTTCGCCGCCGACCTGCAGCGCGCGCGGCCCACCATCTTCTTCTCGGTGCCGCGCCTGTGGGTCAAGTTCCAGCAGGGCATCCACGCCAAGATGCCGCCGGCCAAGCTCAACCGGCTCCTGCGCATCCCCATCCTGGGTAGCATCGTGCGCCGCAAGGTGATGAAGGCCCTGGGCCTGGACCAGTGCAAGTTCGCCGCCGGTGGCGCCGCGCCCATGCCCATGGCCCTGCTGCAGTGGTACAGCCAGCTCGGCCTGAACATCAACGAGGGCTACGGCATGACCGAGAACCTCGCGCTCTCGCACATCACCGAGCCGGGCAAGAACCAGCAGGGGACCGTGGGCCCCACCTACGCCGGCGTGCAGCACCGCCTCGACCCCGAGACCGGCGAGGTGCAGATGCGCAGCCAGGCGCTGATGCAGGGTTACTACAAGGAGCCCGAGAAGAGCCGCGAGGCCTTCACCGAAGACGGCTGGCTCAAGACCGGCGACAAGGGCACGATCGACAAGCAGGGCCTGCTGCGCATCACCGGCCGTGTGAAAGACCTGTTCAAGACCGGCAAGGGCAAGTACGTGGCGCCCGCGCCGATCGAGGACAAGCTGGTGATGCACGAGGCCGTGGAAGCCTGCGTGGTGACCGGCGCCAACCTGGGCCAGCCCCTGGGCATCGTGATGCTCAACGCGGACGCGGCCGCGCGCGTGGCGAACGACGCCGCCGCGCGCACCGAGCTCGAAACCTCGCTGGCCAGCCACCTCAAGGGCATCAACGCCACGCTGGACCCGCACGAGCAGCTGCAGTGCATCGTGGTCGTCACCACCGCCTGGACGGTGGACAACGACATCATCACGCCCACCTTCAAGGTCAAGCGCAACCGCATCGAAGACCTGTACGCGCGGTACTACGAAACGTGGGAAACGTCCGGAAAACGGGTGATCTGGCAGAAAGACTGAGGCAGGCTGGCGGCTAACATACCGCCATGCACATCCTCCTTACTGGCGCGGCCGGCTTCATCGGCATGCACACCGCCCAGCGCCTGCTGGCGCGCGGCGACACGGTGCTCGGCATCGACAACCTCAACGACTACTACGCCGTCGCGCTCAAGCGCGCCCGGCTGGAGCCGCTGCAGAAGCACCCGGGTTTCGCCTTCGAACAGGTCGATGTGGCGGACCGCGAGGCCATGGCCCGGCTGTTCGCCAGCCACCGCTTCGACGCCGTGGTGCACCTGGCGGCCCAGGCCGGTGTGCGCTACTCGATCACGCACCCCAACGCCTACCTCGACAGCAACCTCACCGGCTTCGGCCACATCCTGGAAGGCTGCCGCGCGCAGAAGCCGGGCCACCTGGTCTACGCGTCCAGCTCCAGCGTGTATGGCGGCAACACCAAGATGCCGTTCGAGGAAACCGACGCCGTCGACCACCCGGTGAGCCTGTACGCGGCCACCAAGAAGGCCAACGAGCTGATGGCCCACACCTACAGCCACCTCTATGGGCTGCCCACCACCGGCCTGCGTTTCTTCACGGTGTACGGGCCCTGGGGCCGGCCCGACATGGCCTACTTCAGCTTCACCCGCGCGGTGCTCGAAGGCCGGCCGATCCAGGTCTTCAACCACGGGAAGATGAAGCGCGACTTCACCTACATCGACGACATCGTCGAAGGCGTGCTGCGCGTGCTCGACAAACCGGCCATGCCCGAGAACGCGGGTGGACCGCCCTACCGCATCTTCAACATCGGCAACCACGACCCGGTGCCGCTGATGGACTTCATCGGCTGCATCGAACAGGCGCTGGGGCGCGAGGCGATCAAGGAATTCCTGCCCATGCAGGACGGCGACGTGCCGGCGACCTACGCCAGCACCGAGGCCCTGCACCGCTGGGTGGGCTTCGCGCCCTCCACGCCTCTGAAGGACGGCATCGAACGCTTCGTGCGCTGGTACCGCGAGTACCACCAGGCCTGAAGCCGCCTCAGTCCAGCGTGCTCAGCACCCGTGCGAGCACGCCCTCGCTGCCCTGCTCGCACAGGCCCAGCACCACCTCGAAGCCCTGGGCATTGCCGTAGTAAGGGTCGGGCACTTCGCGCCGGCCCTCCACACCCGCGTACTCCAGGAACAGGTGCAATTTGTGCTGGTGCTCGGGCGGGCACTTGAAGCGCAGGTTCTCCAGGTTGTCCGCGTCCATGGCGAGGATCAGGTCGAAGTTCCGGTAGTCCTCATCGCGCACGCGGCGGGCCCGCTCGCGCTCGATCTGCGGGTAACCGCGCGCCATCGCCAGGGTGATCGCCCGGCGGTCGGGCTTCTCCCCCTGGTGGCCGGCGTAGGTGCCGGCGGAATCCACCTCCACCCGCTGCGCCAGCTGGCGGCGCGCGATGGCGGCGTGCAGCACGCTGGCCGCCATGGGCGAGCGGCAGATGTTGCCCATGCAGACGACAAGTATTCGAAACATGCTTTCGAGGGTACCAAAGACAAAGCCCGCCAGAGGCGGGCCGTGTGCAAGGAGGCAGGGGAGTGGATCAGATCAGGTAGCTGTCCAGACTCTTGCCCGATGCCAGCACGGCGCGAACCCATTCGGGTTTGCGGCCCGGGCCACCTGCCCAGAGTTCACCGTTCGGGCCTTTGTACTTGGCCGGTGCGGCCGATTTGGATTTGCCGGTCTTCTTGGTCGCCGAGGTGCTGCCCAGATCGGCGGTGGTGATGCCGAATTGCTTCATCTTCGCCTTGATGTCGGCGATGACCGCGGAGAGCTCGTCCTTGCGCGCCTGCTCGGCCTGTGCCATCAGGTTCTGGGCTTGCGCCATGAGTTCGGAATAACTTGCCATTGAAATCGTCCTTTTTAGGTAATGTTTGATCCATCCGGAACCGGATGTCTGCCAACGACGCAGACCATCATTCTATTCCGGGGGATCGCCATTTATATAGCTCCGGCGGCAATTCGGCCTGCAGTTCCAACGCGGATTTGGTGACAGGATGTGTCAACCTCAAACGCCAGGCGTGCAGGAACATGCGTTTCAAACCAATTCGCGCCAATTGCCGATTGAGTTCGAAATCGCCGTATTTGTCGTCGCCCGCAATCGGATGGCCGGCGCTGGACAAATGCACGCGAATCTGATGGGTGCGGCCGGTCTTGATGGTGACCTCCAACAGGCTGAAGCCTTCGGGAACGACCGCCTCCAGCCCTGGTGGTGCGGGCACGCGCTGCGCCACCTTCACCAGCGTGACCGAGCGCATGCCGTCCGGATCGTCGGCTGTCGTCACCCTCACACGGCGTTCGCCATCAGGTAATAGGTATTTGTGCAAAGGCTGGTCCAGCACCTTCAGGCGGGCGGGCCAGGCGCCTTTGACCATCGCCAGATAGGTTTTTCCGGTTTCACGTTCGCGAAATTGGTCCTGCAATGCCTTGAGCGCGCTCTTTTTCTTGGCAATCAGCAACAGGCCGCTGGTTTCCCGGTCCAGGCGATGCACCAATTCGAGCAATCGGGCCTGCGGCCGAGCCTGGCGCATTTGTTCGATCACGCCGAAACTCACGCCGCTGCCACCATGCACCGCCACGCCGGCGGGCTTGTCAATCGCCAGAAAGGCCTCGTCCTCGAACACGACCGGGAATTCGCGCGCCGGCGCCGGATGGGCCGCCTTCTCTTCGGCGCGTTCGGACAGCCGGATCGGCGGAATGCGCAACACATCGCCAAGGGCGACGCGGTCGTCGGCCGACACCCGGCCCTTGTTCCGGCGCACCTCGCCCGAGCGGATGATGCGGTAGATGTGCGATTTGGGCACCCCTTTGAGGATGCGGATGAGGAAGTTGTCCAACCGCTGCCCCGCCGACTCTTCGTCAACCGTGATGTGTCGGATTTCCCCCGAATTCGGGTTGCTGAGCATGGGTGTGAATAAGGCCACCACGAATGGCGGGGAGCTGACTATAATGCGTCACACCCGTCGTGTGCCGTAAGTGATTGATTTACCTTGAGTTTAAGGCAGTCACCCAAGGCAAGGGACCGCAGCTTGCAAGGCAAGGCGTCCGCCGCGGGTGGGTTGCCACCCGCAGCACCCGGGTCTGGCGCCGTTGCCCGATGCATTTCCATGCGAATCCTGGCACGGCGGCGGGCCGGTCGAAGCCGCGGGCGAATCCGCTGAAGAACACGAACCCGAATACGGAATACCCCCAATCACCCAGCCCGCAACACGTGGCTGGGTGAGGACGAAGTGAAGCCAGAGAGACACCGGCCAGATCCATGTCAATGACAGCCATCGAGCCTTCTTCCCTGTTCACCCACCTCCACGCGCCTACGCCCTGACCTGGCGGTTCGACGCGGCACCCTGGTGCCCGCCTGTGTTGAACGCCTTCCCCGAACCGCGGGTCAACGGCTCTCCGGCAATTCCTCCCCTCGTTCGCGCTTCCGCTGGTTCACGGCAGGTTGGCGCATGGGCCGGTGGCCCCTGCGTCCTTGTATTTGAACGAAGGAACGCATCATGAAACGCATGCTGATCAACGCCACGCAGGCCGAAGAGCGCCGCCTGGCGATCGTGGACGGGCAGAAATTGCTCGACTACGAAATCGAAATCGAAGGGCGCGAACAGCGCAAGGGCAACATCTACAAAGCGGTGGTCACCCGCGTGGAGCCGTCGCTCGAAGCCTGCTTCGTCGACTACGGCGAAGAACGCCACGGCTTCCTGCCTTTCAAGGAAATCTCGCGCCAGTATTTCGCCGCCGGGGTGCCGGTCAACCAGGCCCGCATCAACGACGTGATCCGCGAAGGCCAGGAACTGCTGGTCCAGGTGGAAAAGGAAGAACGCGGCAACAAGGGCGCCGCCCTCACCACCTTCGTGAGCCTGGCCGGCCGCTACGTGGTGCTGATGCCGAACAACCCGCGCGGCGGTGGCGTGAGCCGCCGCATCGAAGGCGAAGACCGCCAGGAACTCAAGCAGGCGCTGGACCAGCTCGAGTACCCCAACGGCATGAGCATCATCGCGCGCACCGCCGGCATCGGCCGCGACGCCGCCGAACTGCAGTGGGACCTGAACTACCTGCTCAAGCTCTGGAACGCCATCGACGGCGCGACCAAGGGTGGCAAGGGCGCCTTCCTGATCTACCAGGAATCGAGCCTGGTGATCCGCGCGATCCGCGACTACTTCAACAGCGACATCGGTGAGATCCTGATCGACACCGACGACATCTTCGAACAGGCTCACCAGTTCATGAGCCATGTGATGCCCGAGCACGGGCACCGCGTGAAGCGCTACCGCGACGACGCGCCGCTGTTCTCGCGCTTCCAGATCGAGCACCAGATCGAAACCGCGTACAGCCGCACGGTGAACCTGCCTTCTGGCGGCGCCATCGTGATCGACCAGACCGAAGCGCTGGTGGCGGTGGACGTGAACTCGGCCCGCGCCATCAAGGGCGGCGACATCGAGGAAACCGCGACCCGCACCAACCTGGAAGCCGCCGACGAAGTGGCCCGCCAGGCGCGCCTGCGCGATCTGGGTGGTCTGGTGGTGATCGACTTCATCGACATGGAAGAGTCGAAGAACCGCCGCGAAGTGGAAAACCGCCTGCGCGACGCGCTGCGCCAGGACCGCGCCCGCGTGCAGTTCGGCGCCATCAGCAAGTTCGGTCTGCTCGAAATGAGCCGCCAGCGCCTCAAGCCCGCGCTCAACGAAGGCGCTTCCATCCCCTGCCCGCGTTGCGGTGGTTCCGGCCACATCCGCGACACCGAGAGCTCGGCACTGCAGATCCTGCGCATCATCCAGGAAGAGTCGCTCAAGGACAGCACGGCCGCCGTGCTGGTGCAGGTGCCGGTCGAAGTGGCCAGTTTCCTGCTGAACGAAAAGCGCACCGAGATCACCAAGATCGAACTCAAGCAGCGCATCAGCGTGCTGCTGGTGCCCAACAAGTCGCTCGACACGCCCAACTACAAGCTCGAGCGCCTCAAGCACGACGACCCGCGCCTGGACAACCTGGACGCGAGCTACAAGCTGGCCGATGAGGTGGACGACGTCGCCAGCTTCACGCGCCGCAGCCAGGAACGCACCAACAAGCAGGAACCGGTGATCAAGGGCGTGCTGCCCGACGGACCCGCGCCCGTGGCCGCACCGCGTCCCGAAACGCCGGCCCCCGCCGCCGCACCGGTGGCAGCGCCCGTGGCCGCCAAGCCCGTGCCGGCCGCGCCGGCACCGGCCGAGAAGGGTTTCTTCGGCTGGCTCAAGAGCCTGTTCGGTGCCGAGCCCGCACCGGCCAAGCCGGCGGCAACGCCTGCCGTGGCCGCACCGGCCGCCAAGGGCGGTGCCCGCGAGGAACGGGCCGACGGCGGTCGCCGCGAAGGTGGCCGTGACGGCCGCAGCCGCAGTGGCCGTGGTGGCGCCGAAGGCCGTGGTTCGCGCGAAGGCCGCGAAGGCGGTGGCCGCAACGGTGGCCGCGGTGGCGAAGGCCGTGCGGTCGAGGCGCGCGCCGAGGGCGGCCGCGTGGAAGGTCGCAGCGAACAGGCGCGTGGCGAAGGCCGTCGCGGTGAAGGCCGCGGCGAAGGTCGCAATGAGAACCGTGGTGAAGGCCGCAACGAGAACCGCAACGAAGGGCGCGGTGGTGAAGGCCGCCAAGGCAACCGCCGCGAAGGTGGTCGCCGGGAAGCCCCTGTGGCGGCCGAAGGCGGCAACGTCAACAACGCCCTGCCGCTGGACGCCGCGCCGAGCGACACGCCCGAAGCGGTCGAAGGCCAGCAACGCCGTGAGCGCGACCGCGATCGCCGCCCCCGCGGTGACAACCGCCGCCGCCAGCCGGGCGCCGAAGGTACCGAGGCAACGCCCCGTCCCGACCCCGTGGAAGGTGAACAGCCGGCCACCGTCGCCGAAGGCGTGAGCGAAGCTCAAGCCCCGCGCGAGGGCGACGCCGAGAACGGCGCGCCGCGCGGCAACCGCGAACGCCGCAGCCGCGACCGCTATGGCCGCGACCGCCGCGAACGCGGCCCCCGCGAAGGCGCGGTCGAAGGTGAAGAGGCTCCGGCCGCCGCCGAGACCGTGGCACCTGCCGAGCGCAGCGAAGCGGTGAACGACTCGCCCGATGCCTCGGCCTACGAAGCCCCCGTGCGCAGCTACTTCAGCATGGCCACGCCGCCTGCCGTGAACGCGGAAACCACCGAAGCGCCGGCGGCCGAACCCGTCGCTGTGGCGCCTGCCGAAGTGGTGGTGCCGGCCCCGGTGGCCGCACCTGCGGCCGAAGTGGCGGCACCCGCGCCCGCCGTGGTGCCGCAAGCACCTCGCGCGCCGCGCGCAGCAGCCCCCGTGGCCGCCGCCGCACCGCGCGCGGTCGAAGCGCCCGGCTCCCGAGGCCTGCCCAAGGTGCAGCCGTTCACGCTGTCCGTCGAATCCCTCGACCAGGTGGCGCAGGCCAGTGGCCTGGAATGGGTGAACTCCAACGCGGAGAAGGTGGCCCAGGTGCAGGCCGCCATCGCGGCCGAACCCAAGCCCATCCATGTGCCGCGCGAACCCAAGCCGCCCGTGGTGCTGGACGAAGGTCCGCTGGTGCTGGTGGAAACGCGCAAGGACCTGCGCGACATGAAGCTGCCGTTCGAGAACCCCTGAGTCCTCGCCACCGCCGCCCGCCTCCGGGCGTGGCGGCAGGCCCCAAAGAAAAAGCCGATCGGGTTCCGATCGGCTTTTTCTTTGGGGATGCCCTGGCGCATCCCCTGGGTTCGGTTCGACTCAGTCCAGCAGCGCGGCTCGCTTCCACGCAGCTTGCGCGGCCGTTTCATCGCCCCGCTCTTCGGCCAGCTGCGCCAGGCCACGCCAGGTGCGGCGCAGCAGGGCGGGGTCGTCCAGGCTGTGGCTGGACTGGCTCAGCATCTGCGCGGCCTTGCCCCAGAGCTGGCGACGCATGCAGGCCTGGCCCGCGAGGTACTGCAGGAAGCCGTTCTGCGGCCATTGGCGCTGCAACTGCTCCAGCCGGGCCAGCCCGGCGGCGTCGAGCTCACCCAGGCCGGGTTCCAGCGCCAGCACGAGCTGGCGCTGCTGCGCCACGTCCAGCGTCCCGAACTCGGGCCACAGGGGTTCGAGCCAGGCGCGCACGCGGGCGTGGACCAGCTCGCGGTCCTGCTCGCTGGTGGCGGGGCCGGTCAATTGGTTGGCGCGGCGCGCGGCGGCCAGGGCCACCTCGGGCATGGCGCGCTCGGTGGCGTCCAGGCCGTTCCAGAACGCGTCCAGCTGCGCCATGTCGTGTGCTTCGCGCAGGGCATCGAGCGCCAGGCCGCGCACGATGCTGCGGGAGGCCTCGGGCGAAAACGCGCGGTGCTTGGCCAGCACGCGCGCGGTCTCCAGCGCCTCGCCGGTTTCACCGCCCAGGCGGGCGATGCGCAGCTTCAGGCGCAGCGCCTGGATGCGCCGGCTCGCGCCCTGCGGCAGCTCGGCCAGGCGCGCACGCGCGGCGTCGGCGTCATGGTCTTCCACCGCCCAGCGCACCGCGCGCAGCAGCGCACCTTCGTGGGCTTCCGGCGCGCTTTTGGCCAGCTTCGGGCTGAGGGCGGCCTGCAGGTTCTCGTCGCGGCGCTCGCGGTTCTGCAGCGATTGCGCGCTCTCGGCCAGCAGCAGGTGGGCGAGCAGCTGAAGCTGGTCGCGGCGGGGCCATTGCCCGGCCGGCACGCCCTTGAGCTGGTCCACCGCCTGCTGGGCCGCCGACTGCGCGCGCACGAAGCGGCCCGCCAGCTGGTGCGACAGCGCGTCCATCACCGACCCGACCACGGCGCGCTCGATCTGCTGGCTGCGCCAGCGCTGGGCCTGCGCGGGCAGGTCGCGCAACATCGAGAACGCGCGCAGCGCGGCATACAGCAGCACGAAGCCGCCGATCAGGCAGAAGACGACGAAGTTGAAGGAGACATCGAAACGGTAGGGCGGCCAGAACAGGGTGAGCGTGGCCTCGTTGTGCCCCACCAGCAGCGCGAGCGCCACGGCCAGCGCCGCGAGGCCGAGCAGCCAGAACACGCTGCGCATGGCACCACCAAAACGGGCGGCCATCAGCGCCCCCCTGCCGCGGCGGTCAGGGCCGTCAGGGTTTCTTCGGGCCGCGGCAGGTCGCTGTCCACCAGGTCCTTGCGCAGGCGCGCCAGCGTGGCCTGGGCGGTGGTCACGCGGGGCGAGTTGGTGTCGAAATAGCGCGCGAGCGCGGCTTCCACGGCCATCAGATCGGCCTGGCTGGCCTGCATGTGACGGGCCAGCAGGCCCAGGCGCGCATTGAGCAGCTTGAGCTTGAGGTTCTCGCGCATGAACAGGGCCTGGTCGGGCGCGAGCAGCACGGCTTCGGGCCGGTCGATGCGGCTCACGCGCACCAACTCGCGGCCGTTGCGGGTGACATCGGTCCAGATGCGCGTCCACAGACCGCTCCACCAACCCGACACGCGGCTCCAGCCGGTGGTGTCCGGTTCGGTCGCCGCGTCGGGCACGGCAGCGGTCTCGGGCGCGGCGTCCTTCACCGCCACGGGTTCGGGGGCGGCCTTTCGCCCGGCCTTGCCCTTGCTCAACGGCGCGGCCACCGGCTGGCCCACCTGGTTGAGCAGCGGCCAGTCGTCCACCTGCCGCGCGAGCTCATCGAGCTGCAGCGTGAGCGCGGGGATGTCGGCCAGGGACGCGCCCTGGATGCGCTGGATGTCGCGGCCGATGGCGCGCTGCACCGGGTTCAGGCGCGGCTGCGCGGCGCGCGCGATGCGCTGGTCGGCGGCCTGCAGGGCCGAGATGAGCGGTTGGGCGGTGCCGGTGAGCTGGGCCTGTTGCTGCGCCAGGCGCAGCGCGGATTCCAGGTCCTGCACCAGGTTGTCGTCGCGCGAGCGGGAGAGCGAGAGCATGAGCTCTTCGAGCTGGCTGCGCTGCAAGGTCACTTCCGACAGCCGCACCTCGGCCACGGCCAGGCGGGCCTGCAGTTCCTGCGTGAGGGCTTCGGCCTGGGCCGCCAGCGTGCGCGCCTCCACGGCCTGCGCGATGGTGTCCTGGCTGCGGCGGGCCAGCTCCTGCTGGGTGAAGCCGAGCTTCTGCCAGAGCAGGCCCGTCATCACCAGCGCCAACGCCGCGATCAGCAGGGCCAGCCATTGAAAGACCTGGCCCGGACGGCGCGGGGCGGCCACGGGCGCCGGGGGAGGCGCAACGACGGCGGGCGCCGGCGCGGCGATGGGGGGAGTGGGGTCGGGTGTGTCGGCGCTCATGGTCGGGTCCAGCCTGATTCTAGAGCGCGCACCACATCGGCCAGTGCAGGACGGGTCTGACAGATATGAACGAAGCCCGCCTGCACGGCGGCGGCGGCGATGCGCGGGTGCGTGACCAGCGCGCTCGCCGGCGCCCACGCCGGGGCGGGCCTCAGGTTTTGCAGCGGCAGCAGGGCTTCGGAGCTGCTGAACAGCCACACGCTGTGCGCCGTGGCCGCCGAGTCGATTAGGGCGCGATCGGCGGCTGACAGCACGGGCGCGCGTCGCGCATAAGCCACACATCCCCGCACCTGCGCACCGGCGGCGGTGCATTGGCGGATCAGCCAGTCGCGGCCGGTGCCGGCCACCCCGGCCTGCGCGGAGCCCTGGGCCGAGGTGCCGCGCACGATCAGCACCTGCCGCCCCGGGCCGACCTGGGACGAGACCACCGGCCACAAATGCTCGGAGTCGAACTGCGCGGCGTCGGGAGGCGGTGCATCAATATGGGCCGCGCCCAGGCCCAGCGGTTCAATGGCCTGCGCGAGCAGGCGCGCCGTGCCAGGCCCCGGGGCCCAGAAGCGGGTGTGCGGCGGCTGGCTGGCGGGTGCGACCCCGCCCTCGAAGAAATGGCTCACCGCCGCGCCGCTCACGAACAGGATGGCATCGGCCTGCGTCCAGTGCGCGCGCCAGTGGTGCAGCGTGGCCCGGTCGGCCTCGGCGGCGGGTGGCGCAATTTCAATCAGGGGCAGGGCCTGGGCGGGCCAGCCTTCGGCGCGCAGGGCATCCACCCAGACCTGGGCCTCGGGCGCCGGCCGCGTGACGATGAGCCGTTCCAGCCGGCGCCGGGTGCCAGGCGGGTGGGCGGCGGTGTCCACCAAGGCCTCAGGTCTCCGCGACCGGTGGCGCGGCACCGGCCGCGCGCAGCGCCTGGGCCACCTGCTGGCCCAGCGCCTCGGCCTCGTCCAGTGTGGTCACAGCCGCTTGGGTGCCGACGCGCACCAGGGGTGCCTGCCCCTGGGGGTCGCCCCAGGCCGCGTCGAGCCGCAGCGCGCCTTCGCGGCCCCAGTCGGCGTAGGCAGCCAGCGGCATGGAGCAACTGCCACCCATGGCGCGCGAGACCGTGCGTTCGGCGGCCACGCGCAGCCAGGTGGGCTGGTGCACCAGCGGCGCCAGCGCGGCGATCAGGTCGGCGCGGTCGGCGCGCACCTCGATGCCCAAGGCGCCCTGCCCGGCCGCCGGCAAGGAATCGGTCGGGTCGAAGATGTGGCGGATGCGCGCCTCCAGCCCCAGGCGCTTGAGGCCGGCGGCGGCGAGCACGATGGCGTGGTACCGGCCTTCATCGAGCTTGCGCAGGCGCGTGTCGAGGTTGCCGCGCAAGGGTTCGATGCGCACATCGTCCCGGCCCAACTGGTCCAGCGCCGCGCGCAGCAGCACCAGGCGGCGCAGGCTGGAGGTGCCCACCACGCCGTTGGCTGGCAGGTCGGCCAGCCCGGCGCAGTGCGGCGAGACCCAGGCGTCGCGCGGGTCTTCGCGCTCCATCACGCAGGCCAGCGCGAAGCCAGGTGGCAGCTCCATCGGCACGTCCTTGAGCGAGTGCACGGCGATGTCGGCGCGGCCGTCTTCCAGCGCGAGTTCGAGTTCTTTCACGAACAGGCCCTTGCCGCCCACCTTGGACAGGCTGCGGTCCAGGATCTGGTCGCCCAGGGTGGTCATGCCCAGCAGCGTGACGCGGTGGCCCAGGCCTTCGAGCAAGGCCTTGACGTGTTCGGCCTGCCACAGGGCGAGGCGGCTTTCACGGGTGGCGATGGTGATGGCCAGAGCGGCGGAAGAGGATGGGGACATGGGTCGGGAAGGAGGGTCCGGGAAGGCCGGACGTCGCGGGCGATTTTGGTACCCGGCTGGTAACGGAAGCGGTGATTTTGAATGCTAGCATGCCCTGTTCCGTCGAGCGCCCGCCCACCCCAACCCACCATCTACCATGACGCGAAAGCCCGCCCGCCCCGCCCACAAAACCACCACCAACCAGGGCGCCGGACGGGCCGACAAGGACCAGCCGCTCATCGACGACATCCGGCTGCTCGGCCGCATCCTGGGCGACGTGATCCGCGAGCAGGAGGGCCAGGCCGCGTTCGACCTGATCGAGCAGATCCGCCAACTTTCAGTGGCGTTCCGCCGTCATGCGGATGAATCGGCGGACAAGGCGCTGAAGAAGCTGCTCAAGGGCCTGACCGGCGACCAGGCCGTGAGCGTGATCCGCGCCTTCACCTATTTCAGCCACCTGGCCAACC
This sequence comes from Hydrogenophaga sp. GW823-FHT04C09, assembly GCF_058796355.1. NCBI lineage: Bacteria > Pseudomonadati > Pseudomonadota > Betaproteobacteria > Burkholderiales > Comamonadaceae > Hydrogenophaga > Hydrogenophaga sp. GW823-FHT04C09. Next base: position 478,022 of record NZ_JBXAIO010000002.1, on the reverse strand, counting down.
TGGCCGAAGACCGCCACCACATCCGCCGCCGCGCGGTGCACGAGCGCGCCGGCAACCTGCAGGAAGGCAGCCTCGCGCGCACGCTGCAGCGCCTGCACAAAGCCGGCATCGCGCCCGCCGAGGTGGTGCAGACGCTGGCCAGCGCCCACATCTCGCCCGTGCTCACCGCCCACCCCACCGAGGTGCAGCGCAAGAGCATCCTGGACGCCGAACGCGCCATCGCCCGCCTGCTGGGCGAGCGCGACGAACCACAGCGCCTGCCGAGAGAGCGCGCCGACATCGAGGCGCAGATCCGCGCCCGCGTCACGCAGCTCTGGCAGACGCGCCTGCTGCGCTTCACCAAGCTCACCGTGGCCGACGAGATCGAGAACTCGCTGAGCTACTACGAAGCGACCTTCCTCACGCAGATCCCCCGCCTCTACCGCGAACTGGAAGAAGGCCTGGGCGACAGCGGCAACGCCGCGCCGCCCATCGCCCCCTTCCTGCGCATGGGCCAGTGGATCGGCGGCGACCGCGACGGCAACCCCAACGTGACCGCGCAGACCCTGGAGCTCGCGCTGCACAGCCAGGCCGACATGGTGCTGCGCCACCACCTCACGCAGTTGCACCACCTGGGCGCGGAGCTGTCGGTCTCGGCCATGCTCAACAGCGTGAGCCCGGCCATGCAGGCCCTGGCCGAGCGCTCGCCCGACACCAACGCCCACCGCCAGGACGAGCCCTACCGCCGCGCGCTCACCGGCATGTACGCGCGCCTCGCGGCCACGCTCGGCCAGCTCACCGGCGGCGAAGCGGCGCGCCACGCCATCGCGCCGCAAGACCCCTACGCCAGCGCCGCCGAACTGCTGGACGACCTGCGCACCATCGAGGCTTCGCTCAAGGCCCACCACGGCGAAGCCCTGGCGCGCGCGCGCCTGCTGCCGCTGATGCGCGCGGTGCAGGTGTTTGGCTTTCACCTCGCCACCGTGGACCTGCGGCAAAGCTCGGACAAGCACGAGGAAGTCGTGGCCGAGCTGCTCGCGGCCGCGCGCATCGAGCCCCAATACTCGAAGCTCGACGAAGCGGGCAAACGCGCCGTCTTGCTGCGCCAGCTGAACGACGCGCGCCCCCTGCGCGTGCCCGGCGTCGCCTACTCGGCCCATACGCTGGGCGAACTGGCGATCTTCGACACCGCGCGCAGCGGGCGCGAGCGCTTCGGCGCGCAGGCCATCCGCCACGCCATCATCAGCCACACCGAAACGGTGAGCGACCTGCTCGAGGTGTTGCTGCTGCAGAAGGAAGCCGGCCTGATGCGCGGCACACTGGCCGAGGACGCGGTGTGCGACCTGATCGTGGTGCCGCTGTTCGAGACCATCGAAGACCTGCGCAACGCCGCGCCCATCATGCGCGAGTACCTCGCCCTGCCCGGCGTGCGCGCCATGGTGCAGCGCGGCGCGGGCGACGGCTACAGCGAGCAAGACATCATGCTCGGCTACTCCGACAGCAACAAGGACGGCGGCATCTTCACCAGCAACTGGGAGCTGTATCGCGCCGAGATCGCGCTGGTCGAGCTGTTCGACACGCTCAACAAGGGCGCCGAGAAACCGATCCAGCTGCGCATGTTCCATGGCCGCGGCGGCACCGTGGGCCGGGGCGGCGGCCCGAGCTACCAGGCCATCCTGGCGCAGCCCCCGGGCACGGTGCGCGGCCAGATCCGCCTGACCGAACAGGGCGAGGTGATCGGCTCCAAGTACGCCAACCCCGAGATCGGCCGGCGCAACCTCGAAACCCTGGTGGCCGCCACGCTGGAAGCCACGCTGCTCAAGCCCACGCGCAACGCGCCCGCCGCTTTCCTGACCGCAGCCGACGAACTCTCGCGCCAGAGCATGGCGGCCTACCGCGCGCTGGTCTACGACACCCCGCGCTTCGCCGAGTACTTCTTCGCCGCCACCCCGATCCGCGAGATCGCCGAACTCAACATCGGCTCGCGCCCGGCCTCGCGCAAGGCCACGCAGAAGATCGAGGACCTGCGCGCGATCCCCTGGGGCTTCAGCTGGGGCCAGTGCCGCCTCACCCTGCCGGGCTGGTACGGCTTCGGCTCGGCGGTGCACGCCTTCCTGCACCAGGACGGCCCCAAGGGCGTGGCCGCGCAGAAGGCGCTGCTGCAGAAGATGGTCAAGCAGTGGCCCTTCTTCAGCACCTTGCTCTCCAACATGGACATGGTGCTGGCCAAGAGCGACCTCGCCCTGGCCTCGCGCTACGCCGAGCTCATGCCCGACAAGCGCCTGCGCAACCAGGTGTTCAAGGCCATCGAGGCCGAATGGCAGCGCACGGCCGACGCGCTGGCGCTCATCACCGGTGAAAAGCAACGGCTGGTGAACAACGCCGCGCTGCAGCGCTCCATGCGCCACCGTTTCCCGTACATCGACCCGCTGCACCACCTGCAGGTGGAGCTGGTGCGCCGCTACCGGGCGGGCGAGAACCAGGCCGACCGCGACGAACGCGTGCGCCGGGGCATCCACATCTCGATCAACGGCATCGCCGCCGGCCTGCGGAACACGGGCTGAACCCCTGGACGCACAGGGCCATGGCACCCCCACCTAAAATGAACGGGTGAACCCCTTGCTCAACGCCGACCTGCACTGCCACTCCGTGATCTCGGACGGCACCCTCACGCCCGAGGTGCTCGCCCAGCGCGCCAAGGCCAACGGCGTCGAACTGTGGGCGCTGACCGACCACGACGAACTGGGCGGCCAGGACCGCGCCATCGCCGCGGCGCGCGAGGCCGGCCTGCCCTACCTCACGGGCACGGAGATCTCGGTCACCTTCGCCGGCATCACCGTGCACATCGTCGGCCTGGGCATGGACCACCAGCATCCCGCCCTGCTGGCCGGCCTGCGCGCCACGCGCGGCGGCCGCGAACAACGCGCGCGCGAAATGAGCGACGACCTGGCCCGTGTGGGCATCAAGGGCGTGTACGAGGGCGCGCTGAAATACGTGGGCAACCCGGAACTGATCTCGCGTTCGCATTTCGCGCGCTACCTGGTGGAAATCGGCGTGTGCAAGGAAACCAACGAAGTGTTCCGCAAGTACATCACCGAAGGCAAGCCCGGCTACGTGCCGCACCGCTGGGCGGCGCTGGGTGACGCGGTGGGCTGGATCAAGCAGTCCGGTGGTGTGGCGGTGATCGCCCACCCGGGGCGCTACAAGCTCACGCCCAACGAAGAGTTCGCGCTGTTCACCGAATTCAAGTCCCATGGCGGCCAGGGCGTGGAAGTGATGACCGGCGCGCACGGGCAGGCCGACTACGTCAAGTACGCCGGGTTCTGCCAGGAGTTCGGCCTGGCCGCGTCGCGCGGCAGCGACTTCCACAGCCCCGAAGAAAGCCACACCGACCTGGGCCAGTTGCCCGACCTGCCGGGCAGCGTCACGCCCGTGTGGGCCTTGCTGCAGTCGCGCATCCTGCAGTGATGGCGCAGCCTCCGCGCCACACGCCCGCGCAGGCCGCGCTGGGCATCGGTTTCCTGATCCTGGCCACGGCCTGCTTCGCGGTGCTCGACACCTCGGTGAAGTACGTCGGCGCCTTCGTGCCGGTGCTGATGGCCGTGTGGTTCCGCTACGTGTTCCATGCGGTGCTCGTCACCGCCGTCATGCTGCCGGTGCGCGGCCGCGGCCTGGTGCGCACCGAGCACCCGCGATTCCAGCTGCTGCGCGGCGCGCTGCTGCTGACGGTGAGCGCGCTGTCCTTCGTCGCCCTGCAGTACATGCCGGTGGGCGAGTTCACCGCCATCGTCATGATCACGCCGCTGGTGGTCACGCTGCTGGCGGCCCTGTTCCTGCGCGAGCGCGTGCCGCCGCTGCGCTGGTTGCTGGTGGTGGGCGGCTTTGCCGGCGCGCTGCTGGTGGTGCAGCCCGGTGGCGACGTGATCGGCTGGGCCAGCCTGCTGCCCCTGGTGATGGTGTTCACCTACGCCTGGTTCCAGATCCTCACCAGCAAGATGGCGCGCACCGAAGACCCGATGACCATGCACTTCTACACCGGCTGGGTCGGTGCGCTGGTCTCCAGCCTGGTGTTGCCGGTGGTCTGGCAGACGATTCCCGACATGGCCACCTTCGCCATCCTGTGTCTGATCGGGCTCATGGGCACGGTCGGCCACTTCCTGCTGATCCTGGCGTTCCAGCGCACGCCGGCCTCCACGCTCACGCCCTACCTCTACGGCCAGATCGGCTTCGCCATGTTCTGCGGCTGGCTGGTGTTCGGCCACGTGCCAGGCCGGTGGGAGTTGATCGGCATCGCGCTGATCGTGCTGTGCGGCGCCACCGCGAGCTGGCTCACCGCGCGCGACCGGCGCCTGCCGGCCGACGCCCACCCACCCGAGTGATTCAGGCCCGCCGACGGGCCGGGGCGGTTTTCTTCGCCGTGGCGGCCTTGGGGGTGCCACCCTTGCGACCGGCCAGGCTGCGCGCCAGCAACTCGGTGAGATCGACCACGTTCGACGGTGCCGCCGCTTCGGTCGCGTCTTCCAGCGGCGTCACGGTCTTGGTGTCGCCGGCCTTCACCTTCTGCCGCACCAGGGCCTGCACCGCGCTGACAAACCGGTTCTCATAGGCCTCCGGGTCCCAGGGACCGGTCATGTCGCTGATGAGCTGCGTGGCCATCTTGAGCTCGGCCGCCTTTACGCCCGCGGCCGACTTGCCGGCCGCCGGGAGTTTCAGGTCCTCCACCGGCCGGATCTCGCTGGCCCAGCGGATGGTGTTGAGCACCAGCGCAGGCCCCATGGGAATCAGCGCGGCCAGGTGTTCCTTGGTGTGCATCACCACGCGCGCAATGCCGATCACGCCAGCCTGGGCCATGGCCTCGCGCAACAGGGCATAGACCTTCTCGCCCTTGCCGATGGGCTCCAGGTAGTACGGCTTCTCCAGCAGCAGGAACGGGATCTCGGCCGCCTGCACGAAGGTCTCGATCTCGATGGTCTGCGTGGACACGGGGTAGGCGGCCTTGATCTGCTCGTCGCTCACGATCACGTACTCGCCATCGTCCTGCTGGACGCCCTTGACGATGTCGTCGCCCTTGATCGGCTTGCCCGTGCGCTTGTTGATGCGCTGGTAGCCCACCGGGTCCATGGAGCGCCGGTCCAACCAGTCGAAGTCGATGCCGCTGTCCTGCGAGGCGGGGTACAGCGCCACCGGCACGTGCACCAGACCGAAGCTGATGGCGCCTTTCCAGATCACGCGCGGGCTCATGACGGGTACCCCAGCAGCTTCATGGCCGGCGTGAGCGAGCGCGCGGACCGCGCATAGCCGTTCCAGGGCCGGTTGCCGATGGGTAGGCGCTCGGCGATGTTGCGCACGTGCCAGTGGTCGCTGCCGCGCAAGGCCGGCAGCTCGCTCCAGTCCAGCGGCACGGACACGCCCATGCCCGGGCGCGCGCGCGCCGACCAGGCGCTGACGGTGGTCGCCCCGCGCCCGTTGCGCAGGTAGTCGACAAAGACCTTGCCGACCCGGTTCTTCGGCCCGCTCTTGGCCACGAAGCGCTGCGGAATGGTCTCGCTCATGTGCCGCACCACGGCCTGCGCGAACCCTTTCACGCTGTCCCAGTCGTGCTGCTGGCGCACCGGCACGACCACGTGCAAGCCCTTGCCACCGCTGGTCTTGAGGAAGCTCACCAGGCCCAGGTGGTCCAGCAGCGAATGCGTGAGCTGCGCCGCTTCCTGCACCTGCGCCCAGGCCACGCCTTCCCCTGGGTCGAGGTCGAACACGATGCGGTTGGGCTTCTCGAAGGTGCGCGCGAACGCGTTCTGGGTGTGGAACTCGACCACGTTCCATTGCGCCGCCGAGAGCAGCCCGCGCCGCGTGGCCACCGCCACCCAGGGGTCGTGGCCCGGGTCCAGCGCGGGATCGAGCTGCACCACGCCGGCCATCTTCATCGACGGCGGCACATGCTTCTGGAAGAACAGCTCGCCCTCGATGCCCGAAGGCGCGCGCATCAGGGCCACCGGCCGCTGCCGCAGGTGCTCGATCATCAGCGGCCCCACGGTGGCGTAGAACGTGACCAGATCGAGCTTGGACACGCCGGTGCTCGCGTCGATCACGCGCTCGGGGTGGGTCACGCGCACCGATGAAGGCGCGGGCGGCTTCTGCGCCGGCACGGGCGGGTTGCCCGGTTTGCGCACCGGCGCGGGCGAGTCGTTCGGCTTGGGCACGTCCACCTCCCGTTCCACCGCTGTTGCGGCCTTGTCTTCGCGCAGCCCCACGAACACCGCATGGCGGATGTGGCCCGCGTGTGTCCAGTCCGAGAAGGCCACCTCGGCCACCAATGAGGGCGTGACCCAGTGGGGCCGGCCCGCCAGTGTCGCCTGGGCGAACGGGCTGGTCCGCCGCTCCAGGGCTTTGAGCTTCCGGTGCAGGCTGGACAGGGTGCCGGTGTCGAAGCCGGTGCCCACGTTGCCCACATGCCGCAGCGAGCCGTCCGCCTCGTGCAGGCCCAGCAGCAGGGCGCCAAAGCCGGTGCGCGAGCCCTTGCCCTCGGTGAAACCGCCGATCACGAACTCCTGGCGCTGCCCGCACTTGAGCTTGAGCCAGTCGGTGCCGCGCGTGGACCGGTACGGGGCGTCCTTGCGCTTGGCGATCACGCCCTCCAGGCCGAGCCGGCAAGCCGACGTCAACACGCTGGCGGCGGACTCCTCGAACACCGCGCTGAAGCGCACCGCATCACCGCCGGGGTGGTCGCGCAGCAGGCGCTCCAGCACCGCGCGGCGCGCCACCAGCGGCGCGGCCCGCAGATCGTGGCCGCCCACGTAGGGCAGGTCGAACAGGTAGAACACGACGGCCGAGGTGCGCTCGTTCTCCAGCGACCGCTGCAGCGCGCCGAAGTCGGGCAGGCCACTGTCGCCGAACACGACGATCTCGCCGTCGTACCAGCCCGGCGGCAGGTGCCTGTCCTGCAGCGCCTGGTGCAGCGGCCGCAGGCGGTGCGTCCAGTCGTGGCCATTGCGGGTGAACAGCTTCACCTCGGTGCCTTCGATGCGCGCCAGCATGCGGTACCCATCGAACTTGATTTCGTAGAGCCAGTCCGCCTCGGCGGCGGGTGGGCTTTCCGAGCGCGTGGCGAGCTGCGGCGACAGGGTGGCCGGCAGCGCGGCCGGCACGGCTTGGGGCGGCCAGTCGGCCGTGTCCTTCGATGGCATGCCTTGCGAGGCCACGCTGTCCGGCGCGGCGTCGACCACGCTGAACTCGTCCGCGGGCCGGGCAAAGGCGTCGCGCTCCTTGATCAGCAGCCAGGCGGGCTTTTTCTCGTCGCGCGTCTTCATGCGCACCAGCGCCCAGCGCCCACGCAGCTTGTGGCCCAGCAACTCGAACTTCAGGTTGCCGCTGCGCAGCCCGGCGTGGGGGTCGCCCTCGGGCGCCCACACCCCCTTGTCCCAGACGATGACCTTGCCCGCCCCGTACTGCCTGGGCGGAATCGTGCCTTCGAAGGCGGCGTAGGCCAGGGGGTGGTCTTCCACCTCGACCGCCATGCGCTTGTCACCGGGGTCCAGGCTGGGGCCCTTGGGCACGGCCCAACTCTTCATCACGCCGTCCAGCTCGATGCGGAAGTCGTAGTGCAGCCGGCTCGCCCAGTGCTTCTGCACCACGAAACCCAGCGCCTTGGCCGCGCGGCCGACCTCGCCCGGTGGCTCCGGTGTGCGCGCGAAATTTCGCTTGGCTTTGTACCGCTGCAGCAGGTTGGAGGAGGAGGAGGAGGTGTTGGCCGCCATGCACGTTCCAGGGCAAATGGCGCGCCCGCTGCCCCGACAGAGGACGGCCAAGGGAGCAGGCCGCGCCGCACACCGCCTTTGCGGCAATTTCTGCTGTCTCCCCTGGTGTGTGTCGATTGCGCCGAGCGGGTCACAATGTCGGCATGTCCCAGTATTTCGAAGTCCACCCCGAGAACCCGCAGCCGCGCCTGCTCAAGCAGGCGGTGCAGTTGCTCGAACGCGGCGGCGTGCTCGCAGTGCCCACCGATTCGAGCTACGCCCTGGTCTGCCACCTCGACGACAAGGCCGCGGCCGACCGCCTGCGCCGCATCCGCCAGGTGGACGACAAGCACCACCTCACCCTGCTCTGCCGCGACCTGAGCGAGCTCGCGAGCTACGCCAAGGTGGACAACCGGCAGTACCGCCTGCTCAAGCTCGCCACGCCCGGCCCCTACACCTTCATCCTCGAAGCCAGCAAGGAGGTGCCGCGCCGCGTGAGCCACCCCTCGCGCAAGACCATCGGCCTGCGCGTGCCCGAGCACAAGACCCTGCAGGCCCTGCTGGACCTGCACAACGCCCCGCTGCTGGCCACCACGCTGATCCTGCCCGACGAAACCGACCCGCTCAACGACGCGCAGGACATCCGCGACCGGCTCGAACACGACCTGGCCGGCGTGATCGACGCCGGCGCCTGCGCGCTGGCGCCCACCACGGTGGTCGATCTCACGCCCATGGGCACCGGCGGCGAACCCGAGGTGGTGCGCACCGGCCAGGGCGCCCTGGCCCGCCTCGGCCTCTGAGCCGTCCCCACCGGGCGGCCCGCCCAGTCTGGGACAATACCCGTTTGCCCGCCGCGCCCCACCATGGATTTCGCCCAGATCGTTCAAACCGTCGCTCTCTACGCCATCCCGGTGCTGTTCGCCATCACCCTGCACGAGGCGGCGCACGGTTACGTGGCCCGGCACTACGGCGACAACACCGCCGAGATGATGGGGCGCATCACGCTCAATCCGCTGAGCCACATCGACCCGATCGGCACCATCGCAATGCCGCTGCTGCTGTACTTCGCCACCTCCGGCGCCTTCCTGTTCGGTTACGCCAAGCCGGTGCCGGTGAATTTCGGCCGCCTGCGCAACCCCAAGCGCGACATGATCTGGGTTGCTCTGGCCGGCCCGGGCGCCAACCTGGTCCAGGCCATCGCCTGGATCGTGCTGTTCTATGTGCTGGTGGCCATCGGCGTGGAAGAGCCCTTCTTCCTCAAGATGTGCGAGGCCGGCCTGAAGGTCAACCTCGTCATGTACGCCTTCAACCTGTTCCCGCTGCCGCCGCTGGACGGCGGCCGCATCCTCGTCGGCCTGCTGCCCTGGAAACAGGCCGCCCTCGTCTCCCGCGTCGAGCCCTGGGGCTTCTTCATCGTGATGGCCCTGGTCATCACCGGCGTGGTCGGCACCTTCTGGCTGCTCCCCCTCATGTCGCTCACGCAAAGCGCCATCCAGGTGCTGCTCTCCCCCCTTCGCATGCTGCTGTTCTGATCCCGCCATGAAAACCCACCGCGTCCTCACCGGCATCACCACCTCCGGCACCCCCCACCTGGGCAACTACGTCGGCGCCATCCGCCCGACCGTGCGCGCCAGCCGCCTGGCCGAGGTGGAGAGCTTCTACTTCCTGGCCGACTACCACGCGCTCATCAAAGTGGGTGAGCCCGCCCGCGTGCAGCGCTCCACGCTGGAGATCGCCGCCACCTGGCTGGCCTGCGGGCTCGACCCGGAGAAGGTGACCTTCTACCGCCAGTCCGACATCCCCGAGATCCCCGAACTCACCTGGCTGCTCACCTGCGTGACCGGCAAGGGCATTCTCAACCGCGCCCATGCCTACAAGGCCTCGGTCGACAAGAACAACGCCGCCGGGGAAGACCCCGACGCGGGCGTGACCGCCGGCCTCTTCATGTACCCGGTGTTGATGGCGGCCGACATCCTGATGTTCAACGCGCACCAGGTGCCGGTGGGCCGCGACCAGATCCAGCACATCGAGATGGCGCGTGACATGGCGTCCAGCTTCAACCACCTCTATGGCGAGCACTTCACGCTGCCCGAGGCGGTGACCGAGGACCATGTGGCCCTGCTGCCCGGCCTGGACGGCCGCAAGATGAGCAAGAGCTACGACAACACGATTCCGCTGTTCGTGCCGCGCGAACAGCTGCGCAAGCTCATCATGGGCATCGTGACCGACTCGCGCGCGCCCGGCGAACCCAAGTCCACCGAAGGCTCGGCGCTGTTCCAGCTCTACCAGGCCTTCGCCTCGGCCGACGAAACCACCGCGCTGGCCCAGGCTTTCGCCGAGGGCATCGCCTGGGGCGACGCCAAGCAGACCCTGTTCGAGCGCCTGGATCGCGAGATCGCGCCGCTGCGCGAGGTCTACGACCAGCTCATCCAGGACTCGGCGCGCATCGAAAAAACCCTCAAGGCCGGCGCCGACAAGGCCCGCGCCATCGCCACGCCCTTCACCGCCCGGCTGCGCGAGGCCGTCGGCCTGCGCCGGCTCGACAGCGCGGTGTCGGCCACCACCACCAAAGCCGCCAAGGCGGCCGCGCCGGCGTTCAAGCAGTACCGCGAAAGCGATGGCCTGTTCTATTTCAAGCTGGTCGACGCCGGCGGGCAGCTGCTGCTGCAGAGCACCGGATTCGCTTCGGGCAAGGAAGCCGCCGGCGCCATTGCGCGCCTTCAGCAGCAAGGCAGCCAGGCCCTCGACGGGTTGCAGGCGCAACTGACCACCCGGGCCGACCCTGCGGCACTGGCCCAGGCCCTGGCCCATTTCGGCCCCGACAAGGCATAAGTGTCCGCCCTGTGTCACCCCTGTTCAAGCTTTGATACACAATCGGGGCTTGCAGTGCACCCCGAGAACGTGTTCTTCTGACCTCGATCCCCCGGCGGCGTTGAGCCCCTCGGCTCAAATACCCCCGGGTGTTGGGTTCCAAAAGTAAAAAGAACGACTGCATTGGCCCGTTATTGGCTATCGCCAAACACGTGCATTCTCGATATGCTGTCAACTCGACCTCCGTTATTACCGGCCCGCCAGACATGAGTATTTTTGTTATCGACGACCACCCGCTGATGCGCGAAGCCGTCGTCATGCTGTTGCGACGCCTGCGTGCTTCCACGCAGGTCGTTGAACTTGAACGTCTGGCGGCCGTGAGCAAGGCCATCGCCGAGCATGGCGAGCCCGAGCTGGTCTGCCTCGACCTGAAGCTGCCCGACACCAACGGCGTCTCGGGCGTGCGAGAGGTGCGCCAGATGCTGCCCGACACGTCCCTGATCGTGCTCTCGGCCTCGCCCTCCTCCGACTACGAAGACCTGGCCCGGGAAGCCGGCGCCGATGCCTACGTGGAAAAGTCCGCCGGTGCCGCCCAGATCGCCAAGGTGCTGCGCGAGTTCCTGGCCGATGAGGTGGAAGACGAAAACGCGCCCACCATCCCCGACAAGCTCTCCAAGCGCCAGAAGCAGCTGCTGGTCATGCTCGACCGGGGCCTGAGCAACCGCGACATCGCCGAACAGCTGCAGATCAGCGAACACACCGTCAAGGTGCACCTGTGGCGGCTGTTCCGCCGCCTCAACGTGAAGAGCCGTTCGCAGGCGAGCCACCTGGCCCGCACCGCCGGCCTGCTCGACCTCTGATCACCCTCCTGGCCCGCCCCAACCGGGCGGCCAGGCAACCTCCTCAGAAACCGGAGTTGACGCCCGAGGCCGTCGGGTGCGCCTCCAGCGGCTCGCGCTGGGTGAAGTCGGGCAGCATCACGCGGAACACGCTGCCCCGGTTGGCCACCGAGTTCAAGGCGAGCTGGTAGCCCATCAGCGAGGTGAGCTTGGAGACAATGGTCAGGCCCAGGCCCAGGCTGTCCTCGGTGCCCTGGTGCTGCGACACCCGGAAGAACTCCTGGAAGATCGCCTGCTGGTGCTCGCGGGCAATACCCACCCCCGTGTCCCACACCTCGAACACCAGCATGTCCTCGCGGTGGCGCAGCCCGAGCAGCACGCCGCCGTGCTGCGTGTGGCGCAAGGCGTTGGACACCAGGTTGCCCAGGATGCGGCGCAGCACCACCGGGTCGGACCAGATCGTGCAGGGCCGGGTGTGCGTGCGCAGGCGCAGCGACTTGCCCACCGCCACTGGCTCGAACTGCAGCGACAGGTCGGCAAACAGTTTTTTCACGTCCACGTGCTGCAGGCGCACCTTGTAGTTGCCGGCGTCGATGCGGGTCAGGTCGAACAGGGAGTCGAACAGCTCATTGATCGCCCGCGTGGACTGCAGGATGCGCGGCGCGATGTCGCGCGCCATCTCCGGTTCGGTGGCCAGCCAGTCGGCGTACAGGCTGAGCGCGTGCACCGGCTGGCGCAGGTCGTGCGCGGCCGAGGCGAGGAAACGGTTCTTGGTCGCCACCGCCCGCAGCGAGGCGCGGGTCTGCAGCGTCAGCGAATCGATCAGCTCCTGGTTGGAGAACTGCAGCTCGAAGCTGGAGCGGTGCACCTCGTGCAGGCGCCGGCCCGCCATGATCAGCAAGCCCCAGAAGACGAACAGCAGCGCCATCAGCACCAGGCCGATCTGCACCGCTTCGGGCTTGTGCAGCATCCACAAGGTGTTCCAGGCCAGCCCGACGAACACCGAGAAGATCAGGGCATTGGCGTACTGGCGGAACACCGGCAGGTAGGCGCTGAAGGCCGTCAGGGTGAGCAGGCCCTGGCCCAGCACGACCAGCCCGCACACGAACTGGGTGGCCTGGGTCGATTGCTGGTAGCTCAGCAACACCGGGCCACCCCAAAGCAGCGCCATGGCCGTCCAGGACCACTGGTAGCGCTCCACGAAATTCATGCGCTGCGGGCCTTCCAGGCTGTCGTGGCGCAGCCGGTAGATGCCGATCAGGCGGTAGCGCATCACCAGCATGACGAGCGTCAAGCTTGCCCACACCGCCAGCGCGATGGTGTTCGCCTGGCCGGCCATGAGGTAGACCAGCACCGGCAGGGAGAGCACCCCCGCCAGCAGCGAGGGCCCCATGTTGTCCATCAGGACCCCGATGAGTTGGGAATTGACCCAGTGGTCGCGCACTTCGGGCGAAGCGGGCACATGCTGGTAGGTGGCGGGTTGGGTATCGACGAGCATGAAGGACCAGCGGACAGGCGATGGCGCATTGTCTCACCCGGCCTGCCCGAACCACCTGCGGCAAACCCCGCTCCGCAGCCTGCTAGAATCTGAGGCTTCGAACACGGAGAGGTGGCAGAGTGGTCGAATGCGCGGGACTCGAAATCCCGTGTACGTTTTCAACGTACCGTGGGTTCGAATCCCACCCTCTCCGCCACCCCTTGATGACGCTCAAGGGGTCGCGACCCGTTCAGACTCCCTACGAGACAGGCACGGCCTTAGCGGCCAAGGAATCTGGGCTTGCGCTTTTCCACAAAGGCGCGGCTGCCTTCGAGCCGATCTTTAGAGATGTACGGATTCGGGCCTACGTTCAAGCGCAAGGCTGCCGAGGCCGGCAGTCCGATGCTCTTGAAGCTGACGGCCTTCATGCGCTGCACCGTCAACGGTGCGTTGTCCGCGATCTGGGTTGCCAGCGCACGGGTCCGCTCGATGAGCTCGGCCTGAGGCACCACGTGGTTCACCAGGCCGATCCGCTGCGCCACCTCCATGTCGACCAGTTGCCCGGTGTACAACAGTTCCAGGGCGATACCTCGCGGGACCAGCAAGGGCAGGACCACACTACCGAAGTTGGCCCCCATCCCCACCTTGGCTTCCGGCAGGCCCATTCTTGCGCCTTGCGCCGCGATCCGGATGTCGCAAGCAAGCGCGAGTTCGCACCCGCCGCCGGCGGCGACGCCGTTGATGGCGGCGATGGTGGGCTTGGACATCTCCAGCACAAGCTCATTGAGGTTTCGCTCCCGTCCGCCCATGGGGTGCGCCATGCGGCCGGCAGCGTCGAGCTCCTTCAGGTCCACGCCCGCGGAGAACGCGCGCTCACCGGCGCCGGTGTAGACGACGACCCGAACCTGCGGATCGTCGTCCAGCCTGAGCGAGGCCTCCGCGAGCTGGGCGAACGTGGCCTTGGCCAACGCGTTCATCCGCTCGGGCCGGTTGATCGTCACCCAGGCCACATGTCCGTCGACGCGGACCTCAACGCCACCGTCGGCCATGTCAGTTCTCAGGCTCCAGGCCGGCAGCCTTCATCACGGGCAGCCAAACCTGGCGCTCGCGCTCCGCGAAGGTCGCGAACTGCTCGGCGGTCAGGTTGCTGGGCGTCACGCTCGCGTCGGCCATGCGCTTGCGGGTCGCCGGCTTCGCAGAGGCAGCGCGCAGCGTTTCATTGAGGGTCCGCACCACGTCGTTGGGCGTGTCTTTCGGCGCCCACACCGCATACCAGGCCGTGACGTCGAAGCCGGCCATGCCGGACTCGGCGATGGTTGGCACATTCGGCAGTTCGGGCATGCGCTCCTTGGTCGAGACCGCCAAGGCCCGCATCTTGCCGCCCTTGATCTGCGTGATGACACTGGGAGCGGTGGAGTACATCATGTCGACGTGTCCACCGAGCGTGCTGGTCACCGCCGGCGCGTTGCCCGAGAACGGGACATGGGTCATCTTGATCTTGGCCAGGCTCGCGACGCGCTCACCTGTGAGGTGCGGCAAGGAGCCCAGCGCGCCAGATGCGTAGGTGATGTCCTTCGTCTTGGCCGCTTCGAGCACGTCCTTGAAGCTCTTGTACGGGGACGCTTCGGCTACGACGACCAGGATCGGCGACGAGCCCAGGATGCCGACGGGCTTGAAGTCCTTCATGGCATCGAAGGACAGCTTCCGGTACATGCCCTCGTACATCACGTGCTGTGACGTGTTCGCGAGAAGCGTGTACCCATCCGGTTTGCTGGTCGCGACGTACCGCGCACCGATCGTTCCGGCGGCGCCCGCTCTCTGTTCGATGACCAGGGGCTGCCCGATGATGGCCGAGAAATCCTCGCTCAGCAGACGTGCGAAGGTCTCTGTTGCCCCGCCGGCGGCATAGGGCGAGACCAGCATGATCGGGCGGGACGGGTACTTGTCTTGCGCGTGCGCGGCCCCGATGAGGGCTAGCAGCGGAATGGCGCACAAGGCTCGGCGAATCAACATGGTGTCTCCTTCTGGGTTCAGGTGGTTTACGAGGCTGACGGCGCAGTCTCTTGCTGTGGCCGCATCAGGACGCGGCCGATGACCTCGCGAGAGGCAATCATTTCGAGGGCCTCGCGAAAATTGGCGAGAGGAAGGACAGCGTGCGCACGGGGGCGCAGCTTCTGCTCCAGGACCCACGCGAACAGTTGGGCGTAGGTGCGCCGCAGCCTGGTGTCGTTGGTGGCCGGCACCGGGTGCTTGCCCCAGCCGAAGTAGTAGCCCCAGTACACCCCGATGATGGTGATGTTCTTGACCAGCACGATGTTGGCCGGGATGGTCGGGATGGTGCCGCTGGCAAACCCCATGGGAATGATGCGCCCGTCGGGTGCGATGCATCGCAGCGAGAGGTCGAACGTCTCGCCTCCGACCGGGTCGTAGATGACGTCTGCGCCGCGGGCATGGGTGGCCGCGAGGACAGCCTCCCGCCAGTTGTCTGTCCGGTAGTTGATGGCGAGATCCGCACCATGGGCCCGCGCGATCGCCGCCTTCTCTTCCGAACCTGCCGTGGCAATCACGCGCGCCCCCAACGCCTTGGCGACCTCGATGGCCGCCAGGCCACTCCCGCCGCCTGCACCATGAACCAGCACCACTTCACCAGGCTCGACCTTCGCCCGCCAGGCCAACGCACCGAACGCGGTGCCGTAGATCGTGGGGATCTGCGCGCCCGTGTCGAAGCTCACCCCGTCAGGCAGGGCGAACACCGTCTCTTCGGGCGCAATCACTTCCTGCGCGTAGGCTCCGGACTGGACCCCTGCGATGACCCGGTCGCCGATGGCAAATCGCGATGCGCCTTCGCCCACTTCGGTGATCACGCCGGCCAGTTCGGTGCCGGGAATCAGTGGCAAGGGCGCCTTGTTCTGGTGCTTGCCCTCCATGACCAGAAGGCTCGCGAAGCTCGCGCTGCAGGCTTCCACCCGGATGCGCACGCATCCCGGCCGGATCGTTGGCGAAGGCACCTCCTCCAGCCTGGCGGCGCCGAGGCCGCCGTACTCACGGCACACGACGGCTTTCATCGGGCCTCCCGGGCTGCGCCGGCAGCGATGAGCTGGTCTGCCTGCTGCGGCGAATAACCGCATTCCGCGAGGATTTCGCGCGTGTGCTCGCCCAGCCTCGGCGTCGGCCTGGTCGGTCCCGTTGGCGTGAGAGACCAGTTGCTGGTCTTTGCGACCGTCCGGATGGCGCCCTCGCTGGGGTGCTGCAGTTCCTGGAAGAACCCCGTCTTGATCAAATGCGCATGCGACATGAGGGACTGCACCGTCTCCAGCTTGGCCACCGGGATGTCGGCCTCCTGCAGCAGGGCGATCCACTCGTCCGTGGGTCGCTGCTTGAGCAGTGAGGCAACGATGTCGTAGAGCGCCTCGAGATGCCGGGTGCGGCTTGCCACCGTCGTGAAGCGCTCGTCGTCCATCATCTCGGGCTGGCCGGCGGTGTGGAAGAAGGTGCGCCACTGCTTGTCCGTCAGGACCATGAGGCAGATGGAGCCGTCGGTGGTCGGGAACGGCCGCCGGATGGACACGTACCGCTGGAAGATGGGCGGGCCCAGGGAGGGCTCGAACGTCAGTCCTGCCATGTGGTCGGCGAGGACGAGCGCTGCGATGGTCTCGAACATGGGGACTTCGACGCATTGGCCCTGACCTGTGCGCAGCTTGTGCACCATGGCACCCAGCGCGGCGTTGGCGGCGCAGATGCCGGTCACCCTGTCCGCGACGGCAATGGGCGCGTAGCGCGGCGGCTCGCCAGGCGCGTGGAGCAACGGGATGCCTGCAACGGCCTGGATCAGGTCGTCATAGGCGGGCTTGTCGGAGTCGGGCCCACCGGCCCCGTAGCCCACGATGCTCACGTAGACGAGGCCAGGCCTTTCCTTGCTGAGGCTCGCGTAGTCCAGGCCCAGGCGCGCCATGGCCTTCGGTCGCGTGTTGCACACGACGATGTCGCAAGTGCCCGCCAGGCGAACAAACGCCTCTCGTGCGGCGCCCTCCTTCAGGTCGAGAACGATGCTGCGCTTGCTGCGGTTCGTGTGCAGGAACATCGCCCCCATGCCGTCATGGCGGGCGGGGCCCATGCCGCGGATGGTGTCGCCGTCAGGCGACTCCACCTTGATGACATCGGCCCCCATGTCACCCAGGATTTGTGTCGCGACCGGCCCTGAAAGGGCCGCGGTCGCGTCCAGCACTCGAATTCCAAGCAATGGTCCAGTCATGACATCCTGCGTATGTTTTCAACATACTAACAAGTATCTTTTGAGTTTGGCAATAGGTGCATTGCTACATAGACCCATTGCATAGGAATCGATGAAGCCGTAAGATACCAATCAGTATTCATCGGCGCACGGCGCCTCAAAACACGGAGAAACAGATGTCGGTCTTATGGGAAATGCCGCTGGAGGATGAGTCGCTGCGTTGGCAGGGTCTCGCGCAGGAACTCACCGCGAAGCACTTCGCGCCGGCCGCCGATGCCATCGATCGCGAGCAGCGCTATCCGATCGAGCACCTGGACCCGCTGCGGGAGTCCGGCATCTCGGGCATGTTTCTGCCCAAGGCCTATGGGGGTGGTGGCGCGTCTCTCGTGTCGCTGGTCGCCGTGGTGGAGGCCATTGGTGCTGGCTGCGGGTCGACCGCGGCGATCATGGCGGCGCTGTCTCTTGGCGCCTTCCCGGTGCTCCTTGGCGGCAACGAAACGCAGAAGCAGGCATTGCTCGGGGGGCTGGCCCGCAAGGGGGAGGCGGTCAACTTCGCGTTGAGCGAGCGTGGCGCCGGATCGGACGCGGCGGCGGTCGTGACCACGGCCGTCCGTGAAGGTGACGGCTGGCGCATCCGGGGTGAAAAGTGCTGGCTCGGGAATGGTGGGCACTCGACGCACTTCATCGTGTTTGCCCGCACGGGCGAAGAAGGTGCGCGGAACAACATCACGGCGTTCTGGGTGCCCCGGTCAACGGCGGGCGCGGTCGTCGACTTCTACGAAGACAAGATGGGCATTCGCGGCACGACGACGACGAACCTGAAGGTGGACGTCTGGGTGCCACAAGAGAGCATGGTCGGCGAGGAAGGGCAAGGGTTGAAGCTCGCGCTGTCCACGCTCAATGTCGGACGGATCGTCGTCGCGGCGCAGGCGCTCGGCATCGCCCTGTGCAGCTACCGGGCGGCCGCCGAGTTCGCGGCGTCGCGCAAGACCTTCGGCAAGTCGATCATCGACCACCAGGGCGTTGGTTTCATGATGGCCGACGCGGCGACAAGCTTCTCTGCCGCGCGCATGATGGTTTTCGAAGCCGCGAAGGCCTACGACGCGGGCAAGGACGTCAGTGCGCTCGGCGCCATGGCCAAGCTCTTCTCCACGGAGGCTTCCCACGAGATCTGCGACACGTCGATGTCCGTGCTGGCCGGTCGAGGCTACGTGAAGCCGAATGTGGTCGAGCGCTGCTATCGTGACCAGCGAATCACGGAAATCTACGAGGGCACCTCGGAGATCCAACGGCTGGTGATCGCCCGGGCGATCAAGCGCGAAGCCTCGGCTTCCCACTCCTGACGCAACGATGAAATCCACCTCGAAGATGCCGCACGACCCTTCCATCACAGAGCAGTCCGGTGCATGGCGCGCCGTCGCTGAGCTCTATCACGCCTACTTCACGGGCATCGTGCTTTTCGCCGTGTCTCGACTTGGCACGGCCAAAGCGGAGGAGCTGGTCCATGAGATTTTCTGCCGCCAACGGCGTGAGCGGTTTCTGCCAGGGCTGAAGAAGCTCGGCATCGACCAGCTGCCGCCCGCCGTCGCTGCCGCGCAGTACCACTACCTCTCGAACCACATCGGCGGCGTCTCCGTGGAGTTCATGCCCGAGACCGAACGCAAGGCCTGGATCCGGTACGCCGCGCCGCGGTGGATCTGGGCGGACACCGCGCTGTGCGGCATTCCGCCCGAAGTCTCCAGGGCGATGCTCCTGGGCTGGCACGCCCAGAACGGCACCATGTTGAACAACCCGCGCCTGGGTTTCGTGTGCACCAAACAGACGGTCGATGGCCAATCGGGCCTCGAGGGCTACTACTTCGAGTACGACCGCGACCTGGCGCCGCACGAGCGGCTGCGCTTCGCCCGGCACGAGGATGCACCGGACTTCGATCCCCAGAAGGCGCCGAAGCTGCCGACCCAGACCTGGCCCCAAGAACGCCTGGACAAAGCGCATCGCAACTACGCGATGGAGTACGTGCGCTCCGCGTTCCCCACCGCGCTCGCCTTGTGGGGACCCGACGAGGCCTCTTCGCGCCTTCGATTGGCGGCCAAGATGATCGGCATGCAGTTCTACCACGCGACCTCGCGCCGGCTCGGCGAGGACTTCGGGACGGACGCCGCTGGCTTTGGCCGCTTCCTCCAGTCGATCGCGCTCGCTCACGGTGACAGCGCCGATCTGACCCGCACCGGCGGTGGCTGGGAGGTGAGGCAGCAAGGCTGGGCATTCCGCGAAGGGGTGGCCGAGTGGGACCC
Source organism: Hydrogenophaga sp. GW823-FHT04C09 (assembly GCF_058796355.1). Classification (NCBI taxonomy): domain Bacteria; kingdom Pseudomonadati; phylum Pseudomonadota; class Betaproteobacteria; order Burkholderiales; family Comamonadaceae; genus Hydrogenophaga; species Hydrogenophaga sp. GW823-FHT04C09. The sequence continues at coordinate 458,658 of NZ_JBXAIO010000002.1, read as the reverse complement.
CGGCCTGGACCTCGCCTGGAATGGCCTTTTCGAAGGGGCCTTGCAAGCCCACAACCGCCGGCTCTCCCTGGGTTTCGCGCACCAGGAAATCCATGGCGGGCACGAGCTGCGCTGGAGCATCCAGGAATGACGACACACACCGAGAACACTTCGCAACCCGGATTGGGCGCGCTGGCGGGACTGAAGGTGGTCGATGCGGCGCGCGTGCTCGCCGGCCCTTTTGCGGGGCAGATCCTGGGGGACCACGGCGCGGACGTGCTCAAGATCGAGAGTCCGGAAGGCGACGAGTGCCGCGGTTTCGGCCCTCCCTTTGTCAACGGGCACTCGGCCTACTTCAACGCCGTCAACCGCAACAAGCGCAGCGTCGTGCTGGACCTGGGAAAGGCGGAGGAACGGGATCGCCTCTACGCCATGTTGGAGACGGCCGACGTCCTGCTCGAGAACTTCAAGCTCAGCACGCTGCAATCCTGGGGCATTCCCAACGTCCAATGGTTCACCGAGCGCTACCCGCGCCTGATCCACTGCCGCATCACGGGCTTCGGCGATACCGGACCCTACGGCGGGCTGCCAGGCTACGACGCCGCCGTGCAGGCGATGGCGGGGCTGCTCTCGATCAATGGCGACCAAGGCGCTGAGCCGGTGCGCATCGGCGTGCCCGTCGTCGACCTCACCACCGGCATGAATGCGGCGATGGCGGTCTTGCTGGCCCTGCAGGCCCGCGCCCGGACGGGCCGGGGCCAGATGGCGGACGTCAGTCTCTACGACTGCGCGGTGTCGGTGGCGCACCCCTTCCTGAGCAACTACCTCCATTCGGGCAAGGTGCCGGGCCCAACGGGCAACCGGCACGCCAATATCGTGCCCTACAACGTGTACAAGACGGCCTCCTACCCCCTGTTCATCGCCGTGGCGAACGACCGGCTGTTCGCGAAGCTGTGCACGCATCTGCAGACGCCCCACCTGCCCACGGACCCGCGTTTCGCGACGAACACGCTGCGGGTCGAGAACCGCGAGGCGCTCGAAGTGGCGTTGTCCCGGGCTTTTTCCAAGGTGGATGGTGACGAGTTCGGCAAGCGGTTGCTGGCGGACGGCGTGCCGGCCGCCCCGATTCTGGACATCGCCAGCGTTGCGGCCTCCGAGCACGCCCAGTACCGGCAGATGGTGGTTCGCCAACCCGACTATGTCGGTCCCGGCATTCCGATCAAGCTCTCCGACACGCCAGGGAGCATTCGCAAGGGGACGCCCCCTCTGGGAAGCACGACGCTGGAGCCCGATGCCGACCCGTTCGACCAGGCCTGATGCTGTCCGCGCCCGTAGTAGGATCGACGATCCTGCGCGCGTGGAGAGAGGGCATTTCGTGGAACTTCCGGACAACATCATGGGTTGGGTGGATACCGACTACGAGTCGATGCCGGCGACGCAACTGGCCCTTCTCGATGCGGCGGCGAGGGCCTTCACGAACTTCGGATTTGCGGCCGCGTCCATCGATGTCATCGCGGCCCAGATCGGTGCCACGAAGGGCAGCGTCTACTACCACTACCGCAGCAAGGCCGACCTGTTCTTTGCCGTGCACAAACGTGCGATGGTGCTGAACCTGCGCGCGCAGTTGCCGGTGGTGCAGGACCAGTCGCTGGACCCTGTCCAGAAGCTGCAAAGCATGTCCTATCGGCATGCGATGGTGATGATGGAGCACTTGCACTACCAGCGGGTCACCGTCCAGGGCGTGGAGCTTCACCAGTCCACCACGACCAGCGCTTCGGAGAGGGAGGCTCTGAAGGAAGTCGTTGCGATGCGCGATGCCTACGAGCACCTGTTCGAGAACGTGCTTCGGGAAGGCATCGCGGCCGGAAGTCTTGCGGCCGTGGAGCCCTCGCTGGCCTCCAAGGGCATTCTGGGTTCGCTGAACTGGATCACGGTCTGGTACCGGCCCCGAAAAGGCGACACGTTCTCTTCGCGGCACCGAATCGCCGAGCAGCTCGCCAAGCAGGTCACCCATGGCGTGTCGCGCGAGGCCCCGCCGCTGGTGGGCGCGGTGACCGCGCGACCGCACGGCCAGCAGGCCGACAGCAACGGTTGAACGGCGCCGCATCCCACCGCTCAGGTCGGCCTGGTCGGCCCCCCAACACGAACATCGGCGCAGCGAGACCGAAGACTCAGGCAGACAGCATGTCGATCAACCAAGACGTGCCAGGATCATCGGCGAACGACCGGCCCATCGCGATCTGATGCCGGAAGGGCTCCAAGGCGAATGGCACGGCCTGCAGGGACCAACGCGCTTCCTGCCGTGCGATGAGGTCTTTCGGCACGGTCAGGATCAAGTCGGTCGATGGAAGCAGGCGCAGTGCCGCCTCGAAATGAGCGGCGACAAGCCGAATGTTCCGCTCCTGCCCCAAGCGGCTCAGCGTCTGGTCGATGACCCCGAAGGACCCGGGCTGCACCAGCACCTGCAAGTGCTCCGCCGCCAGATACCGATCCAAGGTGAGTCGGCGTTTGAAGGCGGGATGGCCCGCGCGCGCGACGCAGACATAGGGAACCTCCCTCAGGGTCTTCACGGCGATGGCATCGTCGGCGCTGTTGAGCACACCCAATGCCAGATCCAGCGCCCCGGATCGGATCATGTCCGCCGCGTGCGTTCGCCCCACGTGCGTCAGTTGAATGCGCACGAAAGGCGCCTGCGCAAGGATGCGGCCAAGCACAGGTTCGAGGATCGCGACGGCGGCGTGGTCCGAGCAACCGATCTGATAGTGCCGCCGGGAGCGCGCGGGATCGAATGCGCTGGACATCGCAAACACCCGCTGAGCCCGCACCAGAATCGCCCGGACTTCCTGCTGCAAGGCCACGGCCTTGGGCGTGGGCACCATGGCGTGCCCGCGCCGGACAACGATCTGGTCGCCGCAGGCCTGGCGCAAACGCGTCAGCGCATGGCTCACCGCCGGTTGGGTCAATGCCAGGCGGTCCGCCGCGCGCGAGACGCTGCGTTCGCTGAGCACCGCATCGAATACCACCAACAGGTTGAGATCGAGCCGTCGAAGGTCCATGAATCCATTATGCATTCCATTCATTGATGAAGATGGAAAAGCATCATTGGACCGTATTCTCCGAAATATCTACATTGGCTGCACCTTCTGAAGAAGGTCTATTCATGGTGCGCATGAATATCAGACCAACACCCATCCTGGAGACAAGCAGCCATGAACCGCAAGACCCACCCTCCATCGCCAGCGGCGGCGAAAGGCAGGCGCAGCCTGGCCACCGTGTTCTGCACAGCCGTGCTGTGCGCACTGCTGGGTGGCCACGCGCAGGCCGCCGATTGGCCCGATCGCCCCATTCGCATCGTGGTGCCGTTCGGCGCGGGCGGCAGCACCGATGCGCTCGCCCGCATCCTGGCAGAGAAGCTGGGTGGGCTCGTCGGACAGACCGTCGTCATTGAAAACCGCGCGGGCGCGGCCGGCGCCATCGGCGCACAGGCCGTGTCCAAGGCCGCGCCCGATGGCACCACGTTCCTGCTGGCGACAAGCAGCACCCATGCGGTGCTGCCCCACCTGCGCCCGCTGCCCTACGACGCGATCAAGGACTTCACCGCGATCGCGCGCATCGCCTCGGCGCCCAACGTGCTCATGGTCAGTCCTGCACTCAAGGTCGCCACCGTCAAGGATCTGGCGCAACTGGCGGCCTCCCGCGAAGGCGGACTGACCTACTCGTCCAGCGGGAGTGGCACCGTCACGCACCTCATCGCGGCGGACTTTGTCCAGCGCGCGGGCATCCGCGCTCGGCACATTCCCTACAAGACCGGCATTCAAGCCCTGCCCGAGCTCAACAGCGGACAGATCGACTTCACCTTCGACAGCATCGTCTGGGCCCTGCCCCAGGCGCAGGCCGGCAAGATCAAGGCCTTGGCCATCGGCAGCCCGGAACGATCGCCGTTGGCCCCCGATCTGCCGACGATGCGTGAGGCGGGATTCGCGGGTTTCGACGGCACGACGTGGTTCGCGCTCATGGGGCCGGCGGGGATCCCCCCGAAGATCGTGGCGGAGCTCAATCGCCACATCAACGCGGCGCTGCGCGACCCCGACCTGCGAGCCCAGTTTGAACGCCAGGGCGCCGAGGCTTTGGGCGGCACGCCGCAGGACCTGGAGAAGCTCGTTCGGGATGATGGCAGCCGATGGGCCAAGGTCATCACCACGGGCAACATCAAGATCGAACAGTGAAAAAGAAGGTACCGCTCAAGCCATGACCACACCAAGCACGTCCATGCCCCTCCACTTCCGCGATCTGGTCGCCAGCGAACGCCCGCTGGTGCTCCCCGGAGCCCACGATGCGATCTCCGCCCTGCTCATCCAGCAGGCGGGCTTCAAAGCCTACTTCATTGGCGGTTTCCCCCTGGTCGGCGCTCGATTCGGCCTGCCCGACATCGGCCTGGCCACGCTGGGGGAAATCGGTGCGGGCGTGCGCGACATCCTCGCGGTGTCCGACCTGCCCGTGCTGGTGGACGTCGACAACGGCTACGGCGACGTCAAGAACGTGGTTCATGCGGTGCACACCTACGAGAAGATGGGCGCCCAGGCCCTGTTCTTTGAAGACCAGGTCTCTCCCAAGCGGTGTGGCCACATCGCCGGCAAGGAGCTCCTGCCCTGCGAGGAAATGGAGCGCCGCATCCGCGCCGCCGCGGAGCAACGCCGCGACCCCCGCACCTTCATCATTGCCCGCACCGATGCCCGCGAGGTCTACGGCATGGACGAGGCCTTGCGACGCGGCGAACGCTACGCCCAGGCGGGTGCCGACGGCCTGTTCATCGAAGCCCCCGAGTCGGTGGAAGAACTCGCGCTCATTGGCCGACGCCTGGCAGGCGTGCCCCTGATGGCCAACATGCTCGAAGGGGGGCGCACCCCGATCCTGCGCCCGCAGGAACTGGAAGATCTCGGGTTCCGCATCGTCATCTACGGCATTTCGCTCTTGATGCGCAGCGTGCGCGTCATGCAGGAAAGCCTTGCCGACATCCGCAGCGGCGAGCTGAGGCTGGTGGGCACCGGCGTTGGGTTCGAGGAGTACAAGACGATCGTCGGGTTCGATCGCTGGTCGAACATCGAATCCCGGTACGGCGGATAAAGAAGACGGCGGTCCACAAGCAGAAGGCGATCATGATTTTTGTTTTTCACTTGCTGGATCGGCCCGGCGCTGCGGCGCTTCGTGAGGCGATGCGGCCATCGCACAAGGCGTACCTGGCCCAGGTGGCCGATCGCATCGCATTTGCGGGCCCCCTGACAAGTGACGAGGGTGCCGCCATGGTGGGCAGCCTGCTGGCCATCGACTTCGAGAGTCGCGAGGAAGCGATGCGCTGGCAGCGCAACGAGCCGTTCACCCAGGCGGGCCTCTACGCAAGCGCATCGGTCCATGCGTTCGACAACCTGTGGCCGCAGCGGTGTGGCTATCCCCCTTTGGGTTGAACCCCTGAGGCGCGCTACCAATCGGCACGCGGCGTCTTGTGGACCAGCTGAAGGAAGTGCGCCGCCTGCTCGGAGATGGAACGGGCTGATCTGTTCAAAGGGAGGGTTGTGCACCCTCGACCGCCGTGGCCTGATCGCCCTGCCGGCGCGCATACCGCTGCGCCATCACCCCGCACACCATCAGCTGCATCTGGTGAAACACCATCAGCGGCAACACGATCGCGCCCGCCACGGGCGCGGCAAACAGCACGTTGGCCATGGGCACGCCGCTGATCAGGCTCTTGGTCGATCCGCAGAAGACGATGGCGATCTCGTCTTCCTTCGAGAAGCCCAGCCGGCGGCTGCCCCAGACCGTGAGCGTGAGCACCAGCGCCAGCAGCACCGCGCACACGGCCAGCAGGCCCAGCAGGGCCGTCAGCGGCAGTTGCGACCACAACCCGGCGATGACGGCGTGGCTGAACGCCGCGTACACCACCAGCAGGATGGAGCCCTGGTCCACCACTTTCATGATGGAGGCGCGGCGCTGCAGGAAACCCGACACCCAGGGCCGCATCAGATGGCCGGCAATGAAGGGCAGCAGGAGTTGCACGCTGATGCGGCCCACGGCCTGCAAGGGATCGCCCATGGCGGCGTTGTGCGTCAGCAGCAGACCGAGCACGAGGGGCGTGAGAACCACGCCCAGCAAGGTCGAGGCCGAGGCGCTGCAGACGGCCGCGGGAATGTTGCCGCGCGCCATGGAGGCGAACGCGATCGCCGACTGGACCGTGGCGGGCAGCGCGCACAAGTACAGGATGCCCATGTAGAGGTGGGGCGTCACCAGCGGCCGCAACAGCGGCGCCAGCACCCAGCCGAGCAAGGGAAACAGCACGAAGGTGGTGGACACCACCATCAGCTGCAGGCGCCAGTGCCCGATGCCCGCCCAGATGGCCGCTCGCGAGAGCTTCGCTCCGTGCAGAAAGAAAAGCAGGCTCACCGCCACCGTGGTGGCCCAGCTCAGCGCCTGGGCGAACCCGCCTCGGGCCGGCAACAGGCTGGCCAGAACGACGGTCGCAACGAGGTACAGCGTGAAGTTGTCGGGCAGCAGCCGGGAACGGGCCATGGCAGGGGCGCGCGGCGTCGCGCGTGTCAATCGGTGGGACGGCCATTGAACCGCAGCCGCCGACGACAGTAAAATGAATTTATCGGATCCATTGATACCAATATCAAATGAATGTCAGCTTGCGGCAGTTGCGGGTCTTCAAGGCCGTCGCCTCGCAGGGCAGCTTCACGCGGGCGGGCACCCACATCGGCCTGTCCCAACCCGCGGTCAGCCGCTGCGTGACCGAACTGGAACAGCACCTCGGGCTCAAGCTGCTCGACCGCACCACGCGCGAGGTGGTGCTGACCGATGCCGGCCGCAGCCTGGCCGTGCAACTCGAACGCGTGCTGGAAGACCTGGATGCCGTGCTGCAGGAGTCGCGAGGCCAGGCCACGCAGCGCCATGGCCGGGTTCGCGTGGCCAGCAGCCCGACCTTGTCGGCCAACCTGCTGCCCGAATGCATCGCGCGCTGCCGCAGCGAACACCCGGGGCTGGACCTGCTGCTGCTGGATCGCATCCAGCACGATGCCCTGGCCAGCGTGCTCGCGGGTGAGGTGGACTTCGGTGTGGTGATCGACACAGGCGCGCGCGACGACCTGCAGGCCGAGACCATCCTGTCCGAGCCCTTCTGCCTCGTCTGCCCGCCTTCACACCGCCTGGCCCGGCGCCGAGGCGCGAAATGGGCGGATCTGGCCGGCGAATCGCTGGTGCTGCTGGACCACGCCTCCGGCAGCCGGGGCCTGATCGACGAGGCCTTGCGCCTGCACGGCGTGGAGGCCTCCGTGGCGCAGGAAGTGGGCCACGTCACCACCATCTTCCGCATGCTGGACGCCGGCCTGGGCATCTCGGTCGTGCCCATGCTGGCCTTGCCGCCCGCGGGGCTGCAGGGCCTGGTGATGCGCCCGCTGCTGCCCCGCATCGACCGGCACATCGCGCTGGTGCGCCGCGCCCACCGGACCTTGACCCCCCCGGCGGAGCTGGCCTGGCGACTGGTTCGCCAGGTCGCCGCCGAGCGCACCGCACCCCGCAGGCGTGACAGCCATCACACCGCACCCGTCCCCGTCGCGGTGGCGTCGCCGCCGGTCCGGTCTGCCCGACAGCGCACCCGCGCAGGTGCAAGATGACCCTGGGCACGGTCCACACACGCACAGGATCCGCACAGGGGCTTTGAAGCCAATGGAACACAGCATGGTCGAACCACAGATGGAGGCAGCGCCCAACAAGGGCCACGCCGGTGACCCACCCGGGTACCAGCGCCCACCCGGCTTTCGCCTGCGGTGGCGGGTGCTCCTGCTGGTCCTCCTGATCCTGGGCGCGGTGGCCGCGCTGCTGCTGCGCCGGGAGATGCAGACCTCGCACTGGCAAGCGCGGGAACTGCACGGCTATGCGGCCACCCTGAATTCCCACGTCGCCCCCGGTCCGGCCGACCCCATCCGGTTCCCCACGCACGGCCCGTTCGACGAACGCATGGGTTACACCAGCCTTCCGGCCTTCACCACCCGCCTGCAGGAGCGCGGCTTCGAGATCGCGGAGCAGTCGCGCCAGGACGATGCCCTGCGAACCCACCTGGAGCGCGGCTGGTTCGCCCCCTACGCGGAGAAGACCCACACCGGCCTGACCGTGTTCGACTGCAGCCGGGAATCGCTGCACGCCTTCCGTTACCCCTACCGGCGCTTCGAGAGCTTCGAGAGCGTGCCCGCGGTGGTGGTGCAGGCCCTGCTCTTCATCGAGAACCGCGACCTGCTCGACCCCGAGCGCCCGCAGATGAACCCGGCGGTGGACTGGCTGCGATTCACGCGCGCGGTGCTCGCGCAGCTGGGCAGCCACATCGATCCCGACATCGACGCGCACGGTGGCAGCACGCTGGCCACGCAGATCGAGAAGTACCGCCATTCGCCCGGCGGCATCACGCACGACGCGCGCGAGAAACTGCGGCAGATGGCCTCGGCCTCGGTGCGGGCCTACCAGCAAGGCACCGACACGCTGCCGGTGCGCCGCCAGCTCGTGCTGGACTACCTCAACACGGTGCCGCTGTCGGCGGCGCCCCGCCATGGCGAGGTGCATGGCCTGGGCGACGGCCTGTGGGTGTGGTTCGGCACCGACTTCGATCGCGCCATGGCCGCGCTCTCGGCCCCTGGCGACGGCGCGGCCCGTGGCCGCGTCCTGCGCCAGGCGGTGGCGCTGATGATCGCCCACCGCCGGCCCTCGTGGTACCTCGCGCAGGGCCGCCAGGAACTCGACCGCGCCACCGACGCCCACCTGCGCCTGCTGACCGAGGCCGGCATCATCGACGCCGCCTGGCGCGACGCCGCCCTGCGGCAGAAGCTGGTGTTCCGCGACATGGCCAAGAACCCGCCGCTGCTGCCCGCCGCGGCGAGCAAGGGCACGACCGCCGTGCGCACCCGGCTGGCCGGCCTGCTCGGCACCTCGCTCTACAGCCTGGACCGGCTCGACGCCCAGGCCAGCACCACGCTGAACGGCCAGCTGCAGGACGCGGTCAGCACCTACCTCGGGCGCCTGACCGAGCCGGCCTTCGCCCGCTCGCAGGAGCTGATGGGCGAGCGCCTGCTGCAGCCCGACACCCTGGGCGAGGTGCGTTACAGCTTCACCCTGCTGGAAAGCACGCCGCAAGGCAACCTGGTGCGGGTGCAGACCGACACGACGCAGCAGCCGCTGGACATCAACGAAGGCAGCAAGCTGGAGCTGGGCTCCACCGCCAAGCTGCGGGTGCTGGCGACCTACCTGGAGCTGGTCGCCGAGCTGCACGCCCGGCTCGCGCCGCTGGAGCCCGCCGCGCTGAAAGCCACCGAGGTCAGCCCGCAGGACAGCCTGAGCCGCTGGGCGGTGGACTACCTGTCGGGCCCGAACGACCACGGCCTGAGCGCGATGCTGGAAGCGGCGATGGACCGGCGCTTCTCCGCCAGCCCGCACGAGCAGTTCTTCACCGGCGGCGGCCTGCACAGCTTCAACAACTTCAACAAGAAGGACGACGCGCGACAACCCAGCCTGCGCGAGGCCATGCAGGCCTCCATCAACCTGCCCTTCGTGCGCCTGCTGCGCGAGATCGTGCGCCACACCATGTACCAGGGGCCCGGCGACACCGCGCGGCTGCTGGAGGACCACCTCGATCCGCGCCGCGACACCTACCTGGCCCTCTTCGCCGACCGCGAAGGCCAGGCCTTCCTGCGCCGCTTCTGGCGCAAGACCGACAACCGCACACCGACCGAGTTGAGCGACATGCTGCTCGACGGCCTGCGCCCCGGCGCCGACCGGCTGACCGCGGTGTTCCGCTACCTGGAGCCCACGGCATCGCCCGAAGCCCTGGGCGCCTTCCTCTCGGCCCGCCTGGGCGACAAGGCACCCGAGGCGCCCCGCGTGGCGCAGCTGTACGAGCGCTTCGCGCTCGACGCCCTCGACCTGCCGGACCGGGGCTACGTGGCCCGCGTGCACCCGCTGGAACTCTGGCTGGTGGCCTACCGCCGGCAACACCCTCGGGCCACGCTGGACGAGGCGGTCGCCGCCAGCGCCGCCGAGCGCCAGGCGGTCTACCGCTGGCTGTTCCGCACGCGCGCGAAGGACGCGCAGGATGCCCGCATCCACACCATGCTGGAGGTGGAAGCCTTCCTGGAAATCCACCGCCGCTGGACCCGGCTGGGCTACCCCTTCGGCCATCTGGTGCCGTCGCTGGCCACGGCCCTGGGCAGCTCCGGGGACCGGCCCGCCGCCCTGGCCGAGCTGATGGGCATCATCGTCAACGGCGGGGTGCGCCGGCCCACGCTGCGCATCGCCGACCTGCGTTTCGCGCAAGGCACGCCGTGGGAAACCGCGCTGCGGCCCACCCCGGCGGAAGGTGAGCGCGTCATGGCGCCCGAGGTGGCCCAGGCCTTGAAGAAGGCCTTGTCGGAAGTGGTGGAAGCCGGCACCGCCCGCCGGCTCTCGGGCAGTTTTCAGTCGGCTTCGGGAGAAGACCTGTCGCCCGGAGGCAAGACCGGCACCGGCGACAACCGCGTGGTGGTGAACCGGCGCGGTGGCGTGGCCCTGAACCGCACGGCCACCTTCGTGTTCTACCTGGGACCACGGCACTTCGGCAGCGTGACAGCCTATGTGATCGGACCGGACGCGGCCGGCTACCGCTTCACCTCCGGCCTGCCGGTGCAGATCCTGCGCTCCATGGCGCCGGTGCTGATGCCCCACCTGGACGGCAGGCCCGGCAGCGGTTGCCCGCGCGAGCCCTGAGGCACCGGCGATCGTCGGCGCCTCAGAAGCGCCGGCCTGTGCGCGATCGCGGGGGGGCGGGCCGCTTCTCCAGCCAGTCCACGACGAACGCCCCGGACGCCTGGATGTGGGTCCGCATCGCGTCTCTGGAAGCCAGTGCGTCTCTCGCCACCAAGGCCTCGACGATGGCGGCGTGGTGCTCGATGTTCTTTCGCATCCGGGACTCGTGCATGCCCAACACGGTCATGTTGAGGATGTTTCGGGTGTAGTCCAGATGCAGATCGCGGATGCTGCGTTCCAGCGAGGCATTGCCGCAGGCGCTGTAGATCAGCGCATGAAACGCCTGGTTCTTGACCACCCAGTGGCGCATGGGCTCGGCCGCCGTCGGACAGGGCGCACCGCCCGCGGCGTTGACCGTCTCATGGAGGGCTCGAACCGACGCCACGCATTCGGCATGGACGATCTGCAACCGATGCAGGTCGGCGTCCGATATCCATCGGGCCGCCAGCTCCGTCGCCATCCCCTCGAGCTCCCCGCGCAACCAGTAGTTGGCGCCGATGTCCTTGGTGGTGGGGGCAAGCACCGTGGCGCCATAGCGCCTTTGCTGGACGACCAGCCCCTTGATCTCGAGCTGCCGAAGCGCCTCTCTCACCGGCGTGCGGCTGACGTCGTACTCCTCCGCCAGGGTCTCCTGCCGGAGCTTCTGTCCTGGCGCATAGGTGCCGTTGAAGATCTTCGCCGCGATCGACTCGACCAGCTGCTGCAACCGGTCCGTCTCGCCAGGCGCTCGCTCATCCATCCGCACGCTCCCGCCTCGTCAGCGAACGCCGAAAACGTCCTTCCATTTGGCCACCTCCTTGCGCATGCGCGTCTGAAAGGCTTCGGCGCCCGCCGGCATGGGCTGGCTGCCCTGCATGAACAGCACCTGCATGCCTTCGCTCCTGAGCACCTTGGTCATGGCCTCCTCCAGCCTCTTGACGATCGCCGGGGGGGTGCCAACGGGTGCGACCACGCCGGAAATGGACCCCACGTCAAACTCCGCGCCGAGCTGCTCGGCGACGGTCGGGATGTTCGGCAGTCTCGGCACGCGCTGGCTCGAGGTGACGCCCAGCGGGCGCATCCTGCCCGACTCGACAAAGGGCCCCACCACCACCGTCTCGACCGCCGTGACCTGCACCGCCTCCGACAGCAAGGCATTGGCGGCTTCCGCCCCACTCTTGTAGGGCACGTGCAGGAAGGTGCTGTCGGTGGCCTGCTGCAGCGACGCGAGCACCTGGTGGATCGACGTCCCCAGTCCTGAACTCGCGAACGCGACACCTTCGCGCTGCTGCCTGGCCAGCGCGACCAAAGAGCGCAGATCGCGGATGGGCGACTTCTCGGACACCACCAGCACCAGGGGCGTGTTGGCGATCATCGAGATGTAGGTGAAGTCCTTGATGGCGTCGTGATTGAGCGCCTTGTTGATCAGCGGATTGACCGCCACCATGCCATTGGTCATCACCATCAGCGTGTGGCCATCGGCCTTGGCGCGCGCGACGCTGCCCGCGGCGATGTTGCCGCCCGCGCCAGGCTTGTTGTCCACCACGACGGGCTGCCCGAGCTCTTCCTGAAGCAGCTTCGCGACCGTGCGGGCCGTGACATCGGTGATGCCACCCGCACCAAACGGCACCACGAGCGTGATGGGCCGGGTCGGCCAGTGCTCGGCAGCGTGGGTGGGACCCATCAGGTGGATCGCGAGCATGGTGCCGACCAGCACCTTTTGGAAGAAGGACATGAACACGGTTTTGCCTCTTTGGAGTTCTGAAAATGGACCGCTGCTGTGGTGCTCAGCGCTCGAGATCCGACGCGGTCAGTTCCGGGACATCACCCTGGATGTTCATGCGCCCCTCGTAGACGGGGCGCGCCCCGCTGGTGGGCCCCTGGTACTGGACGAAGAAAATCGTGCCGCCGGTCTCGGTGGTGAGCGCCTCTTCGATGTGGGGGTCCGGGTGGAAGACCACCGTGCCCGGGCCGAACAACTTGCCACCCATGTCGAACTCGCCCTCGATCACATACCAGACCTGCGCGAAATCGTGTTTGTGCAGCTTGAATCCCGCGCCAGGCTCGTAGCGCAGGAAGCCGGCATTGGGTTCTGTCGGGCACTCGGGCCGCGTGTGGAACAGGAACTTGGTCTTGTTCTTGAAACGCCCCATCTCCCACCCCATGTCTTCCGGGCGGCGGTACTGGGGCATCTGGTGGACCAGCGGGACGACGGTCGAATCAACAATGCTCATGAAGGGACTCCTGTTAAAAAGAAGCGGCATTCTAGGAACGCTCGCGAAAAATTACTGGATACAAAAATCCACTGTGGAGACACCCCATGGACCTCAGACAACTGCGCCAATTCGTCGTGCTGGCGACCGAACTCAACTACCGAAAGGCCGCCGAACGCCTGAACATGACGCAGCCCCCTCTGAGCATTGCCATCAAGCGGCTGGAGTCCGATCTGGGCGTGCAGCTCTTCGAGCGCGATCGCCTGGGCGTTCGCCTGACCATGGCGGGTGGCGTCTTTCTCGGCGAAGCCCAACGCCTCCTCGATGGCGCCGAGGCCGCGATCAAGGCCACGCGCGATGCCGACCAGGGCCGCATCGGCAGCTTGCGGGTGTGTTCCGTCCCCAGTGCATCGCTGGAACTGCTGCCCGTCCTGCTGCACCGTTTCGCGGCCAGCTTTCCTTCGGTTCGCCTGCACCTGAGCAGTGGCAGCACCGTGGGGATCCTGGGTGAGCTGCAACGGGGCGAACTCGATGCCGCTTTTCTGGTGCCGCCCTCTTCCGGTGTCCCCGGCATCGAGTGGATGGCGCTGCCCCGGCAGCACCTGGTCCTGGCGGTCCCGTCCCACCACCCTGTCGCGAACCGGAAAACCGTCAGGCTCTCCGAATTGGGCGAAGAGACGCTGGTGACCCTGGCCCATTCCGACAGCCCGGGTTTCGCGGGCGAGGTCATGGCCCTGTGCCGGCGCGACGGCTTCCACCCCAAGGCGCTCCAGGAGTCTTCGCATGCCTTGATCACCCTGCCCCTCATCGCGGCGGGCCTGGGCATTGCCATCGTGCCCCAGGCCTCGCGCCGCATCGCCATCGACCACGTGCGCTTCGTGCCGCTGACCGACTCTGAAGACCAGGCCTTGACCTACCCCCTGGCCCTGGCGACGCCCTCCAGATCGATCAACCCGGCCGTGCCCTGGTTCGTGGACACGGCCCGCGACGTGCTGGCAGCGCCACCCGGTTTCTGAAGCCGCGCGGCGCTCTCGCGCCTACCTGGCCGCCGGCTTCAGCAGCGCGGCCCACTTCGCCTGTTCATCGCGAACCCGTTTTTCGAAAGCGGCCTGCGTGGGGTCGACCGCTTCGCTGCCCTTCGAGTAGATCTTCTCCTGCACCAGGGGGCTGGCGGCGACCTTGGCGATCGCGGCATTGAGCCGCTTCACCACCTCCGCGGGGGTTCCAGCGGGTGCCGCGACGCCCGAGAGCGAGCCGCCTTCCACGCTCTTGCCCAGCGCCTCCTTGACCGTCGGGATGTCCGGCAGATGGGCCAGGCGCCTGGAGGAGGTGACCGCGAACGGGCGGATCTGCTTGGACTCGACAAAGCTGACCGCCGTCACCGCCGAAATCGCCGTGACATCCACCGTGCGGGTGATCACCGCCGTCAAGGACTCGCTGCCGCTCTTGTAGGGCACCGGCAGCAGCTGGGTGCCCGTCGCCTGCTGAAGCAACTGGAGGACCTGGTAGTTGTCCGAGCCCTCGCCCGCCGTCGAGAAACTGAGCCTGTCCTTCTCGGCCGCCGCGGCTTTCATCAGTTCGGGCAGCGAAGCGTACGGACTGTTCGGATGGACCGCGAGGATGGTGGGCGTGTTCGCCAGCATGGCCACGTACGTGAAGTCCTTCCGGGGGTCGTAGGCCAGGCTGGGATAGATCAGGGGATTGACCGCGAACATGCCATTGGTGATGACCAGCAGCGTGTGCCCATCGGGCCGGGACTTGGCGACGACACCGGCCGCAATGCCGCCCCCCGCGCCAGCGCGGTTCTCCACCACGACCGGTTGACCGAGTTCACGGGACAGCCCCTCGGCGAACACGCGCGCGGTGATGTCGGTGACACCGCCCGCACCGAAAGGCACCACCAGGCGAACCGGCTGAGTGGGGTAGTTCTGCGCGTGCGCGGTGGTCACGACCGCGGCAGCGGCCAGGCAAGATGCCGCCAGGCGGCGAAGGATGCGGGTCATCAGATGATCTCCATGGTTTCAAGAATGTCTTTCATCGCCGTGTGGAGCGCTGGCGTCAAAGGGGACAAGGGCGCACGCAGCCGCCCCGCCGGCACACCGCAGAGCTCGAGCCCGGCCGTGACGGTGCGCGGCAGCCCGTGGTCCATCAGGAAATTCAGCAGCTCGGACTGGCGGGCGAACCAGCGCTGGGCGCCGGCGACATCGCCAGCGGCCATGCAGCGATGGAAGTTGAGAATGAAGGACGCGCAGACGTTGGGCGCGGCCGTGCACCAGCCCGCCGCGCCGTCCTGGAATCCCCGCTGTGCCATGCGGTTCAGGCCGACGAAGATGCCGACGTGATCGGGACAGGCCTCCCGCAGGCGTGCGATCTTGGTCCCGTCGGGACTGGCTTCCTTGATGAGCGAGACGTTCGGCAAGGCCGTGAGCCGGCGCAGAAAATCGACCGGCAGGTCCAGGCCGGTGGTGAACGGGTTGTTGTAGACCATCACCGGGATGGAGACCGCTTCCGCGACCTGCCGGTAGTACTCGAAGATCTCCGCCTCCGTCAGCGTCCAGTACGTGCTGGGCAGCACCTGGATGGCGCTGGCCCCGGCCTCCTGCGCGAACCGGGCATGGCGAATCGTCTGGGCGGTGCCCAGGCTGGACACCCCCGCGAGCACCGGAACGCGGCCGGCCGCGGCCGCCACGGTCGTGCGGATGACGGCGTCGCGCTCGCCGTCACCCAGGTAGGGCAGACAGCCCACGCTGCCCAGCGGTGCGAGGCCGTGCACCCCCAGGTTCACGAGACGCTCGACATGTCGAGCCAGGAGAGCGTGGTCCACCTGGCCGCTTGCATCGCAAGGGGTGAGCAGGTAGCCAACGATGCCATTCATTTGCATAGGGGTTGTTCCGTTTCCAAACTGCACGCAGTCTAGAAACGGCCCCCCTGGCCGTCCAATTCAATCTTTGTGTGCGCTTGATACCTTTCGCCAGCGCGCGGCAACCGGCGTCAGCGCCGGACCAGCGCGGGACGGATGGGTTCCTTCCGCTCCTGGAACAGGACCATGGCCGTCGTGATCGCCATGAAACACACCGAGGCCCACAGGACGCCACTGGCCAGGCCTTTGTCGAGCAGGTAGCCAAACAGAACCGGGCCGATGACACCCCCCACATTGAAACCGGTGGACACGATGCCGAAGGTCTTGCCTTCGGCGCCCGCCGGTGAGGCCGCGCGAACCAGCATGTCCCGGGAGGGGGCGACGATGCCGCTCAGGAACCCGATGGCGCCATAGGCCACGGCGAGCGCCGGCGCGGAGAGCGGGACCTGGATGACCCCCACCACCAGCATCGCGGCCATCGCGAACGCGGCCGCCGCCACGTGGCCATGGCGGGCGGTGCGGTCGGCCAGCACCCCACCGGCGAGCACCCCGATCGCGCTGGCGAACAGAAACACCGTCAAGGCGAGGTTGGCCGCGCCGAGCGAGACATCGAACCCCTGCACCAGAGCCGACACCGAGAACCGCTCGATGGCACCGGTGCTCAGGCTGAGCATGGTGAACAGCAGCGTGAGCACCGCGAGGGTGGCCACCGGCGCCATCGCGGAACCCGTTCGCGGCCGTTCGGCTGCGCGCGGCGATGCGCTGGCCTGGACCACCGGCTCGCGACCGCCCAGAAGCAGGACCGCGAACCCGATGGCGCCGGCCAGGGCCGCGATGGCGAACGACCAGCGAGGCGACCAGGCCAGTGCCGCGCCGACCATGAGGGGCGGCGCCAGCGCGCCCCCCAGGAACCCGGCGAAGGTGTGAATCGAGAATGCCCGGCCCATGCGCTCGTGCGCGATGCCCCGCGAGAGCAGCGAATAGTCGGCGGGGTGGTACACACCGTTCGCCAGGCCCGCGATGGCCATGGCCACGAGCAGCGCCGGGTAGGTGGGCACGGCGGCCACCAGCGCGAACGCGGCGGCACCCAGCACGAGCGCGGCCATCAACATCCGTCGGGCACCCCAACGATCCACGAGGAAGCCCAGGGGGGCCTGCACCACGGCCGAAACGACGTTGAACACGCCAATCGCGACACCGAGCTCCACGAAGCCCACCTGCATGGCAGCGGGCAGCAAGGGCAGCATGGCGGGCACCGCCATGATGTGCAGGTGGCTGATCAGGTGGACGATGGACACCTGCGTCAGCAGGCCGTTGGCCGATGGTTTCATTGCCTGTTCCTTTTCGATGGCGATCGCGCGCCTCGGCGGGGGCCTTGCGCTAGCGGCCCCATGTTTCGAAGACTTTCCTGAGCTTCTTCACGGCGGCGTCCAGTTCCGCCGGGGTGTGCGCGGCAAACCCCATCACGAAACCCGGGGTCTGCTGGCGGCCCACGTAAAGCCCGCTCAGGCCCAGCAGGTCCAGGCCCGCGCGGCCAGCCGCATCGACGACGTCACGCTCGGGCATCCCGCCTTTCAGCAGACAAGGCATCTGCAGCCCGCCAGCCGGTACATGAGGCTCCAGCCATCCGGCCAGGTGCCGGCCCAGCAGATCGGCCAGCCTGTCGCGGCGCCCGGCATAGATCCCTCGCATGCTGCGCACGTGCGCCCCGAAGTGCCCGCCTTCCATGAACCGGGCCAGGGTGAGCTGGGGAATCGGGGCGCTGTGCCCGTCCAACAGCGTGCGCGCGGCGGTCATGGGCTCCACGAGCGGCGCGGGCAGCACCATGTAGCCAATGCGCAGGCCCGGAAACAGCGACTTGGTGAAGGTGCCGATGTAGAGGGTCCGCTCATGGGCATCCAGCCCCTGGACGCAGGCCGTGGGTTTGCCGGCGTAGTGGAACTCGCTGTCGTAGTCGTCTTCCAGGATCCACGCCTGGTTTCGCCGAGCCCACTCGATCGCCGCCAGGCGACGGTCCAGCGCCAGCGTCGCGCCCGTGGGGAACTGATGAGAGGGCGTCAGAAAGACGGCCTTGCCGGGCACGCCCGACGCCTGCAGGTGGTCGGTCCGCATGCCCTGGGCGTCCAGGGGAACGGGAACGCATTCGAGACCCGCCGCATCGAACGCCTTGCGCGCCCCGTGGTAGACGGGGTCCTCGACGAAGATCCTGTCGCCGGCATCCAGCAGCACGTTCGCGCACAGGGTGAGCGCCTGCTGCGAACTGGTGAGGATCAGCACACGCTCAGGGCTCGCATGGGCCCCGCGCTCGAGGTTGACATGGTCGGCAATGGCCCGCCTCAAGGACTCCACGCCCTGCGCGGGCCCATGGGCCAGGGCCTGGCTGCCGTGCTCCTTCAAGACCTGCCGCTGCAGGCGCTCCCACACCTGGATGGGGAAAGACCGCGTCTCCGGCACGCCAGGTGCAAAAGGGCGCGAACCGAGGAACTCCCGCACGCCACCTTGCCGGAACATCGCGGCGCCACGTTCACTCAGGCGCGCGGCTTCCCGCTGCGTGCTCGGGCGCCGCGCGGCATGGCGGCTGGGCGACCTCCGCGCGCGCCCCGACACAAAACTGCCGCTGCCCACCCGGCGCTCGATGAAGCCCTCGGCGTGCAGTTGGCCGTAAGCGGCCTCCACGGTGTCGCGCGAAACCTCCAGGGACATCGCCAGCATCCGGGACGCAGGCAGTGGCTTGCCGGCATCCAGGACCCCATCGAGGATCAGCTGCCGGATGGCGCGCTGAATCCGCGCATGCAGCGGCAAGGCACGCTGGGCGGGGTCACCGATCCAGGCCTTCACGGATTCGAGCTGGGCATGCTTGAACAATTGGTCTGGTGGTGTTTTTGGATTCAATCGACCGGATCCTACCATTCAGGCATCGCCCAAATGGTCTGATAGATGTGTCAAAAATGGCTGGACACAACCGACCAATTTCCCCGTAAAAACCAGGCTTTCAACCGTGTCCCCGCCTTCGCCCACAGGATGTCCCGCAGACCATGTCAACCGCCGCCCCTCGCTTTCACGTCCGTGATCTCACCCACCCCGTGGTCGCGGGGATCGTCTCGGTCATCGTCAACTACGGCGGCACGTTCATCCTGGTGTTCCAGGCGGCCAAGGTCGCCGGCCTGAGTCCGGAGATGACCGCCTCGTGGGTGTGGTCCGTTTCCATTGGCGTGGGCGTCACGGGCGTTCTGCTGAGCTGGTTCAGCCGCGAGCCCATCATCACCGCCTGGTCCACGCCAGCGGCCGCCTTCCTGGTCACGGCATTGGCCACCACCTCGTACGCGGAGGCGGTCGGTGCGTACCTGATGTCGGCGGCGGCCTTCGTGGTGCTCGGCCTGACCGGTGGCTTCGAGAAGCTCATCCGGTGGATCCCGCCAGGGATCGCCGCGGGCCTGCTGGCGGGCATCCTGCTGCAGTTCGGCATCGGCGCCTTCGCAGGCATGAGCCTCGACCCATGGCTCGCGGGCCTTCTCATCGGCACGTACCTCACGCTCAAACGGCTGAGCGCGCGCTACGCGATCGTGGGCGTCCTCCTGCTCGGCCTGGCCTACCTGCTCGCGCAAGGGCGGGTGGACCTCGGCGGACTCGAACTCCGCGTGGCGAGCCCCGTGTTCACGCAGCCCGTCTTCAGCGTCCACGCCCTGTTGAGCCTGGCCCTGCCGCTCTTCCTCATCACGCTCACGGGGCAGTACATGCCCGGCATGTTGGTGCTGAGAAACGACGGTTTCCGCACGAGCGCCAACCCCATCGTGGCGGTCACCGGCCTGGGGTCCCTGCTCATGGCGCCCTTCGGCTCGCATGCCTTCAACGTGGCGGCCATCACGGCGGCCATCTGCACGGGCAAGGCGTCACATGAAGACCCTTCGAAGCGCTGGGTCGCCGGCATGGCGGCGGGCGTGCTCTACATCCTGGTCGGCGTCTTCGGCGTGACGCTGGCGGCCGTCTTCATGGCCTTGCCGGCCACGTTCATCGCCACCCTGGCGGGCCTGGCGTTGCTGGGCACCATTGGCGGCAGCCTGGCCGCCGCGATGGCCGATGCGAAGACACGCGAAGCCTCGCTGATCACGTTTCTCGCCGCGGCCGCCAATGTCCAGATGCTGGGCATTGGTGGTGCCTTCTGGGGCTTGCTGATCGGCTTGGCCGCCTACGTGGCGCTTCACACACCGAAGATGCGCTGACCGGGTATCACCTGCCGACAGATTGCTGCCTGACCAGCAAGGTTCTGGCTTGCGGCTCCTGGCCGCTTCCATGGCATGGATCTCGCTTTGGACATTGGACGTCCAACAACCCGCCCACTTTTGGGGACGTCCAGACATCATGTCCGCAGACATTCAACTCAGAAACGTTTCACGCCGCTTCGGTCCCACCGTGGCGCTCGAATCGGTCGACCTCGACATCGCGGCCGGCGAGTTCATCGCCCTGGTCGGGCCATCGGGCTGTGGCAAGACCACGCTGTTGCGCCTGGTGGCGGACCTGGACCAGCCCAGCAGCGGTTCGGTGCGGATCGGCGGCCTGCCGCCCGCCACCGTGCGGCGCCAGCGCCAACTGGGCCTGGTGTCGCAGCGGCCCGCGGTGCTGCCGTGGAAGCGCGCCATCGAGGACGTCGAGTTCACCCAGAAGGTGACCGGTCGCGCCGGCCTGCCCGCGCGCGGCCTGCTGCGCGACTTCGGCCTGGCGGGACACGAAGAGAAGATGCCGCACCACCTCTCGGGCGGCATGCTGCAGCGCGTGAATTTCGCGTCGGCCATCGCGCACGACCCCGAGGTGCTGCTGATGGACGAGCCCTTCTCCGCGCTGGACGAAATGAAGCGCGAAGAGTTGGGCCTGTGGCTCGGCACCGAGCTCGCCACGCGCCCCAAGACCGTGCTGTTCGTCACCCACCACGTCGATGAAGCGGTGCTGCTGGCCGATCGCGTGATCGTGTTTTCGCCAGCGCCCGGCCGCATCCTGGCCGACATCCGCGTGCCCTCGCCGCGCCCGCGCACGGCGGCCTTCCGCACCGATCCGCAATTCGTGGACCTCACCGACCGCATCCGCGGCCTGCTGTTCGGCCAATGGAGGGCCGCCGCATGAACACCACCACCGTGACCCCAGCCGCCGTCACGCCGGTGCCGCCTGCCGCCGCCGCGCGCACCGCGGCGCTGCGCGCGCTGACGATCGCTTCGCGCATCGCCTTGCCCGTGATCTCCATCCTCGGCCTGTGGTACCTGGCCATCGCGTTCTCGGGGCTGCCGGAGTTCGTGATCCCGCGCCCCACGCAGGTGCTCGCGGTGCTGACCCAGGAAACCTCGTTCGTGACGCAGCACCTGATGGTCACGCTGCGCGCGGCGGCGATCGGTTTCCTGTTCGCCAACCTGGTCGGCATCGGCCTGGCGGTGCTGTTCACCTC
Organism: Hydrogenophaga sp. GW823-FHT04C09; assembly: GCF_058796355.1. Lineage (NCBI taxonomy): Bacteria > Pseudomonadati > Pseudomonadota > Betaproteobacteria > Burkholderiales > Comamonadaceae > Hydrogenophaga > Hydrogenophaga sp. GW823-FHT04C09. The sequence continues at coordinate 437,381 of NZ_JBXAIO010000002.1, read as the reverse complement.
GCTGCCGATGTTCAACCGCCTGCTCATGCCAGCGGCCATCACCATCCGCAACGTGCCCTATGTGGCGCTGGCCTCGGTGCTGGTGCTCGCGGTGGGCGACGGCCTGTGGACCAAGGTGGCGATCGTCACCATCGCCGGCTTCTTCCCCGTGCTGGTGAACACCCTGCGCGGCCTGGCGGCGGTCGACCCCGTGGTGCTGGACCGCATGCGCATCCTCGACGTGAGTCCGTGGAAGGTGTTCCTCAAGGTGCGGCTGCCGTACTCCGTGCCCTACATCCTCGCGGCACAGGAGATCACCGGCAGCGGCAGCATCATCGTCGCGGTGGCCGCCGAATGGATGATTTCCTCCGAAGGCCTGGGCTACGTGATCAACCGCGCCATGGCCCAGTACCGCGGCGACCAGGTGTATGCCGTGGCGCTGCTGGCCGCCGTGCTGTCCTACGCGATCTACATGCTGGTCCAGGTGATCGGCGCGCGCATCAACTGGAGCGAGCGCAGCCGCACCGGCGGCAAGTGATCCGCACCCTCCCAGGCCATTTCTTTTCTGCCCGTCTTGTCCGATCTTCAAGGAGCCCCACCATGCGCGCCCCCTTCATCCGCCTCGCCGCCGCCCTGGCCATGGGTCTGACCACCTGGAGCGGCGCCGCCGCGCAGGCCCCGACCGAAGATATCCGGATCGCGCTCTCGTGGCTGCGCAACGGACAGTACGCGGCACTCATGGTGGCCGACGCCAAGGGCTACTTCGCGGAAGAAGGCATCAAGGTCAGCTTCATCGACGGCGGCCCGGGCAAGAACCCCATCCCCACGGTGGGCGTGGGCCAGGCCCAGTTCGGGGTCATGGCCCATTCGTTCATCATGTCGGCGCGCCTGGCGCCGTCGCCGGTGGATGTGGTGGCCATCGGCGCGCTGATCCAGGAGCTGCCCTACGTGTACATCGGCCTGGGCAACCCCGGCGAACCGGATCCCGCGCCGAAGGACCTCGAAGGCAAGCGCGTGGGCATCCAGGCCGATGGTGAGATGTTCCTGAAGGCCCTGGCCAAACGCAACAACCTCGATCTGTCGAAGGTCAAGGTCGAGACCGTGCTGGCCAACGCCGAGCCCTTGCTGGTCGGCAAGGTCGATTACTTCACGGGCCATCTGCACAACCAGACCTACCAGGTCGAACTGGAAGCCGCCAAGGCCGACGCGCCCGCGCACCTGAAGGGCAAGACCTGGAAAGTGCTGCGCTTCTCGAAACACGGCGTGGCCTCCTACGGCGACACGCTCTTCACGAGCGGCAGGATGATCAAGGAAAAGCCCGAAACCGTGCGCAAGGTGGTGCGCGCCGTGGCCAGGGGCCTGAAGTTCACCATCGACCACCCGGCCGAGGCGGTGAAGCTGGTCGATGCCTACCCGCAGCAGATCGAGCGCGCCGACAAGCTCGCCTGGCGCATGAAGGTGCAGAACCCGCTGAACCAGAGCGCCGACACGCGCGCGCGCGGCCTGCTGTGGATGGACCCCAAGGTGTGGGAGGACACCATGGCCTTCTACAAGGAATACGACCAGATCAAGTCGGTGGCCCCCGTCACCGAGATGATGACCAACGCGTTCAACCCGGGCATCAAGGCCAATTGAGAGAGCACCCATGAGCACCACCACCGCCGCGCACGCGATCCCGACCATCGACATCTCGCCGCTCTTCGGCGACGACCCGGCCGCGCGCCAGGCCATCGCCCACGACATGGGCCGCGCCGCCGAGACCTATGGCTTCATGAAACTGGTGGGCCACGGCGTGTCGCCCGCGGTCATCGCCGAGACCTTCCGGGCCGCCGAAGCCTTCTTCGGCCAAAGCGAGGAAGCCAAGGCGCCGTACCAGGAGCGCAAGACCAACCGCGGCTTCCAGCCGATGTTCGACAACGCGAAGCCAGGCCAGAAGCCCAGCGGACAGGAGGCCTTCAGCATGGGCCATCCGATCCCGCCGATCGACCCGGCCCTGCTGCCGCTGCCGTTCTACGCGGCCACGCCCTGGCCCGACGTGCCCGGTTTCCGCGAGCGCCTCGAGACCTGCTACCACGACATGTTCCGGGTCGGCGAATCGGTGCTGCAGGCGTTTGCGCTGCACCTGGGCGCGCCGGCGGACTTCTTCGCCAACGTGTCGCGCAACACCTACTCCAACATGCGCGTGGTCCACTACCCGCCGCAGGAAGTGGTGCAGCACATCGCCGACGAAGGCGTGCGCGCGCACGAAGACCAGGGCCTGATCACGCTGCTGATCCAGGACATGAACGGAGGCCTCGAAGTGCTCGGCCCGGACAAGGACTGGCTGCCCGTGGTGCCCGACGAAGAGGCCATCGTGCTCAACGTCGCCAAGCTGCTCACGCGCTGGAGCAACGGCCGGTTGAAGTCGGCGCTGCACCGGGTGATCAACCGCTCGGGCCGCGAGCGCTATTCGATCCCGCTGTTCATCCACCCGAACTACCACCAGGTGATCGACCCGCGCGACTTCGCGCCGGCTGGCGAGGTGCCGCGCTTCGAGCCCATCGTGGCCGGCGAGCAGGTCTACAGGAACTTCGCCGGCGAGCGCAAGTCATGGGCCGAGCTGACGTCCTGACCCTGCCCGACCGACTGGCGCAGGACCTGCGCCGGCGCCTGTCGGCCGGCGAATGGTCGCCGGGCCAGGCCATCCCGGCCGAGACCGCGCTGGCCGGCACGTATGCGGTGTCGAGAAACACCATCCGCGAGGCCATCAGCCGCCTGGTGACGGAGGGCCTGCTGCGCATCCAGCGTGGCGTGGGCACCATCGTGAGCCCACCCCCGCCGCCGCCCGCGTCCATGGGCATGGGCCACTTCGAGTCTCTCACCGAGTCGATCAGGGGCCAGGGCCGCACGCCGCGCATCGTGCTGCACAGGCTGGAACGCCGCGCCGGCACGCCCGAGGAAACCCGCAAGCTGGAACTGCCCGCTGGCGCGCGCGTGCTCTACACCGAGCGCGCGATCTACAGCGACGACGAACTGCTGAGCTATGGCTACGACCGCTACGTCGACAGCCTGTTCCCCGAGGTGCTCGACGAGACCTTGTTCTCGATGTCGTTCGTGGACATCTTCGCGCGCCTGGGCGTGCGCACGGACCGCACCGAGGTGGAATACCACGCGGTCCACTCCAGTGCCATCGGCTGGGACCGCGGCAACCGCCAGCCGCAGCTCTACGTGCTGCTCGACCGGGTGCACTACGCACAGAACCGGCCGATCTTTCACGCGCAGACGTACTGCCTGGAAGGGCGCAACCGCATCTACACCAGCACGTCGCGCTGAGACCTTCACTCCTTGGTTGGCGCGCCCGGCGCCGCGGCCTTCACCGCCTCGATCCCCTGGTCCCGCGCGGCCGCCGATGAGTAGGTCTCGCTTTTTCCAAGCGACTCACCATTGGCCGCCTTCAGCACGAAATAAGGCTTGCCCGCGGCGTCGTTCAGGCGCGCGTAGCGGGCATCGACCGGTGCATTCGCCTGGACCGACGCAATGCCACCCTGCGCGCTCTGTTTGGCGGTGTAGCGCTCGCTGGTCAAGATGATTTCGTGGTTGCCCGCCACGAGGTTGAACATCCACTGCGTGCCCGAAGGCTTGAGATGAAAGTAGGCGGCCATGATGCTCCTGTATGGTTGGGGGAAGGACACCGCCGACCATCCTCGGCGGCACCTGGACGGCTGTCAATCCTCAATATGTAGGAGAGCTTGCATGAAAAAAACACATCCGCCATGCTGTCCTGGCGGACCACAGAAAGGAAACCTCCATATGAAACGCTGGACATTCATCGCCCTCACCGCAGCCACCCTGCTGGGCCTGACGGCCTGCGCCACCTCCGCCCCCCCGTCGGCCAACGCCATGAACGATTCGTCTCTCAACAAAACGCTGCAGGCCTTCCACTGGGAGCTGGAGAAGGCGGATGACCTGAGCGGTCGTGCACTGCCCGCATTCACCGCGCTTGCACCCCAGCGCGTCGTGCGCCTGAGCTTTGTCCCGGGCGACAAGCCGGGCGACCAGCGCGTGGTGGTGGACCGGCTTTGCAACGGCATCGGCGCGGGCTACCAGCTCAACGGCATCGACATCACGATCTCGCGCCCGGTGAGCACGATGATGGCCTGCCCCGACCCCCAGCTGATGCAGCTGGAACAGGCCGTGGCCACGCAGATCAGCCGCGCCACCCGCGTGCACCTGGCCCAGGACGCCAACCCGCCGCGCGTGCTGCTGCAGTTCAACGACGGCAGCCGCTGGCACCTGGTGGGCAAGCCCACCGACGCCACGCGTTACGGCGGCGCGGGCGAAACCCTGTTCCTGGAAGTGGGCCCCCAGCTCCAGCCCTGCGGCCACGGCGTGGTGCGCAATGCGCAGTGCATGCAGGTGCGCGAGGTGAAGTACAACAGCGCCGGCCTCAAGACCAGCACCGGCGAATGGGGCCACTTCTACGGAAACATCGAGGGCTTCACGCACCAGGCGGGCACGCGCAACGTGCTGCGCGTCAAGCGCTACACGATCCAGAACCCGCCGGCCGACGCCTCGCGTTATGCCTATGTGCTGGACATGCGCGTGGAGTCGGAGCTGGTCGGCCCTCGATGAACCGCTGGCGGGCCTAGACCTCCAGCAGGATCTTCCCGATGTGCTCGGAGGACTCCATCAGCGCATGCGCCTGGGAGGCCTGATCCAGCGGGAACACCTGGTGGATCACGGGCACCACGCGCTTCGCGCTCAACAAGGGCCACACCTGCTCCACCAGTTCCTGACCGATCCGGGTCTTGTCCGCCAGGCTGCGTGGGCGCAAGGTGGAGCCGGTGAAGGTGATGCGCTTGGCCATCAGCGGTGTCCAGTCGAGCTCGGGCCGGGACGATTCCAGGAACGAGATCTGCACCAGCCGCCCTTCGACGGCCAGGGCCCGCAGGTTGCGCTCGACGTAGGAGCCGCCGACCATGTCGAGCACCATGTTCACACCGGCGCCCTCGGTCGCCTTCAGCGCCACGTCCACGAAGTCCTGCTCGCGGTAGTTGATGGCGATGTCGGCCCCTGCGGCCTTGCAGGCCGCCGCCTTCTCGGCGCTACCGACCGTGCACAGCACGCGCGCGCCGAAGGCCTTGGCCAGCTGGATCGCCGTCAGGCCGATGCCCGATGAGCCGCCATGCACCAGCAGGCTTTCCCCGGCGCGCAGACCGCCGCGCTGAAAGACGTTGGCCCAGACAGTAAAGAAGTTCTCCGGCAAGGCGGCGGCCTGCCGCATCGAAATGCCCTCGGGCACGGGCAGCGCCTGGCCCTCGGGCACCACCACGCAATCGGCGTACGCACCGCCATTGGTCAGCGCGCACACTGGGTCGCCCACCGACCAGCGCGTCACACCCGCACCAAGTGCCACGACCTCGCCCGACACCTCCAGGCCCAGGATGGGGGAGGCACCCGGCGGCGGCGCGTAGAGCCCGCGCCGCTGCAGGGCTTCGGGGCGGTTGACGCCCGCATAGGCCACGCGCACCAGCACCTCGCCGGCCGCCGGCACCGGCGTGGGGCCGGTGCGCGGCACGAGCACCTCGGGGCCACCGCCCTGGCCGTGGTCGATGAAGCGCATCGTCGCGGACACGGCGCTCATCGCGCGCCTCCCGCCACCAAGGCCGGCGCGGGCCGGGCCGCCGCGCGCTTGCCCTGCATGGCTTCGCGCGCCACGGCCTCGATGCCGGGGCCGTCGAGCCGGTAGTGCGCGTACAGGTGGGTGGGCGGGGCGATCAGGCTGTACTCGTCGTGGATGCCGTGGCGCACCAGGCGCACGCCCGCGCCTTCGTCGGCCAGCACCTCGGCCACGGCAGCGCCCAGGCCACCGAGCACGTTGTGCTCTTCCACCGTCATGAGCAGGCGCGAACGCGCTGCCGCCTGCAGCACCGCGTCGCGGTCCAGCGGCTTGATGGTGGCCATGTCGATCACGCCCACCGAGAAGCCCGCGCGGCCCAGCGCGGCCGCGGCCTCGAGCGCGCCCTTCACGGCCATGCCGCAGGCGATGAGGGTGAGGTCGGTGCCCCGGCTGTGCTCGATGGCCTTGCCGATCTCGAACGGTGTGTTCTTCTCGTACACGTCGGGCTCACGGCCGCGACCGATGCGGAAGTAGATCGGCTCGGGCCAGCCGATCGAGGCCTTGATCGCGCTCGCGAGTTGCGGGCCGTCGGCGGGCGAGATCACCGTGAGCCCCGCGATGGAGCGCATGGTGCCGATGTCCTCCGTCGCGTGGTGGGAGGTGCCGTAGAAGCCGAGCGAGATGCCGGTGTGGTGGCCCACCAGCCGCACCGGCAGCTTGCTGTAGGCCACGTCCATGCGGATCTGCTCGCAGCACAGCAGGCCCAGGAAGGACGCGAAGGTGGCGACGAAGGGGATCTGGCCCGTGGTCGCCAGGCCGGCGGCGGCCGTCACCATGTTCTGTTCGGAGATGCCGAACTGCACATAACGATCGGGGTAGGCCTTGGCGAACTTGTTGAGGCCGTTGGAGTACTGCAGGTCGGCCGAACCGGCCATCACGGGGTGGCCCTGCTCGGCCAGTTCGATCAGCGCGTCCGAAAAATGGTTCAGACCCGGGGTGATCTGGTTCAGGGCGCGGTACTGCCAAGAGTCGGGGGAAAGGGGTTGGGGGTTCATGGTTCAGATCTCCTTGCTCATGATTTCTTCGATGGCGCGCTGCGCGTCGGCCGGCGCCAGGTAGCCCAGGTGCCAGCCGGGTTCGGTTTCCATGTAGGAAACACCTTTGCCCTTGATGGTCTTGGCGATCACGCACGCGGGCTTGTCGCGGCCGGTGTCGGCCTTGAGGCGCCGCAGCAGCGCGGTGAGGTCGCGCACGCTGTGGCCGTCCACCTCGTGCACCTCCCAGCCGAACGCGCGCCACTTCTCGGCCAGGGACTCGACGCCCATCACCTCGTCCACCTTGCCGTCGAGCTGGTAGCCGTTGCGGTCCACGATGGCGACCAGCCGCGAGAGCTTGTTGTGGGCCGCGAACAGCGCGGCCTCCCACACCTGCCCTTCCTGCATCTCGCCATCGCCCAGCATCACGAAGACGTGAAAGTCGCGCTGGGACATGCGCCCACCCAGCGCCATGCCGCAGCCGCCGGAGAGCGCGTGGCCGATCGAGCCCGAGCTGAAGTCGATGCCCGGCACCTTGGTCATGTCGGGGTGGTCGCCCAGCGCGCTGCCCAGGCGGGTGTAGCCGTCCAGCTCTTCCGGGCGGATGAAGCCCCATTCCGCGAGGATGGGGAACTGCCCCACGGCGGCGTGGCCCTTGCCCATCAGGAAGCGGTCGCGGTCGGGCCAGGCGGGCTCGCCATGGCGCAGCGACATCACGTCGTAGTACAGCGAGGCGAAGATCTCGGCGGCGGAGAAGACCGAGGTGTAGTGGCCGACCTTGGCGATCTCGATCAGCCGGATCGTCTCCAGCCGCACGAAGCGGGCCTTCTCCCGCAGGCGGGCGATCTCTTCGGCGGTGGGGGTGAAATCGGGAGCGTCCGCTCGGCGGACGGGACTGGGCTGCGGCATGAGGGGGTTCCTTTCGTTGCGCATTGATGCACCATATATCTTTGAAACAGGCGTGGTGCGGGAAGGGGATCGGGCCCTGCCGGGGTCGGCGGGCCCGGTGTTCAGATGCCGAGGTAGCTGGCCCTCAGCTGCGGGTTGTGCAGCAGCTCGCGGCCGGTGCCGCGCATGGCGATGGTGCCGTTCTCGATCACGAAGCCGTGGTCGGCCATGTTGAGCACCATCTGCACGTTCTGCTCGATGACCAGCACCGCGAGCTCGCTGTTGCGGATCTTGCGGATGCCTTCGAACAGGCGGTCCACCATGATGGGCGCGAGCCCGAGCGATGGTTCGTCGAGCGCGAGCACGCGCGGCAGCGCCATCAGCGCGCGGCCCACGGCGACCATCTGCTGCTGCCCGCCCGACAGGGTGCCGGCCAGCTGATGGCGGCGCTCATCGAGGATGGGGAACAGCGCGAAGATCTCGTCCATCGTCTTTGAGCGGCGCGCGCGCGCCCGGGGCGTGGACGCCCCCACCATCAGGTTCTCCATCACCGTCATCTCGGGAAAGAGCTGCTTGCCTTCGGGCGACTGCACGAAGCCCTGGTCCACGATGCGGTGCGGCGGCAGGCCGGTGAGCGAGCAGCCTTCCAGCACCGCCGAGCCCTTGGTGGTTTTCACCAGGCCCGAGACCGTGCGCAGGAAGGTCGTCTTGCCCGCGCCGTTGGCGCCGATCAGGGCGGTGATGGTGCCGGGGTGCAGGTCGAGGTGGATGCCCCGCAGCACCTGCTGCTCGCCGTAGCCGGCCCAGAGGTCTTTCACGCTAAACATCGGTGCCGACATAGCCTTCTCCAAAATACGCGGTCAGAACGCGCGGATCCTTCACCACCTTCTGCGGTTCGCCATTGGCGATCAGGCAGCCCTGGTCCATCACGATCACGCGGTCCGACAGACCCATGATCACCTTCATCACATGCTCCACGATCAGCACCGTGATGCCTCGGTCGCGCACCTTGCGCACCAGGGCCACCATCTCGGCCGCCTCGCTGGGCGTGGCGCCGGCCACCACCTCGTCCATCAGCAGCAGGCGCGGCTGCGTGGCCAGCGCGCGGCCGAGTTCGATCTTGCGTTTGTCGAACGCGGTGAGGTCGTTCGCGTCGGCGTTGCAGCGGTCGCCGAGGTTGAGGAAGTCCAGCAGCTCCATCGCCAGCGCGCGCGCCTTGGCGGTGGACTCCAGGCGCGCGAAGGCGCCGACCATCACGTTCTCCACCGCCGAGAGCCCGCCGAAGGGTCGCGAGAGCTGGAAGGTGCGCGCGATGCCCGCGCGACAGATGTCGCTGGGCGCCATGCCCAGCACATCGCGACCTTCGAACAGGATGCGACCCTGGTCGGCGCGGTGGAAACCGGCGATCAGGTTGAAGGCCGTGGTCTTGCCCGCGCCGTTGGGACCGAGCAGCCCGAGGATCTCGCCTTGCCGAAGGTCGAACGACACCTCGTTCACGGCTTTCAGGCCGCCGAAACGTTTGCTCAGGCCCTGCACTTGCAGCAGCGCCGTTGTCGAATCGCTCATTTTTTCGTCCCTCCTTGCTGGAGGCGTTGTTTCAGCCAGCGATCGATCGGCGCGATGATGCCCTTGGGGAAGTACAGCACCGCGACGATCAGGATCACGCCGTAGATGACCAGGTGCAGGCCGAGGAAGGTGCCGCCGAGGTAGCTGCGCGAGAACTCCGCGATCGGGTGCAGCACCAGGGCGCCCAGCATGGGGCCGAGCACCGTGCCCTGCCCGCCCACGATGGCCATCAGCGCCACGTCGATCGAGAACTCGATGCCCATGTTGCGTTCCGGGTTGATGTAGCGGAAGAACTGCGCGTAGAAGGCGCCGCCCAGGCCGGTCATGAAGGCGCTGGCCGCGAGCGCGATCAGCGAGCACCGCGTGGGGTTGACGCCCAGGGCCTCGGCGCCGTTGTGGTCGCCCCGGATCGCCTTGAGGTAATAACCCAGGCGCGAGCGCTCGAGCACGATGGTGGCGAGCAGCACCAGCACCAGCATCACCAGGGCGATGTAGTAGTACGGCACCTTGCCTTCGAACTGGTAGACCAGGCCGCCGAGTTCGCTCGGCGGCACCACCAGGCCCTGCGCGCCCTTGAGCGGGATACCCAGGAAATCGTCGGTGTTCTCGAACCAGATGCGCACGATCTCGGCGAACGCGATCGTGGTGAGCGTGAAGTACGGGCCCTTGAGCTTGAACGTGGGGTAGCCGATGGCCAGCGACAGCAGGGCCGCGAACGCACCGCCGGCCAGCATGCCCAGCCAGGGCGAGAGGCCAAGCAGCGTGAACAGCAGCACCGTCACATAACCGGCCAGGCCCGCGAACACGGCGTGCCCGAGCGAGAGCTGCCCGACGTAGCCGCACACGAAGTTCCAGGCCGTGGCCATGTACGCGAAGTACAGGATCATGGTCAGGGAGTGCAGCGTGTACGAGTCGCTCACGAACAGCGGCAGTACGGCCGCGATCGCGATCATGGGCAGGCCCAGGATCAGCGTGGAGGGGGAGTTGGAAAAGGCGTTCATTCTTGACATGGCCACGCCCTCACGCCTTGCGGCCCAGCAGGCCGTTGGGACGGACCAGCAGCACCACGATGAAGATGAGGAAGGAGAACATCGCGGCCGAGGTGGCGGTGACGAACTGCGAGATCAGCGACTCGAAGACGCCGAGCAGCAACCCACCCACGATGGAGCCCGGGATCGAGCCGATGCCACCGAGCACCACCACCAGGAACGACTTGACGCCGAACATCAGCCCCACGGTGGGCGTGATCGACAGGAAGGGCACCAGCAAGGCGCCGAACAGGCCCAGGATGGCGGCGCCCAGGCCGAAGGTCTGGTTGTAGACGCGGTAGACGTTCACGCCGCTCATGGCGGCCGCGTCGCGGTTCTGCGCCGTGGCGCGGATGGAGCGGCCCACGTCGGTGTGCTTGAGCCCCCACCAGAGGCCCCCGGCCACGGCGATGGCGGCGACGAAGCCGACGAAGCGCGGGATGCTGATCGGCAGGCCCGCGACCTCGAAGGTGCCACCGGCGAAGTCCACGCTGACCGAGCGCACGTCCGGGCCGTAGGTCATCAGCACCAGGTTGTCCATGACCAGGTAGACGCCCGTGGTCAGCAGCAGCGCGCCCAGCGGTTCCACCACCAGGGACGACTCGCGCCTGAACAGCGGCGAGATGATGACGCTCTGCGTGAAGTAGCCGAAGCCGAACAGCAAGGGCATGGTCACCAGCGCCGCCACGTAGGGGTGCAGGCCGAAGGTGGACCACAGCGTGTAGGCCGCGTACATGGCCACCATGAGGAACGAGCCGTGCGCGAAGTTGATGACGCGCAGCACGCCGAAGATCAGGCTCAGGCCCAGGGCGATGCCGCCATAGATGGCGCCCTGCAGCAGCCCGTTGATGAGCGCGTAGAAAAAGATGAGGGGATCCATACCGGTTTCCGTGATGAGGGTGCCCGCCGCGCGGGGCGGCGGGCACCCGGGTTGAAGCCGTGGACCGGATCAGCGCTTGGACCAGTCGGGCAGCGGCCAGACCGGTTTGGTGCCGGCCAGCCGGTTGGCCGCCGGCCATACCGTGCGGCGCTCGCCACCGATGTTCTGGGTGATGGCGCCGTGGGCGTGCGGGTTCTGGCCCTTGTCGTCGAAGACCACGCGGCTGTAGCCCGTGATCAGCGCGGGCCCGCTCTTGATGTCGGTCGCGGCCAGGGCATCGCGGATCTTTTCCCGGTCGGTCGAGGCGGCGCGCTCCAGCACATCGCGCAGGATGTAGGCGTTGGACACGCCCTGCGCGCCGTAGGCGTTCAGGCCGTAGCCCATGCGGGTCTGGAATTTCTTGTCGGCGTCCAGCGCGTTCGGGTCCTTGATGGCCTGCATGATGTCCACCTGGAAATCGTCCTGCACGAACATCAGGTCGTAGGCCTTGGGGTTGACCGACTTGTAGAACGAAGGGTCTTCCGCGCCGCCACCGACGGAGTGGATGCCATAGGGCACGTTGAGGCGGTTCTCCGCGAACTGGCGCGTGAACAGGATGTGGTCGGGCGTGTAGGCCACGACGATCAGCGCATCGGGCTTGCTCGCGCGGATCTTCAGCAGCTGCGCGGAGAAGTCGGACTGGTTGGGCGGGTAGGACTCGTCGAGTGAAATCTTGTAGCCGCGCTCCAGCGCCATCTTCTTGATGTTGGCGGTGTGCGAGCGGCCCCAGTCGGTGCCTTCGTAGAACAGGCCGATGGTCTGCGGCTTGTTGCCGGTTTCCTTGGCCAGCAGGTCGATCGCGTCCATCTGCTCGCGCGCGTCGTAGATCGCCTTGTTGTTCGGGCGAAAGACGTAGCGGAAGCCGCGCTCGGTGATCTCGTCCTTCACCGAGCCCGTGACCAGCCAGGGCGTCTTGTAGCGCTCGGCCACTTCGGTGGCCGGGAAGGTGACCGCGCTGTTGTACGCGCCCACCATCACCGACACCTGCTCGCGCGTGATCAGGCGCTCGGTTTCGGCCACGCCGACATCGGGCTTGGACTGGCTGTCCGCAAAGATCGCGACCAGCTTGGCGCCACCCAGGGACTTGATGCCGCCCGCGGCGTTGATCTGCTCGATGGCGATCTCCGCGCCGACCTTGGTCTGGTTGCCGATGGTCGCGGTGCCGCCCGAGAGGGGCAGCACGAAACCGATCTTGATCTCCTTGGGCTGTGCGAACGCCGCCGCGCTCAGCCCGAACAGGCAGGCGGCGCCCAGGCGGATCAGCGCCTGGCGCCGATGGGTTGGGATGGTCTTCATGGTCTCGTCTCCAGATTGAGGAATGGGTCGGCCAGCGGTCCAGCGCACCGGCCGGGCATCGAAGGCGACGGTGCCGGGCCCGTCCGGCAGCACCTTGCTTTCGCCTTCGATCGGACGCATGATATATGATGCAACGTGCATCATGCTGCGGGTTTTCCCGGATGCGGGTGCCCGGTCCGCCGTGTTCAAGAACCCTTTTCCACCCAGGAGACAAGATGTCCACTTCCCCCGCCACCCCTTCCCTGCTGCGCGTTTTTGGCGCCCCGCTGCGCTACCTGCAGGGCCCGGGCGCCCTCGATCAACTGGGCGCGCAGGTCGCCCTGCTCGCGCCATCGGCCGTGCTGATTGCCGACCGCTTCGTGCACGACCTGGTGGGCGCTCGCGTGGCGGCTTCGTGCCAGGCCTCGGGGGTGGCGCTGAGCACCGGCGAGTTCTCCGGCGACATCACGCCCGCCGAGGTGCAGCGCCTCACGGAGCAGCTCGCCGCGGCGAAGCCCGGCGTGGTGATCGCGGCCGGTGGTGGCAAGGGCATCGACGTGGGCAAGGCCGTGGCCCGGGCCTTGGGTGCGCAGGTCGTGACCGTGCCCACGGTGGCGTCCAACGACGCGCCCACCAGCAAGATCTTTGTGCTGTACGACGAACACCACCGCCTGCTGTCGGTGGAGCACCTGGCGCACAACCCCGCGGCCGTGGTGGTCGACACCGCGCTGATCGCGGCCGCGCCGGTCAAGCTGCTGCTCGCGGGCATCGGCGACGCGCTCTCGAAGAAGTTCGAGGTCGAACGCTGCGCGGCCGCCGGTGGCCTGAACATCTACGGCGGCCTGGGCACGCAGGCGGCGCTGGTGCTGGCCGACCTCAGCTACCGCAGCGTGCGCGAGCACGCCGAGCCGGCCATCGAGGCCGTGCGGCGCGCCACCACCGATGCGCACCTCGAATCGCTGGTCGAGGCCACGGTGCTGCTCAGCGGGCTGTGCTTCGAGAACGGCGGACTCTCGGTGTCGCATGCGATGACGCGCGGCCTGTCCGCGATCGCCGGCACCGCGAGCACCTTGCACGGCCTGCAGGTCGCCTACGGTCTGCTGGTGCAGCTCACGCTGGAAGAGCGCGACGCGGCCTTCATGGCGGAGCTGCGCGGCTTCTACCGGCGCATCGGCCTGCCGCAGGACCTGAACGAATTGGGCCTGGGGCGCGCGGCCAGCGAGGACGAGATCGAGACCATCGCGCGCCAGACCATGACCGCGCCGCATGTGCGCAACTTCCCGACCGCCCTCAGCGCCGAGCGCATCGCCGGCGCCATCCGCCAGGTGGAGGCCGCGCGCCTGGGCTGAACGCGCTCAGGCAGGCACCGGCCCGGCGAGCAGCCGCTCCCGCTCGGCCGGTGTCCAGGGCGACGCCTGCCCCGTGCGGTCTTCGCACATCACGGTGGTGACGCGCGCGGCGAAATGCGCCACCCCGTCGACCTGGATGCCGAACCGCGCTTCCAGGCTGGTGCGGCCCACGCGCGTCACGCGCAGGCACACCGAAGGCTCGGCCCCGCGGCCGACCGGTTGGCGGAAATCACAGGCCATCGCCACCACGACCTGGGAGCGGGCCCCCGTGCCCGGCAGCGGCAAACCGATGGCCTCGGCGTGCTCGTTGCGCGCGTCCTCGCACCACCTCAGGTACACGAGGTGGTGAACGTGGCCCAGCGCGTCCAGATCCGTCCAGCGCACGCGCACCGGCATCGTCCAGTGCCAGCGCCCGTCCAGGGGTTCAGGGTCGCGTTCAGTCGAGACCGACGCAGACATATTTCAGCTCGGTGTAGTCGTCCATGCCGTACTGCGAGCCCTCACGGCCCAGGCCCGACTGCTTGACGCCACCGAACGGCGCCTCGGCGGTGGAGATCAGGCCGGTGTTCACGCCCACCATGCCGTACTCCAGCCGCTCCGACACGCGCCAGCTGCGCGAGAGGTCGCGCGTGTACACGTAGGAGGCCAGGCCGTACTCGGTGTCGTTGGCCATGCGGATCACCTCGTCCTCGTTGTCGAAGGGGATCAAGGCCGCCAGCGGGCCGAAGGTTTCCTCGCGCGCGACCAGCATCTGCTGCGTCACACCGGTCATGACCGTGGGTTCGAAGAAGTTGCCCTCGAGCCGGCGCCCGCCGGCGATCACGGTGGCCCCCTGGCCCAGGGCGTCGTCGATGTGCTCCTCCACCTTGGCCAGGGCCTTGCCGTCGATCAGGGGGCCGACCACCACGCCCGCGTCGAGGCCGTTGCCCAGCTTCATCGCTTGCACGCTGGCCGCGAGCTTGACAGCGAACGCCTCGTACACCGCGCGCTGCACATAGAGGCGATTGGCGCACACGCAGGTCTGGCCGTTGTTGCGGAACTTGGCGATCATCGCGCCCTGCACCGCCGCGTCCAGGTTCGCGTCGTCGAACACGATGAAAGGGGCGTTGCCGCCCAGTTCCAGCGAGACCTTCTTGATGTGCTCCGCGCATTGCCGCATGAGCACGCGCCCGATCTCGGTGGAGCCGGTGAAGCTCAGCTTGCGCACCACCGGGTTGCCGGTGAGCTCCTTCGCGATCGCGCCGGCATCCCCCGTCACCACGTTGATCACGCCCCGGGGAATGCCGGCGCGCTCGGCCAGCACCGCGATGGCCAGGGCCGAGAACGGGGTCTGGGTGGCCGGCTTGACCACCATGGTGCAGCCCGCGGCCAGCGCGGGCGCGAGCTTGCGCGTGAGCATCGCGTTGGGGAAATTCCAGGGCGTGATCGCCGCGCAAACGCCGATGGGCTGGCGCAGCACCACGATGCGCTTGTCGGGCTGCGGCGCGGGGATCACGTCGCCGTTGTTGCGCCGCCCCTGCTCGGCGAACCATTCGATGAAGCTCGCGCCGTAGGCGATCTCGCCGCGCGACTCGGCCAGCGGCTTGCCTTGTTCGATCGTCATGATGCGCGCCAGGTCGTCCTGCGCCTCCATCATCAGCTCGTACCAGCGGCGCAGCAGCGTGGCGCGCTCCTTGGCGCTGCGCGCGGCCCAGGCCGGGAAGGCGTGGGCCGCCGCCTGCACGGCCAGGCGCGTTTCCCCCTCGCCCATGTTGGGCACCGTGCCCACCCGCTCGCCGGTGGCGGGGTTCATCACCTCGCGCACCTGGCCGTTCAGGGCGGGCTGCCAGTGGCCATCGATCAGGCACTGCTGCACAAAGAGGCCGGGGTCCTTCAGATGTTTCATGCTGTCTCCAAAAAAGGGTTGTCCGATTTTGGATGCATGATATATCATGCGTCTTCTATCAACAAGGAGACGTTTTCATGAATCAAAGGCAAAAGGTGGCGGTGGTGACGGGCGGCGGCACGGGGATCGGGCTGGCCTGCGCCCAGGAGCTGCAAGCCAAGGGCTGGCGCGTGGTGTGCGCCGGCCTGGACACCGAGCCCACGCTGCCCGACCAGCTCGAATTCACCCGCCTGGACGTGACCGACAGCGCCGCGATCGCGGCCCTGTTCGAGCGGCTCCCGCACGTCGATGGACTGGTCAATGCGGCGGGCATCATCCTGCACGAGCAGAAGGAACTCACGCCCGACGGCTTCGACAAGGTGGTGGCGATCAACCTCAACGCGGTCAACCGGCTGACGCTCGCCGCCTTGCCCGGCCTCAAGGCGGCGCGCGGCGCGGTGGTGAACGTGGCCTCCATGTGGAGCCAGTTCGGTTCGGCCCGCAACCCGGCGTACTCGGCCAGCAAGGGCGGCGTGACCTCCCTCACCCGCTCGCACGCGGTGGCCTTCGCCGCCGACGGTGTGCGGGTCAACGCGATCGCGCCGGGCTGGATCGACACGCGACTGGCCTCCGGCGCCATCCACAATCCCGAGCGCAGCGCGGCGATCCTGGGCCGCATTCCACTCGGTCGCTGGGGCCAGCCGGCGGACGTGGCCCGCGTGGTGAGCTTCCTGCTGTCGGCCGAGGCCGCCTACGTCACCGGCATCGTGATGCCCGTGGACGGCGGATTCGGCATCGCCTGAACCCGCACCGGAGCCCATGAGCGTGAACCCTCCACCGACCCCCGCCGTCAACGGCCGGACCGCCGTGGTGCCCCTGCTGGCCTACCCGAGCGAGCACGTGCGCACGCCCGGCTTCTTCAACCAGCACTGCAGCGAGCACGGCATCAACGCCGTGATGGTGCCGTGGAAGGTCTCGCCCGCAGGCCTGCCTGCGGCCATCGAGGCCATCCGCCGCATCGAGAACATTCCCGGTTTCGTCATCACCATCCCGCACAAGCAGGAGGTCTGCCGGCACTGCGACACGCTGGAGGGCCTGGCCGAGGTGATGGGTGTGTGCAACGCGGTGCGCAAGAACGCCGATGGCACGCTGTCGGGCCGCATGCACGACGGCCAGGGTTTCGTGCAAGGCCTGCTGGAGCGGGGCATCCCGCTGGCCGGCCGCTCGGTGCTGCTCGCGGGCGCCGGCGGCGTGGCGACCGCCATCGCGTTCGAACTGGCCGGGTCGCAGGTGGGCCGCATCGGCATCCGGAACCGCTCGGTGGACAAGGCGCGCGAACTGGGGCAACAGCTCTCGCGCCATTTCCCGGACCTGGTGGTCGAACTCAATCCAGCGCGCGTGGAAGGCTACGACATCGCCGTCAACGGCACCTCGCTGGGCCTGCACCCGGAAGACCCGATGCCGTTCGACCCGACCACCTTGCGCCAGGACACGGTGGTGGCCGAGGTCGTGATGCAGCCCGACATCACCCCCTTGCTGCAGCGAGCGTCGGAGAACGGCCAGCGCATCCACAAGGGCGTGCACATGGTCACGACGCAGATCCGGCTGCTGGTCGAGTTCACGACCGGCCAGGCCGGCTGAACGCCTAGGCGTAGATCTCTTCGACCGAGCGCCCGCTCATCCACTCGGTCAACACCCGCTCACCCCACTGGATGTCTTCCTGGATGGCCTTGGACGCCATCTCGGGGTTGCGGGCCTTCAGGCCTTCGAGCACCTTGTAGTGCGGGTGGCCGCTGTTGAAGATGTTGCGCCGGGGCACCTTGGCGTGGAAGGTGTTCAGCAGCGGCCCCATCCGCACCCACAGGGTCTCGACGACCGCGGACAGGCTGGGCAGCCGCGCGGTGGCCATCAACTCGAAATGGAAATCGCGGTTGCGCCGGGCGGCGTCCTTCGGGTTGGTGGCCGAGGCCTTGATGAACTGGTCCTGGATCTTCTCCAGGTGCTCGATTTCCTTGCGCGTGATCTGCCGCGCGGCCTGGGCGGCGGCCGCGCCTTCGAGCAGGCCCCGCATGAGCTGGATCTCGCGCACGGTGGCCAGGTCCAGCTCGGGGACCGCGATCGAGGTGGCGGCGGTCACGTCCAGCGCCTGCTCGCTGGCCAGGCGGAAGATGGCCTCGCGCACCGGTGTGATGCTGGTGCCCAGCACCTCGGCGAGTTCGGCGATGCGCAGCCTCGAACCGGGCGCGTATTGCCCGTTCATCAAGGCATTTCGAATCTCAACGTACACGCGTTGGGACAGGTTCTGCTTTTCCACTCGGCCCAGTTCAGCCATCTCCGCACCTTACTTTTTACATCATATATCCTGTCCGGAATGTAGCAGAAAAGGGCGGGATGCACGGGCGCGACAAGGCCACGCTGTCTCCTGCGGCTCAGCGCAGGAAACAGCGTGGCGTCGGAAGGCGGCGCGGGATCGTCAGTGGCGCGTGGCCTTCTGGCCGCGCGGCCGCAGCCGCCACAGCTCGTAGCGCTCCTCCCCGGCCTTGACCTGGCCGGCGAAGTGCTGGTTGAGTGCGCTGGCGGTGAAGACCAGGTCACCGCCCGGGTGCCAGGCCGGCGTGTCGGGCCAGCGCACCGCGCCGTTCGCGGCGATCAGCGCCAGCGCGCGCGTTGAGGGGCTGTAGCGCACGATGCCGCCTCGCGTCACGTCGGTGATGTAGAGGTCGCCCACCGGGTCGGTGACGATGCCGTCGGTGTTGCCGCCGACCACGCCCAGGCTTCGGACCTCGCGCGCGATCTGCGCGTCGCTGGCGCCCGCCCGGCGCAACACGGCGGTCGGGACCGCCCAGGCCTGCGTGCCGGTCGTCACCGTCCAGTACAGCGTCTGTCCATCGGGCGAGAGCGCGATGCCGTTGACGCCGATCAGCAAAGGGTTGCCGGGCCAGACCTCGCTGCCGCCGGACACCACCTTGACGCCCGGCTCGATCTGCAGGCTGGCGTGCCCGTCCAGCACACGCCGGGCCGTGCCGCTGGCGTGGTCCACCACGATCAAACCCACCTGGTTGCGCGGCGCGCTGCGAAAGCCGCTGTCGGACACATAGGCCACGCGCCGGCGTTCGTCGACCGCGATGTCGTTGAGGAAGCTGCCCGCCCGATCGGCCACGCCGTCCAGCGCAATGGTCTTCAAGAGCTTGCCCGAGGCCAGTTCGAACACCATCACCTTCTGCGCCCCGGCGGGCGCTTCGGCCTCGCCCGCCACGAAGCCCATGTCCAGCGCCCAGAGCCAGCCGTTGCGCCGGTCCACATGGAAGCCGAGCACGTTGCGCAAGGCCAGGTGGGGCGGCGCCTTCACATCGTTGCCCTGCGTGGAAGGAAAGGCGGTCAGCCTCGCGGGGCCACCGTCGGCCGTGGCGTCGAGCCGGCTCAGGGTGGCCGGCGCGGCGGGCGAGAGCAGGCGGGGCGTGCTCACGTAGGCGCCGCCCCGGGCGTCGAAATGCAGGCCGGCGATGGGCGCGTTCACCGATTGCGCGAACGGCACAGCCGCCTGCCCGGGTGCGGCAGCCTCCCAGCTCACCCCCTGGTAGCTGCGCCAGCGTTCCAGCGGCAGCAGATCGGAAGCCTGGGCCACCCACGGAAAGGCGAGCAGCGCCGCCAGCGCGAACGCGGCGCGGCTCATGAGCGCGCTCCGAGCTGCGCGAGCAAGGCCTCGGCCGTCGCTTCGGAAGATGCCGGGTTCTGCCCCGTGATCAGCCGGCCGGACACCACCACGTGGCTCTGCCAGTCGGCCCCGCGGGTGTAGAGGCCGCCGTGGCCGGTCAACATGTCCTCCAGCGAGAAGGGCACCACGTCGGTGAGCTGGGCCACCGATTCCTCGCTGTTGCTGAAGCCGGTGACCTGGCGGCCGCGCACCAGCGGCTGCCCTTGCGCGTCCTTCACATGGCGCAGCACGGCGGGTGCGTGGCACACCGCGGCCACCGGTTTGTCCTGCGCCAGGAAGCGTTCGATCAACGCGATGGACCGGGTGTCTTCCGCCAGGTCCCACAGCGGCCCGTGGCCACCGGGGTAGAACACGGCGTCGAAGTCCTGCGCGTTCACGTCGCCCAGAGGCAGGGTGCGGGCCAGGGCGGCCTGGGCCCGCGCGTCGGCGTTGAAGCGGCGTGTCGCTTCGGTCTGGGCATCGGCTTCGTGGCTCTTGGGGTCGATCGGCGGCTGCCCGCCCAGAGGTGAGGCCAGCGTGACCTGCGCGCCCGCGTCCTTGAACCGGTAGTACGGGGCGGCGAACTCCTCCAGCCAGAAACCGGTCTTGTGCCCGGTGTCGCCCAGCCGGTCGTGGGAGGTCAGCACCATCAATATCTTCTTCATCGCGCATCCTTTCGAGGCCCGCAGGCCGTGGTTGAAATGGGTTGGACACGATGATCGGGACGCTTCTATGATTCGAAAAGTCGAAAGATTCGATCTTTGGAATTCAATAAATGAATATCGACAACAAGGACCTGAACCTGCTGCGGGTCTTCCACGTGGTCTACCAGGAGCGCAACGCCTCGCGCGCGGCCGAACGCCTGGCGCTGAGCCAGCCCGCGCTGAGCCACAAGCTGGCCAAGCTGCGCCACGAGATGGGCGACCCGCTCTTCGTGCGCGCCCCGCGTGGCCTGACGCCGACGCCCCGGGCGCATGAGCTGGCGCCGCAGGTGCAGGCGCTGGTGGGCGACATCGAGGCCTTCTACCACCGCAGCGAAGGCAGCGACTTCCTCTCGCGCAACGAGCGCCTGCACCTCTTCACCACCGACTACCTCGAACAGTCCCTGCTGCCCGGGCTGTTGCCCCGGCTGCGCGCGCAGGCGCCCGGTGTCATCCTGATCACGCACAACACGCGAGGCCAGCTGCCTCGCGAGGAACTGGAAAAAGGCAGCTGCGACCTCGCCATCGCGGGCTTCTACGACGAGCTGCCCGACACGCTGCGCCAGCAGCGCCTGTTCAGCGAAGACTTCGTGGTGCTGGCCTCGCGCCACAACCCCCACTTGAACGGAGGTGCGTTGGGGCTCGAACAATTCCTGGCCTGCGAACACCTGCTGACCACGCTCACTGGCGATCTGCATGGGCGGGTCGACCGCGCCCTGGAGGCGCGGGGCCTGCGCCGCCGCATCGCGGCGGGCCTCTCCAGCTTCCTGGCCCCGACCCGCCTAGTCCGGGACACGGCCTTTCTGCTGACCTGCCTGCGCTCGGTGGCCGAAGAGGCCGCGCAACGCGACCCCGATCTGCAGATCCACCCGCTGCCGATCGACCTGCCCCGGGTGGAGGTGAAACAGATCTGGCACGAACGCACCGACGCCGACCCCTTGCGGCGTTGGCTGCGGCAGCAGATCCAGCAGGTGTCGGGGCGCCCAGGCCGAGCCGGCGTTCAGGCCTAGGCCCGCACCTGGGCCGCCGCGGCGCGCACCGCCGCCAGGAAGTCGGCGTACACCTCGCCCTGCAGGGAGCTGGGGCGCTGCACGATGGAGATCGGGGCCGAGAACGACGACAGGGGCGTGCGCAGCACGCGCACCAGGCCATGCCGCTGGGCCAACCGGGCCGCGTCCAGGGGCACCAGGGCCAGGGTCACGAGCTCGTGGGCGAGCGCGAGGTTGCTGCTGAAAGAGGCCGATTCCATCAAGGGCCTGGGCGGTGTCACGCCGCCGCGGATGAACTCGGTGTTGAGCAGTTGCCGCGTCACCAGTTCCGGCGGCGGCAACACCCACTGGGCCTGGGCCAGCTCGTGCCAGCCCACCTGCCGCCGGCGGCGGGCCAGCGGATGGCTGGCACCGGCCACGATGGCCAGGGTCTCGTCGTACAGCCGCTCGACCCGCAGCGTGCGCATGGGCTCGCTGTCGAGCAACTCCCCCGAGAAGCGGCCGACCACACAGTCCACCTCCCCCGAATCGAGCGCGATCAGCAGGTCGTGGATGGACCCTTCCCGGAAGCGCACCAGCATGCCGGGGCGGCGCGCCAGGAAGCGCCCGAGCGCGCGCGGCAGCAGGGACAGCAGCATGATCGGCGTGGCCCCCACCCGCAACAGGCCCGCCTCGCCGGCCTCGATGGCCCGCAGTTCGTCGCGCAGGATGCCCCACTCGTTGAGCATCACTTCGGCCCGATGCAGAAAGGCGCGGCCACTGGCGGTGGGGTGGGTGCCCAGGCGCCCGCGCTCGAACAGGCGCACACCCAGCGAGGACTCCAGCTCCTGCAGCATCTTGGTGACCGCGGGCTGCGTGCGGTGCAGCAGCCGAGCCGCCCCATGCAGGGTGCCCGTGGACACCAGCGCACGGCACAACAACAGGTGCGACAGGCGAACGCCCGTGAGAGATGAGGGTGACAGGGGGTCGGTCATTTCGATTCCATTATGGAATCGTTCGATCAAAACAACTCAGTTTTTCAGAATCACCATCTGGTCCACACTGGCCGCATGGACCTCGCTGACACCCCGACCCGCCCCGACGACGCGCCCCTTGTCGCCCAACACCGCGCGGCCGGCGTCGCGTGGCTGGAGATCACCCACCCCCCGATCAACGCCCTGAACCGAGCGGTGCGCCGCGCCCTGCGCGACGCGCTGCTGGCGATCCAGGACGACGCGGCGGTGCGGGCCGTCGTGATCGCCAGCCAGGGCCGCATGTTCTCCGGCGGGGGCGACCTGCGCGAGGTCGGCCAGCCCGATCCGCCCGGCAGCACGCCACTGGGCGACCTGGCCGAGTTGGTGGAGCGCTTTCCCAAGCCCGTGGTCGCCGCGATCCAGGGCAAGGCCATGGGTGGCGGCGTGCTGCTGGCCATGGCCTGCCATGCCCGAGTGGGATCGCACGACGCCCTGCTCGCGCTGCCCGAGGTCAACCTGGGCTTCGTGCCCGGCGCGGGCGGCACGCAGCGGCTGCCGCGCCTGGTCGGCATCGAAGCCGCCCTGGAGATGGTGGCGCTCGCCCAGCCGATGAAGACCGACACCGCGCTGGCCACCGGCTGGCTGGACGCGGTCGTGCCGCCCGACCTGGACCTGCGCGACACGGCAGCGGCCTGGGCCCTGGCCATCGCCGAGGGCGGACGGCCGTGGCGGCGCACCGCCGACCTCGGCGTGCCCGGGGGCCCGGCCACACCGTCGCTCCTCGCGCGCTACCGAGAACTCGCGGCCGAGCGGTTCGGCGAGCGCAAAGCCGTGCAGGAAGCCATCACGCTCATCGCTCTCGCCGCCGAACGTCCCTTCGCCGAAGGCGCGGCCGCCGAGCGCCAGGCCTACCTGCGCCTGGCCTCCTCCGAACAGACCCAGGGCCTGGTGGCGGCCTTCTTCGCCGCCCGCCAGAAAGACCCCAAGACAAAAAGCGCCACACCATGACCAACCTCAGCGAAACCCGCCGCTTCGGCACCGCCACGCCGCGTTCCCTGGCGGCCCTTCTCGATCCACGCTCGGTCGCCATCCTCGGCGCGTCGTCCGACGCCACCAAGATCGGCGGGCGGCCCCTGAAATTCCTGCGCACCCACGGCTTCGACGGGCCCATCTACCCCGTCAACCCGCGCGCCACCGAGGTCCAGGGCCTGCCCGCCTATGCGGCCCTGGCCGACATCCCGGCCCCCGTGGACCACGCCATCATCGCCCTGCCGGCGCACGCGGTGCTGCCCGCGGTGCGAAGCTGCGCCGAGCGCGGCGTGCGCGCGGTCACGGTGTTCAGCTCGGGCTTCGCCGAGGTCGACGAGGCCGGGCGCGCGGCACAGGCCGAACTCGGCGCCATCGCCCGCGACAGCGGCATGCGCATCCTGGGCCCCAACTGCATGGGCTTCATGAACCTGCGCACCGGCTTCCTGGGCACCTTCGCCTTCATGGTCGACCTGGGCCTGCCCCCACTGGGGCGCGTGGCGCTGGTGAGCCAGAGCGGCGCGTTCGGCGGGCAGGCGCTGGTGATGGCGCGCGAGCAGGGCCTGCCCCTGGGCGCCTGGGTCACCACCGGCAACGAATGCGACGTGGAGCTGGCGGACTGCATCGCCCACTTCGCGCAGGACCCCGGCACCGACGTGATCATGGGCTACATGGAGGGCTGCAAGACACCCGCTCGCCTGATCGAGGCGCTCGCCCTGGCGCAGGACGCGGGCAAGCCGGTGATCATGGTCAAGGCGGGCCGCTCCGACGTGGGGCGCGCCGCCGTGCAGTCGCACACCGGTGCGCTGGCCGGCGACGACCGCGTGTTCGACGCGCTGTTCAAGGAATACGGCGTGCACCGCGCGCACTCGGTGGAGGACTTCTTCGACGTGGCCCGGGCCTGCGCCACCGGCCTGCTGCCGCGCGAGGGCCGTGTCGGCGTCTTCACCGTCTCGGGCGGCATCGGCGTGCTCACCGCCGACGCGGCCGAACAGCACGGGCTCACGCTCACGCCCCTGCCGGCCCCCGCACAGGCGCGCCTGCAGGCGCTGCTGCCCCATGCCTCGGTGCGCAACCCGGTGGATGGCACGGCCCAGATCTGGGCCGACATGCGGGTGTTCGAAACCTTCGTGCGCACCCTGCTGGCCGAAGGCGACCACGAGTGCGTGCTGCTGTTTCTCACCGCCATGCCGCATGCGCCCCATCTGCAGCAGCCGCTGGCCGAGATCCTCACGCGCCTGCGGCACGAGTTTCCCCAGGTGCTGATGGTGCTGTCCATGCTGGCGCCGCCCGCGCTCGCGCAGCAGATGCAGGCGGCGGGCTACCTGCTGTTCGAGGACACGACGCGGGCCATGCGCGCGGTGGCCGCGCTCAGGTCGCTCGCCCAGGCGCGGCGGCGCGGCCCGGCGCAACGCGCAACACCCGGCCCGCTGCCCGACGTGAGCGGCCTGGCCGAAGCGCGCACCGAGCACGCGGTCAAGCAACGGCTCGCCACCTGCGGCATCACCGTCCCGGACGAACGGATGGCAACCACCGAGCAGGAGGCGATCGATGCCGCGCGCCAGGTGGGCTACCCCGTCGCGCTCAAGGTGCTGTCGCCCGACATCGTGCACAAGACCGAGGTCGGCGGCGTGGCACTGGGCCTGGCCGACGAGCACGCTGTCTCGGCCGCCTGGCGCCAGATGATGGCGCGCGTGCGCCGCGAAGCGCCCGAGGCCCGCATCGAGGGCGCGCTGGTCACGGCGATGGCCGGGCCCGGTCTCGACTTCATCGTCGGCACACAGCAGGACCCGATCTTCGGCCCGGTGGTCATGGCCGGCCTGGGCGGCGTCTTCGTCGAGCTGTTCAACGACGTGGCGCTTCGGCTCGCCCCGGTGTCGCACGAACAGGCCCACGCCATGTTGCGCGAGCTGCGCTCCCATGCGCTGCTGCAGGGCCACCGGGGCGCCCCCGCGGCCGATGTCGACGCGCTGGCCGACACCATCGTCCGGCTGTCGCAGCTGGCGGTCAGCCAGGCCGCGACGGTCGAGTCCATCGAAATCAATCCGCTGCGGGTGTTTGCTGCGGGCCAAGGCGCGGTGGCGCTCGACGCCGTGGTGCTGCCCCGCGCCGACACCACGGACCAGGACGGCCAGGCATGAGCGGCAAAACCGTCACCTTCTACTTCTCGGTGCTGTCGCCATGGGTCTACCTCGGCGGCCCCCGGTTCCACGCCATCGTGCGCGACACCGGCGCCACCGTGGTCTACCGACCCATCGATCTGCTGCACGTGTTCCGCGCCACCGGCGGCACGCCGCTGGCCGCCTTGTCCCCGGCCCGGCAAGCCTTCCGGGCGCGCGAGCGGGAGCGCTGGTCGGCCTGGCTGAACATGCCGATCAGCGCCAGGCCCGCCCACCACCCCGTGGACGAATCGCTGGCCGCGCAACTGCTGATCGTGGCGCAGGAAGCCCACGGCAACGCGGTCGTCTGGCCCCTGGCACAGCGCATGCTCGCCGGCGTGTGGGTGCACGACCTCGACATCGCCGACCCGGCCACGCTGGAACGCATGGCGCGCGACGAGGGGCTGGACGCCCAGGCGCTGCTGGCGCGCGCGGCGACCCCCGAGGCCCGGGCCCGCTTCGAAGCGCACACCGCCCAAGCCCTCGCGGCGGGTGTGTTCGGCGTGCCCAGCTTCGTGATCGACGGTGATCTGCATTTCGGGCAGGACCGTCTCGACTTCGTGGAGCGCGCGCTGCGCGCCGGATGAGTGCCACACAACAAGCCATCACAGGGATGCTCTTTTTTTGAAGCCAAAGGAACCACGACCATGAACAGGCTCTTGCCCCCACTGCTGCTGACCCTCTGCGCCTTCACCACCCTGGGCACGGCCACCGCGCAGACCTTCCCCACCAAGCCCATCCGCTGGGTGTCCCCCTGGGCGCCGGCCGGGGGCAACGACGTGCTCTCGCGCGCCATCGGCAACGAGATCGCCCGCACGCTCGGCCAGCCGGTGGTGGTGGACAACAAGCCGGGTGCCTCCGGCACCCTGGGCACGGACATGGTGGCCAAGGCGCCCGCCGACGGCTACACGCTGACCCTGGGCAGCCCGGGCACGCACGCCACGGCGGCCAGCATGGTGCCGGGCCTGCCCTACGACCCGGTGAAGTCCTTCACCCCCATCGTGCTCGTGGGCACCGTGCCCAACGTGCTCGTGGTGCCGCCCTCGGTGCCCGCCAACTCGGTGCGCGAACTGATCGCCCACCTCAAGGCCCACCCGAACAGCTACAACTTCGCGTCGGTCGGCAATGGATCGATGCAGCACCTCGCGGGTGAACTCTTCAAGCGCATGGCCGGCGTGGAGATCACGCACGTGGCCTACAAGGGCAGCTCACCCGCCCTGCTCGACCTGACCAGCGGCCGCATCGAGATGGCGTTCGAGAGCATGCCCGTGGTGCTGCAGCTGGTCCGCTCGGGCAAGCTCAAGGCCCTGGCCGTGACGACACCCAAGCGGTCGTCGCTGCTGCCGGACGTGCCCACCGTGGCCGAAGCCGGTCTGCCGGGCTTCGACGTCACCATCTGGTACGGCGTGTTCGGGCCCGCCGGCATGCCGGCGGACGTCACCACCAAGCTCAACCAGTCCATCAATGCCGCGATCCGCACGCCGGAACTCGGCCAACGCCTTTCGGACCTGGGCGCCGACGTGGCCGGTGGTTCGCCGCAGGACCTGGGCCGCTACCAGGCCGCGGAGAGCACGCGCTGGACCCGCTTCATCAAGGAAGCCGGCATCACGCCCTGAGGCGAGGCACCGCTCCCGGGGACCGGATCACGCCGGCTCGGGGGTGGGCTTCCCGACGAAGCCCAGGCCCCGGGAGATTTCGCTGGCCGCCGCGCACACGGCCGGCAACACCGCGTCTCTCACCACCTCGTCGGTGAACGCGTGCGTCATCGCCGTGGCATTGATGCCGGCCACCACCTGGCCCGCCGCATCGAACACCGGCGCCGCGATGGAGCGCACGCCCAGGTGGAACTCCTGGTCGTTGAACACATAGCCGTCCTGGCGCGCACGCGCCAGCAGGTGCCGGAACGCCACCGGGTCGCTGGTCGAATTGGGCGTCATGGCGGGGATGGGACCGGTCCCCAGGATGGCGTCCACGGCCTCGGGTGACAGGTAGGCCAGCAGGATCCGCCCGATCGAGGTCGCGAACGCCGGCGTGCGGGAACCCACATGGATGTTGATCGCGGTCGGCAGCGGAATCCGCGCGTTGGCCACATAGACCAGCTCCCCACCGTCCAGCAACCCCATGTGCACCGACGCATTGACCGAGGTCCGGAGCTGGTTGAGCACGGGTTGCGCCAGTTCGATCAGGGACAGCCGGCTGAGGTAGGCGTAGCCGAGCGACATCGTCAGGGACGTCGGTCGGTAGCGCCGGCCCGGCTCTTCCCGGCTGAGGTAGCCCAGCCGCTCCAGCGTCTGCACATACCGGAAGGGTCGGGCGCGGTTCCAGCCCAGGCGCTGGGCGATGTCGGTCAGCGTCAGGCTGCCGTGTTCGGTCTCGAACACCCGCAGCACCGCCAGGCCCTGGGCCAGGGCCTCCACCCAATAGGGACTTTTGTCGGCCTCGCCACCGTCCGGCTCGTCGGTGGAGGGCGGTGTCAGCGGCGGCGGCGTCTCGGGTGTGGGGTTCATGGGTGATGGGCGCAACGCCACCAGGCGGGCTGCCTCGCGTTGCGCAGCGATTCTATGAAATCGACTTTTGGGCCGGCGCTGATCGGCGCCCGCCCCCATCAGGGTTTTCACCTGGTCGGTTTTGGAACGAAAAATTTAACATGAAAAACTTGTTTTCGTATTCATAACAATTCAGACCATGACCTCTCATCGCATCGCCATCATTGGTGCGGGCATCGGCGGCCTTTCGGCGGCGCTGGCGCTCAAGCGCCTGAACCTCACCCCGGTGGTTTTCGAGCAGGCGGGCCGGTTCGGGCGCGTGGGCGCGGGCATCAACCTGACGCCCAACGCCGTCCGGGCGCTGGACGGCCTGGGCATCGGCCCGGCGCTGCGGGCCTCGGCCTTCCGGCCCACCCGCCGCATCAGCCGGACCTGGGACAGCGGGGAGGTGACCTCCAGCCTGGAAATGGGCGAAGCCGGCGAGCGCCGGTACGGTGCCCCGCAGCTCACGGTGCACCGCGCCGATCTGCTGTCGGCGCTGGAAGCGGCCGCGTCGGACATCGAGATCCACCTGGGCAGCCGGGTCCGGCGGGTGTCCCAGGGCGACGGCCACGCCACGCTGGAGCTCGACAACGGCCAGACGCACCGGTTCGATGCCATCGTCGGTGCCGACGGCATCCATTCCGCCGTGCGGGACAACCTGTTTGGCGCCGACCAGCCCACCTTCACCGGTCAGGTGGCTTTCCGCGCCATCGTCGATGCGCAACAGCTCGGCCACCTGGACCTGACGCCGACCACCAAGTGGTGGGGCCCGAACACCGCCAGCCAGGTGTTCACCTTCCTGATCCACGGCGGGCGCGAGCTGTTCGTGTTCGCCACCGCGCGGGAGGACAGCTGGCGCCACGAGTCCTGGTCGGTCAAGGGAACGCAGCAGGAGCTGCTCGCGGCCTACGCCCAGTTCCACCCCGAGGTGCAGGCCATCCTGGGCCGTTGCGAGGTGGTGCTCAAGACCGCGCTGTACGTGCGCGAGCCCATGGCGCGATGGACGCAGGGCCGCATCACGCTGCTGGGCGATGCCTGCCACCCGATGTTGCCGTTCATGGCCCAGGGCGCGGCCATGGGCATCGAGGATGCGGTGGTGCTGGCGCGCTGCCTGGCCGCCGGGCCGGATGGCGCGGCAGCGCTGCGCACGTATGAAGCGCTGCGCAAGCCGCGCGCCAGCCAGATCCAGGTGGCCTCGGGCAAGAACGACTGGCTGCGCAACGACAACAACGCCGACGGGGTGTACGGCTACGACGCCTGGGCCACGCCCCTGGATGGCACCGATCAACCCCGTGCCGCCTGACGCACGTTCTTCGAGAAGGAAGCTCCCATGAAACGACGCCAACTCCTGAGCGGCTCCCTGGCCGCCGCCACGCTGGCCCTGGCGCCCGCCGCGCGCGCCCAGGCCGCCTTCCCGTCCCGGCCGATCCGGCTGCTCGTGGGCTTCGCGCCGGGCGGTGCCACCGACGCCGCGTTCCGCGTGCTGGCCTCCAATGCCAGCAGCATCCTGGGCCAGCCGGTGGTGGTGGACAACAAACCGGGGGCGGGCATGGTGATCCCCGCCCAGCTCATGCAGACCGTGCCGGCCGACGGCTACACCATCGCCCAGGTGGCGGTCTCGGTCTTCCGCCAGCACTACCTGACGAAGACCAGCTACGACCCGGTCAAGGACCTGAAGTACATCATCGGCCTGGCCTCCTACCCCTTCGGCCTGGCCGTGCCCGCCAGCTCCGACATCAAGACGCTGGCGGACTACATCGCCTACGCCAAGGCGCACCCGGGCGAAATGACCTACGGCACGCCGGGCACGCTGTCGTCGCCCCACCTGACGATGGAAGACCTCGGCCAGCGCGCCGGCGTCAAGTTCAGCCACATCCCGTTCCCGGGCGGCGCCCAGGCGCTCACCGCGGTGCGCGGCGGCCATGTGAAATCGCTCGCCGACGGCCCCAGCTGGGCCAGCCTGGTCGAGTCGGGTTCGCTGCGCCTGCTGGCCATGGCTGGCGAGACCCGCAGCCTCCGCTTCCCCAACGTGCCCACCTTGAAGGAACTCGGCTACCCCATCGTGCAGAACGCGCCGTTCGGGCTGGTCGCGCCGGGTGGCACCGACCCCGCCGTGGTCGAGCGCCTGCACAACGCGTTCAAGCAGGCGATGGACCAGGAGAGCTTCCGCGACGCGCTGCGCAAGCACGACATCGACCCCCAGTACATGAGCAGCCAGCAGTTCACGGCCTTCGCCCACGAGATCATGCAGTCGGAACGCCCCATCATCGACCGCATCGGCCTGCAGCGCCCCTGACGAGGAGACCCCATGCCGGCCCTTTCCCGCCTCCCCAAGCGCCTGGCCCGGGTCCTGCTGGCCGTGGCGGCCTGCACGGCGCTCGCACAACCCGCCGCCGCCCAGCAGCCCCTTCAACCCCTGACCTTCGCCCCAGGCGTCGGCACCGTGCCCTCCACCGCCCTGGTGGAGATGGTCACCCGCGAGCAGGGGCTGTGGCAGAAGCAGGGGCTGCAGCCCACGACGCCGCCGCCCTTGGGCGGCGGGGACCGCCGCACCTGGAACCCCGAAGAAGAAAACCATTCCGACGTCCGCCTGTACGGCCTGGGCGCGGCCATCAACTACATGAGCAAAGGCGTGGACTTCGTGGTCGTCGCCGACCTGGGCCTGCACGCCGAGTGGCACATGTGGTCCTTGTCCGAGCGCCCCATCCAGGCGGCCGACATCCGCGGCAAGCGCATCGCCGTGACCCAGATGTCGGGCACGGACAAGCTCTACGCCGACCTCTTCCTCAAGTCATTGGGGGTGGCACCGAACGAGGTGAACTTCGTCCCGACCGGGGGACTGCCGCAGAACTACCAGGCCCTCAACCAGCGGCAGGCCGACATCTGGGTGACCACCGAACACGCGGCCGCCCTGATCGACAAGGACAGGCGGCTCGGCAGCGTGGTGAAACTCTCGAGCTTCCTGGGCCGTGACTGGGATCCCTACGTGATCCTTGCCAAGCGCGGCACGCTGCAGCGCGATCCGGCCCTGATCCAGCGCGCGGTCGCCGCGCTGCTGGAAGGGGCGCGTGATGTGGCACAGGCCAGCCCGGAGAAGAACCGCCAGCGCCTGATGCAACGCTTCAACGTCGATGCGGCCACGGCGGAGCGGCTGCTGGCCACCGTCTCGTTCGAGAACCCCTCCGGACGGATCCGGGTGCCCACCATCGAGAAGATGCGCCGCCACTACATCGAACAAGGGATCATCCAGGCCGACGCCCTCGCACTGCGCAGGATCTACGACGAGACCGCGCTGCCGTGAGCACGGCCGCGGGGCTCAGCCGGCGCTGGTCGTCCCGAGCTGGAACACCGACACCGTCTTCACCAGCTCGTCCGCCTGCTGGCGCAGGCTGCTGGCGGCGGCGGACATTTCCTCCACCAGCGCGGCGTTCTGCTGCGTGGTCTGGTCCAGCTGCACCACCGCTTCGCCGACCTGGCTCACGCCCGCGCTCTGTTCGCCGCTGGCGGTGCTGATGTCCGACATGAGGCGCGAGACCTTCTGGATCGAGGCAATCAGCTCCTGCATGGTCTGGCCGGCCTCGTTCACGAGCACCGTGCCGTTGCCCACGCTCTCCACGCTGGTGCCGATCAAGGCCTTGATCTCGCGCGCGGCCTGGGCCGAGCGCGTGGCGAGGCTGCGCACCTCGCCGGCCACGACCGCGAAGCCCCGGCCCTGTTCACCGGCGCGCGCCGCCTCGACGGCCGCATTGAGCGCCAGGATGTTGGTCTGGAACGCGATGCCGTCGATGACGCCGATGATGTCGGCGATCTTGCGCGAACCGGCATCGATGTCCTGCATGGTGTCCACCACGCGCTGCACGGCCGCCCCGCCCTGCTCGGCCAGCGTGGTGGCCGAGCGCGCGAGCTGGTCGGCCTCGCGCGCATGGCCCGAGTTCTGGCCCACGGCGGTGCCCAGCTGCTCCATGGAGGCCGCCGTTTCCTCCAGCGCGCTGGCCTGGTTCTCGGTGCGGCTGGACAGGTCCTGGTTGCCTTGGGAAATCTCCGCGCTGGCCGTGGCCACGGCCTCGGCGCCGCGCCGCACGCGGCCGACCACGCTGGCCAGGTCCTTCTGCATGATCGCCAGCTGGGCCATCAGGCTCTGGGTGTCCCCGGTCCGCACCGGCACCGGCTGCCCCAGGTCGCCCCGGGCCACGCGCGCACTCACCGCCACCGCTTCGGCCGGTTCACCGCCCAGCGGGCGCAGCACGAGGCGCTGCAGGGCCCAGAGCAGGCCCAGCGACACCACCACGATCGACACCGCGCCCAGCAAGGCCGCGGTGACGTTGAGCTGGCGCACCTCGGCGAGGATGCGGTCCTGCGGCACGGTGGCCGCGAAGGCCCAGGACGAGTTGTCCCGTCCCACGCGGATCGGCACGTAGACGCTGGTCACCTCGGTGTTCAGTCCCTCGTGCAGGTAGCGCACGCGCTGCGGCCGGTTCTCGCTCAGCGCGGCGCGCAGGGCGGCCAGTTCGGCCGGCTTGGTCAGCGCCTGCCCCACATGGGCGGGGTCGCGGTCGCCGACGTACAGGGCGCCGTTGGACAACAGGCTGGCGTAGCCGGTGTCGTAGATGCGGATCGCCTGCACCTTCTCCTGCAGGCTGGACAGCGGCAGGTCGATGCCCGCCACGCCCACGAACTGGCCGTTGACCACGATGGGCACCGAGGTGGTCGCGATCAGGATTTCCTTGCCCGCGACCGTGTACTTGTAGGGCTCGATCAGCGTTTCCTTGCCGGTGCGCTTGGGCAGCTGGAAATAGTCGCCCGGACCGGGTTTGTCGTAGTCCACCAGCGGCTCCACCACAGGAGCGCCGGCGCCCCGGTTCCAGTAGGGGATGTAGCGGCCCGTGGCATCGTGGCCCGGCTTGTCCACGTACTCGGCGTCGCGGCCGTCGAACGCGTTGGGCTCCCAGGCCACCCAGACTCCCAGGAAATGGGGCGAACCCTCCAGCACGTTGCGGATCAGCGCATCGGCCTCGATGCGGTCGGCCTGCCCGGTGGCCTTCAGGCCGCCCAGCGCCTGGGCCAGCGTGCGCGCCGCCGTCATGGTGGCGTTGAGCTCGGACTCCACCTGCGCCGCGTTGCGGCTCGCCAGCTCCTCGGCGTACATGAGGGCGGTGCTTTCCTGCAGCTGGCCGGCCTGGCGGGTCAGCGAAATCACGGTGACGGCAAATCCGACCAGCACCACCCCGATGACCAGCAGCAGCAGCTTGGTGCGCAGGCTCATGGTGGCGAGAGGGGAACTCGTGGAAAGGGAGTGGGGATGAGACACGCGGCTTCTTCTTTCTTCGTCCAGTGGAAGTGAATGCCTGGCGCTGCCCGAAGGCGGGCGAAGCCAGGCGACCTGTCAGGACGGTGAATTTCCCACGCCGGCGAATCCGCAAGACCGCGAACAGACGGGGAAAGCCGGGGCAATTCCCCCTCGCGGGGTCCGTGCGCCAACCCACACAGCCGCGCCACCGTCGCGGCGTAGACTGAGGGCCGCCGCCGCCCACCCTCCCATCCCCTGGAGCGCACTTCAGTGACTGACCCCGACACGCGCGAACCGTCCACCGCCGACCGCTTCCAGCTGCTGGTGGAGGCCGTCCAGGACTACGGCATCTTCATGCTCGACCCGGCGGGCCACGTGATGTCGTGGAACGCGGGGGCCGAACGCATCAAGGGCTACCGCGCCGACGAGGTGATCGGCCGGCACTTCTCGATGTTCTACCCGGAGTCGGCACGCGCACGGCAATGGCCCGACCACGAGCTGCGGCAGGCCGCGGCGGTCGGCAAGTACGAGGAAGAAGGCTGGCGCGTCCGCAAGGACGGCACGCCGTTCTGGGCCAACGTGGTCATCACCGCGATGCGCGATGCCCACGGCACGCTCACCGGCTTCGGCAAGGTCACGCGCGACCTCACCGAACGGCGCGCCCACGAAGAAGCCCTTCGGCAAAGCGAGGAGCGCTTCCGCCTGCTGATCGAGGGTGTGCGCGACTACGCCATCTACATGCTCGACCCCGACGGCATCATCCAGAGCTGGAACGGCGGGGCCGAGGACATCAAGGGCTACGCGGCCAGCGAGGTGATCGGCAAGCACTACGGCATGTTCTTCCGGCAGGAGGACGTTCAGGCGGGCCTGCCCGTCCGGGAACTCAAGGAAGCCCTGGCCCACGGCCGGACCGAAGACGAAGGCTGGCGCGTGCGCAAGGACGGTTCGACCTTCTGGGCCAACATCATCGTCACGCCCATCCACAGCGCGGACGGTTCCCTGCTCGGCTTCGCCAAGGTCACGCGCGACATGAGCGAGCGCAGCAAGCTGCGCGAGCTGGAGCATTCTCTGAAGCGCATGAACGAGTTCCTCGCCATGCTGGCCCACGAGCTGCGCAACCCGCTCGCGCCCATCCGCAACGCGGTGTCGATCCTGCAGCTGGAGGGCTCGCCCAGCCCCACGCTGCGCACCAGCCGCGACATGATCGACCGGCAGTTGACCCACCTCACGCGGCTGATCGACGACCTGCTGGACGCCGGGCGCCTGACCAGCGGCAAGATCCGCGTCAAGCCCGAGCGCGTGTCCTTCAACCAGATCGCGACCCGGGCCATCGAGGTGGCGCGGCCCGCGATGGACGCCCGGGCCCAGGCCTTCGACGTCGACATCCCGGCCGCCAACCTCTGGGTGAACGCCGATGAAATCCGACTCGCCCAGGTGCTGCAGAACCTGCTGGGCAACGCCTCCAAGTTCACGCCCATCGGCGGCACCATCAAGCTGAGCGCCCGCGTGAACGGCACCCGCCTGCGGGTGGAGGTGGCCGACAACGGCGAGGGCATCTCGGCCACGGCCATCCACGACATCTTCGCGCTGTTCTCCCAGGGCGATGGCATTGCCGCGTCGCGGCAGTCCGGCCTGGGCATCGGGCTGGCGCTGGCGCGCTCGATCGTGGAGATGCATGGCGGCACGATCGCCGCCACCAGCCCCGGCCTGGGCCAGGGCAGCGTCTTTCACTTCGAACTGCCCGGCGCCTTCGTGGACGCGACAGCGAGCCAGCCGGAAACCCCCTGGCTCCTGGTCGTGGACGACAACCGGGACGCCGCCGACAGCCTCGCCGACCTCCTGCGCATGCTGGGTTTTCGCGTGCGCACCGCCTACGATGGCAAGGCCGCGCTCGAAGCCGCCCGCCAGGACGGCCCGCGCGTGGCCTTCCTCGACATTGGCATGCCGGACAAGAACGGCGCGCAGGTCCTGCAGGAACTGCGCGACCTGCCCGGTGGCGACACCCTCTTCGCCGCCGCCGTCACGGGTTACGGCAGCGAAGACGAAAAAGCCGGCCGCGCCGACTTCGACGGCTTTGACGCGCGCCTTCAGAAGCCGGTCAAGCTGTCCGACCTGAAAGACCTGCTAACCCGCGCCCAGCTGGGGAGTTAACCTTCATGGCCCCTTGTTCGCAAAGGACCGCCATGACATCCTCCCTCCTTCTGTTCGCGCTCGCGCTGGGCGTGGCCCACACCGCCGCCGCCCAGACCGCGCCACTGGACGCCGCGGCCAGCGACCCCGCCAGGCTGGGCTGGATGGTGGGCTCCCCGCCCCCACCGGAGCGGCAACTGCGCTTCGACGACGGGAGCTACTTCCAATTTCCCGCGATGCGCTGGAGCGTGTCGAACTTCCGCCAGCTCATGCCCACGGTAAACGTCTCCCGCGGTGTGGGCGCGCCCACGCCGCTGCCGCGCGCGCTGCGACAGGACATCGACGCCGTGCGCTTCACCCCCCTGGGCGGCGCGGCCACGATGAGCTGGGCCGAATCGCTGGCCGCCAACTACACCGACGGCATCCTGGTGCTGCACCAGGGCCGCGTCGTCTACGAGCGCTACTTCGGCGTGCTGAACGCGCAGGGGCAGCACGGCGCCATGTCGGTGACCAAATCCGTCACCGGCACGCTGGGCGCGATGCTGGTGGCCGAAGGCCGGCTGGACGCGGACAAGCGGGTCGCGGACTACGTGCCCGAGCTGGCGCGCTCGGCCTTCGGCAACGCCACCGTGCGGCAGGTGCTCGACATGACCACGGGCCTCAAGTACAGCGAAGACTATGCCGACCCCAACGCGGAAGTCTGGGCCTTCTCGCAAGCCGGCAACCCGCTGCCCAAGCCGAAGGACTACACCGGCCCGCGCAGCTATTACGAGTACTTGCAGACCGTGCTGCCCGAAGGCCGGCACGGCGCGGCCTTCGGCTACAAGACCGTCAACTCCGATGCCCTGGGCTGGGTCATCGCGCGCGTCACCGGGCGCAACGTGGCCGAACTGCTGTCCGAGCGCATCTGGAGCCGGCTGGGCGCGGAGCAGGACGCCTACCTGACGGTGGACGCCACCGGCACCCCCTTCGCCGGCGGCGGCCTCAACACCGGCCTGCGCGACCTCGCGCGGTTTGGCGAGATGCTGCGCCAGAACGGCCGCTTCAACGGCCAGCAGATCATCCCCAAGGCCGTGGTGGACGACATCCGGCGCGGCGGCAGCCGCGAGGCCTTCGCCCAGGCCGGCTACAGCCTGCTGCCCGGCTGGAGCTACCGCAACATGTGGTGGGTCACCCACCAGCCCGACAGCGCCTTCATGGCGCGCGGCGTGCACGGCCAGCGCATCTACGTGAACCCGCAGGCCGGCGTGGTGATCGTGCGCTACGCCTCGCACCCGGTGGCGAGCAATGCCGCCAATGACCCGACCACGCTGCCGGCCTTCGACGCGGTGGCGCGGCACCTCATGCGCCAGCCGCGCTGACGCCGACCACCCTCACGAACTCAGGCCGGCACGTAGGTCAACCGAAGCACGTCCTCGCCCATCGGCTCGTGGCTCACCAGCCGCAGCGGCGGCCGGGGTCCGGCGAAATAGGGCTGGCCCTGGCCCAGCACCACGGGGTGCAGGTAGATCCGGTACTCGTCGATCAGGCCCAGCTCGGTGAGGCGCTTCGCCAGGTTCGGGCCGGCCACTTCGATCTCGCCGTCGTGCCCGGCCTTCAGCGCGCGGATCGCTCCCTCGAGGTCATCCCCCACCAGCGTGGCGTTGGGACCAACCGACTTCAGGGTGTGCGAGACCACCCACTTCGGCTGCCGGCGCCACGCCGCCGCGAAGGCGCGTTCCTCGGCGTCCCATTCCGAATGCTCGTCGTCCCAGTAGCGCATGATCTCGTACATCACGCGACCATAGACGCTCCCCGTCTGCCCCTGGGCCTGCTCGATGAAATGGCGAAAGAGCACGGGGCCGGGCGCGAAACCCGTGTGGTCGACGTAGCCGTCGAGGGACTGGTTCATGCCGAACACGAGCTTGGCCATGGCGTTTCCTTTCTGGTGCAAAGGGGCCGCCGCCAACATGGGCGCCCCACCCTCACGACGAATGGGCCAGGGCGCTTTCGACATCCCGGGGAGCGGCAGCGCCCGCCGGGTGTCTGGTCACTGCGGCGTGAGCCGCTCCAGACCGCCCAGGTAAGGCCGCAGCACCTCGGGCACGGTCACGCTGCCGTCGGCGTTCTGGAAGTTTTCCAGCACCGCCACCAGCGTGCGGCCCACCGCCAGGCCCGAGCCGTTGAGCGTGTGCACGAGTTCGTTCTTGCCCTGCGCGTTCTTGAAGCGCGCCTGCAGGCGCCGCGCCTGGAAGGCTTCGCAATTGGAGACCGAGCTGATCTCGCGGTAAGTGCCCTGCGCGGGCACCCACACCTCCAGGTCGTGCGTGCGGGTCGAGCCGAAGCCCATGTCGCCGGTGCACAGCACGATCACGCGGTAGGGCAGGCCCAGCTTCTGCAGCACGGCCT
Organism: Hydrogenophaga sp. GW823-FHT04C09; assembly: GCF_058796355.1. Classification (NCBI taxonomy): domain Bacteria; kingdom Pseudomonadati; phylum Pseudomonadota; class Betaproteobacteria; order Burkholderiales; family Comamonadaceae; genus Hydrogenophaga; species Hydrogenophaga sp. GW823-FHT04C09. Next base: position 400,025 of record NZ_JBXAIO010000002.1, on the reverse strand, counting down.
CGGCGTGGCCGGTCATCGCGTCCAGCGCCTCGTAGCTCTTCTCGGGGTGCACGATCTGCACCATCTCGACCTTGTCGAACTGGTGCTGGCGGATCATGCCGCGCGTGTCGCGCCCGGCGCTGCCCGCTTCGGAGCGGAAGCAGGGCGTGTGCGCGGTCAGGCGGATCGGCAGCTCGGCTTCGGCCAGCACCGTGTCGCGCACGGTGTTGGTCAGCGTGATTTCACTGGTGGAGATGAGGTAGAGCGCCTGCGTGTCCGGCACTTCCTCGCCTTCCTGGCCACCCTTCTTCACGGCGAACATGTCGCCCTCGAACTTGGGCAGCTGCCCGGTGCCCAGCAGGGTCTCGGCGTTGACGATGTAGGGCGTGTAGCACTCGGTGTAGCCGTGCTCCTGCGTCTGCACGTCCAGCATGAACTGCGCGAGCGCGCGGTGCAGGCGGGCGATGGGGCCGCGCATGAAGGTGAAGCGCGAGCCCGCGAGCTTGGTGCCGGTCTCGAAGTCCAGCCCGAGTTTTTCGCCGATGTCGACGTGGTCGCGCAGCTCGAAGTCGAACGCGCGCGGCGTGCCCCAGCGGCGCAGCTCCACGTTGCCGTTTTCGTCCTCGCCCACCGGCACGCTCTCGTGCGGCAGGTTGGGCACGGCCAGCAGCAGGTTCTGCAGCTCGGCCTGGATCACCTCCAGCCGCGCGGCCGAGGCTTCCAGCTCGGCCTTGAACGCCGCCACCTGGGCCATGGCCGCGTCGGCCTCGGCGTGCTGGCCCTTGCCCTTGAGCATGCCGATCTGCTTGGACAGCGTGTTGCGCTGGCTCTGCAAGTCCTCGGTGCGCGTCTGCAGCGCCTTGCGCTCGGACTCCAGCGCCTGGTAGGCGGGCACATCCAGGTAGGGCTGGGGCTGCTTGCGGGTCTGCAGGCGCGCCACGACCCCGTCGAGGTCTTTTCTCAGTTGAACGATGTCTAGCATGCGGCGATTGTAGTTTTGCGCCCCGGCCGGGCGCGGCGGGCGCGCCTCAGCGCAGGTGTTCCAGCGGCTTGGTGTCTTCGCCGTCGATCTTCAGGCCCTTGGGCAGCGGGAACTTGATGGTCTCGGTCAGCCCGTCCATCGTGCGCACCGAGATCGCGCCCAGCGCCTTGATGCGCTCGATCACCTGGCGCACCAGGATCTCGGGCGCCGAGGCCCCCGCCGTCAGGCCCACGCGGCTTTTGCCTTCGAACCACTCGGCCTGGATCTCGTCGGCGCTGTCCACCATGTGGCTGGGCGTGCCCAGCTTCACCGCCAGCTCGCGCAGGCGGTTGCTGTTGGAGCTGGTGGGGCTGCCCACCACGATCACGATGTCCACCTGCGGGCTCAGCAGCTTGACCGCGTCCTGCCGGTTCTGCGTGGCGTAGCAGATGTCCTGCTGCTTGGGTTCGCGCACGCTGGGAAAGCGCGCCTTCACGGCGTCGAGGATCTCCGCCGCGTCGTCCACCGACAGCGTGGTCTGCGTGACCACGGCGAGCTTCTCGGTCTGCGCGGGTGCGGCGCGGGCCACGTCGGCCACGTCTTCCACCAGGTGGATGCCGCTGTCGAGCTGGCCCATGGTGCCTTCCACCTCGGGGTGGCCCTTGTGGCCGATCATGATGAACTCGTAGCCCTCGCGGTGCAGCTTGGCCACCTCCACGTGCACCTTGGTCACCAGGGGGCAGGTGGCGTCGAAGATCTGGAAGCCGCGCTGCCGGGCTTCCTCCTGGATCGCCTTGCTCACGCCGTGCGCCGAGAACACCAGCGTGGCACCGGGCGGCACATCGGAGAGTTCCTCGATGAAGATCGCGCCCTTGGACTTGAGGTCGTTGACCACGTAGGTGTTGTGCACGATCTCGTGGCGCACGTAGATCGGCCGGCCGAACTTGACCAGCGCGCGCTCGACGATCTCGATCGCGCGGTCCACCCCGGCGCAGAAGCCGCGCGGCTCGGCCATGATGATTTCGGGTGAATCGCCCATCACAGCACCCCGATCAGTTGCACTTCGAAGCGCACCGGCTGGCCCGCCAGCGGGTGGTTGAAATCGAACAGCACCGCGCCGTCCTCGCGCACCTGGACGGCCGCGCCGGCGTAGCTGCCCAGGCCGTCGGGCGTGGGGAACTGCACCACGTCGCCCGCGGCGTACTGCTCGTGCGGATCGCCCAGCTCGTTGAGCAGCTTGCGCGCCACCCACTGCACCATGTCCGGCTGGCGCTCGCCGAAGGCCTCGCCCTCGGCCAGTTCGATCACCGTGCGCGTGCCCTCCTCCAGCCCGATCAGGCGCTGCTCGATCGCGGGCGAGAGTTCGCCCGCGCCCAGGCTGAGCGTGGCGGGCTTGCCTTCGAAGGTGTCAATGATCACCTGTCCCTGCGGCCCGGACATGCGGTAGTGCAGGGTCAGGAAGGAGCCTTCTTGGACTTGGGGCATAGGTGGGGGAGTATGTCAGTAAAAAGTATGCGAAAAAGGCGGCTGGGGGCCGACACAGCCCCTATTGTAAAAACCCCACCCAATCAGGAAGGACCGCCCATGAATGGCCTGTCAATCAATGGCGTCAAGCACTGGCCGCGGGAATCACGCCCCCGCGAAAAACTGCTCGCCCGAGGCCCCACCGCGCTGAGCGATGTCGAGTTGCTCGCCCTGCTGCTGCGCACCGGCATCACCGGCAAGGACGTGCTGCAGCTGGCCCATGAACTGCTGAGCCGTTTTGGCGGCATCAGAGGTCTGCTGGACGCCGGGGCCGACTCCCTCAAGCAGATCAAGGGGCTGGGACCCGCCAAACGCGCGGAAGTGGTCGCGGTGCTGGAGATTGCGCGCCGCGCGCTGACCGAGAAGCTGGAGAAACGACCCGTCTTCGAGAGCCCCAAGGCCGCGCGGGAATACCTTCAGCTGCAGCTGGGCGCACGGCCCCATGAAGTGTTCGCCGTGATGTTCCTGGACAGTCAGAACCGCCTGATCGCGATGGAAGACATGTTCCGGGGCACGCTCTCCCAGGCGACCGTGTACCCGCGCGAGATCGTGGTGCGCGCCCTGCACCACCACGCCTCGGCCGTGGTGCTGGCGCACAACCACCCCAGCGGCAACGCCGAGCCCTCGCTGGCCGACATCGAACTGACCCGCACCGTGCTCACCGCCCTGGCCCTGGTGGATGTGCGCGTGCTGGACCATTTCGTGGTCACGCGGGAGCACGCCGTTTCCATGGCCCAGGAGGGCCTGATGTAAACCCCGCGCCGGGCAGCGGCGGTCTGGCCGGGCGACAATTCCGGCCATGAAAGTCCACACGCTGGCCGAGTTGAAGGCGTTCAAGCGGGCCATGGCCGAACGCGCGGCGGCCGAGGCCCAGCGGCGCGAGGCCGAGCGGCTGGCCGCGCTGCGCCGCGAGCGCGAACACCGGCTGTTCGAGCTCGCGGTGGGCCCGGTGCAACGCATGCCCCATCGGGGCCGCATCGAGCCGCGCCCGGTGCCGGTGGACCCGGTGCCCCTGCAGCGCCAGCGCGACGAAGCCTCGGTGATGCGCGAGGCGCTGTCGGACGAGTTCGACGTCGAGACCCTGCTGCACACCGACGAGCTGCTGAGCTACCGCCGCCCGGGCCTGGGGCCGGAGATCGTGCGCAAGCTGCGCGAGGGCCGCTGGAGCATCCAGCGCCAGATCGACCTGCATGGCCTGCGCACCGACGAAGCCCGCGAGGCCCTGGGCCGCTTCATCCGCGAGGCCCACCTGGCCGGCCTGCGCTGCGTGCGCGTGGTGCACGGCAAGGGCCTGGGCTCACCTGGGCGCACCCCGGTGCTGAAGAACCGCGTGCTGCGCTGGTTAGTGCAAAAGAAGGAGGTGATCGCCTTCGTGCAGGCGCGCCCGGCCGAGGGCGGCGCCGGCGCGCTGGTGGTGCTGTTGCGCTCGGGCTGACGCAGGTCCATACTGCATGCCCGCTGTTGGAAAGGACCGCATATGCTGGCCAACGCTGCAGTGACCACCATGCTCCCCGTCGTCGACATGGCACGGGCCCGCAAGTTCTACGAAGGAGGGCTCGGGCTGGTGCCCGGCGGCTCCCGACCGGATGGCAAATTCGTGTACCGGGTGGGCGGCAGCACCCTGGCGCTGTTCCCCAAGCCCGAAGGCACCAAGGCCGAGCACACGGCGATCAGCTTCCAGGTGGCGGACATCGCGGCCACCATCGCGAAGCTGAAGCAGGCCGGCGTGGTGTTCGAGGACTACGACTTCCCGGACTTCAAGACCGTGGACCACGTGTGCGTGCTCGGCGCCGAGAAGGCCGCGTGGTTCAAGGACACCGAAGGCAACTACCTGTGCCTGCACGAGGACATCCCGCAGCTGGCCGCCGCCACGGGTTGAGGCGCTAGCCAGGCGAGTTGCGCATCCAGTCCGCGGTCTGGAAGAAGCTGGTCTTGAGCCGCTCGCGCAGCGGCGCGTCCACGCCGGTCTCGCCCATGGCCTGGTCCATGCAGGCCAGCCACTGGTCGCGCTCGATGATGCCGATGGCGAACGGCATGTGCCGCATGCGCAGCCGCGGGTGGCCGAACTGCTCGGTGTAGTGCTGCGGGCCGCCGAGCCAGCCGCAGAGGAACCAGAACAGTTTCTGCCGCGCGCTGTCCAGCGAGTTGCCGTGCGCGGCGCGCAGTTCGCGGTAGCGCGGCTCGATGTCCATGAGGTCGTAGAAGCGGTCGACGAGTGCGCGCACCTGGCCCTCGCCGCCGATCCAGTCGAAGGGCGTGGCGTGCTGCGTGGGTTCCTGGGGTTGAATGAGATCGCTCATGCCGTTGTTCAGACTGCTGCCTTGCGCAAGGTTTCCACCACCGGCGTGCGCAGCACGCTGCGCAGCCCCCACCAGCCCGCCAGCAGCGCCAGCAAGGCGCCCGCGACGGCGCCGCCCAGCGGCACCCAGGGCGAAGCCGTCCACGAGAACTGGAACACGAAGCGCGCCAGCGCCCAACCCACCGCGACCGCCACGGCCGAGGCCAGGAAGCCCGCCAGCAGGCCCACGCCGAGCAGCTCGATGCGCTGCACCTGGCGCAGCAGCTTCGAGCCCGCGCCCACGGCGCGCAGGATGGCGAACTCGCGCTCGCGCTCGCCGCGCGTGGCCGTGACGGCCGAGAGCAGCACCACCAGGCCGGCCGCGAGCGTGAAGGCGAACAGAAACTCCACCGCACTGATGACCTGGCCCAGCACGCGCTGCACCTGGGCGATGGTCTGGCTCATGTCGACGTTGGTGATGTTGGGAAACTGGCGCACCAGCCCGTTGTCGAAACCGTTCGTGGGCTCGGGCGCGCGGAACGCGCTGATGTAGCTCAGCGGCACGTCGGGCACCTGGGCCACCGGGAACACCACGAAGAAGTTCACCCGCATCGAGCCCCAGTCCACCTTGCGCAGGCTGGTGATGCGGCCTTCGGTCACCTGGCCCGCGATGTCGAAGCCCAGGCGGTCGCCGAGCTTGAGGCCGAGTTCTTCGGCCAGGCCTTCTTCCACGCTCAGCGCATCGGGCTCGTTGTCGGTCCAGCGGCCGGCGATCACGGGGTTGTGCTCGGGCACGGTGGCGGAGTTGGAGAGATTGAACTCGCGGTCCACCAGGCGCTGCGCGCGGTCTTCGGTGAAGTCTTCGGGCACCACGGCCTTGCCGTTGATGGTGACCAGCCGGCCCCGGATCATGGGGTACCAGTCGTAGCGCTGCACCCCGGCCTGCCGCAGCGCCTGCTGGAACGCCTCGCCCTGGTCGGGCTGCACGTTGATGACGAAGCGGTTGGGCGCGTCGGGCGGCGTGGCATTGCGCCAGCTGGAGATGAGGTCGGTGCGCAGCAGCACCAGCAGCACCAGGGCCAGCAGGCCGACGGCGAGCGCGCTGATCTGCACCACGGCATAGGCCGGGCGCGCCGAGAGCTGGCGCGTGGCCATGACGAGCGCGCGCGGCGCGGTGGCTTCGTTCACGCTCGCGCGCAGCACGCGCACCGCCGCGTAGCTGGCGGCGGCGAACAGCAGCACCGCACCCGCGAAGCCGCCCACGGCGATGGCGCCGAGCAGCAGGTCGCGGCTGGCCGCGAGCAGCAGCGCAGCAAAACCGACCACGCCCAGGCCCAGCACGGCCAGGGTGGCGGGCTTGAGCTGGCCCACGTCGCGGCGGATCACGCGCAGCGGCGGCACCTGGGCCAGCTGCAGCACTGGCGGCAGGCCAAAGGCCATCATGAGCGTGAGGCCCATGCCCAGGCCGAGCAGCACCGGCGCGATGCTGGGCGCGGGCAGGCTGGCTTCGACCAGCCCGGCCAGCAGCAGCACGAAGGCGTGGTGCACCGCGTAGCCGATGGCCACGCCCAGGGCGCTGGCGAACAGGCCGATGAGCGCGAATTCGAGCGTGTAGGCGCGCGCCATGGTGCCCTGCGACAGGCCGAGCACGCGCAGCATGGCGCAGTCGTCCAGGTGGCGCTGGGCGAAGCCGCGCGCGGCGATCGCCACGGCCACGGCGCACAGCAGCGCGGCCAGCAGGGCCACGAGGTTGAGGAATTTTTCGGCGCGCCCCAGCGTCTGCTGCATCTCGGGCCGGCCGCCTTCGAGCGACTCCAGCCGCATGCCGCGCACGTCGGGCTGCTCCATGGCCTTCGTGGCCCAGTGGCTGAAATCGGCCACGCGAGCCTCGTTGCCGATCACGGCCAGGCGGTAGGTCAGGCGGCTGGCGGGCTGCACCAGGCCGGTGGCGGGCAGGTCGGCCGCGTTGAGCATGACGCGCGGCGCGAAGCTCATGAAGCCGGCGCCCCGATCGGGTTCGACCGTGATGAGGCGCGCGATGGTGAGCGCCGAGTCGCCCAGCAGCAGCGTGTGGCCCATCTTCAGGTCGAGCGCGACCAGCAGGGCTTCGTCCACCCACACGGTGCCGGGGGCGGGAATCTCGCGGGTGGCGCTGTCGGGCCCGCCCTGGGCCTCGGCCACGCGCAGGCTGCCGCGCAGCGGGTAGCCCTCACCCACGGCCTTGAGCGCCACCAGGCGCGCGGCACCGCCTTCTTCTTCGCGCGCGCGGCCCATGGTGGGAAAGCCCAGCGTCTGCGTGGTGCTCAGGCCCAGTTCGCGCGCCCGGGCCTCGAACGAGGGCGGCGGCACGTGGTCGCTGCTGATCACCGCGTCGCCGCCGAGCAGCGCGCTGGCGTCACGCGTGAGGCCGCCCTGCAAGCGGTCGGCGAAGAAACCCACCGCCGTGAGCGCGGCCACCGCGAGGGTGACGGCGAGCATCAGCAGGCGCAGTTCGCCGGCGCGCCAGTCGCGGACCAGGGAGGACCAGCCCAGGGTCCAGAAGCGGATGGGCAAGGAGGGGGTGGGCGGTGTCATGGTGCGGGGTTCGAGCGCGCGCGGCCCGACTGGTTCACTTCGTCCCAAAGATTCGGTCGCCCGCGTCGCCCAGACCCGGGACGATGTAACCGTGTTCGTTCAGCCCGCGGTCCACGGCGGGGGTGTAGACCGGCACGTCGGGGTGGGCGTCGTGGAAGGTCTTGAGGCCTTCGGGGCAGGTCACCAGACAGACGAAGCGGATCGAGCGCGGGTTCGTCTTCTTGAGCCGGTCCACCGCGCTCACGGCGGAGTTGCCGGTGGCGAGCATGGGGTCGAGCACGATCACGTCGCGTTCGTGCATGTCGTGCGGCATCTTGAAGTAGTACTCCACCGCCTTGAGGGTGGCGGGGTCGCGGTACAGGCCGATGTGGCCGACGCGCGCGCCCGGGATCACCTGCAGCATGCCGTCCAGGAAACCGTTGCCCGCGCGCAGGATGGAGGCCAGAACCACCTTCTTGCCGTCGATGACGCGCGAGGTCATCTTCTCCAGCGGGGTCTCGATCTCGATCTCCTGCATCGGCATGTCGCGCGTGATCTCGTAGGCCAGCAGGGCGCTGAGCTCGTGCACGAGTTCGCGGAAGCTCTTGGTGCTGGTGTCCTTGCGGCGCATGAGGGTGAGCTTGTGCTGCACCAGGGGGTGGTCAATGACGTGGACGTCTCGGCTCATGGGAGGGGTCTCTCGGAGGGGGGTGATCCGAGTTTATGCCCGAACGCGCGGGCGCCGCCGCTTCAGGACGCGGGGGCGGCGCGCTCACGGGCCACGGGCGCGGCCGGCGGCACCGCGTCCAGCACCAGGCGCTGGGGGTTGGCGTAACACAGGAAGCGCTGGTTGGTGGCGCGGCCGATGGCGCACAGGCCCACGCGCAAGGCCACGTCCAGCCCCATCTGCGTGATGCCGCTGCGCGAGACCACCACCGCCACGCCCATCTGGGCCGACTTGATCACCATCTCGCTGGTGAGGCGGCCAGTGGTATAGAAAATCTTCTCGCCCGTAGGCGCGTCCGATTGCAGAGCCATCCAGCCCGCGATCGTGTCCACCGCGTTGTGGCGGCCCACGTCTTCCACGAACAGCTGCAGCTCCTGCCCATGAAACAGCGCGCAGGCGTGCACCGAGCCGGCCGACTTGTAGGTGCTCTCCTTGAGCCGGATCGCGTTGACGATGGCGTAGAGCTGCGACTGCGTCAGCCCGGCCTCGTCGGGCAGGCGGATGCTGTCGATCTCGTCCATGAGGTTGCCGAACACGCTGCCCTGGCCGCAGCCGGTGGTGACCACGCGTTTGGAGGTGCGCTCCTCGATGCGGTCGATGCCGTGCCGGGTCTTGACCGACGCGGCGTTCACGTCCCAGTCCACGGTGATGGATTCGACCTCCTCCACCGAAGCGATGAGCCGCTGGTTGAGCAGGTAGCCCAGCACCAGCCACTCGGGCTGCGCGCCCAGCGTCATGAGCGTGACCAGCTCGCGCTTGTCCACGTAGACCGTGAGGTCGCGCTCGGCGGGGATGGAGATGGTCTCGCGCGCGCCGTGCTCGTTCATGACCTCGACTTCACGGGTCAGCGGCGCGCGCGCCTGGGTCAGTTGGGGCAACAGGGGCATGGGCGAAGACTACCGCATGAAAAGGGCCGCCACCCGAGGGTGCGGCCCATGGCAAGACAGGGAAAGCGGTTTATTTCTTGGCCGGCGTGGTCACCGCGGCGGGGGTGTTCGTGCTCGGTGGGCCCTTGGCGGTTTCCGCCGGTGAGTGGGCACCCGCAGCCTCGATCGGTTTGGGGGCGGTGTAGGCGAAGGGGCCCGGGTCGGTGCAGGCCGGGGCATTGGCCGTCGCCGGTGGCACGCTCTTGCCGGTGGCCGCGGCGGTCTTGAAGTAATTGGCGGCGGCCTTGTCCATGTAGGCGCACAGCTTGTAGCCATCGACCTTGGCGGCCCAGGCCGTCTTGGCCGCCGCTTCGGCGGCCTTGGCCTTGGCCTCTTCCGTCGGCGGCGGGGGCGCGGGCAGCTTGGCGTGGGCCGTGGCGGCCAGCAGCAGGGTCAGGCACAGGAGGCTGCGTTTCATGGGTGGTCCTCGTTGTCTCGTTGTGTTCAAGCCTTGACGGCGCGCGAGGCCTCGGCCGCGCTGGCCGCGTCCACCGGGCCCGCCGTGCGTTGCGCGGGGATCTTGCCGGCCTTGATGTCGTCGTACCAGAGTTCGTGGTGTTCTTTGGCCCAGGTCTCGTCCACGTAGCCGGTCTTCATGGCCTTGTAGGCGCCCTTCATGCCGATCGTGCCCAGGTAGATGTGGCCCATGAACAGCGCCATCATCAGCACCGCGGCACTGGCGTGGATCATGTGCGCGATCTGCATGTTGCCGCGCGTGTAGTCCACCGAGGGCAGCAATTTGTCCAGGAACAGGCCCGAGCCCACCACGATCAGGCCGAAGAAGAACACGCCGGCCCAGAACACCACCTTCTCGCCCGCGTTGAAGCGGTGCGAAGGCACTTCCTGGCCGCTGAACAGGCCACCGCCCTTGAGCAGCCAGGTGATGTCTTCCTTGGCCGGCAGGTTGTCCTTGATGAAGGTGAGGATCACAACCACCAGCGACACCGCGAACAGCGGCCCGGCGAAGTTGTGCAGGTTCTTCAGCGCGTAGGTCAGCCAGCCGAACAGCGTGCTGCCGATGATGGGCAGCAGGAAGAACTTGCCGAAGGCCATGATGATGCCGGAGACCGCCAGCGCCACGAAGGCGATGGCGTTGACCCAGTGCGCGGCGCGCTCGAAGTAGGTGAAGCGCTCGATCACGCGGCCGGTGGGCTGACCGTGCACGGGGATCGCGCCCTTGGCGAAATAGAACAGCGCGATGGCGACCGCGACGATGAGCAGCACCGAGCCGCCGTAGGGAATGATCCACTGGTTGCGCACCTGCCGCCAGGCTTCGCCCGCGTTGGTCAGGCGCGCGCCGGGGTAGTTCACGAACGGCTGGATCAGGTTGCCGGCCTCGGGATACGGCAGGCTGGAATAGCCGGTCACGCCCTTGCCCACGTCGCGCCACATCGGCGCGTTGTTGCCGGGCTGCACCTTGCCGCGTTCGGCGTTGGTCTGCTCCGGGTACTTCGGGTCCTTGTTCGCGTCGGGTGCGATCTCGAAGATGTTGGCGCCCTTGATGCCACCCATCTGGCCACTGGCCGGTGCGGCCGCGCCGGCGGGCGCCGGGTCTTCCTGCGGTGGCTCCACCTTGAGCGTCTGGGCATTGGCCCAGGCCGCGCTCAGCGTCAGCAGCGCCATGCACCACACCTTGGGCGACGCCAGGTGGCGCAGGCCTTGAGTCAGGAGGCTGTACATGGTGGGGGCCTCAGGGTTTGTTGCCGCCCATGCGGGTGTAGTCGTTCTGGCCGTACTGCGCGCGCGTCTTGAGCTGCTGTTCCCAGCTGGTCTTGTCGCCCGCCTTCCAGTTGGTGTTGGCGTACTGGCTGCTGCCCACGCCCTGGTACGGCGCGCTGTCCTGCTTGACGCCGGCCGCGTTCATTTCCTGCGGTTTCTCGCCGCAGGCGGTGAGCGCGAGCAAGGCGGCGGCCACGGTGGTGGTGAGTGCGAAGCGGCGCATCATGACTTGGTCCCTTGTGCGGTGCCGTAGGCGGTGCCCCAGCCCCAGACTTCGGCGCCCTTGCCGCGTTGCAGCACGCGGTTGCGGAAGATGTCGGCCACCACGTCGCCGTCACCGGCGAGCAGGGCCTTGGTCGAGCACATCTCGGCGCAGGCCGGCAGCTTGCCTTCGGCCAGGCGGTTGCGGCCGTACTTCTCGAACTCGCTCTGGCTGCCGTGGGCCTCGGGGCCGCCGGCGCAGAAGGTGCACTTGTCCATCTTGCCGCGCACGCCGAAGGTGCCCTGCGAAGGGAACTGCGGCGCGCCGAACGGGCAGGCGTAGGAGCAGTAGCCGCAGCCGATGCAGACGTCCTTGTCGTGCAGCACCACGCCCTCGTCGGTGCGGTAGAAGCAGTTGACCGGGCAGACCGCCATGCAGGGCGCGTCGCTGCAGTGCATGCAGGCCACCGAGATCGACTTCTCGCCCGGAATGCCGTCGTTGAGCGTGACCACGCGGCGGCGGTTCACGCCCCAGGGCACCTCGTGCTCGTTCTTGCAGGCGGTGACGCAGCCGTTGCATTCGATGCAGCGTTCGGCGTCACAGATGAATTTCATTCGTGCCATGTGGTGCTCCTGGTCTTATGCTTTTTCGACGTTGCAGATCGTGGTCTTGGTTTCCTGCATCATCGTGACGATGTCGTAACCGTAGGTCGTGCCGGTGTTGACGGCCTCGCCGCGCACCACGGGGAAGGCGCCGTCGGGGTAGTAGGGCTTCATGTCCACGCCCTGCCAGCGGCCCGAGAAGTGGAACGGCAGCCACACCGTGTCGGGTCCCACGCGCTCGGTCACCAGCGCCTGCACGTTCAGGCGCGCGCCGGTCGGGGTGTTGACCCACACGCGCTCGCCGTTGCGCACACCACGCTCGGCCGCCGCCTTCGGGTTGATCTCGACGAACATCTCCTGCTGCAGTTCGGCCAGCCAGGGGTTGGACCGCGTTTCCTCGCCACCGCCCTCGTACTCGACCAGGCGGCCCGAGGTCATGATGAGCGGGAATTTCTCGTGCATCTTGTCGTCCACGTTTTTCTGCTGGAGCGACTTGTAGAGGATGGGCAGGCGCCAGACGGTCTTGCGGTCGTCGTGGGTCGGGTACTTGGCGATCAGGTCCGGGCGCGTGCCGTAGATCGGTTCGCGGTGCTGCGGCACGGCGTCGGGGAAGTTCCACACCACGGCGCGCGCCTTGGCGTTGCCGAACGGGTGGCAGCCGTGGGCCATGGCCACGCGGATGATGGCGCCGGTCGGGTCGGTCTTCCAGTTCTTGCCTTCGGCGGCCTTCTGCTCGGCTTCGCTGAGGTCGGCCCACCAGCCCAGCTTCTTGAGCAGCACGTGGTCGAACTCGGGATAGCCGGTGGTGATCTCCGAACCGACCGAGTAGGAACCGTCTTCGGCCAGCAGGGACTTGCCCTCGCGCTCCACGCCGAAGTTGGCGCGGAAGTTGCCGCCGCCTTCCATCACGTGCTTGGAGGTGTCGTACAGGTTGGGCGAGCCGGGGTGCTTGATCTGCGGCGTGCCGTAGCAGGGCCAGGGCAGGCCGAAGTAGTCGCCGGTCATGTCGTAGCCGGTTTCCTTGTCCACCACCTTGCCCTTGGCTTTGAGCGTCTTCACGTCGAAGGCGTTCATGTTGCGCATGTGGGCCTTGAGGCGCTCCGGGCTCTGGCCGGTGTAGCCGATGGTCCAGACCGACTTGTTGATCTCGCGCAGGATGTCTTCGGGCATGGGCTCGTCCAGGCCTTTGATCTTCTGCATCTTGTAGTTCTTGCTGAGCTCGGTGGCGAAGCCGAGTTTTTCAGCGAACTGGTGCATGATCATGTGGTCGCTGCGGCTCTCCCACAGCGGGTCGATGACCTTCTCGCGCCACTGCAGCGAGCGGTTGGACGCGGTGCAGGAACCGCTGGTCTCGAACTGCGTGGCCGCCGGCAGCAGGTACACCGCACGGTTGGGGTTGAGGTCCTCGGCCTTGCCGGGCATGGCAGCCATCGAGGCGGTGGCCGAGGGGTACGGGTCCACCACCACCAGCAGGTCCAGCTTGTCCATCGCGCGCTTCATCTCCAGACCGCGGGTCTGCGAGTTGGGCGCATGGCCCCAATAGAACACGCCGCGCAGGTTCGGGCCCTGGTCGATCAGCTCGTTGTTCTCGAGCACGCCGTCGATCCAGCGCGAGACCGTGATGCCGGGCTTCTCCATCGTGCCGTCGGCGTACTGTTTCTTGATCCACTCGTAGTCCACGCCCCAGGCGTTGGCGAAGTGGCGCCACGAGCCGGCGGCCAGGCCGTAGTAGCCGGGCAGCGAGTCGGGGTTGGGGCCGACGTCGGTCGCGCCCTGCACGTTGTCGTGGCCGCGGAAGATGTTGGTGCCGCCACCGCTCTTGCCCACGTTGCCCAGCGCCAGCTGCAGGATGCACGAGGCGCGCACCATGGCGTTGCCGATGGTGTGCTGCGTCTGGCCCATGCACCAGACGATGGTGGCCGGCTTGGCTTCGGCCAGCATCTTGGCCACCTTGAACATCTGCTCTTCCTTGACGCCGCAGGCCTCTTCCACGGCCGCCGGCGTCCACTTCGCCATCACGTCGGCCTTGACGGCTTCCATGCCGTAGACGCGGTCGTTGATGTACTGCTTGTCTTCCCAGCCGTTCTTGAAGACGTGGTACAGCACGCCGAAGAGGAAGGGGATGTCGGTGCCGGAGCGGATGCGCACGTACTCGTCGGCCTTGGCCGCGGTGCGGGTGAAGCGCGGATCCACCACGATCATCTTGCAGCCGGTTTCCTTGGCGTGCAGCATGTGCAGCATGGAGACCGGGTGCGCCTCGGCGGCGTTGGAGCCGATGTACAACGCGCACTTGCTGTTCTGCATGTCGTTGTACGAGTTGGTCATGGCGCCATAACCCCAGGTGTTCGCCACGCCGGCCACCGTGGTGGAGTGGCAGATGCGCGCCTGGTGGTCGCAGTTGTTGGTGCCCCAGAAGCTCACAAACTTGCGCATGAGGTACGCCTGTTCGTTGCTGTGCTTGGAGGAGCCGATGAAGTACACCGAGTCGGGGCCGCTGGCCTCGCGCAGTTCCTTCATCTTCGCGGTGATCTCGTTGAGCGCGGTGTCCCAGCTGATGCGCTGGTACTTGCCGTTCACCAGCTTCATCGGGTAACGCAGGCGGTACTCGCCGTGGCCGTGCTCGCGCAGCGATGCGCCCTTGGCGCAGTGCGCACCGAGGTTGATGGGGGAGTCGAACACCGGTTCCTGGCGCACCCAGACGCCGTTCTCCACGATGGCATCGGCCGCGCAGCCCACCGAGCAGTGCGTGCAGACGGTGCGCTTGACCTCGATCTTGCCGGTGCCGTCGATGGACTTGCCGCCCGACGCGGCCTCGGCCTTCTTCACCAGCGTGAGCTGGCTCGCGGCCAGGCCGACGCCCACACCCAGGCCCGAGCGGCGCAGGAAGGCGCGGCGGTCCATGGTGGGCAGGGCCGTCGACAGGCCACGCTGCAGGCGGTGCACGAAGCCGGAGGACGTGGAAGAGGATGCGCGCGAAGCGTGCGCACCCGACGGGGATTTTTTGGTCAGCAACATGGGAGGCGCTCCTGTTCGCTCAGATGCGGGTGGTCTGGTAGTACTGCTTGACGTGATCGCTCAGCGAGTAACCACCGCCCTTGGTGGGCGCCGGCTTGGGCTCGGCCACGGCGGCCGCGTCTTCAGGCGCGACGCGGGGCAACAGGGTGGCCGCGGCGGCCAGCGCGCCCACGGTGGACGCGCCCGCAAACAGAGTGCGGCGCTTGAGGTTCGGACGGCCTTCTTCGGGCGTGGATCGTGGGGACTTGTTCATGCATGTCTCCTGTGGGGTTCGGTCCCGCATCACAACATGCGGGCCTTTTGCATACGTCGAATCTAACCGGCCCCCACCCCCTATGCAAGCCATCCATAAGGGCGCCCTCCGCGTGAAATGCGATCGGTTCTCATCGCCGCATGTCGCAGCGCAGCATGCTGCCGCGCTTCCGAATTCATAGCCAGAACCGTGCCATGGTGCCGGCGTGGACCACCCCTCGCACGGACCCCGGGGGGTTGCGGGGCGATGCGCTTCACGGCCTAGGGATAACCCATGGAACGAATCCATTACGCGCTGGCGTGGACCGTCAAACTGTCCATCGTCGATGCGACAAATTGTCGCGACCGCCCTCCCGCGCGCGGGGTCGGAAATGCGCCAATACCCCAGTGATTTCGTAGGCTTACTCCGTAGAATCCTTCGGGGTGGACACCCCCTTTCTTCCCCCCTCGCCCGAAAGAACCCTGGAGGGTTGGCCCGACTGGTCGATCCTGATCGTCGACGACGAACAGGGCATGCTCAACTTCCTCGTCAAGACGCTGGCACCGCGCTGCCACTTCGTGATGAGCGCCTCCAGCGCCGAGGACGGCGCGCAGTGGCTGCGCGGCCACCACGTGGACCTGGTGATCCTCGACATCTCGCTGCCCGGCAAGAGCGGCGTGGTCTGGCTCAAGGAGTTGCGCGAACAGGGCTTCACCGGCGAGGTGATCCTGATCACCGCCTTCGCCGACCTGGACACCGCCATCGAAGCGCTGCGCGCGGGCGCGTCGGACTTCATCCTCAAACCGTTTCGCGTGCCGCAGATCCTCAACGCGGTGAAGCACTGCTACGAGCGCTCGCGCCTGCGGCGCGAGAACTTCGTGCTGCGCCGCGCGGTGGTCACCAGCGCGCCCGGGCGCGCGGCGCTGGTCGGTGCCTCGCCGGCCATGCAGCATCTGCGCGAGTCGATCGCGCGCGTGGCCCCGGTCAACAGCACCGTGCTGCTGCAGGGCGAGTCGGGCACCGGCAAGGAGCTGGTGGCGCGCGAGCTGCACGCGCTCAGCAGCCGCGCGGGCGGCCCCTTCGTGCCGGTCAACTGCGCGGCGGTCTCGCCCGAGCTGATCGAGAGCGAGCTGTTCGGCCACGCCAAGGGCGCGTTCAGCGGCGCCACGCGCGCGCGCGACGGCCTGTTCCACTACGCGCAGGGCGGCACGCTGTTCCTCGACGAGATCGCCGAGCTGCCGCTGTCCATCCAGGCCACGCTGCTGCGCGCGATCGAAGACCTCAACATCCGCCCGGTGGGCAGCGAACAGCTGGTGCCGCTGAACCTGCGCATCGTCGCCGCCACCAACCGCCAGCTCAGCGAGGAGGTGGCGGCCGGCCGCTTCCGCAAGGACCTCTACTTCCGCCTGCAGGTGGTGGACCTCACGCTGCCGCCGCTGCGCGAGCACAAGGACGACATCGCCGAACTCGTGGCGCACTTCATCGCCCAGCTCGCGCCCTCGCTCGGCGTGGAGCCCCTGGTCATCAGCGAACCCGAGATGGACTTCCTGCGCCAGTACGACTGGCCCGGCAACGTGCGCGAGCTGCGCAATCTGATCGAGCGCTCGCTGATCCTGGGCAGCCTCAACGTGTCGGCGCTGTACCCGGGCCAGACCCGCCGCCCCGAGGCCAGCAGCGCCGCGCCCACCGATCTGCACACGCTGGAGAAGATGCACATTCTCTCGGTGCTCGATTCGGTGCAGGGCGACAAGACGCGCGCGGCGCAATTGCTCGGCGTCTCGCGCCGCACACTGGAACGCCGCGTGGCCGAATGGGGCGCGACATGACACCGACACCCTGCGCATGAGCTTCTGGCGCGCCCCCCGCTGGCTGGCCGGCTCGGTCCGCAACAAGCTGCTGGCGATGGCGCTGCTGCCGCTGTTGCTGGCGTTCCCGATGCTGGTGCTGGCGCTGGCCCTGTGGGGCAACGTGGCCTACGACCGGCTGCTGATCACCAAGGTGCGCAGCGACCTGGCGGTGGCGCACGGTTACTTCGAGCAGGTGCTCAGCGAGGTCGGCTCGGGCACACAGGGCGTGGCCGGCTCACAGGCGCTCTACACCGCGCTGCGGCCCGCGAACCCCACGGACCGGCGCGACGTGAGCGAGCAACTGGCGTTGGCCCGCGAACGGCTCGGGCTGGACTTCCTGCTGCTCTACACGCCACAAGGCCAGCCGCTGGCGCGCGCGGTGCCCGCCGGGCTGAGCAACGCGGATGCGAGCGCGCCGATCCCGCTCATGCCCCCCGCGCTCGGGGGTTCGGTGAGCGACAACGGCCGCTCGGCCGCGCGCGCGCGATTGCTGGTGCTGGAGCCGGAAGAACTGGAGGCCCTGGCGCCGCACCTCTCGCCGCGCCTGCGCATTTCGCTGGTGGCCACGCGCAACGCCGCGCCCGACACGCGCGAGGCCGAGCACCGCGCCATGGTGATGCTGGCCACCCACCCGGTGCGCGACGCGGCGGGCCAGACGATCGCGCTGCTCGCGGGCGGCCTGCTGCTGAACCAGAACCTGGATTTCATCGACCACATCAACCGCATCGTGTACCCCGAAGGCTCCTTGCCGTTCGGCAGCCAGGGCACGGCCACGCTGTTCATGGACGATGTGCGCATCACCACCAACGTGCGCCTGTTCCAGGACCAGCGCGCGATCGGCACACGCGTGTCGCAGACGGTGCGCGACGCGGTGCTGGGCCGGGGCCAGACCTGGCTGGACCGCGCCTTCGTGGTGAACGACTGGTACGTCTCGGCCTACGAGCCCTTGCTGGACGCGCACGACCAGCGCATCGGCATGTTGTACGTGGGGTACCTGGAGGCGCCGTTCCGGCTGGTGCGCTACGCGATGCTGGGGGTGATGGGCCTGATCTTCCTGGGCGTGATGGCGCTCTCGGCCTGGTTCTCGCTGCGCTGGGCGCGCAGCATTTTCCAGCCGGTGCAGCGCATGAACCGCACGATGCAGCTGGTGGAGGAAGGCCAGTCGGGCGCGCGCGTGGGCGAGATTTCGGCGCGCGACGAGCTGGGCGCGTTGGCGGGCCATCTGGACGAGTTGCTGGACGTGATCGACGACAAGACGGCGGCCTTGCAGCGCTGGGGCGAGGAGCTGGACCACAAGGTGGCGGAGCGCACGGCGGAGCTGGAGGCGAGCAACGCGTCGTTGCAACTGGCGCAGCAGCAGTTGGTGAAGAGCGAGAAGCTGGCGGCGATCGGTCAGCTGACGGCGAGCATCGCGCACGAGATCAACAACCCGATCGCGGTGATGCAGGGCAATCTGGATCTGATGCGCGAGACGCTGGGGGCGGCAAGCCGGCCGGTGGTGTCGGAGCTGAAGTTGCTGGACGAGCAGGTGGAGCGCATGCGCATCATCGTGACGCAGTTGTTGCAGTACGCGCGGCCGACGGAGTATGCGGGGTATGTGGAGACGCTGGACATCAACCGGACGATGGAAGACTGTCTGGTGCTGGTGGGGCATCTGTTGGCGCAGACGCACATTCGCGTGGAGCGGGATCTGCAGGCGTCGCGGCGCGCGGGTTGCAATCGGCAGGAGTTGCAGCAGGTGGTGATCAATTTGTTGATCAACGCGATTCAGGCAATGCCGCAGGGTGGGGTGTTGCGGTTGGTGACGCGGGATTGGGTGGATGAGTTGGGGCGTGGGGGTGTGCGCTTGTGGGTGCAGGACAGTGGCCCGGGTCTTTCCGCCGAGGTGCTGGAGCGTTTGTTCCGGCCGTTTTTCACGACGAAGAACGATGGGAATGGGCTGGGGTTGTGGATCAGTCAGGGCTTGGTGGAGCGCTATGGGGGGCACATCACGGCCGAGAACCTCTCTGCTGGTTCCGGTGCTTCTTTTTGCGTGGCTTTGTTGACGGAGCCTCATGCGCCTGAGGCTGCGCCTACCCGGGATGGTCGGCCTGGGGGGCTTTGAGTTTCTTTTTGGGGTTTCGCTCGTCGACCTCGCGTGAGGCCGGTGGCGGGATCCGAATGCTCCGGCCCCATTCGCGGTTGCCACAAAAGCTTGCGCGCCCACCCGGTGTTGACGAAGTGGTGTATGCGGACCCGGGCAGTCGCCCGCGAGCGGCCGGCGCCAGCATGACCGGACCACCCGACCCTGCCAACCCGGCAGAGCGAAACGCCTAGGAGAAACTCAGGCCAACATATCGAAGCCCTGCGCCTCGACATTCACAAAAGCCCGGGTGAACCCAGCCAGAGCCGCATAGAACGAGGCCTTGGGATGCCCGGCAATCGCATCGCACATCTGCAGTACCCACGGCTGCAGATGCGTGGTGAAGAACTTCTGCTGTTGCGTGAGGTTGGCCACCTCCACCTCGTCACCCGCGATCAGATAACGCATCACTTCACAGAGGTAAGCGATGTGGTCCTCCGTCTCCGGCATCGTCTCGTCGCGCGCCAGACCCAGCGCCGCCAGATCGTTGCGCAAGGCCGCCAACGGTTTCTCGTTCAGGAAACCGCTGAGGTAGTGCGAACCGAACACGAACACATCCGGCTTGCCCACACCACCGAACAGCGCGTCGTACTCCGCCGCCACCGCCTCATCGCTCAGCGCACGCGCAGCCGCCACCACCTCGCGCCACGGCTCCTCCAGAAAACCGCCGGCCGCCGGCGCCTCGGTCACCGCCACGCGCAGCTGCGCCATCAGCTCCGCCGGCGGCGGCGCGTAATACAGCGCCGCCAGCAGGCCGTACACCTCGGCACGGGCGGTTTCTTCGTCCAGCGCGGAAGACGACGAGACGGGAATGGCGTTGTTCATGTCAGACATCGTGAATCCGGGTCTCACCCGGGTTGGAATACAGGTCCACCACGCGGCAGTCGCCGCACATCTTCAGGCGCTCCAAGGCCTCGCCCTGGAACATCGCATGGCCCGAGAGCTTGGCCAGCATCACCTCGATGCCCTTGAGCGTGCCAAAAGGCTTGGCACAGCGGATGCAGTGGTACGGCTGAGCCTCGTTGAGCACGCGCAACTGCTTGCGCTGCTCACCCAGCAGGAGACGCGGTTGCAGCGTGATCGCGTCCTCCGGGCAGGTGCTGGCGCACAGGCCGCACTGCACGCAGTTCTTTTCGATGAAGCGCAGCTGCGGGCGCTCGGTGTTGTCCTGCAAGGCGCTGGACGGGCAGGCGCTCACGCAGCTCAGGCACAGGGTGCAGGTGTCCTTGTTGACCTCGATCGAACCCAGCAAGGACGCACCGGGCAGCACGATGGTTTCCACCGGCGCGCGCTGGGCCGCGCTGTCCTGCATCAGGTGGTCGAGCGCGAGTTCCACGGTCGCGCGCTTTTCGGCCTGGATGGCGAAGGTTCCGCGGCGCTTCACGGTCTGTGCCGGTGCGTCGCCGAGCTCGGCGTCCAGCGCCTTCACGTCCTTCGCTTCGATCAGGCGGAAATGACGGCCGCCATAGCCCAGGCCGCTCACGATGGCCTGCGCCACGTCCATCTGCGCGCGCACCGCGTCGCGGTACTGCGGCGCTTCGTCGCCGGTCATCAGCACCCAGACCTGCGAGGCGCCATAGGCGAAGGCGGAGAGCCACACGTCCAGCCCGATGGAGGCGGTGTGCCACAGCGGCACCGGGATCACGCGCGCGGGCACACCGCGCGCGGGCACACCGCGCACGGCCTTCTTGTCCAGCGAGGCCGCGCGCCCGAGTTCACCGATGAGCGCGCCGCCCGCTTCCTC
Source organism: Hydrogenophaga sp. GW823-FHT04C09 (assembly GCF_058796355.1). Lineage (NCBI taxonomy): Bacteria > Pseudomonadati > Pseudomonadota > Betaproteobacteria > Burkholderiales > Comamonadaceae > Hydrogenophaga > Hydrogenophaga sp. GW823-FHT04C09. Next base: position 379,594 of record NZ_JBXAIO010000002.1, on the reverse strand, counting down.
GCTGTGCAGCAGCACGGCAGCGTCTTTGCCGCCGGCCTTGGCGTAGGTGGCCAGCAGGGTGCGCAGCTTCACGCCCTGCTCGCTCGCTCGCGGGTAGGCGTACGACAGCGCGCCAGTGGGGCACACCGTGGTGCAGGCGCCGCAGCCCACGCAGAGGTTGGGGTTGACGACGATCTGGTTGCGCTTGATCTCGCTGCGGATCGCCAGCGCCGAGCAGATCTCCACGCAGGCGTTGCAGCCCACGGTCTCGTTGCGGCCGTGCGCGCACAGCTTCTGCTTGTAGGTGAAGAACTTGGGTTTCTCGAACTCGCCGACCAGGTCGCGCAGTTGCACGACGGTGGCCATGGCGGCCTCGGCCTGCAGGCCGCCGCGCAGGTGGAAGTAGCCCTGCGGGTGCGCGTGCTGGGTGAAGGCGGGAGCGTCGCGCAGGTCGAGCACGATGTCGAAGCGCTCGCTGTGGGTCTGCGGCTCGCGCTGGAAGTTGATCGCACCCACGGCCTCGCAGGCCTTCACGCAGGCGCGGTGGTCCTGGCACTTGGCCAGGTCGATCTGGTAGTCCAGGCCGATGGCGCCTTCCGGGCAGGCCGCCACGCAGGCGTTGCAACGCGTGCAGAGGTCGAGGTCGATCGGGTTGTCGCTGCGCCATTGCACGTCGAACGCGCCCAGCCAGCCTTGTACCTGCTCCAGCGCGCCCGCGATCACGGGGTAACGCCGCGCCTGCATGCCCTGCCCGCCCGTGGCCAGGAGGCTGACCTCGAGCACGTCGCCCACCAAGCCGGCGATGCGCTCGCTCTCGTCCAGCGCGCCGATGATCAGCAGGCGCCCCGCGCTGTGGTAGGTGACGGTGGGCACCGGCTCGGGATCGGGCAGGCGCGCCGCCGCCAGCAGCGCGGCCATCTTCGGCATGGCCTGCGCGCCTTCGCGGCCCCAGCCGCCGGTCTCGCGGATGTTCACGAAATGGATCGGCCGCACGTCCAGCGGCACCGCGCCCTCGGTCTGTTCCGAGAGTTCGGTGAAGAGCCGGCTTTCCTGCGTGCAGGCCACCACGAGCTCATCCTTGCTGCGGCAGGCCTTCTGGAAAGCGGGCGCGTCGCGGCGGCACAGCGTGGTGTGCAGGCTCAGGTCTTCATCCAGCGCGTCGCCCAGAACCTGGGGGTTCAGGGACATCGTCTGGTTGCAATTGCAGATCAGCGTGGTCATCGTGGGGTGCCGCGTCGTGGGCGGCAGCAGTGGGCTCGCGGGGGTCGGCGGCGACAGGGGCGTCGTCGACGGCGTCGTTGGCTTCGGCCTGTTCGGCGGCCGTTGTGTCGGGTGGTGTATCGGTGGCCGGTGTGGCGGTGGCGGCGGCGGGCTTGGGCTCGTTGGGGTCGTCCACCAGCTTGAGGAACTGCGCGCCCACCATCTTGGCCATCTCGGCGGCCGTGATGGGGCTGGGCTGGGAGTAGTCGTCGATGTAGATGTCCAGCCCGTCCATCACGTTGTAGTGCGGGTCGGTAAACAGCTTCTTCACGGCGGCGTTGCGCACGTCGGCAGGCACGTCGCGCGCGACGAAGGCCGAGTAGTCCGATTCGGGCGTGAGGCGGGCCACGTCGTCCAGCGTGAGCGCGGGTGGCGGCTCGGCAGGTGTTTCGGCGGGCGCGGTCACCAGCTCAGGCATCGGCGGCGCCACCACCGCGGCCGCGGCCGCGACCGGGGCCACGGGTGGGGCGGGCGGCTCGGGCGGCAGGGGCTCGCCACTGCGCACCTGCACCTTGCGGCGCGACCAGCGCGAGAAGAAATTGCTGCTGTCGTCTTCGGCGGCCATGCTCACTCTCCGGGCGGCCCACCGCCACGCAGCTTGCTGGTGCTGATGCGTACGGGTTGGCCGAAGCGGTCGGTCAGCGGCTTGAAGCTGTCGGGCCGCTTGCGGCGCTTGGGTTCGGGCTGGTAGGTGGTGTCCACAAAAGCGCGCAGCCAGCCCACCACCTCGTCGGGCGCGGCGACCTGGTCCACGCGCTCCTGCGCGTCGAGCCAGCGGCCGGCATCGTGGTAACTCAGCGTGACGATCTGCGGCACCGCCATGGGCTCGCCGTCGAGCAGGCGCGCTTCGTCAGCGCGCCAGAACACCCAGAAGCAGGGGTTCGGGCTGTTGAGGTTGAGGAAGTAACCCTCGGCGTCGTCGCGGAACAGTTCGACACGAAAACGCGGGAACAGCCAGTGCGTGGCCTGCGCGTCGACGCCCTGGGTGTTCACGGGCTCGACCGCCTGCGGTTCGTGGCTCTCGTGCTCGGGTGCCGGGCCGGTCTCGTCGGGATCGCTGCGCACCATCACGTCGGCCAGCACCCAGCGCCAGGCCTGCCAGCGGCTCATGGGCCCACTCACCGGCTCGCGCCGCATCACCACATCGACCTCGATGGCGGGTCGGCTGCGGGTGGGGGACGACATATGTTCGATCTGCATACGGAGACCGACTGTAAGCCATACCCCTGGGAGAAGTACCCCTTCGGGCGTTTCTCCCCGCCCCACGGTGTGACATGCGCGGGGAAACCCTGAGTGCAACGCCAGCCCGAAGGTCGGTGGTGACCGGGTGGCCCGCCGCAGCGAAGTCAAGGGGGAGGCGGCACCAGCCGCCGGAGGACATTCGCGGAGGCGGGCCACCCGGTCGCCACCGACCGCCGCCACGCCAACGCGAAACGCAACTCAGTACGTCTCGAGGTGCAGGCGTCCTTCGCGCTTCAACGCGCCGCCGATCGTTTCCCAATTCAGGCCAGCGCCCTGCGCCACATCGCGCAACGCGAGCACCACGCCCTCTTCCATGCTCTTGAGGCCGCACACATAGAAATACGTGTTCGGGTCCTGCAGCAGCACGGCCAGGTCGGCCGCGCGCTCGCGCATCACGTCCTGCACGTAGCGCTTGGGCTGACCGGGCGTGCGGCTGAACGCGAAGTTGGTGTCGATGAAATCCTTGGGCAGGCTCTGCAGCGGGCCGAAGTACGGCAGCTCTTCCTGCGTGCGCGCGCCGAAGAACAGCAGCAGCTTGCCGCCTTCGAACTTGCCCGAGGCGCGCAGGCGCCGGCGCCACTCGGTCATGGCGCGCATGGGCGCACTGCCGGTGCCGGTGCAGATCATCACGATGTTCGAGCGCGGGTGGTTGGGCATGAGGAAGCTGGTGCCGAACGGCCCGATCACCTCCACCTTGTCGCCCACCTTGAGATCGCACATGTAATTGCTCGCCACGCCACGCACCGGTTCGCCGTCGTGGTCTTCGAGCACGCGCTTGATGGTGAGCGACAGGTTGTTGTACCCCGGGCGCTCGCCGTTGCGCGGGCTGGCGATGGAGTACTGGCGCGCGTGGTGACGGCGGCCGATGTCGTCCACGCCCGGCGGCACGACGCCGATGCTCTGGCCTTCCAGCACCGGGAAGGGCATGGCGCCGAAATCGAGCACGATGTGGTGGGTGTCGTAGTCGCTGCCGGCGGTCTTGCCGACTTCGGTCACGCGCACATTGCCCACCACGGTGGCGGTCACGGTCTTCTGCGTGGCCTTGGGACCGTAGAGGTTGCTGTAGGCGTGCGCGGCCGACCAGGGCGGCAGCGTCGCGCCGAAGGCCGACGAGTTGAAGGCCTCCTCACCGCTGGGGTCTTTCGCCACCGCGGGCGCGGCGGCGGGCGGCGCGGCCACGGACACGTCGGCATCGGCATCGGCCAGGCCTTCGAGCTCTTCGGGCGGCAGCTCGGCCGGCAGCGATTCCCAGGTGAGCTGCTCGGCGGTCGTGTAGGCCCGCACGCGCGGCATCATGCGCCAGTTGTCGATCGAGCCCGTGGGGCACGGCGAGATGCAGTCCATGCACAGGTTGCACTTGGACGCGTCGACCACGTAGTTGAGGTTGTCGTGCGTGATCGCCTGCACCGGGCAGATCGCTTCGCAGGTGTTGCAGCGGATGCAGATCTCGGGGTCGATCAGGTGCTGCTTGATGACAGCGGCTTCGGCAACAGCGTTCATGATGGTGTCTCCATGCGGTCGAGACAGTGTAGGAGAGAGGGGCGCGCCGCGGGGTGCGGCGCGCAGAGGTTCAACCAAACCGGACGTATTCGAAATCCACCGGCTGGCGGTTGATGCCCATCACGGGCGGCGCGATCCAGCCGGCGAACTTGCCGGGGTCGACCACGCGGCCCATGAGCGAGGCGACGAAAGCGAAGTCTTCCGGCGTCGGCAGCCATTCGCTCTTCTTCGCGGCCCACTCGGCCTCGCTCACCACGCGGCCTTCGGGCGACATCTTGATGCCCGCGAGCGCGCCGATCTGGCGGTTGAAGGCCTTGTGCGGCACGGTCAGGCGCGTGGGGATACCGGCTTTTTCCAGCACCTTGTTCCAGCGGTTCACGCCAGCCACGGAGTCGGCGATGAAGTCGTCGCGCAGCACTTCGTTGAGCGCGTTGAGCATGGGCACGTCCTTCTCGACGAGCTGGCCGTCCTTCACTTCGAGCACCTTGTAGGTCTGGCCCTTGAGCACGTGGTCGTCGGTGCGCTTGCCTTCTTCGTAGCGGCCCTTGAGGCCCGAGCTGTAGAAGATGGCGGCGTTGCTCGACTGGTCGGCGCCGAACAGGTCGATGGTGACGCTGTAGTGGAAGTTCAGGTAACGCTGGATGGTGCCCAGGTCGATGGCGCCGGCGGCACGCACCTTCTGCGCGTCGTCGGTCTTGAGCTCGTTCATCACCTGCGCGGTGCGCGTGAGCACGCGCGAAACGCCGCTCTCGCCCACGAACATGTGGTGGGCTTCTTCGGTCAGCATGAACTTGGTCGTGCGGGCCAGCGGGTCGAACGCGGATTCGGCCAGGGCCGACAGCTGGAACTTGCCGTCGCGGTCGGTGAAGTAGGTGAACATGAAGAAGGCCAGCCAGTCGGGCGTCTTCTCGTTGAACGCGCCCAGGATGCGCGGGTTGTCCTGGCTGCCCGAGGTGCGCTGCAGCAGCGCCTCGGCCTCTTCGCGGCCGTCGCGGCCGAAGTGCTTGTGCAGCAGGTAGACCATGGCCCACAGGTGGCGGCCCTCTTCCACGTTGATCTGGAACAGGTTGCGCAGGTCGTACATGCTGGGCGCGGTCAGGCCCAGGTGGCGCTGCTGCTCGACCGACGCGGGCTCGGTGTCGCCTTGCGTGACGATGATGCGGCGCAGGTTGGCGCGGTGTTCGCCGGGCACGTCCTGCCAGGCCTTTTCACCCAGGTGGTCACCGAAGTGCACCTTGCGCTCGGCGTCGCCCGGGTTCAGGAAGATGCCCCAACGGTAGTCGCGCATCTTCACGTGGCCGAACTGGGCCCAGCCTTGCGGGTCCACGCTGACCGCGGTGCGCAGGTAGACCTCGTGGTTGGTCGAACCCTCGGGGCCCACGTCGTCCCACCAGTTGATGAAGTTGGGCTGCCAGCCTTCGAGCGCGCGCTGCAGCGTTCGGTCTTCGCTGAGGTTGACGTTGTTGGGGATCTTCTCGCTGTAGTTGATCGAGCTCATGTCGTGCTTCCTCGGGTTCGGTGGCTGGAATGAAATCAGACGCGGTTGAAGTCGAAGGCGGCCTTGTCGCCCTTGCCGTAGACCTTGAGTGCGCCCTTTTCGCCGACGGCGTTGGGGCGGATGAAGATCCAGTTCTGCCAGGCGGTGAGGCGGCCGAAGATGCGGGTGGCCATGTTTTCCTTCTGCGCGAAACGCAGGTTGGCTTCCAGGCCGGTGAGCGCGTCGGGCGACATGGAGGCGCGCTCTTCGAGCGCCATGCGCACTTCGTCGGCCCAGTCGATGTCGTCGGGCGCGGCCGTCACCAGGCCCAGGGCCAGCGCGGCGTCGGCGTCCAGCGCCTGGCCGATGGCACCGCGCGCGGCTTCCATCGGGGCCGTTTCTTCGTAGAAGCGGCGCTGCAGGCGCGACTGCTCGTTGACCATGGGCAGGAAGCCGAAGTTGAACTCGCCCAGCTGCAGCTTGGGCGCGGCATCGGCGTCGTCGGGCAGGGCCAGCATGTAGGCGCGGTCGGCGCAGAAGGCCAGCTCGGCCAACGAGCCGGCGAAGCAGGAGCCGGACTCGATCAGCGCGAACAGGCTGCGCGAGGACACGTCCAGGCGGGCGAAGGTGCGGCGCATCAGGCCCAGGGTCTCGCGCACCAGCCAGTGGTCCTTGTTCGCGAGCATCAGCGCGTCGCTGGCGAGCACGGCGGCGGCGTCGCCTTCGGTCTTGAGCAGCCAGGTGCCGATGTCGAGTTCGTTGGTGCGCAGGCAGAGGATGGCGTCGTCGAGCTCGCGCGCCATCTGCAGCGGCCACCAGGCGGCGCCCGCGGCCTCGATGCCGGCGATGTCTTTCGGCTGCGCGCCGGTGGGCGCCTTCACGGTGAGGGTGACGTTGCGCTTGGCGCGGTCGATCGCCACGTTCACATATTGGTAGCTGATGCCGTCGGCGCTGTCGGTGCGCTCGACGCGGGTCAGGGCCACGCCCTTGCCGGCGGCCGGGCGGTCGCTCTTGGCGGCCAGCGCGGCGGCGCGCTCTTTCACGTGGGCGGCGAACTGCTGCGGCTTGGCAATGGAATCGACCAGGCGCCAGTCCACGGCCTTCTGGCCGCGCACGCCTTCGCTGGTGGTGCAGAAGATGTCGGCCAGGTCGTGGCGCACGTGGCGCTTGTCGGTCACGCGGGTCAGGCCGCCGGTGCCGGGCAGCACGCCGAGCAGCGGCACTTCGGGCAGGGACACGGCGGAGGAGCGGTCGTCCACCAGCACGATCTCGTCGCAGGCCAGGGCCAGCTCGTAGCCACCGCCGGCGCAGGCGCCGTTGAGCGCGGCGACGAACTTCAGGCCGCTGTATTGGGAGGAGTCTTCGATGCCGTTGCGGGTTTCGTTGGTGAACTTGCAGAAGTTCACCTTCCAGGCGTGGCTGGAGAGGCCGAGCATGAAGATGTTGGCGCCGGAGCAGAACACGCGGTCCTTGCCGCTGGTGACGACCACGGTGCGCACTTCAGGGTGTTCGAAGCGCACGCGGTTGAGCGCGTCGTGCAGCTCGATGTCCACGCCCAGGTCGTAGCTGTTGAGCTTGAGCTTGTAGCCGGGGCGGATGCCGGCGTCTTCGTTGATGTCGACGGCCAGGGTGGCGACATCGCCTTCAAACGACAGCTTCCAGTGGCGGTACTGGCTGGGGTCGGTGCGGTAGTCGACGGCGGGGGGCGTGGCGGTGGCGCTCATGGGGTGTCTCCGGGCAGGTGTCTGAGGTCGATGGCGGTCCGCAGGGGACTGCGGCGGGATCAGGCCCGAAGACCTGCACTCAAACGCCGGTCCGAACCTGGTGATGTGAATAATAATTCACAAAGTCAAAAACGTCAATGCACTTTCATGCATGTTTTTCTTCAAGCCCGATCGCCTCGCGCACCTGGGCCCGCAGCGCGTGGAAAGCGTCTTCCAGGTTGTAGGCGCTGGTGTCGAAGGCCATGTCGGCCTTGGAATAGAAGGCCGAACGCCCGGCCAGGATGCGCTTGAGGTCTTCCATGGCCTCGCGGCTCGCGGCCATGGGCCGCAGGTCGCCCTGGGCCGCCACGCGGCCCATGTGGTCGGCCGGGTCGGCCTGCAGCCAGACCGTGGTGCAGTGGGACAGCAGCAGGTTGAAGTTGGCCGCGTCGGACACCAGGCCACCGGGGGTAGCGATCACCACCTCGGGGTAGATCTGGATCGCCTCTTCCAGCGCGCGGCGCTCGTAGCGGCGGTAGGCCGGCGTGCCGTAGAGGGAGTGGATCTCGTTGATGCTGCAGCCGGCGAATTTCTCGATTTCGCGGCTGAGCTCGATGAAGGCAAAACCCAGGTCGTCGGCCAGCCGCTGGCCCAGGGTGGACTTGCCCGCCCCGCGCAGGCCGATGAGGGCGATGCGCGCCTTGCGCCCGGGGTCGCCGCCACTGGCCGCGCCGCCGCCCAGCAGGCTGCCGATGGCAATGCGGGCCCGGCGCAGGTCGGCTTCGTTGCGTTTTTCCAGCAGCTCACGGATCAGCAACCATTCCGGTGAGCTTGTGCTCACATCACCCAGCAGCTCGGCCAACGAGCATTGCAGCGCCTGTGCCACCTGCAGCAGCACGAGGATGGACGCGTTGCCGGTGCCGTACTCGAGGTTGGCAAGGTGCCGCTCGGACACATCGGCCGCGATCGCCACCGCCTTGCGCGTCATGCCCCGGCGCGAGCGCAGAGTGCGCACGCGCTCGCCCAGCGCCACCAGAAACGGGTGGCGCTCTTCTTCGGCGCCGGGCTGCTTGGCCTCGCTGGCGGCCATCACGCCGGTCGCGTCGATGTCCATGGTGGGCTGACCTTTCTGTGGATCGGTTGGGCGGGAAAAACCCTTTGAGGGCTTGCCATTCGGCAAAACATGCACTTTAATGCACAATCCGCAAAACGCAAGATAGTGCATTTATAGCGCCATTCTCCCCCCGCGGCCAGTGCCCCGGGGTCCGCCATCACCCACCGAGACAACCACCATGACCCCCTCTTCCCTGCTCCCCAACTTCCTCGGCGGCCAATGGCAGACCGGCACCGGCGCGGGCACGCCTTTGTTCGACCCGGTGCTGGGCACCGAACTCGCCCGTGTGAGCAGCGCCGGGCTGGACCTCGCCGCCGGTTTCCGGTTCGCCCGCGAACAGGGCGGCCAGGCCTTGCGCACCCTGAGCTACGGGGAACGCGCCGGGCTGCTGGCGGCCATCGTCAAGGTGCTGCAAGCCAACCGCGACGCCTACGACGAGATCGCCACCGCCAACTCGGGCACCACCACCAAGGACTCGGCGGTGGACATCGACGGCGGCATCTTCACGCTGGGCTACTACGCCAAGCAGGGCGAGGCCCTGGGCGGCGCGCGCGCGCTGCTCGACGGCGAGCGCATCCGCATGGGCAAGGACCCGGTGTTCCAGACCCAGCACGTGCTGCAGCCCACGCAGGGCGTGGCGCTGTTCATCAACGCCTTCAACTTCCCGAGCTGGGGCCTGTGGGAAAAGGCCGCGCCCGCCCTGCTCTCGGGCGTGCCGGTGATCATCAAGCCCGCCACGGCCACCGCGTGGTTGACCCAGCGCATGGTCAAGGACGTGATCGACTCGAACATCCTGCCGCCGGGCGCGCTCTCGGTGGTCTGCGGCTCCTCCGCCGGCCTCATGGACCAGCTGCAGCCCTTCGACGTGGTCTCGTTCACCGGCTCGGCCGACACGGCGCGCATCATCCGCAGCCACCCGGCCGTGGCCGAGCGCTCGGTGCGTTGCAACATCGAGGCCGACAGCCTCAACAGCGCCCTGCTCGACCCGGCCGCCACGGCCGACAGCGAGGCCTTCAACCTGCTGGTGAGCGAGGTGGTGCGCGAGATGACGGTGAAGGCCGGCCAGAAGTGCACCGCGATCCGCCGCGTGTTCGTGCCGCGCGCGCTGTACGACGCGGCCGCCCAGGCCATCGGCGCCAAGCTCGCCAAGACCAGCGTGGGCAACCCGCGCAACGAGGGCGTGCGCATGGGTTCGCTGGTGAGCCAGGAGCAGAAGGCCAGCGTGCTCGAAGGCATCGCCAGACTGTGCACCGAAGCCGAGGTGTTGTTCGACGGCAGCGGCGCTGCCCTGGTGGACGCCGACGCGGCCGTGGCGGCCTGCGTGGCGCCCACGCTGCTCGGCTCGCGCGAACCCGCGAAGGCGAAGGTGCTGCACGAGGTCGAGGTGTTCGGCCCGGTGGCCACGCTGATGGCCTACGACGGCATCGAACAGGCCTACGAACTCATTCGCCGCGGCGAGGGATCGCTGGTGTGTTCGGTCTACAGCGCCGACCCGGCCTTCACCGCCAGCGCCGCGCTGGAGCTGGGCTCGGCCCACGGCCGCGTGCACGCCATCTCGCCCGACGTGGCGGCCAGCCAGACCGGCCACGGCAACGTGATGCCCATGTCGCTGCACGGCGGCCCGGGCCGCGCCGGTGGCGGTGAAGAACTCGGCGGCCTGCGCGCGCTCGGCTTCTACCACCGCCGCAGCGCGGTGCAGGCCAGCAGCGCCGCGCTGGACGCCCTGGCCGCCTCGGCGGTAGCCTTGAAGTATTGAGCCCGAACCCCGCGAACCGCAGAGGAGACAACCCCATGGACACCACCGTCGCGCCGCCCCCCGAGCGCTTCAACTTCGCGCGCCACCTGCTGGACCTCAACAGCGGCCGCGCGGCCAAGACCGCCCTGATCGACGACCAGGGCCAGCTGAGCTACGGCGAGCTCGCCGACCAGGTGCGGCGGTTTTCCGCCGCGCTCAGCGCCTTGGGCCTGCGCCGCGAAGAGCGCGTGCTGCTGCTCATGCACGACAGCAGCGACTGGGTGGTGGCCTTCCTCGGCGCGCTGCATGCGGGCGTGGTGCCGGTGGCGGTGAACACCCTCCTGACCGCGCAGGACTACGCGTACATGATGGCCAACAGCCGCGCCCAGGCCGCGCTGGTGTCGGCCGCGCTGCTGCCCACGCTGCAGACCGCGCTGGACCACCTGAGTGCCCAGGGCGGCCACGAGGTGAAACACGTCATCGCCTCGCGCGCCACGGGCGCCCTGCCCGAGGGCGTGCACCACTTCACCACCTTGGTGGGCAGCCACGCACCGGCGGCGCAGGCCGCCGACACGCACGGCGACGAGCCCGCGTTCTGGCTGTATTCCTCGGGCTCCACCGGTGCGCCCAAGGGCACGGTGCACACCCAGGCCAACCTGTACTGGACCGCCGAGCTGTACGGCAAGGGTGTGCTGGCGCTGCGCGAGAACGACGTGGTGTTCTCCGCCGCCAAGCTGTTCTTCGCCTACGGCCTGGGCAACGCGCTGAGCTTCCCGCTCACCGTGGGCGCCAGCGTGGTGCTGATGGCCGAGCGCCCGACGCCGCAGGCCTGCTTCAAGCGCTTCAAGGACCAGCAGCCCACGGTGTTCTACGGCGCGCCCACCGGCTACGGCGGCATGCTCGCCGCTGCCGACCTGCCGAAGAAGAGCGAGGTGGCCCTGCGCCTGTGCTCCTCGGCCGGCGAGGCCCTGCCGCAGGACATCGGCCAGCGCTGGACGAACCACTTCGGCGTCGAGATCATCGACGGCATCGGCTCCACCGAGATGCTGCACGTGTTCCTCTCCAACCGCCCCGGCGACGTGCGCTACGGCACCACCGGCAAACCCGTGCCGGGCTACCAAATCGAACTGCGTGGCGAGGACGGCCAGCCCGTGGCCGACGGCGAGATCGGCGACCTCTACATCAAGGGCCCGAGCGCCGCGCTGATGTACTGGAACAACCGCGGCAAAAGCCGCGACACCTTCCAGGGCGGCTGGACCAAGGCCGGCGACAAGTACACGCGCGACGTGGACGGCTACTGCACCTACGCGGGCCGCAACGACGACATGCTCAAGGTCAGCGGCATCTACGTGAGCCCGTTCGAGGTGGAGGCCACGCTGGTGCAGCACCCCGCCGTGCTCGAAGCCGCCGTGATCGGCAAGACCGACGCCGACGGCCTGACCAAGACCAAGGCCTTCGTGGTGCTCAAGGCCGGCGCTCAGGCCACCGAAGCCGAACTGCAGGCCTTCGTGAAGGAAAAGCTCGCGCCCTACAAGTACCCGCGCTTCATCGAGTTCCTGCCGGAACTGCCGAAGACGGCCACGGGCAAGATCCAGCGCTTCCGGTTGCGGGAGCGGGAGACGGGGACCTGACGACCTGGTCAAGCAGGCCGGCCGACAGGGGCGTACAATAATGCGTACCTGTACAAGAAGGAGTACGCATGAACACCATCAGCTACAGCGCCGCCCGAGCCAACCTGGCCACCACCATGGACCAGGTGTGCGAGGACCATGAGCCCATGATCATCACCCGGGGCGGAGAACGCTCGGTGGTGATGCTCTCGCTGGAAGACTACAAGGCGCTGGAAGAAACCGCCTACCTGCTGCGCAACCCCACCAACGCACGGCGCCTGCTGTCGTCGGTATCCCAGCTGGCCGCCGGGAAGGGAAGCGAGCGGGGGCTGGCCGAGTGAAGCGGGTGTTCTCGGACGAAGCCTGGGAAGACTACCTGTACTGGCAAAAGCAAGACCGCAAAATGGTCGAGCGCATCAACAAGCTGATCCGCGAGGTGATGCGAGAGCCTTTTGCCGGCGTGGGCAAGCCCGAACCGCTCAAGCACGCGCTGTCGGGTTTCTGGTCCCGGCGCATCACGGACGAGCACCGCATGGTGTACCGCATCGAAGGCGATGCGCTGCAACTGGCCCAGTTGCGGTACCACTACTGACGGCAGGAAGGCCTCAGGTGTCCTTCGAAATCTTGATCGAAGGGAACTTGCTGGAGAAGTCCTTGGACTTGGCCGCGATCTTGATCGCCACCTGCCGCGCCACACCCTTGTAGAGGCTGGCGATCTCGCCCTCGGGGTCGGCCACCACCGTGGGCATGCCGCTGTCGGCCTGCACACGGATGCTCATGTTCAGCGGCAGCGCGCCCAGGTAGTCCATGCCGTATTCGGCCGCCATCTTCTTGCCGCCGTCGGCGCCGAAGATGTGCTCCACGTGGCCGCACTTCTCGCACACGTGCACCGCCATGTTCTCCACGATGCCCAGGATGGGCACGCCCACCTTCTCGAACATCTTGATGCCCTTGCGCGCGTCGAGCAGCGCGATGTCCTGCGGCGTGGTCACGATCACGGCGCCGGTGAGCGGCACGCGCTGGCTCAACGTGAGCTGGATGTCGCCGGTGCCCGGCGGCATGTCGACGATGAGGTAGTCGAGGTCGCTCCAGTTGGTCTGGCGCAGCAGCTGTTCCAGCGCCTGCGTGGCCATGGGGCCGCGCCAGATCATGGCTTCGTCGCGGTCGATCAGGAAGCCGATGGAGATCACCTGCACGCCGTAGTTTTCCAGCGGGTCCATGGTCTTGCCGTCCGAACTCTCGGGCCGGCCTTCCACGCCCATCATCATGGGCTGGCTGGGGCCGTAGATGTCGGCGTCCAGGATGCCGACCTTCGCGCCCTCGGCGGCCAGCGCCAGCGCGAGGTTGACGGCGGTGGTGCTCTTGCCCACGCCGCCCTTGCCCGAGGCCACGGCGATGATGTTCTTCACGTTGGGCATGAGCTGCACACCGCGCTGCACGGCGTGCGCGACGATCCTGGTGCCCATGTTGACCGAGACGTTGTCCACGCCGGGCACGCTCTTGGCCGCCGCGATCAGCGCGCGGCGCAGCGACGGCAGCTGGCTCTTGGCCGGGTAGCCCATTTCCACCTCGAACGAGACATCGCCCTCGGCCACCTGCAGGTTCTTCACCGCCTTCGTGGAGACAAAATCCTTGCCGGTGTTCGGATCGACAACGGCTTGCAGCGCGGTCAGCAGTGCCTGGGAATCAACGGCCATGGGAAACGGTCTCCTGAGAGGGGGTGGGGTATCGGTGTTGTGAGGGGTGCGGGAGCGTGGGGAAGTCTAACGTGACCCCCGGGTCAAGGGCATACACACAGGCGCCATGAGGGCATCGGCCCGTAAAATGGCCGGTTCCCCGACAGAAAGCCCTTCCCATGAGCCAGCGACGCCTGTTCGTCACCACCGCCCTGCCCTATGCCAACGGCCATTTCCACATCGGCCACATCATGGAGTACATCCAGGCCGACATCTGGGTGCGTTTCCAGCGCATGCAGGGCCATGAGGTGAACTTCGTCTGCGCCGACGACGCGCACGGCGCCCCCATCATGATCGCCGCCGACAAGGCCGGCAAAACCCCGCAGCAGTTCGTGGCCGACATCGCCGCCGGCCGCAAGCCCTACCTGGACGGCTTCCACATCGGCTTCGACAACTGGCACAGCACCGACGGCCCGGAAAACCACGCGCTGGCCCAGGACGTGTACCGCGCGCTCAAGGCCAACGGCCTGATCGAGACGCGCACCATCGAGCAGTTCTTCGACCCCGAGAAGAACATGTTCCTGCCCGACCGCTTCATCAAGGGCGAGTGCCCGAACTGCCACGCCAAGGACCAGTACGGCGACAACTGCGAGGTCTGCAGCAAGGTCTACAGCCCGACCGACCTGATCAACCCCTACTCGGCCCTCTCGGGCGCCAAGCCGGTGCTCAAGCAGTCGGAGCACTTCTTCTTCAAGCTCTCCGACCCGCGCTGCCTGGCCTTTCTTGACCAGTGGACCCAGAGCGGCGCGGTGCAGCCCGAGGTGCTCAACAAGATCAGCGAGTGGATCGAACCCGGCGAGGACGGCAAGCCCAGGATGGGCGACTGGGACATCAGCCGCGACGCGCCCTACTTCGGCATCGAGATCCCGGACGCCCCGGGCAAGTACTTCTACGTGTGGCTGGACGCGCCGGTGGGCTACCTGGCCTCGCTGAAGAACCTGTTCGACAAGACCGGCCGCGACTTCGATGCCTTCATGGCCGACCCGAGCACCGAGCAGTACCACTTCATCGGCAAGGACATCATCACCTTCCACACCCTGTTCTGGCCCGCGATGCTGAAGTTCAGCGGCCGCAAGGTGCCCAACGCGGTGTTCGTGCACGGCTTCCTCACCATCAACAACGGCGAGAAGATGAGCAAGAGCCGGGGCACCGGCCTGGACCCGCTGAAGTACCTGCAGCTGGGCATGAACCCCGAGTGGCTGCGCTACTACCTGGCCGCCAAGCTGAGCAGCCGCAACGAAGACATCGACTTCAACCCCGAAGACTTCATGCTGCGCGTGAACAGCGACCTGGTGGGCAAGTACATCAACATCGCCTCGCGCGCGGCCGGCTTCATCGCCAAGCGCTTCGAGGGCCGCCTGGGTGAGGTCTCGGCCGACGGCGACGCGCTGCTCGACCACCTGCAGAGCGCCGCGCCCAGCGTCGCCGAGCTCTACGCCGAGCGCGAGTACGGCAAGGCGCTGCGCGAGATCATGCTGCTGGCCGACCGCGTGAATGCCTATGTGGACCAGAACAAACCCTGGGAACTCGCCAAGCAGGAGGGCATGGACGGCCGCCTGCACGACGTGTGCACCACCTGCATCGAGGCCTTCCGCCTGCTCACGCTCTACCTCAAGCCAGTGCTGCCCGCGCTCGCCGCGCAGGTGGAGGACTTCCTGCAGGCCGCGCCGCTGCAGTTCGCCCACACCACGCGCCTGCTCGGCAAGGGGCACGCGATCAAGGCCTACCAGCACCTGATGCAGCGCGTGGATGTGAAGCAGCTCGACGCCCTGTTCGAGCCGCCACCGGCGCCCGCGCAGGCCGTCACAGTGCCGGGGGGCGAGCCCATCGCCGACACGATCACCATCGACGACTTCGCCAAGATCGACCTGCGCATCGCGCAGATCGTGAACTGCGAGGCGGTGGAAGGTTCGAGCAAGCTGCTGCGCCTCACGCTCGACGTGGGCGAGGGCCGCACGCGCAACGTGTTCAGCGGCATCGCCAGCGCCTACGCGCCCGAAGACCTGGTGGGCAAGCTCACCGTGGTGGTGGCCAACCTCGCGCCGCGCAAGATGAAGTTCGGCGTCAGCGAAGGCATGGTGCTGGCCGCCAGCCACGCCGACGAGAACGCCGAACCCGGCATCCACGTGCTCAACCCCTGGCCGGGCGCCACGCCGGGCATGCGGGTGCGCTGAACGGCGGTCCGCCCGTGTTCAAACCGATCCGGGGCTTCACCAGTCTGCAGCGCACGCCGCAGACCGATCTGAAGCTCGGCTCGGTGCTGGCCTTCGTGGCCGGAGCGGCCAACGCGGGCGGCCTGCTGGCCGTGGGCCAGTACACCTCGCACATGACGGGCATCGTGTCCTCGGTGGCCGACCACCTGGTGCTGGGCGAACTCACGCTGGCCCTGGCCGGCCTGGGCTCGGTGCTGGCCTTCCTGCTCGGGGCCATGACCACGGCCTGGCTGGTGAACTGGGGCCTGCGCCGCGAACTGCGCAGCGCCTACGGCCTGCCCCTGGTGCTGGAGGCCGCCGCGCTGCTGGTGTTCGGCCTGTTCGGTGCCGCCATGGGTTTCATGACGCCGGTCTTCCTGCCGCTCACCGTGGTGCTGCTGTGTTTCATCATGGGTCTGCAGAACGCGGTGATCACCAAGATCTCGCGCGCGACCATCCGCACCACCCACGTCACCGGCCTGGTGACCGACCTGGGCATCGAGCTGGGCAAGCTGCTCTACGTGAACCGGCAACCGGGCGCCGCGCCGGTGCGGGCCCACCGCGGCCGGCTGCGCGTGCACGGCCAGCTGATCGCCTGCTTCTTCTTCGGCGGGCTCGCGGGCGCGCTGGGCTTCAAGCACCTGGGTTTCATCAGCACCCTGCCGCTGGCGCTGATGCTCCTGCTGCTGGTGATGCGCCCGGCGCTGGACGACTGGCAGCGGCTGCGGGCAGCCGCCTGACCCCGCCGCTCAGCGGTTCTTGTCCAGGTCCGGGTCGCGCACCGACATCGTGCGCACCACCTTGAGGTCGGCGTCGAACACCACGGTGAAGACCTGGGACTCGCCCACGTTCGGGCTTTCGAAGTAGCGCCAGTCGTAGTGCGTCTCGCGCTTGAGCGCGTAGGTGGTGATCTTCATGGGCTTGCCCAGCATGCGGCGCACCGCCTCCATCGGCATGCCGGGCTGCACCTGGGCAAAGGTGCGCGGGTTGAGCACCTGGCGCAGCGAGGCCATCTTGCCGTCCGGGCCGATGGTGATCATGTAGTTGGTGTGGCCCGCGGGCTGGCGGTTGTACTCGTAGATCTGCGCGCCGTCCTCGCCTTCCCACACCGCCTCGGGCGCGCCGAAGCGCTCGCGAACGTCGGCCTCGGTGGACACGCCCTCTTCCAGCTCGCTGATGTTCTGCGGGTCGCAGGCCGCGAGCAGGCCCGCCAGGCCGAGCCCGCCCAGCAACGCCAGCGCGCCACTCCACGTCTTGCCCATCGCCGCTGTTCGCATGTCGGTCCTTGTCCAGATCAAAAGGCCAGTCTAATGCCCGACCCCATGGCTCAAGCTTGGCGGGCGGCACGAACCGTAGCCAAAGGTAACATCGGCCCATGTTCCAAGGCCTGCCGCCCCTGGCGCCGTTCCGCCCCCGCCTGCTGAAAGACCTGCAAGGCTACAACCGCGACAAACTCGCGCGCGACGTGGGTGCGGGTGCCACGGTGGGCATCGTGGCGCTGCCGCTGGCCATGGCCTTCGCGATCGCCAGCGGCCTCAAGCCCGAGGCCGGTCTGTGGACCGCGATCATCGCGGGCTTCCTGATCTCGGCCCTGGGCGGCACATCGATGCAGATCGGCGGCCCGGCCGGCGCCTTCATCGTCATCGTCTACGGCATCGTCGAGCGCTACGGCGTGGCCAACCTGCTGATCGCCACCGCCAGCGCGGGCGTGTTGCTGTTCCTGCTGGGCCTGTTCCGCCTGGGCACGCTGGTGCGCTACGTGCCGGTGAGTGTCGTGATCGGCTTCACCAACGGCATCGCGGTGCTGATCGCGCTGTCGCAGGTGCGCGACCTGCTCGGGCTGGACATCGCGAAGATGCCGGGCAGCTTTTTCGGTCAGATGAAGGCCCTGGCGCAGCACCTCGACAGCTTCAACCCCTTCGCCTTCGCGCTCGGCGGCCTGTGCGTGCTGGGCCTGTTCGTCTGGCCGCGCCTGTGGGCGGTGGACTTCCAGTTCCGCCGCCAGATCGAGAAGCTGGACCGGGTGAGCGCGCTCAAGGCCACCTCGCGCCTGCCCGGCCCGGTGGTGGCCCTGGTCACGCTCACGCTGCTGGCCTGGGCCCTGAGCCTGCCGGTGGAGACCATCGGCACGCGCTTTGGCGGCATCCCGCGCGGCACGCCGGCCTTCGAGCTGCCCGACTTCTCGTGGGAGACGGTGCGCCTGCTGGTCACGCCCACGCTGACCATCGCGCTGCTGGGCGCCATCGAATCGCTGCTGTGCGCGCGCGTGGCCGACCAGCTGAGCGACGCGCCCAAACACGACCCCAACCAGGAGCTGATGGCGCAAGGCATCGCCAACGCCGTGGTGCCGTTTTTCGGCGGCATGCCCGCCACCGGCACCATCGCGCGCACCGTGACCAACATCCGCTCGGGCGCCGCCTCGCCGGTGGCCGGCATGGTGCACGCGCTCACGCTGGCCGCCGTGGTGCTGGTGGCCGCGCCCCTGGCGTACCACATCCCGCTGGCGGTGCTGGCCGGTGTGCTGCTGTTCGTGGCCTGGAACATGGGCGAGTGGCGCGAGTTCGGGCGCCTGAGGCAGTTCAGCAACCACTACCGGTTGATGCTGCTGTCCACCTTCTTCGTCACCATCGTCTTCGACCTCACCGTGGCGGTCGAGCTCGGCCTGGTGCTGGCGGTGGTGCTGTTCGTGCGCCGCCAGAGCGAGATCTTCCGCGCCGAGCCGGTGGCGCGCACCGAGCAGCAGGCCACCTACAAGCTCTACGGCTCGCTGTTCTTCGGCGCCGTGGCCAAGATCGACCCCATCGTCGCGGACGTGGAGCGCTCGCCCACGCCGATCAACGTGATGCTGGACGCCAGCCACATGATCTCGCTCGACACCACCGGGCTGGACGCGCTGGAACAGCTGCACAAGGCGGTGCACAAGCGCGGCGGCCACCTGGGCATGGTGGGCCTGCACGCCCAGCCGCGTTCGCTGATCGAACGCTCGGGCTTCGCGGGGCGGCTGAACACCTTCCAGTGAGGCCCCGGGGCGGCCCGGTAAAATCGGCCTCTTTCCCCCCGCGCACCACCGAGCCCACCATGTCCATCTTCCGCCGCCCCGACTACCAATCCGACACGACGCAGTTCATCGAACAGCTCAAGGCCGGCAAGCCGGGGCTGGAGCAGTCGCAGCGCCAGGGGCGCGCCCTGCTCTGGGACAAGCAGATCGACCGCGAATTCCAGGCCAAGGCCGAGGCCGCCCGCGTGCCCCAGCAGCCCTACGTCTACCAGACCGGTTCCGACCACGCCTGACCGGCCTCCTGAATGAGCGATCCGCACACGCTCAACGAGGCCCCTCAGGGCCTGGACGATGTCCTGCCATCGGTGGTGGACCACGTGGCGCTGGCGCGGCTCTACGGCGAACCGCTGTTCGCCATGCCGCGCGACCTGTACATCCCGCCGGACGCGCTGCAGATCTTCCTGGAGGCCTTCGAGGGCCCGCTGGACCTGCTGCTCTACCTGATCCGCAAGCAGAACTTCAACATCCTCGACATTCCGATGGCGGCGGTGACCCGCCAGTACCTCACCTACGTCGATGAGATCCGCGCCAGCAACCTGGAGCTGGCGGCCGAGTACCTGCTGATGGCGGCCATGCTGATCGAGATCAAGTCGCGCATGCTGCTGCCGCCCAAGAAGACGGCCGAGGGCGAGGAACCGGAAGACCCGCGCGCCGAGCTGGTGCGCCGCCTGCTCGAGTACGAACAAATGAAGCTGGCCGCGCACCGCCTGGCCGACAGCCCGCAGTACGGCCGCGATTTCCTGCGCGCCCAGGTCTATGTGGAACAGGCGCTGGCGCCGCGCTTCCCGGACGTGAACGCGATCGACCTGCAAAGCGCCTGGCGCGACATCCTCAAGCGCGCCAAGCTCGTGCAGCACCACAAGATCAGCCGCGAGGAGCTCTCGGTGCGCGAGCACATGAGCATCGTGCTGCGCCACCTGCAGGGCCGCAAGTTCGTCGAGTTCGGCGAACTGTTCGATCCCTCGCAAGGCTCGCCGGTGCTGGTGGTCACCTTCATCGCCATGCTCGAACTCGCCAAGGAAACGCTGATCGAGCTGACCCAGGCCGAGGCCTTCGCCCCCATCTACGTGCGGCTCGCCTACACCCCTGCATGAGCACCCCCACGCTCCGCCGCTGCGCGGGTCGCTGCCCCCCGAGGGGGCTGGGCCGCCTTGGGAGCGGCCCGGCGTCGGCCCTGTCCCTCTTCCTCCTCTCTCCGCCATGACCGACCAACACCGCTTCGACGTCCTCATCATCGGCAGCGGCCTGGCCGGTCTCACCGCCGCGCTGCACCTGGCCAAGACCCACCGCGTGGCGGTGATCACCAAGCGCGCGCTCAGCGACGGCTCGAGCAACTGGGCGCAGGGCGGCATTGCCGCCGTGCTGGCCCAGGGCGACAGCGTGGCCTCGCACGTGGAAGACACCCTGGTGGCCGGCGCCGGCCTGTGCGACCTGGAAGCCACGCAGTTCACGGTGGAGAACGCCCCGGCCGCCATCGCCTGGCTGCAGGAACTCGGCGTGCCGTTCTCGCTGGAAGACGGCGAGCTGCACCTGACCCGCGAGGGCGGCCACAGCCACCGCCGCATCGTGCACGCGGCCGACGCCACCGGCGCGGCGGTGCAGGCCACGCTGATCGATCGCGTGCGCGCCACGCCCGAGATCCAGCTGTTCGAGCACCACATGCTGGTCGACCTCATCACCGACCGCAAACACCCGGGCACCGATGGCCAGCCGCGCTGCTTCGGCGCCTACGTGCTGGACACCGAGCGCGACGAGGTCCTGACCTTCAGCGCCACCCATACCGTGCTGGCCACGGGCGGCGCGGGCAAGGTCTACCTCTACACCACCAACCCCGACACCGCGACCGGTGACGGCATCGCCGCGGCCTGGCGCGCCGGCTGCCAGGTGGGGAACATGGAATTCATCCAGTTCCACCCGACCTGCCTGTACCACCCGCACGCCAAGAGCTTCCTCATCACCGAGGCGGTGCGCGGCGAGGGCGGCCACCTCAAGCTGCCGCCCCACCTGGGCAGCCACCGTTTCATGCCCGACCACGACCCGCGCGCCGAACTCGCGCCGCGCGACGTGGTGGCGCGCGCGATCGACTTCGAGATGAAGAAGCACGGGCTGGACTGCGTGCACCTGGACATCTCGCACCAGCCGCCCGAGTTCCTGCACGAGCACTTCCCCAACATCCTCGCGCGCTGCGCCGAGCTGGGCATCGACATCACGCGCGAGCCGATTCCCGTGGTGCCGGCCGCGCACTACACCTGCGGCGGCGTGGTGACCGACCTGGCCGGCCACACCGACATCGCCGGCCTGTACGCGGTGGGCGAAACCACCTGCACCGGCCTGCACGGCGCCAACCGCCTGGCCAGCAACTCGCTGGTGGAGTGCATGGTGTTCGCGCAAGGCGCGGTCAACGCGATCCGCAACGCCCCGGCGGCACCCGCCGCGCCGGCCGCGCCGCTGTGGGACGACAGCCGCGTGACCGACGCCGACGAGCAGGTGGTGATCTCGCACAACTGGGACGAGCTGCGCCGCTTCATGTGGGACTACGTGGGCATCGTGCGCACCAACAAGCGGCTGGAGCGCGCGGCGCACCGCATCGCGCTGCTGCAGCGCGAGATCCAGGAGTTCTACTCGCAGTTCCACGTCACGCGCGACCTGCTGGAGCTGCGCAACCTGGTGCAGGTGGCCGACCTGATCGTGAAGTCCGCCCTGTTGCGGCACGAGAGCCGCGGCCTGCACTTCAGCCGCGACTACCCCGGGCTGCTGCCCGAGGCAAAACCGACGATCCTCGTTCCCCCGAGCCGATAAACCGGGTTCAGGCCGCGCCGATGTTCGGGATGAGCGCGCCGGGGTTCTGACCGTTGCGCTGCGCACCGGTGAAGGCCAGCATGCGGTCGATCGGCCGGCGCGCCAGCGGGATCAGCGCCGGGTCGACGTGGATCTCGTTGAGGCCTTTTTCCAGGATCTGCGCCACGCCCGCCAGGCCGTTCATCGCCATCCAGGGGCAGTGCGCGCAGCTCTTGCAGGTGGCGCTGTTGCCGGCCGTGGGCGCCTCGATGAACACCTTGCCCGGATTCTGCTGGCGCAGCATGTGCATCATGCCGTTGTCGGTCGCGACGATGAACTCGGGCGCGTCCAGCGTGCGCGCGGCCTTCAGGATGGCCGAGGTCGAGCCCACGGCATCGGCCAGCGCGATTACGTCGGCCGGGCTTTCCGGGTGCACCAGCACCTTGGCTTTGGGGTGCTCCTTCTTGAGCGCTTCGAGCTCGAAGGCCTTGAACTCATCGTGCACGATGCACGAGCCGGTCCACATCACCATGTCGGCGCCGGTCTCGCGCTGGATGTAGGCCCCCAGGTGCTTGTCGGGCGCCCACAGGATCTTGTGGCCCTTCTCCTTGAGCGCCTGCACGATGTCGAGCGCGCAGCTGGAGGTGACCAGCCAGTCCGAGCGCGCCTTCACGGCCGCGCTGGTGTTGGCGTAGACCACCACGGTGCGGTCGGGGTGGGCGTCGCAGAAGGCGTTGAACTCGTCGATCGGGCAACCCAGGTCAAGCGAGCAGTTCGCATCGAGGTCGGGCATGAGCACGGTCTTTTCGGGGCTCAGGATCTTGGCGGTCTCGCCCATGAAGCGCACGCCCGAGACCACCAGCGTGGTGGCCGCGTGGTCGCGGCCGAAGCGCGCCATCTCCAGCGAATCGCTCACGATGCCGCCGGTCTCGATGGCGAGGTCCTGCAGGTCGGGGTGCACGTAGTAGTGCGACACCATGACCGCGTTGCGCTCCTTCAGCAACTGGCGGATGCGCTCCTTGAGCGCGGCGCGCTGCTTCGGGCCGGGCTCGACCGGCACGCGCGCCCAGGCATGCTGCGTGGGGCAGGCCGGCTGTTCGTATTCCACGTCGATGACGGAAGGGTCTGCGGTGTTCATGGGGTCGTTGTGTCTCGGAGTTCCGACGCCTCAGAGCGTCTGGAAACGCATGGAAAAGTCGGTGGCCTTGACGTCCTTGGTGAGGGCGCCGACAGAGATGCGGTCGACCCCGGTTTCTGCAAGGGCCCGCACGGTGTCCAGGTTCACGCCACCGGAGATTTCAAGAATCGCGCGGCCGGCGTTGAGCCGCACCGCCGCGTGGAGCGTGGGGATGTCCATGTTGTCGAGCAGCACCATGGTGGCGCCGCAGGCCAGGGCCTCTTCGAGCTGGGCCAGGGTCTCGACCTCGATCTCGACGAAACGCGCCTCCGGCGCGGTCTCGCGCACGCGCTGCAGCACCTGGGCCACGCCGCCGGCCGCGGCAATGTGGTTTTCCTTGATCAGCACCGCGTCGTACAGGCCGATGCGGTGGTTCACGCCGCCGCCGGCCTTCACCGCGTATTTCTGGGCCAGGCGCAGGCCCGGCAGGGTCTTGCGCGTGTCCACGATCTGCGCGCGCGTGCCGGCCACGGTGTCGACGAAGGTGGCGGTCTTGGTGGCCACGGCCGAGAGCAGCTGCAGGAAGTTGAGCGCGGTGCGCTCGGCCGTGAGCAGCGCCTGCGCGCGGCCTTCGATGGCGAGCACGGTCTGGTCGGCGGCGCAGCGCTGGCCTTCGCCCACGTGCCAGGTCAGCGTGGCCTGGGGGTCGAGCGCGTGCACGGCGGCTTCCACCCAGGGCGTGCCGCAGATCACGGCCGCTTCGCGCGCCAGAATGCGCGCCTGCGCGGGGCGCTGCGCGTCCACCAGCGCGGCGGTCAGGTCACCCGCGCCCACGTCTTCGGCCAGCGCCAGCGCCACGTCGCGCCGGGCCAGCTCCTGCACGTCGGCCTGGGTGAATTCAGAGAGGTGTTTCATGGGGCGCAAGCATAGCGGTTTGGTCTATAGTGCCCGATTCTCACCCACCCCCAACCCCTGCGGGATTTCCAGATGAGCACCCCCACAAACCCCACGCCCATGGCCACCCCCTACGGCACCCTGCCCGCGGCCTCGCCCCTGCCCCAGCGCAAGCCGGTGAGCCTGCCCCGGTTGAACGAGCTGCGCGAGCGGGGCGAGAAGATCACCATGCTCACCGCCTACGACGCGACCTTCGCCGCCGTGGCCGACGCCGCCGGCGTGGAATGCATCCTGGTCGGTGATTCGCTGGGCATGGTGTGCCAGGGCCTGGCCAGCACGGCCGGCGTGACGCTGGAGACCATGGCCTACCACGTGGAGAGCGTGGCGCGCGGCCTGCGCCGCGTGCAGGGCACGGCCTGGCTGCTCGGTGACCTGCCGTTCGGCAGCTACCACGAGTCCAAGGAACAGGCCATGCGCAGCGCGGCGCAGCTGGTGCATGCGGGCGCCCACATGATCAAGCTCGAAGGCGGCGGCTGGACGGCCGAGACCGTGCGGTTCCTGGTGGAGCGCGGCATTCCCGTGTGCGCCCACCTGGGCCTGACCCCGCAGACCGTGCACGCCCTGGGCGGCTACCGCGTGCAAGGCCGTGGCGACGCGGCCGCGCTCACGCTCAAGCGCCACGCGCTGGAGCTGCAGGACGCCGGCGCCACCATGCTGGTGCTCGAGATGGTGCCGGCCGCGCTGTCGGCCGAGATCACCGGCCAGCTGCCGCACTGCCACACCATCGGCATCGGCGCGGGCAAGGGCACGGCCGGCCAGGTGCTGGTGATGCACGACATGCTCGGTGTCAACCTGGGCAAGAACCCGAAGTTCGTGCGCAACTTCATGGAAGGCGCCAGCAGCGTGCGCGACGCCATGGCCGCCTACGTGGCCGCGGTGAAGGACGGCAGCTTCCCCGACGACAGCCTGCACGCCTGGTAAATCAACGATCCACCCATGAAACTCGTTCACACCATCGAAGAGTTGCGCGCCACGCTGCGGCCCTTCAACGCGCCTGCCCTCGTGCCCACCATGGGCAACCTGCACGACGGCCACCTGGATCTGGTGCGCGCCGCCAAACCCCTGGGCGACGTGACCGTCGCCAGCATCTTCGTCAACCGCCTGCAGTTCGCGCCGCACGAGGACTTCGACACCTATCCCCGCACCCTGCAGGCCGATTGCGACAAGCTCGCCGCCGAAGGCTGCGACGTGGTGTTCGCCCCGTCGGAAAAGGAGCTGTACCCCGAGCCCCAGGGCTTCAAGGTGCAGCCGCCCGCCGAGCTGGCCGACATCCTCGAAGGCCATTTCCGGCCCGGTTTCTTCACCGGGGTCTGCACCGTGGTGATGAAGCTGTTCCAGTGCGTGCTGACCGAGGGCAAGGGCCCGCGCCACGCGGTCTTCGGCCAGAAGGACTACCAGCAGCAGATGGTGATCCGCCGCATGGCGCAGCAGTTCGCCCTGCCGGTGACCATCGTGAGCGTGCCCACGCAGCGCGCGGCCGATGGCCTGGCGCTGAGTTCGCGCAATGGTTACCTGAGCGAGACCGAACGCGCCGAGGCGGTGCAGCTCTCGCTGGCCTTGCGGGCGCTGGGGCGCGACGCCCTGGCCGCCGCCGATGGCCTGGCGCGGCACCTGCCGGGGCTGGAAGAACGCGCCATGAAGGCCCTGGCCGCGCGCGGCTGGCAGCCCGACTACCTCACCGTGCGCCGCCGCGCCGACCTGCAGGCGCCGCAGGCCGGCGACCCGCTGGTGGTGCTGGGCGCCGCGCGCCTGGGCAAGACGCGCCTGATCGACAACTTCGAAATCTGAGCTCCCGGAGGTCCGCCATGCTGCAACTGCGCCCCAATTGCGAATGCTGCAACCGGGACTTGCCCAACGAAAGCACCGAGGCGCGCATCTGCACCTTCGAATGCACGTTCTGCAGCGACTGCGCCGACACCCGGCTGAACCACATCTGCCCCAATTGCGGCGGTGAACTGGTGCGTCGCCCACGCCGGCCGGCGGCGGCGCTGGCGCGGCATCCGGCCTCGACCGAGCGCGTGCTCAAGCCCGAAGGCTGCGCATCAGCGGCGGCCTAGAGGCCTTCTTCTTTCGGGTCGCGCCCCATGAGCGCGGCCACGGCCTGCGCTGGCTTGAGCCGGCCTTCGATCAAGGCCACCACGCCCTCGCTGATCGGCATGTCCACGCCGAGCAGGCGCGCGCGCTGCACCGCGGTGCGGGCGCTGTACACGCCCTCGGCCACGTGGCCCAGCGAGTCCACCGCCTGCTGAAGGCTCATGCCCTGCGCCAGCAGCTGGCCGACACGGCGGTTGCGCGAGAGATCGCCGGTGGCGGTGAGCACCAGATCACCCAGGCCCGACAGGCCCATGAAGGTCTCGGCGCGCGCGCCGAGGGCCAACCCCAGGCGCGTCATTTCGGCCAGGCCGCGCGTGATCAGCGCGGCGCGCGCGTTCAGGCCCAGGTCCAGGCCGTCGCACAGGCCGGTGGCGATGGCCAGCAGGTTCTTCACCGCGCCACCCACCTCCACGCCCACGATGTCCTCGTTGGCGTACACGCGCAGCGTGGGGCTGTGGAACGCGGCCACCAGCATGTCGCGCACGCTGGCGTGTTCGCTCGCGGCCACCAAGGCGGTCGGTTGGCCCCGCGCCACTTCCTGCGCGAAGCTCGGGCCGCTGAGCACCCCGGCCTTGAGCCGTGGCGCCACCTGGGCGCGCACCTCATGGCCCAGCAGGCCATGGTGGCCCTCGCGCGGTGCCTCGAAACCCTTGCAGAGCCAGGCCACGGGCGCGGGATGCGATGCCAGCACCTGCAACATGCCGCGCAGGCCCGACATGGGCGTGCCGATGATCAGCAGATCGGCCTCGGCCAAGGCCTTCGAGGACGCGTCCAGCGGACCGGCATCGATGCCCACCGAGGGCGGCAGAGCCACGCCCGGCAGGTAGCGCCGGTTCTCGCGCTGCGCGCGCATGTCATCGGCCTGCTGCGCATCGCGCGCCCACAGCGTCACCTGGCGGAACTCGCCGCCCTGGGCGGCCGCGCCGACGGCCAGGGCGGTGCCCCAGGCGCCCGCTCCGAGCACGACGATGTTCATGGGTCCCCCGCGAGAGGACTTACTGCGTGACGATGCGCGGTGCGTCGTCGGCGGCTTGCGCCTGCTGCTGCTCGTACATGGCCTGGAAGTTGATCTCGGCCAAGTGCACCGGCGGGAAACCGCCGCGCTGGACGATGTCGGCCACGTTGCTGCGCAGGTAGGGGTAGACGATCTGCGGGCAGGCGATGCCCATGATCGGGCCCATCTGGTCCTGCGGCAGGTTGCGGATCTCGAAGATGCCGGCTTGTTTGGCCTCGACCAGGAACACGGTCTTGTCCTTGATCTTGGTGGTCACCGTGGCGGTGACGCAGACCTCGTACACGCCATCGGCCACCGGGCTGGCTTCCACGCCGAGCTGGATGTCCACCGTGGGCTGCTCCTGCTCCAGCAGGATGGCCGGGGAATTGGGTTGCTCCAGGGACGCTTCCTTGAGGTAGACGCGCTGGATCTGGAAGATGGGGTCCTGGTTTTCTGCCATGGTGGTGTCTCGAAAGATTCGGGGAGGAAAAAACAAACCCGCCGGGGATCGAAGTCCCTGCGGCGGGCACTGCCCGGGATTATGTCAGCCCGGCAAGGCGGCTTTGTGACTCAGGCCTGCAGCATCGGCACCAGGCCGCCGCGCCCGTCGAGCGCGTGCAGGTCGTCGCAGCCGCCCACATGGGTGTCCCCGATGAAGATCTGCGGCACGCTGGTGCGCCCGGTGAGCTGGGTCATCTGGGCGCGCAGTTCGGGTCTGCCATCCACGTACACCTCTTCCAGGTCGGACACGCCCCGCCGGTCGAGCAGGGCCCGGGCCCGGCTGCAATACGGGCAGTACGCGCTGGTGAACATCTTGACCTTGGCCATGCGGAAATCCTGTCGAACCCGATGAAAAACAAGCCCAGATGATCAGGCTTTTTCCACGGGCAGGTTGGCGGTGCGCCAGGCACCCATGCCACCGGTCAGGGCATGCGCATTCTCGTAACCCAGCTTCTTGGCGATGGCCACGCCCTTGTTCGCGCTCGCGCCATTGGCGCACACGAAGATCAGCGGCAGCGCCTTGTTCTTGACCGTGGTGGGCAGCTTGGCCTCCAGGTCGGCCAGAGGCAGGTTTTTCGCGCCGATCACGTGGCCCGACGCAAAACCGTCGGCGTCGCGCACGTCCACCACCACCGCCTTGTCGCGGTTCATGAGCTGCACGGCCTCGGTCGTGTTGAGGGACCCCGCGCGACCGCCGGCAGAGGCCAGCGGCCAGAGCAGGAAGGCCCCCGACGTGATGGCCACGGCAATCAGAACCCAGTTTTCGATGAAGAAACTCACAGATACACCTTTCGAGTAAGCCCGGGATTTTAGAATGCTTGGCTGTGCCGCGCCGGCCACATCCCGGCGGCACGTCACCCGACAGGCCGGTTGGCCCGGCTTGTGATCCCCCCGTCCGTCCCCATTTCCGCTCTTCAACGCACGCCCTGCCCATGTACAAACTCGTCCTGATTCGCCATGGCGAATCCACCTGGAACCTGGAAAACCGCTTCACCGGCTGGACCGACGTGGACCTCACCGCCACCGGCCTGGAGCAGGCCAAGAACGCCGGCCGTCTGCTCAAGGCCGATGGTTACGACTTCGATCTGGCCTACACCAGCGTGCTCAAGCGCGCCACGCGCACCCTGTGGCACGCGCTGGACGAGATGGACCGCACCTGGTTGCCGGTGGTGCACAGCTGGCGCCTCAACGAGCGCCACTATGGTGCATTGCAGGGCCTGAACAAGGCCGACATGGCCAAAAAGTACGGCGACGAGCAGGTGCTGGTCTGGCGGCGCAGCTACGACACGCCACCGCCGGCCCTGGAGGCCACGGACCCGCGCAGCGAGCGCGGCGACCGGCGCTACGACCGCCTCAAGGCCGAAGAAATCCCGCTCACCGAGTGCCTCAAGGACACGGTGGCACGTGTCTTGCCCTTCTGGAACGAAGCCATGGCGCCGGCGATCAAGGCCGGCAAACGGGTGGTGGTGGCGGCGCATGGCAACAGCATCCGCGCCCTGGTGAAGTACCTCGACGGCATTTCCGACAACGACATCGTGGGCGTGAACATCCCGAACGGCATTCCACTGGTGTACGAACTCGACGCGGATCTGAAACCGATCCGGCATTTCTACCTGGGCGATGCCGAGGCGGCGGCGAAGGCCGCGGCGGCGGTGGCCGCGCAGGGCAAGGCCTGAAACCGGCGATCCGTCACGACAACCCGGGGAATACCACTGTGGAGCCCCGGGAACCGAAGCATCTCGCCATGCTCCAAGGTGTATATTGACCCGAGAGGGTCCCGCAGGCCCTGCACGGGCTTTTTTACTGGGGTATTTCGATGGCAAAACAGGTGAGTCACAAGCTGAAGATTGCAGGCTGGGTGGCCATTGGCGTGGTCGCCGGCGCGCTGACCACGGTGCAGTTGCAGGCGGTTGCGCGCGGTGCGCTGGCCCCGCTGCCGCTGGAAGAGCTGCAGCAGCTCGCCGCCGTCTTCGGCATGGTCAAGAGCGACTATGTGGAACCGGTGGACGAGAAGAAGCTCATCTCCGAAGCCATTTCGGGCATGGTCGCGAGTCTGGACCCGCATTCGCAGTACTTCGACAAGAAGTCGTTCAAGGAATTCCGCGAAGGCACCAGCGGGCGCTTCGTCGGCGTGGGCATTGAAATCACGATGGAGGACGGCCTGGTCAAGGTGGTCTCGCCCATCGAGGACTCCCCCGCCTTCCGCGCCGGCCTCAAGACCGGCGACCTGATCACCAAGATCGACGACACCCAGGTCAAGGGCCTGAGCATCAACGACGCCGTCAAGCTCATGCGCGGCGAGCCGCGCACCAAGGTGCTGCTCAACATCTACCGCAAGGACGAGAACCGCAGTTTCCCCGTGACGATCACGCGCGAGGAAATCAAGACGCAGAGCGTGAAGTCGCGCGTGGTCGAACCCGGCTACGCCTGGGTGCGCGTGTCGCAGTTCCAGGAGCGCACGATCGAGGACTTCGCCCGCAAGATGGAAGACATCTACAAGGCGGACCCCAACCTCAAGGGCATCGTGCTTGACCTGCGCAACGACCCGGGCGGCCTGCTCGACGCGGCCGTCGCCCTGTCCGCCGCCTTCCTGCCCGACAACGTGACCGTGGTCTCCACCAACGGCCAGCTCGAGGACAGCAAGTTCACCTACAAGGCCATTCCGCAGCACTACCTGCGCCGCGGCGGCACCGACCCCATCAAGCGCCTGACCGACAACACGCAGGGTGCGCTCAAGCGCGTGCCGCTGGTGGTGCTGGTCAACGAAGGCTCGGCTTCGGCCAGCGAGATCGTGGCCGGCGCCCTGCAGGACCACAAGCGCGCCACCATCCTGGGCAGCCAGACCTTCGGCAAGGGCTCGGTGCAGACGGTGCGTCCGCTGGGCCCCGACACGGGCCTCAAGCTCACCACGGCGCGCTACTACACGCCGTCGGGCAACTCCATCCAGGCCAAGGGCATCGTGCCCGACGTGATGGTCGATGAAACGCCCGAGGGCAACGTGTTCGCCGCGCTGCGCACGCGCGAAGCCGATCTGCAGAAGCACCTGAACAACGGCACCGAGGCCGTCAAGGGCGACCAGGGCATGACCGACGCCCAGCGCGCCGCCGAGCAGCAGCGCGACGAGGCCCGCGAAGCCGCGCGCAAGCGCCTGGAAGAGGAAGCCAAGAAGAACCCGAACCAGCGCCTCGTGCCCGAGTTCGGTACCGACAAGGACTTCCAGCTGACGCAGGCGCTCAACCAGCTCAAGGGCCAGCCGGTGCTGATCAGCAAGACGCTGTCGGTGCGCACCGAAGAGAAAAAAGAAAACTGATGGATGCCGCGGGCGGTGACCGCCTGCGGCAAGACCCTTGGACGACGCCCAGCTCCTGCGCTATTCGCGCCACATCCTGCTCAACGAACTCGGGGTCGAAGGCCAGGAAGCCCTGCTGGCTTCGCACGCGCTGGTGATCGGCGCGGGCGGCCTGGGCTCTCCGGTGGCGCTCTACCTGGGCAGTGCCGGTGTCGGTCACATCACGCTGGTGGACCACGACACGGTGGACGAGACCAACCTTCAGCGGCAGATCGCGCACAACCTCGCGCGTGTGGGCCACCTCAAGGCCGAATCGGCGCGCGAGGCGATCGCCGCCATCAACCCGGACGTGCGCGTCACCACTGTCACCCAGCGGGCCGATGCGGCGCTGCTGGACCAGCTGGTGTCGCAGGCCGACGTGGTGCTGGACTGCACCGACAACTTCGCCACCCGCCACGCCATCAACCGCGCCTGCGTGAACCACCGCAAGCCGCTGGTGTCGGGCGCGGCGATCCGCATGGACGGCCAGCTCAGCGTGTTCGATCCCCGCACCCCGGGCAACCCGTGTTACGCCTGCGTGTTCCCCGAGGACGCCGGTGTGGAGGAGGCCCTGTGCGCCACCATGGGCGTGTTCGCGCCACTGGTGGGCATCGTGGGCACCATGCAGGCGGCCGAGGCGCTCAAGCTGCTGACCGGCCTGGGCTCGCGCCTCACGGGCAAGCTGCTGATGATCGATGGGCGAGACCTGGCCTTCACGCCGATCTCGCTGCCGCAGAACCCGCAATGCGCGGTCTGCGGCCAGGCCCACTGAAGCCTTTCGTCAATCGGGCCGCGGGCAAGGCCCGTGGCGCTGGCGGAATTCGCGTGGCAACTCGGCCGAGGCATCGGCGAACAGACCCTTGCGGCCCTGCCTGGCACGCGCCTCTTCGGCCTGGAACGGCCCCAGGCTGCGGCGCCACCGGTAGGACCAGGCCTGGCCTTGCGCCACCATCCAGGCGGCGATGTCGTCGTCCTGGTGCGTGAGCCTGGCCAGCCCACGGCCGTAGTCGTCGTGATGGCGCACGCTGACCGCCACCACCTGGTTCAACACCCGCCGGGCCAGCGCATCGCGCGAGGCCGTGCCGCCGGCCTGGCAGATCTCGGGCGCGTCGATGCCATCGAGGCGCAGCTTGCGGTAACGGCCACCGTCCAGCGGCTTGACCCACAGCGTGTCGCCATCGAACACGCGGCTGACCCGGGCGGCGTACACCGTGGGTTCATCCGCCGCCGCGTGCAGCGTCCCGGCGCTCGCCAGCGCCAGGACCGCGCAGAAAAGCGCCCGCCTCAACCCTTCTTGCCGCCCAGCACCAGCAGCACCGCGCCGACCACGATGGCGCCGACACCGGCCCACACCGGCACGTTGACGGTTTCCTTCTGCTTCACCGACAGCTCCAACGGCCCCAGCTTCACGGCTTCCGTGTCCTTGGTGTAGCTGAAACTGCCATACACCAGGCCGAGCACACCGGCGACAATGAGCACGATACCGACCAGCTTGGCTGCGTTCATGGGGATTTCCTCGAAGGCTTGTGCTTCCGCCGGCCGACCCGAGTGTCGGCGGCGCAGCGCAAGCGCCCATGATGCACCAAGTGCGGGCCCGCAGAGCACGCCTTGGCTCAGTTGTGGAGGACTTCCCCGGCGATCAGGCCCGCGCCCAGCCCGCCCGCCGCGGCCCCTCCCCCGCCGCCCCCTCCACCACCTCCCGCGCCGCCACGCCCCCCCGCACCGCCGCCACCGCCGCCACCGCCTTCACCGTCCCCCCGCCCGCGCGGCGCGGCGCGCCCCGGCCCCGAGGTCGGCAACAGCAGGGTGATCGGAATGGGTTCGAGCCCCAACTGGCGGCGCAGGTCGGACCGCAGGGCTTCCACCAGGGGCTGGAAGTCCGGCGATTCGCCGCGCTTGAGCGCGGTGGCGCAGGCCGCGGCCAATTCGACCTGAGGCAGCGAGCCGAACAGCACGATCTCGGCCAGCGTTTCCTCCATCTGCGTCGCGTGCTCGACCGTGGCCGGCGAGAACGACCCCGCCAGCGCGCGGTACGCCGCCACCAGCGATTTCAGGCGCTCGGTTTCCTGGCGGTTCTCGCGCTGGCGCCGCTGCTGCACCCGCTGCATCACGAGCACGCGGATCACCAGCAGCACGATGGCGACGCCCAGCGAGGCCAGCAGGGTGAGTGGCAGGGCTCCCATGTCGGTCAGGTTCACGGTGCGGCCTCGGGCGCGGCCAGGGCTTGCTGCAGGCGCGCGCGCAGGGCCTCGTACTCGGGTCGGTGGCGGGCCTTGAGGCGCCGCAGGCCGGCCTCGACCATGTCCACCTGGGCCGCCGCGTCCTCGGCCTTGATGCGCTCGATCTCGGCCTGGATCTTCTGCAGCCGCTGGCGCGCCTCGCGGCCGGCCCGGGTGCGCGGCGGCGTCTGCGCGGCCATGTCGAGCAGCAGTTCGGTGATCAGCCCGAGCTGGCGCCCATAGGTCGCCACCTCGAAGGCCTTGCGCTCGATCACCGGATCGCCCGACGCGGTGTCGATGCCGTCAAAGAACCACTGGGTGCGGGGTTCGATACGCTGCGCCACATCGCCGCTGAAGGGCAGTTGCAGCTGCGGCGCCCACAGAAAGAGCCAAGGGTACATGGGAGTCCTCCTGAAACACGGAGGACAGCTTACCCGCTCGGGCGCTCCCTGGGGGCGGGCGCGTCAGCGCAGGCCTTTCCACCAGCGCTGGTTCTGGCGCGGGCGGCCCAGCGTCAACACCTCGCCGATCTCCGGCGTGGCCAGGGGCAGGCCTTCCCGCTCGGCGATGTCGGCCACGCGGTCCATGGGGTCGTGCCAGGTGTGGAAACCCAGGTTGAAGGTGCTGTTGTGCACCAGGTACAGCTGCTTCGCCCGCAGGTCCTTGAAGGCCTGCACGGTCTCCTCGGGCGACATGTGGGCGGACGGCCAGTAGCTGTCGTAGGCCCCGTTTTCCAGCAGGGCGATGTCGATGGGGCCCAGGCGCTCGGCAATCGCCTTGAAACCCGCGAAATAACCCGAGTCGCCGCTGAAGAAGATGCGCTCGTCGCCACTCTGGATGAACCACGAGGCCCACAGCGTGCTGTTGCGGTCCCACAGCGTGCGCCCCGAGAAGTGGTGGGCCGGCGTGGCGGTGAGCTGCACCCCCGCGTGGCGGGTGCCCTGCCACCAGTCGAACTCCTGCACGCGCTGGGGGTCCACGCCCATGCCCTGCAGGCGCTCGCGCACGCCCAGGGGCACGAAGTAGCGCTGCACGCGCTCGCGCAGCGCCTCGATGGTGGCTTGATCCAGGTGGTCGTAGTGGTCGTGCGAGAGGATCAAGCCATCGATGGGCGGCAACTCGTCCAGCGACAGCGGCGGCGCGTGGAAGCGCTTCGGGCCGAGCCACTGTACCGGAGACGCGCGTTCGCTGAACACCGGATCGATCAGCCAGTAGCGGCCCTGCAGCTTGAGCAGGTGCGACGAATGGCCCAGGCGCACGATGTGGTTGGCCGCCGGGTCCAGCGCGTCGAGCGTGGCCCGGTCCAGACGGCGAACCGGGATCGGGTCCAGCGGGACGGCGCCCACCGGGGTCTCGAACAGGAAGCGGCTCCAGATTTTCCAGCTGCCTTCGGTGGGGCGGTTGCTCGGGTCGGGCGGATTGCGGAACCGCCCGTCGTCGCCCCGCTGGGTCGAGGCCGGTGGGCGCTCGGCCTCACCGGCGCGAACGGCGGCGCAACCCGCGAACAGGCCGACAGAGGTCAGGATCAGGGAGCAGGAAACGGCCAGGTGCGACAGCAGGTGCATGAAGGGCTTCGGATGGATGAAACCCGTGCATGGTGCCTGCGCGGCGGGCCGGCGTCGAGGCCCGGCCGCGGATGTCCTCAACCCTCGCCGGGATCGCCGGATGCCATCAGCGCCGTGTAGCGGCGCTGCATCTCGTCCGTGGTCACGTCTTCGATGTGGTGGCCGATCAGCCAGCGGTGGCCGAAGGGGTCGCGCACGACGCCGGAGCGTTCGCCGTAGAACGCGTCTTGCGCCTCGCGCTCGAGCGTGGCCCCGGCCTTCAGGGCCTGCTCGATCATGCGGTCGGCGTTGTCCACGTGCAGGTGGATGGACACCGGGGTGGCGCCGATCGCCGAGGCCGAGCGGATGCCGTATTCCGGGTACTCGTCGCTGAGCATGACGGTCATCGGGCCAAAGGCCATCTCGGCGTGGCCGACGCGGCCGCTGGGCTCGGTGAGGCGGAATTTCTCGGTGGCGCCGAAGGCGTTGCGGTAGAACGCGATGGCGGCCTTCGCGTCGGACACGCAAAGGTAGGCGAACACTTCTTCGATCTTCATGGTTTCACCTCGGTGGACAGGAATGGACAGGGTTCGCATCTTCCCCAGGCACCGCGCGGGCGTATAGAAAAAAATTGACCTCAGCCACCGCCCATCGGCAGGTGGTGGATGTCGGTCCCCATGCGCTGACGGTACGCCAGCGGCGTGACACCGCTGAAGGCCAGGAACTCGCGGTTGAAATGCGACTGGTCGCTGTAGCCCAGGTCCGCCGCCAGCGCCGCCAGGGACAGCGCGGGGTCCGAGCGCAGGACCGGCAGCACGCGCTGGAAACGCAGCACGCGCAGGTAGGTCTTGGGCCCCAGGCCCACGCCCTGGCGGAACAGCTGCAGGAAGCGGCGGTGGCTGAAACCGCTGTCCTGCACGGCGGCCGCCACCGACACCCCACCCCGGAACTGCGCCAGCGCGCCGGCCACCGCGGGATGCAGGCCCTGCACGCGCGGCAGGCGCGCCGCGAGCGCGGCCTCGAACAGGGTCAATCGGTCCTGCGGCGAGCGCAGCGCCAGCAACCGCTCGCGCAGCCGATGCGCCTCAGCGCCCCACAGCGCGTCCAGCGGGGTGTGGCGTTCGGCCAGCTCGTCGGCGGTCACGCCACCGAACAGGCATTCGGCCGCACCGGGCCGCAGCACCGCGCCCACGGAGCAGGACGGCGCGAGCAACTCCCGCAGGTAGAACCGGGAGCGCATGCCGCCCACCAGCGACGGGGCCACCGTCTGCGCGCGGTCGCCGCTGCCGGCATCGGCGATGCGCAGCGGGTGGTCGGACAGCCGGATGACGAGGTGCATCGCCCCGCTGGGCAAGGCGTGCTCGCGCCACGGCGTGGCGCAGCGCGCCTCGCCCGGGTCCTCGCTCGCCCACAGCTGCGCCACGAAAGGGCGCAGGGCGGGCGAAGGCAGGCGTTGCAGCGACATGGTGAACGGCGGTTGTACCCCATCGCCCCCGCGCGCTCAAGGCGCCGGCCGTCAGGCGGCGGCGGTCGGGCTCAGCAGCGCGTCCAGGCGGCGCAGACCGGCCACGGTCTGCAGACAGGCCTGCGCGGCCTCGGTGCCCTTGACGGCGAAGTGCCGCAGGAAGTACTTGCGGTGCTCGGCGTGTTCGTGGAAGTGGTGCGGCGTGAGCACGGCCGAGATCATCGGCACGCCGGTGTCGAGCTGCACGTCCATGAGCGCCTGCACCACCGTCTGCGAGACGAAGTCGTGGCGGTAGATGCCCCCATCGACCACCAGCGCGCTGCCGACGACGGCGGCGTAGCGGCCGGAGCGGGCCAGGCGCTGGGCATGCAGCGGGATCTCGAAGGCGCCGGGCACGTCGAACACGTCGATGGCGTCGGCGCCGAAGCCGCCTTGCGCCATTTCGGCGAAGAAGGCATCGCGCGCCTGGTGCACGATGTCGGCGTGCCAGGACGCCTCGACGAACGCGAAGCGCAGGCCGGCGGGCAGGTGGAGGTGGTGGGAAGACTCGGTCTGATTCATGGTGTCCTCGGAAAAAGGAGGGGCCAACAAATCAGGGCGCACAAGCGCACGCGCCACCGGCGCGCGGGCGCGCACGGGGGTGCCTGGCTCGCGCTCTCTTTCATCCGGACTGTCAAGCGGGTCGGTCAGACCCGCTTCTTACCGTCGGTCCCGGGATCTCACCGGGTCTGCTGACCCCACGCGCCGGACGAACCGGCGCCTGGGCGCTCGCGGCACTCGTGCGGTCGTGTCGCCACGCCGCCATCACCGCCGGTGGGGAGTTTCACCCCGCCCTGAGAACGCTTGTGTCCGGCACGCGGCCGGACCCGACGAATTCTAGGCAGTGCCGAAATCCCGCGCTGTCGCACGGGTACCAACCCGTCAGGCCGTGACGATCCAGCCTTCGAGCGGGTCGAACACCGGCAGGCCCCAGCGTGGCAGGCCGGCGCGGTGCTGCTGCTCGGCCCAGGCCGCCTGCAGCAGGCAGAGCACGGCGTCCAGCCGGTCGCCGCTGGCGTCGTCGGCCAGCGCGTCGCGCTGGGCGTGCGTGAGCCGCAGGCGCAGGCCCACGGCCTGCAGCAGCGGGGCCTGGCCGTTCTCCAGCGCGTTGATCAGCGTCTTGCGCGCGATCAGGCGCTCGGGCGTCTGCTTGGCCTTGTCGTCGCTCTTGTACGAGACCGTGCCCAGCACGCTGCGCGCGAGCAGGCCCGGGTAGGCCTCCAGCCCCACGCGGCTGCCGTCGCCCTCGAACAAGCCCGGCAGCGTGACGCCGGCGGCGATCAGGCGCGGCACGCCGGCGTGCAGCATGAAGGCCACCGGCGGGTTGACCCATTTCATGCTCGGGCTGGAGCCGGCCGGCCCGTCGGTGGCGCGGTGCGCGAACTTGCCGCCCACCGGCCGCGCATCGCAGAAGGCGGCGAAGGCCTCGCGGATCGCCTGTCGGCTCAGGCCCTCGTAGTGCGCCATGCAGGCCGCCCAGTCGGTCGGCCAGCCCAGGGTGGTGACCAGTTCGCGCGGCAGGCCGAACGGCAGGTCGAAACCGCCTACCCACCGGCCCGATGCCCCCAGGCGCTGGCTCCAGGCGTCGAGCGTCTCGAAGTGCTCCACGCCCTCGAGCACCACGCGGCCCCGGTCGGCGCGTCCCACGGCCAGCGTGATGGGTTTGCGCCGGCTCGGTGCGCTGCTGAAGTCGCAGCCCAGCAGCTGGAAGGCCGCCGTGTCGCTCACACTGCCCATTTCAACCCAGGGCCAGCGCGGTCACGCCGGCGGCGATGCACAGGGCGCCGAGGATGCGCGCCGCGCGGTCGCCCTCGCCCAGCAGGTGGCCACCGATCAGCGCCGCGAACAGCATGGACACCTCGCGCGCGGGCGCCACATGCGACAGCGGCGCCTCGCGCATGGCGTAGAGCACCAGCACATAGGCGATGGGGCTGACCACGGCCACCAGCAGCGCGTAGCGCCACTGCACGCGCCACAGCTGCCGCGCGGTGGGCAGGTCGCGCAGCACGGCGGGGGCGAGCAGGCCCAGGCGCACGAAGTTGCCCATGTAGTCGATCAGGATGGGCGACATCAGCAGCATCTTGACCGCGTAGCCGTCCACCACCGTGTAGGCCGCGATGAACACGCCCGTGAGCACGCCGTAGACCATGCCCTTGTGCACGCGGCGGCGCGCCACCGGATCGTGCGCGGCGCGCAGCAGGCCCGGGCCGCCGGCGATCAGGAACACACCGCCCACCACCCCCGCGATGCCCAGGGCGCCCAGCGCCGAAATGCGCTCGCCCAGAAACACGATGGCCACCAGCGAAGACAGCAGCGGCCCCGAGCCGCGCGCCATCGGGTAGACCACGGTGAGATCCGCCTTGCGGTAGCCGCGCAACAGGATCACGTAGTAGAAGACGTGCAGCACGCCGCTGGCGACCACGAAACCCCATTCGGTCGCGCCCCAGCGCGGCACCTCCTCGCGGCCCAGCCACCAGCCCAGCGGCGCCCAGACCAGCATCATGAGGAAGGCGTTGAAGAAGGCGAAGCGCGCGTCGCCCGCGGCCTTCTTGGCGACGATGTTCCAGCCGGCGTGGATCAGGCCGGCCAGCACGATGAGACAGAACGCGTTCAGCGACATGCAGTGGAGAAATCAAACTCAAGGGGCGCCGAGGGTCCGGCTCCGCCGGCCCAAGGTGCCGTCCCCCCTCGAAGCGCCGAAGGCGCGCCACGGAGGGGGGAAGCCGCGCAGCGGCGCAGGGGGGAGATCCTCAAGCTCTGCCGATGATGCTGGCTGTGGCCATCAACTCTTCGAGAAGAGCCAGCGACACCCGACCCGAGACGGCGTAGGGGTCGAACTCAGGGCGTTCGGAGTACTTCAGCACGATGGAGGTGTTGAGCTTGGAGAGGTTGACCTGGCCCATGGTCCAGCCACCGAAGCGGCGCTCGGTGATCTCTTCGTAGTGCAGCAGCACCACCTCGGTGTGGCGCGGGTCGGCCACGATGTGGCTGTAGAGGCCGTTCACCGCGTTGCGGCCGCCCTCGATGGCCTGCAGGAACACGCCGCCGCCGTAGCAGAGCACACCGGTGATGCCGTTGCCCAGGTTGTGCGAGCGCGACGACTCCAGGATGGATTCGATGGCTTTGGCGCAGTCCTTGTCGACAGCGCGGCTGACGTAGAGCAGGCGTACCAGCATGATGGGCCTCAGGATTGACGGGGGATGAGGGCGAGGAATTCGCGGCGCAGGTTGGGGTCCTTGAGGAACACGCCGCGCATGACCGAGTTGATCATCTTGCTGTTCATGTCCTTCACGCCGCGCCAGGCCATGCAGTAGTGGCTGGCTTCCATCACCAGCGCCAGGCCGTCGGGCTGGGTCTTTTCCTGGATCAGGTCGGCCAGCTGCACCACGGCCTCTTCCTGGATCTGCGGGCGGCCCATGATCCACTCGGCCAGGCGCGCGTACTTGGACAGGCCGATCACGTTGGTGTGCTCGTTGGGCATCACGCCGATCCAGATCTTGCCGATGACCGGGCAAAAGTGGTGGCTGCAGGCGCTGCGCACGGTGATCGGGCCGACGATCATCAGCTCGTTGAGGTGCTCGGCGTTGGGGAACTCGGTGATGCTCGGGGCCTTCACGTAACGGCCGTTGAACACCTCCTTGAGGTACATCTTGGCCACGCGACGCGCGGTGTCGCCGGTGTTGTGGTCGTTCTCGGTGTCGATGACCATGGCATCGAGCACGCCCTGCATCTTCTCGGTCACTTCGTCGAGCAGCTTCTCCAGCTCGCCGGGCTGGATGAACTCGGCGATGTTGTCGTTGGAGTGGAAACGCTGGCGCGCGGCCTTCACGCGCTCGCGGATCTTGACGGAAACGGGCACGCCGTGGTCGTCGTCAGGGGGGGCTGCGGGGGTCATGTCGGATGCGGTTTTCGTCAGCATTGGGGCATGCTAACACCGGACCTCCCGGGGGTACCCGGCCTGGGGGCATTGGGCGCCGGGCCTCAGCCGGCCTTGCTGGCCAGCAGTTGCTCGAGGTCCTGCAGGGTGTTGGCCTCATGCAGCGGCTTGTCGTCGCGGATGCGCTGCATGCGCGGAAAGCGCAGCGCCACGCCGCTCTTGTGGCGCGAACTGCGTGCGATGCCCTCGAACGCCAGCTCGAACACCAGCGTGGGCCGCACGCTGCGCACCGGGCCGAACTTCTCCAGCGTGTTCTGGCGGATCACCGCATCGACCGCTTTGAACTCCTCGTCGGTCAGGCCTGAATAGGCCTTGGTGAAGGCCACCAGCTGCAGGCCCTCGGGGTCGGCCGGGCGGCGCTGCGCGATCGCCTCGACCACCGCCTGCGCCTCGGCGGCGTCCACCGGGGGACGGTTCCACACCGCGAAGGTGTAGTCGGTGTAGACCGAGGCGCGGCGGCCGTGGCCGGCCTGGGCGTAGATCAGCACGCCATCGATCGTCAGCGGATCGATCTTCCATTTCCACCACGCCAGCAGACCCGGGCCGTCGCCGCGTTTCTGCCGGCCGGTGCCGTAGGCGCTGTCGCGGTGCTTGAGCATCAGGCCCTCCACGTCGAGCGTCCGCGCCTGCGCGCGCCAGCGGGCCAGCGTGGCCCAGTCCCCGCCCGGGACCCGGGGCGAGAGCCACAGGCGCGGGCCCGGCGTGGCGTTGAGCGTGGCGGCCAGGGCTTCCAGGCGCAGGCGGCGTTCGTGCTGCGGCACCTGGCGCAGGTCATCGTGGCCGGCCTCGAGCAGGTCGTAGGCCATGAAGCCGACCGGCGCCTCGGCCAGCACCTTGGGGCCCAGGGTCTTGCGGCCGATGCGCTGCTGCAGCAGGGCGAAGGGTGCGGGGCCGCCCGGTCTCTCGCTGCCGGGCAGCCGGGGCGTGACCGGGTCGCCGTCGTCCCAGACCAGGATTTCGCCGTCCAGAACGGTGCCGTCCGGCCAGCGCTGCGCGAGCGCCTGCAGCTCGGGGAAGCGCTCGCTCATCAACTCCTCTCCGCGCGACCAGACCCACACCTGCCCCGCGCGCTTGACGATCTGGCCCCGGATGCCGTCGAACTTCCACTCGGCGAGCCAGTCGCTCGCGGGGCCCAGGCGGGCCTCCATGGTCTGGGCCGTGCCCGCGCTCGCGATCTCCATGGCCAGGAGATCGCCGTCCGCCTCCGCGCTCAACGGACTGGCCAGGAAGAACGGATAGGGCTGGCTCGGGTCGCGGCCGCCCTGTGCCTCGCCTGCCGGCTCGGCCGGCGCCACCAGCGCGCGGTACAGCGCGGGCGTGGGCGAGCGTTTGCTGTCGGTGAAGCCCATCATGCGCGCGGCCACCAGCTTGGCGTCCAGCCCGGCGTGCGCGGCGATCGCGCGCTGCACCAGCAGCTTGCTCACGCCGACACGAAAGCCTCCGCCCACCAGCTTGACGAGCAGGAAACGCCCCGCGGCGTCGAGCTCGCGCCACCAGGCGCCCAGGGCCATGGCCACGGCCTCGTCCCCTTGCCCGCGCAGGGGCAGCAGCCGCTCTTCCATCCACTCGCTCAACCGGGTCTGCATGCCTTCGGCCTGTGGCGGCAGGGGCAACACCAGCGCGATGGTCTCGGCCAGATCGCCCACCGCCTGGTAGCTGGCCTCGAACAACCACTCCGGCAGGCCCGAGGCGGCGATCGCCTGCGCGCGCAATTGCGCC
This sequence comes from Hydrogenophaga sp. GW823-FHT04C09, assembly GCF_058796355.1. Lineage (NCBI taxonomy): Bacteria > Pseudomonadati > Pseudomonadota > Betaproteobacteria > Burkholderiales > Comamonadaceae > Hydrogenophaga > Hydrogenophaga sp. GW823-FHT04C09. The sequence continues at coordinate 338,299 of NZ_JBXAIO010000002.1, read as the reverse complement.
GTCTTGATGAGCTGGCGCGGCTTCCCGCCGGCCAGGAAGTACACCGCCCAGGCCGCGTCGGCGTCGTCCACCTCGGCCAGGTAACGGCGCAACGCGGCGACCTTGGCGTTGGTCGCGGTGGTCGCGTCCAACTCGTTGAACAGGGCCGCGAAGCGTTTCATGCGCCGGTGGCCTCGGTCTCGTCGCCGTACTCGGTGTCGAAGCTCTCGGCCTGCAGGCCCTGCTCCTGCAGGTAACGCACCAGCACCGGCACGCTGCCGTGCGTGACGATGACCCGCTCGGCCCCGCTGGCGCCGATGGCGCTGAGCAGGCCGGGCCAGTCGGCATGGTCGCTGAGCACGAAGCCGCGGTCCAGGCCACCGCGCCGCCGCCAGCCGCGCACCTGCATCCAGCCACTGGCGAAGGCGTCGGAGAAATCGCCGAAGCGCTTGATCCAGGGCGTGCCCAGGGCGGAGCCCGGGCACAGCACCAGCGCGCGGCGGAAGGTGGCGGGGTCGCTCACGTCGCTCACCTGCAGCGTCTCGGGCAGCGCAACGCCGGCAGCGCGGTAGGCGCGGTTCAGCGGTTCGACCGCGCCATGGCACACGATGGGACCAATGGACGCGTCCACCCCGGCGAGGATGCGCTGCGCCTTGCCCAGGCTGTAGCAGGAGAGCACGCTGGCGCGGCCGGTCTCGGCGTTGTCCTGCCACCAGCGGTTGATCTCGCCGAACAGCTCGGCATCGGAGCGCCAGCGGTAGATCGGCAGGCCGAAGGTGGACTCGGTGATGAAGACGTCGCAGCGCACCGGTTCGAAGGGCGCGCAGGTGCGGTCGGGCACGGCGCCGGCCGGCGTGGTGCGGTAGTCGCCGCTGGCCACCCACACGCGCCCTTGGTGCTCCACCCTCACTTGCGCCGAGCCCAGCACGTGGCCGGCCGGGTGCAATGAGATGCGCACGCCGTGGTGCTCCACCGTCTCGCCGTAGGCAAGCCCTTGAAGGTGGATGTCAGCCCCCAGCCGCGCGCGCAGCAGGCCTTCGGACACCGCCGTGGCCAGGTAGTGCGCGTGGCCGGTGCGCGCGTGGTCGGCATGGGCGTGGGTGATGACGGCGCGCTCCACGCGGCGCCAGGGATCGATGTAGAAGTCGCCGGGCGGGCAATACAGCCCTTCGGGGCGCTGGAGGATCAGGTCGTCGGGCATGTGGCTGGCTCTAGTAGCGGTGGCCCGTCACGAACAACGTGATCCGCATGACAGCGAAGGCGACGCGGTCGAGCTGCCGCTGCACCCAGGGGCGCCGATTCAGGGCACCCGTGTCGAGCAACTGGCCGGTGTGCTGCACCAGACCATCGAGGTAGCTGTGCAGCAGGCCGGAGAAGCGGCGGTCGTTGGTCATCACGTTGGCCTCGCGCGCCAGCAGCATGGACAGCGGATCGAGGTTGGTGGAACCCACGGTGGACCAGCGCCGGTCCACCACCGCCACCTTGGCGTGCAGCGCGCTGGGCGCGTACTCGTGGATCTCGATGCCCGCGTCCACCAGCCGCTGGTACACCGGGCGCGCCGCGCGGTACTGCAGGAAGTGTTCGTAGCGCCCCTGCAGCAGCAGGCGCACGCGCACGCCGCGCGCGGCGGCCATCGTGAGCGCGCGGCGCAGCTTGCGCCCGGGAATGAAGTAGGCGTTGGCGATCACCACCTCCTGGCGCGCCTCGCCGATGGCTTTGAGGTAGGCGCGCTCGATGTCGTGCCGGTGGGTCACGTTGTCGCGCAGCAGCAGCGTGGCGCGCGCGCCGTCCACCCCCAGCGGCGACGGCGCGGATTCGCCGTAAGGGCCTTCCACCCTGGCGTCCTCCTGGGCCTCGGCCAGGGCTTCGATCTTCTGCAGCAGGCGGGAGAAATCGCCCACCGGGCGCGAGGCCCGCAGCGCGTCCCACGCGGCCTTGAACTCGCGCTGGCGCACGCGCCGCGCGGCCAGGGTGCGCCACCAGAGCTGTTCCATGGTGTCGACCATGTCCTCCACCAGCGGGCCGGCCACGCGCAGCGCGAAGTCCAGCCGGGGCGCGGTCAGGCGGCCGAGCGCCACGTCGTCCTGATCGTCGATGATGTTGATGCCGCCGCAGAAACCCACCACGCCGTCGACCACGCAGAGCTTGCGGTGCAGGCGGCGCCAGTTGCGCGGCACCAGCAGGCCGAGCCGGCCCAGCGGGGCGTAGATGCGCATCACCACGCCGGCCTCGGCGAAACGGCGCTGCCACTCCTGGGGCACCATGGGCGTGCCTACGCCGTCGATGAGCAGGCGCACCACCACGCCGCGCCGCGCCGCGCGCTCCAGCGCCTCGGCCACGCCCAGGGCCGAGCCGGCGAACTCGAAGATGTAGGTCTCCAGGTGCACCACCATGCGCGCCGCGTCCATCGCTTCGATCAGGGCGGGGAAGAACTCCACGCCGCCCTGCAGCAACAGCAGCTGGTGGCCCCTTCGCATGGGCGCGTGCCGCGCGCTCGCGGAACGAAGGGGTGCCGCGCTCACAGTTCGAGCTCGGCGATCAGGGGCAGGTGGTCCGACATGCGCGACCACACCCGGCCGTGCGGCACGTGGGCCGAGACCGGCCGCAGGCCGCGCGCGAAGATGCGGTCCAGGTGCAGCAGCGGCAGGCGCGACGGGTATGTGGCCAGGCGGATGCCCTCGAAGGTGCGCAGATCCAGGGCCGCCATGGGCCGCAGCAGCTGCGCGCCCCAGTCGTTGAAGTCGCCCGCCACCACCAGCGGCGCGCTCGGCGGCACGGCGGTGGCGATGTACTCGCCCAGGCGCTGCACCTGGCGCTCGCGGCTGGCGTGGATCAGCCCCAGGTGCACCACCACCACGTGCACATCGACGCCCTCGACCAGCAGCTGCACGTGCAGCAGGCCGCGCTGCTCGAAACGGTGGTCCGACACGTCGGAGTGTTTGGTGTCGATCACCGGCCAGCGCGAGAGCAGCGCATTGCCGTGTTCGCCGTGGCGCGTGATCGCGTTGGTCCGGTAGACCGATTCGTAGCCTTCGGGGGAGAGGTAACCCGCCTGATCGAGCTCGGGCCAGCGGGTGAAGTGTTTTTCGAGCTTGCGGTTGTGGCGCCGCACCTCCTGCAGGCACACGATGTCGGCGTCGAACTGTTCCACCGCGTGGGCGATGTTGTGGATCTCCAGCCGGCGCCCTGGCCCGAGGCCTTGCACACCCTTGTGGATGTTGTAGGTCGCGATCCTGACGATGCTCATGGGCAAATCATGCCACCAAGGCGGGGCAGCCAGGCGATCGCTTCGGCGTTGGATGGCGAGAAGCAGCGTTCGGCAGCCTGCGCCCAGGGCAGCCACACCTGGTTGCGGTGTTCGCGTGGGCTCAGCCGCACCGGCACCGCGCGGGGAATGCACAGGCCGAACAGGTGCTCGGTGTTGTGCGTGACGCCCGGCGCGTAGCGGTGCCGCCACTGCGGGTAGATCTCGTACACGTTTTCCAGCCCCCAGTCGCTCAGCACGTGGCCGGGCGCATGGGCATCAAGGCCGGTCTCTTCCTGCACTTCGCGCGCCGCCGTGGCCTCGAAGCCCTCGGCCTCGGTGTCCTTGGAGCCGGTGACCGATTGCCAGAAACCGGGCGCATCGGCGCGCTCGATCAGCAACACCTCCAGCGCCGGGGTGTGAATCACCACCAGCACCGATTGCGGAATCTTCACGGGACGAACAGGTGGGTTCAGCGCCGTGGGGACGGCGGTTTCGCGCCGATCCCGCGAAGGCCCTGCACGAACTTCCAGGCCGACCACAGCCGCATGCCGAAGCTGGCCGCACGGCGCGGGCGCCACACGGCCAGCAGCAGGCTGCCGGCGGTGGCGATCAAGGGGTTGCCGCGCAACCACAGCAGGGCGTCCTGCAGGCGGTCCACCCAGGTCAGCGCGGGCTGCACCGCCTGCAACTCGGTGGTGATCTGCCGACGAAGCTGCTGCGAGCGCAGCACCAGCCGCTCCCGCCGCATCGCCAGCACGACCGCACGCGGGTTCAAGCGTCCTCCTTGGCGGCGCGCAGACCCTCACGGTCCTGCCTGAGTTCCTCGACGCTGGCCGAGAACAGGTAGGTGCCGGAGCGCACGCGCTCCCGCGCCAGCCAGGCGGCCACGCCGCCGGTGACGAGGAACAGCCCGGTGAAGATGCCCAGCGCCAACAGGCGGTGGGTGTCCCAAAGGGCCACGGTGATCAGCAGCGCCAGCAGCACCACGCCCAGGCTGAGGAAGGCCACGGCCACGGCGCCATAGACCAGCAGCGCGCCGACGCGCAGCACCTCTTCCTGGGCTTCGATGCTGAACAGCTCCAGCCGGATCTGCACCAGTTCCAGGACCGTGGAGGCCAGTCCCCGGAGAGACGACGAAAAACGCTGCGGCGTGGCCATGGCGCGGGCGGCCCCGATCAGCGGCGGCTGATGAGCAGGCCGACCAGCAGGCCCACACCGGCGGCGGCGCCGATCGCGGACCAGGGGTTTTCGTGCACGTAGTCGTCGGTGGCGCGGGCCATCTCCAACGTCTTTTCCTTGATGGCCTCCTCGGCATCCGCCAACTTGTGGCGGGCGTCGCGCAGGTTCTCGTTGATGCGGTCGCGCAGTTCCACCACCTTGCCTTCGGTCTGGTGGGCCGTGGCCTGCATCAGTTCTTCGGCGTCGGTGATCACGCGCTGGAGGTCGGCCACGAGCTTGTCCTTGCCATCGAGGGCGGTCGTACGAATCTTGGGCATGAGGGACTCCTTTTCAAAAGGCCATGTTACCCCGAAGGAATGGCGATGTTTGAAGGCAGATCGCTGCAATCAGCGCATTGATACAAGAAAAAGGGGCGCACTCGGCGCCCCTTTCGGAGGTGTCCTACAGACAGGCTCGTCAGGCGGATTTCGCCAGGTCCACGTTGCGCAGACGGATGTGCAGCTCGCGCAGTTGCTTCTCGTCCACCGGGCTGGGGGCCTGGGTCAGCAGGCACTGGGCGCGCTGGGTCTTGGGGAAGGCGATCACGTCGCGGATGGACTCGGCACCGGTCATGAGCGTGACGATGCGGTCCAGGCCGAAGGCCAAGCCGCCGTGGGGCGGCGCGCCGTACTGCAGCGCGTCCAGCAGGAAGCCGAACTTGAGCTGGGCTTCCTCGGGCGTGATCTTGAGCGCGTCGAACACCTTCTGCTGCACGGCCGCGGTGTGGATGCGGACGGAACCGCCGCCGATCTCCCAGCCGTTGAGCACCATGTCGTAGCCCTTGGCGATGCACTTCTCGGGCGCGGTCACCATCCAGTCCTCGTGGCCGTCCTTCGGCGCGGTGAAGGGGTGGTGCACCGCGGTCCAGCGATCGGCTTCCTCGTCGTGTTCGAACATCGGGAAGTCCACCACCCACATGGGCGCCCAGCGGTCTTCGAACAGGCCATTCTTCTTGCCCAGTTCGCTGTGACCGATCTTCAGGCGCAGCGCGCCGATGGCGTCGTTGACCACCTTGGCCTTGTCGGCGCCGAAGAAGATGATGTCGCCGTTCTGCGCGCCGGTGCGCGAGAGGATGTCGGCCACGGCCTTGTCGTGCAGGTTCTTCACGATCGGGCTCTGCAGGCCATCGCGGCCCTGGGCGGCGTCGTTGACCTTGATCCAGGCCAGGCCCTTGGCGCCGTAGATCTTCACGAACTCGGTGTAGGCGTCGATCTCGCTGCGGCTCATGTCGGCGCCGCCGCGCACGCACAGGGCGACGACGCGACCACCCTTCATGGTGGCGGGTGCCGAGAAGACCTTGAAGTCCACGTCGCCCATCACGTCGGTGAGTTCGGTGAACTCCAGCTTCACGCGCAGGTCGGGCTTGTCGGAGCCGAAGCGATGCATGGCTTCGCTGTAGGCCATGATGGGGAACTCGCCCAGGTCCACGCCCAGCGTGTTCTGGAACACCGTCTTGATCATGCCCTGGAACATGTCACGGATGTCTTCCTCGGTCAGGAACGAGGTTTCGATATCGATCTGGGTGAACTCGGGCTGGCGGTCGGCACGCAGGTCTTCGTCGCGGAAGCACTTGGTGATCTGGTAGTAGCGGTCGAAGCCGGCCACCATCAGCAGCTGCTTGAACAGCTGGGGCGATTGCGGCAACGCGAAGAAGTGGCCGTCGTGCACGCGGCTGGGCACGAGATAGTCGCGCGCGCCTTCGGGCGTGCTCTTGGTCAGCATCGGGGTTTCGATGTCGATGAAGCCGTTGGCGTCGAGGAACTTGCGCACTTCCATGGCCACGCGGTAGCGCAGCATCAGGTTGTTCTGCATGTAGGGGCGGCGCAGGTCGAGCACGCGGTGCGTGAGGCGCGTGGTCTCCGACAGGTTCTCGTCGTCGAGCTGGAACGGCGGCGTCACCGAGGCGTTGAGCACCTTCAGTTCGTGGCACAGCACCTCGATCTGGCCGCTCTTGAGCTTGTCGTTGGTGGTGCCCGCGGGGCGCGCGCGCACCACGCCGGTGACCTGCACGCAGAACTCGTTGCGCACGTCCTCGGCGGTCTTGAACATCTCGGCGCGATCGGGGTCGCAGACCACCTGCACATAGCCTTCGCGGTCGCGCAGGTCGATGAAGATCACGCCACCGTGGTCGCGGCGGCGGTTGACCCAGCCGCACAGCTGAACGGTTTGGCCCAGTTGGGCTTCGGTCACCAGACCGCAATAGTGGGTACGCATCGCCATTTCGACTCTTCTTTCAACAGGTTCGCGGACAGGCCCGCGGGAGAACATTCAGGAGGCTTCGGTGATGGCGCCATCGGCGGCCACCTTGAAGTGCGGGTTCTTCGGCCCGCCGGGCACGATCACGCCCATGGAGACGACGTAGGTGAGCGCTTCGTCCACGCTCATCTGCAGCTCCACGCAGGCGCTCTTGCGCACCATCACGAAGTAGCCACCCGTGGGGTTGGGCGTGGTGGGCACGTACACGCTGAAGAACTCATCGTGCTCGGCGCCGCCGGGCATGGATTGGAGGTGGGTCAGGACGTCGCCCGCGGGGGAGCCGGTGAGAAACGCGATGGTCCACATGCCTTCGTGCGGCCATTGCACCAGCATGGCCTTGCGAAAGGCGTTGCCCTTCTCGGAGAACAGCGTGTCGGAGACCTGCTTGACGCCCGAATAGATCGAGCGCACCACCGGGATGCGGTGCAGCATGGCGTGCCACCAGCTCACCAGCTTGTTGCCGATGATGTTGGACGCCAGCGCGCCGATGGACAGCACGACGACCAGGGCGAACAGCACGCCCAGGCCCGGGATGTGCACCCCCAGCAGCTGATCGGGCTGCCAGCTCGTGGGCAGGATGCGCAAGGTCTGGTCGAGCGTGCTCACCACCCACTCCAGCACCCAGAGGGTGATGATCAGGGGCACCAGGACCAGCAGGCCCGAGAGCAGCCATTTGCGCAAGGAAGGCATCAGGACAGGCTCAGGTGGAGGACGCGGGCGGGCTGGCGGGCGCCGTTGCCGGCGCGGGCGCGGCGGCCGGCGCCGGGGCGGCGGAGGCATCGGCCTTGGCCGGTGCGGGGGCCGCGGCGTCGCCGGCCGTGGCGGGCGCGGTCGTGGTGGCGGGCTTGTTGCCTTCGCGGAAGTCGGTCACGTACCAACCCGAGCCCTTGAGCTGGAAACCGGCCGCCGTCAGCTGCTTCTTGAAGCTGGCCTGGCCGCAGGCCGGGCAGACAGTGAGCGGATCGTCGGAGATTTTCTGCAGCACGTCCTTGGCATGGCCGCAGGACTCGCACTTGTAGGCATAGATAGGCATGGCGTGGACCGGAATGAGGGCTGGAGCGCCTCGGGGAATCGGACCCCGGAGGGCGCCGGACGTTCCCGTGCGGGACGTGGAACAAAACCCGTCATTATAAATTGAGGGTGTGTCCCGCGTGCGCCGGGCGTCGGCGCCCGTTGGCCCCCACCTACCAGAGCCGGACCCGCACCAGCACCTGCATGACGATCAGGCCCAGCACGAAGCCGACGCCGCCGTAGATGATGCTCTGCAGCAGGCGGTTGGTGCGGCGCTGCTCGGCCACCAGGGTGTCGAGTTCGCGCCGCAGTTCGTGTGGCTTGTGCTGCAGGTAGTCGTGCAGCAGGCGCGGCAGCGCCGGCAGCAGCTTGGCGTACTGCGGCGCCTCGGCCTTGAGTTGCTGCAGCAGCTTCTGCGGGCCGACCTGCTCCACCATCCATTTCTCCAGGAACGGCTTGGCCGTGCTCCAGAGGTCGAGTTCGGGGTCGAGCTGGCGCCCGAGGCCCTCGATGTTGAGCAGGGTTTTCTGCAGCAGCACGAGCTGGGGCTGGATTTCCACGTGGAAGCGGCGCGAGGTCTGGAACAGCCGCATCAGCACCATGCCGAGCGAGATTTCCTTCAGCGGACGGTCGAAATAGGGTTCGCACACCGCGCGGATGGCCGATTCGAGCTCGTCCACCCGCGTTTCGGCGGGCACCCAGCCCGATTCGATGTGCAGCTCGGCCACGCGCTTGTAGTCGCGCCGGAAGAAGGCGGTGAAGTTCTGCGCCAGGTATTCCTTGTCGAACTCGGTGAGCGTGCCCACGATGCCGAAATCGAGCGAGATGTAGCGCCCGAAGGTGGCCGGGGCGGTGCTGACCTGGATGTTGCCCGGGTGCATGTCGGCGTGGAAGAAGCCGTCGCGGAACACCTGGGTGAAGAAAATGGTGACACCGTCGCGCGCGAGCTTGGGAATGTCCACGCCCAGGGCCCGCAGCTCCTCGACCCGGTTGATGGGCGTGCCGTGCATGCGCTCCATCACCATCACCTCGGTGTGGCAGTAGTCCCAGAGCATTTCCGGGATCAGCACCAGGTCCAGCCCCTGCATGTTGCGGCGCAGTTGGGCTGCGTTGGCGGCTTCGCGCAGCAGGTCCAGCTCGTCGTGCAGGTATTTGTCGAACTCGGCGACCACCTCGCGCGGCTTGAGGCGCTTGCCGTCGGCCGACAGCCGCTCGACCCAGCCGGCCATCATGCGCATGAGGCTGAGGTCCTTGTCGATCACCGGGCGCATGTTCGGGCGCAGCACCTTCACCGCGACCTCGCGCCCACCGTGGCGGCCGTCCAGCAGGGTGGCGAAATGCACCTGGGCCACGGAGGCGCTGGCCACCGGCACCTGTTCGAAATGCGAGAACACCGAGGACAGCGGTTTGCCGAAGGCGCGCTCGATGCTGGCGACCGCAACTTCGCTGGGGAACGGCGGCACCCGGTCCTGCAGGCGCGCGAGTTCGTCGGCGATGTCGGGCGGCAGCAGGTCGCGCCGCGTCGACAGCACCTGGCCGAACTTCACGAAGATCGGGCCCAGGCGCTCCAGGGCCTCGCGCAGGCGGGCACCGCGCGGCGCGTCCAGGTTGCGGCCGATGGAGACGATGCGGGTGAGCAGGCGAATGGCCGGGCGCTCGAAGCTGGAGAGCACCAGCTCGTCCAGGCCGTAGCGCAACACCACCCAGACGATGAAGGCGCCGCGGAAGAGCCGGCTCATGCCGCGGTTCCGTCGGCGCGCGGAGGCACCGACGCATCGCCACCGGCGGCCGCGCGCGGCGCACGGCCGGCTGGCAGGCGCTCCACGAAGGCCTTGACGGCCTGGGCCGCCGACTGAGCGAAGCGCGCCAGCGTGTGGGCAGTGGCGTCACCGACGATGCGGGAAAGATCTTCCTCCACGTCCCAGCGCACGTTGTCCACCAGCCAGGCCACCTCGGCGGCGAGTTGCACGTCGCCCTGGATGTCTACGCCCGGTTTCTGGCCGGCGAGCACGCTCTGGGCCAACGCCAGCGGCGAGCGCTGGGTGAGCGTGACGCTCAGTTCGGGCGTCGCATCGGGTGCACAGCGCTCCAGCAGGCCGGCGGCGCTGGGTGCGAGCGTGAGGTGGAAATCGCCCCACTGGATGCGCACGGGTTTGCCCTTCTGGCGGCGCAGGCGGTCCTGGGCCGCTTTTTCCTGCATCAGCACGTGGTTGAGGAACAGCACCACGCGGTTCTGCAATTCGTCCACCACCCATTCGGGCGGGCGGATCGCGCCGAGCAGCGATTGCAGGAAGCTCAAGGGGGCGGCGGCCGCACCGGCCCTGGAAGAAGAATCGGGTGGTTCATTTTTCATGACCACCCGATTTTGACGGATAAAGCGCGAGGCACGGCGTCAGCGTGCATCAGCCGGGCTGGCGAGGCAGCCCCTGCGGCGTCACTGCAGCGCTTGCACGCCCGCCACCAGCCAGCCACCCGGGCCGTTCTTCGGGCGGGTGATGTTCCAGACTTCGCGGAACGGGTTGGGACCGGCGGACGCTTCCTCGCGGATGAGACCGGAGAATTCGACACTGGCCATGTACTCGCCCTGCAGTTCCTCGATGCCGAGCAACTGCGCGTCCAGCATGACGACCTCGGTCTTGTTGGCGCCACTCCGGGCCTGCTCGCGCTCGGCCAGCTGGCCGCGGATCTGCTGGAGCATGTCGTCGGTCATCATCGCGCGCAGCGCGGGGATGTCGGAACGGTCCCAGGCATCCTGCAGGCTCACGAAGTTGGCTTTGGAGGCCTTGAGGAAGCCCTCGGCATCAAAACCGGCGGGAACGCCCCAGCTCTGGCTGCCGCCGAGCGCCGAACCGATCATGGAACCGCCGACGGGGCGGTGGGAGTGGTCCAGCGCGGCCGGGCCGCTGCGCTCCCAGGGCCGGGCCGAGGCGTCGTTGCCGACGTTCTGCGGGCTGTAGCTGCGCGGCGTGGCCGGGTCGTACTGCGACTGGCCGGCCGGGCCGGCGCCCTGGTAGGCCATGCCACCCGGAGCAGCCGCCGCAGGCGCGCGGCGGCGCATCACCATGCCGATCACCGCCATGACCACCATCGCCAGCAGGGCGAACAGCAGGATCTGGCCAAAGGCTTCACCCAGGCCCAGAGAAGAGGCCAGCCAGGCCAGGCCCAGGCCGGCGGCCAGGCCCCCGAGCATGGCGCCCCAGGGGCGCTTGGGCGCCGCCGCGGCGGCGGCCGGATTGGCGGTGGCCGGACGGGCCGCCGCCGCGTTCTGGGCAGGCGCCTGCTGCGGCGCGGCCTGCTGGGACGGCGGCGCGCTGCTGCGCTGCGTCACGTTGCCCGACTGCTTGCCGAACGACGCGCCACCGCCCATGCGCTTGGCCCACACATCCTGGGTGCCCAGCGCCATCGCGAACACCAGCAACACCGACCACAACTTGTTCATGCTTTTGCCTCCTTCAAACAACAGAAAACCTGAAAAACCATTCAACACTTGATGCCCATGTGCAACGCCACCACCCCGGCGCTGAGGTTGTGCACGTCCACATGGCCGAATCCGGCTGTGCGCATCATCTGCCGCAACTCTTCCTGCCCCGGGTGCATGCGGATGGACTCCGCGAGGTAGCGGTAGCTGCTCTCGTCGTTGGCCACCAGCTTGCCCAACTTGGGCAGCACATTGAACGAATACCAGTCATAAGCCTTCTCGAGCGGTTTCGCCACCCGGGAAAACTCCAGCACCAGCAATTTGCCCCCCGGCTTGAGGGTCCGATGCATTTCGGCCAGTGCAAGTTCCTTGTGCGTCATGTTGCGCAGGCCGAAAGCCACTGAAACAAAATCGAACGACTCGTTGGCGAACGGCAGTTTCTCGGCGTCGCACACCATGGTGGGCAGCACCACGCCCAGGTCCAACAGGCGCGAGCGGCCCTCGCGCAGCATGGCTTCGTTGATGTCGGTGTGCACCACGCGGCCGGTGGGGCCCACCTTGCGGGCAAACGCCAGCGAGAGGTCGCCGGTGCCACCGGCGATGTCGAGCACCTGCTGGCCCGGCTGCGGGTTGGCCACGGTGATGGTGTAGCGCTTCCAGAGGCGGTGCAGCCCGGCCGACATGAGGTCGTTCATCACGTCGTACTTGGGCGCGACCGAGTCGAACACGCTGCGCACGCGCTGCGCCTTCTCGCCTTCGTCGACGGTCTTGAAACCGAAATGGGTGGAGGCCATGGTGGAATTTCCTCGCTTCAGTGGCTGCCGCAGGCGTGGCCGCCCTTGTCCGGCATGGGGGCGTCGCGCTCCACGCCGGCGGCCTGCAGACGTTCCAGGTACTCGGCCCACAGGTCGGCCTGCTTCGAACCCAGAAAATACAGGTAGTCCCAGGAGAAGATGCCCGAGCTGTGGCCGTCGGAGAAGGTGGGCTGCACCGCGTAGTTGCCGACCGGCTCCAGCGCCACGACGCCGACCTCGCGCTTGCCGGTCTGCAGCACCTCCTGGCCTTTGCCATGGCCTTGCACCTCCGCCGAAGGGGAATAGACCCGCATCAGCTCGAACGGGATCTTGAACTCGCGGCCGTCGGAAAAGCCGATTTCCAGCACCCGCGACTGCTGGTGCAGGGTGATCGACTGCGGCGAGGGGGTGTTCTTGTCGAGGCCAGCCATGAAAGTCTCCGTTGTCGGGCGGGTCAGACGAGCACGCGCTCGATGCCGCCTTCGTTGGCCTTGGCCACGTACTCGGGCAGCCATTCTTCGCCCAGGATCTGGCGCGCCATCTCCACCACGATGTAATCGGCTTCCAGCAGGCCGGACTTGAGGTCGTCGCCATAGCGGCTCAGGCCTTGCAGGCAGCTCGGGCACGAGGTGAGGATCTTGACGTTGTCGTTCGCGCCCACGGTGCCGGCGGCGCGCAGGGCGGCTTCGCCCTTCTGGATTTCCTCTTCCTTGCGGAAGCGGACCTGGGTGGAAATGTCGGGCCGGGTTACGCCCAACGTGCCCGATTCGCCGCAGCAACGCTTGCTCTCCACCACGTTGTCGCCCACCAGCGCCTTGACCGTCTTCATCGGATCCTGCAGCTTCATCGGCGTGTGGCAGGGGTCGTGGTACAGGTAACCGCCCTGCCCGGCCGGCAAGGTGATGCCCTTTTCCAGCAGGTATTCGTGGATGTCGATGATGCGGCAGCCCGGGAAGATCTGGTCGAACTCGTAACCCTGCAGCTGGTCGTAGCAGGTGCCGCAGCTCACCACCACGGTCTTGATGTCCAGGTAGTTGAGCGTGTTGGCGACCCGGTGGAACAGCACCCGGTTGTCGGTGATCATCTTCTCGGCCTTGTCGAACTGGCCGCTGCCACGCTGCGGGTACCCACAGCACAGGTAGCCCGGTGGCAACACCGTCTGCACGCCGGCATGCCAGAGCATGGCCTGCGTGGCCAGACCCACCTGCGAGAACAGCCGCTCCGAACCACAGCCCGGGAAGTAGAACACCGCCTCCGTCTCGGCCGTGGTGGCCGAGGGGTTGCGGATGATGGGCACGTAGTCCTTGTCTTCGATGTCCAGCAAGGCGCGGGCGGTCTTCTTGGGCAGGCCACCCGGCATCTTCTTGTTGATGAAGTGGATCACCTGCTCCTTGATCGGCGCCGGGCCCAGGGTGGCCGGGGGGGCGCCGGTCTGCTTGCGCGCGAGGCGCTGGAGCAGGTCGTTGGCCAGGCGCTGGGCCTTGAAGCCCGCGCCCACCATGGCGCCGCGCACGAACTTGATGGTCTCGGGGTTGGTCGCGTTCAGGAAGAACATGGCCGCCGCGTTGCCGGGCCGGAAGCTCTTCTGGCCCATCTTGCGCAGCAGGTTGCGCATGTTCATGGTCACGTCGCCGAAGTCGATCTTGACCGGGCAGGGGCTCAGGCACTTGTGGCACACCGTGCAGTGGTCGGCCACGTCCTCGAACTCTTCCCAGTGCTTGATGCTGATGCCGCGGCGGGTCTGCTCTTCGTACAGGAAAGCCTCGACCAGCAGCGAGGTGGCCAGGATCTTGTTGCGCGGCGAATAGAGCAGGTTGGCGCGCGGCACGTGCGTGGCGCACACCGGCTTGCACTTGCCGCAGCGCAGGCAGTCCTTGACGCTGTCGGCGATGGCGCCGATCTCGCTGCGCTGCATGATGATCGATTCGTGCCCCATCAGGCCGAAGCTGGGCGTGTAGGCGTTGGACAGGTCGGCGCTGCGCAGGCTGGCGTCGCCCACCGGACCCTGGCGCAGCAGCTTGCCCTTGTTGAAGCGGCCCTCGGGGTCGACGCGTTGCTTGTAGTCCGCGAAGGGTTGCAGCTCCTCGTCGGTCAGGAACTCCAGCTTGGTGATGCCGATGCCGTGTTCGCCCGAGATCACGCCGTCGAGCTGGCGCGCGAGCACCATGATGCGCGCCACGGCCTCGTGCGCGGTCTGCAGCATTTCGTAGTCGTCGCTGTTGACCGGGATGTTGGTGTGCACGTTGCCGTCACCGGCATGCATGTGCAGCGCCACCCACACGCGGCCCTTGAGCACGCGCTGGTGGATGGCGGTGCATTCGGCCAGCAAGGAGCCGAACGCCGCCCCAGTGAAGATGGCCTGCAGCGGCGCGCGGATCTGCGTCTTCCAGCTCGCGCGCAGGCGGTGGTCCTGCAGCTGCGGGAACAGCGCGTCCACGTCGCTCAGCCAGCCCGCCCAGAGCGCGCGCACTTCGCGCACCAGGGCCAGGGCCTGCTGCACGCGGTCTTCCAGCAGTTCGGCGCTGGGGATGTCGCTGGCGTCGTCGGTCTTGCCCAGCGGCAGGTTGCCCTTGGCGAAGAAGGCTTCGAGCGCGTCGGCCAGCTTGATCTTGTTGCGCAGCGACAGCTCGATGTTGATGCGTTCGATGCCTTCGGTGTACTCGCCCATGCGCGGCAGCGGGATCACCACGTCTTCGTTGATCTTGAAGGCGTTGGTGTGCCGGCTGATGGCCGCCGTGCGCTTGCGGTCCAGCCAGAACTTCTTGCGCGCCTCGGCGCTGATGGCCACGAAGCCCTCGCCGCTGCGCGAATTCGCCATGCGGATCACTTCGCTGGTGGCGCGCGCCACGGCATCGGCGTCGTCGCCCACGATGTCGCCGATCAGCACCATCTTGGGCAAGGTGCCGCGCTTGCTCTTGGTGGCGTAACCCACGGCCTTGAGGTAACGGTCGTCGAGGTGCTCCAGGCCGGCCAGGATGGCGCCGCCCGGGCGCTTCATCTCGGCGAACATGAAGTCCTTGATGTCCACGATGGACGGCACGCAGTCCTTGGGATTGCCGAAGAATTCCAGGCAGACCGTGCGCACGTGGTCGGGCATGCGGTGCACCACCCAGCGCGCGCTGGTGATCAGGCCATCGCAGCCCTCCTTCTGGATGCCCGGCAGACCGCTGAGGAACTTGTCGGTCACGTCCTTGCCCAGGCCTTCCTTGCGAAAGGTCTTGCCCGGGATCACCAGCTGCTCGCTGCGCACCGGGGTCTTGCCGTCGGCCTCGAAGTACTGCAGCCCGAAGGTGGCGACCTCGGCGTCATGGATCTTGCCCAGGTTGTGGTCCAGCCGGGTGACTTCCAGCCACTGGGCCTGCGGTGTGACCATGCGCCACGACACCAGGTTGTCCAGCGCCGTGCCCCACAGCACGGCCTTCTTGCCGCCCGCGTTCATGGCGATGTTGCCGCCGATGCACGAGGCCTCGGCCGAGGTCGGGTCCACCGCGAACACGTGGCCCGCGCGGTCGGCGGCGTCGGACACGCGCTGGGTCACGACGCCGGCTTCGGTCCAGATGGTGGGCAACGGCTTGTCGTGCCCGGGCACCTTGACCCACTCCACCTCGGTCATGGCTTCGAGCTTCTCGGTGTTGATCACCGCGCTCTTCCAGGTCAGCGGAATCGCGCCGCCCGTGTAGCCGGTGCCGCCCCCTCGCGGGATGATGGTCAGCCCGAGCTCGTAGCAGCCCTTGACCAGCAAGGCCATTTCGGCTTCGGTGTCGGGCGTGAGCACCACGAAGGGGTATTCCACGCGCCAGTCGGTCGCGTCGGTCACGTGCGAGACGCGCGACAGGCCGTCGAACTTGATGTTGTCCTTGGCCGTCAGCCGGCGCAGCGCCTTGGTGGCGCGCTGGCGCAGCGCGGCCATGTCCTGGAACGAGCGGGAGAACTGATCGACCGCCGCGCGGGCCGCCGTGAGCAACTCGGCCACCAGGCCATCGCGCACCGCGTCGTCCTGTGGCGTGCGGCGCTTCTGCACCTCGGCCAGCCGGTGGTGCAGGGCGTCCACCAGCTGCTGGCGGCGCTTGGGGCTGTCGAGCAGGTCGTCCTGCAGGTAGGGGTTGCGCTGCACCACCCAGATGTCACCCAAAACCTCGTACAGCATGCGGGCGGAGCGGCCCGTGCGACGCTCACCCCTCAGTTCGTCCAGCAGGCCCCAGGCGCGCTCGCCGAGCAGGCGCAGCACGATTTCACGATCCGAGAAGGAGGTGTAGTTGTAGGGAATCTCGCGCAAACGTGGCGCATCGTCGGTGGCGGTGGCGAGCAACGAAAGCGGTGTGGGTGCGTTCATGTGTGTGGCAGTCGCCAGCATGACAGTAAAGAACCCAGGATGGTACCGCAGCGCAACATTCACCCACCCCCCCTGTGGAAACCCCTGTTGTCACACCTGGGAAACGCATGTGCAATCGTTTTGACATATCGGAGCCCTACCCTACCCCCACCGGTTTCCGACCATCCATCCCAAGGAGCAACACCCATGCACAAGCGTTTTCTTCCCATGACCGGCGCCCTGGCGCTCGCCGCCCTGATGAGCGGCCCGGTCCACGCCCAGGCGCCGACCGAGATCCAGTGGTGGCACTCGATGAGCGCAGCGCTTGGCGAGTGGGTGAATGACCTGGCCAAGCAGTACAACGCCAGCCAGAGCCAGTACAAGGTCGTGCCCACGTACAAGGGCACGTACGACGAGTCCATGACGGGCGCCATTGCCGCCTTCCGCGCGGGCAATGCGCCACACATCCTGCAGGTGTTCGAGGTCGGTACCGCGACCATGATGGCCAGCAAGGGCGCCATCGTGCCCGCCGCCAAGGTGCTCAACGACGGCGGCTTCAAGTTCGACCCGACGCAATACGTGTCGGCCGTGGCCGGCTACTACACCGCCCCCAACGGCCAGATGCTGAGCTACCCGCTCAACAGCTCGACCACCATCTTCTATTACAACAAGGACGCCTTCAAGAAGGCCGGCCTGGACCCCGAAAAAGCGCCCAAGACCTGGCCCGAAGTGTTCGCCGCCGCCTCCAAGCTCAAAGCCAGCGGCCACGCCTGCCCGTTCACCACCAGCTGGATCAGCTGGACGCAGCTGGAGAGCTTCTCGCTCTGGCACAACACCCTGTTCGCCTCCAAGAACAACGGTTTTGACGGCAACGACGCACAGCTGATGATCAACACGCCGCTGCACGTGCGCCACTTCGAGAACCTCGCCAAGGCTTCCAAGGAAGGCAGCTTTGTCTACAAGGGTCGAGGCAACGCGCCCGACGCCTCCTTCCCCTCGGGCGAGTGCGCCATGATCACGGGCTCGTCGGGCCTGTATGCCCGCGTGTCCAAGGACGCCAAGTTCGCCTACGGCATCTCCGCCCTGCCCTACTACGCCGATGTCAAGGGCGCGCCCCAGAACACCGCCATCGGCGGCGCCAGCCTGTGGGTGATGGCCGGCAAGAAGCCCGCCGAATACAAGGGCGTGGCCGATTTTCTGAACTTCCTGAACGACACCCGGGTGCAGGCCGCCAGCCACCAGCGCACCGGTTACCTGCCGGTGACCACCGCGGCCTACAAGCTGACTGAGGCATCCGGCTTCTATGAAAAGAACCCGGGCACCGACGTGGCCGTGACGCAGATGATCCGCAAGGCCACCGACAAGTCGCGCGGCATCCGCCTGGGCAACTTCGTGCAGATCCGCACCATCATCGACGAGGAAACCGAGCAGATCTGGGCCGGCAAGAAGTCGCCCAAGGAAGCGCTGGACACCGCCGTGACACGAGGCAACGAGCAGCTCGTGCGTTTCGCCCGCGCCAACAAGTAAATTCTGGCCCGAAGCCTGACGATGCCTGCCAGTCCTTTGGTCGGCATCGATAGCCCGCCACTCTGCAGACCCCCGCGGTTTGCACAGCGGCGGGTTGTCTTTTTGAAAGACTGAGAAAGACTGGACATGGAAAAGCGCGTGCTCTTTCGCTCTGCGTGGTTGCCCTGGGTGTTGCTGGCGCCCCAGCTGGCCATCATCAGCATCTTCTTCTTCTGGCCGGCAGGTCAGGCCCTGGTGCAATCGTTCCAGGTGCAGGATTCGTTCGGCTTTTCCAAGGAGTGGGTGGGCTTCGAGAACTTCAGAAACCTCTTCGAAGACCCGAGCTACCTGGCCTCGTTCAAGACCACGGCCTTCTTCTCGGTGCTGGTCGCGGGTTTCGGCATCGCCATTTCGCTGGTGCTGGCCATCTTCGCCGACCGCATCATCAAAGGCGCGCTGGCCTACAAGACCGCGCTGCTGCTGCCCTATGCCGTGGCCCCGGCGGTGGCTGGCGTGCTCTGGATGTTCATGTTTTCGCCGTCGCTCGGCGTGGTGGCCTACATGCTGCGCCAGTCGGGCTTCAACTGGAACCACATGCTCAATTCCGACCACGCGATGACGCTGATCGTGATCGCGGCGGTGTGGAAGCAGATCTCCTACAACTTCCTGTTCTTCCTCGCAGGGCTGCAGTCGATCCCCAAGTCGCTGATCGAGGCCGCCGCCATCGACGGCGCGGGCCCCTGGCGCCGGTTCTGGAGCATCCAGTTCCCGCTGCTGTCACCCACCACCTTCTTCCTGCTGGTGATCAACGTGGTGTACGCCTTCTTCGACACCTTCGCCATCGTGGACGCGACCACGCAAGGCGGCCCGGGCCGCGACACCGCGATCCTGGTCTACAAGGTCTACCACGACGGCTTCAAGGCCATGGACATGGGCGGCTCGGCCGCGCAGTCGGTGGTGCTGATGGTGATCGTCATCGTGCTCACGGTGATCCAGTTCCGCTACGTCGAGAAGAAAGTGCAGTACTGACATGGTTGAACGCAGTCCCTATCTGACGCTGCTGTCGCACCTGATCCTGGTGCTGGGCGTGCTCATCGTCGGCTTCCCGCTGTACCTGGCGTTCGTGGCGTCCACCCACACCGCGCAGGACATCGTGCAAGCCCCCATGCCTTTGCTGCCCGGCAGCAACTTCTGGCAGACCTACCGCGACACCCTGTTCGGCGGCGGCAGCGGCCCGGGCTCCAGCGCGCCGGTGGCGCGCATGATGTGGGTAAGCCTGGTCACGGCGCTCGTCATCACCTTCGGCAAGATCGCCATCTCGCTGCTGTCGGCCTTCGCCATCGTCTACTTCCGCTTCCCGTTCAAGGGCATCTGCTTCTGGCTGATCTTCATCACGCTGATGCTGCCCGTGGAAGTGCGCATCGGCCCGACCTACCAGGTGGTATCCGACCTGGGCATGCTCAACACCTACGCGGGCCTGACCGTCCCCCTCATCGCCTCCGCCACCGCCACCTTCCTGTTCCGGCAGTTCTTCCTCACGGTGCCAGACGAACTGGTGGAAGCCGCGCGCGTGGATGGCGCAGGCCCGATGCGTTTCTTCAAGGACATCCTGGTGCCCTTGTCGCGCACCTCGATCGCCGCGCTGTTCGTGATCCAGTTCATCTACGGCTGGAACCAGTACCTGTGGCCGTTGCTCGTCACCACCTCGGAAGAGATGTACCCGGTGGTGATCGGCATCAAGCGCATGATCGCGGGCGGCGACGCCGGCAACGAGTGGAACATCGTGATGGCGACCGCGCTGCTGGCCATGCTGCCGCCCGCGCTCGTGGTGATCTTCATGCAGCGCTGGTTCGTCAAGGGACTGGTGGACACCGAAAAGTAACCCGGCAACCGACAACAACACGATCACAACAACGCCATGGCTTCTCTCTCACTTCGCAACATCGTCAAGCGCTACGGCATCGGCCCCAAGGCCAATCAGGTCATCCACGGGGTGAACGCCGAGATCCAGGATGGCGAGTTCGTCGTCATCGTCGGGCCGTCGGGCTGCGGCAAGTCCACGCTGCTGCGCATGGTCGCGGGCCTGGAGGAAATCTCCGGTGGTGAACTTCGCATCGGCGACCGCGTCGTCAACAACCTGGAACCGGCCCAGCGCGACATCGCCATGGTGTTCCAGAACTACGCGCTCTACCCGCACATGACGAACTTCGACAACATGGCCTACGGCCTGAAGATCGCCAAGGTGCCCAAGGAAGAGATCCGCGCCCGTGTGGACAAGGCCGCCAAGATCCTCGAACTCGGCCACCTGCTTGAGCGCAAGCCGCGCGAGCTCTCGGGCGGCCAGCGCCAGCGCGTGGCGATGGGCCGCGCCATCGTGCGCCAGCCACAGGTCTTCCTGTTCGACGAGCCGCTCTCCAACCTGGACGCCAAGCTGCGCGCCCAGACCCGGCTGGAAATCCAGAAGCTGCACCGCGAACTGGGCATCACCTCGCTGTTCGTCACGCACGACCAGGTCGAAGCGATGACGCTGGCCGAACGCATGATCGTGATGAACGCGGGCAACATGGAGCAGTTCGGTACGCCCGAAGAGGTCTATTCGCGCCCGGCCACGACCTTCGTGGCCAGCTTCATCGGCTCGCCGCCCATGAACCTGCTGAAACACGCGCCCGGTGGGCGCCCCGGCAGCATCCTGGGCATCCGCCCCGAGCACCTGGACGTGGGTGACAGTGGCTGGGCGCTGCAGGTGGAAACGGTGGAGTTGCTGGGCGCCGAGCGCCTGGTGCACGCCCGCCTGGGCGACGAGATGCTGATCATCCGCACCCACGAGGACCAGGGTGCCCCGGCCATCGGCAGCACCATCCATGCCCAGCCGCGCGAGGACCGCCTGCACTGGTTCAACGCCGAGACCGGCCAGCGGCAATGAGTGGGAGAGAGCAGCCGGGCCACTGGCCCTACCCGCGCTGGGTCGCCCACCGCGGCGCCGGCAGGCTGGCGCCCGAAAACACCCTCGCCGCCTTCCGCCTCGGGGCCTCGCACGGCTACCGCATGTACGAATGCGACGCCAAGCTCAGCGCCGATGGCGTGGTCTTCCTGCTGCACGACGCGACCCTGGAGCGCACCACGAACGGCAGCGGCGTGGCCGGTGAGCGCCCCTGGGGCGAGCTGAGCCAGCTCGATGCCGGTGGCTGGCACTCGCGCGCGTTCGCGGGCGAGCCCCTGGCCACCCTGGAAGCCGTGGCCCGCCACTGCCAGGCGCAGGGCCATTGGCTCAACATCGAGATCAAACCCACCCCCGGCACGGAGCTGGCCACGGGGCGCGCCGTGGCGGAAGCGGCCGCGCGGCTCTGGGCCAGCAACGCCGAGCGCGCGCCCTTCCTCACCTCGTTCCAGCCCGACGCGCTGCAGGGCTCGCGGGAAAGCGCTCCCCACCTGCCGCGCGGGCTGCTGCTCGACACCCTGCGGGAAGGCTGGCGGGACATGGCGCAATCTTTGGGGTGCGTGGCGGCCGTGTGCAACCACGCCCTGTGGGACAGCAGCACCGTGGCCCAGGCCCGGGAAAGCGGCCTGCGCACCCTGGCCTACACCGTGAACGACGAATGGGCCGCGCAGCGGCTGCTGGACCTGGGCTTGGACGGCATCATCACCGACCGCATCGACCTGTTTGCGCCCGGGCGCTGAGGCGAAGCGCTCAGCGCTTGCGGTGCAGCCACCAGGCCAGCGTGCCCTGAACGAACACCAGGGCGGCGTAGGTGGCCATCTTGCCGTCACGGCCAAAGAACACCAGCCCCGCCAGCAGCACCACCACACCCGCCACGACCAGCATGAAGGCCTCCAGGCCGGCGCCCTGCGCCGCACGGCCGGCGCGGCGGAAACGGGGCACCGTCCACAGGACCAGGGCCATGAAAACGGCAGGGGCGATGAAGCCGGCGATGTGCCCGAGGAAGGCCAAAGGCGTCATTCGAAGCGGGCGGCGGCGTGCATAAGGGTTCAATTTTATAATCACCCCATGTCTGTCTGGGCCCTCGGCATCAACCACAACACGGCTCCGCTCGATCTGCGGGGCCGTTTTGCGTTTGCGCTCGACCAGATCCAGCCCACTTTGCACGGCTACCGCCAGAGTCTGGCGCGCCAGCCCGAGGCCACGCTGCTGTCCACCTGCAACCGCACCGAGCTGTACGGCGCGGGCGACCAGTCGGCGGTGGACCCCACCCTGGACTGGCTGGCGCAGACCGGCGGCGTGAGCGGCCAGGTGCTGCGCGACCACGCCTACATCCTGCGCGACGACCAGGCCGCGCGCCATGCCTTCCGCGTCGCCAGCGGCCTGGACAGCATGGTGCTGGGCGAAGCCCAGATCCTCGGCCAGATGAAGGACGCGGTGCGCGCCGCCAGCGACGCGGGCGCCCTGGGCACCACCCTGCACCAGCTGTTCCAGCGCTCGTTCGCCGTGGCCAAGGAAGTGCGCAGTTCCACCGAGATCGGCGCCCACTCCATCAGCATGACCGCCGCCGCGGTGCGCCTGGCGTCGCAGCTGTTCGAAGACCTGCGCGACATCAAGGTGCTGTTCGTCGGCGCGGGCGAGATGATCGAACTGGCCGCCACCCACTTCGCGGCCAAGACGCCCAAGGGCATGGCGATCGCCAACCGCACACTGGAGCGCGGCGAGAAGCTCGCCAGCCGCTTCGGCGCGCAGGTGATGCGGCTGGCCGACGTGCCCGACCGCCTGCACGAGTTCGACGCCGTCATCAGCTGCACCGCGAGCACGCTGCCCATCATCGGCCTGGGCGCCGTGGAACGCGCGCTCAAGAAGCGCCGCCACCGGCCCATGTTCATGGTCGATCTGGCGGTGCCGCGCGACATCGAGGCCGAGGTCAAAGCCCTGCCCGACGTCTACCTCTACACCGTGGACGACCTCGCCACCGTGGTGCAGACCGGCAAGGACCACCGCCTGGCTGCCGTGGCGCAGGCCGAGGCCATCATCGACGCGGGTGTGCTCAGCTTCATGCACTGGATGGAGCAGCGCGACCCGGCCCACGGCGTGGTGCCGCTGATCCAGCAGATCAACGCCCAGGCCGACGAATGGCGCGCCGTGGAAATGGCGCGCGCCCGCCGCCTGCTGGCCAAGGGCGAGCCGGTGGAAGCCGTGCTGGAAGCGCTCTCGCGCGGCCTCACGCAAAAAATGCTTCACGGCACCCTGGCCGAACTGCACACCGGTGACAGCACCACACGTGCCGCCACCGCGCAGACCGTTTCGCGGCTGTTCCTGCGCGACGAACCGCTCAAACCCCCGCGCAACGCGCAAAACTAGCTGACCCGGCCCGCGCACGGCGTTGCGGGCCCGCGCCCGTGTCGGCGTGCAGGGTCTCCGTGCCCCACCATGAAACCCTTCGTCCGTGACACCCTGCTGCGCCAGCGAGCCCGACTGCACGAGCTCGATGCGCTGCTGTCCGCGCCCGACGTCGTCGACCAGATGGATCGCTTCCGCGCGCTGAGCCGCGAACACGCCGAGGCCTCCACGGTGGTCGAGGTGTTCAACCGCTATCTCCAACGCGAGACCGACCTGGCGACGGCGCGGGAAATGCTCGACGACCCTGACATGGCCGAGATGGCGCAGGAGGAAATCCAGAGTGCCGAGGCCGACCTGGCGCAGCTGGACATCGATTTGCAGCAACTCTTGCTGCCCAAGGATCCGGACGACGAGCGCAACGCCTTCGTCGAGATCCGCGCCGGCACCGGCGGCGACGAGTCGGCCCTGTTCGCCGGCGACCTCGCCCGCCTGTACACGCGCTACGCCGAAAAGCAGCGCTGGCAGGTGGAGACCGTGAGCGAGTCGCCCAGCGAGCTCGGCGGCTACAAGGAAGTGGTGCTGCGCATCGCGGGCCCCGGAGCCTATGGGCGGCTGCGTTTCGAGTCCGGCGGCCACCGGGTGCAGCGCGTGCCC
The DNA here is from genome assembly GCF_058796355.1 of Hydrogenophaga sp. GW823-FHT04C09. NCBI lineage: Bacteria > Pseudomonadati > Pseudomonadota > Betaproteobacteria > Burkholderiales > Comamonadaceae > Hydrogenophaga > Hydrogenophaga sp. GW823-FHT04C09. The sequence continues at coordinate 314,620 of NZ_JBXAIO010000002.1, read as the reverse complement.
GCCACCGAGACCCAGGGCCGCATCCACACCAGTGCGGCCACCGTGGCGGTGATGCCCGAACCCGACGAGACCCAGGCGGTGCAGCTCAACCCGAGCGAGTTGCGCATCGACACCTTCCGCGCCAGTGGCGCGGGCGGCCAGCACATCAACAAGACCGACTCCGCCGTGCGCGTGACCCACCTGCCCACCGGCATCACCGCCGAATGCCAGGACGGCCGATCGCAGCACAGCAACAAGGCCAAGGCGCTGCAGGTGCTCACGGCGCGCCTGCAGGAAAAAGACCGCAGCGAGCGCGCAGCCGCCGAAGCCGCCACGCGCAAGGGCCTGATCGGCAGCGGCGACCGCAGCGACCGCATCCGCACCTACAACTTCCCGCAGGGCCGCCTGACCGACCACCGCATCAACCTCACGCTGTACAAGGTGCTGCAGGTGATGGAAGGTGATCTGGACGAGGTGATCCACGCCCTGCAGGTCGCGCGCGGCACCGAGCTGCTGGCCGAGCTCGAACAACGCAACGGCGCATGACCACCACGCTGCGCGAAGCCCTGACGCACCTGCAGCGCGACGGCCTGGACCGGATCGACGCGCAGATGCTGCTGCTGCTGGCCCTGCAGCGCAGCCCCCACGACCGCGCCTGGCTGCTGGCGCACGACGGCGACGCGATGGACGCCGAGGCGGCCGCCCGCCTCGCGGCCCTGGTGCAACGCCGCCGGCACGGCGAGCCCATGGCCTACCTGCGCGGCGACCAGGAATTCTTCGGCCTCACGCTCCAGGTGGACCCGCGCGTGCTCGTGCCACGGCCCGACACCGAAACCCTGGTGAGCTGGGCGCTGGATGTGCTGGATGCGCTGCCGGCAGCCGCCCGCGTGCTCGACCTGGGCACCGGCAGCGGCGCCATCGCACTGGCCCTCAAGGCCCAGCGCCCGGGCGCCGTGGTCTCGGCCACGGACGCCAGCCCCGATGCGCTGGCCGTCGCCCGTGCGAACGCCGATCGGCTGGGCCTGGCGGTGGATTTCCACCTCGGGCACTGGCTCACCGCGGTGCCGGCACAGCACTTCGACCTGATCGCCAGCAACCCGCCCTACATCGCCGAAGGCGACGCCCATCTGGCGGCGCTCGGCCACGAGCCCGGCTCGGCGCTGACCGCCGGCCCCGACGGCCTGGACGACATCCGGGCCTTGGTGTCCACCGCGCCCGCCGCCCTGAACCCGGGGGGCTGGCTGCTGCTCGAGCATGGGCACGACCAGGCCGGCGCGGTGCGCAGCCTGCTCCAGGCGGCCGGCTTCACACAGGTCGGCAGCCGCGCCGACCTCCCGGGCATTGAGCGCTGCAGCGGCGGCCAGTGGCCGCAGCGGCGATAATGTGAGCCGTTTCCGGGTCTCTCCAGACCCTTCCGCAGAAGGACTTTCAGCCATGAGCGACGCGCAAACCCGAATCGACCAGCTGGTCAAATCCCACGACATCGTGTTGTTCATGAAGGGCAACGCGAGCTTCCCCATGTGCGGCTTCTCCGGCCGTGCGATCCAGATCCTCAAGGCCTGTGGCGTCGAGACGAAAACGCTGACCACCGTCAACGTGCTCGAAGACGACGGCATCCGCCAGGGCATCAAGGAATACAGCAACTGGCCCACCATCCCGCAGCTCTACGTCAAGGGTGAGTTCATCGGCGGCTCGGACATCATGATGGAGATGTACCAGTCCGGCGAACTGCAACAGGTCATCAACGGCGAAGCCTGATCCCGTTCTCCTCTCGTGCGCCAGCCAGGGCCACCTTCGGGTGGCCTTGTTGTTTCTGGTGCGCGATTTCGCACACCTCGTGCCCATCTTTCGGAATGCGGTGACTTTGCCGGGCATTTCTGCATTGAGGTCGGGCATGTTGTGTGCTTGAATGAAATCGCCACCGAACCTCAAGGAGAATCGCATGAGCTCTCGCAGCCTGGTCGCTTCACCCTCCCTCGGTCTGCCCATCGCCCAGATGCGCAGCGTGTTCAGCGCCGACGACGTCGAGCGCAAGCTGGCCCACCTGCAAGCCAGCGGCAACGAACGCGACTACGAAAGCCTTCGAAACACTTGGCAGCGCATGCTGGAGCGCGGTCCCCAGCGCTTCGCGGTCAAGCCCTCGGGCGTGCCCGACATGGCACCGCTCTACGACCTGCTGCCCAATTTTGGTGAAGTGCTCGACGATGTGAAGCGCCACGTGGCGCTGAGCCAGGACAGCCGCGACAGCCTGGAAGTCACACCCATCCTGCTGCTGGGCCCGCCCGGCGTCGGCAAGACCCACTTCGCGCGCCAGCTCGCCGACCTGCTCGGCACGAGCATGAGCCTGGTGCCCATGAGTTCCATGACGGCCGGCTGGCTGCTCTCGGGCTCGTCCTCGCAATGGAAAGGCGCCAAGCCCGGCAAGGTGTTCGAGGCCCTGGTGGATGGGCAGTACGCGAACCCGGTGATCGTGGTGGACGAGATCGACAAGGCGGCTGCGGACGCGCAGTACGACCCGCTGGGTGCGCTCTACGGCCTGCTGGAACACGACACGGCGCAGAGCTTCGTCGACGAGTTCGCGGAAGTGCCGATCGACGCCAGCCAGGTGATCTGGGTCACCACGGCCAACCACGAGCGCGGCATCCCCGAGCCCATCATGAACCGCATGAACGTGTACGAGATCTCGCCGCCCTCACCCGAGGCCGCGCGCAAGATCGCGGCCCACCTCTACCGGGGCATTCTGGGGGAGCACGACTGGGGCCAGCGTTTTGACCCCGAACCGGCCAACGACGTGCTGGATTTGCTGGCGACGCTCGCGCCGCGGGAGATGCGCCGCGCGCTCGTCACCGGCTTTGGCAATGCGCGGCTGGACAACCGCTATCGCATCGAACCCGAAGATCTGCCTCGCGCGGGCGCGGGCAAAGGCCGCATCGGCTTTCTTCAGTAAACGGCCTGGCGCGCTCAGGCGTCCGGGTGGGCCCAGTTCCTGGCCGCGGCATAGACCGCGTTCGGGTACTCGGCGCGGCCCCGGCTGCCGTTGTAGCGGCCGAGCGCCAGGAAGGTATCACCGCGTTCGCGGTCCAGGTAGTGGCGCAGGATCACGCAGCCAAACCGCAGGTTGGTCTGCATGTTGAAGAGCCGGCTGGCATCGCCGTCGCCGATCAGGCGCGACCAGAACGGCATGATCTGCATGTAGCCCCGAGCGCCCACGTGCGAAATGGCAAACTTGCGGAACGCGCTCTCGACCTGCACCAGCCCCAGCACCAGGGTGGTGTCCAGCCCCGCGCGCCGGGTTTCGTACCAGAGGGTCTGCAGGAACTCGATGCGGGTCTGGAAATCCGGCTTGCGGCGCTGCAGCCGGTCGCTAGAAGCGCCCAGCCAGCGCAGATAGGCCAGGCGTTTTTCCAGGTCGGTGAACTCGGGCACGGGCGGCGCGCTGTTGGCGATCGCAGCGCTCAAGGCACCGCGCACCGAATCGGCCAGGGGCTCTTCCAGTTGGCCACCGGCGTGCGCGACCGGGGACAGAGAGCCCAGGCCCAGCGCGCCGGCAGCCAGCAGGCAGTCGCGGCGCGACCAGACCAGCGGCTTCATGCGCCCAGCTTGCCCTTCAGGAGCGCCACCACCTCGCCCAACGCCACCTGGGTGGCGGCGGCATCGCGGCGGTGCTGGTATTCCACCTGCCCGGCCTTGAGGCCGCGGTCGCCGATGGTGACGCGGTGCGGCACACCGATGAGCTCCCAGTCCGCGAACATGGCGCCGGGGCGCTCGCCCCGGTCGTCCAGGATCACATCCACGCCAGCCGCCAGCAGCTCGCTGTACAGCTGTTCGGCGGCGACCTTCACCTCGGGGCTGCGGTCCATGCCGATGGGGCAGACCACCACCGTGAATGGCGCCAGCGCGTCGGGCCAGATGATGCCGCGTTCGTCGTGGTTCTGCTCAATCGCCGCGGCCGGCAGGCGCGTGATGCCGATGCCGTAGCAGCCCATCTCGAAATGCGCGGGCTTGCCGTCCTCGCCCAGGAAGGTGGCGTTCATGGCCTTGCTGTACTTCGTGCCCAGGTAGAACACGTGGCCGACCTCGATGCCACGCTCGATCGCCAGCACGCCCTGGCCGTCGGGCGAGGCATCGCCTTCGACCACGTTGCGCAGGTCCGCCACCAGGGTCGGCTCGGGCAGGTCGCGGCCCCAGTTCACACCGGTCATGTGGAAGTCCGGCTCGTTGGCCCCGCAGATCCAGTCCGCCAACACGGCCACCTCGCGGTCGACCACGAGATTCACCGGCTTCTTCAGGCCGATCGGGCCCAGGTAACCTGGCTTGCAGCCGAAGTGCGCATCGATCTCGGCGCCGGTGGCGAACCGGAAGCCGGCGTTGAGCCCCGGCACCTTTGCCACCTTGACTTCGTTCATGTCGTGGTCGCCGCGCAGCAGCAACAGCCAGACCTGGCTCTTGGCGACCTCGCCCGCCTCGTCGAGTTCGTCGGTGGCCAACACCAGCGATTTCACCGTGGTGGCCAGAGGCACGCCCAGCAGCGTGGCCACGTCGGCGCAGGTGGCCTTGCCGGGCGTGGGCGTCTTGACCATGGGGTTGGCTGCCGCGGGGCGCGGTCCAGCCGGCGCCAGCGCCTCGGCCTTTTCCATGTTGGCGGCGTAGTCGCTCGCCGGGCAGTAGACGATCGCGTCTTCCCCGGTCGCGGCGATCACCTGGAATTCCTCGCTCAGATCGCCGCCGATGGCGCCGCTGTCGGCCGCCACGGCGCGGTAGCGCAGGCCGAACCGGTCGAAGATGCGCCGGTAGGCCGCGGCCATCACCTGGTAGCTCAGCTTGGCTGTCGACTCGTCCCGGTCGAAGCTGTAGGCGTCCTTCATGATGAATTCGCGGCCCCGCATGAGGCCGAAACGCGGGCGCCGCTCATCACGGAACTTGGTCTGGATCTGGTACAGGTTCTTGGGCAACTGCTTGTAGCTGCGGAAATCCTGGCGTGCAATGTCAGTGACCACTTCCTCACTGGTGGGTTGCACCACGAAATCTCGGTCGTGCCGGTCCTTGATGCGCAGCAGCTCGGCCCCCATCTTGTCAAAGCGCCCGGTTTCCTGCCAGAACTCCGCCGGCTGGATCACCGGCATGGTGAGCTCCACCGAACCTGCCCGGTTCATTTCTTCGCGCACGATGGCCTCCACCTTGTGGATCACGCGCAAGCCCATGGGCATGTAGCTGTAGATGCCAGCGCCGAGCTTCTTGATCATGCCGGCGCGCGTCATCAGCTGGTGGCTGACGACTTCCGCGTCGGCCGGGGCTTCCTTGAGGGTGGAAATCAGGAACTGGGAGGCTTTCATGGGCGAGCTGGGTTCTGCCGCGAGGCAGTGTTGCGGTACATCGGAGGTGGGAACCGGGAGAACGGCGCATCCGGCGATCTGGACGGCCCACCTGCGCCCGGAGATGCAACAGGTGTGTGATCACTTCGCAACTTGCATGCCGCGATGCATAATGAACACAGTTTAAAAATTTGGGGTTGATTATGCTTGACAGAGAAGGCTTCAGGCCCAATGTCGGCATCATTCTGCTCAACCAGCGAAACCAGGTGTTCTGGGGCAAGCGCATCCGCTCACACTCCTGGCAGTTTCCGCAAGGTGGCATCGACAGAGGCGAGACACCTGAGCAGGCGATGTACCGCGAGTTGCACGAGGAAGTCGGGCTCATGCCCGAGCACGTGAGCATCGTCGCCCGCACGCGCGACTGGTTGCGCTACGAAGTGCCGGACCGCTTCATCCGCCGCGATGCACGCGGCCACTACAAGGGGCAGAAACAGATCTGGTACCTGCTGCGCCTCGTGGCGCAGGACTGGAACCTGAACCTGCGCGCGACCAGCCATCCGGAGTTCGACGCCTGGCGCTGGCACGACTACTGGGTACCGCTCGACGTGGTCGTGGAGTTCAAACGAGGCGTCTACGAAATGGCGCTCACCGAACTCTCGCGCTACCTGCCCAAGAACGACACCCGCAACCGCTACCTGCGCGGTGGCTCCCGCCACCGCCACGACGAAAGTCCCGAATCCTCGTCCCTGTCGGCCCCACCGCCGGGCCTGGAGCTGCCCCCGGGCGCCAGTTTTGATCCCGACCCGCAGAGCGGCTCCCGCTCTGCCCACATCGAACACAAATGACTTCTGCCCGCCACCGGTTGCCGCGATGCCTGTCCGTCGCAGCGGCCCTGATTTCGTTTCTGGGTTTCAGCCCTGCATTGCAGGCCCAATTGCGAGACGACCCGGACGCCCCTGCGTGGCAGGAAGCGGCGGTCAAGCCGCCGCCCACTTTCAGCATCGACCAATTGCAGGCCTTCGAGGTCTCAGCCGGTACGGCGTTGAGCTACGGTATCGACCCCAAGACCTTGAGCGTGGGCGAGGACGGTGTGGTGCGCTATGTGCTGGTCGCCCGCAGCTCCAGCGGGGCGCTCAATGTGCTGTACCAGGGCCTGCGTTGCCAGACGGCCGAAGTCAAGACCTATGGACGCTGGAACAACAACGCGTCCAGCTGGAACGTCAACGCCAAGGAAGCATGGCAAGAGCTGTCGTTCTCCGGACCCACCCGCCCCGCCATGTTGCTGGCACGGGCGGGCATCTGCGAAGGCCGAACCATCAACGGCAGCGCGCAGAAAATCCTGCACACCCTCAAACACGGCCGCCCGGAAACGCGCTGAGCGGGCCCGGGGGCGCTGGCCTTAGCCGCGCGCCAGGACGAGGTTGTCGCGGTGGATCATTTCGGGTTCAGCCACGTAACCCAGCAAACGCTCGAAGTCCTGCGATGACTTGCGGCAGATGAGCCGGGCCTCGCTGCTCGCGTAGTTGGCCAATCCGCGCGCCACTTCGGCCCCGCGCGCATCGCGCACCGCGATCACATCCCCTCGGGAGAACTCGCCGTCGACGCCCGTCATGCCGATAGGCAGCAGGCTCTTGCCTTCGCCCACGATCTTGCCGACCGCGCCATCGTCCACCACGACGGCGCCACGCAACTGCAAATGATCGGAAATCCAGCGCTTGCGCGCCTGGTGCTTGGGTGTCTGGGCCACGAGGCAGGTGCCGATGGCTTCACCCGCCGTCAGTCGCAACAGCACGTCGGGCTCGCGGCCCCAGGCGATGACCGTGGAGGCCCCGGAACCGGCGGCGCGTTTGGCGGCCAGTATCTTGGTGATCATGCCGCCCTTGCCAATGCCGCTGCCCGCGCCGCCCGCCATGGCTTCCAGGCGTGCATCGCCAGCGCGGGCCACGTGAACAAACTGAGCGGAAGGATCGCGCCGGGGATCGGCCGTGTACAAGCCCTTCTGGTCGGTCAGGATCACGAGCACGTCGGCCTCCACCAGATTGGCCACGAGCGCGCCCAGTGTGTCGTTGTCGCCAAACTTGATTTCGTCGTTGACGACGGTGTCGTTCTCGTTGATCACCGGCACCACGCCCAGCTGGAGCAATGTCAACAGGGTCGAGCGGGCATTGAGATAACGTTCACGGTCCGCGAGGTCGGCGTGCGTCAACAGCACTTGCGCGCTGCCGACGCCACAACCGCGCAGCTTGGTCTCGTACATCTGCACCAGGCCCATCTGCCCTACGGCCGCCGCAGCTTGAAGTTCGTTGATCTCCTTGGGCCGCACGGTCCAGCCCAGGCGTTTCATGCCTTCGGCCACCGCGCCGCTGCTGACCATGATGACCTCACGCCCCTGCTGCACCAGGGCCGCCAATTGCTGACTCCATTGCCCGATGGCTTCTTCGTCAAGGCCGCGGCCCTCGTTGGTCACCAAGCTGGAACCCACCTTGACCACGATGCGGCGAGCGGTCTTGAACACGGCCGCCGGGGCCATGCCATGCACATTCATTGAATCAACAGGCGAAGAGGTTGAGGCGATGTCCATGGGCAAATGGGCTCGGAGTCAGTGAGTGTCAGGACCATTCACGAAGCGGGGATCCACATCCACCGGCGCTTGCATCGACTGATGCACCTGCGCGATGTGCTGGTAGATCTTCTGCACCAGCAGTTCGCAACCCTCGCGGGTAAGCGCTGAAATTTCGAAGACGGGCCCCTTGTATTTCAGGCGTTTCACGATGTCCTTGACCCGGGCCTCCCGCTCCTCGGTGGGCACCATGTCCAGCTTGTTGAGCACAAGCCAACGAGGTTTCTCGTACAGCTTCTGATCGAATTTCTTCAACTCCGCCACGATGGCCTTGGCCTGCGCGACAGGATCGACCCCTTCATCGAAGGGCGCCACATCCAGCATGTGCAGCAGCAGGCGCGTGCGTTGCAGGTGCCGCAGGAACTGGTGTCCCAGGCCAGCGCCCTCCGACGCCCCTTCGATCAGCCCGGGTACATCGGCCACCACGAAGCTCTTCTCCGGCCCGACGCGGACCACACCCAGATTGGGATGCAAAGTGGTGAAAGGGTAGTCGGCGATCTTGGGGCGCGCGTTGGAGATGGCCGCGATCAAGGTCGACTTGCCCGCGTTGGGCATGCCCAACAAGCCGACATCGGCCAGCACCTTGAGCTCCAGCTTCAAGCTGCGCTTCTCGCCTGGCCAGCCGGGCGTCTTCTGACGCGGCGCCCGGTTGGTCGAACTCTTGTAGTGCATGTTGCCGAAGCCACCATCGCCCCCCTTGGCGATCGTCACCTGTTCACCGGGCTGCAGCAACTCGAACAGCACTTCGCCGGTCTCCGCATCCGCGATGATGGTGCCGACCGGCATCTTGAGCACGATGTCGTCGCCCTTGACGCCAAACATGTCCGAACCCTTGCCGTGTTCGCCGCGATGCGCTTCGAAGCGGCGGGTGAACCGGAAATCCACCAGGGTGTTCAGGCTGGCGTCCGCCACGGCGTACACATGGCCACCACGGCCACCGTCGCCGCCGTCGGGCCCCCCGAACTCTTTGTATTTTTCATGCCGGAAAGATGCGCAGCCATTGCCGCCATCGCCCGCAGCGACATCGATCGTGGCTTCGTCCACAAATTTCATGACATGCTTTCCAGGAAGGAACTGCTAGAGAAGGGCCAAACAAAAAGCCCGCACGGGCGGGCCTTTTGCATTCAACGTATCACATGTGCCTCATCGCACTGCACCGATTTTTCAATCTTGCAGCACGGGAGCACGCCCGCTCAGACGGGGGTGATGCTGACAACCTGACGGTTCAGCGCGCCTTTGATGGCGAAGCTCACGTGGCCATCGACCGTTGCAAAAATGGTGTGGTCCTTGCCCACGCCCACGTTCATGCCGGGGTGGAATTTGGTACCGCGCTGACGCACGATGATCGAGCCAGCACTGACCAGCTCGCCACCAAACGCCTTCACGCCGAGCATCTTGGGCTTGGAATCGCGCCCGTTTCGCGTTGAGCCGCCGCCTTTTTTCTGTGCCATGTTGACTTACTCCTCAGGCTGCGATCGAAGCAATCTGCAGTTCGGTGAAATTCTGACGGTGCCCTTGGCGCTTCTGGTAGTGCTTGCGACGGCGCATCTTGAAGATGCTGACCTTGTCGTGCCTGCCGTGGGCCAACACCGTGACCGTGACCGTTGCGCCGGAAACCAAGGGAGTGCCAACCTTGATATCGGTGCCGTTGCCGACAGCGAGTACTTGGTCAAACACGATCTCTTGGCCCACATCCGCAGCAATCTGTTCTACTTTAATTTTTTCGCCAGCAGCAACACGATACTGTTTGCCACCGGTTTTTATGACCGCGTACATATGAACCTCTTTAAAAATTCCACGAATGGAAGCCCGGCGGACCCAATTCCACCGAGCCTTAGATTTTAGCATGTGCCCGGAAAACCGGCAAGCGGCTGGCATGCCACAGCCTTTTCGGCTCGCTGGCGCGGCCATTTTCAGAGGGCCTGGGGCACCGTTCCTATAATCCCAACCCGGCCCGACACCCCCTACCGATCCCGCGTTTCCACCTTGACCACCCCCATCAATTCCCCCGCCAGCCCCTTGGAGCTGATCCAGCCCGACATGCAGCGGGTGGACCAAGTCATCAGCGAACGCCTGACCACCGAGGTACCGCTGGTCCGGGAAGTTGCTCAGTACATCATCTCGGCGGGCGGCAAGCGCTTGCGCCCGGCCTTGCTGCTGCTGGTCAGCGGCGCGATCAACAGCCAGAACCCCCAGCGCCACACGCTGGCGGCCGTCGTGGAGTTCATTCACACCGCGACCCTGCTGCACGACGACGTGGTGGACGAGTCCACCTTGCGCCGGGGGCGCGAGACCGCCAACGAGCGGTTTGGCAATGCCGCCAGTGTGCTGGTGGGTGACTTTCTTTACTCCCGCGCCTTTCAGATGATGGTGGACATCAACGACATGCGCGTGATGCAGGTGCTGTCCGACGCCACCAACGTGATCGCCGAAGGCGAAGTGCTTCAACTCATGAACATGCACGACGCCACCATCGACGAGGCCGCGTACCTGCGCGTGATCCGCTCCAAAACGGCCAAGCTGTTCGAAGCCAGCGCCCGCTTGGCGCCCATCCTGGCGGGCACGGATGCCCATACCGAGGCCCTGTGCGCGGAGTACGGGCAGGCCCTGGGCACTGCCTTTCAGGTCATCGATGACGTGCTCGACTACGAGGGCAGTGCCGATGAACTGGGCAAGAACCTGGGGGATGACCTGCGCGAGGGCAAGGTCACGCTGCCCATCATTTGCGCCCTGCGTTCCGGCTCCGAGGCGCAGAAGGCGCTGCTGCGTCAGGCCATCGAACAGGGCGACGTGGCGCACCTCGATGCCATCAGGGACATCATTCTTCAAACGGGTGCCCTGGATGCGGCTCGGGTCAGTGCGCACGCGGAGGCCCAACGGGCAATCGAGGCCGCCAAGCAACTGCCGGTCAATGCCTACAGCGCAGCTTTGCTACAATTGGCGGCTGGCCTGCTTGAGCGTCGATCTTGAGCAGCCACGGAAGGCCAACGGCCTTCAGACGATCGACCATTTTCGGTCCATCGGGGTGTAGCTTAGCCAGGTAGAGCGCTACGTTCGGGACGTAGAGGCCGGAGGTTCGAATCCTCTCACCCCGACCAGTTTCCCCCTTTCAGACATTGCCGTTCAGACCGAGCCAACGACCGGCCGGTCGGATTTCGCGTCCTCGATACAACGGCCAGCGGGGGAATCCGCATTTCCGACACAAGTTGCCTCAATAATGGCGGGCAAGTCCTTGATTTACGATAAATAGAAATCTATGGCGTCCGTCGAAACCGTCCCCCAGGAGACCCCGTCCATGGCCTTGCCAGGCCTGGGCCGCGCGCTTGTGTCTGCGGGGAAGCTTGGCCAGAAGGCGGCTGAAGATCTTTATCGCAAAGCACAAAGCGGCCGCTCCAGCTTCATCGCAGAGCTGACCGGCTCAGGGGCTGTGTCCGCTTCGGATCTGGCCCACACCATGTCGGTGGCTTTTGCCGCGCCACTGCTCGATCTGGACGCGATCGACGTGCAACGCCTGCCCGCCGGCCTGCTGGATCCCAAGATTTGCAGCGACTACCGCATCGTCGTCCTGAGCAAACGCAACAACCGCTTGATGGTGGCCACGGCCGATCCAGCCGACCAACAGGCCGCCGAGAAGATCAAGTTCGCGACCCAGATGGGCGTGGACTGGGTGATTGCCGAGTACGACAAGCTCAGCAAACTGGTGGAGACCCAGACCACGAGCGTCAACGACACGATGGACAACATCATCGGTGGCGAGTTCGAGTTCGACGAGGCGGCCACCGAGACGAGCGTGAGCGACGTGACCGACAAGGCGTCGGAGGTCGACGACGCGCCCGTGGTCAAGTTCCTGCACAAGATGCTGATTGACGCATTCAACATGCGGGCATCCGACTTGCACTTTGAGCCTTACGAGCACAACTACCGGGTCCGTTTTCGGGTGGACGGCGAACTGCGTGAAATTGCGTCGCCGCCGATCGTGATCAAGGACAAGCTGGCGTCGCGGATCAAGGTGATCTCCCGCATGGACATCTCGGAGAAGCGTGTGCCCCAGGACGGGCGCATGAAACTCAAGATCGGACCGGACCGCGTGATCGACTTTCGGGTCAGCACCCTGCCCACCTTGTTCGGCGAGAAGATCGTGATCCGTATTCTGGACCCGAGCAGCGCCAAGGTCGGCATCGATGCCCTAGGCTACGAACCCGAGGAAAAAGAGCGGCTGTTGAACGCGATCAGCCGGCCATACGGCATGGTGCTGGTCACCGGCCCCACGGGGTCGGGGAAAACGGTGTCGCTGTACACCTGCCTGAACATCCTGAACAAGCCAGGCATCAACATTTCCACGGCGGAAGATCCGTCGGAAATCAACCTGCCGGGTGTCAATCAGGTCAACGTCAACGAGAAGGCGGGCCTGACCTTCGCGGCGGCCCTCAAGGCATTTCTGCGCCAGGATCCCGACGTGATCATGGTGGGTGAGATTCGCGATCTCGAAACGGCGGACATCTCGATCAAGGCCGCACAAACCGGTCACATGGTGCTGTCCACCCTGCACACGAACGACGCGCCGACCACACTGACGCGGATGATGAACATGGGCATTCCCACGTTCAACATCGCCTCCAGCGTGATCCTGATCACCGCCCAGCGGCTGGCCCGTCGCCTGTGCGCCACCTGCAAGGCGCCGCTGGACGTACCGCGCAAGGCCCTGGTGGACGCCGGATTCAAGCCGGAAGACCTTGATGGCACCTGGACGCCCTACAAGCCCGTGGGGTGCTCGGCCTGCAACAACGGCTACAAGGGCCGCGTCGGCATCTACCAGGTGATGCCCATTTCGGAAGAAATCCAACGCATCATCCTGCGTGGTGGCAGCGCGCTCGACATTGCCCAGCAGGCCGGCAAGGAGGGCGTTCGCACGCTGCGCGAATCGGGTCTGCTCAAGGTGAAGCTGGGCATGACTTCGCTGGAAGAAGTGCTCAGCGTGACCAACGAGTGATGCAGTTCCAGACACAAGGCTCAGAGGGATAGAGGGACACCATGGCAACCGCAGTATCCAAGAACGTCAAGGACGCCGTCTTCGAGTGGGAGGGCAAAGACCGCAACGGCAAGACCGTGCGTGGAGAAACACGGGCCGCGGGAGAAAACCAGGTGTTGGCTGCGCTGCGGCGCCAGGGCATCGTGCCCGGCAAGGTCAAGAAGCGCCGCATGAGTTCGGGCAAGCGCATCAAGCCCAAGGACATTGCCATCTTCACGCGCCAGCTGGCCACCATGATGAAAGCCGGTGTGCCCCTGCTCCAGGCGTTCGACATCGTCGGCCGGGGCAACGCCAACCCCAGCGTCACCAAGCTGCTCAACGACATCCGCACCGATGTGGAAACCGGCACCTCGCTGAGTTCGGCGTTTCGCAAACACCCGTTGTACTTTGACAGCCTGTACTGCAACCTCGTGGAAGCCGGTGAAGCCGCCGGTATTCTGGAGGAGTTGCTGGACCGCCTGGCCACTTACATGGAGAAGACCGAGGCGCTCAAGTCCAAGATCAAGTCGGCGCTGATGTACCCGATCGCCGTGATCATCGTGGCCTTCGTGGTGGTGACCATCATCATGATCTTCGTGATCCCCTCGTTCAAGGAGGTGTTCTCCTCCTTCGGCGCCGATCTGCCCGCGCCGACCCTGTTCGTGATCGCGATAAGCGAGTTCTTCACCGAGTACTGGTGGTTGATCTTTGGCGTCCTCGGTGGCGGCTTCTACTTTTTCATGCAGGCCTGGCGGCGCAATGAGAAGGTGCAGCGGTTCATGGACCGCCTGCTGCTCAAGCTGCCGATCTTTGGTCCATTGATCGAAAAATCGGTCATCGCCCGCTGGACGCGCACGCTGGCGACAATGTTCGCGGCGGGCGTGCCCCTGGTGGAAGCACTGGACTCGGTGGGTGGTGCATCGGGCAACTCGGTCTACGCCATCGCCACCGAACGGATCCAGCAGGAGGTGTCGACCGGCACCAGCCTGACCAACGCCATGACCAATGCCAACATCTTCCCATCCATGGTGCTGCAGATGTGCGCCATCGGTGAGGAGTCGGGCTCCATCGACCACATGCTGGGCAAGGCCGCCGACTTCTATGAAGCCGAGGTCGACGACATGGTGGCGGGCATCTCCAGCCTGATGGAGCCCATCATCATCGTCGTGCTGGGGACCGTCATTGGCGGTATCGTGGTGTCGATGTACCTTCCCATCTTCAAGCTGGGCCAGGTGGTTTGATGCTGGCGGAAGCGGGCGTGCCGGGCGCGGCGCTGCTGGGCTTGCTCGGCTTGTTGGTGGGCAGCTTTCTCAATGTGGTGATTCACCGCCTGCCCAAGATGATGGAACTGCGCTGGGCGGCCGAATGCGCGGATCTTCAGAACACGGTAGAGAATCCGGCAGCGGCCTCACCAGAAGCTGAAACATTCAACCTGATGGTGCCGCGCTCGCGCTGCCCGCATTGCGGACATCAGATCCGCTGGTTCGAGAACATCCCGGTGTTCAGCTACCTCGCGTTGCGCGGCCAATGCAGCCAGTGCAACGCGCCGATCAGCGCACGCTATCCGGCGGTAGAGTTGACGGCCGCGGTCCTGTTCGCCTGGTGCGGGTGGCAATGGGGGCTGGGCTGGGAGGCCCTGGCCTGGTGCGGCTTTTCTGCGGCGGTGCTGGCACTCGCGTGCATCGACTGGGACACCACGCTGCTGCCCGACGACATCACCCTTCCCTTGCTGTGGGCCGGCCTGTGCGCAGCAGGTCTGCGACTGACAGACACCGCGCTCCCGGACGCTCTCTGGGGGGCTGTGGCAGGCTACCTGTCGCTCTGGCTGGTGTACTGGGCCTTCAAGCTGATCACGGGCAAGGAAGGCATGGGCTACGGTGACTTCAAGCTCTTCGCCGCCTTCGGCGCGTGGTTCGGCTGGCAAGCGTTGATCCCGGTGATCTTGATGGCCTCGGTGATCGGTGCCGTGGTGGGCATCGCCATCAAACTCAAAGGCAACCTGCGCGAGGGAGGCTATGTGCCTTTCGGCCCCTTCCTGGCATTGGCCGGCTTGACCTCGATGGTCTTTGGCCCTTCGGCCATTCTGGCCGCCATCGGCCTGTGAGCCAGACGCCTCACAGGCCGCCCCTGCGGCTGGGACTCACCGGTGGCATTGGCAGTGGCAAGAGCACGCTGGCGCGCCTGCTGCAGGCCCGTGGCGCCGGTGTGATCGATGCCGACGCCATCTCCCGCCGCAGCACCGAAGCCGGCGGCGCCGCGATGCCCGCCATCGCACACACCTTTGGCCCGGCATTCCTGGCTCCAGATGGCGCCCTCGACCGGCAGCGCATGCGCGATCACGTGTTCGCACACCCCGAAGCCCGCCACACGCTGGAGCACATCATCCATCCGCTGGTGGGCGCGGAAATCCAGCGCCAGGCCCAGGCATCGGCCTCTGCCTGTCTGGTGTTCGATGTGCCTCTGCTCGTCGAGTCCCCACGCTGGCGGCCTCAGCTGGACCGCGTGCTGGTGGTCGACTGCTCGCCCACCACGCAGATCCGCCGCGTGAACGCTCGCAGTGGATGGGACGCCACCACCACCGAAGCCGTGATGCGCAACCAGAGTCCGCGTGCCTTGCGCCTGGCCGCGGCCGACCTCGTGGTCTTCAACGACGCCGACGACCTGGCCCTGCTGGAGCGCGCCGCTGAGGCCCTGGCCAAGCGGTTCGGGCTATGATGAACCCCCACCCGCCGCTCCGTCCCGCGACCGCCCCGCTGCCGTGATCCTGTACGACTACCCCTTCAACGAACGCATTCGCACCTACCTGCGGCTTGAACAGCTGTTTCGTCGCATGGTGGAACTGGTGCCCCGCAGCCACCCGCTGGATCACCACTATGCGATCCAGACCATCTTCGAGATCATGGACGTGGCGGCCCGGGCCGACATGAAGTCGGATGTGCTCAAGGATCTGGACCGGCACAAGCAGCAACTCATCGGTTTTCGCGGCAATCCGATGATCGCGGAGCAGGCCCTGGAAGAGGTCATCCAGAAGCTGGAAGACTGCTTCACGCAACTGAGCGAAATGACCGGCAAGACCGGCCAGGCCCTGACTGAGAACGACTGGCTGATGAGCATCCGCAGCCGCATCGGCATTCCAGGCGGCACCTGCGAGTTTGATCTGCCCGGCTACTACCACTGGCAGCACCGGAGCGCGGAGGAACGCCGGGCCGATCTGCATCGCTGGTCGGTACCGCTGGCGCCCTTGGCCGAGTCCATCGTGCAGTTGCTCAAGATGCTGCGCGAATCGGGTTCGGCCCAGAAGGTGGTCGCGCCGGGTGGCCAGTTCCAGCTGACCCTGCCGCAGGGCCGCAGCTTCCAGCTGCTGCGCTTGCGCATCGACCCGTCCACGGGGCTCATCCCCGAAATCAGCGGCAACCGGCTGATGCTGTCGGTGCGCCTGATGCGCCACGGCGAAGACGACCGCCTGCATCCAGCGCAGGAGGACGCCGCGTTTGAACTGACCCTGTGCGCCTGAGGTCGGCCGTGAGCGACAAAGCCACCCACACACCCGTCAGAACCGTCCGCTGCCCGAATTGCGGCGGGCCCAGTATCTACGCGCCGAGCAACGCGTACCGTCCGTTCTGCAGCGAGCGCTGCAAGCAGATGGACCTGGGTGCCTGGGCGAACGAGGAATTCGGCCTGCCGGAAAAGGAAGGTCAGAGCGACCCCGGCTTCGAACAAAGCTGAAACCGCCTCCCGCGGTTCAGCAGACCGACCTCAAACCGTCTGTTCGGCCGCCAGCCATTCCAGCACAGGCACGGTACCGGCCAGCACAGGGGCACACGACACCGGCAGGGTTTGCCAGCCAAACTGCTGGCCTTCGCGCATCTGCAGCTCACCGGTCCAGTCGCGCACCTTGCAGAAATGCAGCCGCACCAGTCCATGCGGGTAGTCCACCATCGACACTTTCCAGATGTGCGCGGTGCCGATGGTCAGGCCGATCTCTTCCTGAAGTTCGCGCCGCAGCGCCTGCTCCACGGTTTCACCCGCCTCCAGCTTGCCGCCCGGAAACTCCCAGTACCCGGCATACACCTTGCCCGGTGGACGGGATGTCAGCAGGAAAGCACCATCGGGAGCGATCAGCACGCCAACGGCCACGTCCACCACGGGCCGATCGGCAGGACGCGGCGCGTCCTGGTCGGCATCGACCACCAACACCGGCGCGCTCATGCCTGGATGGCGTGGGTGCCCGCGTAGTCGCGCGCGAACTGGTAGGCCACCCGACCGCTGCGCGAACCGCGCTCCAGTGCCCAGACCAGTGCCAAGGGCCGCGCCGCCGCAATGTCAGCGGCAGGCACACCCATCGAGCTGAGCCACTGCGCGACGATGGTGAGGTACTCGTCTTGGCTAAACGGGTAGAAGCTCACCCAGAGGCCGAAGCGCTCCGACAGGGAAATCTTTTCCTCCACCACCTCGCCCGGGTGCACCTCGCCATCCGCCGTGTGCGTGTAGGTGAGGTTTTCCTTCATGTACTCGGGCAGCAGGTGGCGGCGGTTGCTGGTGGCATAGATCAGCACGTTGGGGCTCGCGGCCGAAACCGAGCCATCCAGGATGGACTTGAGCGCCTTGTAGCCTGGCTCGCCATCCTCGAAACTGAGGTCGTCGCAGAACACGATGAAACGCTCCGGCCGCTCAGCCACCACTTCGACGATGTCGGGCAAATCCACCAGGTCGGACTTGTCCACCTCGATCAGCCGCAGGCTTTGCGGCGCGTATTCGTTAAGGCAGGCGCGCACCAGCGAGGACTTGCCGGTACCGCGCGCACCGGTCAACAACACGTTATTGGCCGGCAGCCCCTGCACGAACTGCAGGGTGTTGCGCTGGATTTTTTCCTTCTGCCCGTCGATCTCCTGCAGATCGTCCAGGCGCATCGCACCCACGTGTCGCACCGGCTCCAGCACGCCATGGCCGCTGCTGCGCTTGCGGTAACGCCAGGCCACGGCGGCGGCCCAGTCGGGCGCCGACATGGGCTGCGGCAGCACCGCCTCGATCCGGGTGATGAGCTGCTCGGCGCGCTGCAGCAGGCGTTCGAAGTGCTCGTTCATGACCGGTAGTCGGCGTTGATGGTCACGTACTCGTGGCTGAAGTCGCAGGTCCACACGGTCTCGCTCGCCGTACCCCGGCCCAGCCCGATTCGCACCAGGATCTCGGCTTGCTTCATGACACGCTGGCCGTCCTCTTCCTTGTAGGCCGGGTGGCGCCCACCGGCGCTGACCACATGCACGTCACCAAGGTGCAGATCGATGCCGTTGACATCCAGGTCGTGAATGCCCGCGTAGCCCACCGCTGCCAGGATGCGGCCCAGGTTCGGGTCGCTGGCGAAGAACGCCGTCTTCACCAGGGGCGAGTGAGCGACCGCGTACGCGGCCAGCAGACATTCCGAGGCGTCGCGGCCACCGTCCACCTGCACGGTGATGAACTTGGTGGCGCCTTCGCCGTCGCGCACGATGGCATGCGCCAACTGCCGCGCCACCGGGGTGAGTGCCGCCAGCAGCGCACGCCCTGCGAGGCTCTCCAGATCGGTGATGGGTGTGTTGCCCGCCCGCCCGGTGGCCACCACGACAAAGGAGTCGTTGGTGCTGGTGTCGCCGTCCACGGTGACGCGGTTGAAGGAAGCATCGGCCAGGCGGCGCGCCAGCGCATTCATCAGCTCGGGCGCGACGGCGGCGTCCGTGGCCAGGAAACCCAGCATGGTGGCCATATTGGGCCGGATCATGCCCGCGCCCTTGGCAATGCCGGTGGCGCTGAGGGTCCGCCCGTCCAGCTCGAAGCGCTGGCTGAAGGCCTTGGGCAAGGTGTCGGTGGTCATGATGCCCTGAGCCGCGGAGAGCCATTGCGCGCCGCCCTCGGTCTGAGGCTGTGCCGCGTCAGCCAGCGCCAGCGGCAGGCCGGCCAGCAGACGGTCCAGCGGCAGCGGCTCCATGATCACGCCCGTCGAGAACGGCAGCACCTGTTCGTGGTGCAGACCGAGCGAGCGCGCCAGCGCGGTGCAGGTCTGGCGTGCGTTGGCCAGGCCCGGTTCACCGGTGCCGGCGTTCGCGTTTCCGGTGTTGATCACCAGCGCGCGGATCGACTGCCCGGACGCCAGGTGGTCCCGGCACACCTGAATCGGTGCGGCCGCATAGCGGTTCTGCGTGAACACCGCGCCCACGGCGCAGCCTTCATCGAGCAGGAACACCGTGAGGTCTTTGCGGTTGGCCTTGCGGATACCCGCCTGCGCCACACCGATGCGCACACCCGCGACGGGCAGCAGATCGGTGGCCAAGGGGGCGTTGAGTTGAACAGGCATGTGAACTCCGTGGATGTACCGTGATGTCCGACGGCCGCGCGACGGCGGGCACCCTGGGGGGCCGCCCTCACGCCACCGTCAGTCCAGCTTGCCGTGGCAGTGCTTGTATTTCTTGCCGCTGCCACAGGGGCAGGGATCGTTGCGCCCCACGCGCGGCACGTCGCCCGCAGGGCGCGCGGCCGCGGCAATGGCCGCATCGGCGATGGTCTCGGCCTCGCCCGTTTCGGTCGGGGCGGTGTAGGTCACGTTGGCGATCTGCTCGGCGCGCTCTTCCAGCCGCTCGGCCGCCTCGGCCATCTGTTCGGCCGATTGCACGCGCACGTTCATGAGCACGCGGGTGACGTCGTTTTTGACGCTGTCGAGCAGTTGGCCGAACAGCATGAAAGCCTCGCGCTTGTACTCCTGTTTCGGCTGCTTCTGCGCATAGCCCCGCAGGTGGATGCCCTGACGCAGGTAGTCCAGGGCCGAGAGGTGTTCGCGCCATTGGCTGTCGATGGTCTGAAGGAGCACCACGCGCTCGAACTGGGTGAAGTTCTCCTCGCCCACCAGCGCCACCTTGCCCTCGAAGACCGTCTTGGCCGCCGCCTGCACGCGCTCGACGATTTCCTCGACATCGATGGCTTCCGCATCGGCCACCCAGCTAGACACGGGCGCTTCCACGGCCCACTCCTCGCGCAGCACACGCTCGAGCGTGGGCAGGTCCCATTGCTCTTCCACACTGCCCTCGGGCACGTACTGGTGCACGAGGTCGGTGAAGCAGCCTTCACGCAGTGCATCGATCTGCGCGCGCAGCGACGTGGCGTCCAGAATGTCGTTGCGCTGCTGGTAGATCACCTTGCGCTGGTCGTTGGAAACGTCGTCGTACTCCAGCAGCTGTTTGCGGATGTCGAAGTTGCGCGCCTCGACCTTGCGCTGCGCGCTCTCGATGCTGCGCGTGACGATGCCGGCTTCGATCGCCTCGCCCTCGGGCATCTTCAGGCGGTCCATGATCGCGCGCACGCGGTCGCCCGCGAAGATGCGCATGAGCGAGTCGTCGAGGCTCAGATAGAAACGCGAGGAGCCAGGGTCGCCCTGGCGGCCCGAACGGCCGCGCAGCTGGTTGTCGATGCGGCGCGATTCGTGGCGCTCGGTCGCGATGATGCGCAGACCGCCCAGCGCCTTGACCTTCTCGTGGTCCTGTTGCCATTGCTGGCGGATCGCCTCGATGCGGGCCGCCTTGGTCGCGTCGTCGAGTGACTCGTCGTTCTGCACCGCGTCGACCATCTTCTCGAGGTTGCCGCCGAGCACGATGTCGGTGCCGCGACCGGCCATGTTGGTGGCGATGGTGATCGCGCCAGGCCGGCCGGCCTGGATGATGATGTCGGCCTCACGGGCGTGCTGCTTGGCGTTGAGCACCTCGTGCGGCAGCTTTTCGGCCTGCAGCAGGCTGGCGATGATCTCGGAGTTCTCGATCGACGAAGTGCCCACCAGCACCGGCTGGCCGCGCTCGTGGCACTCGCGGATGTCCTCGATCGCCGCGACGTACTTTTCCTTGGTGGTCTTGTAGACCCGGTCCAGCTGGTCGTTGCGCTTGCTCGGCCGGTTGGGCGGGATCACCACCGTCTCCAGGCCATAGATTTCCTGGAATTCGTAGGCCTCGGTGTCGGCCGTGCCGGTCATGCCCGAGAGCTTGCTGTAGAGACGGAAATAGTTCTGGAAGGTGATGGACGCCAGCGTCTGGTTCTCTGGCTGGATGGCCACGCCTTCTTTCGCTTCCACGGCCTGGTGCAGGCCGTCGCTCCAGCGACGGCCCGACATCAGACGGCCCGTGAACTCGTCGACGATGACGATCTCGCCGTTCTGGTTCACGTAGTGCTGATCGCGGTGGTAGAGGTGGTGCGCCTTCAGCGAGGTCACCAGGTGGTGCAGCAGCGCGATGTTGGCGGGGTCGTACAGCGAAGCCCCTTCGGGCAACAGGCCGGCCTGGCTCAGCAGGCGCTCGGCATTCTCATGGCCCTGCTCGGTCATGTGGATGGAATGCGCCTTCTCGTCCACGGTGAAGTCGCCGGGTTTGATCACCCCTTCACCCGTGCGCGGATCGGCCTCGCCCTCCTGTCGCACCAGGTGGGGCACCAGCTGCTTGATCGCCAGGTAGACCTGGGTCTGGTCTTCGGCCTGGCCACTGATGATCAGGGGTGTGCGGGCCTCGTCGATCAGGATGGAATCCACCTCGTCCACGATCGCGTAGTTCAGGCCCCGTTGCACGCGGTCGGCGGCCTCGTAGACCATGTTGTCGCGCAGGTAGTCGAAGCCGTATTCGTTGTTGGTGCCGTAGGTGATGTCGGCGCGGTAGGCGGCCTGCTTGTCCTCGCGCGGCGCCTGAGGCAGGTTGATGCCCACGGTCAGGCCGAGGAAGTTGTACAGCCGGCCCATCCACTGGGCATCGCGGCTGGCCAGGTAGTCGTTGACGGTAACGACGTGAACACCCTTGCCTGTCAGTGCGTTGAGGTAGACCGGCAGCGTGGCGGTCAGCGTCTTGCCTTCGCCGGTGCGCATCTCGGCCACCTTGCCATGGTGCAGCGCCAGGCCCCCCATCAGTTGCACGTCGAAGTGGCGCATCTTCATGACGCGCTTGCTCGCTTCGCGCACCACGGCAAACGCCTCGGGCAACAAGGCCTCCAGGGCTTCGCCCTGGGCGATGCGTTGCTTGAACGCCTCTGTCTGCGCCTTCAGCTCGTCGTCGCTGAGCTGCTCGAACTTCGACTCCAGTCCATTGATGCGCTCCACCGTCTTGCGATAGGTCTTCAGAAGACGGTCATTGCGGCTACCAAAGATTTTGGTGAGGAAGTTTGTGGCCATACGTGCGGGCCTGCGCCGGACACCCTGTGGATTCCGGGCAGGCAATTGGAGGTAGGAGGGCTCTCGCGAACCCGGGAGAGCAAACGACGGGAAACTACCCGTGATGTGCCGACGGACGCAGGGCTTTCAAGAGCAAAGCGCGCATTTTACCCGCCGCACCTGCCCCGCGCTCAGGGCCTGCGGGGTCCGGGCCCTGTGGCCTTGGCCACGGCCATGTTTTCGCCCGCGGCCAGGAAGCGCTGCGGATCCTGGGGCACGCCCGAGACCCAGACTTCGAAGTGCAGATGCGGCCCGGTGGAGCGTCCCGTGGAGCCCACTTCCGCGATCTTCTGGCCCCGCTTCACGATATCGCCCTTCTTGACCAGCACCTTCGAGGCGTGGGCATATCGGGTGATGAGGTCGTTGCCATGGTCCACTTCCACCATGTTGCCGTAGGCAGGGTGGTATTCCTGCACCACCACCATCCCGCCCGCGGCGGCCAGGATGGGGGTGCCCGGATCGGACGGGAAATCCAGGCCCGTGTGCAGGGCGGAGCGCCCGGTGATGGGGTCGATGCGAAAGCCAAACGGCGACCCCACCTGCACGCCCGCCACCGGTTGCTCGGTCGGCACCATCGTGCGCTGGATCTTCTGGTCGAACAGGCGCGACTCCACCACCGTCAACCAGTCCACCCTCGAACCGCTGGTCTGGTCGATCCGCTCCAGCGCACCCATCAATTCGTCCATGCTCAGGTCACGCCCCCCCACCAGCGCGCCGCCGGCACCCGGCTTGGGCTTGAACTCCGCCGGGCTCAGGCCCGCCAGGCCTGCGACCCGCTCACCCAGCGAGTCGATCTGCACCATGCGCGCCTGCATTTCGCCCAGCTTGCGGGCCATGGCGTCGAGGTTGGCGCGCATGTAGGCGTTCTGGGTATTGGCTTCGTCCTGGTGCACCAACCGCGCCACCGGCGCAAACCCGGGCCAGCCCTGGCGCACCCCCTCCAGAAACACCCAGTGGTACGTGGTGATCGCCCCCAGCATCAGCAGCACCGACGCGAGCACGCCGACACCGACGAGCTTGAGTCCACTGAGGTGCATGGCGCGGCTCTTGGCCAGCCAGGCGTCCGTGATAATGATGTGCACTGCTCTACCTTTCCAGGCTGCCCAGATTCAACCAGGCCACCTTCATCGCATGTCTACCGCCCCCCGATCCCACAACACCATGCTCAGCCTGGAGCAGGCCGTGGGAGCTGCGCCCACGCTCGCCGCGCTGCAGGAGCGCATCCGGGAGTCCCGTTGGTGCCTGGATCAGGTGCAACACCTGATCCCCGCCAGCTTGCGTCCGCATGTGCTGGCCGGCCCCTTGCAAGATCAGGAGTGGTGCCTGCTGGTGGCCAGTTCCGCCGCGTCGACCAAACTGCGCCATTTGCTGCCTTCGCTGCAACTGGCTTTGACCCAAAGGGGTGCGCAGGTTAACGCAATCCGCATCAAAGTCCAAACGCCGGGACGATGAGCGCGCCCTGAGCCTGCGCGGGCGGTGCCTGGTGCCGCTTGTCTGACTCGAACAGACGACCTATCGCTTACAAGGCGATTGCTCTACCAACTGAGCTAAAGCGGCGGGTTGAACGAAAAATTCTACTTGACGCGCTTGAGCTGGGGCCTGCCGCCCGGCCGACCAGGGCCTGCCGGTGGATCGGGCAGATCACCCGACGCGGGCGCGCCATCGCTGGGAACGGACCGCAGCGGGCCACGGGCGGGACCGTCGGAGGCCTCTTCGACACCCGAAGGTGCATCGGGCACCACAGCGGCGTCCACGGCGGGCCGGGAGGAAACGGCCGCCGCGGGCGGCGCTGGAAAGGCCATGCCTTGGCCGTTCTCGCGCGCATAAATGGCGATCACATGGCTGATCGGCACAATGATCTCGCGCGCCACCCCGCCGAACCGGGCCTTGAATTCGATGAATTCATTGCCCAGCTTGAGCGAGCTGGTGGCTTCCATGCTCACGTTGAGCACGATCTCACCGTTCTTCACGAACTCCATGGGCACCCGCACCGACGCATCGACCTGGACGGCGATGTAGGGCGAGAACCCATTGTCGGCACACCATTCGTGCAAGGCACGGATCAGGTACGGCCGCGTGGAGGGGATTTCCGGTTCGAAGGTACTCATGAAGTTTCTGGCTTGGTCCCCTGCGGGACCGCGTGCCGTTTACTTGCGCATCACCTTTTCGGACGGCGTGAGCGCCTCGATGTAGGCCGGGCGCGAGAAGATGCGCTCGGCGTACTTGAGCAGGGGAGCGGCGTTCTTGCTGAGTTCGATGCCGTAGAAATCCAGGCGCCACAGCAGGGGGGCGATGGCCACGTCCAGCATGGAGAAATTGTCACCCAGCATGAACTTGTTCTTCAGAAACACCGGTGCGAGCTGGGTCAGGCGATCGCGGATGTGCGAACGGGCCTTCTCCAGCGCTTTCTCGTTGCCCTTGGTGCTGCGCGATTCGAGCATGGACACGTGCGTGAACAACTCTTTCTCGAAGTTCAGCAGGAACAGGCGCACGCGCGCGCGGTCCACCGGGTCGCCGGGCATCAGCTGGGGATGCGGGAAGCGTTCGTCGATGTACTCGTTGATGATGTTCGATTCGTACAGGATGAGATCGCGTTCGACCAGGATAGGCACCTGGCCATACGGGTTCATCACGCTAATGTCTTCAGGCTTGTTGTACAGGTCGACGTCCCGGATCTCGAAATCCATGCCTTTTTCAAACAGCACGAAACGGCAGCGGTGGGAGTAAGGGCAGGTGGTGCCCGAATACAAGACCATCATGTGGGAGTCTCCTTAAAGCAAAAAACAGTGGCTTGCGAACATGCCCGTCGGGCATTGCAAACCACTGTGGAACGGTCGGGCCGGCCTCCCATGAGACCGCCCCAGCCGGATCGGATTATTTGACGTCTTTCCAGAAGGCCGCATTCAAGCGCCAGGCCACGATGGTGAAAGCCGCCAGGAACAGCATCACCCACACGCCGATGCGCACGCGGGAGTTCTGGGAAGGCTCGGCCATCCACTGCAGGTAGGCCACCAGGTCGCCAACGTTTTCTTCGTAGCGCGCATCGCTCAGGGTGCCGGGTTTGACCTGCTCCCAGCCTTTGACGCGGTCCACCTCGTGGCCGTGGCTCATCACCTTCTCGTGCACCGGACGGCGCTCGCCTTGCAGCTCCCACAGCGGGTGGGGCATGCCGATGTTCGGGAACACCAGATTGTTCCAGCCGGTCGGCTTGGTGTCGTCGCGGTAGTAGGTGCGCAGCAGGGTGTAGACGTAGTCGGCACCGGTGCCCGCGCTGCTGGAGCGCGAACGGGCGATCAGGCTGAGGTCGGGCGGGTTCACGCCGAAGAACTGCTTGGCCTGCTTCGGATCGATGGCGGCCTTCATCGTGTCACCGATCTTGTCGGTCGTGAAGGTGAGGTTCTCAGCGATCTGCTTGTCGTTCAGGCCGATGTCGCGCAGGCGGTTGTAGCGCATGAACGCCGCCGAGTGGCAGCTCAGGCAGTAGTTGACGAACAGTTTGGCGCCGTTCTGCAGGGCGGCCATGTCGTTGGTGCGCTGAGGCGCCTTGTCCAGGGGGAAGTTTCCACCAGCGGCCAGCGCCGCGCCCGACAAGCCCAGGGCCAGCATGAAGCCCAAGAGGATTTTTTTCATTTGCTTGACTCTCCGGATTGGCTCTGTGGGTTCAGTGGGGCTGGAACGTGACGCGCTGGGGCACCGGCTTGAATTCGCCGATGCGGCTCCACCAGGGCATCAGCAGGAAGAAGCCGAAGTAGAACAGCGTACCCAACTGGGACACCCGCTCGCCAATGGGCGACGGCGGTTGCACCCCGAGATAACCGAGGATCAGGAAGTTGATCACGAACACCGTGTACAGCCAGATGTTCCAGTTCGGGCGGTAGCGGATGGACTTGACCGGGCTGTGATCAAGCCAGGGCAGGAAGAACAGGATGATGACGGCGCCACCCATGGCGACCACGCCCCAGAACTTGGCATCGATGGACAGCATCAGCGCCACCAGCACCAGTGCGGCGATCACGATGCCACCCTTGATCGCGCCGGACACCTTGGCCTTGAGCGCACCCAGGACCGCCGCGATGACGACGATGGCCACCAGGGCGTACATCATTTCGGTGGTGATGGCACGCAGCATCGAGTAGAACGGCGTGAAGTACCAGACCGGCGCGATGTGCAGCGGCGTCACCAGCGGGTCGGCCGGGATGAAGTTGTTGTACTCGAGGAAGTAGCCGCCAAACTCGGGGGCGAAGAAGATGATCGCCGAGAACACCATCAGAAAGACCGAGACGCCCAGGATGTCGTGCACGGTGTAGTACGGGTGGAACGGGATGCCGTCCAGCGGCTTGCCCGATGCATCCTTGGTGGCCTTGATCTCCACACCGTCGGGGTTGTTGGAGCCCACTTCGTGCAGGGCGATCAGGTGAGCGACCACCAGACCCAGCAGCACCAACGGCACAGCGATCACGTGGAAGCTGAAGAAGCGGTTCAGCGTGGCGTCGCCCACCACGAAGTCGCCGCGGATCAGCAGCGCCAGGTCGGGACCGACGAAGGGAATGGCGGAGAACAGGTTGACGATCACCTGGGCGCCCCAGTAGGACATCTGGCCCCAGGGCAGCAGGTAGCCCATGAAGGCCTCGGCCATCAGGCACAGGAAGATCGCGCAGCCGAACACCCAGACCAGCTCGCGCGGCTTGCGGTAGCTGCCGTAGATGAGGCCGCGGAACATGTGCAGGTACACCACCACGAAGAACGCCGAGGCGCCGGTGGAGTGCATGTAGCGGATCAGCCAGCCCCAGGGCACGTCGCGCATGATGTACTCGACCGACGCGAAGGCGAGATTGGCGTCGGGCTTGTAGTGCATCACCAGAAAGATGCCGGTGACGATCTGGATCACGAGCACCAGCAGGGCCAGCGAGCCGAAGAAGTACCAGAAGTTGAAGTTCTTGGGCGCGTAGTACTCGGAGAGGTGCTCCTTGTACAGCTTGGATGCCGGGAACCGGTTGTCGATCCAGTTCAGCGCTTTCTGACCGATCGGCGCGTCGGGGGAAATTTCTTTGAATTCAGCCATGGGGATGCCTCTGTGATCCGTTGTCTGTCAGTGCCGCTCAGGCCTGCTTCTCTTCACCCACCAGCAAGGTGGTGTCGGACAGGTAGTAGTGCGGCGGCACTTCCAGGTTGTCGGGCGCCGGCTTGTTCTTGAACACGCGGCCGGCCACGTCGAAGGTGGAGCCGTGGCAGGCGCACAGGAAGCCGCCCTTCCAGTCGTCCGGCAGCGAAGGCTGCGGGCCGGGGGTGAGCTTGTCGCCGGGGGAACAACCGAGGTGGGTGCAAATGCCCACGGTCACGAGGAATTCGGGCTTGATGGAACGGTGGCGGTTCTTGGCGTAGGCCGGCGTCGGGTAGGCCGTGCGGTCCGAGTTCGGATCGGCCAGTTGACCCTCGATGGTCTCGAGCGCGGCGAGCTGCTCGGGCGTGCGACGCAAGATCCACACCGGCTTGCCGCGCCATTCGACAACGATCTTTTCTCCCGGCTGGATGCCGGAGATGTCCACTTCCACGGCGGCCCCGGCGGCCTTGGCCCGCTCGGACGGCTGGAAGGTGCTCACGAAGGGAACGGCGACGGCGGCTGCACCAGCACCACCCATGGCGCAGGAGGTGATCAGCCAGGTTCTGCGGCTGCGATCGACAGTCGCACCGGCGGTTGCTTCACTCATGGGGATCTTTCAATGGGGTCGAGACGGGACACTAGGGACAACCCGGCATTGTACTGGAGCAGTCAAGGGGCTTTACCGCTTGTCGGGGTGTGGGACTTGGCTATTGCCCGGGAGCGCTCGATACCAGCGGACGCCACGCACGACTGTGTGAGAATGCCTCTCGACTTTCCGCCATCCATTTCAATCACTCGCCAACCGGAGGACCTCATGGGCATGTTGCAAGAGTTCAAGGAATTTGCCGTCAAGGGCAACGTGATCGACCTCGCCGTGGGCGTGATCATCGGCGGGGCTTTCGGCAAGATCGTCACTTCCATGGTCGACGACGTGATCATGCCCATCGTGGGCGCCATCTTCGGCAGCCTGGATTTCACCAACCTGTACCTCGCGCTCGGCAAAGTGCCCGAGGGCACGCCCGCGACGCTGGCCGGCCTGAAAGCGGCCGGTGTGCCGACCCTGGCCTACGGCAACTTCATCACGGTGGCGCTGAACTTCACCATCATGGCGTTCATCATCTTCATCATGGTCAAGCAGATCAACCGCCTCAAGCGCGAAGCGCCCGCCGCCCCGGCCGAGCCGCCCGCAACGCCCGAAGACATCGCCCTGCTGCGCGAGATCCGCGACAGCCTGCGCAAGTAAGCGTCAGCCGCTTCCGACCACGCCGCACCCCTCACGGGGCTGCGGCGTTTTTCATGCCTCAGACGCCCGTGGCTGCCAGGGCCGCGTCGATGGCCGCCAGCAGGCTGGTGGCGCTGGCCTGGCCGGTGCCGGCGATGTCGAACGCCGTGCCGTGGTCGGGGCTGGTGCGCACGAAAGGCAGGCCCAGCGTGGTGTTCACGCCGTGCTCCAGACCCAGCAGCTTGACGGGAATGAGTCCCTGGTCGTGGTACATCGCCACCACCACGTCAAAAGCCCCCTGGCGGGCGCGCATGAACACCGTGTCGGGCGCGTGCGGCCCACTGGCCTGCACACCTTCCTGTTGCGCCTGTGCCACCGCCGGCGCAATGGTCTCGATTTCTTCCCGACCGAACAATCCCCCCTCCCCCGCGTGCGGGTTCAGCCCGGCCACCGCGATGCGTGGCGCGGCCAGCCCGGTTCGCCGGAAATGCGCGTCGGTGATGCGGATGGTCTGCAGCACCTGGGCCTGCGTCACGGCTTGCAGCGCCTGCTGCAAGGACACATGAATGCTCACCAGGACGGTGCTCAACCCGGGGCAGCTCAGCATCATGCGCACCGGTAGCGCAGAGATCGGCACGCCGGCGTGCGCCGCCGCGAGCGCCTGCAGCAACTCGGTGTGACCCGGGTGGTCGACACCGGCCGCCGCCAGCGCTTCCTTGTGGATGGGCGCGGTCACCAGGGCTCGGGCTCGTCCCGACAGGGTCGCCTGTGCGGCCCACCGAATGCAGTCGGCTGCCGCCAGCCCGGCCTCGGCGCTCACACGCCCCGTGGGCACCGGTCGGGCCAGCGAACACGCCTGCACCACCGCCATGCATCCCGGAGGCACCGCGTCAAGGTCCGACAACGCCTCGATTTCGGCCAGCATCAGCGCTTCGGCGGCCGAGCCCCGCTCCGCCGCCGTGGCGCGCAAGGCCTGGTGCATCGTCGCCACGTCGCCGGCCACCACCACCTGGCGCTGCAGCGCCGGCCGTTCACGAAACGCCTTGGCGATGATCTCGGGCCCGATACCCGCGGGATCGCCCATGCTCAGAATCAGCGGAGGGGGTGGGAACGGCGGCATGTGGCGCTTCAGGCGGGGTTGTCGATGTCGATGAACACGTGCGCCAGCCCCAGCTGCGCGGCCACATGGGCACCGACGGCAGGCGCGCCATAGCGCTCGGACGCGTGGTGGCCGCAGGCGATGTAGGAGACGCCACATTCGCGGGCATAGTGCGCCTGCGGCTCGGAAATTTCGCCGGTGATGAACACATCCGCACCGGCCGCGATGGCCGCCTCGAAGTAGCCCTGCGCGCCGCCCGTGCACAGCGCCACATGGCGCACCGGACGATCGGGCTCGGCGACCAAGGTCACTGCGCGCCCCAGGCACCGGGCCACATGATCGGCCAGTGCGGCGGCCGACTCGCTGCGGCGCTCGCCCATGAAGCCCAGGGCCTGCTCGCCGAAGCGGCCGCGCGCGTCGGCGTACACGGCCACTCCCAGCTGACGTGCAAGCTGCGCGTTGTTGCCCAGCTCGGGGTGCGCATCCAGCGGCAGGTGGTAGGCCAGCAAATTGATGTCGTGCGCCAGCAGCAGCGCCAGACGCTGCTTCATCCAGCCGGTCACGCGGCCGTCCTGGCCGCGCCAGAACAGGCCGTGGTGCACCAGGATGGCATCGGCGCCCTCCTTCACGGCGGCCTCGATCAGCGCACGGCTGGCGGTCACCCCGCTCACCAGCTTGCGCACTTCTGCCCGGCCCTCGACCTGCAACCCGTTCGGCCCATAGTCCTTGAACTGGGTTGGCTGCAGCAGCGTGTCAAGGGCATCGGTCAGGGCGGCGCGGGAAACGGCAGGGTGGTCGGTGCGCGGATCGGGCATGGGCAGGCGGCGTGGGGCAAGGCGGAGCCCTCCATTCTGACACCCCCTCCTCCACCGACCGGGTCGCCCGCCTCTTGAAGCCGTCGCCGTTCACGCCCATATGCGGGACAATATCGGCGGACGCGGCCGAGGCCGCGCCCCTCCTCAACCCGCTCGACATCCCCATGAAACGACTCTGGCTCCTGTTCGCCCAAACCGTCACTGTGCTCGTGGCGGCGTTGTTCGTGGTGGGCACCTTGCAGCCCCAATGGCTGGGCCGCCAGACCGCCGTGGTGCCCGTGTTCGAGGCCCCATCGGGCACGCCAGTGGCGACGGTCGAGGGCACCGGGAGCTTTCGCGCCGCCGCCCGCACCGCATCGCCGGCCGTGGTGAGCATCAACACCAGCAAGGCGCCAGCCCACAACCCGCAAAGCGCGGATCCCTGGTTCCGGTTTTTCTTTGGCGACCAGGCCCCCTCGCAGCAGCAAAGTGGCCTGGGATCGGGCGTGATCGTCAGTCCTGCCGGCTACGTGCTCACCAACAACCACGTCATCGAAGAAGCCGACGAGATCGAGGTCATCCTCAACGACGGCCGCAAGGCCGTGGCGGAGGTGATCGGTACCGACCCGGAAACCGATCTGGCGATCCTGAAGATCAACCTGACCGACCTGCCCGTGATCACCCTGGGCAACTCCGATGCGCTGGAAATCGGCGACCAGGTGCTGGCCATCGGCAACCCGTTTGGCGTGGGCCAGACCGTCACCAGCGGCATCGTCAGCGCGCTTGGCCGCACCCAGCTGGGCATCAACACCTTCGAGAACTTCATCCAGACCGATGCCGCCATCAACCCGGGCAATTCGGGCGGCGCACTGGTGGACGTGAGCGGTCAGCTGATGGGCATCAACACCGCGATCTACTCACGCTCCGGCGGCTCGATGGGCATCGGCTTTGCCATCCCCACCTCCACCGCGCGCAGCGTGATGGAAGCCATCGTGAAGGACGGACAGGTCACGCGCGGCTGGATCGGCGTGGAGCCCCAGGACCTGAGCCCCGAACTCGCCGAGAACTTCGGCATGCAGCCGGGCACGGGCGTCATCATCAGCGGCGTGCTGCAGAACGGGCCCGCCGCCCAGGCCGGCATTCGTCCAGGCGATGTGATCACCGCCGTGGCCGGCCGCTCGGTGAACAACGTCGCGCAGCTGCTGTCGGCCGTGGCCAACCTGTCGCCGGGCACGCCCGCGTCGCTCGATGTGGTGCGGCGCGAGGGCAAGACGAAGATCGAGGTCACACCGGGCCGGCGCAACCTGCCGCGTCAGCAAGCCACCCCACGCTGAAGCGCGGGATCGATCAAGCCGCCGGCTTTTCTTCTTCCTTGGCTTCTTCGTCGGTCTTGGCCGACGCCTTGATGAACCACTGCGCGCCCCAGATGCCCAGCTCGTAGAGCAGGCACATGGGCACGGCCAGCGCCAGCTGGGAGATCACGTCCGGCGGCGTCACGACGGCCGCGATGACGAAGGCCACGACGATGAAGTAGCCCCGGAACTCCTTGAGCTTCTGCACCGTCACCATGTTCATCTTGACCAGCAGCACCACGACGATGGGCACCTGGAACGCCAGGCCAAAGGCGAGGTACAGCGACAGAATGGCCTCCACGTATGAGGCGATATCGGGCGTGGCGGCCACGCTCGCGGGCGTGAACTTCTGGATGAAGCCGAACATTTTGTCCAGCACGAAGAACTGCACGAACGCGATGCCGATGTAAGCCAGCAAGCTGCCCAGCACGATCAGGGGCACGGCGAAGCGCTTCTCGTGGCTGTACAGACCGGGCGCCACGAAGGCCCACACCTGGTACATCCACCAGGGCAGGGACAGCAGCAGCGCCGCCATGGCCAGCACCTTGATCGGCACGAAGAAGGGCGAGAACACGCCCACGGCGATCAGCTTGGCGTCGGGCGGCATGTGGGCCCGGATAGGCACCGCGATCAGGTCGATCAGCCCGCTGGGGCCGGGCCAGACGGCCAACAGGGCCATGCAGATGGCCAGGCCGATGATGCCGTACAGAAGCCGGTCGCGCAGCTCCATCAGGTGCTGGACAAACGGCTGCTCGGAACCGGCGAGTTCGTCGGTGGAATCTTTGGGATCGGACATCAACGGGGAGCGGAAGAGGAGCGGGGCCGGAACCGGGCCACGCGGGCCGCACCCGACTGGGTGCGGGTGCGCACGCCGGTGCGGGCCTTGAACCACTGGGGCATCGCCTTCTGCTTCAGGCGCCAGTTCTTCTTGGGGTGTTTGTAAACCGGTGGGGTTTCGAGTGAGCCGTTGGAACCATAGGTGGTGGACGTGCCATCCAGGCCAGCGGTCGCGTCCGACCACGATTTCTCGAAATCGTTGGCACCGCTCTGCACCGAGGCCTCCACGTCGCGCGCCGCCTCGGTCACCGAGTCCTTCATCTTCTTGAGCTCTTCGAGCTCCATGGAGCGGCTGACCTCGGCCTTGACGTCCGACACGTAGCGCTGCGCCTTGCCCAGCAGGGCGCCCACCGTGCGGGCGACGCGAGGCAGCTTTTCGGGGCCGATGACGATCAACGCCACCGCCCCGATGAGGGCGAGCTTGGAAATGCCCAGATCAATCATGTGTCGGCCATCCTGCGGGCAATGTTGGGCGGGAGGTCCGCCCGGAAACGGTGCTGCCTAGGGTATTCAAACCCACCGCGGGCAGCAGGAGCATCAGCTTTTGTGCTTGGCTTCGACGTCGATCGTGTTTTTGTCGGTGCGGGTGTCCTGCGTCACCTGCCCCGCGGGGGCCGCCGCCGCGTTGTCGGCGGGGGTCTGGCCACCTTCCTTGATGCCGTCCTTGAAACCCTTGACCGCACCGCCCAGATCGGAACCGATGTTCTTGAGCTTCTTGGTGCCGAACACCATCACCACGATCAGCAGCACGATCAACCAGTGCCAGATGGAAAACGAACCCATGAGTTACTCCAGATAAGGAAATAGGGAAGCGAGAGCCGCTATGCGTGGGATTCTAAGCCCCGGTGGGAGTTCAGCCGCCCTCGCGGCGCAATACCAGGGCCCGCCGGACGGCACTTATCCACGCAACCAGGGCCGGGGACCACCCATCACGTGCACGTGAAGGTGGTGCACCTCCTGCCCGCCTTCCCCACCGTTGTTGCACACGATGCGAAATCCGCCTTCGGGGTATGGATTGCAACCCTGCTCCAGCGCCAGGCGCGGGGCCAGGGTCATGATGCGGCCCATCAGCCGCTCGTGCTCAGGGCCCAACTGGGCCATGGAGGGGATGTGCGCCTTCGGTACCATGAGGAAATGCACCGGTGCCCAGGGGTGGATGTCGTGAAAGACGTAAAGGTCTTCGTCTTCGTAGACCTTTTTCGACGGGATCTGGCCGGCAATGATCTTGCAAAAGATGCAATTCGGGTCGTGAGCGCTCATGGGATCGGAGGTGTTAGTCGGGCATAGCCTGGCTGGCGTTCATGCGCACCATGCCCTTGACGATGC
Organism: Hydrogenophaga sp. GW823-FHT04C09; assembly: GCF_058796355.1. Lineage (NCBI taxonomy): Bacteria > Pseudomonadati > Pseudomonadota > Betaproteobacteria > Burkholderiales > Comamonadaceae > Hydrogenophaga > Hydrogenophaga sp. GW823-FHT04C09. Next base: position 280,765 of record NZ_JBXAIO010000002.1, on the reverse strand, counting down.
GGTAGAGGAACCAGATGGAGATCAGGCACCAGGCAATCCAGCCGGGCGCCAGGAACAGCAGCCACAGCGGCAGGGTCACCAGGTACAGCACGGCGGCCCAGATGACGGTGCGGATGCGCCAGGAGAAATGGCTCGCTTGCCAGGTGCCCTCGGCATCGCTTTTTTTCACGAGGTCGACGATCAAGGCGATGATGAGCAACACCGGGCTGGCCTGCGCGCCGGGCAACACCGCCGCCACGGCCACGATCAGGTGCAAGAGGTAGCTGACCCAGCCCACCGTCTTGAGAGACTGGGCCTTCTCGCTGTCGACCGCCTTGACGTCAATGATGTCGCTCATCACAAGCTCCTTTCAGCCAGCTTCCGGACCGGCTGCAGCCTCTCGCTGCAGCACTTTGCGCATCGCCTTTTCCTCCAGGCCGCTCAGGCCCTCGCGGCGCACCAGTTCGGCCACCACGTCGGCCGGGCTCAGGTTGTAGTGCGCCAGCGCGATCATGCTGTGGAACCAAAGGTCGGCGATTTCGTTGACCAGCTTCTGGGGGTCGCCGCCATGGTCGGCGTCCTTGGCCGCCATCACCGCCTCGGTGGCCTCTTCGCCGATTTTTTTCAGGAAGGTGTCGGGCCCCTTGTGCAACAGGCGAGCCACGTAGCTTTTTTCGGGATCGCCCCCGTTGGCCGGTTTGCGGCTTTCGATCACGGCGGCCAGGCGCGCCAGGTCATCGGTGGTGGACATGTCGGTTCACTTGTAGATCGATTCGGGGTCTTTAAGCACGGGCTCGACGGCGTGCCATTGGCCGCCCTCGAAACGCTGGAAGAAGCAGCTGTGGCGGCCGGTGTGACAGGCAATGCCGGGTTCGTGCCCCAGTTGCGTGACCTTGAGCAGCACCACGTCGTTGTCGCAGTCCATGCGGATGTCGTGCACGGTCTGCACGTGGCCCGACTCCTCCCCCTTGAACCACAGCCGTTCGCGTGAGCGGCTGTAATAGACCGCACGGCCCAGTTCGGCCGTCTTCTGCAGCGCCTCGCGGTTCATCCAGGCGAACATCAACACGTCGCCCGAGGCGGCTTCCTGCGCGATCACAGGCACCAGGCCTTGCGCGTCCCACTTCACTTCATCGAGCCAGTTCATGGCAGGAATCTACCATGGGGCCCGGGCTTGACGCCCCTGGCGGCCGGAATGCCGTTAGGATGGTCCAGGCACCGGTCCGAGGCACACCGCCCCGTCCCCAACCATGACAAGGAACACCATGAAACTCCGCACCCTGCTCCTGGTCCTCTTCATCCTGTTCATCGCGGGCTTCGTGGCCCTGAACTTCGAACAGATCCTGCAACCCACCGCGCTCAATTTCGGTTTCACCCAGGTGCAAGCGCCCATGGGCCTGGTGTTGCTGGGCATGCTGGCCCTGGTGCTCGTGGTGTTTCTGGCCGCGCTGGTGTACTACCAGACGCTGCATCTGATGGAGGTCCGCCGCATCACCCGCGAGGCGGCCGACCAGCGCCTGCTGGCCGACAAGGCCGAAGCTTCGCGCTTCACCGAGCTGCGGCAATACCTGCAGACCGAACTGCAGGCCACCACGGCACGCGAACAGGCGTTGTCGGAGAAGGTGCACACCAAGCTGGACCAGGTCCAGTCCGCGCTGACCCAGGTGATCGAGCAGACCGGCAACAGCGTGAGTGCGAGCGTGGGCGAGCTGGAAGACCGGCTGGAGCGCCAGCTTCCACCCCGCCACAGCGGCGACCACCTCTGAAGAAACGCCTCAGCGCCGGACCGGGATGCCGCGTTCGGCCATGCGCGCCTTGGCTTGCGCCACGGTGAACTCGCCGTAGTGGAAGATGCTGGCGGCCAGCACGGCATCCGCCCCACCCTGTTGCACGCCATCGGCCAGGTGGTCAAGGTTGCCCACGCCCCCCGAAGCGATCACCGGCACGCTCACCGCGTCGGCCACCGCGCGGGTCAGCGCCAGATCGAAGCCGGACTTGGTGCCATCGCGGTCCATGCTGGTGAGCAGGATTTCGCCGGCACCGAAGTCAGCCATCTTCGAGGCCCAGGCCACGGCGTCCAGGCCGGTGTTCTTGCGCCCACCGTGGCTGTAGACGTCCCAGCCTTCGCCGCGCTGGGCCAGGTCGTCGCCCTGGCGGCGCTTGGCGTCGATCGCAACCACGATGCACTGCGCACCGTACTTGTCCGACGCGTCGCGGATCACCTGCGGGTTGGCGATCGCAGCCGAGTTGAAGCTGGTCTTGTCGGCGCCGGCATTGAGCAGGCGGCGGACGTCTTCCACCGTGCGCACGCCACCACCCACCGTGAGCGGAATGAAGACCTGCGAAGCGACGGCCTCGATGATGTGCAGGATCAGGTCCCGGCCATCGGAGGTGGCGGTGATGTCCAGGAAAGTGAGTTCGTCGGCACCCTGCTCGTTGTAGCGGGCGGCGATTTCCACCGGGTCGCCCGCATCGCGCAATTCCACGAAGTTGACGCCCTTGACGACGCGGCCGCCGGTGACGTCCAGGCAGGGAATGATGCGCTTGGCAAGCATGGGCTGCGTTATCCGTTGAGGTCGTCGGCCAGCTGCTGCGCGGCCTCGAAGTCGAGGTCGCCGCTGTAGATCGAGCGGCCACAGATCACGCCTTCGACGCCTTCGTCTTCCACGGCGCACAGCGCGCGGATGTCTTCCAGGTTGGACAGGCCGCCCGAGGCGATCACGGGAATGGACAGCGCCTGCGCCAGCTTGACGGTGGCCTCGATGTTGATGCCCGAAAGCATGCCGTCGCGGCCGATGTCGGTGTAGATGATGCCTTCGACGCCGTAGTCCTCGAACTTCTTGCCCAGGTCCACCACCTCGTGGCCGGTGAGCTTGCTCCAGCCATCGGTGGCAACCTTGCCGTCCTTGGCGTCCAGGCCCACGATGATGTGGCCGCCGAACGCCGTGCAGGCGTCCTGCAGGAAGCCTGGGTTCTTCACCGCCGCCGTGCCGATGATCACGTAGCGCAGGCCGGCGTCCAGGTAACGCTCGATGGTGTCGAGGTCGCGGATGCCACCGCCCAGCTGCACGTCCACTTCCGAACCCACCTCCTTGAGGATGGCGCGGATCGCCTGCTCGTTCTTGGGCTTGCCAGCAAAGGCACCGTTGAGGTCCACCAGGTGCACACGGCGCGCGCCCTTGTTGACCCAGCTGCGGGCGATGGCCGCCGGGTCTTCGCCGAACACCGTGGATTGGTCCATGTCGCCCTGTTTGAGGCGAACGCACTGGCCGTCTTTCAGATCAATGGCAGGAATCAGCAGCATGATGGTGTGGGTGAAGGGCGGATGGACTCAGGGATTCCAGGACAGGAAATTGCGGTAGAGCGCCAGCCCCTGATCGGCGCTTTTTTCCGGGTGAAACTGGGTGGCAAAAATATTATCGCGGGCAATGGCCGCCGCAAAGCGCCCGCCGTAGTCCGCTTCACCCACGCTGTGCACTGCCTGGGCAGGCCGGGCGTAGAAGCTGTGCACAAAATAGAAATAGGCGCCGTCCGCGATGCCCGACCACAGCGGGTGGGCCGGGCCCCGGCCCAGTTCGTGGAACACGGGGTTCCACCCCATCTGGGGCACCTTGAAACGGCTGCCATCGGCCTGCAAACGCCCTTCCAGCTGGAAACGCACGACTTCGCCGGGGATCAGGCCCAGACCGTCGGTCGGTCCTTCCTCGCTGCGGTCCAGCAACATCTGCATGCCCACGCAGACACCGAACAGCGGTTTGTGGGCGGCAGCGTGCAGCACGGCCTCCAGCAAACCGGACGCGGCAAGCTCACGCATGCAATCGCCCATGTGGCCCTGGCCGGGCAGCACCACGCGGTCGGCGTCCAGCACCTCCTGGGCCTGGGCGGTGACGCGCACCTCCACGTCCTGCGCGCGCGCCACGTGTTGCACCGCCTGCGAGACCGAGCGCAGGTTCCCGCTGCCGTAGTCCACCACGGCGACCGTCTTGCGTTTCATCGGGGTGAAGAACTCAGAGCGAGCCTTTGGTCGAGGGAATCACGTCGCCCATGCGCGGGTCGCGCTCCAGGGCCATGCGCAGGGCACGGGCGAAAGCCTTGAACACGGTTTCGGCCTGGTGGTGGGCGTTTTCGCCGTGCAAGTTGTCGATGTGCAGGGTCACGCCGGCGTGGTTGACGAAGCCCTGGAAAAATTCGAAAGCGAGCTGCGTGTCGAAGCCACCGACCATGCCGCTCTTGAACGGCACGCGCATGTGCAGGCCCGGGCGGCCCGAGAAATCGATCACGACGCGCGACAGGGCCTCGTCCAGCGGCACGTAGGCGTGGCCGTAGCGGCGGATGCCCTTCTTGTCGCCCACGGCCTGCGCAAAGGCCTGACCCAGCGTGATGCCCACGTCTTCCACCGTGTGGTGGCCGTCGATGTGCAGGTCGCCCTTGGCCTGTACGTCGAGGTCGATCAACCCGTGGCGGGCGATCTGGTCCAGCATGTGGTCGAAGAAACCGATGCCGGTGGACAGGCTGGCCTGTCCCGTGCCGTCGAGGTTGATGCGCACGCCGATCTGCGTCTCCGAGGTGTTGCGTTGCACTTGGGCCACGCGGTCGGACACGGCGGGGGCGGGAGGCGTCTGGGTCATAGGGCGGTCTGGAGGGCTCGGATCAGCTGGGCGTTTTCCGACGGTGTACCCACCGTCAGGCGCAGACAATGGGTCAGCAAAGGATGCATTCTAGAAACATTCTTCACCAGAATCCCCTGGGCCTTGAGCGCATCGAAGCAGCGTTGTGCATCGGGCACACGCACCAGCACCATGTTGGCCTCGCTCGGGAAGGGTGTGACGCCCGGCATGGCCGCCAGCGCGTCGATCAGCAAAGCGCGCTGTTCGCGGATCTGCGAGGCCTGGTCGGCGAACACTTCGGCGTGCTCCAGCGCGAACAGGGCGCACTCGGCGTTGAGCACGCTCACGTTGTACGGCGGGCGCAGTTTGTCGATCTCGTGCACCAGCGCCTGCGCACCCACCATGTAGCCGATGCGCACGCCGGCCAGGCCGAACTTGGAGAGGGTGCGCATGAGCAGCACGTGCGCATGGGCCGCCGGCTGGGCGCGGATCTCGTCCAGCCAGCTGTGGCTAGAGAACGGCTGGTAGGCCTCGTCCATCACCACCAGGCCACCGAAACCGGCCGCCTCGGCGATCAGGCGGCGGATGGTGTCCGCGTTCCAGAGGTTGGCGGTGGGGTTGTTGGGGTAGGCGATGTAGGTGATGGCCGGCTTGTGCTCGCGCATCGCGGCCAGCATGGCCGGCTCGTCCAGCTCGAAATCGGCCGTGAGCGGCACGCCCACGAACTTCAGGCCCTGCAGCTGGGCGCTCATGGCGTACATGACGAAACCCGGCAGGGGGGCCAGGATGGTGGCGCCCGGCAGGTCGCAGCCCATGGCCAGCAGCGAAATCAGTTCATCCGAGCCATTGCCCAGCATAAGGCCGCAGCCCGCAGGCAGGTCCACGTGACGGGCCAGTGCCTGCCTGAGCTCGTCGATGCGGGCGCCGGGGTAGCGGTGGATGGCCACCGCGCCCAGGCGCGCGCCCAACTCGGCCTGCAGGGCGGGCGGCAGGGCGAACGGGTTCTCCATCGCATCGAGCTTGACCATGCCGGTCGAGTCCTGGATGGCGTAGGCGTGCATGGACTGCACGTCCTGGCGGATCGTGTTCAAAGGGTTCTGGCTCATGAGGCACCCCGCATCGGCGGCACGTCCTTGAGCCGCATTTCGGCCGCGCGCGCATGCGCCTGCAGGCCCTCGCCATAGGCCATTTCGGCCGCGATGGCGCCCAGGCTCTGCGCGCCGGCCTGGCTCACCTCGATCAGGCTGCTGCGTTTCTGGAAGTCGTACACGCCCAAAGGCGAGGAAAAACGCGCGGTGCCGCTGGTGGGCAACACGTGGTTGGGGCCGGCGCAGTAGTCGCCCAGGCTTTCGCTGGTGTACGCGCCGAGGAAGATGGCACCCGCGTGCCGCAGCAGCGGCTCCCAGCGGTGCGGCTCGCCGCTGGACACCTCCAGGTGCTCGGGCGCGATGCGGTTGCTGATCGCGCAGGCCTCTTCCATGTCGCGGGTGTGGATCAGCGCTCCCCGGTCGTTCAAGCTCTTGGCAATGATGGCCGCGCGCGGCATGCTGGGCAGCAGGCGGTCGATCTCGCGCTGCACCGCGTCGATGTAGGCAGCGTCCGGGCACAGCAGGATGCTCTGGGCCAACTCGTCGTGCTCGGCCTGGCTGAAGAGGTCCATCGCCACCCATTCGGCTGGCGTGCTGCCGTCGGCCAGCACCAGGATTTCGCTCGGGCCGGCGATCATGTCGATGCCCACGGTGCCGAACACGCGCTTCTTGGCGCTGGCCACGTAGGCGTTGCCGGGGCCGGTGATCTTGTCGACCTTGGGCACGGTGGCCGTGCCGTAGGCCAGCGCGGCCACGGCCTGCGCGCCGCCGATGGTGAAGGCGCGGGTGACGCCGGCCACGTAGGCCGCCGCGAGCACCAGGTCGTTGCGCTCGCCGCGCGCCGAGGTGTCCGAACCACTGCCGCCGGTGGCCACACTGCCGCGCACCGGCGTGGGCACCACCATGATGATTTCCTGCACGCCGGCCACGTGCGCGGGCACGGCGTTCATGATCAGGCTGGACGGGTAGGCCGCCTTGCCGCCGGGCACGTAGATGCCCACGCGGTCCAGCGGCGTCACCTTCTGGCCCAGCAAGGTGCCGTCCTCGTCGCGGTAGCTCCAGCTTTCGCCGCCGGCCTTCTTCTGCGCTTCGTGGTAGCTGCGCACGCGGCGCGTGGCGGCCTGCAAGGCCTCGCGCTGGGCCGAGGGCAGGCCATCGAACGCGGCCTTGAAGTCGGCTTGCGTCAACTCCAGGTCGGCCATGCCGTCCGCCGTCAGGCCGTCGAAGCGCGCCGTGTATTCCAGCACCGCCGCATCGCCGCGCTCGCGCACATCGGCCAGGATGTCGGCCACGCGCTGCTCGATCGCCCCGTCGGTCTCGGCCGACCAATGCAGGCGGGCCGCGAACTGCGCCTCGAAATCCGCGGCGGTGGTGGACAGGCGGGCTGGGCGGGCGGAGAGGCTCATGAGGAGACGGGATCCTTTTCGATGGCTTGCGCGAAGGCGTCGATGATGGGTCGGATGGCCGCCTGCTTGAGCTTGAGCGAGGCCTGGTTGACCACCAGGCGAGCGCTGATGTCCATGATGCGTTCGACCTCGACCAGGTGGTTGGCCTTGAGCGTGTTGCCGGTGGAGACCAGGTCGACGATGGCGTCGGCCAGGCCGGTCAGCGGCGCCAGCTCCATGCTGCCGTAGAGCTTGATCAGGTCCACGTGCACGCCCTTGCCCGCGAAGAACTCGCGCGCGATGGTGGTGTATTTGGTGGCGACCTTCAGGCGCGAACCCTGGCGCACGGCCGAGGCGTAGTCGAAGTCGGCGCGCACCGCCACGCTCACGCGGCAGCACGAGATGTGGAGGTCCAGCGGCTGGTACAGGCCCTGGCCACCGTGTTCGATCAGCGTGTCCTTGCCGGTCACGCCGATGTCGGCACCGCCATATTCCACATAGGTGGGCACATCGGTCGCACGCACCAGCACCACACGCACCTCGGGGTTGCTGGTCGGCAGGATGAGCTTGCGCGACTTCTCGGGGTCTTCCAGCACCTCGATGCCCGCGGCCTTGAGCAGCGGCAGGGTCTCGTCGAAGATGCGGCCTTTGGAGAGGGCGAGAGTGATCATTTGATGCGTTCGATGTCCGCGCCGATGCCGCGCAGTTTGGCTTCCATCTGGTCGTAACCGCGGTCCAAGTGGTAGATGCGGTCGACGATGGTTTCACCGTCGGCCACGAGGCCGGCGATCACCAGGCTGGCCGAAGCGCGCAGGTCGGTGGCCATCACGGTGGCACCCGACAGGCGAGGAATGCCCTCGATGATCGCCACCTTACCGTCCGTCTGGATGCGCGCGCCCAGCCGCACCAGCTCGTTGACGTGCATGAAGCGGTTTTCGAAGATGGTCTCGGTCACCTTGCTCGCGCCGTCGGCGACGCAGTTGAGCGTCATGAACTGGGCCTGCATGTCGGTCGGGAAGCCCGGGTACTCGGTGGTGCGGAAGCTCTGCGCCTTCAGGCGGCCGGAGGCGCACACGCGGATGAAGTCACCACGCGCGTCTTTGCCGGCCTCGATCTGGGCCCCCGCCTCGCGCAGCTTGTCGATCACGGCGTCGAGGTGGTCGGCGCGGCCATGGCGCAGCACCACGTCGCCACCCGCGGCGGCCACGGCGCACAGGAAAGTGCCGGTCTCGATGCGGTCGGCCACCACCTGGTGCGTGCAGCCCTGCAGGCGGTCCACGCCCTGCACGTGGATGCGGCTGGTGCCGTGGCCCTCGATCTTCGCGCCCATGGCGATCAGCATTTCCGCCAGGTCACCGATCTCGGGTTCCTGCGCCGCGTTCTCCAGCACCGTCTCGCCCTGGGCGAGCGCGGCGGCCATGAGGAAGTTCTCGGTGCCGGTGACGGTCACCATGTCGGTGGCGATGCGCGCGCCGTGCAGACGCGTCTTGCCCGCGGGCAGCTTCGCGACCATGTAGCCGTGCTCGACCACGATCTCCGCGCCCATGGCCTGCATGCCCTTGATGTGCTGGTCCACCGGCCGGGAGCCGATGGCACAGCCGCCCGGCAGCGACACGCGGGCGTGGCCAAAGCGCGCCAGCAGCGGGCCAAGGACCAGCACCGACGCGCGCATGGTCTTGACCAGCTCGTACGGCGCCTCGGCCTTGATCGGGTCGGCCGCCTGCAGGGTGATGCCGCTGCGGTCCTCCCGGGTCTGCGTCTGCACGCCCATGTTGTCGAGCAGCTTGCGCATGGTGACCACATCCTGCAGACGCGGCAGGTTGTTCAGCGTCACCGGCTCGGACGTGAGCAGCGCGGCGCACAGTTCGGGCAGCGCGGCGTTCTTGGCGCCGGAGATGGTCACCTCACCCTGCAGGGTGCGGCCGCCGTTGATTCGCAGTTTGTCCATGGGGCGCGTCAGTTACGGGGTTGTGTGGCCCATTCGGCGGGCGTGAAGGTCTTCATCGACAGGGCATGCACCTCGTCGGTCTGGATGCGTCCGCCCAGCGTGCCGTAGACGGCCTGGTGGCGCTTGATCAGCCGCTGGCCCTCGAACGCGGGCGAGACGATCACCGCCGCCCAGTGGCGGCCGTCACCGGTGACTTCGAGGTGCTCGCAGGGCAGGCCGGCGGCGATGAGGGATTGCAGTTCTTCAGCGGTCATGGGGTGTTGTCAGTGCCGGATCTTGTAGCCGGTCTTGAGCAGGTGCAGCGCGATCGCGCTCACCAGGGCCAGCGCGCCGCCCACCAGGGCCAGGCTGATCCAGGGCGACACGTCGCTCACCCCGAAGAAGCCATAGCGGAAGCCGTCGATCATGTAGAAGAACGGGTTGAGGTGGCTCACGCGCTGCCAGAAAGCGGGCAGGGAATGGATGGAGTAGAACACGCCCGAGAGGAAGGTCATGGGCATGATGATGAAGTTCTGGAACGCGGCCATCTGGTCGAATTTCTCGGCCCAGAGCCCGGCAATCAGCCCCAGCGTGCCCAGCAGCGCCGCGCCCATGAAGCCGAAGGCCAGGATCCACAGCGGCGCCACCATCGAGGGCTGAGCGAACCACCAGGTGACCAGCATCACGCCCAGGCCCACGGCCAGGCCGCGCACGATGGACGAACCCACGTAGGCCACGAACCAGGCGCGGTGCGACAGCGGCGTGAGCAGCAGGAACACCAGGTTGCCCATGATCTTGCTCTGGATCAGCGAGGACGAACTGTTGGCAAAGGCGTTCTGCAGCACGCTCATCATCACCAGGCCGGGCAGCAGGAAGGCGGTGTAGCTCACCGAGTCGTAGACCTGCACCCGGTCTTCGAGCACGTGGCCAAAGATCATGAGATAGAGGATGGCCGTGATGACGGGTGCGGCCACGGTCTGGAAGCCGACCTTCCAGAAGCGCAGCACTTCCTTGTAGAACAGGGTCTGCCAGCCGGTCATGCTGCGACCTCCGCGGGCGAGCTGGCGCGCGGTTGCGCACCAGTAAGGTCCAGGAACACGTCTTCCAGATCGGCCTTGCGGATCTCGATGTCCTCGGGCGAGACGCCCACCTCGCGCAGGCGCGCCAGGATGCGCTCGACCGCCAACGCGTCGTTGGCCGGCAGCTGCACCACGCGGCCGGTGATGCGGGCCTGCACGGCGAGATCGATCGGCAGGGCCGCGTCGGTCTTGAAGCGCAGCACGTTGGAGGCCGCACGCGCCAGCAGCGCGGAGGTGGATTCGAGCGCCACCACCCTGCCCTGCTTGAGCATGGCGATGCGGCCGCACAGGGCCTCGGCCTCTTCCAGGTAGTGCGTGGTCAACAGCACCGTGCTGCCCAGGCGCTTGTTGAGGTCCGAGACGAACTGCCAAAGGGTCTGGCGCAACTCCACGTCCACGCCAGCGGTGGGCTCGTCGAGCACGATCACCGGCGGCTTGTGCACCAGCGCCTGCGCGATCAGCACGCGGCGCTTCATGCCGCCCGAGAGCTGGCGCATGTTGGCCGTGGCCTTGTCGGCCAGGCCCAGGCCTTCGAGCAGTTCGTCGATCCAGGCGTCGTTGCGCTGGATGCCGAAGTAACCGGACTGGATGCGCAAGGCCTCGCGCACGTTGAAGAAGGGGTCGAACACCAGTTCCTGCGGCACCACGCCGAGCTGGCGGCGGGCGGTGGCGTAGTCGGCCTGCACGTCGGCGCCGTGCACCAGCACGCGGCCCGAGGTGGCGCGCGCCAGGCCCGCGAGCACGCTGATGAGGGTGGTCTTGCCCGCACCGTTGGGGCCGAGCAGGCCGAAGAACTCGCCGGGTTCGATGTCGAAGGACACCGATTGCAGCGCGTGCAGGTCACCGCGCGGGGTCGAGTAGGTCTTGGAAACGTGCTGGAAGGAAACGGCTGGCATGCGCGGGCGGGACCCATGGGTCACCGGCCACGGGGCAGGACATCTGGCGCCCGCCGGTGAACCGGGTATTTTATGCGCGCCCCTCCCGCCGCGCTGGCGCGGGGTCGCTTGGCCGCGCCTCAGGCCGCGAGCAGTTCGTGCACGCCGTAGAGCGAGGCGAGGTCTTCCAGCCGCCGGGGCCAGCCGCTGACCTGCAAGGCCTTGCCCTGGGTCAACAGGCGGCGGCGCAGCTCCAGCAGCACCGACAGCGCCGAGGAGTCGAACACCTGCAACGGGCGGGCGTTGACCACCACCGTGGCCTCCGACTGGCCGGCCAGCTCACCGCCGAGGCGCGCCAGGGTCTGGTCCGCCTCGGCCAAAGTCAGCCGCTCGGGCAATTCAAGCGTGGTAGGCATGGCGTCAGCTGGCCTTGGGGGCCGCACCGCTCTTGTTGCGCTGCGCCAGCGAAGCGATCAGGCCGTCGATGCCCTTGCTGCTGATTTCCTGGGCGAACTGGGTGCGGTAGGTTTCGACCAGCCAGACGCCAAGCACGTTCAGGTCATAGATCTTCCAGCCGGCGGGCGTCTTTTCCATGCGGTAGTCGAGCTGGATCGGATCGCCCTTGCCCCGCACCTCGGAGCGCACCACCACCTCGGTGTCCTCGGGCTTGGAGCGCATCGGGCGGAAGCTCAGGGTCTGGTCCCGGACCTCGCCCAACGCGCCCGAATAGGTGCGCACCAGCAGGGTCTTGAACTCGTCCTGCAGCTGCTTCTGCTGCTCGGGCGTGGCCTGGCGCCAGTAGCGGCCCACCACGGAAGCGGTCATGCGCGAGAAATTCACGTTGGGCATGATCTTGCTGTCCACCAGCGCGATGATGCGGTTCACGTCACCCGCCTGGATGGCCGGGTCGGCCTTGATGGTGGCCAGCACCTCGGCGGACAGGCGCTTGACCATGGCGTCCGGCGCCTCGTCCTGTGCGAGCGCGGGAAGCGAGACAACACCCGCTGCGGCAGACATCAACAGGGCGGCGAGCCAGGAGCGGCGTTTCATCATGTGGTTCCTTTCGAGGCCAGGCGGCCTTGCTGCAGACACCGCAGCGTAGTTCATCCGAGGGCCCGGATTGTGAAGCGGTTCCCCCTCAATCGTTGCGATTCGTATCCGTGTGGCCGTCCTCACTGCTCACCGTCGCCGAGCCCGATGCCCTTGTCGATCAGGTCTTCGATCTGGTTTTGCCGGCGGTTGAGGTAGAAATCGCGCATGAAGCTGTATTTGTCCAGTGCGGCGTCGTCCAGCAGGGTGCCGGCGCGCAGCAGCCCGGCGCGGGTGTCGACCACGCGCAGCGCCATCAGGGAGTTGCGCGTGGGCACATGGTCCACACCCGTCACGGGGTCGCCGACCACGTCCACGATCAAGCCCGTGCCGTCGCGCACCGACGAGGGCCCCAGGAGCGGCAGCACCAGATAAGGGCCCGACGGCGCGCCCCAGCGACCCATCGTCTGGCCAAAATCCAGGCGCGTGCGGGGGATGCCCATTTCACTGGCGATGTCGAGCAAGCCGGCCAGGCCGAACACCGTGTTCACGCTGAAACGCATGAGGTTTTCGGTCGCCTCGCGCGGGCGCAGTTGCAGGCCGGCATTCACCGAGGACCAGAGATCGCCCAGGTTGCCGAAGAAGTTGCCCACGCCGGTGCGCACCGGGCTGGGCGTGACCTTCTGGTAGGCGGTGGCGACGGGCTTGAGCACCGCCGTGTCCACGGCATCGTTGAACTGGTAGACGCCACGGTTGAACGGTTCGAGCGGATCGCGCGGGTTGGCGTCCGGGCCCGTGGCGCAGCCCGCGATCACTGAAAACGTCAGCGCCAGCGTGGCGCCTTTGCTGACCGCCCCGATGGGGCTGTGAAGGTGTGTCATGTTGTGGGTTCCCCTGGGTTGTGCACCCGGCTGTTGTTTTTGCGAACAGCCTGCATTTTCGGCGCCCCTGGAATGCCTTCGTGAGGGGCGTTGCAAAGCCCCCACAGCGCTATTTCGCCGTTTCGGCTTCCTTGTTGTTGCTGCCATCGGCGGCGCGGCTGAAGAGAAACTGGCTGATCAGGTTCTCCAGGACGATGGCCGATTGCGTCTGGGTCACCACGTCGCCGTCGGCGAAGTTGCGCTCGTCGCCACCCGGCTCGATGCCGATGTACTGCTCGCCGAGCAGGCCACTGGTGAGGATCTTGAGCGAGCTGTCCTTGGGGAAGGCGTAGCGCGATTGCAGCTCCAGCCGGATGTTGGCCTGGAAGGTCTTGTCGTCGAAGGTGATGGACTCGACACGACCGACCAGCACGCCGGCGCTGCGCACGGCCGCCTTGGGCTTGAGGCCGCCGATGTTGTCGAAGCGGCCGACCACGTGGTAGGTCTTCTCGAAATTCAGGCTGAGCAGGTTGGCCGACTGCAGCGCGAGAAACAGGATGGCGGCCGCGCCGATCAGCACGAACAGCCCCACCCAGACGTCATTTTTGGAAGTTTGCATGTCCGTCCACTCCAATCAGATGCTGAACATCATGGCGGTGAGGACGAAGTCCAGCGCCAGCACGCTCAGCGAAGCCACCACCACCGTGCGGGTGGTGGCGCGAGAAACCCCTTCGGGCGTGGGATGCGCATCGAAGCCCTGCAGCAGGGCCACGAAGGTGACGGCGAAGCCGAACACCACGCTCTTGATGATGCCGTTGCCCACGTCGGCCCAGACGTCCACCCCGCCTTGCATCTGGCTCCAGAAGGCGCCGCCGTCCAGGCCGATGAGCAGCACGCCCACCACCCAGCCACCCACGATGCCCACGGCGCTGAACACCGCGGCGAGCAAGGGCATGGTGATGACGCCAGCCACGAAACGCGGCGCCAGCACGCGGCGCACCGGGTCGACGGCCATCATTTCCATGGCGCTGAGCTGCTCGCCGGCCTTCATGAGGCCGATCTCGGCCGTGAGCGAGGTGCCGGCGCGGCCCGCGAACAGCAGGGCCGTGACCACCGGGCCGAGTTCGCGCATGAGCGAGAGCGCCACCAGCAGGCCCAGCGCCTCGGTGGCGCCGTAGCGCTGCAGCGTGTAGTAACCCTGCAGGCTGAGCACGAAGCCGACGAACAGGCCGGAGACGCTGATGATGGCCAGTGAGTGGTTGCCCAGGAAATGGATCTGGTCGCGCACCAGCGAGGGCCGGCGCAGCGCGGCCCCCATCAGCCACACCAGGCGCCCGAACAGGCGGGTGCCATGGCCGATGCCGGCGAGTTGCAGGCGCACCGCACGGCCCACGCGGGCGGGATGCAGGGCATTCATGGGCGTGCTCCCCGGCGGGTGGGGCCGAAATCTTCCAGGAGTTCCGGGCCCGGGTGGTGGAAACGCACCGGCCCGTCGGGCAGGGCGTTGACGAACTGGTGCACCAGCGGATCCTGACTGTGCCGCACTTCCTCGGGCGTGCCCTGGGCGGCGATCTTGCCGTTGGCCAGCACGATCACCTGGTCGGCGATGTGGAAGGTTTCGTCGAGGTCGTGCGAGACCACGATGCTGGTCAGACCCATGGCATCGTTGAGTTGGCGGATCAGGCGCGCGGCGGTGCCGAGCGAAATCGGGTCCAGGCCGGCGAAGGGCTCGTCGTACATCACGAGTTCGGGGTCCAGCGCGATCGCGCGCGCCAGCGCCACGCGCCGGGCCATGCCGCCGGAGAGCTCGCTGGGCATGAGGTCGCGTGCACCGCGCAGGCCGACCGCGTTGAGCTTCATCAACACGATGTCGCGCACCATGGCTTCGGGCAACTGCGTGTGCTCGCGCAACGGGAAGGCCACGTTGTCGAACACGCTCATGTCGGTGAACAAGGCGCCGAACTGGAACAGCATGCCCATGCGCCGACGCGCTTCGTACAGCGCCTTCGGGCCCATGGTGGTGATGTCCTGCCCGTCGAACAGGGTCTGGCCGGACTGGCCGCGGATCTGACCACCGATCAACTTCAGCACCGTGGTCTTGCCGCCGCCGGACGCACCCATGAGCGCCGTGACCTTGCCACGCGGCACGGTCAGCGAGATGTTGTCGAGGATGGCGCGCTCGCCGTAACCGAAGGTCAGGTTGCGCAGTTCGACCAGAGGGGGGGTGGAGTCGGTGGGCATCAAACAAAAACCGGGCAGTTCAGCGCCCGGTTTTTGGATGATACGGGATTCAGGGGTAAACCCTCGACGCCGTTTTGTTTCGATAAATGTCAGCGAGGCAGGTCGGAGAAGCCCATCAGGAATTCGTCCACCGCGCGCGCGGCCTGACGGCCTTCGCGGATCGCCCACACCACCAGACTCTGGCCACGGCGCATGTCGCCAGCGGCGAACACCTTGGGCACGTTGGTCGCGTAGCCACCCGTGAAGTCGGTGCTGGCCTTGGCGTTGCCGCGCGCGTCCTTCTCGACACCGAAGCCGTCCAGGATGGTGGCGACCGGGTTCACGAAGCCCATGGCGAGCAGCACCATGTCGGCCTTGTAGGTCTTTTCCGTGCCGGGGATCTCGACCAGCTTGCCGTCCTTCATCTCGACGTGCACGGTCGTGAGGCCGGTGACCTTGCCTTTTTCGCCGATGAATTCCTTGGTGGAGATGGCGAACTCGCGCACGCAGCCTTCCTCGTGGCTGGAGCTGGTGCGCAGCTTGAGCGGCCAGTAGGGCCACACCAGGGGCTTGTTCTCTTCTTCCGGCGGCTGCGGCATCACCTCGAACTGCGTGACGCTGACCGCGCCGTGGCGGTTGCTGGTGCCCACGCAGTCGCTGCCGGTGTCGCCGCCGCCGATCACGATGACGTGCTTGCCGTCGGCGCGCAGCTGGCCCTTGAGCTTGTCGCCGGCGTTGACCTTGTTCTGCTGCGGCAGGAACTCCATCGCGAAATGGATGCCGTCGAGATCGCGGCCGGGCACGGGCAGGTCGCGGCTCTGCTCGGAGCCGCCGGTCAGCAGCACGGCATCGAAGTCCTTCTGCAGCTGCTCGGGCGTGACGGTTTCCTTGGCCCAGTTCGTGACCTTGCTGCCCTTGGGCAGGGTGCCGACCATGACGCCGGTGCGGAACACCACGCCTTCGGCTTCCATCTGCTTGACGCGCAGGTCAATGTGGCTCTTCTCCATCTTGAAGTCGGGAATGCCGTAGCGCAGCAGGCCACCGACGCGGTCGTTCTTCTCGAACAGGGTCACGTCATGACCGGCGCGCGCGAGCTGCTGTGCCGCGGCCATGCCGGCCGGGCCCGAACCCACCACGGCGATCTTCTTGCCGGTCTTGTGGCGCGGCGGCTGCGGCTGCACCCAGCCTTCGGCCCAGGCGCGGTCGATGATGGCGTGCTCGATCGACTTGATGCCCACGGCGTCGTCGTTCACGTTCAGCGTGCAGGCGGCCTCGCAGGGCGCGGGGCAGATGCGGCCGGTGAACTCGGGGAAGTTGTTGGTGCTGTGCAGCACGGTGATGGCGTTCTGCCAATCGCCCTGGTACACGAGGTCGTTGAAGTCCGGAATGATGTTGTTGACCGGGCAGCCGCTGTTGCAGAACGGCGTGCCGCAGTCCATGCAACGCGCGGCCTGAACCTTGGATTGCGGCTCATTGAGGCCGACGACAAATTCCTTGTAGTGCTTCAGGCGCTCGGGCACGGGCTTGTAGCCCTCTTCCAGACGCTCGTATTCCATGAAGCCGGTGACTTTTCCCATGATGCGATTCCTTCGTGTTCGTGCGTGCGGCGGGCTTACTTGGCGGGCGCCGTGGCTGTTTTCGCCGTGGTCTGGGCCTTGGTGGTGACGACGGCGGCGGCCTTGCGGGCGTGGATCTCGCCCAGGGCGCGCTTGTATTCGTTCGGGAACACCTTCACGAACTTGCCGCGCGACTGCGCCCAGGTGTCGAGCAGTTCGCGCGCGCGCTTGCTGCCGGTCCAGCGGTTGTGCTCCTCCAGCAGCTTCTTGAGCTGCGCTTCGTCGCTCAGGTCGCGGTGCCAGATGGCGCGGTCCAGCGTGGCTTCCTGCTCGGTGGCGGACAGCACCTTTTCCAGGCTGACCATGGCCGTGTTGCAGCGCTTGGCGAAGTCGCCGTCCTCGTCGTACACGTAGGCAATGCCGCCGCTCATGCCGGCGGCGAAGTTGCGGCCGGTCTTGCCCAGCACCACCACGGTGCCGCCGGTCATGTATTCACAACCGTGGTCGCCCGTGCCTTCCACCACCGCGGTGGCGCCCGACAGGCGCACCGCGAACCGCTCGCCGGCCACGCCGCTGAAGAAGGCTTCACCGGTGGTGGCGCCGTACATCACGGTGTTGCCCACGATGATGTTGCGCGTGGCTTCGCCCCGGAAGTCGATGCTGGGGCGCACCACCACGCGGCCGCCGGAGAGGCCCTTGCCGGTGTAGTCGTTGGCGTCGCCGATCAGGTACAGCGTGATGCCGCGCGTGAGGAAGGCGCCGAACGACTGGCCGCCCGTGCCCTCGAGCTGGATGCGGATGGTGTCGTCCGGCAGGCCTTCGGGGTGCACCTTCGTCACGGCGCCCGAGAGCATCGCGCCCACCGAGCGGTTGACGTTGCGCGCCACCTCGATGAACTGCACGCGCTCGCCCTTGTCGATCGCCGCGCGCGACTTCTGGATCAGGATGTTGTCGAGCGACTTCTCCAGCCCGTGCTCCTGCTGCTGGGTGTGGAAACGCGGCACGTCGGCCGGCACGATCGGCTGCGCCAGCAGGCGGCCGAAGTCCAGGCCGCGCGCCTTCCAGTGTTCGATGCCCTGCTTCATGTCCAGCAGGTCGGCGCGGCCAATCAGATCGTCGAACTTGCGGATGCCCAATTGCGCCATGATCTGGCGCGCCTCTTCCGCGATGAAGAAGAAGTAGTTCACGACGTGCTCGGGCTTGCCGCTGAACTTCTTGCGCAGCACCGGGTCCTGCGTGGCCACGCCCACCGGGCAGGTGTTGAGGTGGCACTTGCGCATCATGATGCAGCCCTCGACCACCAGCGGCGCGGTGGCGAAGCCGAATTCGTCGGCGCCGAGCAGGGCACCGATCACCACGTCGCGGCCGGTTTTCATCTGGCCGTCGGCCTGCACGCGGATGCGGCTGCGCAGGCGGTTGAGCACCAGCGTCTGCTGCGTTTCGGCCAGGCCGATTTCCCAAGGGCTGCCGGCGTGCTTGATGGACGACCAAGGCGAGGCGCCCGTGCCGCCGTCGTGGCCCGCGATCACCACGTGGTCGGCCTTGCACTTGGCCACGCCCGCGGCGATGGTGCCCACGCCGATCTCGGACACCAGCTTGACGCTGATGCTGGAGTGCGGCGCGACGTTCTTCAGGTCGTGGATCAGCTGCGCCAGGTCCTCGATGGAATAGATGTCGTGGTGCGGAGGCGGCGAGATCAGGCCCACGCCCGGCACGCTGTGGCGCAGCTTGCCGATGTAGTCGCTCACCTTGCCACCGGGCAGTTGGCCGCCCTCGCCGGGCTTGGCGCCCTGCGCCATCTTGATCTGGATCTGATCGGCGCTGTTGAGGTACTCGGCCGTGACGCCGAAGCGGCCCGAGGCCACCTGCTTGATCTTGGAGCGCATGGAGTCGCCCGCCTGCAGCTCGTAGTCCACCTCGAAGGTGTCCTTGCCCAGCAGGTCCGACATGGTCTGGCCCTGCTTGATCGGGATGCCCTTGAGCTCGCTGCGATAGCGCAGGGCGTCCTCGCCACCTTCACCGGTGTTGCTCTTGCCGCCGATGCGGTTCATGGCCACGGCCAGCGTCGCGTGGGCCTCGGTCGAGATGGAGCCCAGCGACATGGCGCCGGTGGCGAAGCGCTTGACGATCTCCGCCGCCGGCTCGACCTCGTCGATCGAGATCGCGGTGCTGGGGTTGATCTTGAACTCGAACAGGCCGCGCAGCGTCATGTGGCGGCGGCTCTGGTCGTTGATGAGCTGCGCGTACTCCTTGTACGTGTTCCAGTTGTTCGCTCGCGTGCTGTGCTGCAGCTTGGCGATGGCGTCGGGCGTCCACATGTGCTCTTCGCCCCGGGCGCGCCAGGCGTATTCGCCGCCGGTCTCCAGCATCGTGGCCAGCACCGGGTCGTCGCCGAAGGCGGCCTTGTGCATGCGAATGCCTTCTTCGGCGATCTCGAACACGCCGATGCCACCCACACGGCTGGCGGTGCCGGTGAAGTACTTGTCCACGGTCTCGCTGTTGAGGCCGATCGCCTCGAACAGCTGCGCGCCGCAGTAGGACATGTAGGTCGAGACGCCCATCTTGGACATGATCTTGGACAGGCCCTTGCCGATCGCCTTGACGTAGTTGTAGATCGCCTTGTCCGCGCTCAGGTCGCCCGGCAGGCCCTGGCTGATCGCGGCCAAGGTTTCCATGGCCAGGTAGGGGTGCACGGCCTCGGCACCGTAGCCGGCGAGCACGGCGAAGTGGTGCACTTCGCGCGCCGTGCCGGTTTCGACCACCAGGCCGGCGGTGGTGCGCAGGCCTTCACGCACCAGGTGCTGGTGGATCGCGGACAGCGCCAGCAGCGCGGGAATGGCGATCTGCGTGGCGCTGACGGCGCGGTCGCTGATGATCAGGATGTTCTTGCCGCCCTTGATCGCGTCCACCGCGCTCGCGCACAGGGAGGCCAGCTTAGCTTCCACGCCTTCGCGGCCCCAGGCCGCGGGGTAGGTGATGTCCAGCGTGTGGCTGCGGAACTTGCCCTGCGTCACGGCATCGATGTCGCGCAGCTTGGCCATGTCGGCGAAGTCGAGCACGGGCTGGCTCACTTCCAGGCGCATCGGCGGGTTGACCTGGTTGATGTCCAGCAGGTTGGGCTTGGGGCCGATGAAGGACACCAGCGACATCACGATCGCTTCGCGGATCGGGTCGATCGGCGGGTTGGTCACCTGCGCGAACAGCTGCTTGAAATAGTTGTAGAGCGGCTTGTTCTTGTCGGAGAGCACGGCCAGCGGGCTGTCGTTGCCCATGGAGCCGATGCCCTCTTCGCCGTTGGCGGCCATCGGGCTCATCAGGAACTTGATGTCTTCCTGCGTGTAGCCGAAGGCCTGCTGGCGGTCCAGCAGCTCGGGCGCCACGCGCTCGACGCCAGCGGACTGCGGCTCGGTGGCGGTGATGCGCTGCTCTTGCGCGGACTCGCCGGCCACCGGCGTTTCCACATCATCGAGGCGGATGCGCAGGTTGTCGATCCACTGCTTGTAGGGCTTGCTGTTGGCGAGGTTGGCCTTGAGCTCCTCGTCATCGATCATGCGGCCCTGTTCCAGGTCGATCAGGAACATCTTGCCGGGCTGCAGGCGCCACTTGCGCACGATCTTGTTTTCCGGCACGGGCAGCACGCCCGACTCGGAGCCCATGATCACGAAGTCGTCGTCGGTGATGCAGTAGCGCGACGGGCGCAGGCCGTTGCGGTCCAGCGTGGCGCCGATCTGGCGGCCGTCGGTGAACACGATGGAGGCCGGGCCGTCCCAGGGCTCCATCATCGCGGCGTGGTACTCGTAGAAGGCCTTGCGGCGGCCGTCCATGGTGGTGTGCTGCTCCCAGGGCTCGGGAATCATCATCATCACGGCCTGGGCCAGCGGGTAACCCGCCATGGTGAGCAGCTCGAGGCAGTTGTCGAAGGTGGCGGTGTCGGACTGGCTGGCGAAGCTGATCGGGTACAGCTTCTGCAGGTCGGCCCCCAGCACCGGCGAGGACATCACGCCCTCGCGCGCCTTCATCCAGTTGTAGTTGCCCTTGACGGTGTTGATCTCGCCGTTGTGCGCGACATAGCGGTACGGGTGGGCGAGCGGCCATTCGGGGAAGGTGTTGGTCGAGAAACGCTGGTGCACCAGACCCAGGGCCGAAACGCAGCGTTCGTCTTCCAGATCACGGAAGTAGGTGCCCACCTGATCGGCCAGCAGCAGGCCCTTGTAGACCACCGTGCGGCTGCTCATGCTGACCACGTAATACTCTTTGCTGTGGGTCAGCTTGAGGCGCTGGATGTTGGCGCTGGCCGTCTTGCGGATCACGTACAGCTTGCGCTCCAGCGCGTCCTGCACGATCACGTCGTTGCCGCGGCCGATGAAGACCTGGCGGATGATCGGCTCCTTCTCGCGCACCGTGGGCGACATGGGCATGTCGCGGTTGACCGGCACGTCGCGCCAGCCCAGCAGCACCTGGCCTTCGGCGGCGATCGCACGCTCCATCTCCTGCTCGCAGGCCAGGCGGCTGGCGTGCTCCTTGGGCATGAAGATCATGCCCACGCCGTACTCCCCCGCCGGCGGCAGCACCACGCCCTGGGCCGCCATCTCCTCGCGGTACAGCGCGTCGGGCAGCTGGATCAACAGCCCTGCCCCGTCGCCCATGAGCTTGTCGGCGCCGACCGCACCCCGGTGATCCAGGTTCTCCAGGATCTTCAGACCCTGCTTCACGATGGCGTGGCTCTTCTCGCCCTTGATGTGGGCCACGAAACCCACGCCACAAGCGTCGTGCTCGTGGGAAGGGTCGTACAGACCGTGTTGCTGGAGGTGCTGTTGTTCGGCTGCCGTGGTCATGGCGCTTCCTTCTCGGTTCGTGGGCGTAAATGCAAAAACGGGACTGCGAGCTTATTGCATTGCAACAACAATGCCAAGCAGATTAAATGGGGTCAGATTCCATTTAAATCCCGACAAATTTGATCGATGTTTTATTGGGGACAGATTAAAAACGCTTTGATGAAGCGTTCCAGGCCTTCGGAGCCTTGCGTCAGGTTTCGTTGGAGGAGGTGGACGCGGGACGGCCCGGGCGGCCGCGCGCAATCCGGCGCGGGGTGCGTTTTTGCAACTCCGCGGCAAAGTCCGCATCCCCGAGCGCCCAGCCGTGCAGCGTGGCGTCGGTGATGGCGCCCTGCTGCGCCACCGATTGCCCCGCATGCACCAACTCGGTGTACGCCGCTTCGCGCGCGAACGGGGTGTTGCCCAGCCCCCAATACACGGCGGGCGGTGTGATCCGCCGGTCCGGCGTCTGCCCGATGTAGTGGCGATGGCTTGACCAGGGATGGTTTTTCGGGTCCACCACCAGGCCAGCGCGCACGGGGTTCAAGTCCAGATAGACCATGCAAGCCAGCAGGTAGCGTTCGGTCTGAACCAGCGTGGATTTGTAGCGCCCTTCCCACAGGGTGCCAGTGCGGTGGTACAGGTCGTTGAAATAACGGACGTAGCGCCGCCCCACCGCCTGCATCATGAGCGGTACACCCTCCGCCGTTTCGGGCGTGAGCAGCAGATGGAAATGGTTGTCCATCAGCACATAGGCGTTGAGTGCCACCTGGTGCTTGCGCGCGTTGTCGCCCAACAGCTCCAGCAGGAACTCGCGGTCGGCGTCGCTGCGCACGATGTCCTGGCGGTTGTTGCCGCGCTGGATCACATGGTGCGGGTAACCGGCGACGGTCAGGCGGGGAAGACGGGCCATGGTGCGGTCAGTTGGGCGTCGCCGCGAAGCGGCTCCGAAGGGAATCCGACCCCGATTATGGTCGGGCGCTCCACGCGGCCTGCAGCCGCCCCGCCAGCAGCACACCGAGCAAGGAGGAAGCGCCTGTCACGGTCCAGGTCCATTGCCAGCCGCCGACCAGGGTGGCCACCCAGGCCACCAGCGGCGGCCCGAGAAATTGACCCATGGCAGAGAACTGCTGCATCCAGCCCACCGTGGTGGACACCGTCTCGTTGTCGGGAGCGAGTTTGACCGCCAGGCCAAACAGCGTCCCGGGAATCAGCCCACCCACCCCGGAGAAGACCAACACCGCAAGGTACTGCGCCACCGGGTAACCCTCGGCGCCAAAGGCCACCCAGGCCCCCACACCCATCGCGACATAGGCCAGCGCCAGCACCACACCAGGGCGCGCGCCCCTGGCGAGCCACCAGCCCCCGCCAATGTTGCCGACCATGTTGATGCCCGCGGCCAGGGCGCTGAGCACGGCCACCGTGGCGCCGGTGTACCCGGCCTGGTGGTAGATCGTCGGCAGGAAACCGACCACGGCCAGCCATTGGCCCGAATACAGGAAGAAGGCCAGCGCCATCAGCCAGGGGCCGGGCGCCCGCAGGGTCCGTCGAAGCCGTGGGCCCAGGGCCGTGGCGCTGGATGCGGACTGCGCTTGTGCGTCCGGGGTCACCCATTTCGCCAGTCCGACCGCCGCCAACAGGGAAAGCAGCGCCAACAACAACCAGGCCCAGCGCCAACCGACGGCGGAGAGCAAGGGCACGCCGAGCAGCAGGGCCAGCGAAGTGCCCAGGGGCATGTACGCCCCCCACCAGCCGAGCGAACGGGACAGCGTGGGCGCATGGTGCACGCGCTGCCGCAGCAGGCCCGGCGCCGGCAACACGGCCGAGAGGAAGCCCATGCCCTCGATCACCCGCGTGGCCAGCAACACGTGAACGTTGGGGGCCAGCGCACCCAGCGCACTCCCCGTGGCCAGCAACAGCAAGCCGGCCAGCATGACGCGGCGAGGACCCAGCCGATCCGCCATCAGCCCCACCACCAAGCCCAGCGTCATGCCCGCCAGCTGCACCAGCGACAACAGGAACCCGGCTTGCACCAGACTCAATCCCAGGCTCTCGCGCAACACCGGAATGGCCACCGGCAGTTTGCCCACGTGCAAGGCGCAGGTGACGCCTACGGCGACCACCAGGGCCGCCAGCGGCCGCGAAGCGAGGCCGGGAGACGCCGTCATGGGAACAGCACGGCGCCATAAAGGCGCTCGTGCTCACGGATGGCAAATCGGTCTGTCATGCCAGCGATGTAGTCGGCCACCGCCCTGGCCAGGTGTTGTTTGCGCCCATGCGCCTCGGGCAATTCGCCAGGCGCGTTCATGTAGCGATCGAACAAGTCACTGACCACGCGGCGCGCACGATCCGTGGTCTCCATCACCTGCGGATGGCGGTAGAGATTGCGAAACAGGAAACTTTTCAACACTTGCGAGCGTTCCCTCATGCCATCGGAGAAGGCCACCAGCGGCGGACCCGCGCGCACGGCGTCCGCGCTGTGAACCTGCGCCGTCGAGAGCCGCGCGCGCGTGGTGTCGATCACGTCATAGACCTGGTCGCTGAGCATGAGACGGATGGACTCGAACAACAGGCGGCGCCCCTGCAGCTGCGGATGCGCCTTCAAGGCCGTGCGGCGGTAGTGCTCGAACAGCTCCACGTCGGCCATCTGGTCCAGGGTCAACAAGCCCGAGCGCACACCGTCGTCGATGTCGTGCGCGTTGTAGGCGATCTCGTCGGCCAGGTTGCACAACTGCGCCTCCAGCGAGGGCGATCCCCCCTGCAGGAACCGCGATGCCACGCCGCCTGGCTCCTGTTGCTCCAGCCGCTGGGCGTTGGCCCGGGAGCAGTGTTTGAGAATGCCTTCGCGGGTCTCGAAGCAAAGGTTCAAACCGTCGAAGGCGGGGTAACGCTCTTCCAGTTCATCGACCACGCGCAGACTCTGGAGGTTGTGTTCGAACCCCCAGCTGTCGGTATCGCCGGGCACCGCTTGCGCGGACGCGGCCTTGAGGCACGCGTTGAGGGCATCCTGCCCGGCATGGCCAAAGGGCGTGTGGCCCAGATCGTGGGCCAGGGCAATGGCCTCGACAAGATCTTCGTTGAGGCGCAGCGAGCGCGCGATGCTCCGACCCAGCTGAGCGACCTCCAGCGAATGGGTCAGGCGCGTGCGGAACAGGTCGCCTTCGTGGTTCAGGA
Organism: Hydrogenophaga sp. GW823-FHT04C09; assembly: GCF_058796355.1. NCBI lineage: Bacteria > Pseudomonadati > Pseudomonadota > Betaproteobacteria > Burkholderiales > Comamonadaceae > Hydrogenophaga > Hydrogenophaga sp. GW823-FHT04C09. The sequence continues at coordinate 256,172 of NZ_JBXAIO010000002.1, read as the reverse complement.
ACACCTGGGTCTTGTAGACCAGCCGCCTGAACGCGGTCGAATGGATCACACGGTCTCGGTCGCGTTGGAACGCGGTGCGGGTCGGCGCTTCGGGCTCAGGATGGCGACGTCCCCGACTGAGCGCCGGATCGCTGGCGAAATCCGCCAGCCCGGTGGGCAGGGGGGTGGTCGGCACGGCCATCAGGCCCGGCAACTGGCTTCGATCACCTGAGCCACCACCGCGTCGGGGGCACTGCGCATGCTGGCGTGGCCCGGGGCATCGATCACCACGAACTTGATGGCCCCACCCTCGGACTTCTTGTCCACCCGCATCAACTCCAGGTAGCGGCCCACATTGTCCTGGGCGTCCAGCACCGGCGCCACCGTGGGCAAGCCCGCGCGCCGAACCAATGCGGTCAGGCGTTCGACAAAAGCGGTGTCCACCAGACCCAGGGCCGCCGACAGGCGCACGGCCATGACCATGCCGCAACCCACCGCTTCGCCATGCAGCCAAGCCCCATAACCCATACCCGCTTCGATGGCGTGCCCGAAGGTGTGGCCAAAATTCAGAATCGCGCGCATGCCCGACTCGCGTTCGTCCTGGCCCACCACCCAGGCCTTGATCTCGCAGCTGCGGCGCACGGCGAAAGCAAGCGCGTCGGCGTCGCGCGCCATGAGTGCGTCCATGTTGCTTTCGATCCAATCCTGGAAAGCCATGTCGGCGATCGGTCCGTACTTGATGACCTCGGCCAACCCCGCGCTGAGCTCCCGCTCGGGCAAGGTCTTGAGCGCGTCGAGGTCGCACAGCACACGCCGAGGCTGGTAAAAGGCCCCGATCATGTTTTTGCCCAACGGGTGGTTGATGGCCGTCTTGCCCCCCACGGACGAATCCACCTGCGCGAGCAAGGTGGTTGGCACCTGCACGAAAGGGACGCCACGCATGTAGCTCGCGGCGGCGAATCCCGTCATGTCGCCGACCACACCCCCCCCCAACGCAAAGAGCACGGTCTTGCGGTCGCAACCGTTGGACAACAAGGCATCAAAAATGAGGTTGAGCGATTCCCAGGTCTTGTACGCCTCGCCATCGGGCAGCACCACGGTGTGAATCGCCTTGTAGCGCTGCGCCAGAGAGTCGAGCAGGCGGTCCCGGTACAAAGGCCCCACCGTCTGGTTTGTGACGATCATGGCGCTGGCGGCGCTGGGCAGATCGGTATAACTCTCGGGTGCGTCCAGCAGGCCTGCACCAATGATGATGCCATAGCTGCGATCGCCGAGATCGATGTCCACCCGTTGGGTGCGCGGGGCCGTGTGCGATGAAGTCATGGACACCGAGTTTATTCGGTGTCCGTCCCGAAGGTCTGGAAAGCGCTAAGGCGCGCCGGGGACTGGTGGGCGCGTGGAAGCGGGCGCCACCGACCCATCGAGCTCCAGCTGCATCACGATCATGTTGACCAGCGTGGCCACCGAAGGGCGACCGGTCTCGATGACGAAATGCGCGGTCTGACGGTAGAGGGGATCGCGCACGTCGAACAGGTCGCGAATGCGCTGCAACGGATCTTCCACTTGCAGCAAGGGCCGGTTGCGGTCGTACCGCAGTCGGCGGTACACCTCTTCCGGTGTGGATTTCAGGTAGAAGACCTTGCCACGCCCGTGCAGGTGCTCGCGGTTTTCGGGCCGCAAGACCGACCCGCCGCCAGTGGACACGACAGCGACCGGTCCTTGCGTCAACTCATCGATGACAGAGGCTTCGAGGTCGCGAAAACGCGCTTCGCCCTCCCGCTCGAAAAACTCCCGGATCGAACAACCCAGGCGCTGCTCGATCACGTGGTCGGAATCGAAGAAGGGGAGAGCGAGGCGTCGGGCCAGTTGCCGCCCGACCGTCGACTTGCCGGATCCCGGCAAGCCGATCAGATAGCTCGATGAAACGCTCAATTGATTGCCGCGCGCCCCAATACACGTGGTGTGATGAAGATCAGGAGTTCGGACTTGTTCGCGACGCGGTTGCGCGACTTGAACAGGTTGCCCACGGCGGGCAAGTCGCCCAGCAGGGGCACCTTGTTGACTTCATCGCGTTCGGTCTGCTCGAAGATGCCACCGATCACCACCGTTCCGCCGTTCTCCACCAGCACCTGCGTCTGCACGTGTTTGGTGTTGATCGCGATACCGTCCGGCGTCGACTCACCACGGCTGTCCTTGTTGATGTCGAGGTCGAGAATGATGTTGCCCTCGGGCGTGATCTGCGGCGTCACTTCCAGCTTCAAGTTGGCCTTGCGGAACGCAATCGCCGTGGCACCGCTGGAGGTTGCCGTCTGGTAGGGGAATTCCGTGCCCTGTTCGATCAAGGCCTTGACCTGATCGGCGGTGACCACACGCGGGCTCGACACGATACGACCCTTGCCATCCGATTCGAGCGCCGAAATTTCAAGGCTCAGGAAGCGGGACGCACTCGGGTTGAACAGCGACAGTGCAAAAGAGGCCGCCTGTGCGTTGCTGGGATTGGCGGGCAGGTTGACGAAGGGCGCCGACGTCAGCGTAGGGCCCCCGAGCGACGACGCGGCGCCGTAGTTCGAACCGAAGTTGCCCTGAATCGGGCTGCCGTTGGCCGAGCCCACACCAAAGCCGCGGACACCGCCACCCAGCCGCACGCCCAGGGATTTGCCAAAGGTGTCATCGGCTTCCACGATGCGCGCCTCGATCATCACCTGACGGATCGGGATGTCGAGCTTGCGGATCAGCTCCTGCACTTGCTCAAGGCGCGACGCGATATCGGTCACGAAAAGCTGGTTGGTCCGGGGCTCGGAGATCACACTGCCGCGATCGGACAGGATGCGCGCACCGGCCGCCCCGCTCCCGGAGGAAACGCTGCTGCTACTCGCCGTGAGTTGCGCGGCGATGTCGGCCGCCTTGGCGTAGTTCATCTGGAAGCCCTGCGTTCTCAGGGTCTCCAGGCTTTCTATCGACACCTTGGACTCCAGCTCCTGCTTCTCGCGGGCCGCGATCTCATCCTTGGGCGCGATCCACAGCACATTGCCGGACTTGCGCATGCCCAGACCTTTGGCCTGCAGGATGATGTCCAGCGCCTGGTCCCAAGGCACGTCCTTGAGTCGCAGCGTGACCGCGCCGGTGACCGAATCGGAGGTCACGATGTTGAAGTTGGTGAAGTCCGCGATGACTTGCAGCAGCGAACGAACCTCGATGTTCTGGAAGTTGAGCGACAGCTTCTCGCCGTTGTAACCCGGGCCCTGCGTCAGCTTGGAAGAATCGATCTTCTGTTCACGCACTTCCAGCACGAACTGGTTGTCGCTCTGGTACGCCGAATGCTCCCAGTTGCCCGTCGGGGTCACCACCATGCGCACGCGGTCACCCGCCTGCGAGGTGGTCACGCTTTGAATCGGTGTGCCGAAATCGCTGACGTCCAGGCGGCGGCGCAAGCCTTCGGGCAGCGAGGTCTTGAGAAATTCGACGACCAGGTTCTGTCCCTGCTGACGAATGTCCACACCAACCTGGTTGTTGGCCAGTTCGACCACCACACGGCCCGCATTGCCAACACCACGGCGGAAGTCGATGTCCCGCAAGGCGGCCACGTCGCGGTTGCGGTTTTCGGCAAAGGCCGAAGGTGGCGCCGTCGCGGCAGTCACCGGTTGAGCACGCTCCAACACCACCAGCAGTGTCTTGCCTTCAATCCTGGCCTCATAGGCGGCCGACTGCTTCAGGTTGATGACCACGCGGGTGCGATCACCCGCCTGCACCACGTTGGCCGAGCGAAGGTTGCCTTCATTGATGTCCACCGCATTGCGCCCAATGGCGTTGGCCACGCCGGGGAAATCCAGAGCGATGCGCGCGGGCGCCTGAATGGTGAACCCCGTGGGCAAGGCCGCCAAAGGCTGGGTGGTGTTGATGCGGATGACCTCCACGCCCCCTTGAATGCCCCCCGTGATCGATTGGATCGCGTTTTGAGCCTGCGCCCACACGGTGGTCAACGTCATGCAGGCGAGCACGGCCCCCCTGAGCACTCCTCGCCCCAATGCTGCGAATCCCGTTGCCCTGTTTGGCTTGTTCATTTAGAAGCACCCTCTTGTAATTGCAGCGCCGCAGCGCGCTCGATCCATTCCCCCGCCGAATCCTGCACGATCTCGCGCATCACCACCTCGGTCTCGGTGATGCGCGTGACGCGTCCGAAGTTCTGCCCCAGGTAGTTGCCGGGCCTGACCTGGTACAGCAGGCTGTCCACCTTTACCAGTGCCACCAGTTTTCCATCGCGGTTGAGGCTGCCCACCATGGCCATCGCGTCCAGCGGATGGGCTTCGAGGGGTTGTTTGCGGCGGTTCAGTTCGGGCTCGAGAAGCGCCGCGTTGACCACGGGCGCTGATTGGCTGCCGCGCAGCACGCTCGCCAGCTTCTCTTCGCTGAACGGCTGCATCTGGCGTTCACCCAGGTAGGCCTGCGGAACGAACTTGGTGGGCTCCGGGATGGGCTGGACAGAGGGCTTGATCGAGTTGCGCTCGGTCTGCATCCAGACCTGCAGTTCATCCTGCCCGGACGAAGTACATGCGGCCAATGTCGATGCGAGCAACACAGCAGCGACCGTTGGGATCCATCGGCGGTGCGTCACGGCTTGGCTCCCTTTGGTGCGACAGCCTTTTGCTGCGCTGCGATCTCTTGCTGGTCGAGGTAACGGAAAGTCTTGGCCGTGCAATCCAGCGTCAGGATACCCTCACGATCTTTGATGGGCGTCAGGGTCAAGTTGTTGAGGGTGACGATGCGCGAGAGGTTCGCGATGTCGGCCGCGAACAGCCCGATGTCATGGTAGGTCCCGGTGACGCGCACCGCGATCGGCAACTCCGCGTAGTACTCCTTCACGCTCACCTGGCCCGGGCGAAAAAGTTCGAACTGCAGACTTCGGCCCAGACCGGCCTGGTTGATGTCGGACAGCAGCGCGTCCATCTCGGCCTTGCTGGGCAGTTGCTTTTCAAGCTGCGTCACGTATTGCTGCACCTGCTCGAGCTGTTTTCGCAGGGCGTCCAGGTTGACGGCTTGCACGAGCTTCTTGCGATAGTCTTCGCGCAATTGCACTTCGCGCGCCTTTTCGGCAATCAACTCTTCATCCGAGTTCTTGAGCCAGGCAAACCACAGCGCGGCGACCACCGCCACGCACACCGCCACAAACAACAGGTTGCGAGGCAGACCCGGCCATTGCGAGGGGTCATTGGGATCCAGTCCGGTGAACTGGGCTTTGAGCTTGTCCTGGATTCCCTTGAAATCCACAGCGATCTTGGGCGTTCTGGCCATGTTGCGCGGACCCTTGTTCAGACTTTGCGCTGCGCAGCTGGCGCGGCGGAGGCCGGAGGCGCGGAAGGACGCTTCAGCGAAACACGGATGGTGAAATTCGAGACGCGGCGCTGATCTCGGCCTCCGGCCGCGGGTCTAGCCGCTACGATTTCAACCAGATCCGGTCGCACCAACCAGGGGCTGTTGTTCGATAGATTGCGCAGCAGATCGGAGACGCGCTCTTGCGATTGAGCCACGCCCACCAGCAACACGCTCTGGTTGTCCTGCTTCATGCTGGTGAGGTAGACCCCATCGGGCAGTTGCGCGACCAGCTCATCCAGCAAGTGCACGGGCAGATTGCGGTCACCCTGCAGGTTCTCCACCGCCGTCTGGCGAGCGCGCAAGGAGGCGATTTCGCGCTGCAGATTGGCGATGTCCTTGATCTCGGTATCCAGCTTCGTGATTTCACCCTGGAGAAAGGCATTTCGATCCTGTTGCGCCGAAATCTGCCCCTGGTACCAGGTAAAAACCGCCCCGCAGATCACCCCACCCAACAGCGCGGACAAGCCCAACTGCGTGAAGAACTGGTCCTTTTGCCGCTTGCGGGTCGCCTCACGGTGAGGCAACAGGTTGATGAGGATCATTGGTAGAACCTCCGCAGCGCCAGGCCGGTGGAGGTCAGGTACGACGGCGCTTCGCGGGACATCTTTCGCGCCTGAACGGAAGCCGCCATTTCCATGGCGTCAAAAGGATTGATCACCATGCAGGCGAACGATGTCTGGTGGGTCACGGCCTCGGTCAGACCCGGCAACGCCGCGCTGCCACCAGCGAGGAGAATGTGGTCCACCTTGTTGTACGGCGTGCTGGTGAAAAAGAACTGGAGGGCACGGCCGACTTCCTGCGCCATGCTTTCGATGAAGGGGTCGAGCACCGCGGAACGGTAGTCGTCGGGCAAGTCGCCCGAGCGCTTCTTGGCCTCGGCTTCGTCCGACGAAAAGCCGTACTGACGCACGATCAGTTGCGTCAGCTGAGCGCCGCCAAAGGCCTGATCGCGTTCGTACAGCACGTCATCGTTGCGCATCACCTGCATGCTGGTCGTCAATGCGCCTACCTCGAACAGAGCCACCAGCGAGTCCACGCCCTGGTTGGGCAGAGTTTCAATCACGCGGCCTGCGGCCATTCGGGAAGCGTAGGACTCCACGTCCATCACGACCGGCTTGAGCCCGGCCGCCTCGGCCAAACCTTGCCGGTCCGAGACCTTCTCCTTGCGCGACGCGGCAATCAGCACTTCCACATCGCCCACGGAATTGGCGCTCGGGCCGATGACGCAGAAGTCGAGGCTGACCTCGTCAAGCGAAAAGGGAATGTATTGATTGGCTTCCGATTCGACCTGGGCTTCAAGTTCCTTGTCGGAAAGGCCGCCTGGCAGAATGATCTTCTTGGTGATCACGGCCGACGCTGGCAAAGCAAGCGCCACATTCTTGGTCTTGCTGCCGCTTTTGCGGACCACGCGACGCACCGCCTCGGCCACCTCATCGAATTTCTCGATGTTGCCGTCGGTGATCCAGCCTCGCTCCAGGGGCTCCATGGCGCAACGCTCCAGCACCAGGTCGCCCGAACGGTTGCGGCTCAACTCCACCAATTTGACGCTGGATGAGCTGACATCGATGCCCAACAAGGGCGCCGGTTCCCGGCTGAATAACGACCCCAATGAGATCAAGGTGGCCCCCAAAAATGATGGCGACAGGCGTCGCCAAACTTAATAATTCACTTGAATGCTAGCAGTAAGCCCCTTGTCCAGCAAAGATTTTTTGCCTTTGAGACAAACTGAAACGTTGTCAAAAGCATACGCATCCTGGACCCGGTGTTTACCGCTTCATCGGCCGTTTGGCCGGGAAATACACAACAACTCACAATATGCTTGCCGAGCCCATCTGAGCTCGCCATCCCGATTTTTATAATCACGGGCTCCGGCTCTGAACGACTGCATGCCCAAGAACGACACTTCTTCGCCTCGCCCCTCTGACGCATCAGTATTGACTGGGCGAACCGCACTCATCTGGGCCGGTCGCTTGGTGGTGGGTCTGGCCGGACTGGCGGTGGCGGGTGTTGCGTGCGTGTTGATGGCCGTGGGCATCGCGCTCGCGGTGGCCTATCCCAATCTGCCCGAGGTGGCCGGCTTGGCCGACTACCGGCCCAAGCTGCCTTTGCGTGTGATCTCGTCCGATGGCTCGTTGATCGGCGAGTTTGGTGAAGAGCGGCGCAACCTGCTCACCATCAACGAGATCCCCGCGGTCATGAAGCACGCGGTGCTGGCCATCGAAGACGCTCGCTTCTTTGAACACAACGGCGTCGACTACCGTGGCATGCTTCGCGCAGCCCTCGCCAATCTGCGGCAGGCCAAGAGCCAGGGGGCGTCCACCATCACCATGCAGGTGGCGCGCAACGTGTACCTGTCCGCCGAGAAGAGCTACACCCGCAAGATCTACGAGGTGCTCCTGACGTTCAAGCTGGAGCACATGCTGACCAAGGAGCAGATCCTCGAGATCTATATGAATCAGATCTTCCTGGGACAGCGGGCCTACGGTTTTTCCGCCGCATCGCAGATCTACTTTGGCAAGTCCCTGAAGGATGTGACCATTGCGGAAGCGGCCATGCTCGCCGGTCTGCCCCAGGCGCCTTCCGCCTACAACCCTGTCAAGAACCCGCGCCGCGCGCGCGCGCGCCAGTTGCACATCATCGACCGGATGGTGGAAAACGGCTTCATCACCCCCGAAGAAGCCGAAGTGGCGAAGGCCGAGCAGCTGAAGCTGCGGGCATTGAACCCCTCGAACAGACCTCACGCCGAGTTCGTGGCCGAGATGGTGCGCCAGTCCATCGTCTCTCAATATGGAGAAGAAGCCTATACACGAGGCTTGGTCGTGACGACCACCATCAAGGCGAACGAACAACTCGCGGCCTACCGTGCCGTGCGCCAGGGGGTGCTGGACTACGAGCGGCGCCAGTTCTACCGGGGGCCGGAGTTGTTCATCGACTTGCCGGAAGACAAGGCGGCGCGCGACGACGCCATCGACGAAGCGCTGACGGATCGCCCGGACAACGACGACTTGCTGTCGGCGGTCGTGCTGGAGGCCAATGCCAAGCGCGTGGTGGCCGTGCGCCAGGATGGCGAGCCGTTCGAGATCACCGGTGAAGGCCTCAAGCCCGTGCAGTCGGGCCTGTCCGACAAAGCGGGCCCCAACGTCAAGATCCGGCCGGGCGCGGTGATCCGCGTCGTGCAGACAGCCCCCAAGGTCTGGCGCATCACACAGCTGCCGGAGGTCGAGTCGGCCTTCGTGGCGCTGGACCCGCGTTCCGGCAAGGTGATTGCCCTGGTCGGCGGGTTCGACTTCCAGAAGAGCAAGTTCAACCACGTCACGCAGGCCTGGCGCCAGCCCGGTTCGAGCTTCAAGCCGTTCATCTACTCAGCGGCACTGGAAAAGGGCGTGACGCCGATGACGGTGGTCAACGACGCGCCGCTCTTCTACTCTGCGGGAGAAACCGGCGGCAAGCCCTGGGAACCGAAGAACTACGACGGTCAGTTCGAAGGCCCCATGTCGGTGCGGCGCGCGCTGGCCAAGTCGAAGAACATGGTGTCCATTCGAGTGCTGCAACTGGTCGGCACGCAGAGTGCGCAGCAGTGGGTGTCGCGTTTCGGCTTCGATGCCGACAAACACCCCCCCTACCTCACGATGGCGCTGGGCGCGGGCTCGGTCACCCCGATGCAGATGGCCACCGGCTACGCCGTGTTTGCCAATGGTGGCTACCGCATTGCACCCACCCTCATCCTGCGGGTGAGCGACCACAAGGGCAAGCTGCTGTACGAAGCGCCGGAAGTGAGCCCCACCGAAGAGCAACGCGCGATCGAACCTCGCAATGCCTTCATCATGAACAGCCTGCTGCAGGAAATCACCCGGTCCGGCACGGCCGCGCGGGCGCAGGCCACCCTGAAGCGGACCGACCTGTACGGCAAGACCGGCACGACCAACGATTCGGTGGATGCCTGGTTCGTCGGTTACCAGCCCACGCTGGTGGCCGCGGCCTGGGTGGGCTACGACTCCCCGCGCAACCTCGGCAGCCGAGAAACCGGCGGCGGCCTGAGCCTGCCGATCTGGATTTCCTTCATGACGGAAGCCCTCAAGGGCGTTCCCGTCGCCTCCTACACAGCGCCCTCCGGCGTGATCAACGTCGGCGGCGAGTGGTACTACGAGGAGTTCGGCCCAGGACGTGGTGTGCACAGCCTGGGATTGCAAGATCCCCTGCCGGGAGCCACCGGGGCGCCACCCGAGCTGGATGCCAACGGTGTCCCTATCAGCAAGCCCCCTGCAGGGCCCACCGAAGAGCGCCGCAGCATCCTGGACCTCTTCAGGAACTGAAGCCCAGCGACTGCCCGGCCTGCTCCGAGGCGCAACGCGAGAGGTGGGCAAAGAACTCGCCCTGCCCCTTGGTGTCCATCCAGGCTCGGCCGTCGTGCTTGTAGTGGAAGCCACCGGCACGCGCAGCCATCCACACTTCGTGCAGCGGCTTCTGCAGGTTGATGATGATCTGGCTGCCGTTGGCGAAGGTCAGGGTGATCATGCCGCCCACCCGCTGGTTGTCGACGTCGGCATCGGTCTCGTCGTTGATGCGGTCGCAGGCCAGTTCAATCGCCCGAAGCAGCGCTTCTGCGCGGTCCTGGTACTCGGTGTCGGTCATTACAGTGTCCGTCCTGCCAATTTCAGCTGGCGCATCAGGTTGGCTACGCCGTGATTCTTCTCGGCGTCCTTAGCCGCCTCAAGGCCAGCAAGCTCCCGTTCCAGCTCGTTGAAGTCCACGTGTGCCACGTGGGCTAGAGCAAGCGCCTGGGGCCGTGTTGGCAGTCTCCTTCCCTTCCGCCAGTCCGTAACGCGTGCTGCTGGCACGCCTAGCGATGCCAGTTCGCGTGTCGCATTTGCATCAATTCGGTCGAGGCACTGCTGAAACATGTTGACGCTCCTATCCAATTTGGTTACTGTCTCGGTTAACCATTTTGGATATCCGTTTGTGTTGGATATCCGCAACGGTTATCCAACTTTAACAGGAGCCCGCAATGCACCACCCCCTTCCTCCAGTTCGGCCCTCTGCGTCACAAGAATCGGCCCCGCGACCTTTGCGGGCTCCCCGGGCTGTGAAGGCGCAGGGGGCCACCTTTTCCATCCCCGCTGACTACTTCAGCTACACGACGTCGCGGTCTGTGTTTCGCCAGCATGGGCTCGGGCGATTCGTGCCTGACTCAGTGCTTCGCGCTGGCGCTGGTCACCTCATTGGTCGGGGTGTCGCATGAAGCATGTCCTCACTTGGCTCCGCCTTCTCATCTGCCGCAAGTGCGGTTTTCACGCCTACGTCTCGCGCGCCAAGTGCCCGCGCTGCGGCGGTCCCATGGGTGAGCCATGAGCCTTGCCCAGGTGCTTGCGCGCAGGCACCTCGGCAGCGCTCCTGCTGCTCCCACCGAGGAAATCACCATGCAATCGACCATCCAAATTTTCAAGCTCGACGAAGTGAAGCGCGGCACGTCCAAAAAGACCGGCCAGCCTTACGAAATCCACACCGCGCAGGCCGCGCTGATCGACGCCGCCGGCAACGTCGATACGGTCGGCGTGCTCGACATCCCCAAGGATCTGCAGGGCAAGCTGAACCCCGGTCGTTACACCGGCACCTTCGCCATGAAGACGAACTTCATGAACGGTCGCATCGAGTCCGTGCTCACCGCCCTGCTGCCGCTGCCGCCCAGCAAGGAAGCCGCGAAGTGAAAAACCTCGTCGCTGTGCTGATCGTCGTTGCACTGCTCGGTGCGTGCTCGGCCTATGTGATCGAGAACACGCACGTACGTCAAGACATGCACTCGCGCCAGGAACTGATCCCCGCATACCCAGCTACCCAGTGGGATTCGTACGTGCAGCAAGGCGGCGCTTTCAGGGGCAAGTGATGGAAGTCGATCTTTCCCCTCTCGTGATCGTGGTGGCCGTCGCAGCGTGCTTCTTCGCGGCTGTGATGGGCTATCGAGACGGGCGGTCGCTGTGAGCCTCACAGACTTCACGCTCATGTTTCTCGGTGGCCTTGTTGCCTCGTACTGGGCCGGTGTGAAGGTCGGCGTTGCTGTCCGCGTTATCAAGAATCTAGGCACTCACGCCTGATACGTACCGGCGTTTTCCGGCGAAAGAGAGGTTCCCTGTGAACGGAAACAAAGCAAAGCAAAAGTTGATGGCCGGCCTCGCGCTGATGGTGGTCGCCGGTGGCGCCATGGCCCAGGGTGTCACCGTCCCTGCCCCGATCAGCACGGGCATCGCGGATGCCATCGCGCTGATCTTGCTCGTGGTTGCGCTCGGTGGTGCGGGTTACATCGGCATCGCCAGCGCCAGCGTGGCCTGGAACGTCGGTGCGAAGTTCATCAAGCGCCTGGCCGGCAAAGCCTGACGCGCAGGGGTGGGGTGCGCTAGGCCGCCGAGCGGTCGACGCGCACTCCACCTCTGTTTCCATCTGCAAGCGCTCCCGGAGTCTTTACACATGGAAATGACACAACCTCGCCGCATTGCCGCGCTTGATGCACGTTGCAGCCTCTGCGCTGCCGTGTGCGGCCTCGCTGGTGCTCTTCGTTGGTGCATGTATGTCGCGGTCGGTGCGCTCATGCTGTCGTTGCTGACGCCTTCTGTGGCGCACGCACAGATCAACCCAACCTCGACCACGGAATACAACTGCGGTTATGGGTGGTATTCAAGCGCTCATGCGGCCCTTGCCGCGCACCCATCTACCCAGACCGGGACGTTTGGTCAGCCTTGGCGCGTAGATGCCTTCAGTTGTTACGCTACCCGGCTTGCTACAGGCGTGGAGGTGGTGCTAAACAGTGTTTCTCTTCGCACAGTGAATTCTTGCCCCTCCAATTCGACGCTTGGGGCAGGTACTAAGTGCTTCTGCAACAGTGGCTACAACCAGCACGGCAACGCCTGTGTGAACGCTCAATGCGAGGTCGGTAAGGGGCGGACATTCAACCGCACGGAAGGGTGGGCTAGGGGCACGAATGCTGATGCAGATGACGTTGTGAGCAGCGTTGGTCCTCCGCAAGGGATTTACGATTACAACGATGGTGTTTGCGTGGGCAATATCACTGCGATCGATCGGTGCTACCGCTCTCAGGAGCCCACCACGCAGGGGCTCTACCGGCTAAGCTGCGATTACACGATGGTGGTCACTGGGGAGGCCAGCGGCGCTGGCGACAGTGCTGCTTCGCCCACCACGCCTAACGCGGCCTGCCCTGGTTTCGTCGGCGAGGTCAACGGCAAGACCGTTTGCGTCGGCACTGCCTCGAACCCACTCCCCTCCAATGCGGCCCCCAATAGTCCTACCGTCGCTGGAAATCCGTCCGCGGGCGTGAAGCCTGCCTCGGGGCCTGGGTCGGGGTCTACCGGGGCAGATCGCACGCCTACAACCGGTTCTGGTGGCAATGCGGGCGGCCCTGCATCCTCTGCGGTTGGCCGTGGTGGTACTGGGGTCCGTGGCGAGAGTGGGCAGGATGGCGAAGACGCAAAGGCGGTGTGTGGTGCGCCTCCGCTTCCTGCATGTAACGTCAAGGTCGACGAGACCGGTACACCGGACGGCGCAAACCTCGGCTCAGGCACCGAACTGGGGGCGGCCCTGGACGCGCGGCTTGCGGGTCTCGCCACCGCTCGCGACAGTGCGGGGGATGCTGGCTGGGGCATCGTGCCTGTCTGGATCGTTGACCGCACCTGTGAGCCCTGGGTGATGTTCACGCTCCCCGAGTTCTTCGGTTCGCATGTCGTCACGCTCGACATGTGCCAGTTCAAGCCCGTGGCTGACGGCATTCTGAATTTTCTGTGGGTGTGCTTCGGCATGTTCGCTGTTACTGGGCTCGTGGCCTCCGCCATGACCGGTCGGGAGTCTTGACATGCCGCAACTCGGTGGCCTTCTCGTCAACATCTTCGGTGGGCTGGTCGCTTACCTCGTCCAGTGGGTCAGCCGCAAGGTGGCGTTTGGCCTTGCCGCTGTCGCGATGTCGTCTGCTCTCACCCTTGGTCTGTTCGTGCTGATGCGGTCTACGCTGCTCGCGCTGAATACGTATGTGACCGGTGTCCCGGCGATGTTTGTCAATGCGTTGGCGATGGTCATTCCTCCTGCCGCGCCCTTCGTGATTTCAGCGTACATCACAGTTTGGACTGCGGTCATGGCCTACCGTTGGCAACGCGATCTGATCATCTTGTTTGCGAAGGCAGGTTGACGTGTCGAACTATGTTGTTCAGGGCAAGCTCGGTGTTGGCAAGGGAAAGTTCACCGTCAACAAGATGCGCGTGCACATGCGCAATGAATTGCGCGTTGCAACGAACTGCGATCTGTTCCTTGACAAGCTCTTGCCTCCTGACAGTCGCGCCACGGCCATCCGTGTGCCGGACAAGCCGACAGCCGCCGACCTCATGGCTATCGGGCCGGGGTCGAGCGACGAGGACAAGTACGACGAGGACCGCTACGGAATCATGGTGCTCGATGAGCTTGGGTCCTGGCTCAATGCGCGGTCGCACACGTCGCCTGATCGTGCGGCGTTTATCGACTTCATCATTCACGCCCGCAAGCGCCGGTGGCACGTGTACTTCATCGTGCAGGACCTTGAAATGATCGATCGGCAGGTGCGGTCTGGCCTTGTCGAGTATTCCGTGCGGCTGGTGCGTGCCGACAAGTTGCGCATCCCTGTGGTGGGTGCGCTGCTCGGTAAGGCGGGCAAGCTCAAGGGCCTGCACATCGCTACCACCACGTTGATCGAACTGCCTGGGTTTGTGGTCGACCGCGATTGGTTCAAGGGCACTGATCTGCACGAAGGCTACGACACCCTGCAGGAGTTCCGCGACTGGGCCCGCGATCCGCGCGACCCTAACTTCCATGGCGAACAGCGCGCAGGGCCGTACAGCATGCTTAGCGCGTGGCATCTGAAAGGCAGGTACACAGTGCAGACCACCAAGCAACGCAATTTCGTGCAGCGCATGATCTGGCGCGATGATCCGACGCCTCGTGTTCTGAAGCCTAAGACTCCGCTGATCGCGCGTTTGGAGAGCCGGCCCCCGGATGAGGCGTGGAAGCTCGCGGTGATGGCTTCTCGCATGCGTGTGGGGGTCGCATGATCGGGAACATCGTCATGTTCGTGGTGTTCGCCGGCGTCGTGTACTGGGCGGCGTCGAAGCTGGCGGGTCACCTGGATGAGCTTTGAACTTTCACCTAGGGCAGTGCGTTGTGTCGGTGCGCTGTTGAGCGTGGTGATTGGGCTAGGCGTGCTCACGTGGGTTCGTGTAGGGCGCGCACTTGACAACGCACACCACCTCGGTTGGGTGGCTGGCGTGAGTAGCGTCCAGTGCATCGCGCCGCCTCCTCCGCCTGATGTGCTGCTGTAACCCGCAAGCGGTTTCCGCAGGCAGGTTAGGAAAGCAAGGCTTTCCGGTCTGCCTGTGGAAAAGAGCGCTGTCGGCCAACGCCTGGGGGTATGGGGCATCGCCCCATGTCAACGCACTGGGACGCACAGGCCGCTACGCCATCGCCAGCCACGCAACGGGCCTGTGCCAAGGCCTACCCCTATGCGATGCCCCTGCGGGCCTCTGCGCGCCCTCTAGCGGTCCACGGGCGTGGTGGCTGATAACAGGCCCAGGGGATGCGTGCTTGCCAAGCAATGGCTGTTCTGGTGGTACGCCCACAAGCGGTTTTCGCAAGGGCCGGGAAAAAAGAGCGAAGCGGTTTCCCGGGCCTTGCGAAATAGAGCGCTCTCGGCCAACGCCAAGGGAGCCCGCACCCGCATTCAAAGTTTTTGAAAAAAACGGCTGTTTGGCAAGCGCAGCGCGTCAGGCCGTAGGCGTACATCGGGGAGCTGTGGTCAACCCACGCACCCCGCAGGGGCCGTCCACACCTTCAGGGTGTGGTCGGGTGGGTTGTCCACGGCGGGCGCTAGCGCCAAGGGTGCCGGCGCCACCAGTTGGTGGAGCGAGGTGGTGCAGGACGCCGCCGCGCGGCAGCAGCGGCGGCGCGCAGCGCCGCCTAGATTTATCAATAGGTCACATCTCGACGGTTGAAGAACCGGTGGCCTGAAGGGAAGTTCGGCCCGCAGGGCCGTGAGAAAAAAAGTGACCCCCGCATGCCTGGAACGCATCGGGGGTCGTGACAGCAACGAAATGGAGCTTCGTGCCATGGCCAATTATGTCGTGATGGGCAACGACGGTAAACCCGCAGCCCGTGGGAACTATGTGGTGAAGAACGGGTTGCACTGCGAGGTCTTCGAATCAGGCTGGCGCTACAAGGTCTGGGAGAGCCCGCTCACCGGCCAGCTTGAGCACAAGCTCTGGCCGAAACTGGTCTATGTGCCCATGGGCGATCCTGACGATCCAGCGGATGCCGATGTGTGGGCTGACCCACCCATCGATCAAAGCGGCACCCTGATGGAGCAGGAGCGGCTTGAGGCGCAGCGGTTGCGCGACCTTGAGAGGAATGCGCGCCGAGCGAAGCAACAGTGCTCGCACAAGATCAAGCACGCCGGCTTCGAATCACTGCTGACATGCACCTACAGAGAGAACATGCAGGATTTCGACCGCATGCGCCGAGACTGGGCTGCGTTCATGCGGAAGATCGCGCCGTTGCTGAAGGAATGGGCTTGCGTGTTCTCGTTTGAAGAGCAGAAGCGCGGTGCGTGGCACGTGCATGCAGCCATCCGCAAACTGCCGGTGTACATGTGGGTGCCTGAGGGTCGTGGCAAGCACGCGCGCATGGTCATGGTGCGGTCGTGGGACTACCTTCGGCGGGCGTGGCGCGGCATCGTTGGTGAGGGCAATATCGACGTTGATGGCCACCGCAAGAAGGGGCGCGCAGCTCGTGGTTTCGCCTCGCTGGCACGCATGGCTGCATACGTGTCGAAGTACCTCACGAAAGACCACGCGACCGGGCCGACTGGTCGCAAGCGTTGGGGTTCATCGCAGGGCATCACGCCGCCCAAGCCTCGCGTGATTGACCTGCCCTGGATGCGCCTTATTGATGCAATGGAGCTAGCGTTTCATCTGCCCGATGGCCACCGCGTTGTGCGCCACTCCGTGTGGGGATTTGGCAAGTATTGGTGCCTCTTTTCCGAGCCTGATAACGGCGCTTTGGCGGATATACATGCCGGTCCACAATGAACAGGAGGTTGCCGTGCTCATAGGCTACGCAAGGGTCTCGACGTCCGATCAGGACACCCGGCTTCAGTTGGATGCGTTCGGCGCTGCTGGCGTCGATACGGTGTACCAAGACAAGGCGAGTGGGGTCGGGAAGCGGCTGCAGCTGCAACGTGCGCTCCGGTCCCTAAAGCCCGGCGACACGTTGGTTGTTTGGAAGATCGATCGGCTCGCTCGAAGCCTCAGTGACTTGCTGTCCCTGCTCGGTCAGATCGAGGCGCGTGGTGCTGCGTTCCGGTCGTTGACAGAACCCATTGACACGTCTTCGGCCATGGGTACTTTCGTGCTTCAAATCCTCGGCGCGGTGGCGCAGCTAGAGCGGTCAATCATTCGCGAGAGGGTCATGGCTGGTCAGGCTGCTGCGAGGGCTCGGGGGAAGACCTGGGGGCCAAGTCGTACGCTTTGCCCTGAGCGTGAGGCTGATCTTGTTGCGTACTTTCAACGGGGCGGGGTGACCTACCGTGAGGCCGCCCAAAAATTCGAGGTTGGGCTAGGCGTGGCGAAGTACGCTATCTATCGCGTAGTGCGGCCAGATGCGCCGTATTTGGTGCGCAAGCGTAGGGGTCGATAAGTACAATGCGTCGATGTTTGGTTTGAAACGCATTCTAGGTCGGGCTGTCGGCCCCTCGCGTGGCATGGCCATCGCCGTGAGCGCCTTGGTGCTCGCAGCCTGTGGCCAAAAGGGCCCCCTGTACCTGCCCGATCCCAACGCGCCCGCGCCCAAGAAGTCATCAGCCCCCGCTCCAACGGCTCCTGCCGAGACGCCCACCACCCCAGCGCAGCGTTGATCCGCCGCCCTCTTCGCTTCGCACCGCTCGCATGACCACACTCGCCGGCCTGCCCGCCACCCCGTTGCCGCCCTTCGTCACCTACCAGGACCAGCAACTCATGGTCGAGGGCGTGTCTCTGGCCGCGCTGGCTCGCGAGCATGGCACGCCGCTGTTCGTGTACAGCCGCGCCGCCATGCTGCAAGCGCTGGCCGCGTACCAGCGTGGTCTGGCCGGGCGTCGGCACCTGATCTGCTACGCCATGAAAGCCAATTCATCGCTGGCGATCCTGCAGACCCTGGTGGCCGCGGGCTGCGGGCTGGACATCGTCTCGGGCGGCGAGCTTGAACGCGCCCTGGCGGTGGGCGTCGATCCGGCCAAGGTCATCTTTTCCGGTGTGGGCAAGACGCGCGCCGAGATGCGCCAGGCGCTCTCCGTGGGCATCGGTTGTTTCAACGTGGAAAGCCGCGCCGAGCTCGACGTGCTCGATGAGGTGGCCCGGGGCATGGGCCTGCGCGCACCGGTGAGCATCCGTGTCAATCCCAACGTGGACGCACAGACTCACCCTTACATTTCCACCGGCCTCAAGGGCAACAAGTTCGGCATCGCGCACGAGGACGTGTTGTCGACCTACCAGCACGCCGCCGCGTGCGTTGGCCTGCGCGTGGTCGGCATCGACTGCCACATTGGCTCCCAGATCACGCAGACCGGCCCCTACCTCGACGCCATGGACCGCGTGCTCGACCTCGTGGAACAGATCGAAACGGCCGGCGTGCCGATCGAACACATCGACTTCGGCGGTGGCCTGGGCATCGACTACCAGGGTGACAACCCACCGGAAGCCGATGTGCTCTGGCGCGCCCTGCTGCAACGCCTGGACGCGCGGGGTTTCGGCGACCGCCAGATCTGCATCGAGCCCGGCCGCTCGCTGGTGGGCAATGCCGGCGTGTGCCTCACCGAGGTGCTGTACCTCAAGCCCGGCGAGCAGAAGAACTTCCTGATCGTGGACGCGGCCATGAACGATCTGCCGCGACCGGCGATGTACCAGGCGTTTCACCGCATCGTGCCGGTCGCACCGCGCGCCTCAGAAGACACACCGACCTGGGACGTGGTGGGCCCTGTGTGCGAGAGCGGCGACTGGATCGGCCGCGACCGCGCGCTCGCGGTGCAGGCGGGTGACTTGCTGGCCGTGCTGTCGGCGGGCGCGTACTGCATGAGCATGGCCAGCAACTACAACACGCGGGGCCGCGCGGCGGAAGTGCTGGTGGATGGTGCACACGCGCACCTGATCCGCGCGCGCGAATCCCTGGCCGACCAGACACGGCTCGAGCGCCTGCTCTGACCTCTCGCGCCGTCTCGAGCGCGACACCCTTGCATGAATGCACGCGGCGCCAAGCCGCGTGCCCGCTCATGGTGCAGCGGGCCGCCATACTCCCCTCGGTGTTTGCACCTATAGGCCGTGCAGATCGAGTCCTCCAGAATCCGTCGACATTGTGCACAGCAACATGGCCCGACGGCCTTCTGGAAGCGCCCCCATCCCATGCACGACAAGACCAGCGACACCATTCTGGAAACTCGCCAGCTCACCAAGTCCTTCAAGGGTTTCACCGCGGTCAACGACGTCAATCTGCGCGTCCAGCGCGGGGCGATTCATGCATTGATCGGACCCAATGGCGCCGGCAAAACCACGTGCTTCAACCTGCTGACCAAGTTCCTGGAGCCAACGCAAGGCCAGATCCTGTTCAACGGCCAGGACATCACGCGTGAGCAACCGGCGCAGATCGCGCGCCGCGGCATCATCCGTTCCTTCCAGATCTCAGCGGTGTTTCCTCACCTGAGCGTGCTCGAGAACGTGCGCGTCGGCCTGCAGCGCCAGCTGGGCACGGCCTATCATTTCTGGAAGAGCGAACGTTCTCTCAACCAGCTCAACGAACGGGCCCACCAGTTGCTGACCGAAGTCGGCCTGCAGGACTTCGCGCGCGAGACCACGGTCAACCTGCCCTACGGCCGCAAACGCGCGCTCGAGATCGCCACCACCCTGGCCATGGAGCCCGAGCTGATGCTGCTGGACGAACCCACCCAGGGCATGGGTCACGAAGACGTGGACCGCGTGACCCAGCTCATCAAGAAGGTGGCGACCGGCCGCACCATCCTGATGGTGGAGCACAACATGGGCGTGGTCTCGAACATCGCCGACACGATCACGGTGTTGCAACGCGGGGCCGTGCTGGCCGAGGGCTCGTACGCCCAGGTCTCTGGCAATCCCGCCGTGATGGAGGCCTACATGGGCACCACCGACGGCCAGCTCCAGGGAGCGCACTGATGACCGCACCGGCGCTCGAGATCAAGAACCTGCAGGCCTGGTACGGCGAATCGCATGTGCTGCATGGGGTGGACATGGTCGTGCAACCGGGCGAGGTCGTCACCCTGCTCGGGCGCAACGGCGCGGGGCGCACCTCCACGCTGCGCGCCATCCTGGGCCTGACCGGCTCGCGCAAGGGCTCCATCCAGAGCAACGGGCAGGAGCTCATCCACCTGCCCACCCACCGCATCGCACGCCACGGCATCGGTTACTGCCCCGAGGAACGCGGCATCTTCGCCAGCCTCTCGTGCGAGGAAAACCTCCTGCTGCCCCCCACGCTCAAGGGCTCGGGCAAGGGCATGTCGGTGGACGACATCTACGAGATGTTTCCCAACCTGGCCGAGCGCCGCCACAGCCAGGGCACGCGCCTGTCCGGCGGAGAGCAGCAGATGCTGGCCGTGGCCCGCATCCTGCGCACCGGCGCCCACCTGCTGTTGCTCGACGAGATCTCCGAAGGCCTCGCTCCCGTGATCGTGCAAGCCCTGGCCCGCATGATCAAGATGCTCAAGAGCAAGGGCTACACCGTGGTCATGGTGGAGCAGAACTTCCGCTTCGCCGCCCCGCTGGCCGACCGCTTCTACGTGATGGAGCACGGCCGCATGGTCGAGCACTTCAGCGCCTCCCAGCTGACCGAAAAGATGCCCGTTCTTCACGAGCTGCTGGGCGTCTGAGCGCCCTCACCCCGTTCACCGATCACCGCTTCCCCCCAACCGCCACCTCAACGGAGACTGACAGCATGAAACACACCGTCAAACTGCTCACCCTGGCACTGGGTGCCGCGGGGCTGTTCACCGCCGCCCACGCACAGGACAAAGTGCGCATCGGCTTCACCACCGACATGTCGAGCCTGTACTCCGACGTGGACGGCAAGAACGGCGCCATGGCGATCCAGATGGCCATCGACGACTTCGGTGGCAAGGTGCTGGGCAAGCCCATCGAGCTGCTGAGCGCCGATCACCAGAACAAGGCCGACATCGCGGCCTCCAAGGCCCGCGAATGGATCGACACTCAGGGCCTGGACGTCATGATCGGCGGCACCAACTCCGGCACCGCCCTGGCCACGGCCAAGGTGGCCGAAGAGAAGAAGAAGCTGTACATCGTCAACGGCGCGGGCTCGTCCGCGCTCACCAACGACGCCTGCTCTCCCTACACCGTGCACTACGCCTACGACACCGTGGCCCTGGCCAAGGGCACCGGCAGTGCGATCGTCAAGCAGGGCGGCAAGGACTGGTTCTTCCTGACGGCCGACTACGCCTTCGGCCACGCGCTGGAAACCGACACCGGCAACGTCGTGAAGGCGGCCGGCGGTGCCGTGAAGGGTGCGGTGCGCGCGCCGCTCAACACCTCGGACTTCTCCTCCTTCCTGCTGCAGGCCCAGAGCTCGGGCGCCAAGATCCTCGGCCTGGCCAACGCGGGCGGCGACACCATCGCCTCGATCAAGGCCGCGAGCGAATTCGGCATCACCAAGACAATGAAGCTGGCGGGCCTGCTGATGTTCATCACCGACGTGCACAGCCTGGGCCTGAAAGACACGCAGGGCATGTACCTGACCGACAGCTGGTACTGGGACAAGGACGATGCGAGCCGTGCGTTCGCCAAGAAGTTCTTCGACAAGGCCAAGCGCATGCCGACCAGCATCCAGGCCGCCAACTACTCGGCCACCACCACCTACCTGAAAGCGGTGACAGCAGCCAAGACCACCGACAGCGACAAGGTGATGGAACAGCTCAAGAAGATGCCGATCAACGACTTCTTCGGCAAGGGCAACATCCGCCCCGATGGCCGCTACGTGCACGACATGTACCTGCTGGAGGTGAAGAAGCCCGCCGAGTCCACCAAGCCGTGGGACTACATGAAGGTGGCCGCCACGCTGCCGGGCGATTCGGTCTTCACGACCAAGGCCGACTCCAAGTGCAAGCTCTGGAAGTGATCTGAGCGGGACACCCGCGGGCCGCGGCCCGCGGGTGTCCCTGTCCACACGGCCTGACCTCACCCACCCCCAACCCACGCCCTGCCGATGGACTTCTTCGGAATACCCTTGTCCGCCCTGCTGGGCCAGTTGTTGCTGGGCCTGGTCAACGGCTCGTTCTACGCCATCCTGAGCCTGGGGCTGGCGGTCATCTTCGGCCTGCTCAACGTCATCAACTTCGCGCACGGCGCGCTGTTCATGCTGGGCGCGGTGCTGACCTGGATGGGCATGAACTACCTAGAGCTGAACTTCTGGGTGATGATCGTGCTCGCCCCGCTGGCCGTGGGCGTGGTGGGCATCGTCATCGAACGGCTTTTCCTGCGCTGGATCTACCGCCTGGACCACCTCTACGGCCTGCTGCTCACGCTGGGCCTCACGCTGATGCTGGAAGGCGTGCTTCGCTCGGCCTACGGGGTCTCGGGCCTGCCTTACAGCGCCCCCATCTCGGGCGCCACCAACCTGGGCTTCATGGTGATGCCGAACTACCGCGGCTTCGTGGTGCTGGCCTCGCTCGTGGTGTGTTTCGCCACCTGGTACGTGATCGAAAAGACCAAGCTCGGCGCCTACCTGCGCGCGGGCACCGAGAACCCCCGGCTGGTGGAAGCCTTCGGCATCAACGTGCCGCTGATGGTCACGCTGACCTACGGCTTTGGCGTGGCGCTGGCGGGCCTGGCCGGCGTGCTGGCCGCGCCCATCATGCAGGTGTCCCCGCTCATGGGGCAGAACCTCATCATCATCGTCTTTGCCGTGGTGGTGATCGGAGGCATGGGCTCCATTCTCGGCACCATCCTCACCGGCCTGGGCCTGGGCGTCATCGAAGGACTGACCAAGGTCTTCTATCCCGAGGCCTCGTCCACCGTGGTCTTCGTCATCATGGCCATCGTGCTGCTGATCCGGCCGGCCGGCCTGTTCGGCAAGGAAAAGTGAAGCCAGCCGCATGAACACGACTTCCAAGAACATCCTCTACGGCTTGCTGCTGCTGGTGCTGCTGGCCGTTCCCTTCATCGGCATCTACCCGGTGCTGGTGATGAAGCTGCTGTGCTTCGCGCTCTTTGCCTCGGCCTTCAACCTGCTGCTGGGCTACACCGGCCTGCTCTCGTTCGGCCACGCGGCCTTTCTGGGCGGCTCGGCCTATGTCACCGGCCACGCGCTGAAGGTCTGGGGCGTGCCGCCCGAGCTGGGTCTGGTGATCGGCACCCTGGCGGGCGCGGTGCTGGGCTGGCTGGTGGGGTCGCTCGCGATCCGCCGCCAGGGCATCTACTTCACCATGATCACCCTGGCGCTGGCGCAGATGCTGTTCTTCTTCTGCCTGCAGATGCCCTTCACGGGGGGCGAGGATGGTCTGCAAGGTGTGCCGCGCGGCCGGCTGCTGGGCTTCATCGAGCTCGGCAACGACATGACCATGTACTACTTCACCTTGCTGATCACGGTGGCGGCGTTCCTGCTCATCATGCGCATCGTGCACTCCCCTTTCGGCCAGATCCTCAAGGCGATCAAGGAAAACGAGCCGCGCGCCATCTCGCTGGGCTACGACACGCAGCGTTTCAAGCTGCTGGTGTTCGTGTTGTCGGCCGCGTTGTCCGGCCTGGCAGGTTCGCTCAAGACCCTGGCCATGGGCTTTGCCACACTCACCGATGTGCACTGGACCATGTCCGGCTCGGTGGTGCTGATGACGCTGGTGGGGGGCCTGGGCACCCTGTCCGGTCCGCTGGTGGGTGCCGCGGTGGTGATCGCGTTGGAAAACAAGCTCGGCGAGATCGGCCATTTCCTGGCGGGCGTGACCGGCATCGACTGGTTCAATGGCCTGGGCGAGTCGGTGACGATGGTGATCGGCTTCATCTTCGTGGTGTGCGTGCTGGCCTTCCGCCGCGGCATCATGGGCGAGGCCATCGCGCTGGTGGAGCGCTGGCGCGGCAAGCAGGCCTGAACAGGCTCAGCTTTTGAGCCGGCGCCACAGGCGCCAGGCCAGCAGGCTGCCCAGGATCGCGGCGTACACGGCCACCTCCGCAAAGTCGTTCTTGCCGGCGCGCATCCAGAAAAAATGCAGCACCGCCAGGCCCGCGATCACATACACCGCGCGGTGCAGCAGTTGCCAGCGCCGCGCCCCCAGCGTGCGGATGGCGCGGTTGAACGAAGTGGCCGCCAGCGGCAGCAGCAACAGCCAGGAGAGGAAGCCCACCAGGATGAACGGGCGCTTGGCGACGTCGGCCGCGATGCCCACCACATCAAATTCCATGTCGAACCAGGCATAGGCCAGCAGGTGCATGCAGGCGTAGAAGAAAACGAACAGCCCCACCATGCGCCGCAGGCGCAGCAACGCGGGCCAGCCCAGGCTCACGCGCAGGGGCGTGATCGCCAGCACCAGCACCAGGAAACGCAGGGTCCAATCGCCCAGCGAGCGGATCAGGGCCTCGGCCGGGTTGGCCCCCAGCCGATCGGCAAAGGCCGCGAACACCAGCCAGACAAAGGGCAAGCTGGCCAGCACGAACGCCACCGGCTTGGCAGCGCCGTGGCTGAGCACGCGGTTGACCGGCCCTCCGGCAGGCGGGCGGCGCTGCATGCCGATCAATACAGCTTGCGAAGATCCATGCCGGCGTAGAGCTGGCCGACCTGGGGCGCGTAACCGTTGAACATCTGCGTCTGGCGGCGCTTGGCAAACAGGCCACCTCCCTCGCCGATGCGGCGCTCCGTGGCCTGGCTCCAGCGCGGGTGCGAGACCTCGGGGTTGACGTTCGAGTAGAAGCCGTACTCCTGCGGCGCGGCCACGTTCCACGCCGTGCGCGGTTCCTTGTCGGTGAAACGGATCTTCACCAGCGACTTCCCGCTCTTGAAGCCGTACTTCCAGGGCACCACCAGGCGCAGCGGCGCACCGTTCTGGTTGGGCAGCACCTCGCCGTACATGCCGAAGGCCAGCAGCGTCAGCGGGTGCATGGCCTCGTCCAGCCGCAGGCCCTCCACATAAGGCCAGCCCAGCACGTTGGAGCGCAGGCCGGGCATCTGTTTGGGGTCGGCCAACGTCACGAATTCGACGTACTTGGCGCTGCCCTGAGGCTGCACCTGCTTGATGAGTTCGCTCAGCGAGTAGCCCACCCAGGGAATGACCATGGACCAGCCCTCGACGCAGCGCAGCCGGTAGATGCGCTCCTCCATCGGGCTGAGCTTGAGCAGGGCGTCCAGGTCGAAGGTGCCGGGCTTGTTCACCAGACCTTCAACGGCCACCGTCCAGGGCCGGGGCTTGAGGGTCTTGGCCTGGGCCACGGGGTCGGACTTGTCGGTGCCGAACTCGTAGAAGTTGTTGTAGGAGCTGACGTCGTCGTAGGAGGTGAGTGCCTCCATCGTCATCGCACCGTCCACGGCGGAGCGCTTGCCGGGCAAGGCAGCGAGCTTGCCGGGTTTGGGCGTGACCGAAGCGGCCTGAGCCCAAGCATCGCGCGCAGCCCAGGAAGCCATGCCGCCCATCGCCGCCGCGGTCAGCAGCCATTGGCGCCGGTTCTGGTAGGCCGCCGGCGGCGTGATCTCGCTGGAGAGGGGGTGCTCGAAGCCATTGTCGCGCGTGCGAATGAGCATGGGACCATCCTTGCTGAAGACACCCGACGGCGGAAGATGCCGCGTCGCGGGTTCGTCGATCTTAGGACCGAACCGGTTCTCACAAAGTTCCGGCGCCGCCGCGCGCACCGGAACCAGGCCCAACCCGCGTCAGAGTTCGCCGTAGCTGTGCAGGCCGGAGAGGAACATGTTCACGCCGATGAAGGCGAAGGTCGTGATCGCCAGGCCCACCAGCGCCCACCAGGCCGAGACCGTGCCACGCAGGCCCTTGATGAGCCGCATGTGCAGCCAGGCGGCGTAGTTCAACCAGACGATCAGCGCCCAGGTTTCCTTCGGGTCCCAGCTCCAGTAGCCACCCCAGGCCTCGGCCGCCCACAGGGCGCCCAGCACGGTGGCGATGGTGAAGAACGCAAAGCCCACCGCGATGGCCTTGTACATCACGTCGTCGAGCACCTCGAAGCTGGGCAGGCGCTCGGCAATGCGGCGGCGGCCAAACAGGATGGTGCCCACGATCAGCGCCGAAACGCCGAAGTACACGAACCAGTAGCTGCTGCCGTTTTCCGCCGCCGACTGGCGGAACACGATGGGCTCGAAACACAGCACCACGCCCAGCAGCCACAGCGGCGCGAGCTTGTACCAGCGGCTTTCGGTGGCGCTCTGCTTGATCAGGTAGGCAAAGGCCAGCATCGCGGCAATGGCGAAGGTGCCGTAGCCGATGAAGTTGGCCGGCACATGCAGCTTCATCCACCAGCTCTTGAGGGCGGGCACCAGTGGCTGGATGGCATGCGCCTCGCGCACCAGGGTGTACCAGAGCAGGAAGCCCACCGCGGCGCTGACCACCAGCATCGCGAATGCGCCCATGCGACGCGTCTTGTACTGGTCTTCGTAATAAAGATAGAAAGCCGTCGTCATCCAGCAGAACAGCACGAACACTTCGTACAGGTTGCTCACCGGGATGTGCCCGATGTCGGGGCCGATCTGATGGCTCTCGTACCAGCGCACCATGGTGCCGATCAGGGCCAGCGTCACCGCCACCCAGGCCATGCGCGAACCCAGCAGTTCAAAGGTGTCGCCCGCGCGCTTGAACATGCCGACCCAGTAGAACGCGGTGCTCATGAAGAACAGCACGCTCATCCACAGGATGGCGGATTGGCTGGAGATGAAGTACTTCAGCAGGAAGACCTGGTCGGCCCGCGCGAGGTCGGCCGTGCCGGCGGGCGTCTGGTACAGCCAGATCGCGAGCAGCGCCGTGGCCGCCACCACGACGGTGAGCGCGCGCAGCGGGCGCCAGAACCAGCCCAGCCAGATCATGCAAGGCACGGTGCCCACGAGGATGGCCTTCTCGTAGCCGTCCATGGCCGCGTTGTAGCGTGTGAAGGCCCAGGCAGCCCCCGCGATCACGAACACGGCGAACAGCCAGTCCCAGACATTGCGGCGCGCGAAGTAACCGGGCTCCAGGCCCTGCCCGTGGTGACCCTTCTTCAGTTCGATGGTCTGCGTGGCGGCGACGGTATTCATGGATGCACCTTCAACAATTGGGTCTTCAACAGCTCGAATTCACGGTCGGCGTCCATCGTCTTGCGGTTCGACGACAGCGCCATGCGGGCCTGCGAGGATTGCTCACCCGAGGGCGAGAGCCAGACCCAGAGGCGGCGCTCGCGGACGTAGAGCATGGCAAAAACGCCCAGAATGAGCAACAGGCAGCCCAGGTAGACGATGTTCTGGCCCGGTGCGCGCGCGACCTGGAACACGCTGGCCTGCACGTGCGTGAAGTCCTTGAGTTGGAAGGTCATGGGCGCGGGGTAGAAGAAGGTGTCGCTCAGGCTGATCACCGACTGCGACATGAACTGCTGCGTGGCCTCGCTGCGCTCCAGCGGCGGCAGGCCGGCGCGCTCGCGGCTGATCTGCATCAGCTCGAACAGCGTGCCGTTGAGGATGCGCACCAGCACATCGCTCGCTCGCTCGCGTTCGGCGGCCGGCACGTTGTTTTCAAGGAAGGCCGAGACGGCCTGCAGGCCTCCGCGAATGGGCTTGTCGGTGGTGCCGTTGGCCACCACCGGTTGCACGCCGGGCGCGTTCACCGACTCGGCGCCGGCAAACAGGCCCAGGGCGCGCGTGGCCGAGGCGGCCAAGGCTTCGGCCAGCTCGGGGCGGCCGTCTTCCACCGCCGAGGCCGCGTAACGGCGCACCGCCAGATCGCGCAACTGCGGGTCGCCCAAGGCGGCGCGCAGGCGCACGAAACCGTCGAGGCCATCCTTGTCGTCCACGGGAATGCGCAGGTAGCGGAACGGTTCGGCCGGCGTCTCGCGCAGGCCCAGCAGGTACACACGCGCGCCGTCGATCTCCACCGGCAGCATGTAGTTGTGGTACTCCACCGCCTGACCCGCCGCATCGCGCAGCTTGTAAGACACGCTCGGCCCCACGTTGCGCAGCGTCTTCTCGGTCGCGGTCTTGTGGCCCGAGCCCAGGCGGCTCTCGATCGAGCCCCGCAGATCCACCTTGCGCACATCGACGCCGTCGGCGGCGTTGCTGGTGGCGAAGTTCTCCACGTTGATCACGCGCAGGCCGGTGTACTCCAGCGTGAGCTTGTCGTCGCCATTGCTCAGCGCGGTCGAGCTACCGATGGTGCCCTCGATCTCGAAGGGCCGCGTGGGCCCGTTCAGCGGCACAGCCTGCAGCTTCACACGCGAACCGCCGTCATCGAAGCTGGACTGGTAGATGTTGATGCCGCGGTGGCTGGCGGGGTGGTTCACCTCCACCCGCGCTTCCTTGCTCTCACCGGTCTCGTTGTCGTGGATCACGATCTCGCTGGCGAACAGCTTGGGCATGCCGGTGTCGTAGTACTCGACGATGAACTTCTTGAGTTCGACCGAGAACGGCAGATCCTGCAGCAGCACACCCTGGGGCTGCGCGAGAATGGCCGTGCCCGCCGTCGTGCCCTCGGTCACCAGCAGGTTGCCGCGGAAGGTGGGGTTGCTGGCCGAGAGCCGGTGCTGAGCCGGCACATCGGCGATCAAGCCGCCACCCATGAAGGGCGTCTTGCCGTTGAACCAGGTCTGCGCGCGCACCATCAGATCGCCATCGAGCAGACCGCCGATGCACACCAGCACGATGGCGCTGTGCGCGGCGAGGTAGCCAATCTTGTTGGCCGCGCCAGCCTTGGCCGCCACCATCCAGCCGGTGCCTGCCGCGGTGGTGCGCGACTGCAGCTTGACCTTCCAGCCCGAGCCCAGCAAGGCCTGGCCGATGCGGTTCGCCGCGGCTTCGGGCGTCTCGCCCAGCTCACCCTCGGCACGGTGCGGAAAAGCCTTCAGACTTTGCTCTCGGATGTTTTCCTTGTAGGCCTTGAGGTCGGCAAAGATCTTGGGCGTGTTGCGGGCGATGCACAGGCTGGTGCTGACGACCAGGAACGCCAGGATCAACAGGAACCACCACGCGCTGTAGACCGAGTACAGGTTCGCGCTGGCAAACACGTCGGCCCAGAAAGGCCCGAACTGGTTGACGTAGTTGATGAAGGGTTCGTGCTGTTTGACCACCGTGCCGATCACCGACGCGATGCAGATCACGGTGAGCAGCGAAATGGCAAACCGCATCGACGACAGCAACTCCACCAGCTCGCTGACAATGCGCGAGCCGGTGCGGATGTGCAGGCCTTGGGTGGAGACGGTCATGGAGGAATGGGGGCAGAACGGTGCAGCAAAAAAGGGCGGCCCCGGAAGTCCCGGAACGCGCCCTGATGTGATGTGTTTTTTGGCTGGCGGTTCAACGCCCGGCGGGGTTTATGGCATTGTGCCGGCAAATATTATTGTTGGCTTATATCCCGGCCAGGCACGAGGGGCTTGCGCCCCTCGAAAGTCGATCAGCGCAGGCCGGCGATGTAGTCCGACACCGCCTGGATTTCGCGGTCGTTCATCTTGGCGGCCACACCGGCCATCTGCGCGTTGTTCTTGCGGGTGCCGTCGCGGAAGTGCTTGAGCTGCGTGGCGGTGTACTCCGCCTGCTGGCCCGACAGGCGCGGGTACTGCGCGGGAATGCCGGCGCCATTGGGGCTGTGGCAGCCGGCGCAGGCGGCGATCTGGCGGTCGGCGATGCCGCCGCGGTAGATGCGTTCACCCAGACGCACCAGATCCTTGTCGGTGGCGGCGCCGCCCTTGGCCTTCTGATCGGCCAGCCAGTAGGCGATGTTGCGCATGTCGGCGTCGGACAGGGCCGAAGCGAAGCCCTTCATGATGGCGTTGTCGCGCTTGCCCGATTTGTATTCCTGCAACTGCTTGACGAGGTACTCGGGGTGCTGTTGCGCCAGCTTCGGGTTGGCCGGCGTGGTCGAGTTGCCGTCCGCCGCGTGGCAGGCCACGCAGACCTGACCGTACATGGCGCTGCCCTTGGCCAGATCGGGCTTGGCCGATTGCGCCTGGGCGCTGAACGACAGGGCTGCGGCAGCAGCGGCGCAAAGGAAGGAAACAGGCAATTTCATGACGGGGCGGGCGTCGGTTGCGACGGGTTCGGTTTGTGGGAATTCTCGGTTTGTCTGGACAAAGCCAATCGATTTTACAATGTCCCACCGGGAAAACCCCCAAATGACCCACCGCCCCACTCCAGCCCCCCAGACCGCTTCGCCGTCGCACGACGCCCCGGGCCTCAAAGCCCCGATACCCCGAGCTGGAAAAACCATCGATCCCCTCAAGCCCGATCCCAAGATCGCGCACGGCTGGCTGCACACCGCCCGCTTTCTCACCACCGCCCCGCAACTCGAACACCTGCCGCCGCTGGAGGTGCCCGAGATCGCCTTCGTCGGGCGCTCCAACGCGGGCAAGTCCACCTGCATCAACACGCTGACGCAGCAGAAGCGCCTGGCCTTCGCCTCCAAGACGCCGGGCCGCACGCAAAGCATCAACCTGTTCTCGCTCGGCAAACAGGGCGTGACCGACGCGGTGCTGGCCGACCTGCCGGGCTATGGCTATGCCGCCGTGCCGCGCGAAGCCAAGTTGCGCTGGCAGCGCGTCATGGGCAACTATTTGCTCACGCGCGAAAACCTCAAGGGCGTGGTGCTGTTGATCGACCCTCGCCTGGGCCTGACCGAGCTCGACGAGATCCTGCTGGAGGTGATCCGGCCTCGGGTCGAGGAAGGCCTGAAGTTCCTGGTGCTGCTCACCAAGGCCGACAAGCTCAACCACGCCGAAGCGCAAAAGGCGCTGTCGATTGCGCGACTGCAGTCGGGCGGTGGCGAGGCGAGACTCTTCTCGGCCCTGAAGAAAAAGGGGCTGGACGAGGTGGCGCTGCTGCTCTGGCAATGGACCCATGGCGCCAACGCGCCAGCCCAAGCGGCCGACCCCGTTCCCGACGACGAGCCGCCCGCGCTGGACTGAACCGTGCGGGCTCGAGGAGAGCCCGCATGATCCAGACCTTCCAACAAGCCCTGCCCCACGGCATCACGCTGAGTTGCCGAGCCGCCGGCGAGCCCGGCCGCCCCGTGCTGCTGTTCCTGCACGGTTTTCCCGAAGCCGCCTTTGTGTGGGACGAGCTGCTTCTGCATTTCGCTCAAGTCGAACACGGCGGCTACCGCTGCGTGGCGCCCAACCTGCGCGGCTTCGAGCAGTCGAGCGCCCCCACCGACACATCGGCCTACCGCGCCAAGCCCCTGTTGCAAGACCTGGGCGCACTGGCCACGGCCATCACCGCCGACAGCCCCGCGCCAGGTCAACTGGCCGGCCTGATCGCGCACGACTGGGGCGGTGCACTGGCCTGGGGCCTCGCCGCGCAGCGGCCTGGCTTGCTTCGGCAACTGGTCATCGTCAACGCGCCGCACCCCGCCACCTTCCAGCGCGAACTGGCCCAGTCGCCCGCGCAACAGGCGGCCAGCGCCTACATGAATTTCCTGGTCCGGCCCGACGCGCCCGCGCTGCTGGCCGAGAACGACTTCGCCCGCCTCTGGCCCTTCTTCACCCACATGGCGGCCGACAGCGGGCCAATGGCCTGGCTCGACGAGCCCACGCGCGATCGCTACCGCGCGGTGTGGCGCCAGGGGCTGACGGGCCCTTGCGCGTACTACGCCGCGTCGCCCCTGCGCCCACCGACGCCCGACGACCCTGGGGCAGCAGCCGTGCAGGTGCCGCGCGAAAAGGCCATGGTGACGCGGCCGACCCTGGTGATCTGGGGACTGAACGACACCGCCCTGCCCGAAGCCCTGCTGGAAGGGCTGGACGGGTATGTGCCAGACCTGCGCATCGAGCGCGTCCCCGGCGCCACGCACTGGATCGTGCACGAGCAGCCGGCGCGCGTGGCCGCCTTGATCGGCGGCTTTCTGAACACCTGAACCGGTTCAGAGATCGGCGTAGAAAGAACGCTCATTGCCCGGGCGGGTCTTGAAGCGCTTGTGCACCCAGTAGTACTGCGCCGGCGCCTGGCGGATGTAACCCTCCAGGTAGCGGTTCATGACCGCCGTGTCGGCTTCGGGATCCGCTGTCGGGTAGTCGGGCCAGGGTGACATCACCTTCACCTCATAACCTTCGCGCGTGAGGCGGCTCACCACCGGCACCACGCAGGCACGCCCCAGGCGGGCCAACCGGGACAGCGACATGAGCGTGGCGGTCTGCACGCCGAAAAAGGGCACGAACGCCGCGTCGCGCATGCCGTGATCCATGTCGGGCAACAGGTACAGCGGCAGGCCCTGGCGCATCGCCGCGACCAGGGGTTTGATGCCCTGGCGCTTGCCCACGACATGGGGGTTGCCGAAACGCTGGCGGCCCTGTGCCATCCAGCGGTCCACGTCGGCGTTGAGCTGCTCGGCGTACAGCCCGCAGAAACGCCGCTCCAGGTGGGCCGTGAGCCCGATCCAGCCTGCGTCCATGCCCACGAAATGCGGGGCGAAGATCACGGTGGGCTCGTTCCCGGCCAGGGCCTGCAGATCGCCCGTGAGTGTCAGGCGCTGACGCACCGTGGCCAGCGGCGCCTCCCACAGCCAGCTGCGGTCCAGCCAGGCCTGCGCGAAATACACGAAATGCTGGCGCACCGCGCGGTCGCGCTCGACCTCGCTGCTCTCCGGAAAGCACAGGGCCCAGTTGATGCGCGCGATGCGCCGGCGCCGCACCGCCGCCAAGTGCAGCACCTGCCCCAGCAACCAGCCCATGCCACGCACCCAGGAGAGCGGCAATGCGGCCAGCACGCGCATGAAGGCCACCCCCAGGCGGTTGCCGAGGTTGCCGGGGGGCAGCGGAGCGTCGGAGGTGGGCGGCAAGGAAGACATCAGGGCGACGGCGGTGTCGACCGGGTCGGCGACTTGTAGCGGTTGTAGGACCAGAGGTACTGGGCCGGGCATTCTCGCACCAGCGCCTCCATGGCGCGGTTGATCTGTGCCGCGGCCTCCAGCGGGTCGTCCGACAGCGGCCCTCCGTTGAGCGGCTCGAATGGGCGCACGTGCACGCGGTAGCCCCGGCCCCAGCTCAGGCGCTCCCCCCAGCTCAACAGGATCTGCACGCGACCGGACTGGGCCAGGCGGCCCGACAGCGTCATGGTGTACGCATCACGGCCGAAGAACGGCGCCCACACACCCTGCCCTTCAGGCGGCACCTGGTCCGGCAGCAGGCCCACCGCCTGCCCGGCCTTGAGCGCCTTGATGAGCTGCTTCACGCCCGCCAGGGTGGTGGGGGCGGCGAACAAGCCGGGGCGCTGGCGCGCACCGGCCACGAGATCGCGCAGCCAGGGCTGGCGCGCCGGGCGGAACAGCACCGTCATGGGATGCACCGCGCCGAAGCGCTGTGCGTACGCCTGGGCCGTGATCTCGAAACAGCCCAGGTGGGGCGTCAGGAACAGCACCCCGGTGCCCTGTTGATGCGTGGATTCGATGTGCTCGGCGCCCGCCCAGGCCACGGGCACGGGCCGGCCGAGCCACAGGCGCGGCAACTCGGCCACCAGCTTGCCCGACTCACCGACCGTGGCCAGCGCCACCTGACGGGGGTACCCCGCGAGGGCGGCGTGCGCGAACAGCCGCCGCCGGTAGCGGCCCGAGAGCGCAAAGCTCACCCAGCCCAGCAGCCAGCCCATTGCATGCAGCACGGACAGGGGCATCCAGCTCAGCACGCGGAAAAGGCCATGGATCAATAGGGTCACGGGATGGAGAAGACTGGGTGGACGGGCGGGCATTCATCTAGAATGCCGCCATCGCCGAGTTATGGAACTAATTGCGGGGCGATTCACAAATTCCGCTAAAGCGTTCGCCGAACTCTGACAGACCGGCAACGCCGGTCAACCAACGTGGAGTTTATACATGGCGAACGATTTTCTTTTCACCTCCGAATCCGTCTCCGAAGGCCACCCCGACAAGGTCGCCGACCAGATTTCCGACGCGATCCTCGACGCGATCTTTGCCCAGGATCCGCGCAGCCGCGTGGCCGCCGAGACCCTGTGCAACACCGGCCTGGTGGTGCTGGCGGGTGAAATCACCACCAACGCCCACGTCGACTACATCCAGGTCGCACGCGACACCCTCAAGCGCATCGGCTACGACAACACCGAGTACGGCATTGACTACAAGGGCTGCGCGGTCATGGTCTGCTACGACAAGCAGTCCAACGACATCGCCCAGGGCGTGGACCACGCGTCCGACGACCACCTGAACACCGGCGCCGGCGACCAGGGCCTGATGTTCGGCTACGCCTGCGACGAGACGCCCGAGCTGATGCCCGCGCCGATCTACTACGCCCACCGCCTCGTGGAGCGCCAGGCCCAGCTGCGCAAGGACGGCCGCCTGCCTTTCCTGCGTCCCGACGCCAAGAGCCAGGTGACGATGCGCTACGTGGACGGCAAGCCCCACAGCATCGACACCGTGGTGCTCTCGACCCAGCATTCGCCCGACCAGAGCGAGTCGCCCACCAAGATGAAGGCGTCTTTCAACGAAGCCATCATCGAAGAGATCATCAAGCCCGTGCTGCCCAAGGAGTGGCTCAAGGACACCAAGTACCTGATCAACCCGACCGGCCGCTTCGTCATCGGCGGCCCGCAGGGTGACTGCGGCCTGACCGGTCGCAAGATCATCGTCGACACCTACGGCGGCGCCTGCCCGCACGGCGGTGGCGCGTTCTCGGGCAAGGACCCGTCCAAGGTGGACCGCTCGGCCGCCTACGCCGCCCGTTACGTGGCCAAGAACATCGTGGCCGCCGGCCTGGCCAAGCAGTGCCAGATCCAGGTGGCCTACGCCATCGGCGTGGCCCGCCCGATGAACGTCACCGTCTACACCGAAGGCACGGGCGTGATCCCGGACGAGAAGATCGCCGCGCTGGTGCAGGAACACTTCGACCTGCGCCCCAAGGGCATCATCCAGATGCTCGACCTGCTGCGCCCGATCTACACCAAGACCGCCGCCTACGGCCACTTCGGCCGCGAAGAACCCGAGTTCGCCTGGGAGCGCACCGACAAGGCCGCCGCGCTGCGCAAGGCCGCCGGCCTGTAAATAGTCACCGAATCAACCGACAAAGCCCTGGGGCGTGAGCCTCAGGGCTTTTTTTACGTACTTTTTTCGGACAGCAGGGAAAACCACCGGTCGTAACAATTTGAATTTTCTGCGGCGGTGTCCGATATGGGAGTACAAGCCACCTTTCTGGCTTGCACTGCAACGACCCGGGAGCCTTGAACCATGGACAACTCTATCTGCCCAGACGGGATGGAAACGCCAGAGCAACAGCTCGAACGGCTGGTGGCCCTGCGCACGCAAGACCTCCAGTCCGCCCTGGACAGCGCCCGTTCCCTCGTTGACCAGGCGCCTTGCGGCCTGCTCACTTTTGACGACGCGCAGCGTTGCGTCCATCTCAATCAAGCCCTGCTGGGTTGGCTGGGCCATGGCGCACCGGGCATGCCCCTGAATGAACTGGTCGCCCCGCGCTCGCGCGACGCACTGACCGCCCACGTGGAAGCCCTGCGCCAGAGCGGGCAGAGCGAACCGGTCGATCTGGACTGGTTGCGCGTCGACGGCAGCCTGTTTCGCGCCCGCCTCGCCTCGACGCCGGTGTTTGATGCCGAGGGCCATTTCCTGCACGGCAGCGGTGTGGTCACGCCGCTCGATGCGGCCCAGATCGCCTCCGCCCAGGACAGCCTGCTGCGCAGCATCACCGACCGCATTCCCGCACGGCTGGCCTACTACGACAAGAACCTGATCTGCCGCTTCGCCAACCAAGCCCACGCCGCGCGCTACGGCAAACTGCCGAGCGACATGGTGGGTTCGCCGCTGAGCCAGGTGGTGCGGCCCGACATCCTGCCCGACATCCTGCCGCGCGTGGCGCAGGCCCTCTCCGGCCAGACGCAGACCTTCGAAGCCGCGCGCACGGCCGCCGACGGTTCGACCAACTACTTCGAGATCCACTACATCCCCGACTTCCAGAATGGCACCGTCGAGGGCATCTTCATCGAGCTGCACGACATCACGGAACGCCGCCGCACGGAAGAGTTCGTGCTGCACGCCAACCAGGATCTGGAAGAACGCGTGCGCTCGCGTTCGGCCGAGCTGTTTGCCAGCGAGCAGCGCTACCGCCTGATGGTGGATGCGATCCAGGACTACTGCATCTACTTCGTCGACGAAAACGGCGGCATCACCGAATGGACCGAGAGCGCCCAGCGCCTGCATGGCCATACCCGCTCGCAGATCATGGGCCGCTCCTATGAGGCGCTGCTGTCCAGCGACAACGCGGGCGAGGACGAGGTCGACCCCGGCCAGGTGTTGCGCCTGGCCAAGGCCCACGGCCAATGGGAAACCCGAGGCTGGCGCCTGCGCGAGGACGGCTCGCGCTTCTGGGCGCACACCGTGCTCACTGCGCTGCGCAACGAAGCCGGCGAGTTGCAGGGCCTCTCCAGCATCACGCGCGACATGACCGCCGCCAAGAGCCTGGAGGACGTGATGAACGACCTCAACCGAGAGCTGGAAAAGCGCGTCGCCGAGCGCACGCAGCAGCTCGTGGCGGCCAACAAGGACCTGGACGTGTTCTCACACATGGTCTCGCACGACCTGCGCGCGCCGCTGCGCCACATCGCCAGCTTCGTGAGCCTGCTGCAGGAACAGATGGGCGACTCCGCCGACACGCTGGCCCTGCAGTACCAGAATTCGATCGCCAAGGCGTCCAAGCGCATGAGCCTGATGATCGAAGGCCTGCTCGAGTACGCCCGCCTGGGCCGTGTGGCCATCGACACCCAGCCGGTGCCGATCGCCCAGCTCGTGGAAGGCGTGATCGCGCACCTGAAGCAGGAAAACCCGGACCGGCGCATCGAGTGGGTGATCGAGAACGACCTGCCCGTCGTGCGGGGCGATGCCATGCTGCTCGCCCAGGCCCTGGGCAACCTGCTGGGCAACTCCGTGAAATACACCCGTCCCCGTGACCTGGCCCGCATCGAGGTGGGTTGGAAGGTCAGCCCGGTGGGGGGACGCACCTTCTACATCGCCGACAACGGCGTGGGCTTTGACCTGGAAAAGGCGCACAACCTGTTCGTGATGTTCCAGCGCCAGCACCATTCGATGGACTTCGAAGGGACAGGCACGGGCCTGGCGCTGTCGCAGCGCATCATCGAGCGCCATGGTGGGCGCATCTGGTCCGAAACCGCACCCGGCGAAGGCTGCACTTTCTACTTCACCTTGCCGTTTGACGGCATGGAGCCGGAGATGGCTTTTCCCGAGTCGTCCCTGGCCGAGCTGCCGGCCTGAGGCCGAAGGCCGGCCGATAATCGCGCGGTGAGCCCCACCACCGCACCGATTCCCTCTTCCCTGTTCTCCCTGTCAGGCCGCGTCGCCCTGGTCACGGGCGCGACCCGTGGCCTGGGCCTGTGCATGGCCCAGGCGCTGGCCGCCCACGGCGCCACCGTCTGGCTCAACGGCCGCGATGCCACCAGCCTGCGTGAAGCGGTGGACCGGGTGCGCGAAGGCGGCCAAGCCGCTGGTGGCACCGCGCACGCGCTGCCCTTCGATGTGTGCGACGAGGCCGCTGCCACGGCGGCCGTGGCCCACCTGCTGGCCGAGAGTGGCCGGATCGACATCCTGATCAACAACGTGGGCCAGCGCCGGCGCCAGCCCCTGGACGAATTGCCCGCCCAGGCCCTGCGGGAGCTGCTGGAGGCCAACCTCGTCTCGGCCTGGCACCTCTGCCGCGAGGTGGCGCGGCCCATGCGCGCCCAGGGCGCTGGCCGCATCATCAACGTCACCTCCATCGCCGGGCCGATCGCCCGCGCCGGCGACGCGGCCTACACCACCAGCAAGGGCGCGCTCGAAGCCTTCACGCGCGCGCTCGCGGCCGAACTCGGCCCGCAAGGCATCAACGTCAACGCGATCGCTCCGGGCTATTTCGCCACCGGCGCCAACACCGCCATGGTGGAGGACGCCTCCGTGGCGGCCTGGCTTGATCGGCGCAGTTCGCTGGGCCGCTGGGGCCGGCCCGAGGAGATCGGTGGCGCGGCGGTGTTCCTGGCCTCACCCGCCGCCAGCTACGTCACGGGCCAGGTGCTGGTCGTGGACGGCGGCTACCTCGCCCACTTCTGAGCCGCGCGGGCGTCAGCCCGCGTGCCGGCGAACCCAGGCTTCGTAGGTGGACACCCATTTCTGAAGGAATTCGCGGCTGTCGGCGCCGATGCCCCCGTCCTTGTCGAACAGGCCTTCCTTGGACTGGATGAACGCCTCGGGCTGGCCCAGCGTGGGCACGTCGAGGTAGGCGAGGATGTTGCGCAGGTGCTGCTGTGCGAGCGCTGTGCCAATCGCGCCGACCGACACGCCGATCACCCCGGCGGGTTTGCCGGCCCAGGCGCTCTGGCCGTAGGGGCGCGAGGCATGGTCGATGGCGTTTTTCAACACCCCGGGCAGGGAGCGGTTGTACTCGGGGGTCACGAACAGCAGGCCTTGCGAAGCCGCGATCTCGGCCTTGAGCCGTTTCACCGGGGCGGCCTGGTTCGCGTCGTCGTCCTGGTTGTACAGCGGCAGGTCACCGATCTCGAGTTGCTTGAACGTGAACTCCTTGGAGGCAAGCTGGGCGAGGGCCGTCGCCAGCCGACGGTTGAAGGAGTCGCGGCGCAAGCTGCCGACGATCACGCCGATCTGAAATCCACTCATGGCAAATCCTCTCCTGGAACGGGGTTGGGGAAACAACAACGGTGAACGCGAGAGACTACAGGCTCAAGACAAACACTCAGGACGGTGTGGGTACCGGTGAGCCCGCCGGCAGGTGCAGCACCACCTTGCGCGGATCGTCGGCCATCTGGTCCAGCGCGGCGCGGAGCCGATCGAGCAGGCTCGCGTCGTCCGCATCCTTCGCTTCGCCAGGCAGCGACAGGGAGGCCAGGCGAAAGCGCAGCGACAGGCCCGCCGGCAAGGAAGGCACCTGCTCCAGCCCCTTGGCCACGATGTGTTGTGCCAGCAGCATCAGGTCGTCGGGCTGCAGCGGCCCTTCGACCAGCACCGCAAAACGCGCATTGGCCACACGGCAGACCGTGTCCACGTCGCGCGCCACGTGCGACAGCCGCGATGCGGCCACCACCAGTGCGCGCTCCGCCACCTCCCGGCCATGGCGGGAGACGATGTCCGCATGGTTGAGCAGCTCCACCATCAGGAGGCCACTCTGATGCCCATAGCGCCTGGAGCGGCGCATGGCGTCGCGCAAACGCAGATGAAGCACGGGCTCGATGGTCAACCCGGTCAAGGGGTC
The DNA here is from genome assembly GCF_058796355.1 of Hydrogenophaga sp. GW823-FHT04C09. Taxonomy (NCBI): domain Bacteria; kingdom Pseudomonadati; phylum Pseudomonadota; class Betaproteobacteria; order Burkholderiales; family Comamonadaceae; genus Hydrogenophaga; species Hydrogenophaga sp. GW823-FHT04C09. Next base: position 217,374 of record NZ_JBXAIO010000002.1, on the reverse strand, counting down.
CGTGCTCTCGATCGCGCGCAGGCGGGCATGGTTCTCGTTGAACTCCTTGGCACGCCGATGCAGGATGTAGAGCAGGAGCGGGATCTCGATGGCCGAGCCGATGAGCACGGCGTATTGCGTGACCCAGCTGTCCGGCAACACGCCGGCCGCGCGCAGTGCGGGAAACGGGTAACTCAGATGCACCGGCAGGAACCCAAGCGCCAGCCAGCCCCCGTACTTTTCACCCAGGCGCCAGGCCCAGATGCACAGTGCGAAGCTCAACACCACCGACAACAGGCCGTACAGGTTGAGCACGACAAAGGCAAAGCGGTTCTGCAGCAACAGGTAGACCACGGGAAACAGCAGCCCGAACCACGACCAGGCCTTCACGAAAAGGTCCACCTGCCGGTGGTGGCGCGACACCGCACAGGCCTCGCGCACGAACCAGATGCCCGCCGCGGTGAGCCACAGCATGAACACCGCCGGCGCGGCGTCGTTCCACCACGCCCAGTCGCGCCAGAAAAACACCCCACCCACGCCGGTGAAGGCCGCCTGAAAGCCCAACATGCTCGCGACATAACAGCAGTAGGCGATGAAGGCGCGGTCGCCATACAGGCGCGCGTGCACCCAGCCCCAGAACAACACCAGCAGACCGAAACCGAGGTAGCCCCCGATCATCAGGAAAGTCCAGTAGCGCGTTTCCTGCAGCGTGTCTTCCTCCAGCAGCAGCAGTCGCGGGCTCAGCGGTGCCGGCCGGTTTTCCAGGCGCAGCCAGACCGGGCCCGTTGACCCGGCCGGCAAGGCAAACACCGGTGTCTGGTCGGGATGGCTCCATTGCGACACCGGCAAATGATCGCCCGCTTGTTGCACCGTCCACGCTCCCTGGGGTCCGGTGGCATGAAGCGTCGCCCGGTTGGTGAAGGCCGCCGCACTCAGGGCGAGGTACCAACGCCGGCTGGCGTCCAGGGGCGGCAAGTCCAACCGCAACCACAAGGCGGCAGCCGCCAGGTCAAAGGACCGGTAGTGGCCCATGGGCTGGAAGTCCCCCACCGGTCGGCGCATGGCCTCGTTGAGGGAGGCCTGACCCGAGGCATCGACCCAGAAGTGCGCTTGCAGGGTGACGTCGGACGCAGGAGGGGCCGCCTGGGCAGAACCCGGGTGCAAGCAAAGACCCAGGAGGGTGACCAGCGCCGTCAGAAAGCGAAGAAGGAGACGCTGGGCCGGCCCGTGGAAGGAGAAGATGCAGTCCATGCCGGCATCGTAAGTGTTTGTGTCTGACCAGCGCCCGGCGATCCGGTGGCCAGACCCATCGCATCAGAAATAAACCCCTTCGATCTTGAAATGGGGTTCCGGCGCCCTTATGATTAGCACTCGCTGGCGTTGAGTGCTAACACCCGACGCCATGTCGATCAGCGGTATCCGCTGGCCCGTCCGGGCTGGCACCGCCGTTCTGAACAAACCCCATCTGTTCCATACCCAGGAGATGCAATGAACCTTCGTCCTCTCGCCGATCGCGTGATCGTCAAGCGCATTGACAGCGAAACCAAGACCGCCTCCGGCATCGTCATCCCCGACGCCGCCGCCGAAAAGCCCGATCAGGGCGAAGTCCTGGCGGTCGGTCCCGGCAAGAAAAACGACAAGGGCGAACTGTCCGCCATGAACGTCAAGGTCGGTGACCGCGTTCTGTTCGGCAAGTACAGCGGCCAGACCGTCAAGGTCGCTGGCGACGAACTGCTGGTCATGAAGGAAGACGACCTGTTCGCGGTCGTCGAGTCCAAGTAACTGAACACCTCAATTTTTCCGGAGAAACAACATGGCAGCAAAAGACGTCATTTTCGGCGGCGAAGCCCGCGCACGCATGGTTGAAGGCGTGAACATCCTGGCCAACGCGGTCAAGGTCACCCTGGGCCCCAAGGGCCGCAACGTGGTGCTCGAGCGCTCCTTCGGCGCCCCCACCGTGACCAAGGACGGTGTGTCCGTGGCCAAGGAAATCGAACTCAAGGACAAGCTCCAGAACATGGGCGCGCAGATGGTCAAGGAAGTTGCTTCCAAGACGTCCGACAACGCCGGTGACGGCACCACCACCGCCACCGTGCTGGCCCAGGCCATCGTGCGCGAAGGCATGAAGTACGTGGCCGCCGGCATGAACCCGATGGACCTCAAGCGCGGCATCGACAAGGCCGTGGAAGCCCTGATCGCCGAGCTGAAGAAGGCCTCCAAGGCCACCACCACCAGCAAGGAAATCGCCCAGGTCGGTTCCATCTCCGCCAACAGCGACACCAGCATCGGCGAGATCATCGCCAATGCCATGGACAAGGTCGGCAAGGAAGGCGTGATCACCGTGGAAGACGGCAAGTCGCTGCAGAACGAACTCGACGTCGTCGAAGGCATGCAGTTCGACCGCGGCTACCTGTCGCCCTACTTCATCAACAACCCCGAGAAGCAATCGGCGCTGCTGGACAACCCCTTCGTGCTGCTGTACGACAAGAAGGTTTCCAACATCCGTGACCTGCTGCCCACGCTGGAGCAAGTCGCCAAGGCTGGCCGTCCGCTGCTGATCATTGCCGAAGACGTCGAAGGCGAAGCCCTGGCGACGCTGGTGGTCAACACCATCCGCGGCATCCTGAAGGTCGTGGCTGTGAAGGCCCCTGGCTTCGGCGACCGCCGCAAGGCCATGCTGGAAGACATCGCCATCCTGACCGGCGGCAAGGTCATCGCTGAAGAAGTGGGCCTGACGCTCGAGAAGGTGACCCTGGCCGACCTGGGCCAGGCCAAGCGCGTGGAAATCGGCAAGGAAAACACCACCATCATCGACGGTGCCGGCGCTGCCGCTGACATCGAAGCCCGCGTCAAGCAAGTGCGCGTGCAGATCGAAGAAGCCACCAGCGACTACGACCGCGAGAAGCTGCAAGAGCGCGTGGCCAAGCTGGCCGGCGGCGTGGCCGTCATCAAGGTCGGTGCCGCCACCGAAGTCGAGATGAAGGAAAAGAAGGCCCGCGTGGAAGACGCCCTGCACGCCACCCGCGCTGCCGTGGAAGAAGGCATCGTGGCCGGTGGTGGCGTGGCCCTGCTGCGCGCCCGCCAAGCCGCTGGCACCATCAAGGGTGACAACGCTGATCAGGACGCCGGCATCAAGCTGGTGCTCAAGGCCATCGAAGCGCCCCTGCGCGAAATCGTGGCCAACGCCGGTGGCGAACCGTCGGTGGTGGTCAACGCCATCCTGGCCGGCAAGGGCAACTACGGCTTCAACGCCGCCAACGACACCTACGGTGACATGATCGAGATGGGCATTCTGGACCCGACGAAGGTCACCCGCACCGCGCTGCAGAACGCCGCATCGGTGTCCAGCCTGATGCTGACGACCGAAGCCATGGTCGCCGAGTCCCCGAAGGACGACGCACCTGCGATGCCGGGTGGCGGCATGGGTGGCATGGGCGACATGGGCGGCATGGGCATGTAAGCTCTCCTTGCCTGAGACGCCATGCCGGCGTTGCAAGGGCTTGCCGTGGCGCTGCCACTGTCTACGCCCTTGCGCCTTGGCCTGGCACCTCAGGCTGCGTCGGAATGCATCACTGCACACTGACGAAAGCCCAAAACAAAAAGCCCCGCGAGAAATCGCGGGGCTTTTTGTTTTGGGCTCGGCTCGAGCTACTTCATCAAGGCTTCGAGCTTGATCGTGTCCGCCACGAACGCCCGGATGCCTTCGGCCAGTTTCTCGGTCGCCATCGCATCCTCGTTCAGGGCGAAGCGGAAGCTGGCTTCGTCGTGGGTCACGAAGGGGATGTCCAACGACTGGGCGGCGCTGGCGTCCAGTGCCCGGCTCAAGGGCGCATCGCTGGCGGCCAGCTGGGCCAGCAGCTCGGGGCTGATGGTGAGCAGGTCGCAACCCGCCAGCGCCGTGATCTGACCCACGTTGCGGAAGCTCGCGCCCATCACCTCGGTGGCGATGCCGTGCTTCTTGTAGAACTCGTAGATGCTGCGCACCGAACGCACGCCCGGGTCGTTGGCACCGGCCATTGCGGCCTCGTCCCAGCCGGCGCCCGCGCTCTTTTTGTACCAGTCGTAGATGCGGCCCACGAAGGGCGAGATCAGCTGCACCTTGGCCTGGCCACAGGCCACCGCCTGGGCGAACGAGAACAGCAGCGTCAGGTTGGTGTGGATGCCTTCGCGCTCCAGCCGCGCGGCGGCCTGAATGCCTTCCCAGGTGGAAGCGATCTTGATCAGCACACGGTCCACATGCACGCCGTCACCCTGGTAGAGCTCGATGATGCGGCGCGCGCGGGTCACGGTGGCCTCGGTGTCGAAGCTCAGCCGGGCATCCACCTCGGTCGAGACCCGGCCCGGGATCAGGCGCAGGATCTCGCCACCAAAGGCCACCAGCAAGCGGTTCATCACCTCATCCAACCCCTGGGCGCCGTGCTTCGCGACAGCGTCCTTGAGCAGATGGGCGTACTCGGGCTTCTGGACCGCCTTCAGGATGAGCGACGGATTCGTCGTGGCGTCCTGCGGGGCGTAGGCTGCAATCTGATTGAAGTCGCCCGTGTCGGCCACGACCGTGGTGAGTTGCTTGAGAGCGTCAAGTTGGTTCATCAGCGGATTATCGGCCAGGCGATGTAATAAAATTTCACCGCATCGCCCCTCAATGTAACCAACCCCAACATGCTCGACCGGATCAAAGCCTCCCTGCCCTCGCTGGCGCCTGCCGAGCAACGTGTGGCCAAGCTCGTGCTGCTGGACCCGCGCACCTTCGCCAGCCTGCCCGTGACCGAACTCGCCGAGCGCGCTCACGTGAGCAAACCCACGGTGGTGCGGTTCTGCCGCAGCATGGGTTACGACGGCCTGTCGGACTTCAAGCTCAAGCTCGCCGGCACGGTGAGCGAAGGTGTGCCGTTCATCCACCGCAGCGTGGACGTGGACGACAAGACGAGCGACGTGCTGGTCAAGGTGATCGACAACACGGTGGCGGCCTTCCTGAAGTACCGCAACGACGCCTCCAGCCACGCGATCGAAAAGGCGGTGGACGCCCTGGTGGCCACCTACAAGAACCGTGGCCGCATCGAGTTCTATGGCGCGGGCAACTCGGGCATCGTCGCGCAGGACGCGCAACACAAGTTCTTCCGCCTGGGCATCAATGCCATCGCCTACAGCGACGGCCACATGCAAGTGATGAGTGCGTCCCTGCTCGGGCCGGGCGACTGCGTGGTGATCATCTCCAACTCCGGCCGCACGCGCGATCTGATGGACGCGGCCGACATCGCGCGCAAGCACGGCGCGACGGTGATCGTCATCACCACCAGCGGCTCACCGCTGGCGCAGAGTGGCCACATCCACCTCTCGGCCGACCACCCGGAAGGCTACGACCGCTACAGCCCGATGACCTCGCGCCTGATGCACCTGATGGTGATCGACATCGTGGCCACCTGCCTGGCGCTGCGCATCGGCGGCACCAAGCTCCAGCCCCTGCTCAAGGAAATGAAGAACAACCTCCGAAGCAAGAGGTACACGTGATCGTGCGTGCCAGAAACGGCCCAGGACGGCGGGTGCTTCCCGCAGCGACGTAAAGTGGGAGGCCCGGCGAAGCCGGGCCGGAGGACATTCGCGGAGGGGAGCACCCACCGTCCGCGCCAACGCCCACCCGGTGGCGTGAAACTAGATCCGCCCTTCTTCCACCGCATGGCAGGCGATGCGAATGCCCCCAAGGTCCAGCAGATTCGGACGCTCGCTGCGGCAGCGGTCGTTGGCATGCGGACAACGCGGATTGAAAGCACACCCGCTGGGCGGGTTCAGCGGGTTGGGCACCTCACCCGAGACCGGTGTGCGCGCCTTGCCGGTGTCGTGCATCTTCGGAATCGCATCGAGCAGCATGCGCGTGTAGGGATGGCGCGGCCGGTCGAACAGCGTGTGCTTGGGCGCCAACTCCACCAGCCGCCCCAGGTACATCACCCCCACCTGGTCGCTCACGTGGCGCACCACCGCCAGGTTGTGGCTGATGAACAGGTAGGTCAGCCCGCGCTCGCGCTGCAGGTCCTTCATGATGTTGAGCACCTGCGCCTGCACGCTCACGTCCAGCGCCGAGGTGGGCTCATCGCACACCAGAAACTCCGGCTGCGTGGCCAGGGCCCGCGCGATGGAAATGCGCTGGCGCTGCCCGCCCGAGAACTGGTGCGGGTACTTCACGCGGTCCAGCGGTGACAGGCCCACCGACTTCAGCAACTCATCCACCCGTGCGCGCAAAGCCACCGGCTCGGTCTCGATCTCGTGCTCGCGCAGCGGCTCGGCAATGATGTCCTCCACGCGCCAGCGCGGGTTCAGGCTCGCGTACGGGTCCTGGAAGATCATCTGGATGCGGCGGCGCAGCTTGCGGCCTTCCGGCGTCTTGAACGCCGCATGCGCGTCCTGGCCATCGAACTCGAAACCACCCCGCGTGGGCTCGTACAAGCCCACGAGCAGGCGCGCCACCGTGCTCTTGCCGCAGCCCGACTCGCCCACCAGGGCCAGCGTCTGACCCCGTGGAATGTCGAAGGACACGCCGTCCACCGCACGCAACAGCTGGCGCGGCTGACGCTCGATCACGCGATTGAGCCAGGGCACGGACACGTCGAAGGTCTTGGCTAGGTCGGTCGCACGCACCAACGGCGCCTCGAGGGCGGCAGCAGGTACCGCGGCACGACTTGAAGCACCACGGTTTTGCGCGGCCCGCACCGCTTTTTCGATCATGTCGGCGCTCATGCCAGGGCTCCTGCTTGCGCGTGCAGCCAGCAGGCCGCCCGGGTGGCTCCGGCCGGCAGCAGATCGGGCCGGTCGACGTGGCAGCGGTCGAACACCTTCTCGCACCGCGGGTTGTAGGCACAGCCGGAGGGAATGGCGTTGAGCCGCGGCATCGCGCCGTCGATCTGGTGCAGGCGCTCGCGGTCCTGGCTCATGTCGGGAATGCAGGCCATCAGGCCGGCGGTGTAAGGGTGCGCCGGGTGGTTGATGACCTCGTGCACCGGGCCGATCTCGGCGACGCGTCCGGCGTACATCACGGCCACGCGGTCGCAGGTCTCGGCGATCACGCCCATGTCGTGCGTGATCAGCATCACCGCCGCCCCACGCTGTTTGCAGATGGTCTTGAGCAGCGTGATGATCTGCGCCTGGATCGAGACATCGAGCGCGGTGGTGGGTTCGTCGGCCACGATGAGTTGCGGCTCGGCCGCGAGTGCCAGAGCGATCACGACGCGCTGGCGCATGCCACCGGAGAACTGGTGCGGGAAGTGGTCGATGCGCTGCTCGGCGGCCGGGATGCCGGTGTCCTTGAGCAGGTCGATCGCGCGCCTGCGCGCCTCGGCCTGGCTCACCGGCAGGTGGGTGGTGATGGTCTCGATGAGCTGGCGGCCCACGGAATACAGGGGGTTGAGCGAGGTCAACGGGTCCTGGAAGATCGCGCCGATCTGGCGGCCCCGCACCTTGCGCATCTGGTCGTGCGGCAGGTTGTCGATGCGGCGGCCGTGCAGCAGGATCTCGCCCGAGGCGACACGGCCCGGCGGCTCCAGCAGGCCGATGATGGAGGCGCCCGTGAGCGACTTGCCCGCGCCGGACTCACCCACCACGCCGAGGATCTCGCCCGGGGCGATGTCGAAGGAAACGTCGTCCAGCGCGCGCAGCGTGCCGCGGCGGCCGGGGAATTCGACGACCAGGTTCTTGACTTGGAGAAGGCTCATCTTGGTCTCAGCGCAGGCGGGGGTTGAGTGCGTCGCGCAGCCAGTCGCCCAGCAGGTTCACGCTGAGTGCGATCAGCACCAGCATGGCGCCCGGAAAAATGGTGATCCACCATTCGCCGGAGAACAGGTAGTCGTTGCCCACGCGGATCAGCGTGCCCAGCGACGGTGAGGTGGGCGGAGCGCCCACGCCCAGGAAAGACAGCGTGGCCTCGGTGATGATGGCCGTGGCCACCTGGATGGTGGCCAGCACCAGCACCGGGCCCATGACGTTGGGCAGCACATGGCTGCGCATGATGTGCAGCGGCGCCACGCCGGTCACGCGCGCGGCCTGCACGTACTCCTTGTTGCGCTCCACCAGCGTGGAACCCCGCACCGTGCGCGCGTACTGCACCCAGCCGGTGAGCGTGATCGAGATGATCAGCACGCCAAAGGCCAGCGTCTCGTGCGCATTGGGGAACAGGGCCCGGCCCACGCCGGCGATCAGCAAGGCGATGAGGATCGGCGGGAAGGACAGCATCACGTCGCACAGGCGCATGAGGAAGCCGTCCACCCAACCGCCGAGGAAGCCGGCCAGCAGGCCGAAGGTGACGCCGATCACCACCGAGAGCAGCACCGAGGCCAGACCCACCGCGAGCGAGATGCGCGCGCCGTACATCAATGCCGAGAGGATGTCGCGGCCCTGGTCGTCCGTCCCGAGCAGGAAGTTGCTGGATCCATCGGGGTGCCAGGCTGGCGGCAGCCGGGCATTCGTGAGTTCGAGCGTCGCAAGGTCAAAAGGGTCGTGCGGAGCCACCCACGGCGCGAAGACCGCGCAGAACACGCAGATGAAAGCGATCACCGCCGCGACGATGGCGGTCGGCGAGGTGCGGAAGCTGTGGCCGACATCGCTGTCGAGCCCTCTTTTGATGAGGCTGATCACGTGGGGAACCTGGTTGGGTGCGACGCCACCACAAGGCCGGGGCCTCGTGGTGGCGAGGGCCGGCTTATTTCGCCGGTTTCACCGACATGAAACGGAACGGCATGAAGTTGTCGGCCAGCTGGACCAGCTCCACGTTGTTGGCCACGCCCCAGGCCAGGGCCTGTTGGTGCAGCGGCAGGTGGCCGATGTCGTCCGAGTGCAGCTTGAAGGCTTCCTTGATCAGGGCATCGCGCTTGGCCTTGTCGGTCTCCGACTGGATCTGCACCGTCAGCTCGTCGACCTTGGGGTTGCAGTAGGCGCCCAGGTTGAACTGGCCACTGCCCTTGTCGTCCACGCAGCGCATCAAGGCATTCAGGGCGTTGTGCGCGTCGTAGGTGCCCGGGGTCCAGCCCAGCATGAAGAAGCTGGTGTCGCGGCGCAGGATCTTGGGGAAGTAGGTGCCCTTGGTTTCGGCCTGCAGGTTGATCTTCACCCCGATGCGCGCGAGGTTGGCGGCGACCGCCTGGCAGATCGCGCCGTCGTTCACGTAGCGGTCGTTGGGGCAGTTCAAGGCCACTTCAAAGCCATTGGGGTAGCCGGCATCGGCCAGCAACTTCTTGGCGGCGTCGGGGTCGTACGGCAGGCGGTTGTTCATGGCGTTGTCGAAGCCATTGATGCCGGGACCCACCATCAGCGCCATGGGCTTGGAGGCGCCGCGCATCACGGTGCGCTGGATGCCGTTGATGTCGATGGCCTGGTAGAAGGCCTGGCGCACGCGCTTGTCCTTGAAGGGGTTCTTGCCCTTGACGCTGGAGTACAGCAGCTCGTCGCGCTTCTGGTCCATACCCAGGAAGATGGTGCGCAGTTCGGGACCCTGCATCACCTTGCTCTTGCCGCTGGCGTTGATGCGCGCCACGTCCTGCAGCGGGACCGGCTCGATCACGTCCACCTGGCCCGAGAGCAGCGCCGCCACGCGGGTGGAGTCGTTGCCGATCGGCGTGTACTCCACGTTGACCACGTTGCCCTCGATCTTGCCCCAGTAGCTGCCATTGCGCACGAAGCTGGTCTTGACGTTCGGCTGGCGCTCGCGCAGGCGGAACGGGCCGGTGCCATTGGCGCGGAACGAGGCCGCATTCTCGACACCCTTTCGTCGGTCCACGGGTCGCGTGGCCTGGTTGTCCTCGGCCCACTTCTTGTTCATCATGAACAGCAGCGACAGCACGTCGGGCAGGATAGGGAACGGTCCCTTGGTCTCGATGTCGACCGTGAAGTCGTTGACCTTGCGGACTTCCTTCACGTCGTTGGTGTAGCTCTTCATGTCCGAGCCTTCGCCCGAAGCGCGCGCGAAGGTGAACAACACGTCATCGGCCGTGAAGGGTGCGCCGTCGTGGAATTTCACGCCCTTGCGCAGTTCGAAACGCCAGACGCTGGGCGAGGTCTGTTTCCAGCTCGTCGCCAGCCCGGGCACCAGCTTCAGGTTCTGGTCGCGCGCCACCAAGGGTTCGTAGACGTTGTTCGTCACGCTGAGCTGCAAGGACTCGTTGAGCGAATGCGGGTCCATGGACAGGGCATCGCCCTGGTTGCCGATGCGGATGGTCTGCGCCGAGGCGGCCCCCAGGGTGAGCATGGCGGTTGTGACCAGTGCGGCCGCCAGCGTTTTCCGGAAAATCATGCTTCGCTCCTTGATGCGTTTGTGGTTGTGGAAGGGGTTTTGCTCGACGCGTGAGCCTCATCGGCCAATGGCATGGCGTGCTCCACCAGGCTGGCGTGCAGGGCCGCTCCGAGCGGCAGAACCTCGTCGTTGAAGTCGTAGCGGCTGTTGTGCAGGAAACAGCTGCCAAGGCCGTTTTCGGCGCCTTGCCCCAGGCGCAGGTAGGCCCCGGGCTTGACCTGCAGCATGAACGAGAAGTCCTCGGCCCCCATGCTCGGGTCCATGTTGCGGTCCACGTGGTCGTGGCCGACCAGCTTCTGCGCCACATCGGCCGCGAAACGGGCTTCGTCCCGCGTGTTGATGGTGGCCGGGTAGATGCGCTCGTAGTTCACGTGCGCCGTGGCACCCAGGCCCAGCGCCACGCCGGAGCAGACCTCCTGCAGGCGTTTCTCGACCATGGCCTGCACTTCGGGGTTGAAGGTGCGCACCGTGCCCACCAGCGTGGCCTTGCCCGGCATCACGCTGAACGCGCCCATGTCGCCGGCCTGCATCGCGCACAGGCTGATGACCGCGCTGTCGATGGCGCGCACGTTGCGTGAGACGATGCTCTGCACCGCCGTGATGATGTGGGCCGACACCAGCACCGGGTCCACCGTCTGGTAAGGGTGCGCGCCGTGGCCGCCCTTGCCCGTGACTTCGATGGTGATGCGATCGGCCGAGGCCATCATGGGGCCGGGGTTCACGCCCACCATGCCAGGGCGCATCTGCGGCCAGTTGTGCATGCCGAAAACGGATTGCACCGGGAAGCGGTCGAACAGGCCGTCCTCGATCATGGCCTTGGCGCCCGCAAAACCTTCTTCACCCGGCTGGAAGATCAGCACCGCCGTGCCGTCGAACTGGCGCGTTTCGGCCAGGTAGCGCGCCGCACCCACCAGCATGGCGGTGTGGCCGTCGTGGCCGCAGCCGTGCATCATGCCGGGGCGCATGGACTTCCAGGCAAAGTCGTTGTGCTCGGTCATGGGCAGCGCGTCCATGTCGGCGCGCAGGCCGACCATGCGGCCACTGGTGTGACGGCGGCCGCGGATCACGGCCACCACCCCCGTCTTGCCGATGCCGGTGTGGATCTCGTCCACGCCACACACCTTGAGCGACTCGACTACGCGCTGCGCGGTGTAGTGCTCTTCGAAACCGATTTCCGGATGGGCGTGCAGATCACGGCGCAAGGCCGTGAGCTCGGGGTGGAAGGCCGCGATGTGGGAAAACGCGCGGCCATGGGCCTTGATGCGGGACGGGGTGGACATCAATGGCCTCCCGCCTTCTCCACGCGAAGGCGGGGGTCGACCGCGAAGTACAGCAGATCGACGATCAGGTTGATGACCACGAAGATCAGCGCGATGAGGCACAGGTAGGCGGCCATCACCGGGATGTCGGCGAAGGTCACGGCCTGGATGAACAGCAACCCCATGCCCGGCCACTGGAACACCGTCTCCGTGATGATGGCGAAGGCGATCAAGCCCCCCAGTTGCAGACCGGTGATGGTCATCACCGGCACCAGCGTGTTCTTCAGCGCGTGTCCAAAATGCACCGCGCGGTTGGTCAGGCCTCGGGCGCGCGCGAACTTGATGTAGTCGGTGCGCAGCACCTCCAGCATTTCCGCGCGCACCAGCCGCATGATCAACGTGAGCTGGAAGATCGCCAGCGTGATGGCCGGCAGGGTGATGTGGTGCCAGCCCTTCGGAGTCAACAAGCCGGTGCTCCACCAACCCAGCTGTGTCACGTCACCCCGACCGAAGCTGGGGAACCAGCCCAATGTGACGGCGAACAGCAGGATCAGCAGGATGCCGATCAGAAACGTGGGCAGGGACACACCGAGCAGCGACACGGTCATGAACACCTGGCTCATGAACGTACCGCGCCGCAACGCCGCGTACACCCCCATCGGGATGCCCACCACCAGCGCGAGCACCGCCGCCACCATGGACAGCTCCAGCGTGGCGGGGAAACGCTCGGCGATCAGGCGCGAGACCTTGGCCCCCTGCCGCAGCGACAGACCGAATTCACCTTGCACCGCGTTGGCGAGGAAATGCCAGAACTGCACGAAGAAGGGGCGGTCCAGACCAAGCTCGGTGCGCAGTTCGCGCACCTGGTCGGGGGTGGCATCCTGCCCGAGCAGGAACACCACGGGATCCCCCACATACTGAAACAACATGAACGCGATGAACGCCACGCTGACCATGACGATCACGGCTTGCGCCAGTCGCCGAAGAATGAATGCGAACATCGTTTGAAAAATAAAGAGAGGGTCGCCCCCTGCGGTGCGCGACCCTCGACTGACGCTGTGAAATCAGTTTACCTTGATGAGACGCCAGTCCAGGCGGTTGTCCGCCCGGTGCACCACGTCGACATTCTTCTTCATGGCCCAGGGAATGATCTGGTTGTGCAGGGGAATGTGGGCCACGTCCTCGTTCTGCAGCGCCAAGGCCTTGGTCAGCAGTTCCGTGCGCAGCTTGAGATCCGTTTCCTTTTTGGTGCGCTCCACCAGCGCGTCCATCTGCGGGTTGCTGTAGCGGCCCACGTTGTAGTTGCCATCGCCACCCGCCCCGACCGAACGCACCAGGGACTGCAGACTGTAGAGCGCGTCAAAGGTGGGCACACCCCAACCCAGCATGTAGATGCTGGCTTCGTAGCGCTGGATCATCGGGAAGTAGGTCACCAGCGGCAAGGTGCGCAGCTTGGCCTTCACACCGATGCGCGCCCACATGGACGTCACGGCCTGGCAGATCTGCTCGTCGTTGATGTAGCGGTTGTTGGGGCAGGCGAAGTCGACTTCAAAGCCATCCTTGTAGCCCGCATCGGCCAGCAGCTTCTGGGCTGCCGCCACGTCGAAAGGATGCCGCTTGTGAACCGCCTCCGTCCAACCATTGACCTGCGGAGCCACCAAGGCGCCAGTGGGCTGCCCCAGACCACGCAGGCTCACACGCGCGATCGTGTTCATGTCGATGGCTTGGTACAACGCCTTGCGGACCCGCTGGTCCTTCAAGGGGTTCTTGCCCTTGATGTTGCTGCCCGGCAGTTCGTCGCGAAACTGGTCCATGCCGAAGAAGATGGTCCGGTTTTCCACGCCATCGATCACCTTGAGGTTCTGGTCGCCACGCACGCGCGCCAGATCCTGCGGGCTGGGGTCGAGCACCAGATCCACCTCACCTGAAAGCAGCGCCGCCATGCGCGTGGCCACCGCTTTGACGGGCGTGTAGACCACTTCGGTCACGTTGCCTTCCGACTTGCCCCACCAATTCGGGTTGCGCGTGACGACCAACTTCTGGTCCGGCTGCCACTCCTTCAGCACGAAGGGGCCCGTGCCATTGGCGTTGCGATGGGCGAAGTTCTCGTCCTGCGTCTTGATGTCCTTGGGCATGGTCGAGTTGTTCTTCTCCGCCCAGGCCTTGCTCATCATGCGCAACTCGGTGAGCTGGTTCAGCAACACCGGGTTGGGGTCCTTCGTGAAGATGTCGATGGTGTTGGCGTCCACCTTCACGACCCGGTCGATGCCTTGCGCATAGATGCCGAAATTCGATGTCTTGGTCATTGCCCGTTCGATCGAGAACACCGCGTCGTCCGCCGAGAACGTCGAGCCATCGTGGAACTTGACCCCCGTGCGCAGATTCATGCGCAACTGCGTGGGCGTCACCTGCTTCCAGGCCGTCGCCAGAACGGGCTCGGGCTTGAAGGTCTTGCTGTTGTAGTAAACCAGCGACTCATACACCGACGCATGGATGCCGTTGGCCAGGGCGTTGTTCTGGGAATGGATGTCCCACGTGGGAATGTCACTGGCGCTCGTCCATTTGAAAGTTTTGGCGTGAGCACCGCCGGCACCAACGGCCATCGCGGCGAACAGGACTGCAAGTGGGAGCTTCATTTGTTGACACCTAAATAAAGTGGACATCCCGCCACTATGCAACAAACGTTCCCGGCCAATGCACCGGAGTAACCCGAACGGACAGACGCCCTGGCGTCAATCTGAGGCGCGTTCCAGCCTCAGCGCGCCATACCACGCCGTGAGTTGGCTGTCCGTGTTGTCGGTGTCCGTCATCAGCGCCACCAGGCGCAAGGGTCCCGGTTCCTCGCCAAACGCCAGACGGAAGTCGGCGCGCACGTCGCGCACATGATCGCGCCACTGCCCCAAGTTGGCCACATCGCTGTCCACCACCAGTTTTCGGATGCGGTCCGTGCGGGGGTTCACCACAACGGTGCCCGGTTCGTGCTTGGCGCTCCAGACGTAGACCAAGGAGGCATAGGGCATCTCTTCGCCCGTCAGCAAGCGACTCATCTCCGAAAGGCGATGGTTTCTGGCCGTCCAGCGCGCGCGATCACCATCGAAGGCGAGGACCACCCGCACCGCCGAGTCCGCCTGACTGGACACGGCCAGATCGGCATCCGTGGGCAAGCCATCGACCCGCCACGAAAAAGACAGACGCCCCACGGATTCCAGCGAAGGCACGAACCGCTGCCGCAGGATGCTGACGGAACTCTTCGCACGCACCTGCAGCGCCGGGCGCCCCGCGGCCTGAACCGGCTCGAACGCCAGGTACCGCTTGCCGGGGAAGAAGAACGGCTCCCAGGGCACACCCGCCACCGGTGTGAAAAAAAGCTGGTTCGCGGCTTTCAGCACCTCTGGGCTGGCTCCGCTGGGCACCTTTTGGGGCCGGGAAGGTGGCCCTTCTTCCGCCAGCTCGTCTGACATCGCCGGTGATCCTGCGCACCCTCCCAACGCCAAGGTGACCGATCCCACATAGACAAGGGACGCCATCACGCGCACCAGACTCTTTTTTGGCGCTCGAAAGGACGCCTTCATGTTGCAAACATGCATAAAGAATGAATTAGATTTATAAAAATGAAGATTTATCTTCAAAAAATCAAACTTTAGAAATAAATTCATGACCCGAAGCCATGGTGGCTTCGGGTCATGAATGGGGAAGCGCATCTTGCAAGCCCAGCCATGGCGTGTCAAAACGTTTCAATGGAGAGGAATCCATGTTCAAGAAAATCCTGACCAGTCTGCTGGCCCTTCTCGCCGCCGCCAGTTTCGCCGCAGTGGACATCAACACCGCCACCGTGGCCGACCTTGACAGCATCAAAGGCATCGGACCAAGCACCTCGGCCAAGATCCTGGAAGCGCGCAAGGCCTCCCCCTTCAAGAACTGGGGCGATCTGATTCAGAGGGTACCCGGCATTGGTGACAAACGCGCCGCCAAACTGTCGTCGGAGGGACTGACCGTCAATGGGGACAGCTTCAAACCCGCCGCGGCTGCGCCAGCAGACAAGAAGTCTGCGGCCCCGACAAAGTAGTCTTAGCCCATAAAAAAAAGCCACCCGGCATGCCGGGTGGCTTTTGGCTGATCGGTGTTCCGAAGAACGGAGATCAGAACTTGTGCTGCAGGCCAACACCGAACACGGTGCCCTTGACGGCGGTCGTGCCAGCGACTTCTTCCTTGGCCTTGGTGAAGGCGGCGTAGGTCGAGGTGCGCTTGGACAGCGCGTACAGGGCGCCCACGGAGTAGCCGGTGCGCTTGGTGTCCGTGCCATCCTTGTCCTTGGACGAGGCGTAGCCGGTCGACAGGCTCAGAGCGGACGACAGGGGGAAGTCGGCGCCGATTTGCCAGTCGTTGGTCTTCGTGGCGAACACATTGCGGGTCTGGCCAACGCCGCCCTTCAGCACGGCCACGCCCAGGTCGTAGGCGGCGGTGAAGTAGGTGAACTTGGCGTCTTGGCCAACGCCAGCAGCGTCGTTTTGCAGCTGGTAGGCGAAAGCAGCCGTCAGAGGACCAGCAGCGTACTGCAGGTTGAAGTCGGTCTGGTCGCGCTTGACAGCAGCGTTCTCGTCCAGGCCGTGCGACACAGCAGCGCTGAAGCCGCCGAAGTTGGGCGAGGTGTAACGCAGGGCGTTGCGCGGCTTGTCGTTATAGGCAGCAACGCTCATGACAGCGTATGCGGGCGAGAAGGACACTGCGTCGAAGATGGAGTTGCCGATGTAGAACACATCGTCAAAAGCCGACCACACGTTACCGAACTGGACGGTACCGAAGCCGCCTTCCAGACCCACCCACGATTGGCGGTTGAAAGCGGTGCCAGCAACGGCCGTGCCGTTGGAAGCATCAAAGCCTTGCTCCAGCTTGAAGATGGCCTTCAAGCCGCCGCCCAGGTCTTCCGAACCCTGCACGCCCCAGCGGCTGGTGGCCAGACCAGCGGAGTCCAGACGCGTGGAAGACACGGAGCCCACGCCAGGCACTTCCGTCTTGACGCGGCCAGCCCAAACGTCCACCAGACCGTACATGGTCACGCTGGATTGGGCTTGGGCCACACCAGCCACGGAGCCGAGAACTGCCAGGGCGATCAATGATTTTTTCATGGTTACTTCCTTAAAAATATTGCGGTGAGAACCACCACAAAGTTAGAAAACTGACTGGTGCATGTTAGGAGGAAAGCTCCTCGCCCCTAGGGTAAGCCCTGAAAAACGGTTCAAATTCCGTCCGTTTTGTTGCCTCAGTGCAACAACACGCGGACGGCGGCCCTCTGTGGCCGTCAACCAACCAAACAAAAAAAAGCCACCTGTCCGAAGACAGGTGGCTTTCAAACATCTGAACAAGCTGGCTTGGAGCCAGCGAGTCGATCAGAAGTTGTGTTGCAGACCGAAGCCGAAGCCGGTGCTGGACTTGGCGCCGTTGCCGCCAGCGGCCGTCACCGTAGCCGGGACCCAAGCGGCGTTGCGGCGTGCAACGTTCACGTAGGCCTGGGTGCGCTTGCTAAGGAAGTACTTGTAGCCAGCGATGATGGTGCGGCCATCGTCGCCCACTTGCTCGTTGTTGTTGAACGAAGCGTAGACAAGGCCAGGGCCCACGGGCGCCGTCAGGCCCAGAGCGTAGGAGTTGTCTTGCGTGGAAGCCAGACCGCCTTGGTCACGGATGGTGAAGAACACCTTCACGACGCTGAAATCATACGAGACCGCGAACTGGTTCACGGCCTTGAGCGTGGTGGCCGCTGCCGTGGCGCCCGTGTAGTTCACGAACGTGGCGCTCAGAGGGCCGCCGTCGTAGCGAACACCGATGGCCTTGCCAGCCTTGTTGCCAGCAGCCGTGGACTCGGAAGGTGCGTACTCCAGTTGGACTTGCACGCCGCCGAAACGGGGCGAGTGGTACTGCACCGCGTTGGGCACGTACACCGAGCTCGAAGCATTCGACGTCTTGGCCGAGGCCGTGGCATTGCCGCCCAGCACCGTGTTGGCGTCATGCACGGAAACACCCTTGGTGCCGTTGGCCAGCAGGACGTTGCCGTACAGCGTGTTGACCGGACGGCCAGCGCGCAGGGTACCGAAGCCGCCGGTCAGGCCAACGAACATGCCGTTGTTGCCCAGGCCATCAACGGAAGACACGGTGCCGGTGTCGCTGTTGAACGAGGTCGACACTTGGAACACAGCCTTCAGGCCGCCGCCGAGGTCTTCGGTGCCGGCCAGGGTCCAGTTGCTGGTGCCGTTGCGGTTGGCGGTCATGCGCAGGGCGTCGCCAGAGAAACGCTTCTCGAGGCCAACGTCAACGGTGCCCGACAGGGTCACGGTCGACTGTGCGAAAGCGGCGCCGGTGGCTGCCACGGCGGCCAGAGCGATCAGGGTCTTTTTCATTGAAGGGTTCTCCAAGGGTTAATAAGGGCCGGGGGTCTTTGCCACCGAGCCAACCTCCATCCAGGAAGCTGCGCTAATTGCATCAGAAAGTTTCCGATGGCGCCATGGTGGTGAAGGCTTTTCTCGCCTCATGGCGGTGCATCCGTTGCACCTGTGCCACGTTGTTAGTAGATACCCGCATATGGTTAGGCCCACAAATCATGATCCGTGGCTCGTGGCGTTCAGCCCAGGAAACCGGCACAGGCGTCCGATCGCCAAAATCATCTAGGAGCAATCCATGGCAGCATGTGCCCTGGCGATCCCTTCTGTCCACACCATGCCCAACACCACCGATGCATTGCTGAATGCGGCCGACTCGGCCCTGAGGACCTTGTTCGTTTCACCCAGGGGCACGCGCGAATGCCCGACCTTGCCCGAACGGGCATCGGACGCGGAACTCGGCCCGGAAGAGCGCCAGCTCTCTGGCGCCCTGATGCGGGTGAACCATGTCGGCGAGGTTTGTGCCCAGGCGCTGTACACAGCGCAGGCCTTGGCGGCGCGCTGGCCCCGGGCTACCGGCGCCATGCCCAATGAGGCACTCGCCCTGCAATTGGAAGCCGCGGGGCGTGAAGAGACGGACCACCTCGCGTGGACCCAGGCACGCCTGGACGAGCTGGGCGCCCGACCCTCGCTGCTCAACCCGCTCTGGTATGCAGGGGCCTTTGGCCTGGGCTTGATCGCCGGACGCGTGGGGCCGGGTGTGAGTCTGGGTTTCGTGGTCGAAACCGAGCGCCAGGTGGAAGCCCATCTGGCGAGCCACATGGACCGCCTGCCCGCGAAGGACCAAGCCTCCAGAGCCATCGTCGCGCAAATGAAGGACGACGAAGCCCGACACGCTCGCGAGGCTCAGCAGGCTGGCGCGGTGGAGCTTCCCGCCCCGGTCAAAGGACTGATGCGTATGGCGGCCAAGGTCATGACCACCGTGGCACACCGCATCTGAGCAGTGCACAAGCGCCGACGCTCAAGCCTCCAGCAGATCAAAGCTGGTCGTGATCTCAGCGGTCTTGCCCAGCATGATGCTGGCCGAGCAGTATTTGTCGTGGCTCATGGCAATGGCGCGCTCCACCGCCACGGCCGGAATGCCTTTCCCGGTCACCGTGAAATGCATGTGGATCTTGGTGAACACCTTGGGATCGACAGGCGCGCGCTCGGTCACCAGCTTCACGCTGCAACCGCGCACGTCGTGGCGGCCTCTTTTAAGGATCAGGACCACGTCGTAGGCGGTGCATCCGCCCGTGCCGGCCAGCACCGTTTCCATCGGGCGGGCCGCCAGGTTGGCGCCCCCGTTTTCCGGCTTCGCTTCATCCGGGGCGCCATCCATGGCGATCACGTGGCCACTGCCGGTCTCGGCCACAAAGCCCATGTTGGAGCGGGTACCGGCGGCGCCGGTCCAGGTGACGGTGCATTCCATGAGGTGTCCTGTCGTTAAATAACCAAAGGTATTGGGGTGAGCGCTCTAAAAATCATAGAAATCTGATTGGCGATGTTGCAATGCAGCATGCGAGCGTTATACTGGCGTCATTGTATTTACGGTTGTCTCCTCTACCCTCCACGGGTGGATTCAAGCCCGGTCTGGTTCTGCCAGCCCGGGCTTTTTTTCGCCCCCGATATGATGTGCGGCGAGGAACACCATGCCGCCAGCCCGCCCCAAACAACACAACAACACCCCAAAAGCCTCGTCGACCACCACCATGGGGCCGGCGGACTACCTGAAAAAAATCCTGAATGCCCGGGTGTATGACGTCGCGGTGGAATCCGCGCTGGAGCCGGCAACCAACCTGAGCCGGCGGCTGCACAACACCGTGCTGCTCAAGCGGGAAGACCAGCAGCCCGTGTTCAGCTTCAAGTTGCGGGGCGCCTACAACAAGATGGCGCACCTCTCGCCAGAGCAGTTGAAAAAGGGTGTCATCTGTGCCTCGGCGGGCAACCATGCCCAGGGGGTGGCGCTGGGCGCGCGCAAACTCGGCACGCGCGCGGTGATCGTGATGCCGACCACCACGCCCCAGGTCAAGATCGACGCGGTCCGTGGTTTTGGTGGTGAAGTGGTCCTGCATGGCGACAGCTACTCCGACGCCTATACCCACTCCCTCACCCTGCAGAAGAAGCAGGGACTCACTTTCGTGCATCCTTTCGATGACCCAGACGTGATCGCGGGTCAGGGCACGATCGCCATGGAGATCCTGCGCCAGCTCCAGAGCCTGGGCTCGGACCACCTGGATGCCGTGTTCGTGGCGATCGGCGGCGGCGGTCTCATTTCGGGCGTGGCCAACTACATCAAGGCCGTGCGCCCCGAAATCAAGGTGATCGGTGTGCAGACGACCGACTCGGACGCGATGTTGCGCTCGGTCGAGGGAGGTGAACGCGTCACCCTGGCCGACGTGGGCCTGTTCGCCGACGGCACGGCGGTCAAGCTGGTCGGCGAAGAAACCTTCCGCATCGCACGCGATCTGGTCGACGGGTACATCACCGTCGACACGGACGCGGTGTGCGCCGCGATCAAGGACGTGTTCGTGGACACGCGCAGCATCGTCGAGCCCTCGGGGGCGCTGGCGGTGGCGGCCATCAAGCAATACGTGGCCCAGCACAAGACCCGCGGCGAAACCTATGCCGCCATCCTGTGCGGCGCCAACATGAACTTCGACCGGCTGCGCTTCGTGGCCGAGCGCGCCGAAGTGGGCGAGGAGCGTGAGGCGCTGTTTGCCGTCACCATCCCCGAGGAGCGGGGCAGCTTCCGCCGCTTCTGCGAAGCGATCGAAAAGCTGCCAGGCGGACCGCGCAACGTGACCGAGTTCAACTACCGCATCCACGACGGCAGCGCGGCCCATGTGTTCGTGGGCCTGACCACCCATGGCAAGGGCGAGTCCGGCAAGATCGCGGCCAACCTGATCAGGCACGGTTTCGAGACCCTGGACCTCACGCACGACGAACTGGCCAAGGAGCACATCCGGCACATGGTGGGTGGGCATTCGCCCCTGGCGCACGACGAGCGCCTGCTGCGCTTCGTGTTCCCGGAGCGGCCGGGTGCGCTGCTCAAATTCCTGAGCCTGATGCGCCCGGGCTGGAACATCAGCCTGTTCCACTACCGCAACCAGGGCGCCGACTACGGCCGCATCCTGGTCGGGCTTCAGGTGCCTGCAAAGGACCACAAGGCGTTCGACAAGTTTCTTGACACGTTGGGTTATCCGTACGTGGAGGAAACCAGCAATCCGGTGTACCGTCTGTTCCTCAAAAGCTGACCACCCGCCATGGCCCTCGACCCCGTCTTCGAACCGATCACCCGACGGGCACCCGAGTTGCCCGCGAACCTGAAGCTGCCCCACATCGCGGCCACGACGGACACGCTGCTGGACCACTCGGTGATGCTGCGCCTGGCGCCCGAAGGCATGCCGGAGCACTCACTCGGCCGCATGGAAGCCCTGGTGCTGCAGCTGGCGCGCATCCAGCACGGCAGCCCCCTGCCCTTTGACCTGCTGGTTTTCGACTCCCCTCAACTGGTCGTGTTCGCGGCCGACCACGGCATTGCCGACGAGGGCATGTCGGAATTGCCGCAGTCCATGACCTGCGAGCACGTGCTGCAACTGCTGCTCGGCGCCGCACCGGTCAATGCCCTGGCCCAGATGCACGGCTTCGACCTCACAGTGGTTGACGCCGGCGTGGCCTCCCACATCACCCTGCCCGACGATGCCCGGCGCAAGGCACCGCTGCTGCTGCGCAAGATCGGTTATGGCACCCGCAACCTGATGATCGGCCCGGCCATGTCACAGGCGCAGGCCGTATCGGCCCTGCACGCGGGCATGGACGTGGTGCGCCACCTTCCCGGCAACGTGATTGCCCTGGGCGACGTGGGCGTGGCCAACAACGTCGCCGCCTCCCTGCTGCTCTCCCGGCTGTGTGGCGTGCCGCTGTCCGACGCCTGCGGACGCGACGACTTCCACGGCGCGGGCCCCCACGACGACCCGCACCCCCAGCGCATCGAAAAACTCTCGGCCGCCGCCAGCCGGCACCGCAAGGCGCTGGGGCCGCTGGACGCGCTGGCCGCGCTCGGTGGGTTCGAGATCGCCATGATGGCCGGCGCCATGTTGCAGGCGGCCGCCGAGCGGCGGGTGGTGCTGGTGGATGGGTACGTGGCGAGCGCGGCCGCCCTGGTGGCGCGGGGCCTGGTGCCAGCCGTGGCCGACTACCTGGTGTTTGGCCACCGCTCGGCGGAAAGCGGGCACCGCCTGATGCTGATCCATCTGCAGGCCCAGCCTCTGCTGGACATGGGCATGCGCATGGGCCAGGGCACCGGCGCACTGCTGGCGTGGCCCCTGCTGCTCGCCGCCCAGGGCTTGCTCGAACGCTGAGCCCGGATTCAGGGCGTCGTGGCGGTCTCGGGCAGGGTCAGCTCCACCGAGGCCGGGGCTTCCAGCGAAGGCCCCAGGTGCACAGCGCGGCGCGAGACGGATTGCAGCACCAGCCCACCCTCCAGCGAGGCCCCTAGGCGGTAAGGCCGTGGTGGCTGGCCATCCACCGCGATCAGCGCGGCACCATCCCGAGTACCGACCGCGACCACCCCCAGCAAGTTGTACCGGGGCGGCGCTGCGCTGGCCACCGCACCCGTGGACGCGGCAGCGGGCAAGGCACCCAGCGAGCGGGCCACGGAAGCCGTATCGGCCGCCACCTGCGCCGGTGCCATGGCCGACACCGGCGTCACCGGCGACCGGCCCCAGGCCAGCAACACCCAGTAACCCGCGCTCAGGCCAGCCGCCAGCCACAGGAGGCCTGCGGCGATGGTCGGCCCTCGCCGTCCTGCGGTCTGCAGGGCGGCTGGGCTTTCCATGAGGAAGCCGGAATGGCCGAACGCGGGTGCCTTGTTCATATGGGCGCATTATGATCGACGACCACCGGTTTCCGGCCTGGCCATCGGGCCGTTCCACAGGCCCTTGTTCGCGGGAGATTGATTTGCCACACCTGACCACCCCCACCCTGCGCACGCCGGCCTTCGCGGCCCGCCTGGCCCGCACCCTGCAACGCGGCTTCACGCTCATCGAGCTCATGGTGGTGCTGGTCATCATCGGTGTGCTCGCGGCGCTGATCGTGCCCAACGTGCTGGACCGTGCCGACGATGCGCGCGTGACCGCCGCCAAGACCGACGTCAACAACCTGATGCAGGCGCTCAAGCTGTACCGGCTGGACAACCAGCGCTACCCGACGAACGAACAAGGCCTGAACGCCCTGGTGGCCAAGCCGACCGCCGGCCCCGTGCCGCCGAACTGGCGCCCCTACCTCGACAAGCTGCCCGGCGACCCCTGGGGCCGCCCCTACCAGTACATCAACCCGGGCCTGAGGGGCGAGGTGGACGTGCTGTCGCTCGGTGCCGACGGCCAGGCGGGTGGCGAGGGCAAGGATGCCGACATCGGCAGTTGGCAGTGAAAAACAAGCCCCCACGCTCCGCCGCCGCGCGGGTCGCCGCCCCCCAAGGGGGCTGGCCTTGCTTGGGGTGGCCTTGCGCGGCGGCCACCATCGGCCTTCCGGCAACGCGGTTTCCCTGATCATGGCCAGCAAGGCACACGGCTTCACCCTGCTCGAACTCATGGTGGTGCTGGTGATCGTGGCCTTCGCCACCGCCGGTGTGAGCGTGGCCTTGCGCGACGACGGCGCCACCCGCCTGGAGCGCGAGGGCCTGCGGCTGACAGCCATGCTGGAGTCCGCGCGTGCCCAGTCGCGCACCAGCGGGCTGCCGGTGGTCTGGCGCAGCCTGCCGCAAGGCTTCGAATTCCTCGGCCTGCCCACCCAGGCGGGCAGCGGCTCGCTCACCGGGCCGCGCCCCTGGCTCAACCAGGACACCCAGGCCCAGGTGCTGCAACCGCCGGGCGCGCAAACCCTGGTGCTCGGGCCTGAACCGCTGATCGCCGCACAGCGGGTGATGCTGGTCCAAGGGGACCGGCGCATCACCCTGGGCACCGACGGCCTTTCGCCCTTCACCGTGCTGGCCGCCACACCATGACGCGCCCGCGCGGCTTCACACTGATCGAGGTGCTCGTCGCCCTCGCGGTGGTCGCCATCACCCTGGCCGCCGGGCTGCAGGCCACCGGCGCTCTCACGCGGGCATCCGGCCGGCAGAGCGACCAATGGCTGGCCCAGCTGTGCGCCGAGAACGAACTCACCCGCTTGCGCCTGCAACGCCAGTTGCCCGGCACCGGCGACACCGACACCGTGTGCACGCAGGCGGGGCGCGAGATGCGCGTGCGCTTGTCGGTGCTGCCCACGCCCAACCCGAACTTCCGGCGCGTGGACACGGTCGTCGAAGCCGCCGTGGATGGGGTGAACGTGCGCCTGCTCAGCCTCTCCACCGTGATGGGCCGGTATTGAGCATGATGAAACACGCGCGCGGTTTCACCCTCGTCGAACTGCTGGTGGCCATCGTCGTGATGTCCATGCTCGCGCTGCTGAGTTGGCGCTCGCTGGACGGCATGACGCGCACCCAGAACATCACCCAGCAACGCGCCGACGATTTGCTGCGCATGCAGGCGGCCATGGGCCAGTGGGCCGCCGACCTGGACGCCCTGATCGACACCGGCGAAGTCAACGCGCTCGACTTCAACGGCCAGGTGTTGCGCATGACGCGGCGCGACAGTGGCGAAACCGGCCTGGACAGCCGCGGCATCCGCGTCGTGGCCTGGGCGCGCCTGACCGGCGTGGCGCTGGCCGGCCTGCCGCAGATTTCATCGAGCATCAACGCCAGCGGCCAATGGGTGCGCTGGCAGTCCGGCCCCTTGTTGCGGCGCGACGAACTGGCGCGCGCCTGGCAACGGGCCGGCGAATGGGGCCGCGGCGCCCTGCCCTCCCAGGCGGGCAACGCCAGTTCCGACAGCGCCATCGCCCTGCTCGGCATCGACAACTGGCAGCTCTTCTACCACCGGGGCGAAACCTGGGGCAACCCGCAGTCGTCCACGGGCAATGAAGAGCCCGTGGGCGGCCCCGAGGGCGCGCGCACCGGCAGCCTGCCCAATGGCGTGCGCCTGGAACTCGTGCTCGGCACCGGCGAAGGCCTGAGCGGCAGCCTGGTGCGCGACTGGGTCCGCCCCACCCTGGAAGCGGGGCGCTGATGAAGACCCTGCGGCGACACCAGCAAGGCGCAGCGCTGCTGCTCGCCATGCTCGTCGTCACGCTGGTGGCCACCCTGGCCTCGGCCGCGTTGTGGCAGCAGTGGCGCTCGGCCGAGGTCGAGCAGGCCGAGCGGCGCCGCGTGCAGGCCGGCTGGGTGTTGACCGGTGCGCTCGATTGGGCGCGCCTGATCCTGCGCGAGGACGCGCGCGACAACCAGAGCAGCGGCAACGCCGACCACCTGGGCGAACCCTGGGCCATGCCGCTGGAGGAGGCGCGCCTCTCCAGCTTTCTCGCCGCCGACAAGAACAACAACACCGACGGCATGCTGGAGGCCTTTCTCTCGGGCGAAGTGATCGACATGCAGTCGCGCATGAACTTCCTGAACGTGGTGCGCACCGTCGGCGCGGGCGCCCAGGCCAAGGTGGAACTCTCCGAAGCCGACATGCGCAGCTTCGCCAAACTCTACGAACAACTCGGGCTGCCGGTCTCGGAACTCAACGCCGCCGCCAACGAGCTGCGCACCTCCATGAGCCTGGCGCTGAGCGACCCCCTGCCCTCGCGCACCGCCCTGCTGCCCCGGAAATACGCGCAACTGGCCTGGCTCGGCATCAGCCGCAACAGCCTGGCCGTGCTCGAACCCCACGTCACCGTGCTGCCCACCCGCTCCACGCTCAACCTCAACACCGCCAGCGCACAGGCCATCTGCGCCAGTGTGCCGGGCCTGGACATGGCCCAGGCCCGGCAGATCACCAGCGCCCGCGAGCGCGAACCGTTCAAAAGCCTGGCCGACGCCAGCGCCGTGGTGCCCGCCATGACGGGCCAACTGTCTGATCTGTACCACGGTGTGCGCAGCAACCACTTCGAGGTGCGCGGGCGCCTGAGGCTCGACGACACCATCATCGAAGAGCGCTCTCTCGTCGTGCGCAACAACCTCGATGTGCGCGTGAACTGGCGCGAACGCTTTGCCCGGCGCTGAGACGGCGTGTTTTCCCGGTGCACATCAGGCCCCTGAGAGTCACCCAGGGTCTCTAGAATGAGGGGCTCGCCGCCCTGTAACACCTTCGCATGACCGCATCACCGTGCTGATCGTCACTCCCTCGGACTTCTCCGCTGCGCCCCCTGCGGGACCCACGGCCCTTTTCGACTGGGCCACGTCCAGCAATGGCCAGCAGATCACCGACCACGGTCAGTGCGCGGCCGCGTTGCTGCCGCGGGACGACGACGTGGTGCTCGTGCTGCCGCCGCGCGCCGTCTCCTGGCACCGGGTCGCCCTGCCCAAGGTCGCCACCGCGCGCCTGCGGGCCGCGCTCGAAGGCTTGCTGGAAGACCGCCTGCTGGCCGACACAGCCGACCTGCACTTCGCCCTGGAGCCCGGTGGCCGTTCGGGCCAGACGGTGTGGGTCGCCGCCTGCCACAAGGTCTGGCTGCGCGGCTGGCTGCAGATCCTGGAGGGAGCGGCCCGCCCGGCCGGGCGCATCGCGCCGGCCCTGTGGCCGCTGGTGCCCTCCGAAACCCCCGGCGCCACGCCGGGCTCATCGCGCAGTTTCGCGCTGGACGTGCCCTCCAACGTCCACTGGGCCTACAACGAGAACGGCGAGATCTGGCTGGGCAGCGCCGGCCTGCTCGGCGTGAGCTGCACACCGCTGCGAGAAACTCCCCTGGGCCATGGCACCGCGGGCGACATGGTGGTCACCGCGCTCATGCCACCCGCCAGCGACGCGCCAGGCGAGCCCGGTGAATACGACGTCTGGCTGGCCGACCCCACCGTGGCCGGGCAGGCCGAGCAGGTGCTGCAGCAGCGTTTTGAGCTCGTCGCCCTGCCCGCGTGGTTGCTGCGCTGCGCCCAGTCCGACTGGAACCTCGCACAGTTCGACCTCAGCCTCTCGGCGGGCGCGCGGCGAGGCCAACGGCTCAAGCGCAGCTTCCGGCAATGGCGCAACGCCCCGGCCTGGCGACCCGCGCGCTGGGGCCTGGCGGCGCTGGTGGGCGTGCAACTGGTGGGCCTGAACGCCGCCGCCTGGCACGAGCGCAGCGGCCTGGAAGCCAAACAGAAGGCCGTGGTGCAGACCCTGCAGAAAAGCTTCCCGCAAGTGACGCTGGTGCTCGACGCCCCGGTGCAGATGCAACGCGAAGTGGCCCGCCTGCAACAGGCCACCGGCGCCCTGTCCGAAGGCGACCTGGAAACCCTGCTCGCGGTGATCGACCAGGCCTCGGCCGGCGAAGCCCTGCTGCCCTCCACCATCGCCTACAGCACGGGCGAAGGGCGCTTCGCGGGCTGGCGCGCCACCCAGGACCAATTGCGCGCCCTGCAACAGTCGCTGCAGAACAGCGGCTGGCGGGTGCGTTTCGATGGCAATGAGCTGGCCCTGCGCCCGCCGGAACCCTGACCATGGCCACCGCCTCTTCCTCCCCCTCCCCCATCGCCAGGCTCACCCTGGCCCTCTCGGTGGCGCTGGCCCGCCTCTCGTCCCGCGAGCGCAACGCCGTGACCATCGCCGCCTGGGTGATCGGCCTGGGTCTGGTGTGGTGGGTGGCCATCGCGCCCGCCCTGGACACGCTGCGCCAGGCCCCCGCGCGCCACGCCCGGCTGGATGCCCAGCTCGGGCAGATGCAGCGCATGGCCGCCACCGCCGAAACCCTGCGCAGCCAGAACACCGCCCAACCGCCCGGGCGCGACGAGGTGTTGCGCGCCGTCGAGACCGCCACCAACGGCCTGTCCGGCACCGGCCAGCTTTCGGTGCTGGGTGAGCGCGCCACGCTGACCCTGCGCAACACCCCGCCCGAGGCCCTGGCCCAGTGGCTGGCCCAGGTGCGCATCAACGCCCGTCTGCTGCCAGTGGACAGCCAGATCCACCGCGAACCCGGCAGCCCCGGCTGGAGCGGCACCCTGGTCCTGACCGGCCCCGGCCTGGGTGGCACGCCATGAACGGCAACTGGCCCATCCGCCTGGCCTGGATCGGTGGCCTGCTCGGCATGCTGTTCGCCATCGTCGTGTTCGCGCCCGCGCGCTGGCTTGCCAGCGGCGTGACGTCGGCCACCCAGGGCCAGCTGCAATTGGTCAATGCCCGCGGCACGGTCTGGAACGGCCAGGCCGATCTGGTGCTGACCGGCGGCGAAGGCAGCCGCACCCAGACCGCGCTGCCCCAAGGTCTGCAATGGCAGCTCGCGCCGCGCCTGGCCTCGGGATCGCCCGCGATGGCGCTGCGCCTGATGGCCCCCTGCTGCACCCCCGAGCCCCTGGCGATGACCTTCATTCCCCGCCTGGGCGGCGGCGAACTGCGCGTGGCCAGCTCCACCAGCCTGTGGCCGGCCGAACTGCTCAGTGGCCTGGGCACGCCCTGGAACACCTTGCGCGTGGAAGGCCAACTGGCCCTGCAGACCGCCGGTCTCACTCTGCGCTGGGACGAAGGCCGCGCCAGCATGCAGGGTGAGGCCGCCATCGACGCGCTCGACCTGGCCTCGCGCCTGTCCACCCTGCGCCCCCTGGGCAGCTACCGCATGACCCTGCGCGCCGACGCCGACGGCAACACCACCACGCTGAACCTGGAAACCCTCAGCGGCGCGCTCAAGCTGCAGGGCGCGGGCCGCTGGGTCGGTGGCCGGCTGCGCTTCGAAGGCGTGGCCGAGGCCGCGCCCGAAGCCGAAGCCGCACTGGGCAACCTGCTCAACATCATGGGCCGCCGCCAAGGCCCACGCTCGCTGCTCAACATTGGCTGACAACTGAGCGCGCCCCTTCTCCACACTTCAAGATACGATCCGACCATGAAACCGAACCCACTCCGTGTCGCCCCGGGCCGTGCAGCCCACGGCGGTGCGCTCACGGCGCTGGCACTGGTCCTGTGCCTGCTGTCGGGCAACGGCATCTCGCAGACGGCGCGCGCGCCGGCCGCGGCGAACGAGCCCGTCACCCTCAACTTCGTCGCCGCCGAAATCGAAGCGGTGGCGCGCACCATGGCCACCATCACGGGCCGCAACGTGGTGGTCGATCCGCGCGTGAAGGGCACCGTCAACCTCGTCACCGAGCGGCCCGTCACCCCCACCGCGGCGCTCAACCAGTTCGCCGCCGTGCTGCGGCTGCAGGGCTTCTCGCTGGTGGACACCGGCGGCCTCTACAAGATCGTGCCCGAGGCCGACGCCAAGCTGCAGGGCAACGTGGTGAGCGCCGGTTCGGTGTCGGCCCTGCCCGCCTCCAACACCGTGGTCACGCAGATCTTCCGGCTCAACCACGAATCGGCCAACAACCTCGTGCCGGTGCTGCGCCCGCTGATCGGCCCGAACAACACCATCAACGTCAACCCCGGCAACAACTCGCTGGTCATCACCGACTACGCGGACAACCTGCAGCGCATCGGCCGCATCATCGCCTCGCTCGACGTCGCAGGCGCGACCGACGTGGAGATCATCCCGCTGCAGCACGCCGTGGCGGCCGACATGGCCGCGCTCGTCACCCGGCTGATCGACCCCGCCACCGCCGGCGGCGGCGCGCAGGCCGACCAGTCGTACAAGACCACGCTGGTGGCCGAACCGCGCAGCAACAGCCTGGTGCTGCGCGCGGCCAACCCCGCCCGCCTGGCCCTGGTGCGCTCGCTGGTGACCCGGCTGGACCAGCCTTCGTCCGACAAGCTCAGCGGCAACATCCACGTCGTCTACCTGAAGAACGCCGACGCCACCTCGCTGGCCACCACCCTGCGCGCCGCGCTGGCGGGTGAGTCCTCCGGTGGGCTGAGCGGCGGTTCCCTGGGCGGTGGTGCGACGTCCCCGCTCAACCGCGCGGCCCTCACGCCCACCGGCACCGCAGGCGCGAACAACAACAACGCGGCCACCGCCGCCGTCACGCCCAGCGGCTCGCCGTCGACCGGCGGCCAGATCCAGGCCGACCCGGCCACCAACTCGCTCATCATCACCGCGCCCGAACCGCAGTACCGCCAGCTGCGCGCCGTGATCGACCAGCTCGACTCGCGCCGCGCCCAGGTCTACGTGGAAAGCCTGATCGCCGAAGTGAACGCCGAGAAGGCGGCTGAGTTCGGCATCCAGTGGCAAGGCGCGCTCGGCAGCTCGGGCGACCGCGTGATCGGTCTGCTGGGCACCAACTTCGGCACTGGTGGCCGCAACATCCTGGAACTGGCCCAGGGCAACGCCACGCCATCCCCCGGCATGAACCTGGGCCTGGCGCGCCGCACCAACGGCGTGTACGTGCTGGGCTTCCTCGCGCGCTTCCTGCAGGAAAACGGCGAAGGCAACGTGCTCTCCACCCCCAACCTGCTCACGCTGGACAACGAAGAAGCCAAGATCGTGATCGGCCAGAACGTGCCCTTCGTCACCGGCCAGTTCACCAACACCGGCAGCAACGAAGGCTCGGTCAACCCGTTCCAGACCATCGAGCGCAAGGACGTGGGCCTGACGCTGCGCGTGAAGCCGCAGATCAGCGAGAACGGCACCATCAAGATGACCATCTACCAGGAGGTCAGCAACGTCGTGCCCTCTTCGGTCAACTCCACCACCGGCCTGATCACCAACAAGCGCACCATCGAATCGACCGTGCTGGTCGAGGACGGCGCGGTCGTGGTGCTGGGCGGCCTGCTGCAGGACGAGTACGCCGGCAACCAGGAGAAGGTGCCCGGCCTGGGTGATGTGCCCATCTTCGGCAACCTGTTCCGCAGCGAAACCCGCTCGCGCAAGAAGACCAACCTGATGGTGTTCCTGCGCCCCGTGGTGATGCGCGACGGGCGCGAAACCAGCAGCCTGGCACTCGACCGCTACGAACTCATGCGCTCGGTGCAGAAGGACGCCCAACCCCGGCAGAGTGGCGTGCTGGGCGTGAACGAGGCGCCGGTCATGCCACCGCAACTGCCGCCACGCGCGCCCTCGCCAGACGGCACGGCGCCGGTGCGCTCGCTGGCCGACCCGCAAACGACGCCCCCGGTGAACCCGGCGCCGCAGAACACGGCACCCCGGCAGTGAGGCGGCGGCCGTGAAGTACCCGCTGCCCTACGCCTTCGCCCGCGAGCACCACTGGCTCATCGAGGACGACGGCGCCACGCTGACCCTGCTGGGCAGCAGCACGCCCGCCACCGATTCCGGCGCGCAGACGCGTCGCCTCTCGGCGCTGACGGAAATCCTGCGCGTGCACCCGGTCAACGACATCCGCTGGGAAAGCGGCGAGACGCTCAAGCAGCGCATCAGCGCGGCCTACGCCCAGGGCGAGTCCAGCGCCGCCGCCGTGGTCAGCGAGGTGCAGAGCGACGCCGACCTCAGCCGCATGATGCAGGAGCTGCCGGCGATCGAGGACTTGCTGGAGACCGCCGACGACGCGCCCATCATCCGCATGCTCAACGCCCTGCTCACGCAGGCCGCGCGCGACGGCGCGAGCGACATCCACATCGAACCCTACGAACGGCATTCCAGCGTGCGCTTCCGTGTCGACGGCTCGCTGCGCGAAGTCGTGCAGCCCAACCGCGCGCTGCACGCGGCGCTGATCTCGCGCCTGAAGATCATGGCCGAGCTCGACATCTCCGAGAAGCGCCTGCCGCAGGACGGCCGCATCTCGCTGCGCATCGGCACCCGCGCGGTGGACGTGCGCGTCTCCACCCTGCCCAGTGCCCACGGCGAACGCGCCGTGCTGCGCCTGCTGGACAAAAGCGAGAGCAAGCTCAGCCTGGAAGCCGTGGGCATGCAGGGCGATGTGCTCAACGCCTTCCGCAAGCTCATCGGCCAGCCGCACGGCATCATCCTCGTCACCGGCCCGACCGGCTCGGGCAAGACCACCACGCTGTACGCCGCGCTGCAGCGCCTGGACGCCAACGCTCAGAACATCATGACGGTGGAAGACCCGATCGAATACGAACTGCCCGGCGTGGGACAGACGCAGGTCAATGCCCGCATCGAACTGACCTTCGCCAAGGCCTTGCGCGCCATCCTGCGGCAGGACCCGGACGTGATCATGATTGGTGAAATCCGCGACTTCGAGACCGCGCAGATCGCCATCCAGGCCTCGCTCACCGGCCACCTCGTGCTCGCCACGCTGCACACCAACGACGCGCCCAGCGCCGTCACCCGCCTGACCGACATGGGCGTGGAGCCCTTCCTGCTGAGCTCCTCGCTGCTGGGCGTGCTCGCGCAGCGCCTGGTGCGCAAGCTCTGCCCGCACTGCCGCCGCGCCGACGACAAGGGCCATTGGCACCCGGTGGGTTGCGAGCAGTGCAACCACACCGGCTACAAGGGCCGCACCGGCATCTACGAACTGATGGTGGCCGACGACACGATCCGCGCGCTGATCCACAACCGCGCCGCCGAGAGCAAGGTGTATGTGGCGGCCGAAGACGCCGGCCTGCGCTCCATGCGCGCCGACGGCCAGCGCCTGATCGATTCGGGCATCACCTCGCCGGAAGAAGTGATGTCGGTCACCCGAGATTGAATATGAATCGCCCACGCGATCTCCCCGGCAAGACGTGTCTCGTGCAGGGCGCCGGAGGGTCCGGCTCTGCCGGCCCAAGGGTGCGTCCCCCCTCCCAGCGCCGAAGGCGCGTCAGCGAGGGGGGAAGCCGCGCCAGCGGCGCAGGGGGGAGTTCCTGCTGATGCCCGCCTACACCTTCGAAGCCCTGGACGCCCAGGGCGCCACGCAGAAAGGCCTGATCGACGCCGACACCGCGCGCGCCGCGCGCAGCATGTTGCGCGCGCGCGCTCTGGTGCCGCTGCTGGTCGAACCCGCCGCGGGCTCGCAGGGCACTTCGGCCGCGAAGGGCCTCAACATCACGCTCTGGGGCGGTCGCGCCTTCAGCGCCACCGCCCTCGCGGTCTGGACGCGCCAGCTCGCCGGCCTGGTGGCCGCCGGCCTGCCGCTGGAACGCGCGCTCTCGGCCCTGACCGAAGAGTCCGAAGACGAAAAACAGCGCAACCTCATGGCCTCGCTGCGTTCCGAGGTCAACGGCGGCTCCACCTTCGCCCGCGCGCTCTCGCAACACCCGCGCGAGTTCTCCCCCATCTACACCGGCGTGATCGCCGCGGGCGAACAGAGCGGCCTGCTCGGCACCGTGCTCGAACGCCTGGCCGACGACCTGGAGGCGCGCGAAGCCCTCAAGAACAAGATCGTCGCGGCCTCGCTCTACCCGGCCATCGTCACGCTGGTGGCGATCGTGATCGTGGTGTTCCTCGTCTCCTACGTGGTGCCGCAGGTGGCCAACGTGTTCGCCGGCAGCAAGCGCGCCCTGCCCTTCCTCACCGTGGTCATGCTCGGCCTGAGCGACTTCGTGCGTTCCTACGGCTGGTTCATGCTGGCCCTGCTGGCGCTGGGCATCGGTGGTGTCGTGTTCGCGCGCCGCAACGAAGCCATCCGCCTGCGCATGGACGCCGCCTGGCTGCGCCTGCCGCTGGTGGGCCGCCTGGCGCGCGGCTACAACGCGGCCCGCTTCTCGGCCACGCTGGCCATGCTGGCGGCGGCCGGCGTGCCCATCCTGCGCGCCCTGCAGACCGCCGCCGAAACCCTCTCCAACCAGGCCATGCGCGCCGACGCGCTCGACACCGTGGTGCTGGTGCGCGAAGGCGCGCCCCTGGCCTCGGCCCTGGGCAGCAAGAAGCGCTTTCCGCCGCTGGTGTCCATGTTCGCCCGGCTGGGCGAGCAGACCGGCCAGCTGCCCGCCATGCTGGACCGCGCCGCCAAACAGCTCGGCGACGAGGTGCAGCGCCGCGCCATGCACATGGCCACCATCCTGGAGCCCCTGCTGATCGTGGGCATGGGCCTGGTCGTGATGCTGATCGTGCTCGCGGTGCTGATGCCGATCATCCAGCTCAACCAACTCGTCACCTGACCATGGGCGTTTCCCTCGAAGGCAAGCTCGTCGTTGCCATCTCTTCCCGCGCCCTGTTCGACTTCGAGGAAGAAAACCGCCTCTTCGAAACCGGCGACGACCGCGCCTACATGAAGCTGCAGCTCGACCGGCTGGACCAGCCGGCCGCGCCCGGCGTGGCCTTCTCGCTGGTGCACAAGCTGCTCGCCTTCAACGACGCGCAGGCGCAGCGGGTGGAGGTGGTGATCCTCTCGCGCAACGACCCGGTCTCGGGCATGCGCGTGTTCCGCTCCGCCAAACACTACGGCCTGCCGATCCAGCGCGGCAGCTTCACGCGCGGCCAGCCGCCCTGGCGCTACCTGCGCCCGCTGCGCGCCAACCTGTTCCTCTCCACCCACCTGGCCGACGTGCGCGCCGCGCTCGAGGCCGGCGTGCCCGCCGCGCAGGTCTACCCCCAGTCGGTGCACGCCAGCAGCGAGCACCCGAACGAGGTGCGCATCGCCTTCGACGGCGACGCCGTGCTGTTCTCCGACGAGGCCGAGCGCGTCTACCAGGCGCAAGGGCTCTCGGCCTTCCAGGAACACGAGGCCAGCAAGGCCGCGCTGCCGCTGGCCGGCGGCCCCTTCAAACCGCTGCTCGAAGCCCTGCACCGCCTGCAGAGTGAGGGCACGCCGATGATGCGCGTGCGCACCGCACTGGTCACCGCGCGCAGCGCCCCGGCGCACGAGCGAGCGATCCGCACCCTGATGAACTGGAACATCGAGGTCGATGAAGCCATGTTTCTCGGCGGCCTGCCCAAGGGCGAGTTCCTGCGCGAGTTCGAGCCCGATTTCTTCTTCGACGACCAGACCGGCCACATCGAGTCGGCTGCGCTGCACGTGCCTGCCGGGCATGTGGCCAGCGGGGTCAGCAACGGCGCCTAAGCCCCGCCTCAGCGAGCGGGCCGGCCGACCCGCTACGATGCGCCATCACCGGGCGCCGTCCGCGCCCGACCAGCCTAGGGCCCACCCATGACGACATCCGCCGCCCCCGCCGCCCGCCGACCGCCCTCGCTGTGGCCCACGCTCAAAGGCATTGGCGCCTTCGCCATGCCGTACTTCAAGTCCGAGGAAAAATGGCGCGCGCGCGGCCTGCTGCTGGCCGTGGTGCTGCTCAACCTCGGCACGGTCTACATGCTGGTGCAGATCAACGAGTGGTACCGCGTCTTCTACGACGCCCTGCAGGCCAAGGACCAGCCCGTGTTCTGGCAGCAGATCGGGCGCTTCGGCTGGCTGGCGCTGATCTACATCGTGCTCGCGGTCTACAAGTTCTACCTCACGCAGATCCTGCAGCTGCGCTGGCGCGTCTGGCTCACCGACCACTACATGGGCCGCTGGCTGGCGAACAAGGCCTTCTACCGCATGGAGCTGGCGCGCTTCACCGCCGACGAGCACGGCAACCCCGACAACCCGGACCAGCGCATCCAGGAAGACCTCAACCTCTTCACCAGCTACACCGTCACGCTGTCCATGGGCATGTTCAACGCCCTCATCACCCTGGTGAGCTTCGTCGGCATCCTCTGGACACTCAGCGGCTCCATCAACGTCCCGCTGCCCGGCTTCCTGGGCGGCGGCGAACTGGAAATCGTAGGCTACATGGTGTGGGCCGCCGTGCTGTACTGCGTGGTAGGCAGCGCCATCGCGCACTGGATCGGCCGGCCGCAGGTGCGGCTGAACTTCCAGCAGCAGATGCTGGAAGCCAACTTCCGCCACCACATGGTGCGCGTGCGCGAGTACAGCGAATCCATCGCACTCGACGGCGGCGAGCAGGTGGAGCGCCGCCACCTGGATGTGCGCTTCCGCGACGTGATGGGCAACTACTTCGCCCTCATCCGCAACCAGAAACAGCTCACCTGGTTCAGCAGCTTCTTCTCTCAGGCCGCCATCATCTTTCCCATGATCGTCGCCGCGCCGCGCTATTTCAGCGGCGCCATCCAGCTCGGCCAGCTGATGCAGATCAACTCCGCCTTCGGCCGCGTGCAGGACTCGCTGTCCTGGCTGGTCGATAACTACATGGCCCTGGCGGTCTGGAAAGCCACCACCGACCGCCTGGTGGGCTTCGAGGCCAGCCTGTCGCACCAGTCGCAGACGCGCGACGACCTTTCGCTCAACGAGTCGGCCGACGGCATCCACGCGCAAGACCTCACCGTGGCCCTGCCCGGCGGCAGCACGCTGCTCGCCGGCGTGGACCTGGACGTGAAGCCCGGTGACACCGTGCTGCTGCACGGCCCCTCGGGCAGCGGCAAGTCCAGCCTGTTCCGCGCCCTCGCCGGCATCTGGCCGCACGCGCTGGGCCGCGTGGGCCTGCCCAAGGACACCATGTTCATCCCGCAGCGGCCCTACTTCCCCGACGGCCGCCTGCGCGACGCCCTGGCCTACCCTGACCCGGCGGAGAACTACACCGACGAAGCCCTGCGCGATGCCCTGAACGAGGCCCTGCTGCCGGCGCTGACCGACCAGCTCGACCGCGAAGACGCCTGGAGCCAGAAACTCTCGGGCGGCGAACGGCAGCGCCTGGCGATCGCGCGCGTGATGCTCAAGAAACCGGCCTGGGTGCTGGCCGACGAAGCCACCAGCGCGCTCGACGAAGAAGCCGAAGCGACCATCTACCAGCGCCTGGTGGAACGGGTGAAGCAGGCGCACGGCGCCATCGTCTCCATCGCCCACCGCTCCACCCTGGCCGCGCACCACCGGCAGCGCTGGGCGCTGCGGGCCAACGAGCAGGCGGCGGCGGGCGGGGCGCGTTACCGGCTGGACGTGTCTTCCGACTGAACGCCGCTGGCCTCCTGCGCGGGCTCAACGTTCGCGCAGGCTCTCGCTGGTGTGCTGCAGCAACGGCGCCAGGAAGTACTCGATCACCCGGCGCTGCCCGGTCTTGACCTCCACCGTCACCGCCATGCCCGGCGAGAGGCTCACCTCGGTGCCATCCACCATCAGCGTGGTCTTGGCCATGCGCACCCGGCTGGAGTAGATCAGCCCGCGCTTCTCGTCGTTGATGGCATCGTGCGAGACCGAGGACACCTCGGCATCCAGCGTGCCGTACTTGGTGTACTGGAAGGTCTCGATCTTCACCTCGGCCTCCTGCCCGGCCTTCACGAAGCCGATGTCCTTGTTCTCGAAGAAGGCCTCCACCTCCAGCGGGTTGTCGCTGGGCACGATCACCATCAGCGGCTGCGCCTCCGTCACCACGCCGCCTTCGGTGTGCACCACGAGCTGCTGCACCGTGCCGTCCACCGGCGAAGTCAGGCGCATGAGGCGGCCGCGCGAATCCGCCTTCTTCCACTCCTGGCCCAACGCGTCCAGGCGCTGCTGGGCTTCGGTGGTGCTGTCCAGCGTGGCGCGGCGGGTTTCGGCCATCAAGGCCTGGCGCTGCCCTTGCACTTCGCGCAGCGTGGCCTCGATCTCGCTCAGCCGGCTGCGCTGGTTGGCCAGATCCGCCTCCTGTTCAATGCGCTCCTGCTCCCGCTCCAGGTACTCGACCATGCCGCATGGAGGTCAGATACTTTTTGAGCGGCCGTGCGCATGGGCGAGCCAATAGCATCGGCCTTTGCTTGATAGTGCACCGACCACTTGTCCATGACCGCCGCCATGCCCGTATTACCCTGCGCAATAGCTCCATCTCTGAAGGTCCGCGCCCATGAACTGGCATCCTCATAGGCTGTTCGCGTTGCTTCGACAACTTGTTGCAGCTTCGTCTCAGCAGGGGTTATTTCTGACAACCATTGGTCATGGAGCTTTTGGTACGCAGCGGATAGGCCTGACAAATAGGCACCCGACACCAAGCCTGCCGCCTCCGAGAATGTAGCAATGTTAAGTGTGTCGCTCATGGTTGAACTCCGGCTGCGTGTTGAAAGAACCACTGAATGATTTTAATAATGCCTGCCGCAAACATGGCGCAAAGGCCTGTCACAGCAGCAATCACGATCCACAAGCCGAACCGCGAGGATTCGAGCAAGTACAAAAGAGCGAATCCTCGACTCATCGGAACATCAGGCGTTGATGTAGGAAACTTGATTGCAAAGAATAGAAACGTCAGTCCACCGACAAGCAGTGCACCAGTGATCAACATCAGCGCATGTTTTGCATTTTTAATCTGAGGCGACTTGTGTCTTGTTAAATAGACAATAGTGAGAGTCCACACGGGAAGCAACAACCAGTTGATCGAAAGATAGCTGTACACGTTGGCAGAATGATCAGACCTTGATGACAACGTGGCTACCGCAGGTAGCATCGAATGCACATTCAAGAAATCCAATAAAGATGCAAGCGATTGAACAAGCGTTTCGGGTAAAAAAAGAACCACTAAACCCAGAATCGGATGCCATGCCCAAGGCAAGCTTTTTGATAGAAAGGGTTTTTTGCCTTTGGATGTCAAGGATTTGTTCATGCGACTCACATTCAAAAAGAATAATCTCGTGCAATGCGATTGGCAAAGCCCGTGGTCGACCTCGCACCAAATTGATCAAACAAAGCAAGGTGTTCAGTTGTATCGCGCGCCATGGCCTGGCGCAGGCTGTGCACGTTGCCCAGCCCCTGCATGTCGGGCAGCGCCGCAATGGCCGCACTCACCTCCACGGGGTCCACCTCCCGGTGGTGCACCGCGTCGGTGGCAAACCACACGTCGTGCATCGCACCGCTGCTGCCGTCGCTTCGCGTGAAGCTGCCCAGCTGCCGGTGCTGGTTGCCCTGCGCATCCGTGGTGGTGCTGGTGGTGTGGCCCACACCCAGGCTGCTCACGCCCGCATCACCCAGACCGATGAGTTCGCCGTCATCGGTGATGCCGTTGCCATTCGCGTCCTTCCACAGCCGCAAGCTGCTCCAGGCGCTGTCCAGCGCGTTGACCTTCCCGTCGTTGTTGCTGTCCAGCGCGCCCAGCGCGGCAAAGCCGTGGGCCGCGTCCACGCCCGGGCTCAGCTCGGTCTGGTTGCCAAAGAGTTCGGCACCACCGTCGATGCGGCCGTTGCCGTTCAAGTCCCGCACCAGCAGGGCGTCACCCGCGCCCACCCAGCCGCTTTGCTCGGCCAGGCCGTTGCCGTCGTGGTCGAAGTACGCGCCTTCGCCCACCCCTCGCGTGGACACCACGCCATTGCCGTCCAGGTCCAGGATCAGCGGGCTGCTGTACCTTGCTTCACCGAAGAGGCGGCGGGTTTGGGTAATCGAAGTCTTAGAAATTGAATCGACTGCTTTTTGTCGTTCAATTTCGGCACTATAGGCTTTCATTGTGGTTGCTGCTATTTCCCATGGTTGGCCACCATTACCCACGCCATTGAAAAGTGCCTCAAGAGCATCCAAAGAAGCCACTGGATTTTTGTGGTATGCAGCAAATGCCACGGCACTAAAAACGGCAAAGCCGACCAATGCGCTAGGAGCGGCTGTCACGCCAAGTGCGCCACCTAGTATTCCATAGGAAACGAGACCCACTTCTATTGCAGTAGTGGCACGCCATACATCATGAAATGATGCTTGACCATCATGAATCTTATATGCAAGCTCAAATACCTCCTCTGTTGCGAGAGCAGTTGTAGCGGCTAATCCTCCAATGGCAGCGCCGACAGGTCCACCCATGAATTTACCAGCTTGCTTGTAAATAAAATTAACAGCAAAATTTGGAATTGACATGATTTTCCTTAACCAAAAATCCAAAGAAACACTAAATAAGCTGCACTAAGCAACATAATTCTCGTAACGTAGTACATGACTTGCCAATCAGAGTACGAGGCTGAAAAACGGAAGGCTCCAAGCCGCGCCCTATTAGGTCGCTCAAATGCAAAAGCAAAGTACTTTTCCGTATAGAACACCATCCACATCAAAACACACAAAACGCTAACTGCGCCAAACAATAGTGACAGAATAAAAAGAAATACCTTCAAATCTGGAATTGACATAAGTATTTTCTCAACCAATTTTTCAAAAAATCACCAACAAACTCGCACTTAACAATAACATTTTTGTTGATGATTAGATACGACCAACGTCCACTGCTCGTGCACCATAGCTCTGGCCGCAACAACTAATTCGTCAAGCGCACTTACTGTCGATTTCAAATAAGGTCGCGCTTTTACGGCAACCCCTCCGGCAACATCCCACGCACCAAGCTCATTCCATTTATTCATGTCTTTTCTCCTTGAAAATATTTAAACAATGCAAGTACGCTACAAAATATCCATGCAAGGCACCATGCCGGGATTGCACCGGCCACAAGCCATCCACCGGTCGCCAATGCGATTCTTGAACTATTTAAAGGAAGAAGATTGAAGTCGTACCCGGGATTAAAAAAATAGAAAAAACCACCAAGCCAGCAACAACGAAAACAAGAATCAACTTTCCAACCATATCTTTGCTCGATCGAATATTCCACAATCGCTCAAACCACAGCTCTTCATTTTTACTCATCAATTCTTTATACGTATAAAAGAAGTGCAGTGAGAGCAACAAAAATGCTATCGTCATATAAATCGCAGTAGTGGCTGGAAATTGCGATCTAGATGCATAGGCCAAAATTGGAGGGAATATCGCTCCAAGCGCGCTCGTAAACAATAGTTGCCATTCAACCGCTCTCTTAACGTGAGAAGGCCAATACCACGCGAGACCTGCAAGCAAGCCAATTGGGAATGCCACCAAAGGTTTGATTAAAAAAATATGGGAGTGAGATTTTTTTGTCCTTTTTTACCCATTGATTTTTAGTGAATAGCCTTAGCATCGCGCGCCATGGCCTGGCGCAGGCTGTGCACGTTGCCCAGCCCCTGCATGTCGGGCAGCGCCGCTATGGCCGTGTTCACCGCCACCGGGTCCACCTCCCGGTGGTGCACCGCATCGGTGGCGAACCACACGTCGTGCATCGCACCGCTGCTGCCGTCGCTGCGCGTGAAGCTGCCCAGCTGCCGGTGCTGGTTGCCTTGCGCATCGGTCTGGGTGCTGGTGGTGTGGGCAACCCCCAGGCTGCTCACGCCTGCATCACCCAGGCCGATGAGTTCTCCGTCGTCGGTGATGCCGTTGCCGTTCGCGTCCTTCCACAGCCGCAGGCTGCTCCAGGCGCTGTCCTGCGCATTCACCTTCCCGTCTCCGTTGCTGTCCAGCGCCCCCAGCGCGGCAAAGCCGTGCGCCGCGTCCACGCCCGGGCTCAGCTCGGTCTGGTTGCCAAAGAGTTCGGCACCACCGTCGATGCGGCCGTTGCCGTTCAAGTCCCGCACCAGCAGCGCATCGCCTGCGCCCACCCAGCCGCTTTGCTCGGCCAGGCCGTTGCCGTCGTGGTCGAAGTACGCGCCTTCGCCCACCCCTCGCGTGGACACCACGCCATTGCCGTCCAGGTCCAGGATCAGCGGGCTGCTGTAGCGGGCTTCACCGAAGAGGCGGCGGGTTTGGGTGATGGTGGATGAGTTGAAGGAGTTATTGATTAATGGATCGGAATGGGTCCAATCGTATATTCTCCCACCGATATGCAACTCATTAATCGCATCGATCACTGCACCAGCGCCTATCCCCGTAGTTGCGCCAGCCGCCCATGTTAACGCCTCCCATTTCCAAATATTCCCAGAAATTGCAAGACCCAATCGTACAGCAGGCAAAATTGTCCGAACATGCACAGCCACCAATCCTCCAACGGCCATTTCTGCTGCAAGCTTTGACGCAGCAGCACCAACTTCAACAGCACCATTCGCGCTTGCAAGATCCTCAAGTGCATTAGTCACGTTCGAGAGCTCTTCGAATCGTCGAGTCCATTCAATTACACTTCTGAGAATGCTCATTTCAATTCACCTTAAAAATTAAACAGCAGAAAAAAAGCCAAATACGCAAGAACCCTGAAAAATTTTGAGATTGAATTATTTGAAAAAGGAAGCAACACCAAACAAAACCACATCAAAAATACAATAAGAGGAGAGAATAGCAGCAAGACAGCCGCCTTATCTTTAAAAACAAATTCTCTTAGGAAAATGAAATTGCTATCCAATAACAAAGACCCAAAACCTGCAATAACCACAATGCAAACAAAAATAAATGACCATCGATCCCAAAAATAGGATTCGCTGCGAAAAAAAACTCCCACACTGCTTTTGCCATCTATCATTTAATTTCCAATTAACAAAGAAAAGATAAAACCAAGACAACAGGTCCAACTAAATTTATAACCACCTACTCGCATCGCGCGCCATGGCCTGGCGCAGGCTGTGCACGTTGCCCAGCCCCTGCATGTCGGGCAGCGCCGCAATGGCCGTGTTCACCGCCACCGGGTCCACCTCCCGGTGGTGCACCGCATCGGTGGCGAACCACACGTCGTGCATCGCACCGCTGCTGCCGTCGCTGCGCGTGAAGCTGCCCAGCTGCCGGTGCTGGCTGCCCTGCGCATCGGTCTGGGTGCTGGTGGTGTGGGCAACCCCCAGGCTGCTCACCCCCGCATCGCCCAGGCCGATGAGTTCTCCTTCATCGGTGATGCCGTTGCCGTTCGCGTCCTTCCACAGCCGCAGGCTGCTCCAGGCGCTGTCCTGCGCATTCACCTACCCGTCTCCGTTGCTGTCCAGCGCCCCCAGCGCGGCAAAGCCGTGCGCCGCGTCCACGCCTGGGCTCAGCTCGGTCTGGTTGCCAAAGAGTTCGGCGCCGCCGTCGATGCGACCGTTGCCGTTCAAGTCCCGCACCAACAGCGCATCGCCCGCGCCCACCCAGCCGCTTTGCTCGGCCACGCCGTGACTATCCCGTCGCCTCGACAAACAGTCGCGTAGATGTCTGCCAGTGCAGATGCTGGCGAAGTGCATTGACTTCATGTGTCCTCCCTCCCTCCCTCTCTGGTCAGCCCTTCTGCTGTGGACTGCCGGTGTGTTTTGCGATGCCCGGTTTTTTAGTTCAAAAGTTCCAATTTGTCTATTTGGGGAATGCGCTCTCCCCGTCTCGCCCGAAGTTGCACTAGCGGCGGCTAGGCGCCCACTTCGTGTCCCACATACCCGGCCCACCCCTTCGCGCGCAACTCACACGCCGGGCACCCGCCACACCCGTACCCCCAGGGCTGGCGGTGTTCGCGGTCGCCGAGGTAGCAGGTGTGGGTGTGTTCGACGATCAGGTCCACCAGGGCGTTGCCGCCGCCCACCAGCAGCGCGTTTTCGCCCAGCTCGTGGGCCAAGCGCCAGGTGGCGGCCTTGTCGATCCACATCAGCGGGGTGTCGATCAGGAAGCGGTGGTCCATGCCGAGCGAGAGCGCGACCTGCAGCGCCTTCATGGTGTCGTCGCGGCAGTCGGGGTAACCCGAGAAGTCGGTTTCGCACACGCCGGTGACGATGACCTGGATGCCACGCCGGTAGGCCAGGGCGGCGGCCAGCGTGAGGAACAGCAGGTTGCGCCCGGGCACGAAGGTGTTGGGCAGGCCGTTCTCTTCCATGCGGAAGGCCATGTCGCGCGTGAGCGAGGTTTCGCTGACCTTGCCGAGCACGCCGAGGTCGAGCACATGGTCTTCACCGAGCCGCAGCGACCACGCGGGGAAACGCTGGCGCAGTTCGCGCAGCACGTTGAGGCGCGCGGTCATTTCCACGCTGTGGCGCTGGCCGTAATCGAAACCGATGGTTTCCACGCGCGGGTAGCGCGAGAGCGCGTGCGCCAGGCAGGTGGTGGAGTCTTGTCCACCGGAGAACAGCACGAGCGCGCTGGTGTGGTGGGGGGTGGAGGCGGGGGCGGTGGTCATGGGCGTCATCGTAGCTTGCGACAACGCCATGCAAGACCCGGGCCTTGCGCTCTAGGTCAGGCGTTCTGACCGGGGGCTGGCGTGGTCGCGGCTGGTGGCCAGCATGCGGATGAGCGCGCGGTTGGCGTGCTCCAGGCTGATGTCGTGGCGCTGGCACACCGCCGGCAGGCGGTGCAGCTGGGCGGGTTCGCCCAGGGCGCGCGCCACGTCGAGCAGCGGGTGGTAGGGGCCGTCGTGGCGCAGCACGGCGTCGAACACCCGGCCCGACAGGGGCAGTCGGTTGAGCAGTTCGCCCAGCGGCTGGTGCAGCAGGCGGTCGAGTTGCGAGAGCAAGGCGGTGGTGTAGACCTCGCCGCGCAGGTTGTCTTCGGAGCCGGTGGCCAGCAGGTGCTGGGCCAGACGCGAGCGCATCACCATGGCGTAGCGCACGGGGTGCAGGTCGCGGTCGGCTTCGCTGCTGGGCAGTTGCTCGGCCAGCCAGCGGCCCAGCTCGCGAAAGCCCAGCATCATCAAGGCGTGGCGCAGCGAGCCGATTTCGTGGCGCCCGCCGAAGGCGGCGGAGTTGACCATCAGCAGGATGCGGTAGACCAGCACCGGGTCTTGCCGCACCAGGCGCTCCAGGTGTTCGATGGAGCAGTCTTCGTCGCCGATGGCCATGAGGATCTGCTTGACCACGGCACCGTCGTAGTTCAGCGGCTGGTGGCGGTGCGCGTGCAGCACGTCGCTGTCGGGCCAGCCGAGCACGCCCCAGGCGCCGGCGTCGTCCAGGCACTGGCGCGCCAGGGTTTGCGTGGTGACGCCTTCGACCAGTTGGCCGATCAGACCGGCCGGCACGGATTCGGCGCCGAGTTTGAGCAGGTTGCGCGCATCGGCCGGGGCCAGGCCCTCGCCGCGCACGGCGGCCAGGTCGGTGCGGCGCAGCAGCCGGTGC
Organism: Hydrogenophaga sp. GW823-FHT04C09; assembly: GCF_058796355.1. NCBI lineage: Bacteria > Pseudomonadati > Pseudomonadota > Betaproteobacteria > Burkholderiales > Comamonadaceae > Hydrogenophaga > Hydrogenophaga sp. GW823-FHT04C09. Next base: position 172,930 of record NZ_JBXAIO010000002.1, on the reverse strand, counting down.
CCGCGCCGGGCCCCGGCCGTGAGGCGGGCCAGGGTCTCGGGCTGTTCGAACAGGGCGGCGGGCACTTCGAGCCAGGTGTTCTGCACGGGCGCGCAGGCCAGCGCCTGCTGCAGCAGCCGAGGGCTGTCCACGCTGAGGATGAGCACCGGCGCGCTGGCGGGCCAGTCGTCGCCCAGGGCCTGCATGAGGTGGGCCGCGTCGACGGATTCGGGGTGCACGGCGCGCACGCCCATGCGCACGGCGGCGAGTTCGCGCGCGCGGTTCCACACGGGCTCGTAGCCCAGTGCGATGCTGTCCAACACGGTGTGGCTGATGATCATGAGAAGAGGGGAACGCAGGTCAATTGATCACCTGGAAGAGCGACAGGCGCTGCACCTGTGCGTAGGTCTTGATGGCGGCCTCCAGGCCGAGCTGCTGGGTCTGCAGGTCGGACAGGCCCTTGATCGGGTCAAGTTCGACCAGGCGGGCGTTCTCGGTCTTGAGGGCAATCGAGCCGTCTTCCATCTGGGAGTTGAGCGAGTCGGCGCGGTTGAGCCATTCACCGGCCCGGCCTCGGGCGGCGAGCACGCGGTCGTGCCCGGCGTCCACCTCGGTCATGGCGCGCGCCATGGCCTGGGCGTGGTACGCGCTTTCGTTGGGGCCGTTGTAGCGCAGCGCGTCCACGGCGTTCTGCACGACCGAGAAGATGTCGGTGGTGGTGGTCACGGGCCGCAGTTCCACGCGGTCGCCGGCGGCGGGTTTGCCGCGCAGCTCCAGCGACATGCCGTCGAATTCGATGGTCTTGTTGGCCACGTAGGGCTGGCCGACATGGCCGGGCACCGGCGTGCCGGTGGTGGCGTTGGTCACGGTGTACTGCATCACGCCGCCGACCTCGGCGAAGGTGATGTCGTAGTCGTCGCCGGTGAGCGCGGCGGCGTTGGTGACGTTGCCCATGGTGGTGCTCACGTTGCCGGCGTTGCTGGTGGGCACGCCGAGCGTGAAGGTGCCATTGCCCTGGGGCACGCGCATCCAGATGGCGTCGCCGTCGAGCGCCTGCGGCAGCGAGCTGTTGCCGGCGGCGGCCTGGCCGCGCTGGCCGTCGAACTGCACGCCGCTGCCGCTGGGGCCGTAAAGGTCCACGAAGGGCGTGGAAGAACCGCCCAGGCCGCCATAGAGGGTGCGGCCGGCGTTGTCCTTGCGGTTGGCCACGGCGATGAGCTGCTCGCGCAGGCCTTCGAGCTGTTTGGCCACGTCTTCGCGTTCGGCGTCGGTGAAGGTGGCGTTGCCGGCGGTCACCAGCAGGTCGCGCACGCGCTGGATCAGGTCGCCCGATTCCTTCAGGCCGCTCTCGGCCTGTTGCAGGCTGGCGCGCGAGGCTTCCAGCGCGCGCATGTCGGCGGTGGTGCGGGCCAGGCGGTTGGCGGCGGTTTCGGCCAGCGTGGCGGCCACCGGGTCGTCGCTGGCCTTCTGCACGCGCAGGCCGGTGGACACGCGCTCCTGCTGCGCGGCCAGTTCGGCCTGGCGGCGGGTCAGGATGGCGATGGTGTTGTCGTAGCTGTGGGCGGTGGAGATTCGCATGAATTTTCCTCAATCTTTCCGAAGCTCGAGATCGAGCCGAGCGCCATCCAGAGGCATCGAGGGTCCGGCTCCGCCGGCCCAAGATGCCGTCCCCCCTCCAAGCGCCGAAGGCGCGCCAGGGAGGGGGGAAGCCGCGCAGCGGCGCAGGGGGGTGTTCATATCTAGCGACCCACGGTCTGCAACAGGCTGTCGAAGGTGCTCTGGGCGATCTGGAGGAATTTCGCCGAGGCCTGGTAGGCCTGCTGGTACTGCAGCAGGCGCGCGGCTTCTTCGTCGAGGTTGACGCCGGCCACGTTGGCGCGCGCGGTCTCGGCGGTGTTGGCGACGTTGGCCGAGAAGTCCGCGGCGAACTTGGCGCCCTGCACGCGCGTGCCGATGTCGGAGAACAGGCTGACGTAGCCATCGGAGAGCGGCACGCCACCGTAGGTGGGCAGGTCGCGCAGGCCCAGCATGCCGGCGCCGTTGCCCGCGTTCTGCGAGATCGCGCCAGCGGGCGCGGCGCCGATGCTGAAGGTATCGCCCGCGCCCGGGCTGCCGCGCATGGTGAGGCTCCAGCCGTTGAGGGTGATGGACTGGCCCGGCTTGAAGTTGTAGCTCGGCGGCGGGCCGGGGTTGTCGGGCGGCGGGTTGCCCGGGCCCAGGCCGGTGGCGGTGAAGCTGCCGTCGGCCAGGAAGGTGATGGTGACCGGGTCGGTGAGGTTGGGCGAGGCCGACGAGGCGTACAGGCTCTCCACGCTCAGGCCGCCAGAGTTGCCGGTGCCGGGCGTGACCATGACCGGGCTGGCCGCGGCCAGCTTGTCGGGCGAGCCGATCGCCACCTGCAGGTCGCGCGCGGCGGCGGCGTAGGGGCGCACCAGGAAGCGGTCGCCCGGCGAGCCGGCGCCGTTGTCGAGGTTGAAGGTGAGGCCATCGACCACGGCGGGCAGGGACGTCACGGGGGTGGAGGTGCCGTCGGACAGGCGCACCACGCTCATGCCGCCGGTCTCGAAACGCAGTTCGTAGTCGGAGGCGACGAGCGCGGTCGGGTCGGCCACGCTGGCGCTGATTTCGGCGGTGCCGTTGTTCCCCGGCCGGGGCAGGCCCACGGCCCCAGCGGGCTGGTTGAAGAAGTTCTGACCCGGGTTGCCCTGCAGGTCCACGCCCAGCTTGTGCTGGTTGTTCACCGTGGTGGCCGTGGCCAGGGCCATGCGGCCCAGCAGGTTCTGCACGTCGACCAGGTCTTCGTTCATGAAGCGCATCAGGCCGGCGAGTTCGCCGCCACCCAGGCTGGCGTCCGGGATCGGGGTGCTCACGCCGCCCTGCACGAACGAGAGCGCCACGCGCGCGCTGTCGGTGCTGTCCTGCCCCACGGCCAGCGCGTTGGCGCGCGTGCCCAGCACCAGCGGCTGGCTGCCGGCGATGAACACGCTCACGCTGCCGTCGGCCGCGGGCACGCTGGTGGTCTGCACGTACTTGTTGATGTCGCCCAGGATCTTGTCGCGCTGGTCGAGCAGGTCGTTGGGTGTGTGGCCGTTGCCCTGGCTCTCGGTGATGCGCGCGTTGACCTTGGCCAGGTCCTGCGCCAGGCCGTTGATGATGTTGACCGCGCCACCGACCTGCTGCTTGGTGGTGTGCTGCAGCGAGTCGATCTGGCTGGCGGTGTTGCGCAGGCGCGAGGCGAGTTCTTCGCCCTTGGCGATCACGACCACGCGCGCGGTCAGGTTGCCGGGCGAGGATGAGACGTCGGTCCAGGCGTTGAGCATGTCGTTGAGCGCCGTGCCCAGGCCCGCCGAGCCGGTGGGAAAGGCGCTTTCCAGCTGCTGCAGGCGCGCATAGCGCAGCGCATCGGCGGAGGCCACGGAGCCGGCCTTCTGCGCTTCGCGCGTGAGGTACTGGTTGTGCGAGCGTTCGACGGTGGCGATCTCCACGCCCATGCCGAAGTAGCCGTTGCCCATCTGCTGGTAGCCCGACGACTGCTGGATCACGTTCTGGCGCGAATAGCCGGGCGTGTTGACGTTGGCGATGTTGTTGCCGATGACCTGCAGGGCCGCGAGGTTGGCATTGAGCGCGCGGGCGCCGATGTTGAGGGCGGACATGGCGTGCTCTCTTTCAGCCCTGCGCCCGCTGCAGGCTCAGGGTGGAGTTGATCGCGCGGCTGAGTTTGGCCGCGTACTGGGGGTCGGTGGCGTAGCCGGCCTTCTGCAGGCCGCTGGCAAAGCCTTGCACGGAATGCAGCTGGTCCATCACGCCTTCGTAGCGTGGGCTGTTGCCGATGAGGCGCGCGTAGTCGCGGAACGAATCGGCGTAGGAGTCGTAGGCGCGGAACTTGGCCGTCACCTTGCGCGGCTCGCCGTTGATGTACTCGGTGGTCGTGATCTCGGCGACCTTGCCCTTCCAGCTGTCCGTGGCCTTGATGCCGAACAGGTTGTGCGAGGGCGTGCCGTCGGCATGCTTGATCTCGCTGCGGCCCCAGCCGGTCTCGTGGCCGGCCTGGCCGATCATGAAGCTGGCGGGAATGCCGGACTCGCGCGCCACGGTGGCCGCGGCCTCGCTGTGCTGCTCCACGAAACCGGCCTGGCGCGGGCCCGCGTTCGCGCGGCCCACGGTGCTGGTGTCGCCGGTGGCGGAGAGGGCGCCGCTGCCGCCACCCCGGGTGGCGTCGGTGTTGGTCATCTGGCGGCCGAGCTGGCGCTCGATGGCTTCGGACAGCCCGCCGGGCAGGCCCGAGAGCTGCACCGAGAACTGCTGGTCGAGCAGGTCCATACCCAGGTTGCTGCCCTCGCCGTCCATCAGGCCGGACTTCTGCGTCGCCTCGCGCATGCTCTTGATGAGTTCGCGCATGAAGAGCGATTCGAACTGCTTGGCCGCTTCTTTCAGCGCGGCCTTGTCATCGCCCTTGCCCGAGCCATAGCGCAGCGCGTTGAGCGCTGTCGGGTCGGCGGCCAGGCCGCTGGGCGTGAGCGGACGCGTGTTCACTTAGATGACCTCCAGCTCCGCGTTCATCGCGCCGGACGCCTTGATCGCCTGGAGGATGGCGAGCAGGTCCTGCGGCGTGGCGCCGAGCGAGTTCAGGGCGCGCACCACGTCGGAGAGTTGCGGCGCGGTGTCGATCTTGACGAGCGAACCCTTGTCCTGGCGGATCTGGATGTCGGCCTTCTCGGTCACCACGGTCTGCCCGCCCACGGACAGCGGGTTGGGCTGGCTGATCACCGGGGTGGAGCTGATGCTCACCGAGAGGTTGCCGTGCGAGACGGCGCAGGCGCCGAGCGTGACGGCCTGGTTCATCACGATGGAGCCGGTGCGCGAATTGATGATGACGCGCGCCATGGGGATGGTGGCGTCCAGGCGGATGTCTTCCACCTTGGCCAGGAAGCTCACGCGCTGGCTCGGGTCGGCCGGCGCGCGCAGGCGCACCACGCGGCCGTCCATGGCACTGGCCACGCCGGCACCCATCACCTTGTTGATGGCGTCGGTCACGCGGCTGGCGGTCTGGAAGTCGTTGGAGTTCAGGCCCAGGTCGATGGTGTCGCCCAGGGCGAAGGGTGTGGCCACCGCGCGCTCCACCTGCGCGCCACCGGGCACGCGGCCCGCGCTCAGGTGGTTGACCTGCACCTTGCTGCCGCCGGCCGAGGCGCCCGCGCCGCCGACCAGCAGGTTGCCTTGCGCGAGCGCGTAGATCTCGCCGTCGGCGCCCTTGAGCGGTGTGGTGATGAGCGTGCCGCCGCGCAGCGACTTGGCGTTGCCGACCGAGGACACGGTCACGTCGATGGCCTGGCCGGGCTGGGCGAAGGCGGGCAGTTGCGCGGTGACCATCACGGCCGCCACGTTCTTCAACTGCATGTTCGTGCCCGGCGGCAACGAGAGGCCCAGCTGCTGCAGGTAGTTGTTCAGGCTCTGCGTGGTGTAGGGCATCTGCGTGGTCTGGTCACCGGTGCCGTCCAGCCCCACCACCAGGCCATAGCCGGTCAGCTGGTTGCTGCGCACGCCTTGCACCGCCGCGATCTCCTTGATGCGGATCGCCTGGGCGGCGGCGGGCAGGCAGAGCAGCACGCCACACAACAGCATCAAGTTTCGGAACAGTCGGTCGATAGTCATGTCATGGTTCCCACGGAGCCCCAGCAAAGGGGTGAGCCATCATGCAACGGCATCAGAACGGGAGAACGGTCAAAAAGAACCGTGCCAACCAGCCAATTGAGAGCGCTTCGCCCTGCTGGCCGCGCCCGCGCGACTCGATGCGCACATTGGCCACCTGGGTGGAGGCGACCACGTTGCCGGGGCGGATCTGTTTCGGGTCCACCGTGCCGGAGAACCGCAGCACGTCCACGTTCTGGTTCACACCGATCTGTTTCTCGCCCACCACCAGCAGGTGGCCGTTGGGCAGCACCTCTTGCACCGTGGTGGTGATGGAGCCGGTGAAGGTGTTGGCGTTCTCGGTCTCGCCGTTGCCGGCGAACTTGTTGGACGAATTCGCGCCCACGTCGAGCTTGCCCAGCAGCGAGCTGCTGGGGCTGATGAAGGGCAGCGCGGAGACACCGGCCGATGCGTTGGCGGTGCGGTCCACCGACGACGAGGACTTCTGCGTCGCGTTGATGCGCTCGGTGATCTGCACCGTGAGAATGTCGCCTGGCATGCGCGCGCGCGGGTCTTCGAACGCGGGCCGGTAGCTCACGGCCTGGAACAGGCTGCCGCTGGGCGCGACGGTGACAGTGGGCGCGGCCATGGGGGCCTGCTGCGCGTAGCGCACCGGCTGGGCCGGCACCAGGTCCACCTGGGGCGTGCGCTGCAGGGTTTCGCAACCGGAGGCGAGCACGGCGAGCGACAGGATGAGGGCGAAACGCAACATGGCGGGTCCTTACAGCTGGCTCAGGCGCTGCAGCATCTGGTCGGATGTCTGGATCGCCTTGGAATTCATTTCATACGCGCGCTGGGTCTGGATCATGGTCACCAGTTCCTGCACCACGTTGACGTTGGAGGTTTCGACGTAGCCCTGCATCAGCGAGCCCATGCCGGCCGAGTTGGGTGCGCCGTTGATGGGGTTGCCCGACGCCAGGCTCTCGGCGTAGAGGTTCTGGCCCATGGGCTCCAGGCCGGCCGGGTTGATGAAGCTGGCCAGCTCGATGGCGCCCACCCGCTGCGGCGCGGGGTTGCCCGGCAGCTTGACAGTGACCACGCCATCGGACGAGACGGTGATGCTCTGCGCCTCGGCCGGCACGGTGATGCCGGCGGTGAGCGGGTAGCCGCTGTTGGTGACGATGCGGCCCTGCGCGTCGGCCTTGAAGCTGCCGTCGCGCGTGTAGGCGGTGGTGCCGTCGGGCATCTCGACCTGGAAGAAGCCGTTGCCGTTGACCGCGATGTCCAGCGGGTTGTCCGACTGCTGCAGGCTGCCCTGCGAGAAGTTGCGCGAGGTGGCGACGGTGCGCACCCCCAGCCCCACCTGCAGGCCCGTGGGCAGCTCGGCCTGCTCGGCCGTGTTGGCGCCCACCTGGCGCAGGTTCTGGTACATCAGGTCTTCGAACACCGCGTTGGCGCGCTTGAAGCCGTTGGTGGAGACGTTGGCCAGGTTGTTCGAGATCACGTCCAGCTGCATCTGCTGCGCCTGCATGCCGGTCTTGGAAATCATCAGCGAATTGATCATGGTGTGCTCCGCAAGGGGAAAGTGATTAGCCGTTCATGCTCAGCAGCTGGCTGGCGGTCTTGTCATTGGTTTCGCCGTTCTGCAGCATGCGCATCTGCACCTCGAACTGGCGGGCCACGGCGATCATGCCGACCATGGCCTCCATGGGATTGACGTTGGAGCCTTCGAGCGCGCCGTCCTGCAGGCGGGCCACGTCGCTCGCGGGCAGCGGGTCGCCCTGCGGGCCACGGAACAGGCCGTCCTCGCTGCGGCGCAGCGGGTTGTCGGCGTCGGGCATCACCATCTTGAGGCGGCCCACGGTCTGCGAAGGCTGGTTGCCCACGCGCGTGCTCACGGTGCCGTCGGAGGCGATGTCCACGCGCGCGCCTTCGGGCACCACGATCGGCCCACCATCGCCCAACATGGGCAGGCCCTGGCCGCTGACCAAGGTGCCGTCCTGGTTGATTTCGAGCGCGCCCGCGCGGGTGTAGGCCTCGGTGCCGTCCAGCCCCTGGACCGCGAAATAGGCGTTGCCGCGCGCGGCCACGTCCAGGTTGCGGCCGGTGGCGGCGATCGAACCGGGCAGGTCGGAATGGCCGGGCGTGGCTTCCAGGGCGAACACGCGCGTGCTCGCGCCGTCGCCGCGCACCGGCACCGCGCGGAAGGTCGAGAGTTCGGCGCGAAAGCCCGGCGTGGACACGTTGGCCAGGTTGTTGGCCAGCACCTGCTGCCGGTACTGCGCGGCGTTGGCGCCGGTCATCGCGGTGTAGATCATGCGGTCCATGCGGGGCTCCTTCGTTCAGCTCAGGCGCGGATCTGGATCAGCGCATGTTCAGGAGGGTGCTCAGCACCTGGTCCTGCGTCTTGATGGTCTGGGCGTTGGCCTGGTAGGTGCGCTGCGCGGTCATCATGTTGACCAGCTCGGCCGTGATGTCGACGTTGGAGTCTTCCAGCGCCCCCGAGCGCAGGGCGCCGAAGTTGCCCGTGCCGGGCTCGCCGTGCAGCGGGTCGCCCGAGGTGAAGGTGGCCGTCCAGTTGCCGCCGCCGGTGGGCTGCAGGCCTTGCGTGTTGCGGAAGTTGACCAGCGCGATCTGGCCCGCGGCGCGGGTTTCACCGTTGGAGTACTGGCCGCTGACCAGACCGTCCTCGCCGATCTTCAGGCCCAGGAACTGGCCCGGGCGGTAACCGTCCTGGTCCAGGTCGCTCACGGCGAAGTTGGTGCCGAACTGCGTCGCAGCACCAAAGTCGAGATCGACGTTGAAGGTCACCGTGGGGTCGTTGGGCGAGGTCAGCGTGAGCTGCGGAATCGTCGAGGCCGGATCGAGCGAACCGTCCGGCAGGAAGCTCACGACGAAGGGCGTGGACGCCGCGGGGTCGGCGCCGTTGACGCCGGTGTACACGTTCCACTGGTTGTTGCCGATTTTCTCGAAGCTCAGCGCCACCGGGATCTCCAGGCCCTGGGAGTCGTAGGCGACCAGGGACGTGCCGTAGGTGGAAAGCGGCGTGGGCGGCGTCTGCGTGGAGGCCACCGGTGCGCGCGCGTCGAGGTTGAATTCGGCCAGGATATTGGTGGTCTGGCGCGCGGGGATCGGGCCGCCGGTGGGCAGGCGCAGCGGCTGCGTGTCGAAGCTCAGGCGCGTGCCATCGGGCGCGGTCGGGTAGCCCATGAGGTTGGCGCCGCCGTTGGTGATGATGTTGCCGCTGCTGTCGAGCTTGAACATGCCGGCGCGGCTGTAGGCGACCGTGCCATTGGGCATGTTGAGTTCGAAGAAGCCCGAGCCGTTGATGGCCACGTCCAGGTCGTTGCCCGTCACCGTGATGTTGCCCTGCGTGAAATGCTGCGACACGGTGGTCAGCGCCACGCCGATGCCGGAGTTCACGCCGCCGGCCGCGTTCACGGAGCTGGCGTAGAGCTCGCCGAACTCGCCGCGCGAGCTCTTCATGCCCACCGTGTTGGCGTTGGCGATGTTGTGCCCGATCACGTCGAGGTTGCGGCTGGCGCTGTTCAGGCCGGAGAGTCCTTGCTGGAATGCCATGGTGATGTCCTTAGGAGGGAAAAGCGGTGTGTGGGGAAAGGCTCAGGCGCTCACATGAACGCGAGCACGTCGTTGTAGGCGCGGGTGCTGCCGTCCTGCAGCAGCATGTAGATGGAGCCGCCGGAGAAGCTCACCGAGTCCACGGTCATGCGCTGCAGCGACACGGTGTCCACGGGCTCGCTGCCGTCGACCGCGCGCACCTTGAAGCCCTTGACCGTCGCAGGGTCCACGCCCTCGGCGTCCCAGTTGAAGCGGTGCAGGCCGCTGCCCAGCGCGCCCATCTCGACGGTCTTGATGACCTCGCCGTTGGTGCCCATGATGTCGACCTTCACGTCGGAGGCCTTGGTGTCGAGCGAGAACGCCGCCTTGGCCTGGCCGTCCTTGAAGGTGAGCTTGTCGCCCGGCAGCAGGGCCTCGCGGCCGATCAGCGAGGTGCCCTGCAGCGCGGTCTGCGAGGAGAACTGCGCGGCCATGTTGTTGAGCGTCGCGTTGAGTTCCTGGATGCCGCTGACCGTGTTGATCTGCGCCATCTGGGTCGTCATCTGCGCGTTGTCCATCGGGTTCAACGGGTCCTGGTTGTTGAGCTGCGCGACCAACAGCTTGAGGAAGCGGTCCTGCGAGGCCTTCGGGTCCATGCTGTTCTGGGCCGAGGTGCCGGTCGTGCTGCCGGGCGTGTTGCCCAGCTTGCTGATGTCGATGGGGGTCATGAACATGGGTCAGGTCTTTCCAAAAGTCGGGCTCATTGCCCCATTTGCAGGGTCTTGAGCAACAGCGACTTGGCCGTGTTCATGACCTCGACGTTGTTCTGGTACGAGCGCGAGGCCGAGATCATGTTGACCATCTCCTCGACCGGGTTCACGTTGGCGTGCGTCACATAACCTTCGGCGTCGGCGCTGGGGTGCGTGGGGTTGTGCACGCGGCGGCCCGGGGCGTCGCTCTCCACGATGTTCTGCACCTTCACGCCCGCATTGCCCTCGCCGCCCATGGGCACGGTCTGGAACAAGATGTGGCGCGCCTTGTAGGTCTGGCCATCCGGGCCGGCCACCGCGTCGGCGTTGGCCAGGTTGGAGGCCACCACGTTGAGGCGCTGGGACTGCGCGCTGACCGCGCTGCCCGAGACACCGAAGATGGAGAACATCGACATGACAGGGTCCTTTCAGCTCATTGGCCGGTGATGGCGCTGAGCATGGTCTTCACGTGACCATTGATGAAACGCAGCGTGGACTCGTAGCGCACGCTGTTGTCCACGAAGTTGGCGCGCTCGCGGTCGAGGTCGACCGAGTTGCCGTCCTGGCTGGGCTGGGTCTGCACCGTGTAGGCCATGTCGGGCCGGGCCGGGCCCGCGCTGGTGGTGCCCAGGCGCATGTGCTGGGCGTTGGTCTGGGTCACGCCGGCGGTGGCGCCGGTCTGCATGCCCGAGACGTTCTTGAGCGCGCTGGCGAAATCGAAGTCGCGCGCGACGTAGCCGGGCGTGTCCGCGTTGGCGATGTTGCTGGCGATCACCTGCTGGCGCTGCGAGCGCAGCAGCAGGGCGTTGGCATGGAAGTCCAGCCGGCCGGTCATCTGTTCAAGCATCGTCCACTCCAGCAAGGTTGGGGGCCGGCTCGGGTCTCCAGAGGGAGGCCCAGATACCGGGGGTTGGACGAATTATGGAAATCTTGAGGGTCGCCAATGGCCGGAACAAGCGCCGCTTTGCAAGCCATTTCCCGCCTTTGTCCGGGCGGCCGCCGGCCTACAGTGCAGGCCTGACCACCCATCGGAGACCGCCCATGCGCCCCACCCTGCACCGCCTGCTCGCCGCCTGCGGCTGGGCCCTGGCCCTGCTGCTGCCGGGCCTGGGCACGGCCCACGCGAACAACCAGACCGACGAACTGGAGAAGACCGCGCGCGCGTGGCTGCAGCCCGCGCTGGAGGCCGCGATCCCGAAAGACGAGGCCCTGCCCCTGCGCACCGAGGTCGTGATGGGCGCGCTCGACACCCGCCTGCGCCTGGCGCCCTGCGCCAGGGTCGAGCCCCACCTGCCGGCCGGCTCGCGCCTGTGGGGCCGCAGCCGCATCGGCCTGCGCTGCGTCGAGGGCCCTTCGCGCTGGAACGTCTTCGTGCCGGTCACGGTCAAGGCCTTCGGCCCGGCCTGGGTGATCAAGCGCCCGGTGGACGCCGGTGCCACCCTCACTCAAGAAGACGCCGAACTGGCCGAAGTGGATTGGGCGGCCAGCCCCGCCACGGTGCTGGCCCGCCCCGAGATGTGGATCGGCCAGGAAACCGCCTTCGCCCTCACCCCGGGCCTGGCGATCCGCCAGAACATGGTGCGCCCGACCAAGGCCTTCGCCGCGGGCGACCAGGTGCGGGTCAACAGCAGCGGCACCGGGTTCAGCATTTCCGTGACCGGCCTGGCGCTCACCGCCGGCCTGGTCGGGCAGTCCGCCCGCATCCGCCTGCCCGGCGGGCGGGTGGTCACCGGTCTGGTGCAGGAAGACCAGACCGTTGAGATGGCGCTTTGAGCCGGACGTCCGCGACGGCCCCGCCAACGTGACGGATTGCCCGAACCGGCTCCTCAAAAATGCCTAAAGTTCGTTCCACCCAGGTCGATAGTTCTCACACATCACCCTGACTACGGGGTTTGGAGCGTGAAATGAAAGTCGATTCGTCACCCGATTCCTATATAGGTTCCGTGGCCGGTGGTCCCCAGAAGGCCGCCGAAAAACCCGCAGCGGTCGCCGAACTGGCCGCCGCAGGCGCCCCCACGGCCAAGCCACAGGGCGTGACCGTGACGCTGTCCCCCTCCACCGTCTCGGCCCTGGGCTCGGGCGGCAACGAGGTGTTCAACACGGAAAAAGTCGAAGCCATGAAAGCGGCGATCGCCAACGGGACCTTCCAGGTGAACCCCGAAGCCATCGCCGACAAGATGCTGGCCAACGCCGCCGAAATGCTCAACGGCAGCAAGGCCTGATTTCTCCACCCCCCACCGACCGCACCATGACCTCAGCCGCAACGACGACGCCCCACCAACCCTGGATCGACTCGTTGCAGGCCGAACTCGATGCGCTCGAAGCCGCCCTGCTGCGCGGCGACGCGCCCGGTGTGGAACAGGCCAGCGCGGCCATGCAGGCGGTGCTGCAGCAAGCCCCCCGCACGCCGGCTTTCGCCGACCCCGACAGCGCGCTGCGCCGCGACACCCAGAGCGCCGCGCAGCGTTTCGCCCAGCTGCGCCAGGCCGTGCTGCGCTCCAACGCCCAGAACGAACGCGCGGTCGCCAGCCTGCTGCCCCAGCAGTCGCTGCAGCGCCAGCCCACCTATGGCCGCATGGTCAAACCCTCACCGCTCGGCGGCGCGGGGCGCGGCTTCTTGACCGCCTGAGTCTCTTCTTCTCCCGTCAAAAACCGGCATCTGCCGGTTTTTTTGCGTCTACAGAATCCATCCGTGTCCAGAAGGTGCTTTGAGAGATCACCTCTGATATCTCATTAGCCAATCTGATGGATGTACCTTTTTAGCGGCAGCCCTTCTAAAATACGGGTTAACCCTTAGATTGATTGCCATGAACACCCTCATCACTTCCTTGTGGACCCGACTGGCTGGTGCCGTTGGCCACTTTTTCCGCCGCGCTGCCGCGGGCGCTTCCGACGGGCTGGAGGAATACCTCAGCACCGCCAAGAGCCTCCACCAGCTGGAGGACATGCAACGCCGTTGGGACCAAGCCCACCGAGGCCACCACCATGGCGCCTTCTGACCCTCATCCCGATCCCGAGACCCACACCATGATCGAATTGCTCAAATCCTATTTCCAGACGCCCCAGTTCGCTGCCGGCGCCCGTGTCAACCGCCTTCACAAAGGCAGTCTGGACCGCGTGGACGGCCGCGTGGTCGCCCAGACCGAAGAAGGCGTGCTGGTCGAATGGCCCCGCAATGGCTCCGGCTGGGAACACCCCGGCGCGCTCTGCCAGCAGGGTTGACGCCTTTTTGCGCGGGCGCCACCATGATGGACAAGTGACCCATTTTTCGCTCCAGCCATGAACGAGAACCCCACCCCCGACAGTGTGAACAGCGCAGACACGGTGGAAGCCTGGGCCTGCATCGACCGTTTCGCCACCGCCTTCAACGCCGAAGACCTGGTCGGCATGGATGCCGAGCTGAACTTCCCGCACACCATGCTCTCCGGCTCGCACCGCCTGGAATGGTTCGCGCCGGGCCAGCTCCCGAGCGACTTTTTCGCCAGCCTGCGCGCCACGGGCTGGGCGCGCACACAAACCGAGTCGATCACCCCCGTGCTGGCAAGCGCCGACAAGGTGCACTTCCTGGTGGACTACACCCGGCGCACCGCGGCGGGCGAGGTGCTCAACCGGTACCACAACCTCTGGATCGTGACCCGCTCCGCCGGCCACTGGGGCATCGCGCTGCGCTCCTACTGAACACCGACGGCCCAGGCCCACGGCGGCATCGCGATGAACATTCAACTCGATCACCTGCTCGTGCCGTCTCGCGACAAGATCGCCGCCGCGCGGCAACTCGCCGAGCTGCTCGGCGTGCCCTGGTCCGCCAGCGGCATCGGGCCGTTCGCGCCGGTTTACGTCAACGACGGCCTGACCCTCGACTTCGATCAGTGGGATGGGCCCGTGCCCAACATCCACTTCGCGTTTCGCGTGAGCGAGGACGCGTTCGACGCCATCCTCGCGCGCCTTCAGGCCGCCGGCATCCCCTACCGCAGCCTGGTGCACGGGCCGGTCGACTCGAAGGTGGACACGGCCCACGGCGGGCGCATCGTCTACTGGAACCAGCCCGATGGCCACCAGTGGGAAATGTTGACCGTGAGCTACGCGCGCGCGCCGGCGGCAGGCTGAGCGCCGGGCACGGCCTTCAGGCCACCACGTCCATCAACAAAAAGGTGCCGGCCTGGCGCTGGCATTGGTCGATCTGCGGCACCAGCCGGCGGAAGTGCTCGGTCTGGCAATGCGCGTCCAGCGCGGCCCGGTCGGGCCAGGCCTCCATGAAGATGAAATGCCCCGGGTCCTTATGGTTGACGCAGAGTTCGTAGGCCAGACACAGCGGCTCCTGCCGGGTCTTCTCCACCAGTTCGCGGTACAGCGGCTCGACCTGGGCCAGGCACTCAGGCCGGATGAAATCCTGGGCGATGACCTTGAGCATGGCCGCGCGTCAGGCCACGCGGCGCTGCTCGGCGGCCAGCCGCACCGCCAGCGCGGCCAGCACACCGCCCATCACGTAGCGCTGCACCGCCAGCCAGCGGCGGTTGTGCTGGAACCAGCGCGCCAGCTTCGCCGCCGACAGGGCGATGCTCAGGTTGACGCTGAAACTGAAGACGATCTGCGTCAGCCCCAGCACCACGCTCTGCACGAACACCGAGCCATGCTCGGGCGAGACGAACTGCGGAAAGATCGCGAGGTAGAACACCGCGATCTTGGGGTTGAGCAGGTTGGTGAGAAAGCCCATGGCGAACAGCTTGCGCGGTGAATCCTGCGGCAGGTCGCGCGCCTCGAAGGGCGAGCGCGCGCCCGGCTTGACCGCCTGCCAGGCCAGGTACAGCAGGTAGGCCGCGCCGGCCCACTTCAGGATCTCGTAGGCCAGCGGCACGGCCATGAACAGCGCCGTGAGGCCCACCGCGGCGGTGAACATGTGCACCAGAAAGCCGGCCACCACGCCGAGCAGCGAGATCACGCCGGCCCGTCGGCCCTGGCAGATCGAGCGCGAGATCAGATAGACCATGTTGGGGCCGGGCGTCAGCGCCATCAGCAGGGCCGCGCCGGCAAAGAGCAGCCAGTCGTTCAGGGGAACCATGAAAAAACCTCGGTGGGGGGTGGGGACCCCACATCCTAGGCCAGGCCGAACAACCCCGTGTTCACCTCGCCCACCACAGCCAGCGGCCCAGGAGGGGCGCGAGCCAGCCGCCCCGCGCCGGCTGCCGCGCGGCCGGGTCCGGCGCCCCCATGGCGCGCAGCCGCGCCTCCAGCCCGCTCAGCCCGGCCTGGCGCGCCGCCTGCACCGGTGTGAGGGCCTCGAACTCGGACAGCAGCAGCGGGTTGGCACCGTGGTCCAGCAGCAGATGGGCCACCGCCTCCTGCCGGGCCAGGATGCAGGCCACCAGCGGCGTGGACAGGTACTCGGGGTGCGCGTGGTCGAGGTTCACCCGCTCCCTCACGTGGTAGCGCACCAGCTCGATGCGGCCCTCGCAGGCCGCCTGGTACAGCTCTTTCCAGTCTCCAGCGGACATCCCTCCTCCTTTCCAAACGGCCCACGCGGCCACCCGCGCGGGGCCCGGGCGCTGTGTTTCAATCGTCCGATCACCTTCCCCGAACCTTACCCGCAGGCCGCCGCCATGACCATGAAACAAACCCTTGCCGCCCTCCTGCTCACCAGCACCCTGGCCCTGTCGGCCCACGCCGCCCCGCCTTCGGACGCCTCCATCGCCACGCTGCTGTCGGTCACGCAGTCGGACAAGATGATGGACACCCTGTACGCCAACATGGAGCAGATGATCCGCCAGGGCATGCAGGCCGCCACGAAAGGCAAGGCGCTGACGGCCCAGCAGGCGCGCGTGATGGAGCTGGCGCCGGCACGGCTGGCCAAGGTGATGCGCGAGGAGATCACCTGGGCCAAGCTGGAGCCCATGATGGTGCAGATCTACCGCGAGAACTTCGAGCAGGCCGAGGTCGACGGCCTCATCGCCTTCTACCAGAGCCCGGTCGGCCAGGCCTTCGTGGCCAAGATGCCGGTGGTGATGCAGCGCTCCATGGAGGCCTCGCAGCAACAGCTGCAGGCCTTCATGCCCAAGCTGCAGGCCGAGATGGTGGAGGTGATGAAGGAAGCGCGGCTGGCGCAGTAGGCTTCCCCATGGCCCACACCGACACCCGCACCCTCTGCTGGCAGCCCATCTGGAACCCGACCCACGAGGGCGTGGGACTGGAGCACCTGCTGCTGTCGGACACCGAGGCCAGCGCCGTGGTGCTGGCATTCGATGAAACCAGCGGCCCGTTCCGGCTCAGCTACCGGCTGGCCTGGGGACGGTCGTGGCAGTTGCGCCGGGCCGACCTGCTGGTGGACACCGCCCAGGCCTCGCGCGCGCTCAGCCTGCGCACCGACGGCCAGGGCCACTGGCACGATGGCAACAACCGCGCGCTGCGCGAGCTGGAGGGCTGCCTGGACATCGACATCTGGCCCACGCCCTTCACCAACAGTTTTCCAATCCGGCGCGAGCCGATGGCCGTGGGCGAGCGCCGCGAGTTCCGCATGGCCTGGGTAAGCGCCCCCGAACTCACGGTGCAGGCCAAGCCCCAGGCCTACACGCGCCTGGCCGAGCGGCTCTACCGTTTCGAGAGCCTGGACGGCAGTGGATTCCAGGTCGATCTGCCGGTGGACGAAGACGGCATCGTGCTCGACTACCCGGGCCTCTTCAAGCGCATCTGAGGCATTGCCGGCGCGCGGCACTGGCCAGAGGCAGCGAGGGTCCGGCTCCGCCGGCCCAAGCTGCCGTCCCCCCTCGAAGCGCCGAAGGCGCGCCACGGAGGGGGGAAGCCGCATCAGCGGCGCAGGGGGGTGTTTCTATTTCCGTCAATGCGCCCGCAGCTTGGAGCGCAGCCGCGCGATGGACTGGCTGTGCAGCTGGCAGATGCGCGACTCGGTCACGCCCAGCACGGCCGCGATCTCCTTCAGGTTCATGTCGTGCTCGTAGTACATCGACATGATCTGCTGTTCGCGCTCGGGCAGCACCTTGATGGCGGCCACCAGGGCGGTGCGCATGCGGTGGTCCTGCAGCACGGCCGAGGGGTCGGCCTCGTGGTCGCCCATGTGGCGGTCCAGGAAGCCGTCTTCGTCGTCGCTGTTGCCGCTGATGTCCTCCAGGTACACGAGCTGGGTGCCGCGCACCTTGGCCAGCAGGTGCTGGTAGTCGGCCAGGCTCATGCCCATCTCGGCGGCGATCTCGCTTTCCTTGGGCACGCGGTGCAGCTTCTGCTGCAGGCGGTGCACGGCCTGCTCGATGTCTTTCTGGCTCTTGCGCGAGCCGCGCGACATCCAGTCGCCCTCGCGCAATTCGTCGATCATCGCGCCGCGGATGCGCTGGCTGGCGAAGGTCTCGAACTGCACGCCCTGCGTGGGCTCGAAGCGCGCGATGGCTTCGGTCAGGCCGATCATGCCGACCTGGATCAGGTCGTCGAGCTCCACGCTGGGCGGCAGCTTGGCGATCATGTGGTGAGCGAGGCGGCGCACCAGCGGGCTGTATTTGCGCAACTGGTCGTCCCGGTTGAGGGTGCCTTTGGCGGTGTACATCTTCAGCTCCAGAGAGAAGGGGCGGCGGCCGTGGAGCGGCCGGTGCGCGAGGCGCCGGGCACCAGGCCGTGGTAGCCGTGCGCATGGGTCGGGCGGGGCCGCTCGATCGCGCTTTCCTGCGCGCGCAGGGCCCAGGTGGCCACGGGCCAGCTGTCCAGCGACAGGCCGAGGTGGCGCTGCGCGGTGTCGATCACCGTGTGCACCACGGTCTGCAGCGCGGCGGGCGCGCCGGAGGCCAGCGGGGCGAGTACCGGCGCCAGGCCGGCCGCGTCCAGCAGCTTGACCGCGCCGTAGGCGTCGATGCTGGACTGCGGTTGTTCGATCACGGGCACCAGCGCGCGGGCACCCAGGCCGTACAGCAAACCGGCCAGCGAGAAGGCGGGCGCGAACAGCAGCACCACCGCGCCCGAGGCGAACGGCGTCAGCAGGCGCGAGAGCGCGACCTGGCTGCCCGCGGCCTGCGCGGTTTCCTGCAAGGCCTGCAGGCCGGCGGCGCCGGGCATCACGAGCCAGTCGGCGCCATCCAGGGGGTGTTCCAGGTGAGCGATGGAGGGGTCTTGCAGCACGCGCATCAGGCCCAGGTGGGCGCCGTCGTGGCGGTCGCGGCTGCGGGCTTCGGTGGCCGTGCCATCGACGATCACCACCGCCCGGCCTTCGGCCGTGAGCGCGGTGGCCAGCGTGCAGAGCCATTCGTAGGCGCGCGCGGGCTGCGCCGGGCTGGACACCGGCACCAGCACCGGCCCGCCCACGGGCGGTTCGCCCCGCAAACCGGCGGCCTGGTCGAAGCCGGGTTCAAACATGGGCCGCCCCCAGGTCGATGCCGCGGCCGGAGGCCTGGGCAAAGAAGAAACCCATGTCGGTGGGTTGCGGGTCGTAGGCCGACTTGCCCTGCGTGCCCATGGACAGGCGCACCAGCGCGGCGGCATCGGCGTTCTGCCAGTCTTCGGGCACGCGCTGGCCGTTGGCCACGCCGCGCAGCACCACCTGGTGGCGGATCAGCGCGTCCAGCGACGGGCCGAGCTTGACGGCTTCGTCCACCTTGGAGAGCACCACACCGTGCAGCGAGCTCGCTTTGAACGAGGTCAGCACCTCGTCCAGCGTGTCACCTTGCGAGCCGGCGTTGAGCACCAGGGTCTTCTTGACCTTGGGGATGTCGAGCACGTCCAGCATGTCCTGGATGCGCTGGTCGCGCTGGCCCAGGCCGGCGGTGTCAATGATCACCAGGCGCTTGTTGCCCAGCAGGTTGAGCAGGTCCTTGAGCGCGGCGCGGTCGTGCGCCAGGTGGGCGACAACGCCCAGCATGCGGCCGAAGGCGCGCAGCTGCTCGAAGCCGGAGACGCGGTAGGTGTCCAGCGTGATCAGGCCCACGCTGCCGGCACCGTATTGTTTGACGCACTGCGCGGCCAGCTTGGCGGCTGTGGTGGTCTTGCCCACGCCGGTGGCGCCCACCAGCGAGACCACGCCGCCTTCGTCGCACAGGCCGGCGCCGGGCGTCGCGACCTTGAGGTTGCGGGTGATCACATCCATCAGCCAGCGCACCGCTTCGGCGGCATTGGCCTCGGCCGGCACGCGCTCGAGCACGGCGCGCGACATCGCGGGCGAGTAGCCGGCGCGGATCATCTTGAGCATCAGGTTGGACTGGATCGGGTTCTGCTTGGACGAGCCGAGCCAGGCCAGGGTGTTGAAGCGCTCCTCGATCATGTCCTTGAGCGCCGAGAGCTCGACCGCCATGCGGCTGTCGTCGTGGCTGGGGAAGCGCGTGGACGGCGGCTGCGAGTCTTCCCACGCCGGCTCGCTGGAGCGGGTGCGGATCGGGGCGGGCTTGCGCGCCACGATGGGTTCGGGCTGGTTGAAGCGCTGCACCGGCACCTCGATCGGCTCGGGCCGGGTCACGATCTGCGGCGCGGCGACCGGGGCCGGCGCGCGGCGCTCGATGGCGGGCGCCGCGGTTTCGGCGGCCGCGGCGGGCGTGCCGTGCAGCGACTCGCGGCGCTTGCGCAGCATGCGTTCGCGCACATAGTCCTGGAACGACAGCGTGCTCATCGCCAGCGTCTCGGTGTCGCTCTGCACCGACTGCGGCGCGGCCAGCGAACCGGTGGTGGAGGCCTTGGGACGGGCGGGCGCGGCAGCGGCAGCGGCGGCGGCCGGCGCGGCGTTCGCGTGATCGGCCAGCGAAGCCAGGCTTTCCTCGGCGGCGGCCATCACCTCGAAACCTTCAGCGGTGTTGCGGGTGGAGAGGATCACGGCGCTGTCGCCAAAGGTCTTGCGCGCCTTGTTCATGGCTTCGCGGGACGTGGGGGCAATGAAGCGTTGGATGTTCATGCTGCAAGTTCTCCAAGGATCGGGCCGATGCGGATCAGGTGGGTTTCAGGTATTTCGCTGTGCGCCAGGACCTGCAGGCGCGGCGCGGCGCGGCGCAGCAGGCGGGACATGGCATTGCGGATGGCGTCGGGCACCAGCAGGCAGGCGGGCACGCCCTTCTCTTCCTGGCGGTTGGCGATGTCGGTGGCGGATTTGCTCAGCATCTCGGCCACGCCCGGGTCCAGCGCGCCGTTGGCGCTGCCCGAGAGGGCCTGCATCAGCAGGCGCTCCAGGCCGGGCTCGATGGCGATGACCTCGAGTTCCTTCACCGGGCCGTAGATCTGCTGCACGATGGCCGGCGAGAGCGCCATGCGCACGCGGCGGGCCAGCTCGGTCGGGTCGGTGGTGTGGGGGGCGTGCTCGGCCAGCGATTCGATGATGGTGCGGATGTCGCGCACATGCACAGACTCTTCCAGCAGCAGCTGGAGGACTTTCTGGAAGGTGGCAACCGGGACCATTTTGGGCACGACTTCTTCGATCAGTTTGGGGGCCAGGCGGGTGACGTGTTCAACCAGGTCCTGGGTCTCCGTCCGGCTCAGCAACTTGGCCGCCTGGACTTGCATCAAGTGTGAAAGATGCGTGGCCAGCACGGTCTCGGAATCAACCACGGTAAAACCGGCCATTTGCGCGTTCTCACGCTGCTTTTCGTCGATCCAGAGCGCGGGCAGGCCAAACGCCGGGTCGGTGGTGGGCGTGCCGATCAGCGGGGTGCCGATGCCACCCGGGTCGATCGCCAGGAACATGCCCGGGAACACCTCGCCCTCGCCCACCACCACGCCGCGCAGCGTGATGCGGTAGGCGCTGGGGCGCAGCTCCAGGTTGTCGCGCACGTGCACCGCGGGCGGCAGGAAACCGACCTCCTGCGCGAACTTCTTGCGCACGCCCTTGATGCGGGTGAGCAGGTCGCCCTGGCGGGTCTTGTCCACCATGGCGATCAGGCGGTAGCCCAGTTCCAGGCCCAGCAGGTCGACCGGCTGCAGGTCGTCCCAGGTGGCTTCGCCGTCGCCCTGCACGGCCGGCGCTTCCGGTTCGGGCGCGGGCTTGGCCTGCTCGCGCGCCACCCAGTAGGCCAGGCCGCCGGCGATGGCCGCGAAGCTCAGGAACACCAGGTGCGGCATGCCCGGCACGATGCCCAGCATGAACAGCACGGCGGCGGTGATGCCCAGCACCTTGGGCGAGAGGAACATCTGCTCCATCACCTGCACGCCCAGGTCTTCGTCCTTGCCCACGCGCGAGACCACCATGGCCGCGGCCACCGAGATCAGCAGCGAGGGAATCTGCGCCACCAGCGCGTCACCGACGGCCAGCAGGATGTAGTTGTCCGCCGCCTGGCCGGCCGAGAGGCCGTGCTGCAGCACGCCGATGATGAAGCCGCCGATGATGTTGATGAACAGGATCAGGATGCCGGCGATGGCGTCGCCGCGCACGAACTTGGAGGCACCGTCCATGGAGCCGAAGAACTCGGCTTCCTCGCCCACTTCGCGGCGGCGGCGCTTGGCCTCCTTGTCGTCGATCAGGCCGGCGTTCAGGTCGGCGTCGATCGCCATCTGCTTGCCGGGCATGGCGTCCAGGGTGAAGCGGGCCGAGACCTCGGCGATGCGCTCCGAGCCCTTGGTGATCACCACGAAGTTGATCACCACCAGGATCGCGAACACGATGAAACCGACCGCGAAGTTGCCGCCGATCAGGAAGTGGCCGAAGGCCTCGATCACCGCGCCGGCCGCGCCCGGGCCGGTGTGGCCTTCGAGCAGCACCACGCGGGTGGAGGCCACGTTGAGCGAGAGGCGCAGCAGCGTGGTGAGCAGCAGCACGGTGGGAAAGACCGAGAAGTCCAGCGGCCGCTTCATGTAGGCCGCCACCATCATCACCACCAGCGCCAGCGCGATGTTGAGCGTGAAGAAGGTGTCCAGCAGCCAGGGTGGCAGCGGCAGCACCATCATCGACAGGATGGTGATGACCAGCATGGGCGCGGCCAGGCCGCCGGCCCAGCTGGCGTTGCGGTTCAACCATTGCTGCAGCGCTTGCAGGTTCATTCAGAGGCCTCTTTGGCGGGTTTCTTGAAGTGCGGATCGAGCTCGGGCGGCACCAGGGGTTCGGGCTGCGCGGCGGGCATGGCGCCCTGGCCCTTCATGGCGGCCTTGAGCTGGTACACGTAGGCCAGCACCTGGGCCACGGCGGTGTAGAGCGCCGAAGGGATCTCGTCGTCGATCTCGGCGTGGGCGTAGAGCGCGCGCGCCAGCATGGGCGACTGCAGCACCGGCACCTTGTGGGCCTTGGCCACGTCGCGGATCTTCATGGCCAGCAGGTCGGCGCCCTTGGCGATCACGCGCGGCGCGTTCATGCTGGCGTCGTCGTAGCGGATGGCCACGGCGTAGTGGGTCGGGTTCATGACCACCAGGTCGGCCTTGGGCACGGCGCCCACGCTGTTGCGCTGGGCCATCTCGCGCTGCATCGCGCGGCGCTTGGACTTGAAGTGCGGGTCGCCTTCGGCTTCCTTGTGTTCCTGTTTCACTTCCTGGTGCGACATGCGCATGCGTTGCGCGTGCAAAAATTTCTGCGCCGGGAAGTCGATCACGGCGACGAGCGCCACCACCATCAGCAGCAGGCCCACGCCGAGCATGAGCCAGTGGCCGAGCTGGCCCAGGCCCGATTCCAGCGGCTGCATGACCAGCATGGCGAAGTCCTGCACGTGGGACGAGAGGAACTGCCAGGCCACCAGCCCGACGATGGCGGAGATGGCGGCCAGCTTGGCGGTGTCGAAGAGCTGTTGTTTGGTGAAGAGGCGGCCGATGCCCTTGAGCGGGTTGATGCGGCTGAGGTCGGGCACGAGGGGCTTGGTGCTCAGGGCCCAGCTGCCGGAGCCGAAGGCGGCGAGCAGCACGATGGCGAGCACGGCCACGCCCAGCGGCAGGTAGAGCATGAGGCCTTGCGCGAAGCCGTCCACCAGGCGTTCGGTGGCGAGTTCGGGTTTGAGCAGGGTCTGGTGGTCGAAGCGCAGCTGGCCTTGCAGGGCGCTGCGCAGTTTTTCGAAGCCGACGGGGGCGAGCGCGACCAGGATGAGGGCGCCGCCACCGAGCACGGCGAGGTTGGACAGGTCCTTGGAACGCGGCACCTGGCCATCGTCGCGCGCCTTTTTCAGGCGCTGCGCGGTGGCTGGCAGGTTCTTGTCTTGGGCGGAGGAGTCCATGGGCGGTTCACACGATCGGTGAATCCGATTCTGGAAGCCGCCAGGAAAAACTAAAGGGCGATAAGACGCCCTTGAATGGCGCTTTTCTTTCCCGTCACCTCGCGGGCTCGGGGAGGCCGGGCGTTCTGCTCCGCGGGTGTCCCCCGAACCGGCTTTGCCGGGCCACTGGCATTGCCCCCTGAAAGGGGGTGGCGCGAAGCGCCGCGGGGGTCAAAACCCCAAACTCGCTAGCAGGTCGTCGACCTGCGCCTGGTCGCTCACCACGTCGGTGCGGCCTTCGGCGTTGACCACGGGGCCAGCCAGGGCGGGCTGGTCCACGATGGCATGGTCCTGGCCTGGCTGGCCGCCGGGGGCGGATTGCAGCAGCAGGCTGAGCAGCTGTTCTTCGATGGTGCCGGCGAGCTGGACCACGCGGCCGATCACCTGGCCGGTGAGGTCGTGGAAGTCCTGCGCCATCATGATGTCGGTCAGGCGCGCGTCGGACTTGTCGCTCAGCTCGACGATGTCTTTCGACCATTCCAGCAGCTCGGGCATGGCGCGGGCCAGGCCGGGGACGCGGGAGATGGTGTCGGCCAGCTGGCGACCGCGTTCGGCGATCTTCGCCTGCTCGGCCTTGCCTTCGTCCACGTGGTTGAGCACCTTTTCAGCCGCCTCGCCCGTCAGGCGCGCGATGTAGGACAGGCGGCTCTGCGCGTCGGGCAGCTGGTCCACCGTGCCTTTGAGCTTGTCGGTGTAGCCCAGCTCCTTGAGCGCATCGTGCAGCTGCCGCGTGATCGAACCGAGTTGGCGGAACATGTCGGGGTTGCCCGACGCCGCCTCTTCTTGTTGTTGATTCATGGTGCGGCCCTCTCAGATGCCGAGCTTCTTGAAGATGTTCGCGAGCTTTTCTTCCAGCGTGGCCTTGGTGAAGGGCTTGACGATGTAACCGGCGGCACCGTTCTGCGCCGCCATCACGATGTCTTCCTTGCGCGCCTCGGCGGTCACCATCAGCACCGGCAGGTGCTTGAGCTTCTCGTCCTGCTTGATCTGGGCCAGCAGCTCGAAGCCGTTCATGTTGGGCATGTTGATGTCCGACACCACGAAGTTGAAGCCGCCGTTGCGCAGCTTGCTCAGCGCGATCGCACCGTCTTCGGCCTCGTCGGCGTCGGCGTGCCCGATCTCCTTGAGCAGGTTGCGCACGATGCGGCGCATGGTGGAGAAGTCGTCAACGATCAGGAATTTCATCGGGGTGGACATGAAAGCCTCCGTGGGAGGAAAGGATCAAGGAAGAGGAGCCGGCCGCGTCAGCCACCGCTCTGTGAAGGAGATTTCGTCACTTGCCCGGAAATCTGAAGCGTGGGCAGCGCAATGACGGGGTCGGCGGTCTTCACAGGCACGGCGGGCACGTCCGGTGCGGCGCCGGCGGCGGCCGGCTGGGCGGCCACGCGGGGGGCGGTCTGGGGCTTGGCGGCCGCGGTGGGCAGCGGCGGCGGCATGGGTTCGAGCATGGGCATCACGGGCGTGGGCGACGAGCGGGGCAGCAGGCGGTCTTCGGCCTCCTGCGTCATCACCACGATGCTGATGCGGCGGTTGATCGGGTCGGTGGGCAGGTCTTCGCGCAGCAGGCGGCTTGACGCCAGGCCTTCCACCCGGCGCAGCTTGTCCTGCGGCAGGCCGCCGGCCACCAGTTCGCGGCGCGAGGCGTTGGCCCGGTCGGCCGAGAGTTCCCAGTTGCTGTAGCCGCGCTCGCCGCTGCCGTAGGGCGTGGCGTCGGTGTGGCCGGCCAGGGCGATGCGGTTCTCCACGTCGCCCAGCGCCGCGCCGATCTCGCGCAGGATGTCGCGCATGTAGGGTTTCACCAGCGCGCTGCCGGTGTCGAACATGGGCCGGTTCTGCTGGTCCACGATCTGGATGTGCAGGCCGTCGAGGGTTTTTTCCAGCTGGATCTGCGAACCGAACTCCGAGAGTTTGGGGTTCTTTTCGATCAGCGTGGTGATCTTGCGCTCCAGCGCGTCGATGCGCGCGGCGTCGCGGCGCATCGAGTCGGCGCGCGCCATCTGGGCGCCGATGAGCTTGGCCGCGCGCTCGGCCTCGCCGCTGTCCATCTGGCCGAAGGACTTGCTCAGGTCGCGCCCACCGCCGGGCAGGATGCTGCTGCTGTTGCCGGTGCCCGGGCCGCCCATGAGCGAGACCTTCACCGGCGACTGGAAGTAGCTCGCGATGCCCTGCAGCTCGCCCTTGGCCGTGGAGCCCAGCAGCCACATGAGCAGGAAGAAGGCCATCATCGCGGTCACGAAGTCGGCGTAGGCGATCTTCCACGCACCACCATGGGCGGCATGGCCACCCTTCTTGATGCGCTTGATGATGATCGGTTGAAGTTTCTTTCCATCACCCGCCATGACGAGCTCCTACATCCGGCGTGAAGCAGCTCCGTCCAGAGGCACCACGGGTCCGGCTTTGCCGGCCCAAGGTGCCGCCCCCCTTCCAGGGGGGAGACGCGAAGCGGCGCGGGGGGTATTTCATTTTTTCTTCACGTGGGTTTCCAGCTCGGCGAAGGTCGGCC
Source organism: Hydrogenophaga sp. GW823-FHT04C09 (assembly GCF_058796355.1). Lineage (NCBI taxonomy): Bacteria > Pseudomonadati > Pseudomonadota > Betaproteobacteria > Burkholderiales > Comamonadaceae > Hydrogenophaga > Hydrogenophaga sp. GW823-FHT04C09. Next base: position 147,380 of record NZ_JBXAIO010000002.1, on the reverse strand, counting down.
GCACGTCGGCGAACAGCACCTTGCGGCCGAACTCGATCGCGGTCAGCGGCGCATAACCCTGCATGCTGGAGAGCAGCGTGGTCTTGACGCACAGCAGCTCCTTGCTGCCCTCTTCCATCTTCTGGTCCAGCAGGCCGCCGAGCGGTTCGAACACGCCGTACGCCAGCAAGATGCCGAGGAAGGTACCGACCAGGGCCGAACCGATCATGGCGCCGAGCACGGCGGGCGGCTGGCCGACCGAGCCCATGGTGTTCACCACGCCCAGCACGGCGGCCACGATGCCGAAGGCCGGCAGGCCGCCGGCCAGGCGGCCGATGGCGGCCACCGGGGCGTGCGCTTCCTGGTGATGGGTTTCGATCTCGGCGTCCATCAGCGACTCGATCTCGTGCGCGTTCAGGTTGCCCGAGACCATCATGCGCAGGTAGTCGGTGATGAACTCGACCACGTGGTGGTCGGCCGAGATGGTGGGGTATTTCTTGAACAGCGCGGAGTCGTGCGGGTTCTCCACGTCCTGCTCGATCGCCATCAGGCCTTCCTTGCGGGCCTTCTGCAGGATGTCGAACAGCAGCGCGAGCAGCTCCATGTAGCGCGCCTTGGTGTAGCGGCTTCCCTTGAAGCACTGGGCCAGGCCCTTGAACGAAGCCTTGACCACCTTCATCTGGTTGTTGATGAGGAAAGCCCCCAGCGCAGCGCCCAGGATGGTCGTCAGCTCGAAAGGCAGCGCCTTGAGCACGACACCGATGTTGCCTCCGTGGAATATGAATACCCCGAAGATGCAGACCATCGAAACCACGAAACCAATGATGACGAACATGTTCTTGTGCCTGGAAGAGGACGCGGCACACCGGCGCACGCGTGACTTGGAGGAATGTGTTTTCTATCGGTCAACTCTAGGTGGGAATGAAGAAGGCCATAAACGCGAAATGGACCCGCATCGGGGTCCATTTCAGGGTTTGAGCGAAAAGGCTCGGGCTCAGTGCAACCGCAGACCGCCGTTGGCGCTGCCCTTGCCGGCGCGGGCCGGCGGCTGGCACAGGCCGCAGACGAAATGGCGGTTTTCGTAGGGTTCGGTGACGAAGTGGCCACCGCAGCAGGAGCACTTGGTCAGCGTGAGCATGCCGTTGTCGACGAACTTCACCAGGCGCCAGGCGCGGGTGACGGAGAGCAGCGGCTCGATGGCGCTGGCCTGCATCTGTTCGCTGTAGAGGCGGAAGGCCTTGATGACCGTGTCGATCTCTTCGAGTTCGCTGGTCTTGGAGAGGTACTCGTGGATGTTGAGGAACAGCGACGAGTGGATGTTGGGCTGCCAGGTCAGGAACCAGTCGGTCGAGAAGGGCAGCTGGCCCTTGGACGGCGACTTGCCGGCGACTTCCTTGTACAGGCGCAGCAGGCGCTCGTAGGACAGGCTGGTTTCGTACTCCAGCACCTGCAGGCGGGCGCCGAGCTGGATCAGGGCGACAGCGCGCTCGATGTCACGCGACTCGTTGAGGATGCTCTTGCCTGCGGCCATGGTGGGCTCCTGGAGATGAAACGGTGAGAGAGAAGAAGAAAGAAGGAGGGAAGCGGGAGCGCGGCTCAGTGAGCGGCCATGGACTCGGCGAAACGGCCGGCCATCAGGATGCTGGCGTGCAGCTGGGTGGTGGTGCTGTTGTCCACCTTCTTCACGTTGTGGCTGGTCAGCAGGTTCCACACCAGGTCGTCGTCGACGCGGAAGCGGCACAGCAGCATGTTGCTGGAAGCGATCTTGAGCAGCTGCGCGGTGGACAGCATGCCCAGCAGGTCGGCGGCTTCTTCGGTCAGGCCCAGGCGGTACAGGGCTTCGGCGCGGTCCTTGCGGATCAGGTTCTGCGCCAGCATGAGGTAGGTCAGGTTGGCTTCGCGGATTTCTGCCAGGAGTTGTTCGCTGTCCATGATGTTTCCTTCTTTCAGTAGGAGCCGCTGTTTGTTGGCCCGATGTATGAATTGTGTCGAGCGGTAAAAAAACTTGAATCGGGAAATGTCTGTGCGTTGCGTCAGGCGCGCAGCACCCCCTTGTCATCCAAACACCTACAACCTTGGTACTCAAAACGATCCTGCCTGTGGAGCGGCGCAGGAGAGAAGCCGCCCCCTCAAGAGGCGTCAAGGGTCCGGCTCCGCCGGCCCGAGACGCCGTCCCCCCCCTCGAAGCGCCGAAGGCGCGCCACAGAGGGGGGAAGCCGCAAAGCGGCGCAGGGGGGAGCCCCTTTAAGCCATGAACTGGCGCCGAACGGCCCGGTTTATCCGCCGGTTGGATTGCAGACAAACCTCAAGAATCTCCACTCATCACCGAAATTGACTCAACGAACTTCCAAATGGGTTCGTCGTCCGGCCAGCAAAGGCGGCGAGCAGCGACGGTGGAGGCCCGCAAGGGTCGACACGGCGATGGGCAGCAATGCCCATGAAGCCGGTTCACTTTCCAAGTCCATTTACAGGAGTTAGTTATGACCACCATCAACACGAACGTGATGTCGATGAATGCTCAGCGAAATCTGAGCAGCTCGGCCAGCTCGTTGGCCACTTCCATGCAGCGCCTGTCTTCGGGCCTGCGCGTGAACAGCGCGAAAGACGATGCCGCCGGCCTCGCGATTTCCGAACGCATGAACACCCAGGTGCGTGGCCTCAACGTGGCCGCGCGCAACGCCAACGACGGCATCTCGCTGGCCCAGACCGCCGAAGGCGCGCTGGGCAAGGTCGGCGACATGCTGCAGCGCATGCGCGAACTGGCCGTGCAGTCGGCCAACGCCTCGAACAACGGCAGCGACCGCACCGCGCTCAACGCCGAGGTGCAGCAGCTGCGCCAGGAAATCGACCGTGTGGCCAAGACCACCTCGTTCAACGGCACCAAGCTGCTCGACGGCTCGTTCGCCAACGCCACCTTCCAGGTCGGTGCCAACGCCGGTGAAGGCATCTCCATCGACAGCATCGTCAACTCCAACTCCGCGGCGCTGGGCCAGACCTCGGTGCACACCACCGCCAAGATCGTGCCGCCGGCCACGCCGGTCGCGCCCGCCGTGCTGGCCGCCATCCCCGCCGGTGGCGCCACGCCGCTCTCGATCGACGACGCCAACGGCAACGCGGTCAACCTCGGCCCCATCGGTGAAGCCACCACGCTGGCGCAACGCGCCGGCCAGATGGTCGATGCGATCAACGCCAAGTCCTCCGACACCGGCGTGTTCGCCCGCCCCACTTTCACCGCTGGCGTGATGGACGGCTACGAGGTGTTCTCCGACCGCGCGCTCGTGGCCGCCGACTTCGGCAACTTCGCCGCCGGCACCACCGGCGCTGGCGCGGCCACCGCCGCCGCCGCCGATTCCTTCGTCGAAGACATCAACGTCAACTCCTTCGGCGACTCGCAGCTCGCCCTGAAGGTGATCGACAACGCCATCAACGCGATCAACAGCTCGCGCGCCGACCTCGGTGCCCTGCAAAGCCGCTTCGAGAACGCCGTGGCCAACATCCAGATCACGGGCGAGAACATCTCCGCCGCGCGCGGCCGCATCGTCGACGCCGACTTCGCCAAGGAAACGTCCAACCTCTCGCGCGCCCAGATCCTGCAACAGGCCGGCACCGCCATGGTGGCGCAGGCCAACCAGATTCCCCAGGGGGTGCTCTCGCTGCTGCGTTCCTGATCGAGCGCGCACATCCGCATGCGCCGTGGCCAACGGCGATTGCGGGATGCACAGACCGCATGCCCTGGCGTGTGGTGCGTACATCCCGGAGGAAACAGAACATGAAGAACCGACCCGCTTCCACCCACACGCCGGCGCCCCGCGCCGGCGCGGAGACCTGACATGCCCATCACCTCCACCGGCATGGCCAGCGGCGTCCCGATCGAAACCATCGTCTCGCAGCTGGTCGCACTCGAACGCGCGCCGCTGGCGGGGCTGCAGACGCAGGCCACCAAGATCCAGAGCAAGATCTCGCTCTTCGGCACGCTGACGTCGATGATGAACTCGCTGGGCGAGCTCGGCACCAAGCTGGCCGACCCCAATGCCTTCAAGGCCGTCAAGGGGAGTTCCTCGCTGGCCGCCGCCGTCGGCGTCACCGCGGCCACGGGCACCGCGCCCACCGCGATGTCGGTCGAGGTGTCGCAGCTGGCCCGGGCGCAGTCCACGGCCACGCTGGCGGTGCCCAAAGACACGGCCATGGGCGCGGGCAGCCTGAAGATCACGCTGGGCGACTGGAGCTCGGGCTCCTTCGTGGCCGGCGACAAGGCCGCCGTGGACATCGAGATCGCCGAAGGCGAAGACACGCTCACCGCGATCGCGGCCAAGATCAACGCGGCCGACGCCGGCGTGACCGCCACCGTGCTGCGCGACGCCACGGGTGAACGCCTGCTGATGCGCTCCAAGGAAACCGGCGAGGCCATGGGCTTCGAGATGCAGGTCACCGACAGCGACGGTGTGGCCAGCACCGGCCTCTCGCGCCTGGCGGTGCAGGGCGGCGTGGCCTCGGGCGTGCAGATCACGCACGGCGCCAACGCGCTGGCCACCATCAACGGCATCGCCATCGAGTCGGCCAGCAACACCTACAAGGACGGCCTGCCCGGCATCACCCTGCAGTTCTCGCAGACGACGACGGCGCCGGTGGAGATCTCGATCACCAACGACAAGGAGGCGATGACCAAGACCATCCAGTCCTTCGTCGACGCGTACAACGCGCTCAACGACATGCTCAGCAGCACCACGGGCTACAACTCGGAGACCAAGGTGGCCGGCTCGCTGCAGGGCGACAGCACGGCCGTGGGCCTGCAGAACGCGCTGCGCGGCATGATGCGCTCGTTCACGCCGGGCGGTGAGTTCACCACGCTGGCCGACATCGGCATCGACATCAAGTCGGGCGGCAAGATGACCGTCGACAGCACCAAGCTGGGCAAGGCGCTGGACAACCCCCAGGCGGTGCAGAACCTGTTCAACGCCGACCACATCGACCCCACGGCGCAGGGCTTCGGCGAAAAGCTCAAGACCTTCGCCGAAGGTTTCGCGGGCGCCAGCGGCACGCTGACCTCGCGCTCCGAATCGCTGCGCGAAGCCGCCAAGCGCAACACCAAGGAACAGGAAAAGGTGAACGAACGCGCCGTCCGCGCCGAATCGCGTTACCTCAAGCAGTACAACGCGATGGACGCGATGGTGGGCCAGCTCAACTCGCTCAACGCCTTCGTCACGCAACAGATCGCGCAGTGGAACAAGTCCACAGGTTGAGTTGAAGGGTCCGCTCCACGGATGCCCTGGCGCTTCATGCGGCCAGGGCTTTTTTTCGTGCGTTTTTCCGCAACGGCGGCAGGTCGGGTTCGATTTCCTCAAGAAAACGTGGCAGGCACCGAAATAGGTTGCAACGAACTTCTCCATGGGTTCGTGGCCCGGGCAGCCGGGCAGTCAGCCCAACCACTCAACCGGAGCTAGTTATGACCACCATCAACACGAACGTGATGTCGATGACCGCCCAGCGCAACCTGGGCACCACCTCCAGCTCGCTGGCCACCTCCATGCAGCGCCTCTCCTCGGGCCTGCGCGTCAACAGCGCCAAGGACGACGCCGCCGGCCTCGCCATCTCCGAGCGCATGAACGCCCAGGTGCGCGGCCTGAACGTGGCGGCCCGCAATGCCAACGACGGCATCTCGCTGGCCCAGACCGCCGAAGGCGCGCTGGGCAAGGTGGGCGACATGCTGCAGCGCATGCGCGAACTGGCTGTGCAATCGGCCAACGCCTCCAACAACGGCAGCGACCGCACCGCCCTGCAGGCCGAAGTCACGCAGCTGCGCCAGGAAATCGACCGTGTCGCCAAGACCACCTCGTTCAACGGCACCAAGCTGCTCGACGGTTCGTTCGCCAACGCCACCTTCCAGGTCGGCGCCAACGCCGGTGAAGGCATCGCCATCGACTCCATCGTCAGCGCCAACTCCACCGCCCTGGGCAACACCTCGCTGGCCACCTCGACCAGCGCGATCAACGACGGCACCGCCCTGGGCGCCATCGCCGCGGGCGCGCTGACCGTGCGCGGCGTGGCCCTGGGCCCGGTCTCCGTCGCCACCACGGCCGCCGGTCGCAACACGCAGGTCGTGGACGCGATCAACGCCAAGTCGTCCGACACCGGCGTGTTCGCCCGCGTCACCTACAACGCCGGCGGCACCGCCACCGGCTTCGAGGTGTTCTCCGACACCGCCATCACGGCCGCCAGCTTCGTCGGCTTCGGTGCCACCACCACCGGCGCGGCCCCGGCCGACAGCGCCGCGGCCACGAGCCAGCTCGACGACATCAGCGTCAACAGCTTCGGTGATGCGCAAAAGGCCCTGAAGGTGATCGACACCGCGATCAACTCGATCAACAGCTCGCGCGCCGACCTCGGTGCCCTGCAGAGCCGCTTCGAGAACGCCGTGGCCAACATCCAGATCACCGGCGAGAACATCTCCGCCGCGCGCGGCCGCATCGTCGACGCCGACTTCGCCAAGGAAACGTCGAACCTGTCGCGCGCCCAGATCCTGCAACAGGCCGGCACCGCGATGGTGGCGCAAGCCAACCAGGCGCAACAGGGCGTGCTGTCCCTGCTGCGCTGATCGATCGTCCATCACCTCCATTTTTTGAACGGAAAACACCATGACCACCATCAACACGAACGTGATGTCGATGACCGCCCAGCGCAACCTGGGCACGACCTCCAGCTCGCTGGCCACCTCCATGCAGCGCCTCTCCTCGGGCCTGCGCGTCAACAGCGCCAAGGACGACGCCGCCGGCCTCGCCATCTCCGAGCGCATGAACGCCCAGGTGCGCGGCCTGAACGTGGCGGCCCGCAATGCCAACGACGGCATCTCGCTGGCCCAGACCGCCGAAGGCGCGCTGGGCAAGGTGGGCGACATGCTGCAGCGCATGCGCGAACTGGCTGTGCAGTCGGCCAACGCCTCCAACAACGGCAGCGACCGCACCGCCCTGCAGGCCGAAGTCACGCAGCTGCGCCAGGAAATCGACCGTGTCGCCAAGACCACCTCGTTCAACGGCACCAAGCTGCTCGACGGCACGTTCGCCAACGCCACCTTCCAGGTCGGCGCCAACGCCGGTGAAGGCATCGCCATCGACTCCATCGTCAGCGCCAACTCCACCTCGCTGGGCAACACCTCGCTGGTCACCGGCGCGGGCACGATCACCACCACGGCCGGTGCCAACGCCGCCATCGCCGCCGGTGCGCTGACCGTCAAGGGCGTGGCCCTGGGCCCGATCTCCGCCGCCACCTCGGCGGCCGAGCGCACCACGCAGGTGGTGGACGCGATCAACGCCAAGTCGTCCGACACCGGCGTGTTCGCCCGCGCCACCTACACGGCCGGCGTCGCGACGGGCTTCGAGACCTTCTCCGAAGGCGCCATCGCCGTGGCCGATTTCGGTGGTTTCACCGCCGCCGCCACCGGCACGGTGGCCGTCGGTGCCGCCGCCGCCAGCCAGCTCGACGACATCAGCGTCAACAGCTTCGGCGACGCGCAAAAGGCCCTGAAGGTGATCGACAACGCGATCAACTCGATCAACAGCTCGCGCGCCGACCTCGGTGCCCTGCAAAGCCGCTTCGAAAACGCCGTGGCCAACATCCAGATCACCGGCGAGAACATCTCCGCCGCGCGTGGCCGCATCGTGGACGCCGACTTCGCCAAGGAAACGTCCAACCTGTCGCGCGCCCAGATCCTGCAGCAGGCCGGCACCGCGATGGTCGCCCAAGCCAACCAGGCACAACAAGGCGTGCTGTCCCTGCTGCGTTGATTCCGGCAGGCATCGCCCCCAGGGCGGTTGCGCGGCGAAAGCCGGGCAACCGCCCTTTTTCTTGACCGGTCGACGGCACCCGATGAACGGGGCTTGACACGACACACGGTGGTCACAAGGGACTAAAGATTCCTCAGGCACCACCGAAATTAGATTCAACGAACTTCTCCATGGGTTCGTGGCCCGGGCAGCCGGGCAGTCAGCCCAACCACTTCACAGGAGTTAGTTATGACCACCATCAACACCAACGTCATGTCCATGACCGCCCAGCGCAACCTGGGCACGACCTCCAGCTCGCTGGCCACCTCCATGCAGCGCCTCTCGTCGGGCCTGCGCGTCAACAGCGCCAAGGACGATGCCGCTGGCCTGGCCATCTCCGAGCGCATGAACGCCCAGGTGCGCGGCCTGAACGTGGCGGCCCGCAATGCCAACGACGGCATCTCGCTGGCCCAGACCGCCGAAGGCGCGCTGGGCAAGGTGGGCGACATGCTGCAGCGCATGCGCGAACTGGCTGTGCAATCGGCCAACGCCTCCAACAACGGCAGCGACCGCACCGCCCTGCAGGCCGAAGTCACGCAGCTGCGCCAGGAAATCGACCGTGTCGCCAAGACCACCTCGTTCAACGGCACCAAGCTGCTCGACGGTTCGTTCGCCAACGCCACCTTCCAGGTCGGCGCCAACGCCGGTGAAGGCATCGCCATCGACAGCATCGTCTCGGCCAACTCCACCGCCCTGGGCCAGCTGAGCGCCACTGAACACTTCGTGGCAGCCGTCGCCGCGCCCTCCACCGCCGCCAACGCCGCCATCCCGGCAGGCACGACCGGCTGGAGCATCAAGAACGCCGCCGGCGTGGACGTGGCCCTGGGTGGCATCGCCGCCTCGACGACCGCCGCCCAGCGCACCACGCAGGTGGTGGACGCGATCAACGCCAAGTCGGCCGACACCGGCGTGTTCGCCCGCGAAACCGGCGCTGGCGCCTATGAAATCTTCTCGAGCCGCGACCTGACCGCCGCCACCGACTTCGGCGCCGCCTTCACCGCCGCCGCCACCGGCGCGCCTGGCGACACCGCCCCTCCCGGCACCCTGACCACGCTGTCGGCGATCAACGTCAACAGCTTCGGCGACGCACAAAAGGCGCTGCAGGTGATCGACAAGGCGATCAACTCGATCAACAGCTCGCGCGCCGACCTCGGTGCCCTGCAAAGCCGCTTCGAGAACGCCGTGGCCAACATCCAGATCACCGGCGAGAACATCTCCGCTGCCCGTGGCCGCATCGTCGACGCCGACTTCGCCAAGGAAACGTCGAACCTGTCGCGCGCCCAGATCCTGCAACAGGCCGGCACCGCCATGGTGGCGCAGGCCAACCAGGCACAACAAGGCGTGCTGTCCCTGCTGCGTTGATCGCGCCAAGGCATCGCCTCACAGGGCGGTTGCATGGCGAAAGCCTGCAACCGCTTTTTTTTGCCCCGCCTGACCCCTCCACCGTTCCCTCACCCCACGGGAGTCCCCCATGACCACCATCAACACGAACGTGATGTCGATGACCGCCCAGCGCAACCTGGGCACGACCTCCAGCTCGCTGGCCACCTCCATGCAGCGCCTCTCCTCGGGCCTGCGCGTCAACAGCGCCAAGGACGATGCCGCCGGCCTCGCCATCTCCGAGCGCATGAACGCCCAGGTGCGCGGCCTGAACGTCGCCGTGCGCAACGCCAACGACGGCATCTCGCTGGCGCAGACCGCCGAAGGCGCGCTGGGCAAGGTCGGCGACATGCTGCAGCGCATGCGCGAACTGGCCGTGCAGTCGGCCAACGCCTCCAACAACGGCAGCGACCGCACCGCCCTGCAGGCCGAAGTCACGCAGTTGAGCCAGGAAATCGACCGCGTCGCCAAGACCACGGCCTTCAACGGCACCAAGCTGCTCGATGGCTCGTTCGCCAACGCCACCTTCCAGGTCGGCGCCAACGCCGGTGAGGGCATCTCCATCGACTCCATCGTGTCGGTCAAGCTGGACTCGATGAGCTCCCCCAGCGCGATGGGCTACACCACGATCCAGGTCTCCACGGAGATGGCACTGGGCTCGCTCACGGACCTGACGGCGGTCGCCGCCGGTGCGCTGACCATCAACGCCATCCCGGGCGACAACACCTCCGCGGTGTCGCTGGGCGCCATCAAGGCCGCCGCCAATGCCACCGAACGCGCGGGCCAGATCGTGGACGCGGTGAACGCCCGGTCCGCCGACACCGGCGTGTTCGCCAAGCTGTCGTACAACGCGGCTGGCACGCTGACGGGTTACCACCTGTTCTCGGAAAAAACCGCCTTCAGCGCGGCCGCGGACCTCGCGGGCTTCAACACGGCGGCCACCGGCAACCTGCAGGGCGGCGCGATGTTTGCCGGCGCCTACGACATGCGGGGCATCTCCGTCGCCTCCGCGGGCGGTGCCCAGCTCTCGCTCAAGATCATCGACAAGGCCATCAACGACGTGAACAGCTCGCGCGCCACCCTGGGCGCCCTGCAAAGCCGCTTCGAGAACGCCGTGGCCAACATCCAGATCACCGGCGAGAACATCTCCGCCGCGCGCGGCCGCATCGTGGATGCCGACTTCGCCAAGGAAACCTCCAGCCTCTCGCGCGCCCAGATCCTGCAGCAGGCCGGCACCGCCATGGTGGCGCAGGCCAACCAGGCGCAACAGGGCGTGCTCTCGCTTCTGCGCTGATGGAGCCCACGGGCGACTGTTACTAAAGGATGTAAAGCATGAACTTGACCCCTCAAATGGCGCCGTTCATGCCTACAGTCAGCCCGCCCGGTGCCGATACAGAAAGGTATCAGACATCAGGAACCCAAGCCATGTTCACCTCTGTCAACACCCGCGCAGCCTCCACCTACAAACGCGTCGCCGTCGACACCGGCGTGCAGACGGCCGACCCGCACCAGCTGGTCAGCCTGCTGTTCGACGCGCTGATTCAGAGCCTGAACCTGGCTCGCGGCGCGATGGAACGCCAGGACGTGGCGAGCAAGGGCGCGGCCATCGGCAAGGCGATCCGGATCGTGGAAGAAGGCCTCAAGGCCGGCCTGAACCTGCAGGAAGGCGGCGAACTGGCCGCCAACCTCAAGGGCCTGTACGAGTACAGCGTGCAGCGCCTGACCCTGGCCAACCTGCGCAACGACGCGGCCCCGATCCACGAGGTGCTGAACCTCATCGAACCCCTGGCCGACTCCTGGAAACAGATTCGCGCTGGCGCCCTACAGGGAGCCTGACATGGAGCACCATCTTTTGGACTACTACAAAGCCATCGAGAACACCAGCCGCCAGATGCTGGAAGCCGCGCAGACGGAGAACTGGGACCAGGTGGTACGCCTCGAAGGCGCCTGCGCGGTGCTGATCGCCCAGCTGCGCCACAAGTCGGCCACCGACCAGCTAGGCCCCGACGAGCGCAAGGAAAAGACGAAGATCATGCAGCGCATCCTGCGCATCGACGCCGAGATCCGCTGCCTGGCGGAGCCCTGGCTGAACGACTTGGCGCAGATGATCGACCGGAGCAGCCCCGCCCCGATGCATTGAACGGGTCCGGAGCGAAGTAAATGAATCCAGAGATACCGCGGAACCGGCTTTGCCGGGCCGCTGGTATCGCCCCTGGAAGGGGGATGCGGCTACACGCAGTGAGCAAGCAACGGGGTGGAACCGTTCTAGACGCTCATGTTCATGATGTCGGAATAGGCCTGGACCATCCTGTTGCGCACATGCAAGGTGGCCTGGAAACCGACCTGGGCCTTCTGCATCGCGAGCATGGTCTCTTCCAGGCTCACCTTGGGGTTGCCCAGCTGGACCTGGGTCTGCAGCTTGGAAGCGGCCTCCTGAGACGCGCTGACTTCCTTGAGCGCCGACTTGAAGTTGGCGGCAAAGCCAGACTCCACGCCACCGGCCGCGCCGGGGCGTTTCAGGGCGGATGAGCCGATGCCGTTCAAGGCCTGGCTGCTCAGGGGGGCGATGCGCATGTCCATGGCGGACTCCTTCGACGTGGTATGAGCCCAGATGCTAGAGGGCACCCCGCCCGCACGGGACGGGAATAAGGGCACAAACCCCCGCCTTTTCATGGCTATGGCGGGGGCACCGGGACCGAATAATCGACCGCAACAGGGTGTATCTCCCTCTGCCATCGACCATCTACCCGAGCCCCGAACGCCATGAGCACCACCGCCGTTGCCGAACTGGATGTCACACCGACCGCCGCGAAGGAGCGCAGCGCATTCGGTGACGGCTTCGCGCGCATGGACCAGGCCCAGAAAATCAAGCTCGGCCTGGGCGCCCTGGCCCTGCTGGCGATCGCCCTGGCCTTCTTCTTCATGGGCCGCCAGCCGGAATGGCGCGTGCTCTACGCCAACCTGGGCGACAAGGACGGCGGCGCGATCGTGGCCCAACTGTCCCAGATGAACGTGCCCTACAAGCACGCCGAGGGCGGCCAGGCCATCATGGTGCCGGCCGACAAGGTGCACGACACCCGCCTGCGCCTGGCCTCGCAAGGCCTGCCCAAGGGCTCGGTCACCGGTTTCGAGCTGATGGAGGCCAACCGCTTCGGCATGACCCAGTTCCAGGAACGGCTGACCTTCCAGCGCGGTCTGGAAGGCGAACTCACCCGCTCCATCCAGTCGCTCTCCTCCGTGCAGAGCGCGCGCATCCACCTGGCCCTGCCGAACCAGAACGGATTCTTCCGCGAACAGCAGAAACCCAGCGCCTCGGTGCTGCTCACCCTGCACCCCGGCCGCACGCTGGACCGCGCGCAGGTCGCCGGCATCGTGCACCTGGTGGCCTCCAGCGTGCCCGAGATGAACCCCAAGGCGGTCAGCATCGTGGACGACGCGGGCAACCTGCTCTCCAGCCCGCCCGATGGCCAGGCCCAGGGCGCCGACACCCAGAAGCTGCAGTACGTGCAGCAGCTCGAACAGCTCTACACACGCCGCATCATGGAGATGCTGGAGCCGCTGGTGGGCCGCAACAACGTCAAGGCCCAGGTCAGCGCCGAGGTCGATTTCTCGCAGGTCGAATCCACCAGCGAACAGCACCGCCCCAACCAGGGCCCCGAGGCCGCCGCCACGGTGCGCAGCCAGCAGACCGTGGAAGACGGCAGCGGCCCGCGCGCCCAGCCCTCGGGCGTGCCCGGCGCGGTGAGCAACCAGCCCCCCGCCACCGGCACCGCGCCCATCAACGGCGCGGCCGCCCCCGTGGGCGTGGCCAGCGGCCAGGGCGCCGGCGGCCAGGGCGGCAACTCGCGCCGCGAGTCGGTCGTGAACTACGAGGTGGACAAGACGGTGAAGGTGGTGCGCGAGTCCAGCGGCCAGGTGCGCCGCCTCAGCGCGGCGGTGGTGATCAACCACCGCACCTCGGTGGACAAGGCCGGCAAGGAAACCAGCACCCCGATCCCGCCGCAGCAGCTCGAACAGATGACCGCCCTGGTGCGTGAAACCATCGGCTTCAACAAGGACCGCGGCGACTCGGTCAACGTGGTCAACGCGGCCTTCAACGTCGAGAAGACCAGCGAAGTGGATGCCGGCGCCTGGTGGCAGCAGTCGGACAACCAGGAACTGCTGCGCAGCCTGGCCTGGCCGCTGGGCATGGTGGGCCTGGGCCTGCTGGTGCTCATGGGCATGGTCCGCCCCGGCCTGAAGCTGATGAAGACGCCGGCCGCGCGCCGCCTGGACACCACCCCGGTGCAACCGCTCAACGCGGTGCTCAACGAATCGCCCGAGCGCCCCGGCCTGCCCATGCCGAGCAACGAAGTCACCGCCGAGGCGCAGCGCCTGGCCGATGCCAAGCGCCTGGCGCTGGAGAACCCGGCCGCCGTGGCCAACATCGTCAAGGGCTGGGTGAATGGCGAGGCCCCTGCATGAGCAGGAGCCACCCCCTGCGCCGCTTCGCGGCTTCCCCCTCTCTCGCCTGCGGCGGGAGGAGGACGGCACCTGGGGCCGGCGAAGCCGGACCCGCGGTGCCCCTGGTCAGAGGCTTCGGCACTCGACCGTTTTGTGCGAATCGGGCTAAAGGAATCTGAATCATGGAAGACCAGGGAATCCAGGACGCCGCCATCTTTCTCATGTCGCTGGGCGAAGAGGAAGCGGCCGAGGTGTTCAAGCACCTCAGCCCCAAGGAAGTGCAGAAACTGGGCGAAACCATCGCCAAGACGCGCGCGGTCTCGCACGACCGCGTGGACCAGGTGATGCAGAAATTCACCAGCGCGGCCTCGTCGCAGAGCCTGCTGGTGTCCGACACCGACAACTACGTGCGCGCCGTGCTCAAGCGCGCGCTGGGCGACGACAAGGCCTCGCTGCTGATCGACCGCATCCTGCAGGGCGGTGATGTCTCGGGCATCGAAAGCCTGAAGTGGATGGACCCGCTGTCCATCGCCGAACTGCTGCGCAACGAACACCCCCAGATCGTGGCCGCCATCCTGGTGCACCTCGAATCGGACCAGACCGCCGGCGTGCTCAAGAACTTCACCGAGCGCACCCGCAACGAGGTGATGCTGCGCATCGCCACGCTCGAAGGCATCCAGCCCACCGCGCTGAAGGACCTCAACGAGGTGCTCTACAAGGTGCTGGCCGGTGGCGACAAGATCCGCAAGACCTCCATGGGCGGCGTGAAGACCGCCGCCGAGATCATCAACATGATGGGCACCCAGATCGAAACCTCGGTGATCGAATCGATCCGCGAGTTCGACGCCGACCTGGCGCAGAAGATCATGGACAAGATGTTCACCTTCGAGGACCTGCTCAAGCTCGACGGCAAGTCGGTGCAGATGGTGCTCAAGGAAGTGGCGACCGATTCGCTGGTGATCGCGCTCAAGGGCGCCACCAACGAACTGCGCGAACTGGTGCTGGGCAACATGTCCAGCCGCGCGGCCGAGGCGCTGCGCGAAGACCTGGAGTCGCGCGGCCCGGTGCGCCTGTCGGAAGTGGAAGCGCAGCAGAAGGAAATCCTCAAGGTTGTGCGCCGGCTCTCCGACGAGGGCCAGATCGTGATCATGGGCGGCGGCGAAGACGAGGCCTTCGTCTGAGGAACAGAACACCATGGCGTCTTCCAAACCCAACCCCCATTCCCGTTTCATCCCGCGCGAGGAGATCGACGGCGTCGCCGCCTGGCACTTCTCCGCCGTGGACGGCAGCGACGACCTGCCCAAGGCCGGCCCGGCCGACGGCACCGCCAGCGAGGGCGTGACCTCCGAGGTGCTGCAGGAAGCGCGCCAGCAGGCCTATGCCGAAGGCTTTTCGCGCGGCCACGATGCCGGCGGCCAGGAAGTGCGCGACGCGCTCGAAGCCACGGTGCGCAAGACCGCCGAGGAAACCGCGGTGCGCATGGCCCAGCTGCTGCACAACACGCGCGACCACCTCAAGAAGAGCGAAGACCAGATCTCGCGCCACATCCTGGAACTGGCCTGCGACCTGGCCCGCCAGGTGGTGCGCCAGGAGCTCAAGAGCGACCCCGCCCACCTGCGGCCGGTGATCACCGAGGCCCTGGGCCAGCTGGTGGACGACGGCCAGCCCGCCACCGTGCGCCTGAACCCGGGCGACCTGGCCATGATGAAGGGCGCGCTGCAGGAAAACATGGGCAACCACCCTGCCGAGTTCGTGGCCGATGCGGCCATCAGCCCGGGCGGCTGCCTGATCGAGTCGGCCACCATGACGGTGGACGCCACCATCGAGAAACGCTGGTCGCGCGCCGTGGGCAACCTTGGCATGGAAGCGGCCTGGAACCCGGGGAACGCCGATGTCTGACAGCATTTTCGGCACTGAGAGCCGCTGGGACAACTTCATGGAAGACGTGCGGGCGAACGCCGCCGTCAAGACACCGCTGGAAGTGCGCGGCACCCTCACCCGCCTGGCCGGCCTGGTGCTCGAAGCCGTGGGCCTGAAGGTGCCTGTGGGCTCGCAGTGCCTGATCGACAACGGCCACAAGGACCCGGTGCTGGCCGAGGTGGTGGGCTTCTCCAACGACAAGGCCTACCTGATGCCGGCCGGCGACACGCATGGCCTGTCCAGCGGCGCGAGCGTGACGCCGCTCGCCCCCTTCCGCACCGTGCCGCGCGTGGGCAAGGCCAACAAGCCGCCCTCGCCCGACGATCGGGGCACGCTGCGCCTGCCGCTGGGTGCCGGCCTGCTCGGCCGCGTGGTCGATTCGCACGGCAACCCGCTGGACCACCAGGGCCCCATCCTCAACGTGGACGTCGAGCCGATGGACCGCGCTCCGCTCAACGCCATGGACCGCGACCCGGTGCGCCAGCCGCTGGACACCGGCGTGCGCGCGATCAACGCCCTGCTCACCGTGGGCCGTGGCCAGCGCATCGGCCTGTTCGCCGGCTCCGGCGTGGGCAAGAGCGTGCTGCTGGGCATGATGGCGCGCTACACCAAGGCCGATGTGATCGTGGTCGGCCTGATCGGCGAACGCGGCCGCGAGGTCAAGGAATTCATCGAGGACATCCTCGGCGCCGAAGGCCGCCAGCGCTCGGTGGTGGTGGCCGCCCCGGCCGACGCGCCGCCGCTGGTGCGCATGCAGGGCGCCGCCTACGCCACCGCGATCGCCGAACGCTTCCGCGACGACGGCCTGGACGTGCTGCTGCTCATGGACTCGCTCACCCGCTACGCCATGGCGCAGCGCGAGATCGCGCTGGCCATCGGTGAGCCGCCCGCCACCAAGGGCTACCCGCCATCGTGTTTCGCCAAGCTGCCACAGCTGGTGGAGCGCAGCGGCAACGGCCTCAACGGCAAGGGCTCGATCACCGCCTTCTACACCGTGCTCTCCGAGGGCGACGACCAGCAGGACCCGATCGCCGACGCGGCGCGCGCCATCCTGGACGGCCACATCGTGCTCTCGCGCGCGCTCGCCGAATCCGGCCATTTCCCCGCCATCGACGTGGAGGCCTCGGCCTCGCGCGTGATGCACAACGTGGCCGGCGCGGTGCACCTGGAACTGGCGCGCCGCTTCCGCAGCCTGTATTCGCGTTACCAGAAGAGCCGCGACCTGATCCAGCTCGGCGCCTACGTGGCCGGCAGCGACCCCGAGACCGACCGCGCCATCGTGCTCTACCCCGCCCTGCAGCGCTTCCTGATGCAGGACATGCACGAGGCCGCCACCCTGCCCGAGAGCCTGCGCCAGATGCAGGCCGCGCTGCAGGACGAGAAGGACAAGCCTTCGTCCCAGCGCCAGACCCGCCCCCACCACAACCCCTATGAAGGAAACGCCGGATGACCGCGCTGAACACCCTGAACAAAGTGGTGGAACTCGCCGAGAAACGCCGGGACGAGGCCCTGGGCGTGGTGGCCCAGATGCAGCGTGAGCTGAAGGTGGCCCAGGACCAGATGGACCAGCTGCAGGCCTACGCCCTCGAGGCCGAGGCCCGCTGGGTGACCCGCAGCGCCACCGGCGTGGACCCCGCGCTGCTCATGCACCACCGCGAATTCATGCACAAGATCTACCACGCCGTGGAATTCCAGCGCGGCGTGCTGGCCGACCGCCAGCGCCTGATCGACACCGCGCAGGAGCAGGTGCACGTCACCGAGCGCGACCTCGCCGGCCTGCGCAAGTTCACCGACCGCAAGGTGCAGGCCATCGCCCACAAGGCCCAGCGCCAGGAACAGAAGCAGACCGACGAAATGGCGCTGTCCATCCACCTGCGCCAGAGCCTGGCCCAGGCCCAGGCCCGCAACTGAAGCCCCCGACGACCCCCAGCCCGACGCCGACACCATGACCACCACGCACGCCAGCACCCAAGCGCCCAAGCCCGCCGAAGCCGCGTCCAAGCCGGCCCAGCCAGGTGGCAACGCGCGCGCCAACGCCGACAAGCCGGCCGAGGACCTGTTCGCCAGCCTGCTGAGCCTGGTGAGCGACAC
Organism: Hydrogenophaga sp. GW823-FHT04C09; assembly: GCF_058796355.1. Taxonomy (NCBI): domain Bacteria; kingdom Pseudomonadati; phylum Pseudomonadota; class Betaproteobacteria; order Burkholderiales; family Comamonadaceae; genus Hydrogenophaga; species Hydrogenophaga sp. GW823-FHT04C09. The sequence goes on along the minus strand of NZ_JBXAIO010000002.1, from coordinate 129,750 downwards.
GCACCAGCCCGCGGCCAGTAACACCCTGCCCGACGGCGAAGCCGCCAACGACGCGCAGGCCGAGGCCGACGACCCGACCGACGACAACCCCCTGGCCGCCCTGCTCGCCTGGGGCCTGCCCGGCAACACCGCGTCCACCACCGGCACCGGCGCGGCCGCCGCATCCACCTCCAGCAAGGCCGAAGGCGCCGCCCGCGAGGGTGGCATCGACGTCAGCGGCATGACCCGCGTGGACGAAGCCGCGCCCGCCCTGCCCAACGCAGCCGCGCAAGCGCGCGCCGCCGCCGCTTCGCGCCCGGCCTTCAGCCCACTCAACCCCAACGCCGCAACCCCCGCCACGGCGGCCGCCACCGCCGCCGCCCAGCGCGCCGGGGACAACACCGCCCAGCCAGGCGGCGCTCCCGCCATGGTCTGGCAGCGCGGCGCGGTCTCCAGCACCGAAGCCCTGCAACAACAGCAGAGCGCCCAGTTCGCGCAGGTGCGCGCCACCGTCGCCCTCAACGAGCGCCTGGGCGTGGCCTCGGCCGGCACGGACGTGGGCGCCAGCCCCACCAACCCGCGCGAGTTCGCCCTGAGCGGCCCCGCCGCCGGCGCCACGGCCACCGGCCCGGCGCAGGACGGCAGCCTGACCGCCGCGAGCGGCACCGCCCCCAGCGACAGCAGCGGCGGCAACAGCGACGCCGCTTCCCAGTCCTTCACCGACCAGGGCAACGGCGACGGCCGCAACCCGGCCGACGCCCGCGCCGACGCCGAAGCCCCGACCGTGAGCCACTGGGGCACCCAGCACATGCGCCATGCCAGCCTGCGCGTGGGCGGCGAAGGCGCCGACGCCATCGACATCCAGCTCGCCGTGAAGGGCCAGGAGGTGCAGGTCGCCTTCCAGACCGACAACGCCGAGGCGCGCGCCACCCTGCGCGAAAGCGCCGGCGAATCGCTGGCCGACCTGCTGCAGCGCAGCGGCATCCAACTCTGCGGCGTGTCCGTGGGCTCGCAGGGCCAGGCGCAGGGCGATGGTTCGTACCAGCCCCGCCCGGCCGGCCTGAGCACCGAGGCCCTGGGCCGCGCCAGCCAGGCGGCCGAACCGGCCGCGCGGCCGGTGCTGGCCCCCCGCACCGACGGCAGCCGTCCCCTGGACGTGTTCGCCTGATTCGGAAGCACCCCTGCGCCGCCTGCGGCGTCTCCCCCTCAAGGGGGCGCACCTGGCGGCCCGGCAAAGCCGGTTCCGCGGGTGCCCTGGCGGCGTTTGAGCAATGCGGCACACCTTGCCACCTAGCGACTGAATAACCCCCTTTTCCGGCGCTTATCTGGCGAACGGCGGAGGGAGTGGCGCCCAATAATTCTTTCAACCCCACCCGGTATGGCCGGTGGGCCACATTGAAGGAAGAACATGTCCGCTGCCGCCGCCACCGCCACCGCTGCCGCCCCCGAAGCGCCCAAGAAGAAGAGCAAGAAACTGCTGTTCATCGTGCTCGGCGTGGTCGTGCTCGCGCTGATCGGCGCCGCCGCCGCGCTGTTCATCCTCAAGAAGAACACCGCCGAAGACGATTACGAGGACGATGGGCACGCCCCCGTCGAACAGGCCGCCAAGAACCCCAAGACCGCGCCGGTCTTCCTGCCGCTGGAGAACATGGTCATCAACCTGGCCGACCCCGGCGGCAACCGCTTCATCCAGCTCGGCCTGACGCTGCAGCTGCAGGACGCCGCCACCGAGACCGCCGTCAAGGCCTACCTGCCCAGCATCCGCAGCCAGGTGCTGGTGCTGATCTCGCAGCGCACCGCCGACGAGATGCTGGCGCTCAAGGGCAAGGAAAAGCTCGCCAGCGACATCATCGCGACGATCTCGAAGGAGATGGGCTACGCCGTGTCCACCGAGGGCGAAGAGGCGACGCGCAAGAAGAAATCGAAGGCCGCCGCCAACCCCGTGCAGGCCGTGCTGTTCTCCAGCTTCATCGTTCAATAAGCAGGACGACACGCCATGGCCGATTCGTTTCTGTCCCAGGAAGAGATCGACGCCCTTCTCGAAGGCGTCACCGGCGAGAGCCAGAAACTCGCGAAAGAGGAAGTGCCCACCGGCGGTGTGCGCGACTACAGCCTCTCGAGCCAGGAGCGCATCGTGCGTGGGCGCATGCCCACCATGGAGATCGTCAACGAGCGCTTCTCGCGCAACCTGCGCCTGGGCCTGTTCAACTTCATCCGCCGCAGCCCCGAGATTTCGGTGGGCGCGGTGCAGGTGCAGAAGTACAGCGCCTTCCTGCGGGAACTGGTGGTGCCGACCAACTTCAACATCATGGCCATCCGCCCGCTGCGCGGCAACGGCCTGGTGGTCTGCGAGCCCACGCTGCTGTTCGGCGTGATCGACAGCCTCTTCGGCGGCAATGGCAAGTTCCACACCCGCATCGAGGGCCGCGACTTCTCGCCCACCGAGCAGCGCGTGATCAACCGCCTGGTGGAGGTGGTGGCCGAGGAATACAAGAAGGCCTGGCGAGGCGTCTACCCGATCGAGCTGGCCTACCAGCGCTCGGAGATGCAGCCCCAGTTCGCCACCATCGCCACCCCGAGCGAAATCGTGGTCTCCACCAGCTTCACGCTGGAGATCGGCGACATCGCGGGTTCGCTGCACATCTGCATTCCCTACGCCACGCTGGAGCCGATCCGCGACGTGCTGTATTCCAGCGTGCAGGGCGACGCCATCGAGGTCGACCGCCGCTGGGTCAAGCTGCTGAGCCACGAGATCCAGGCCGCCGAGGTGACCATGGTCGCCGAGCTGGCCCAGACCGACGCCACGGTGGAACAGCTGCTGGCCATGCAGATCGGCGACTTCATCGAACTCGATCGCCACCCTTCGATCAAGGCCCACGTGGATGGCGTGCCCGTCTTTGAATGCCAGTACGGCACCCACAAGGGCAAGTACGCCCTGCGCGTCGAGCGCAACCTGCGTGGCACCGATTTGCACTGGTTGGGAGATTCCTATGTCAACTGAGAGCACCAACACCATGAACGACGCTGTTGCCGACGAATGGGCCCAGGCCCTGGAAGAACAGGCCGCCACCACCGAAACGGTCGCCGACGGCGCGCCCGAGTTCGAGGCCAGCACCGCCCCCGTGGCCTCGGGCACGAGCCCGATGCAGGACATCCAGATGGTGCTGGACATCCCCGTCCAGCTGTCGGTGGAACTGGGCCGCACCCGGGTGCCGATCAAGTACATCCTGCAGCTCGCGCAGGGCTCCATCGTCGAACTCGACGCATTGGCCGGCGAACCCATGGACGTGCTGATCAACGGCTACCTGATCGCCCAGGGCGAGGTGGTGGTGGTGAACGACAAGTTCGGCATCCGCCTGACCGACATCGTGACGCCGTCCGAACGCATGCGCAGGGTGAGCAGGACATGACCATGGGTCATGTCACCCCCCGCGTCGCCTTCGGCGCCACCCCCCTGGCAGGGAGGCGACGCCAGAGGCCCGGCAAAGCCGGTTCCTCGGCATCCCTGGACTAAAAACCTCTTCTCCGATCGAGCCCCTCATGCTGCAAAACGCGATGCCCGCGCTGCTTCTGCTCGCCCTCATGGTGGGCCTGGCCTTCGCCCTGAAGTGGGCGCGCCGCCGCCTGCCCGGCGCCGTGGGCCACAGCGGCCCGCCCATGCAGGTGCTCTCCACCCTCTCGCTGGGCCCGCAGCAGCGCGTGGTGACGGTGCAGATCGGCCAGGGCGAAGACCGCGTGTGCCTGGTGCTCGGCGTGTCCGCCGGCAGCGTGAACGCCCTGCACCAGATGGCCCTGCCGGCCGATCTGGTGGACCCCGCCGGCCCCATCGTCACGCCCGCTTCCGGCTTCGCCGCGCGCCTGGCCCAACTGACCCAACCCCTCAAAGGCCCCCATGCGCCGCGTTGAACCTTTGCGCACCGGCCTGCTGCTGGCCGCGCTCGCCCTCTTCGCCACCGGCGCGGCCTGGGCCCAGGGCGCGCCCGCCGCACCCGCCGGCCCCACGCTGCCGCTGATGATCGGCCAGGGCGCGGGCGGCACCAGCTACTCGGTGCCGATCCAGACCCTGCTGTTCTTCACCGCGCTGTCCTTTCTGCCGGCCGTGCTGCTGCTCATGACGGGCTTCACCCGCATCGTGATCGTGCTCTCGCTGCTGCGCCAGGCCCTGGGCACGCAGTCGGCCCCGCCCAACCAGGTGATCGTCGGCCTCTCGCTGTTCCTCACGCTGTTCGTGATGGGCCCCACGCTGGACCGCGTGTACGCCGACGCCTACGAACCCTATTCGCGCAACGCCATCACCTTCGACCAGGCGCTCGAACGCGGCCAGGCCCCCATGCGCGAGTTCATGCTCAAGCAGACGCGCCAGTCCGACTTCGAACTCTTCGCCAAGCTGGCCAAGCTGCCCAACGACGTGACCGCGCAGAACGCCCCCTTCCGCGTGCTGGTGCCGGCCTTCGTCACCAGCGAGCTCAAGACCGCGTTCCAGATCGGCTTCATGATCTTCATCCCCTTCCTGGTGATCGACATGGTCGTCGCCAGCGTGCTGATGTCGCTGGGCATGATGATGCTCTCGCCCGTGCTGGTGGCCCTGCCGTTCAAGCTCATGCTGTTCGTGCTGGCCGATGGCTGGAACCTGCTGCTCGGCTCCCTCGCCGCATCGTTCTCCACCTAGAGGAACACCATGGATCCCCAAGCCGCCCTCACGATGGGGCAGAACGCCCTCTTCATGCTGCTCATGGTCGCCGCGCCGGTGCTCGCCACGGTGCTCGGGGTGGGCCTGCTGGTCAGCCTGTTCCAGGCCATCACGCAGATCAACGAAGCCACGCTCGCCTTCGTGCCCAAGCTGATCGCGGCCATCGCGGTGTTCGCCATCGCGGGCCCGTGGATGATGACCACCATGGTCGAGTTCATCCGCAGCACGATCCTGTCGATCCCCAACTTCGCCATCTGATCTCGCGATCGGCCGTCGCATGCCCACGTTCACCGAAGCGCAGATCATGGCGCTGGTCTCGCCGGTGTTCTGGCCCTTCCTGCGCATCCTGGCCGTCTTCTCCAGCGCGCCCATCTTCTCCTCGCGCTCGGTGCCCATGCGCACCCGCGTGGGCCTGGCCTTCCTGGTGGCGGTGTGCGCCCAGGCCGGCCTGCCCGAGCAACCCGTGATCGGCCTCACCGACGCGGGCGCCTTCGCCGTCGTGATGCAGCAGGTGATCGTGGGCATCGCCATCGGTCTGGCGGTGCGCATCGTGTTCGCCTCCGTCGAGCTCGCCGGTGAACTCATCGGCCTGCAGATGGGCCTGAACTTCGCCGGCTTTTTCGATCCGTCCACCAACTCGCAGTCCAGCGCCGTGGGCCGCTTCTTCGGCAACACCACCATGCTGCTGTTTGTGGTGATGGGCGGCCACCTCATGCTGCTGCAGGCCGTCGTGGCCAGCTTCAACACCTTTCCGCTCAGCGGCAGCGCCTTCGAATCGATCAACCGCATGCAGTTGCACGAGCTGGGTTCGGTGGTGTTCCGCTACGGCCTGTGGATCGCCCTGCCCATGATCGGCATGCTGCTGTTCATCAACATCGTGCTCGGCTTCATCTCGCGCATCGCGCCGCAGATGAACGCCTTCGCCATCGGTTTCCCGCTCACCCTCTCGGCCGGCCTGGTGGGCATCGCCTTCACCCTGCCCATGCTGGACACGCCGGTGGCCGCGCTCATGAAGCTGGCCACCGAAATCTTCACCGGCGGTTGAGGCGGCAGCGGTGCTTGGTTCCACCACGCCAACCGCCTGTCCGGCCGCGCTACACAAGCGCGGGGGCGCGTCGAAACAGGCCTCAGGGGTCAGCGGCACCTTCGCCGCGCCATCCGCATCTCTTCCGGAGACTTCATGAAACTTCGCACCCAGATCCTCTGTCTTGGCCTGGCCGGCGCCGCGTTGGTGTCTGCCGCGGGCGGCATCGGCCTGCTCGCCGTCTCATCCATGGCCGCCAAGGTCGAGGCCTCCGCACTCTCCAGCCAGGCCCTGCAGGCCTCCCTGAGCGCGGACATGATGCACGACGCCCTGCGTGGCGACGCGCAGCGCGCGCTGCTGGCGGTGATGAAGAACGACACGGCCACCGTGACCGCCGCGCGCAAGGATCTCGACGACCACGTGGCCACGCTGGACGAGGCCCTGAAGAAAATCGCCGCCTCCGGCATCGACCCCGAAGCCCGCAAGGCGCTGGACGCCACCCTGCCCGTGGTGCGGCAATACACCCAGGCCGCGCAGGCCGTCATCGGCGGCGCCGCCCAGGGCGTGGCCCAGGCCGAAGCCCAGTTGCCGGCGCTGAACCAGGCCTTCGCCCAACTCGAAGACCAGCTGGAGAAACTCTCGGGGATGATCGAGGAGGACGTTGCCACGATTTCCGAGGCCGCCGCGGCCAGCGTCGCGCAATCGCTCTGGACCATCGCCATCGCGGTGCTGGTGGCCACCGTGCTGCTGGTGCTGGGCGCGCTCTGGGTCGCCCGCCTCATGGCCATCGCCATGGACCAGGCCGTGGCCGCCGCCGGCCACCTGGCCGAAGGCGACCTCACCCGCCCGATCGCCCTGGTGGGCAACGACGACACCCGCCAGCTGCTGGGCGCCATGCGCACCATGCAGAAACGCATCAGCGACACCGTGAGCCACGTGCAGGACAACGCCGCGCTGGTGTCGGATGCGAGCGTGCAGATCGCCCAGGGCAACACCGACCTCTCCACCCGCACCGAAGAGCAGGCCGCCGCGCTGGAAGAAACCGCTGCGTCGATGGAAGAACTGGGCACCACCGTGCGCCAGACCGCCGACCACGCCGGCAAGGCCAACGAACTGGCGAAAACCGCCTCTCAGGTCGCGGCCGAAGGCGGCGACGTGGTGGGCAAGGTCGTGGAAACCATGCGAGGCATCAACGACAGCTCCAGGCGCATCGCCGACATCATCGGCGTGATCGACGGCATCGCGTTCCAGACCAACATCCTGGCGCTGAACGCGGCGGTGGAAGCCGCGCGGGCCGGGGAACAGGGCCGTGGCTTCGCGGTGGTGGCCGGTGAAGTGCGCAACCTCGCGCAGCGCAGCGCCCAGGCGGCCAAGGAGATCAAGGGCCTGATCGACGCCAGCGTGGAACGCGTGGCCAGCGGCACGCTGCTGGCCGACCAGGCCGGCGTCACCATGCAAGGCGTGGTCGACGCGATCCGCCGCGTCTCCGACCTGGTGGGCGAGATCAGCAGCGCCACCAGCGAGCAGAGCGCAGGCGTGGGCCAGGTGGGCGAAACCATCAGCCAGATGGACCGCGTGACGCAGCAGAACGCCGCGCTGGTGGAAGAAAGCGCCGCCGCCGCCGACAGCCTGAAACATCAGGCCCTGCAGCTGGTGCAAGCCGTTGCCGTCTTCAAACTCAACCGCGATCCGCGCCTGGGCATGCCGCTCGCGGCGTGACCGCCGCCGCGGTCTTTCGGGCGCTCAGCAGTCCTGCACCAGTTCCCGCACACGGAAGATGCGGGAGCGGACCGTGCCGATCGGGATGCTGAGCGACTTGGCCGCCTGCTCGTAGGTCAGGCCCTCTTCGATGTAGGCCTCGAACGTCGACGACAGGGCCTCGGGCATGGCGCGCATCTTCTGATCGACAAGCCGCAGCCGCTGCTGCAGGGAAACGATGTGAAGGACATCGGGGGCGCCGCGCGTGTCGGCGGGCCCGTCTTCCATGTCCACGAAGCGCGCGCGATGAGCGACGGCCTTGGCCACGTGTTGTCGGCCGACATTCTGCGCGACGCCAAAGATCCAGGACTCCAGGCACGATCGCCCGCCGAAGTTCCGCAGCGATTTCAACACTTCCACATACACGTCCTGGACCAGATCGTCGACCAGTTGGGGATCGCGTTCAAACCGCCGCAGGAAGCTTCTGAGCTTGCCATCGGTGCGCAATGCCAGCGTGGCCAACTGGGCGTGCAAGTCCGAAAAGGTGCCGTCGCCTTCCTCTGCTCGATTGACTTCCACGGTCTCTCCTCTCGGGGCGTTGCTACAAACTTCGCTGCACTTTAGGACGCGACCCGACGCTCAAGGAATGGAAGGAACGGACAGGGAAGAACCACGATCAAGGCGCTTGAAGCCTCCCTCGAACCGCGAACCCGACCGCTTGGTCGAGATTTTTAACAACCGGCGTAACCAGTGGAAACAGACCCTGCGGACGGGTCACCGTTCTGGGTGATCGCGTAGACCTTGGCGTCGAGCGCCCGCTGGTCGTGAACGATGCGCTTTCTGGCCACACCCTCGAACTGCGCGCCGAGCTTCTCCGCCACCCGCTGGCTCGCGACGTTGTCCACTCGAATGACCAGCGCCAGCCGCTGCAGCCGTAGGACGCGGAAGCAAAAATCGATCAGGTAGCGCGCGGCCCACGCCGAAACACCCTTGCCGCGACAACGAGGCTCCACCCAATAGCCCAGATCGGCGCACCGACAGTCCCACAGGATGTTGGACACGGTCACACCGCCGACCACAGCGCCTTCCTCAGTGAAGATTCCGCACGAAAAAGTGCGGCCGGATGTCCATTCCGACTCCAGTTTTTGAAGGAGCACATGGGCGTCCTCCTCGGACCGGATCGCGTCGGGCCACTCTTCCCATCGCAGAATGTCCGCCCTGGATCGATCGACAGCGGCAAACCAGCGCCCGGCGTGAGTGCGCATGAGAGGCCGGATGTCCAGACCGGCTGTCGCGGCCTGCATCGGCCGCGTGCACGCCGCCTCGCGCAGCGTGCCCTGCGCGCTTTCCATGTCGATCATTGCTGATGGCCCCTCCAAAACTGGGCAGCGACGTTAGCGTCTGCTCAAGGCCTTGTGCGCCGCAAGCCACCAAACGACAGGGAGGCAACCGGTTTCGACGGGAATGGCGAACCAGTTGCAGCAGAGCAAGTGTCACCACCGTCGGGCGCCGGCATTAGGGCTTGCCCTAGGAAGGCGAACCGGGCCAAAAGCCGGGTCACTCACCAGACAGCTTCCTCCACAAAACCCACGAGGTGATCCGGTGAGCAGTTTTGCGATCAATTCCAGCTTTGTGGTGTCGGACGTGTCTTGGCTGGATGACGAGAAGGAGTTACAACGAGGCGCCCAAAAAGACGCCGAAACACTCCAAGACGCCCAAGACCTCGCGGAGGTGTGCACCGACAAAGGCCTCGATGAAGGGGTGGCCTACCTGAAGGAAAAATGGCGCCTGGAAAAGCAGAGTCCCCCGAAGGCGGTGCAGGCCCTGGTCACCAGCAGCTCGCTCAACTGCTCGGCGATGCCTCGAATGTCGGAAGTGAGGTGCACATTGCCAACGAATTGGATGAAGGCATGGAGCGCGTTCGCAGCGTCCGCCTCAAGCTGCGTGGCGACTTCGCCCAGCCCGGGCATGCCCAGCGCCGATTTGATCAACTCATTGCATTGGGCCCGGATCCTGGCGGCTTCGAGCGGGTTCAAGTCCGCTCGGTTAGCCCAAGCCCGCGTCAGCTCGGTCAGTCCGCATTGGAGCGCCTTCTTGGCGTGCAGATGCCGCTGGACGCCGGCCGAGGCGGTCAGGCCGTCCAGCAAGGTGACGATGGTGACGCACGATGAGATGGTGGCTGCTACACATTCCCGCAGCGGAATCTCCGTTATCGCGGGGGGGCGGTCTTTGTCTTTGTAGCTGAGGCCATCAAGCCCCAGTGCCGCGCTCCATACCGCCAGATAGAGAGGGCTCCCGGACGACCCGGATGTTCTGTTGATCCGCGACGAGGCGGGCATGGATGAGTTCATGGCGCGCCTTGGCGAGCGGCCTTTGAATCAAGAAGTGATGAATCTCATTGAGGACCAGAAGGAGGATTTCGCCGAGAAGGAATTCTGGGCGCTGGAAAAAACGGGCTTTGGCCTGTTCACCAATGTGGTGAGCCTGGGCCGAAGCGTTTTCGAGTTGAAGCGCTTTTCCGACACACGCGGTTTCCTGCTGGAACGCAGGGACGCGTTCAAACGGGCCATCGAGAAACTGAAAGGCAAAGCCGGCTCGAAAGTCCTGACGCACCTTTTCGATTCGGTGCGCTACAAGATCAAGTCCAACATCGCGGCCCTGTTCGGCGCCTCCACCCGGCTGTGCAACGCCGTCGGCGGCATCGTCATCAAATCGCTCACCCTCGCCGGCATCAGCTCAGGGCCCGCGGCCGCCGTCATCGCCCCAATCGTCGTGGGCGTCTACGCCATCAAGAACTTCGTCGGGGCCTACTACGACCGTCTGGCCAGGCGCAACGAGTGTGAGGTCACCAACTCGATCAAGATCGCCAGCAACGACACCTCCAGCAACATGGAGAACTCCATCAAGCTGGAGCTCACGGCGGACCTGGAAGCCCTCGCGGGCGACATGGACGGCATCAAGGACTTTGTGGAGGCCATGGGCCATCCGGAACTGTTCGAACCCTTCCAGAAACGGTTCGAGGCGGCCATCAACAAGAAGGCGAAGTTCACCGAACTTCAGGCCCTGATCGACGCCTGGCCGCGCTGACCACCGCCAACCATGACTTGATCGCCAGCTGCCGGTTCGATGAAGGCATCTGAGCCAGCTCTTTGTTCCAAAGCAGCACGGTCACTTCATCGGGGTGCTGCTCGACCGTTTCAAGGCATACCTGGACCACGGACTCGTGATCGAAAGACTCAAATTCCGCCAGTTCCGCCACCTTCTTTTGCTCAATCAAGTCCTTCAGGCCATTGCCCTCATAGATGGGAAATTCTTGTTGATCGAGCTGGCTCAGAATGCCCGGCATCAAGCGCCCGAAAACGCCATTGCTGCTGAACTGAGCAAGGATGTTCGCCAAGTCAATCGGCCGATCATGTCCAAGCTGCTTAGTGAAAGGGTTCATTTCGAGGATCCAGAGTCAAGGTTGGTGACGTGTTTTCAACCCTTCGTTCGTGTCGAAGGCGAGCGTTGAGTGAGGGTGTTCCGCCTTAAGTTCGCGCCTTCCGTCGCTCAAGCGAAGGTGTGCGCCTTGCCACAACCACCGGTTCCCGAGCAATCCCCCAAATCAGTCATTTCGATCCCGCGCGCGATCGCCTCGTTCCAGACTGGCCGGAACGAAATACCTTGGCAAAGAAACCAGATGCGGGGCCTGCGCAGGGCCCGTGCGGGTACGTCGAGCGTGCCTACCGCTCCAGCAACCCGCGCAACATGCGCTGCGGATCGGCCAGAAAGTCCCGCGTGACGCGCACGTGTTCCGTGTCGTCGTAGGCCACCGGCGCCATGCCGTCGGCGCCGCACTGGTAGATGCAGGCGTCCGGGTAGGCCATGAGCAGCGGCGAGTGTGTGGCGATGACGAATTGCGAGCCTTCGTTCACCAGGTCGTGAATGCGCGCGAGCACGGCCAGTTGCCGCTGCGGCGAGAGCGCGGCCTCGGGTTCGTCGAGGATGTACAGGCCCTGGCCGTGGAAGCGCTCCATCAGCAGCGTCAGAAACGATTCGCCGTGCGACTGCTCGTGCAGCGAATGTCCGCCATAGGACTGAATGACCGGCGCACCCAGGCCGGGCTCGGCGTCGAGCTGCTCGATCTCGGTGGCGACGTTGAAGAAGCTCTCGGCCCTCAGGAAGAAGCCGGTGCGCGGCCGCTTGAATCCCTTGGCGATGCGCAGGTGCTCGTGCAGCACCGAGTGCGAGCGGCGCGTGCTGAATCGGAAGTTCTTGCTGCCGCCCTCGGCGTTGAAGCCGAGGGCGACGGCGATGGCTTCGAGCAGGGTGGATTTGCCGGAGCCGTTCTCGCCGATGAAGAAGGTGACCTTGGGGTGGAAGTCCAACCGGTCGAGCGTGCGCACGGCGGGCAGGTTGAAGGGATAGCGCTCGAAGCTGTCGACGGTGTCTCGGCGCAGGCTCATGCGCTGCAGGAACTGGGACGAGATCATGGCGGGCCGGGTTTCAGGTTGAGGCCAGCAGGCGCGGCACGGCGGCCACGAGCATGGCCACACCCGACAGGCTGAGCAAGGACAGCACGAGCTTGCGGAACGCGGCCTCGCTCAAGCCCACGTACAGGCGCGAGCCCAGCAGCACGGGCACGAGCAGCGCCACCGCGACGATGGGCAGCAGAGGCCACATGTCGCGCGTGACGGCGCCCGCGATCACGTAGCCGAGCATGGTGAAGGCCAGGGCCGCGAGGTTGAAGTTCTGGATGATGGCGCGCTGCGTGTCTTTCTCCATGCCGCGCAGCGTGCACCACAGCGTGGGCACCACGCCGGTGAAGCCGCCGATGCCGCCCATGAAGCCGCCCGCGAGGCCGGCCACGCCATCGGCCACGCGCCCGCCGCGCGAGACCTTGGGCAGGTGCGATGACATCAGCATGATGGGGCACCAGATCACGAGCACGCCGCCGAGCACCAGGCGGAACAGGTCGGGGTTGAGGTGCGGCAGCACGGCGATGCCCATGGGAATACCGAGCACGCCACCAGCGAGGAACGGGGCGAGCACCTGCAGCCGGAAGGCGCGCCGGCTGGTGACCGCGGCCACGATCTGGCCGGTGAGCGAGCCGAACACGGCCATGACGGCGGCCACGCGCGGATCGATGCCCCAGACCCAGAAGGACATGGCGACCATGCCGAAGGCAAAGCCCGAGAGGCCTTGCACGAAGCCGGCCACGGCCGCGCCCAGCACCAGCAGGGCGATTTCTGGGGTCGTCACGTTCCCATCTCCTCAAAAAAGAAGGCGGCCCACCACCGGGTGGGCCGCCTTCGATCTTGCCATGGCCGCACCGCCGGGGCGGCAGGGCCTTGGGTCTTCAGTTCTGGGTTTCGATCTTCTCGTCCTGCACGAGCTTCTGCCAGCGCGCCACTTCGGTGGCCAGCACCTTCTGCGCTTCGGCCGGCTCGGTGCTGGTGGCGCCCAGGCCGAGCTTGCGCAGGCGCTCGATGACCTCGGGCTTGGCCATGATCCTGGTCATCTCGCGCGAGAGGCGCGCCACCACCGGCGCGGGCAGGTTCTTGGGCCCGGCCAGCGCGGTCCATCCGGTCACGTCGAAACCCGGCGAGACGGTTTCGGCCAGGGTGGGCACGTCGGGGTAGGTGGGCCAGCGCTGCGTGCCGGTGACGGCGAGCAGGCGCAGGCGGTTGCCGTTGACGAGCGGCTCCATGCTGGCGAGGTTGTCGAGCACGGCCTGGATCTCACCGCCGGCCACGGCGGTGGGCGCGAGGTTGCCGCCCTTGTAGGCCACGTCGATGAACTTCACGTGCTCGCGGCTTTGCAGCAGCACGCTGGCCAGGTGCATGCCGGTGCCCACGCCGGCATGGCCCATCGAGAGGGTGCCGGGTTTGTCCTTGGCCTGTTTCATGAGTTCGCCCATGTTGCGGATGGGTGAGCTCGCGCCCACTGCCACGCCGAAGGGGAAGCGCGTGGTCATGGTGACCATGGTGAAGTCGTTCACCGAGTCGTAGGGCAGCGACTTGTAGAGCGCGGGCGAGATGCTGTGCCCCGAGGCCATGAGGAACAGCGTGTGGCCGTCGGGTTCGGCCTTGGCCACGGCGTTGGCCGCCAGGGTGCCGCCCGCGCCGGGCCGGTTTTCCACCACCACCGGGCTGCCCAGTGCTTCGGCCAGTTGCTGGGCCACGAGCCGGGCGGTGGCGTCCACGCCGCCACCGGGCGTGAAGCCGAGCAGCAGCTTGATCGGCTGGCGCGGCCAGTCGGCCGCCTGCGCGTGCGCGATGCCGGTGGAGAAGGTGGCGAGCAGGCCCGAGCAGAGGCCGGCGAGCAGGCCACGGCGGCCGAGGCGGGGGGATTTCATGCGGTTGTCTCCAGGGGTGGGACGCCGTTGCCTCACTCGCGGAGGCTTGCGGCGGGTGGGGTTCAGTTCTGCACTTCGATCTTTTCGTCCTTGATGACCTTGGTCCAGCGCGCCACGTCGGTGGCCAGGAAGGCCTGCGCCTCGCGGGGCGAGGTGGCCCAGGCGTCGGAGGCCTGGAGGCGGAGGGTTTCAACGATGTTGGGGCGCGCCAGCGTGCTCTGCACCATCTCGTTGAGCTGCGCGACGATGGCCGGTGGCAGGCCCTTGGGGCCAGCCAGCGCGTACCAGGCGCTCACGTCGAAGTCGGGCAGCAGGGTCTCGGCCACGCTGGGGATGTTGGGGAACAGCGCGAAGCGGTTCTTCGAGGTGACCGCGAGCGGCTTGACCTTGCCGTTCTCGATGTGGGCCGCCATGCCCGCCAGCGAGGTGAAAAGCAACGGCACTTCGCCCGCGATCACGGCCAGCGCCGGCGCGCTGCCGCCCTTGTAGGGCACGTGGGTGAGCTTCACGTCCGCGCGCGACTGGAAGAGCACGGCCGCCAGGTGCATACCGCTGCCCTGCCCGCCGGTGCCGTAGTCGATCTTGCCGGGCTGGGCCTTGGCCTGCTGCACCAGTTCCTGCACCGTCTTGAACGAGGCGTTGGGGTTGGCGATGATGGCGAACGGGCTGCGCGCCACCATGGAGACCATGGTGAAGTCGTTCACCGGGTCGAACGGCAGCGATTTGTAGAGCCCCGGCGCGGCGGAGTGGCCCGAGGCCATGAGGAACAGCGTGTAGCCATCGGGCTCGGCCTTGGCCACGTAGTTGGCGCCGATGGTGCCCCCGGCGCCGGGCTTGCCTTCCACCACGGCCTGCTGGCCGAATTTCTCGGCGAACTGCGCGGCGATCAGGCGCGCGAGGTTGTCCACCGGCCCACCCGAGGTGAAGCCGTGGATGATGCGCACCGGCTTGGTGGGCCAGGCGGGCGCGTTGCCCTGGGCGTGCGCCGCGGCGCCGAAGAGGCCCAGCGTTGCCCAGGTGAGCAGTGCGGCGGTGAAAGTGTGGCGTTTCATAAGAAGAACCTCTCCGGTTGGGGTCCGCGCTCGACGGGCCGTGATTGGTAGTTGCCCTCCCCGAACATGCGCATGCGCGAGGCCATGAGCTCTTCGTTGAGCTTCTGCAGCTTCGCTTCGTCGAAGGTGAGCTTGCCGCCGCGCTTGGCGAACTGGCCCGCCACCAGAACGTTTTCGATGTCCGAGGTTTCCGCGTACATCACCACGATGTGCGCCGGGTTGCCACCGGGCAGCGCGGGGAAGATGTTCATGCCGCGCGCGTCGAACATGATGAGATCGGCCTGCTTGCCCGGCGTGATGGACCCGGTCTTCTTGTCCAGGCCGAAGGCCTTGGCGCCGCCCATGGTGGCCCAGTAGAGGGCGTCGCGCGTGAGCGTGGAGTGCTGCGTCTTCGCGGGCCACTTGCCTTCGTGCCACAGGCTGCGGTTGTCCAGTTCGCGCTGGTGCAGGAAGGCGTGGCGCATCACCGAGAGCATCGAGCTGTTGAAGTAGGGGTCGCAGTCGGTGCCGATCGAGGGCATGGCGCCGTGCTTGACGAGGCGCCCCAGCATGGCGGGTTGCTCGTAGTTCAGCATCTCGGTGAGGTTGGTGGCGGTGATGGTGCAGCCCGCGTCGAGCACGATCTTGAGTTCCTCGTCGTCGAAGCAGTTGCCGTGGCCGATGTTGTGGTCGGGCCCGAGCAGGCCTTCCTTCGCCAGGCGCGGGTAACCGTCCTCCACCACGCGCTTGCCCTTGCGGCCGTAGGTGTGGGCGGAGTTGATGAGGCCGTACTCGCGCGCCAGGCGGATGTCGTGCGCGGCCACGTCGTACTCGCCCCAGTCGGGCCCGAGGATGGCCATGGCCAGGGTGACCAGGCGGTCGTCGCTCGAGAGGCGCCCGGTGCGCAGGCGGTGGATCTCTTCGCGCGGGAAAGGCTTCTTGTGGTACGGCACCTCGCCCGGGCGCTCGGGCGGTTTCACCGTGCCGCGCGCGAACACGGCGCGGATGCCGGACTCTTCCAGCGCGTCGATGGCCACGTCGGTCATCTCCGCGTCACGCAGGATGTGGCACCAGTCGACGATGGTGGTGGTGCCGTTGCGCAGCTGGTTCAGCGAGCCCAGCAGGTTGCCCAGGTAGACGTCGCGCACACCGTATTTGGTGGCGAGGTTCTGGTGCATGTTGGCGTGGTAGTCGCGGCTGCCGACCCAGTCGGAGCCGATGCCGCGCAGCTGGAATTCCCAGGTGTGGATGTGCGCGTTGACCATGCCGGGCGTGACGATGCGGCCCTTGCCGTCGACGACTTCGGCGCCATCGGCCTGCAGGTTGGGGCCGACGGCCACGATCCTGTCGTTCTCGATCAGGATGTCGGCGTCGTCGAAGTCGCCCACGGCGGGGTCCATGGAAAGAATGCAGGTGTTCTTGATGAGAAGGCGGGTCATGGGGTTCGTGGGGAGTGGGAAAGGAATCAGGCCGGGGAATCCGTCGGCGGGACGGGGCGGGTGGAGTTGCGCACGACCAGCTCGGGCCGCAGCACGACGGTGGCAGGCGACATCTGCCGCCCGTCCAGCCCGTCGAACAGCAGCTGCGCGGCGCGCCAGCCAAGCTCGCGGTGCGGCAGCCGGATGGTGGTGAGCGAGGGGTTGACCATGTCGACCAGCGGCATGTCGTTGTGGCCGGTGACGGCCACGTCGGTCGGCACGCGCAGGCCGGCGGCCTGCAGCGCGTCGTAGGCGCCCAGCGCCACCAGGTCGTTCGAGCAGACCACGGCCTCGGGCGGCTTCGCGCTCTGCGCGAGCAGCTGGGTCATGGCCAGGCGGCCAGCCTCGCGGCTGTAGGACTCGCAGGCCACCACGCCCGCGCTGCGCAGGCCGCGGTCGCGCAGCGCCTGTTCGAAGCCCTGCAGCCGGCCCAGGCCGGTGGGCAGGCTCTGCGGGCCGGCCAGGTGGGCGATGCGCTCGCAACCGGTGCGCACCACGTGGTCCACCGCGAGCTTCATGGCCAGCCGGTCGTCGCTCACCACCGAGGGCAGGCGCCCGGACTCGTCGGCGCGGTTGACCATGACGGCGTGCAGGCCGGCGCCGACGATGAAGTCCACCAGCGGGTCTTCGCGCGAGGCGATGGCGAGCACGATGCCGTCGACCTGCTGGGCCAGCATGCGCTCGACCGTGGGCCGGGCCAGCGCGCTGGCGGCCACGTTGGCCACCATCACGAACCAGCCGCGCGCGGCCGCGCAGGCTTCGATGCCTTGCAGGATGGGCGGGAACACCGGGTTGGTGATGTCGGGCACCAGCACGCCGATGGTGTGGGTGCGGCCGGTGCGCAGGGCCGAGGCCGCGCGGTTGGGCCGGTAGCCCAGGCGGCGCGCGGCCTGCTCGACGGCCTCGAGCACCTCGGCGCTGACGGCGGCGCGCCGGCGCGGATCGAGCGCGCGCGAGACGGTGGACAGGTGCACGCCGGCGGCCCGGGCGACGTCGCGGATGGTGACGGGGCCGGCGGGCTCCGTGGCGGAAGGGGAACGGGGGGTTTCGGTCACTTTGAAGGGTTTCATGCAAACGTTTGCCATCATTCTGGCGGGATTCTTTCAAAACCTCAACAGAGATAATTTGGTGCAAACCCTATGCCTCGCCCCACTTTGGGGAGCGACAATAAGCAAACGTTTGCAAGAAAAACCCGCCTTTCCCGCTTTCCGAGAAACCGCCGTGAACCTGATCTCCACCCCCGAGTCCGTGCTGGCCGTGGCGCTGGCCGCCATGGAGCGCACGCCCGACCCCCGCCTGCGCGAAGTGATGGCCGCGTTGACGCGCCACCTGCATGCCTTCGCGCAAGAAGTGCGCCTGACCGAAGCCGAATTCGAGCGCGCGATCGGTTTCCTGGTCGGCATCGGCCAGGCCACCGGCCCGAAGAAGAACGAGGTGGTGCTGGCGGCCGACCTGCTGGGCGTGTCCACCCTGGTGGCCCTGCTCAACAACCCGGGCAGTGCCGGCGGCGAATCGCCCGCCGCGCTGCTCGGCCCCTTCTGGCGTGAGCGCGCGCCGCTGTGCGAGCCCGGTGAATCCATCGCGCGCGCCGGCACCCCCGGCGTGCCGCTGGAGGTGCGTGGCACGGTGCGCGACCCGCAGGGCCGGCCGGTGGCCGGCGCGGTGGTGGACGTGTGGCAGGCCTCGCCCGTGGGCCTGTACGAAAACCAGGACGACAGCCAGCCCGACATGAACCTGCGCGGGCGCTTCACCACCGACGCACAGGGTGCCTACTTCCTGCGCAGCGTGGTGCCCGCGGGCTACCCGGTGCCCACCGACGGCCCCTGCGGTGAACTGCTGCGCGCCCAGCGGCGCCACCCCAACCGCCCGGCCCATCTGCACTTCATGATCAGCCAGCCGGGCTTCAAGGTGCGCGTGTCCCAGGTGTTCGCCGACACCGACGAGAACCTCGACAGCGACCCGGTGTTCGGCGTCACGCGCTCCCTGGTGGGCCGCTTCGAGCTCGATGCCGATGGCGCCCAGGCCCGGCTGCAGCAGGACTTCACGCTGGAGCCCGGCGAGACCGTGTTCCCCAAGGCCCCGATTCCCTGACCTTCCCTCCAAGTACCCATGGCTTTTGAACCCCAGACACGACTCGACGGCAAGGTGGCCGTCATTGCCGGCGGCACCGGCGCCATCGGCCTGGCCACGGCGCGCCGCCTGGCCGCGCTCGGTGCCGCCTGCGTGCTGCTGCACCGGGGCGACGGCGCGGCCGCCGCCGAGCGGGCCGCCAGCCTGCCCGGCGCGCAGGCGCATGGCGCGGTGCGCGCCGACATCGTCGACAGCGCCTCGCTCCAGGCCGCCGCCGAGCAGGTGGCGCGGCAATGGCAGCGCTGCGACATCCTCGTCAACAGCGCCGGCTTCACCAAGCCCGTGCCCGCCGCCGACCTCGACGCGCTCGACGACGGGCTGATCGACCGGCTGATGCAGGCCAACTTCCGCGGCGTGTTCGCCACCATCCGCGCCTTCGCGCCGCTGCTCAAGGCCAGCGGCGACGGCCTGATCGTCAACGTCTCGTCCATCGCGGGCTTCACCGGCGTGGGCAGCAACCTCGCCTATGTGGCGGCCAAGGCCGGCCTGGACGTGGTGGGCGACGCGCTGGCCAAGGCGCTGGCGCCCGCGGTGCGCGTGGTCTCCGTCTCGCCCGGCGCGGTGGAGTCCACCTTCGTGCCGGGCCGGGGCGCGGAGTTCAACACCAAGACCGCCGCCACCACGCCGCTGGGCCGCGTCGGCCAGCCGGACGACGTGGCCGCGACCATCGAGGCCCTCGCCACCACCCTGCGCTTCGTCACCGGCACGCGCATCGTGGTCGATGGCGGCCGCCACCTCTGAATCCCGCGCCCATGAGCCTCTTCAACCCGCTGTCCCAGAAGACCCTGATCACCTGCGCCGTCACGGGCAACCTGGTCAAACCCGAGCAGACGCCGCACCTGCCCGTCACGCCCGAGCAGATCGCCCGCGAATGCCTGGCCGCCGCCGAGGCCGGTGCCGGCCAGGTGCACATCCACGTGCGCGACCCCCACACCGGCAAGCCGTCAATGGAGGTGGAGCTCTACCGCGAGGTGGTGGACCGCATCCGGCGCGAGAACCGCGAACTCATCATCAACCTCACCACCGGCCCGGGCGGGCGCTTCGTGCCGAGCGAGGACGACCCCAAGGTGTTCGCGCCCGGCACCACGCTGCTGCCGCCAGACCAGCGGGTGGAGCACATCGCGCTGATCAAGCCCGACGTGTGCTCGCTCGACTTCAACACCATGAACTCGGGGCCGGACGTGGTCATCAACACGCCGCGCAACGTGCGCCGCATGGCCGCCACCATCCGCGCCGCCGGCGTCAAGCCCGAGCTGGAGATCTTCGACTCGGGCGACATCCACCTCGCGCTCGACCTGATCGCCGACGGCAGCCTGGAAGGCCCCGGCATGTGGACCTTCGTGCTCGGCGTGAAGTACGGCTTCGCGCCCTCGCCCGCCACCGTGCTCTACGCGCGCGACATGCTGCCGCCCGGCGCGGTCTGGACGGCCTTCGGCATCGGCCGCATGGAGTTCCCCATCGTCGCCCAGGCCTGGCTCGCGGGCGGGCACGTGCGCGTGGGCATGGAAGACAACATCTACCTCGACAAGGGCGTGCTCGCCGAGAGCAACGCCCAGCTCGTCGCCCGCGCGCGGGACATCATTCAAAGCATGGGCGGCAGCATTGCCAGCGCGCGCGAGGCGCGCGCGATGCTCGGCCTGCCCCCACGATAAGGAAAGGGAGAACGCTCTTGACCGCACGCATCCACGAAGACACCGGCATCGCGCCACCACGCCCATCCACCGGCACCGGCCAGGCCCTGCGCCTGCTGCAGAAGGCCGACAGCATCGACACCCTGCGCCTGATGCTGGTGGACAGTCCCCAGCGCGTGCCCGCGCCGGGCCACGCGCTGGTGCGCGTGGGCGCGGCGGCCGTCAACCCCAGCGACGCCAAGGCCAGCCTGGGCATCATGCCGCAGGCCGTGTGGCCGCGCACCCCGGGCCGCGACTTCGCGGGCACCGTGGTCGAAGGCCCCACCGAATGGATCGGCCGCCAGGTCTATGGCTCGGGCGGCGATGTCGGCATCACGCGCGACGGCTCGCACGCGCGTTACCTCGAACTGCCGCTGGCCGCGCTGCGCGCCATGCCGGCCAACCTCTCGATGGAAGAGGCGGGCGCGGTCGGCGTGCCCTTCGTCACCGCCTACGAGGGCTTTCGCCGCAGCGGCATGCCCCGCGCCGGCCAGACCGTGATGGTGATGGGCGCCAACGGCAAGGTCGGTCAGGCCGCGGTGCAGCTGGCCACGCAGGCCGGCGCGCGCGTGATCGCCGTGCAGCGTGGCCCCGGCCCGTTCGCCGGCTTCAGCTGCGCACCGGTGGACGTGATCGATGCGACGGCGGTTGACGTGGCCGCCACCGCCCGCGACCTCACCCAGGGGCGCGGCGCCGACACCGTGTTCAACACCGTGGGCAGCGCCTACTTCGACGCCGCCAACAAGGCCATGGCCAAGGGCGCGACGCAGATCTTCATCGCCACGCACGACCGTGCCGTGCCCTTCGACATCTTCGCGTTCTACCGGGGCATGCACACCTACGTGGGCATCGACTCGCTCGCCATGGACTGCGCCACCTCCACCGCCCAGCTCGACGCCATGCGCGAAGGCTTCGAACGCGGCACGCTCAAGCCCTTCCCCATCGCCCGCGCCTACGACCTGGCCGATGCGGCCGAGGCCTACCGCGCCGTGCTCGGTGGCAGCACGGACCGGGTCGTGCTGCGCCCCTGAACGCCCACCCGCGAGGAGCCGCCGCCATGCACGTCACCCGCTTCGACGAGGCGCCCACCTACGAGGCGCCCAACCACGTCGACATGCGCTGCCTGCGCCTGCAGGGCAAGGAGGCCGGCCCTTCCACCCAGATGTGGATGGGCATGAGCCAGCTGCTGCCCGACGGCCACACCACGCTGGACCCGTCGCCAATCGAAAAGCTCTACTTCGTCGTCGAAGGCGAGGTCACCCTGGTGGGCGCGGTGGACGGTGTGCCGCAGCGCGCCACGCTGCGCGCCCTCGACTCCTGCCGCTTCGCCCCGGGCGAGGCGCGCCAGCTCATCAACGAGAGCAACCGGCCGGCCATGGTGCTGCTGGTGATGGCCAACGCGCCACCGGCCTCCCCGGCATGAAACCCCTGCCGCCCTCTCAGTGGGCGGGACGCCAGAACATGTGCAGTTCGTCGTGCAACACCCCGTCGACCCGCAGGGCGGCGGGTTCACGGCCGAAGGTCTGGAAGCCCAGGGATTCGTACAAGGCGATGGCGGCCATGTTGCCGGCATTGACGCTCAGGTTCACCTGAAGCAGGTCGGGCACCGACCCGGCCAGCGCGAGCGCCTGCACGAGCAATGCACGGCCCACGCCCTTGCCCCGCGCCTCGGGCGCCACGTACAGGCCATAGATCATCCCCTTGTGCCGCAGCTTGCGCTTGTCTTCACGCCGCAGCGTCACGATGCCGATCAGCCGGTCTCCCTCGAAGGCGCCGAACGCGCCCTGGTCGGGATGCACCGCGAGGCGGGCCGCCGTCGTTTCGGGAGGGAAAACCACCTCTTCCTCATGGCTGGAACCAAACGCGGTGGGTTCCTCCTGCAAGGCGGACAGGCGCAACGCGCGAAACGGGCTCGCGTCTTGAGGGGTGAGGCGGCGGATGTGCATGCGTGATGTGAGGTGGCGTTGGAGGTGTGGGGGAGTTCAATGCGGGCCCGAACGGAAGCGGCTGGGCGAGGCCCCGGCCGACTTTCGCATGAGGCGCCGCAGGGCGGTCGCGTCTTCGTAGCCCACCTGGGCCGCCACCTGCTCGATCGTCAGGCGGCTGCGCTCGATCAGCATGCGCGCGCGGTTGAGCCGCACGCTCTGCACGAGCGCCAGCGCGCCGCGGCCGGTGGCGGCTTTGACGTGCCGCGCCAGGGTGCGCGGCGACATGGCGAAGGCCTCGGCCAGCGCCGCCACGTCAGGCGGGTGGGGCAAGGCGGATTCGATGTGTTGCGTCAGGCGGCCGATCAGCTCGTTGCCGTTGGACTGCATGGCGGGCAGCACGAAGGGCGCCTGCGCCTGGCGGCCGTCGATGAGCAGCACGCGGCTCACCGCGTCCGCCAGCGCCGGGCCGAAGCGGGTGCGCAGCAGGTGGAGCATGAGGTCGGTCTGCGCCAGCGCGGCACCGGCCGTGGTGACGGGGCCGTCGGCGCAGACCATGCGGTCCGCGTCCACGCGGCACAGGGGTGCCAGGCCTTGCAGGCGCGGCGCCAGCCACCACGAGGTGGTGGCCCGCCGGCCATCCAGCAGACCCGCCGCCTGCAGCAGGAACACAGCGGAACAGGACGCGGCCACCTCGCCGCCCCGCGCCGAGTGCCGCCGCAGGCCCTCGCTGGCGGCCCGCGCGTCGTCGCGCGCCAGGCGGTCGGCCAGCGCCGAGGCCTGGTCCACCCCCAGGCCAGGCACGATCCAGGTCGAGCTGTCGCGACCCGCTCGGGCCGGCAGGGCGTGCGTCTGCAATTGCAGGCCGTGGCCGAGCGCCACCGGGCCACCGTCGGGCGAGCACACGCGCCAGGTGGGCTGCGGCAAGGCGAGCCGGGGCGCGATGGCCGCCGCCGCGCTCAACACGTCCAGCGTGACGGCCACCCCACTCCCCCAGGCCCCGGGCAGCACGAGAACGGTGAAATCACGCATGGCAGGAATGGCTTGAAAGATGTCGAAACAGACACTGGCAGTGTAGCGCCGGCCTTGGTGCAATCAAGGCCCTTCCATCTCCAGAGAGCCAGGACATGCCTCACCCGAATCTGACCGAACACGACACCCTCGACGATTTCGAGGCGCGCGAGATCATGCTGGATGGCGTCACCAAGCGCGTGCATGTGGCCGGCCATGGGCCGGCGGTGATCGTCATGACCGAGATGCCGGGCATCAGCCCGCACGTGGCCCGCTTCGCGCGCTGGGTGCGCGACGCGGGTTTCACGGTTTACATGCCGTCGCTGTTCGGGGTGGACGGCGCGGTGCCCGAGGCCGAAGCGGGCATGGCCGTGATGCAGCGCGCCTGTGTGAGCGCGGAGTTCCGCGCGTTCGCCAACCGCAAGGGGCCCAACCAGGCCAGCCCGGTGACGCGCTGGCTGAGGCTGCTGGCCCGGCACGCGCACGCGGCTTGCGGCGGCCCTGGCGTGGGCGCCATCGGCATGTGCTTCACCGGCAATTTCGCGCTCACGATGATGCTGGAGCCGTCGATGCTGGCGCCCGTGCTGTCGCAGCCTTCGCTGCCGCTGGACGACCCAGCCGGCCTGGAGATCGGGCCCGAGGACCTGGCCGAGGTGCGCTCGCGCCTGGAGCGCGAGGACCTCACGGTGATGGCCTACCGCTTCGCGGGCGACAAGTTCTGCAAGGCCGAGCGCTTCAAGGCCTACGAAGCCGCGCTGGGCCCGCGCTTCGTGGCGCGGGTGCTGCCCGACAGCGCCGCCAACCGGACGGCCCTGCCCCCGTTCTTCGAGCAGGTGGTGAACAGCCCGCACAGCGTGGTGACGGCGCACCTGATCGATGAGGCCGGCCAGCCCACCCTCGCGGCGCGCGACGAGATCCTGGCCTTCTTCACGCAGCGGCTCAGGAATCCCGGCAGTAGCCCTCGCCCGCTCGAACCGTCAGGCAGTTCTTCTTCTCGCTGAGCCACTTCATCCCGGTCTCGGCGCCGTTGGTGGCGCGCAGGGATTCCTTCACGCCGTCGCGCTCGAACTCGATGCGCGCATCACCCGCCGCCTTGCCCGGGAACGTGCGGGGGCCGTCGAGGTTGCGGATGGTCACCTCGTACTGGCCACCGCTGCCCGCGATCTGGAGGTAGGTGCCTTCAGGCCCGTTCCATTGGCCCAACCAGGCATCGGTGGCCGGGGCGGGCGCAGCAGGTGTGGGCGCAGGTGCCGGCGCGGCCGGGGCACTCGCGCCGGCTGCTGGCGCGGCTGCGGGCGTGCGGTCCTGGCAGGCGGCCAGGGCGACGGCGATCGCGGCCATGCAGGCGAGGTGTGGGAACTTCATGGTGTGCCTTTCGGTGGGGCGCCGGATCAACGTTCGGCGATGTAGTGCGACATGCGTGCGCTCTCGCCCTCGGCCAGGAAGGCGCGCACCTCGGTCTCGATCGCGCGGTCGGCTACGGTGGCGCGCGCGCGCTGGTGCAGGTAGTCGGCCCAGGAGGTGACGATGAAGCGCTCCACATAACGCGAGGGTTCACCCAGGTCCTTGTAGACCCGCCAGAACGTGGCGCCGTCGCGGCGGCGCGGCGCTTTCATCTGGGCGATGGTGTCGAGAAAAGCCTCGTCCACACCGGGGCGGATGCGGTAGCCCACCTCCACCGCGATCGGTCCGGACTCGGGGCTGGGCTCGGCCTCCACGAAGAGCTCGTCCCACGGCGTGCCCTGGGTCACTTCGTGGTCCGCGCCCACGCGCAAGGGGAAGGGGCGCGCCAGCAGCAGGCCCGCGGCCATGAGCACGCCGGCCGCGGCGAGCGCGGCGGTGAGGCCCGCGATGTCGGACACCGCGCCCCAGAAGGCCGAACCGATGGCGAACGCACCGAGCGCGGAGACGATGTGCAGCGCCACCGCGCGCGAGCGCACCCAGGGCGGCGCGCTGGCCTGGGTGGCGGTGTTGAAGGTGGACATGGTGGCCATCCAGGCCGCGCCGCCGAACGCCATGGCCACGTACACCACCGCCGGCACACGCACCCAGGCGGCCACCAGCATCACGGCGGCGAACACCACGCAGGCCACGGCCACGATGGCGTCGAGCGAGAAACGCGCGCGCAGCCGACCGATGACAAGGCCCGAAGCCACCGCCCCGGTGCCCAGGCAGCCCATGAGCAGGCCGAAGCCTTCGGCGCCGGTGCCCAGCTGGCGCTGCGCGATCACGGGCAGCAGGGCCCAGAGCGCCGAACCGGCCGCGCTGAACGCCATCACCCGCACCAGCTGCGCCAGGATGATGCGCGAGTGCCAGGCGAAACGCAGGCCGCTGAGCGTGCCGCCCCACAGGCGCTCGGCCGGCAGGCTGGACGGCGGGTGCGCGCGCGGCGGCCAGCGGCGGATCGACTCCCACATCACCACCGTGGTGAACACCGTGACCACGAACACCCAGCCCGCGCCCAGGCGCGCGAACAGCAGGCCGGCCAGCGTGGGGCCGATGGCGCGCGCGGCGTTGTAGGCGATGCCGATGGCGGTGATGGCCTGCGGCCACTCGGGGCGCGGCACCGGGTCGACCACCGAGGAATTCCAGGCCGGCGTGAGCACCGCCGTGCAGCAGCCGCAGACGAAGACCAGGAACAGCACCGAGGCCGGCCCACCCCAGCCCGCCAGCACCAGAGCGGCCAGCAGCACGCTCGCGCCCACCTGGGCGATCAGCGCGCCCGAGATCAGGCGGCGGCGATCGGTGGTGTCGGCCAACACCCCGGCGGGCAACGCCAGCAGGAACATGGGCAGGAACACCGCCGTCTGCACCAGCGCGGCCAAGAAGGAGGAGCCGGTGAGCTCGACCATGAGCCAGGCGGCGGCCATGGTCTGCATGCCACTGCCGATGAAGAACACCGCGCCGCAGATCCAGAGCCCCCGGAAAGCGGGTTGGCGAAGCGGGCTCCAGATGGATGTGGACATGGCCCATTATTCCGCACACCCCCCGGGGTACGCGGGAGCGCGCCCCAAGCCTCAGCGCGGCGTGTGGCCGTAGGTAATGGAGAGCACCACGCCCGAGCGCAGGCGCACCGTGGCGAACAGGTTGCCGGGGCCCCGGTCGTACAGCCATTCCTCGGTGACCTGGCAGGGCAGGATGCGGCTGGCGTAGGGTTCGGGCACCGGGTAGTAGTGGGGGTTCTGGTAGAGCGGCGCGCAGTAGGTGTCGGTCAGCACGGGTTGGCCGCACTTGGCCATCAGCGAGAGTTTCGAATCGCCTTCGGCCGCGATGCCGCCGGCGCAGCGCAACGATTCCGCGCGTGCCGGGGTCGCACCAACCAGCAAGGCCACGAGCAGCCCCAGGCCCGCCAGCCACCGCCAGCCCGGCAGGGTCGAGGGCGGTCGAGCAGCTGGGGCGAACATGGCGGGCGGGCTACACGATGCCGTTGCGGATCGCGTAGACGGTGAGTTCGGCGTTGTTCGCCAGGTGCAGCTTTTCCAGCACGCGCGCGCGGTACACGCTCACGGTCTTGGGGCTGAGCATGAGTTCTTCGGCGATGTCCGAGAGCTTCTTGCCCGAGGCGATCTTCTGCAGGGTCTGCAGTTCGCGCTCGGACAGGCTGGCGTGCAGCTCCTCGCTTTCGGGGGCGTTGAGCGTGTCCACCAGCATCTGCGCCACGTCGGGCGTCACGTACTTGCGGCCCTGCATCACGGTGCGGATGGCGGCCACCAGCTCGGCCGGCTCGCCGGCCTTGTTCAGGTAGCCGCGCGCGCCCGCGCGCAGGCAGCGGATGGCGTACTGGTCTTCCGGGTACATGGAGACCACCAGGGTCTTGACGGTGGAGCCCTCTTCCTTGAGCGTGCCCAGCACCTCCAGGCCACCGCGCCCGGGCATGTTCAGATCGAGCACGAGCACGTCGCACTCGACCTTGCGCATCAGGTCGCGCAGTTCGGGGTAGCTGCCGGCCTCGCCGACCACCTGGATGTCGGTGGCTTCCGAAATGGTGTCGCGGATGCCGCGCCGCACCATGGCGTGGTCGTCACACAAAATCACCTTGATCATGGGGTTCCTCGTCGGCCTGCGCCGCATTGTCCGGGTTGCTGGAAGTCTGCAAGGGTATCGACAGAATGACCGAGGTGCCGCGGGGCGAGGAACTCACGTCGAGCCAGCCGCCCACCTTGACGGCACGCTCGCGCAGGCCCAGCAGGCCGAAGGACTTGGCCTTGCGCAGGGCCTGGGCGTCCAGGCCCTTGCCGTTGTCGGTCACTTCGAGGGTGAGCACGCCTTCGCGGTCGCTCAGGTCGATGTCGACCGAGCTGGCCTCGGCGTGCTTCTGCACGTTGGTCATGGCCTCCTGCGCGGTGCGGTAGGCCACCAGCTGGAATTCGCGCGGCACGTCCAGCGTCTCGGACGAGCGCCGCACCACCACCCGCAGGCCGGTGCGCCGCTCGAAGCCCGAGGCCAGCCAGAGCACGGCGGCGACCAGGCCCTGGTCGAGGATGGGCGGGCGCAGGTTCATCATGATGCGCTGGCTCGCGCCCAGGGCGTGCTGCAGCATCTCCATGGCCGAGCCCAGGTGGCGCTGCACGTCGCCCTGCTCCACGTGCCGGCCGACCCAGGCCAGGTCGAGCTTGACGGCGGCGAGCGCGCCGCCGATGTCGTCGTGGATCTCGCGCGCGATGTCGGCGCGTTCCTGTTCGATGCTGGTCTGCAGGTGCTCGGCCAGTTCGGCCAGGCGGCGGCGCGATTCGGCCAGTTCGGCGTCGGCCGCGGCCTTGGCGCGGCGGGTTTCGCTGATCTCGATGGCGCGCTCGATCACGTGCGACAGGCGGTGCATGCTGTCCTTGAGCAGGTAATCGCTCACGCCCCGGTGCATCACGTCGACCGCCGCCGTTTCACCAATGGCACCGGAGAGGATGACGAACGGGATCTCCAGCTTCATCGCCCGCACCTCGTCCCAGGCGTCCATGCCGGTGAAGCCGGGCAGGTGGTAGTCGGCCAGCACGATGTCGTAGTGGGCGCTCTGCAGCTCGCGGCGGAAGTCCTCCAGCGTGTCCACCAGCACCACCTCGCTGGCGAGCTGGCTGCGCTGCAGGGCGAATTTCACGAGCGCGTGGTCCACCCGCGAATCCTCCAGGTGAAGGATGCGGACAAAGCGCTTGTCCGGGGTTGGAGACGGTCCGCTCATTCTGGTGTTCTCGGGGGATGAATGCCACTTTGCACCCAGGGCTGGGCCGGCAACGCGGAAATTGGTGCTGAATTCGGCCCGTTATCTGTCGATACAGGGTCGGACAGCTGTCGAAAATTGTAATACCCACCCCAGTAGCCGAGCGCCTCACCACCCACCATGGAACTACCGACGATGCAGCAGACCCCGCCGTCTGTCTCCCTGCCCGTGAATCTGGTGGCCGACCTCCAGGATTCGCTGCTCATGGCCATGACGGACCTGCAGCGGCTCGAAGGCCTGCTCGACCACGCCACCAGCAACCTGCTGGAGCGTTTCGGTTCGGCCAACCAGGCCCTGGGCCACCTCAGCGCCGAACGGGGCGAGGAGTTCGGCCCGATCCGCCAGAGCCTGCACCAGGCCGTGACCGAATTGCAGTTCCACGACATGGCCACCCAGCTGATCGTGCACACCGGCAAGGTGCTGCAGAGCTGCGCCTGGCGCCTGGCCGACCAGACCATGGAGCCCGAGGAAGGCGAGGTGCCGATGGACATCGACCCCATGCCCGAGCGCCCCAGCCCGGTGACCCAAAGCGAGATGGACGCCGGGTCCATCGACTTGTTCTGAGCACAGGCCGATTCAAGCCTTTGCCCCAATTGCCGATATTTGATTCCAAACGGAGTAAGCCATGCGATCGATTCTTGCCGTAGACGACTCGGCGTCCATGCGAAAAATGGTGTCCTTCACCCTCACCGGGGCGGGCTACCACGTGGTCGAGGCCGTGGACGGTCAGGACGCCTGGGAAAAAGCCCAGACGCACAGCATCGACCTGGTGCTGACCGACCAGAACATGCCCAACATGGACGGGCTGGGCCTCACGCGCAAGCTGCGTGAGCACCCCAAGTTCAAGTCCGTGCCCATCCTGATCCTGACCACCGAGTCCAGCGACCAGATGAAGCAGCTCGGCCGCGCGGCCGGTGCCACCGGGTGGTTGGTCAAGCCTTTCGATCCGGGCCGCCTGATCGAAGTGATCCAGAAAGTCATCCGCTGATTGAAACGCGCTGCCCAAGAAGCGGCCAAGGAGAACCCCGATGGGTGAAATGATGAACGAAGGCCAGAACCTCGGTAACGACATCGATCTGAGCCAGTTCTATTCGATCTTTTTCGAAGAAGCCGGCGAGAACCTCGACCAGATGGAGCAGATGCTGCTCGCGCTCGACCTGGAGAAGGCCGACGACGAGGAGCTCAACGCCATCTTCCGCTGCGCGCACTCGATCAAGGGCGGTGCCGCCACCTTCGGCTTTGCCGACGTGGCCGAACTCACGCACCAGATGGAGTCGCTGCTGGACAAGCTGCGCCGCCATGAACTGACGCCCACGGCCGCCATGGTGGACGTGCTGCTGGAATCCTCCGACGCGCTGCGCGGCCTGCTGGGCGCCCACCAGGGCCGGGGCGTCGAGCCCCCCGCCACGGCCGACCTGGTCGCGCGCATCAGCGTGCTGGCCCACGGCGAGGACGCCGAAGTCGAAGAAGAAGCCCCCGCGCCGGCCCCCGTGGTGGTCGCGGCGCCCGCTCCCGTGGCCGCCCCGGCGCCGGCCCCCGCACGCAAGGCCGCCAAGGTCGAGCGCGAGCTGGAAATCCACATCGGCCCGCTGGAGAACCCGGCCTCGGCCGACGGCATCGCCGAGCTGTTCCGCGACATTCCGGGCCTGGGCACGGTCGAGGCCCTGCCCTGCGACCTGAGCACGCGCCGCGTCTGGCGCGCCCGCACCTCGGCCAGCGACAGCGACCTGATGGACCTGTTCACCTTCCACGTGGGCAAGGACGACATCCGCATCGTCGAGCAACAGGCCCAACCGGCCGCACCGAACATCACCATCGGCGAAGACGGCGAGCCCATGGGCACCGGCCACCCGAACCCGACCACCGAAGGCCGCGACTACGGCTTCTTCGAAGGCGCTCCCGGCGTGCCGGTGCGCGCCGCCGCCACCGCCGAGGGTGCCACCCCGAAGGCCACCCCCAAGGTGGAGGCCCGCGCCGCCGCCGGTGCCGGCCTCGAATCGAGCACGCTGCGCGTCTCGGTGAGCAAGGTGGACCAGCTCATCAACCTGGTGGGCGAACTCGTCATCACCCAGGCCATGCTCGCGCAGAAGAGCCGCGAACTCGACGACAAGGACAACCAGCCCCTGCTGGCCGGCCTGGCCGACCTGGACCGCAACACCCGCGACCTGCAGGAAGCGGTGATGTCGATCCGCATGATCCCCATGTCCGTGGTGTTCAACCGCTTCCCGCGCATGCTGCGCGACCTCGCCACCAAGCTGGGCAAGAAGGTCGAGCTGGTCACGCAGGGCGAATCGACCGAACTCGACAAGGGCCTGGTGGAGAAGATCACCGACCCGCTGACCCACCTGATCCGCAACAGCTGCGACCACGGCATCGAGATGCCGGAGGAGCGCCGCGCCAAGGGCAAGAGCGAAAACGGCACGATCACGCTGTCGGCCACGCACGAAGGCGGCTCGATCCTGATCGAGGTGCGCGACGACGGCAAGGGCCTCTCGCGCGAGAAGCTGCTGCGCAAGGCGCGCGAGAAGGGCATCGACGCACCCGACACGCTGACCGACACCGAGGTCTGGAACCTGATCTTCGCGCCCGGTTTCTCCACCGCCGAGGAAGTAACCGACGTGTCCGGCCGAGGTGTGGGGATGGACGTGGTCAAGAAGAACATCGCCGCGCTCAACGGCACGGTGGAGATCGATTCGGCCGAAGGCTTCGGCATGCGCGTCTCGGTGCGCCTGCCGCTCACGCTGGCCATCATGGACGGCATGTCGGTGCGCGTGAGCGACGAGGTGTACATCCTGCCGCTGTCCAACGTGATCGAGTCTTTCCAGATCAAGCCGAGCGACATCAACACCATGGCGCAGGGCGCCCAGGTGGTGAAGGTGCGCGACGAATACATGCCCGTGGTCGAACTCGAGCGCGTGTTCCAGGTGCCGCGTTTCGAGTTCAACGGCACCAGCCCCATCATGGTGGTGGTGGAGGCCGAAGGCTCGCGCGTGGCGCTGATGGTCGACGAACTGCTGGGCCAGCAACAGGTGGTGATCAAGAACCTGGAGTCCAACTACCGCAAGGTGCCCAACGTCTCGGGCGCCACCATCCTGGGCGACGGCAAGGTCGCGCTGATCCTGGACACCTCCGGCCTGGTGCGCCGCTCACGCCACTGACCTGAGTCCTTTCGCCCCGCTGCCTGGCGCCCCCCGCTTTTCCTCAGTCAGGACCCCATGCTGCTGCAGACCACGCCCCCGAAGCGCTCCCCCTTGCCCACGGGCCGGGCGAGCGCGCCCGCACCCGAAGACGGCCCCCTGA
This sequence comes from Hydrogenophaga sp. GW823-FHT04C09, assembly GCF_058796355.1. Classification (NCBI taxonomy): domain Bacteria; kingdom Pseudomonadati; phylum Pseudomonadota; class Betaproteobacteria; order Burkholderiales; family Comamonadaceae; genus Hydrogenophaga; species Hydrogenophaga sp. GW823-FHT04C09. The sequence goes on along the minus strand of NZ_JBXAIO010000002.1, from coordinate 98,268 downwards.
CCGAAGGCCGAGAATTCGTCTGGTCCAACGACGACTTCACGCGCATCAAGGCCCTGATCTACAAGAAGGCCGGCATCAGCCTGCACGACGGCAAACACGCCATGGTCTACAGCCGCGTCTCGCGCCGCCTGCGCGAGACCGGTCACGACAGTTTCAAGACCTACCTTGACTGGCTGGAGCAGCACGACGGCGCCGAGTGGCAGGAGTTCATCAACGCGCTGACCACCAACCTCACCGCGTTCTTTCGCGAATCGCACCACTTCGGCATCCTGAACGACCTGCTGGCCGCCAAACGCACGCAGGCCTGGCGCATCTGGTGCTCGGCCGCCTCCACCGGCGAGGAGCCCTACTCCATCGCCATGACGGCCACCGAGGCGCTGGGGGCTTCAGGCTCATTCCAGATCGTCAACAGCGACATCGACACCAAGGTGCTGGCCACCGCGCAGCGCGGCATCTACAAGGCCGACGGCGTCAAGGGCCTGAGCCCCGAGCGCCTGCAGCGCTTCTTCATGCGCGGCAAGGCGGGCAACGCCGGCCTGATGCGCGTGAAGCCCGAGCTGCAGAAGCACATGGAATTCCTGAGCGTCAACCTGATCGAGAACCTGCCGTTCCGCGAACCCTTCGACGTGGTGTTCTGCCGCAACGTGATGATCTACTTCGACGCCGCCACGCAGCGCGCCGTGCTCGAGCGCATCCACCGCGTGATGAAGCCCGGCGGCATGCTGTTCGTGGGCCACGCGGAGAACTTCAGCGACGCCCGCAACCTCTTCGCCCTGCGCGGAAAGACCGTGTATGAGCGCATTTGACGCCGTGGCCACGCGCCCGTCCGCGGGCACGACATCCCGGCTGGACGCCCTCAGAGGGCGCCCCACCAAGCCGGGCGAGGCCAGCTTCTTCTACCAGGACCACCACTTCAAGCACGACGCGGTGAAGGTCCTGCCGGGCGAGTACTACGTGACCGCCGACGACCTGGTGGTGATGACGGTGCTGGGCTCCTGCATCGCCGCCTGCATCTGGGACCCGCGCGTGCGCGTGGGCGGCATGAACCACTTCATGCTGCCCGACGGCGGCAACGATTCGAGCGGGCGCTACGGCTCCTACGCGATGGAACTGCTGATCAACGAGATGATCAAGCTCGGCGCCCGGCGCGAGAGCATGCAGGCCAAGGTATTCGGCGGCGGGCAGGTGATGCACACCTTCACCACCATGAACGTGGGTGAGCGCAACACCGCCTTCGTGCTCGACTACCTGCAGACCGAGCGCATCGCCGTGGTCTCCAAGGACGTGCTCGACATCTACCCGCGCAAGGTGTGTTACTTCCCGGCTACGGGCAAGGCCATGGTCAAGCGCCTGGCGCACTCGCACCCCGAAACCATCGAGACCCAGGAACGCAAGGGCAGCGCGGCCGTCGTGGCCAAGGCCACGGCCGGCGGCTCGGTGGATCTGTTCTAAGGGAGAAAACAACATGGCAAAAATCAAGGTCATCGTGGTCGACGACTCGGCCCTGGTGCGCAGCCTGCTCACCGAAATCATCAACCGCCAGCCCGACATGGCCTGCATCGGCGCGGCCAGCGACCCGCTGGTGGCGCGCGAGATGATCCGCGAACTCAACCCCGACGTGATCACGCTCGACGTGGAAATGCCGCGCATGGACGGCCTGGAGTTCCTCTCGCGGCTGATGCGCCTGCGCCCGATGCCGGTGGTGATGGTCTCCACCCTGACCGAGCAGGGAGCCGAGATCACGCTGCGCGCGCTGGAGATGGGCGCGGTCGATTTCGTGGCCAAGCCGCGCATCGGCGTGAGCAGCGGCCTGAACGAACTGGCCGGCGACATCGTCGACAAGATCCGCGTGGCCGCCAAGGCCCATGTGAAGCGCCTGGCCGCCGCCCCGGGAACCGCCCAGGCCACGCCCACCGCTGCCGGCCACGCCGCCGAGCCGCCGCGCGCGCCGCTGCCGCGCCTGTCCACCGAAAAGATCATCTGCATCGGTTCGTCCACCGGCGGCACCGAGGCCATCCGCGAGGTGCTGGTGCCCATGCCGGCCGACGCACCGGGCATCGTGATCACCCAGCACATGCCGCCGGGTTTCACCACCAGTTTTGCCAACCGCCTCAACACGCTGTGCCGCATCCGCGTGGCCGAAGCGCGCGACGGCGAGCGCATCCTGCCCGGCCACGCCTACATCGCCCCGGGTGGCCGCCACCTGCGCATCGACCGCAGCGGCTCCAACTACGTGGCCGTGCTGGAAGACACCGAACCCGTGAACCGCCACCGCCCTTCGGTGGAGGTGCTGTTCAAGTCGGCCGCGCGCGTGCTCGGCCCCAACGCCCTGGGCATCATGCTCACCGGCATGGGGGGCGACGGCGCCGCCGCGATGCGCGAGATGAAGGACGCCGGCAGCTACAACTACGTGCAGGACGAGGCCAGCTGCGTGGTGTTCGGCATGCCGCGCATGGCCATCCAGCACGGCGCGGCGCACGAGGTGCTGCCGCTCAACCAGATCGCCAATGCGGTGTTGAACCGGCTGGCCAGCTCGCCCTCGGGCGTGCGGCACCGGATTTGATCGTTCAGACCCGCTCGCTGAGAAGCGTGCCGGCTTCCACCGGCGCGGCGCTGCCGTGGCCGTGTTCGTCGTAGGCCACCAGCTCGGCCATGGCCTCGGGGCCCACGCCATCACCGACCACGTCCAGTTCCACCGCCTCGGCGACCTCGCCGCCTTCGGGCATCACCGGCCAGGGCAGTTGCTCCATCGCCGGCCGGTCCGGGCGGTCCGCTGTCAGGGGCTTGCGCGGGATCATCGAGGCCGTCACCGCCGACAGGTCGGGCGCGGTATCGCTCTGGTTGCCGGGCAGTTCGCTGCCCTTCGCGGGCTCGATGCCCAGCGCGCGGTCCACCACGGCGGCGCTGGCCTCCCACATGCGGGAGAGCACGTTCTGCAGGTGCTCCACCGCCTTCTTGTCCTTGGCCTGGCGCTGTTCGGCCACCTGGGCGGCTTCCTGCTGGGCCTGCCGCTGGGCGGCCACGTCCTGCGGCGCCGCTGGCACACCGGAGGCGCTGCGCGAAGCCGGCAGCGCGGCGGCGTCATCGTCGGTCGCCGCGGCGCGCCCGTCCACGGCCGCGCGGGCGGCGGCAGCGGCCTGCGACGGCGTGGCGGTGCGGCCTTCGCGGCCAAAACCGGTCTGGGCCTTGCCGTCGTTGCCGCCCGCCTGCACGGGCTGCACGGCGGCGACCGGCGACACCGGCGCGACGGCGGTGGACACCGGCGTCGGCCAGGACACGGCAGTGGTGCTCGAAATGTTCAGCATGGGCTTCCCCTCACGGCGGCCACCGGGCGAGACAAGCCCGGTGTTCTTGCCGGGTTTTCGGCCGGGAACACACGAACTTGAGAACTTTCTTCGCCTCCCGGCGCGCGGGGCCGACAGACGGACGGGCCGATGGGCGGCCGCCTCAGACGCCGCCGGTCGGGTGCGTCGGGTCCACCCAGAGCACCTGCTCGGGTTTTTCCACCGGTTCGATGTCCAGGTTGACCGCCACCGCCTGCCCATCGCTGCGGCAGAGCACGCACTCCAGCGCCTCGGTGGGGCTGGCGTTGATTTCCTGGTGCGGCACGTAGGGTGGCACGTAGATGAAGTCGCCCGGGCCCGCCTCGGCGGTGAACTCCAGCTGTTCGCCCCAGCGCATGCGCGCCCGGCCGCGCACCACGTAGATCACGCTCTCCAGCGGGCCGTGGTGGTGGGCGCCGGTCTTGGCATCGGGGTGGATGGTGACGGTGCCGGCCCAGAGTTTCTGTGCGCCCACGCGCGCGAAGTTGATCGCGGCCTTGCGGTCCATGCCCGGGGTGGAGGGCACGTTGCCGTCGAGCTGGTTGCCCGGGATCACGCGCACGCCGTCGTGTTTCCAGTCCGGGTCGGCAGGGTGATCGGGGTCATGGGGCGCGTGGGGATGGTGCTCGTGGGCCATGGCGGGTGTCTCCGAATCGCGGGTCTTGAGTGTGCCAGTCTGCGCGCAAGGGCGCATGGCGGGAAAATGCGGGGTTCGACCCCACGTTGTCCGGAGAAACTGCCTTGCCCTTGCCCACCCCCGCTCCCCGCACGCCCATGCACACCCGGCGCGTCACCTACCAGGGCTTCCGGCGCGACGACGGCCTGTGGGAGGTGGAAGGCGAACTGCACGACAGCAAGCCGCACGACATCGAGATCCACGACGAAGGCCGTTGGCTGGCGGGCGAGCCCATCCACCACATGCGCCTGCGCGTCACCTTCGACGAGGGCATGGTGATCCGCGCGGTCGAGGTCGCGATGGACGCTTTTCCGCACGGTCCGTGTCCCGAGGCCATGCCCAACCTGCAGCGCATGGTGGGTGAGGTGCTGGGGCGCGGTTGGCGCCAGACCATCCAGCGCCACCTGGGCGACGTGCAGGGCTGCACGCATTTGCGGGAGTTGCTGTTCAACCTCGCCACGGCGGCCTTCCAGACCTGCGCGGGCGCGGGTGCGTTCGCGCCCAAGGGCGATGGCCGCCCACCCGCGCACCTGGGCCAGTGCGTGGGCTGGGATTTCAATGGACCGGTGGTGGAGCGGGTGTATCCGATGTTCTTTCGCTGGCAACCGCCGGTCTCGTCGTCTGTGACTTCCTAGCCGCTTCATTCGACTGCATCGCGGGCGCATGGGCCTTTGGCGCTCTGCTCCGCGGGTGTCCCCCGGCGGCTGGTGCCGCCTCCTCCTTTACCCCGCTGCGCAGAACGCCAAAGGCCCATGCGCCAGAAGGGATGCTGGATCGCCCATTCGCCGTGTGCCAATGAGGTCGTCGGTGCCCAGGGGGCGCGGCGCAGCGAAGTGAAGGAGGAGACCCGGCGAAGCCGGGTCGGGGACATTCGCGGAGCCGCTCCCCCTGGGCGCCGATGACCGGTGCAACGCTTTGGCCCCCACCGAAACAAGGCGTGTCACATGGCGCCCTGACTGCGTTACGCTGACCCCATGAAAGCCGCTCACGAACCCCGCCTCGCCCGCGTGGCCGCCATGGTGGCCGACCCGGCGCGCTCGCGCATGCTGTCCTACCTCATGAGCGGCGAGTTCGCCAGCGCGGGCGAGCTGGCCAAGGCGGCCTCGGTGACCCCCGCCACCGCCAGCGGCCACCTCGCCCAGCTGCTGGACGCGCGTTTCGTGGTCTGCGAGCCACGCGGGCGGCACCGCTACTACCGGCTGGCCGACGCCGACGTGGCGCACGCGCTCGAAGCGCTGGCCCTGGTGGCCGAACGCGACGTGCACGACCAGGCCTGGGCCCATCCCGAGCGCCAACGCCTGCGCTACGCCCGCTGCTGCTACGGCCACATGGCGGGGCGCCTGGGCATCCTGCTGCACGACGCCCTGCAGACCCGGGGCGCGCTGGCGGCCCAGGCCGGCGGCTACGCCCTCACCGAGGCCGGGCACACGTGGCTGTCCGACCACCTGGACCTGCAGCCCGCGCCACCCCGCGCCAGCCGGCGCTTTGCCTACCCCTGTCTGGATTGGTCGGAACGGCGCGACCACCTGGCCGGCCAGCTGGCCGACGACATCCTCCAGCACCTCACCACCCAAGGCTGGCTGCGGCGCGGCGGCGGTCGGGTGCTGGACCTCACGCCCAAGGGGCAGCGCGAACTGCTGCCCCGGCTGGAGCAGGCGGCCGGCCGCGCGGCCTGATGGGCCTCACACGCCCTGGAAAGCCATCGGGTCGCGGCCGCTGCGCGTGAGTTGCGAGCGGCGCGAGAGGTAGGTGACCGCGTTCAGAAAACCCGTGCAGCGCACGATGCCCACATCCAGGTCGGCCACACCCACGCTGAGCGGCAAGGCCTGAGCCCAGCCTTCGAAAGGGCCCGGGTACGGCGCCAGCGCGTAGAACTTCTCCGTGGCGGTGCGCCAGTCGAGCGGGCCCACGCGTTCGAGCAGGTAGAGCAACCAGGCTTCGGTGGGCGACAAGCGGTAGAGCGTGAAGCTCACGTTCGGCGCATGCGCGGGCGCGCAGGCATACCGCGGCGCCTCCTTGGGTTCGGTGCGTGTGCTGGGCCCATAGAACAGCGGCGGCGGGCGGGTGTCGACGACGGTGGCCGGGCCACCGGCGGCATCGGCCATGGCCAGCCAGTTGGCATAGATCTGGCGGCCGCGCGCTTCCAGCCGCGCCTGCGCGGCCGCGACCAGGCCCAGCGTGTCCGGGTGGTGGACCCAGGCCAGTTCCCCGTGCTGCGCCAGGTGTTGCTCGGCCGCGTGGCGATCGCGCAGCACCGAGGCCGGCGGCAGGCGGCAGCGAAACACCAGCTGCGCGCAGCCCGTGTCGGGGGGTGGCGGTTCGGCCTCGCCGACCGTCACGAACAGGTGCAGGTCCGCGCCGGTGTCGAGCCGCGCGCGCGCCACCGGTTCGTGCAGCGCCGCCTCGGACAGCCATTGCAGCGCGCCCATCGCCTGGGCGCCCCATTGCACGTCTTCGTGCACGTTGATCAGGGCGCGCACGATCGCCACCCGCTGCTGGTACGGCGGAAGCGAGAGCGCGCCGGCCTCGCCCCGGGCCTGCAGGTGTTCGAGCATGAAGCGGCGCAGCATGCTGGCCGCCGCCGCCGCGCATTCGGGCCGCTCCTGCGAGGCCTCGTGCGCGAAATGCCATTCGTTGGCGGCCCCCTGGCGCGCCACCAGGGCGCTGCCACACACCGGGCACCGGCAGCCGCAGTCGGCCCCGCGCTCGACTTCGCCGATGAAGCGAAGCGCGCCGGAGGCATCGGGGGCGGCAAAGAGCAGGGTCACGGGCAGGGGTGTGGAACGGGAAGTAAAGCCGAAGGGGGATCGGTGAACGAGCGAAGAGCCGGCCTGGGCCGGCTCCTCGGTGCGGCGGTGCCGCCGGCGTCAGTCGGGTGCCGCGTCTTCGGGCACCTTCACCAGGGTCACGGGCACGGGCGAGCGCTGCACCATGTCCTGCGACACCGAGCCCAGCACGGCCGAGCGCAGGCCGCCGCCGCGCGTGCTCATGATGACGGCGTCGCAGGCATGGCCTTCCAGGATCTCGGCCAGCCGGTGGGCCGGGTCGCCGCTGGCCACGGCCGACTCGACCTGCAGGCCCGCGGCGCTGAGCAAGGCGACGGCCGGGCGCACGAGGTCGCGCCCGGCGGCCTCGCTCACCTGCTGCAGGACCGCCGGGTCGTGCGCCACCACGAGCTCGTAGAGGTTGGCCGACTCCTGCACGTTGGCCACCACGAAGCGCGCCTTCAGACCGGCGCCCACGAGCCGCAGCGCGTGGTGCACGGCCAGCAGGGCGTGCGAGGAACCATCGACGGGGATGAGGATTTTCAGCATGGTCTTTCCATTCCTTGTCTTGTGGTCAGTAGGGCCGCTCGTTGAGCACGCACCAGTACAGCTCGATGCGCTCGGCCACCTCGATGAACTTGCTGAAGCTCACCGGTTTCTCGATGTACGAGCTCACCCCCAGATCGTAGGCGGACTTGAGGTCGCTGTCCTCCCGCGACGATGTCAATATCACCACGGGGATGCTGCGAAAGCGCGGATGGGTCTTGAGCTGCTGCAACACCTCCAGGCCGTTGACGCGCGGCAGGTTGAGGTCGAGCAGGATCACGGCGGGCAGGGCCTCGCCGGCTTCCCAGCGGGGCAACCAGGCCAGCGCCTCCTCGCCGTCGCGCGCGACATGGATGGTGTTGGAGAACTTCTTCTTGTTGAAAGCCCGCAGGGTAAGGTCCATGTCCATCGGGTTGTCCTCCACCAGCAGGATGGACGGCAGCGGTTTGGCGGCGCTCATGACGGGAACTCCAGATAGAACGTGGCGCCCTGGTCCGGTGCGCTCTCGGCCCACACGCGGCCGCCCATGCGCTGCACCGCCTTGGCCACCAGCGCCAGGCCCACGCCGGTGCCGGCGTAGTCCTCGGCGCGCTGCAGGCGCTGGAAGATGCCGAAGATGCGGTCGTGGTACTTCATGTCGAAGCCCACGCCGTTGTCGCGCACCCAGAGGATGCGCCGCCCCGCTTCGCTGCGCGAGCCGATCTCCACCCGGGGCGGCTGGCGCCCCTGGCTGAACTTGATGGCGTTGCCGACCAGGTTGCGCAGCACCACCGCGAGCCCCTCGCGGTCCAGCTGCAGGGTCATGGGCTCGAGCTGCAGGCGCAGCTCGGTGCGGGCGGCCGCGATGTCGGCCGCGTGGCCTTCGAGCACGAGGTCCAGCAGCGGGCGCAATTCCACCGCCTGGTGTTCCATGGTGCGGCGCTCCATGCGAGAGTAGTCCAGCAGGTCCGAGATCAGGGCGCCCATCTGCTGCACGCCGCGCCGGATGCGGCCAATGAACTGCCGGCCTTCGTCGTCCAGCCGCTCGCTGTGCTCTTCCTGCAGCAGCTGGCTGTAGCCGTCGATGCCACGCAGCGGCGCCTTCAGGTCGTGCGAGACGGTGTACGAGAAGGCTTCGAGTTCGCGGTTGGCGGCGCTGAGCTGCTCGGTGCGCTCGGCCACGCGCTGCTCCAGCCGGGCGTTGATGCGCTCCAGGTTCATCTGCGCCTGCTTGATCTGCGTGATGTCGAGCAGGGTGCCGCTGTAGTGGTGGCCGGCGTTTTCCGCCAGCGCGCGGCATTCGACGCCGCCCCGGAACCAGCGCTCGGGCCCGAGCGAGGGGTGGCGGCGGAACTCGGCGTGCAGGCGGCCCCGGTTGCTCGGCAGGGCGCGCATGAAACGCGCCACGCGCTCGCGGTCGTCCGGGTGCAGGCAGTCGAGGTAGTCCTTGAGGGTGGGCGGCGGGCCCTGCGCGATGTCGCGGCCGATGTTGCGGTACATCTGGCGCGACCACCAGATGTGTTTGGTATGCGAGTCGTACAGCCAGCTGCCCAGGCCGGCCATGGCCTCGGCCTGCTCCAGCAGGCCTTTCTGGTCGCTCAGGGCCTGGCTGGTCTGCAGCCGCTCGGTGATGTCCTGCACGATGGAGAACAGGTGCTTGAGCGCGCCGTCGGGCTCGCGCACCGCGCGCACGTGGATCTCGGTGTGCACGAAGCTGCCGTCCCGGCGCACGAAGCGCTTGTGCATCTGGTAGCTGTCGGTCAGGCCGGCCTTCATGCGGTCGAGCAGCGCGAGGTTGCGCTCCAGATCGGGCGCCGGGGTCATCTCGGACCAGGTCCGCTGCAGCAGCTCCTCGCGCGGATAGCCCAGGATCTGGCACAGCCGGTCGTTGACCTGCAGCCAGCTGGTGCTGTGGGGCGAGGAAATCGCCATGCCGATCAGGGGCAGCTCGTAGAACAGGCGCTGGAACTCGGCCTGCTCGCGCTGCGCGATCTGCGCTTCCTTCTGCACCGTGATGTCCAGCAGCACGCCACTGATGGCCGTGACCTGGCCTTCGGCATTGCGGGTGAGCGCGCTGCGGTCGTCGATCCAGATCCAGCGGCCATCGGCGCAGCGCAGGCGGTATTCCTGGCGGTAGGTGTCCGGCCCGTGCTTCAGGTAGCCGTCGATCTCGGCGTTGACCTGGCCCACGTCGTCGGGGTGGATCAGGTCGTCGTAGGTCATGCGGCCCTGCAGCAGCGGCTCGGGCGCGTAGCCCCACTGGGCGATCGAGGGACTCACGTAGCGGATCGGGCAGCCGATCACGTTGTCCCACTCGATCACCACCAGCGGCGAGCGGTCCACCACGTCGTTCATGCGCTGCAGCTGCGCGTGGCTGGCCTGCAGGCGCTCGGCCATGCGGTCGGCGGCGGCGCCGATCAGCGCGAGTTCGTCGCGCCCCTGCAGCCCGGTGCGCGCCTGCAACTGGCCTTCGCCCATGGAGGTCAGGGCACGGGCCAGCTGCTCGGCGCGCCGGAACCAGACCCAGTGCAGGAGCAGCGCGAGCAGGGCCACCAGCACGAGCAGGACCAGGCTCTCGCGCAGCACCTGCGAGCGCATGCCCACGAAGCGCACGGCCATGGGCTGGCTCAGGTCGACGACGGTGAGCAACTCGTGCCCCGGCTCCAGCGCCGCCCGGCCAAACAGGAGGGATGAACCGGCCGCGCGCCCCACCTGCAGGGTGGCGCCGGCCATGGGCTCGGCCAACAGGGGTTTCACGCCCTCGAGCTCGGGGTAGAGACCCTGCAGATCGGCGAACGGCAGGCCGATGTCGGTGCGCATCAGCGACGCCAGCACCACGCCGCGCGCATCGATCAGGTAGGCGTGCTGCATGCCGCTGTACAGGCCCAGCCCGCCCACGAGCCGGCGCACCAGCAGCGTGTTGGCGTTGCCGGTCTCGGCGCTCAGCCGGCTCTGCTCCACACCCAGGCGTTCGCGCAGGCGCCGGGTCTCACTGTCGGTCACCTGCTGATCGACCTCGCGCCACTGCATCGCCAGGTTGACGCCCGTGGTCGTGAGGGCGAAGGCGGCCAGCAGAAAAGGCGCGAGCCAGCGCGCGGGAAGGGAGAGCAGGCGGGTCACCGGCTTCATGGCAAGGGCCCCGCGGTCGGTGCGCGCAGCGCCGGTGTGGTGTCGATCAGCGCGGCCCAGTTGGGGGCCGAGCGCAGCACCCCGAGTTCCACCAGCAGGCGGGCCACGCCCTCGCCCTGCTGCGCCAGCGGGGGTGGGTTGCCGGTGAGCATGGCCAGCGACTCCTCGGGTGAATAGAAGCGCAGCCCCCGCTGCACCGCCTGGTATTGCGCGGGTGTCAGGTCGGCGCCGGGCGCCAGCGAGGTGGCCGCGCCACCCGGGTCCAGCCGCATCACGTTGAGGCCGGCGGCCCAGGCCGCCATCAGCGCGTCCACCGCCTCGGGGCGCTGGCGCAACACCTCGCCCCGCACCACCAGCACGTCGACGATCTCGCCCGGCATCTGGCGGCTGTCGAAGATGGCGCGGTAGCCCAGGGCCTGGATCGGCCCGTCGATCGGCGCGTAGCTCACCGCCGCGGCCACGCGGTCGCTCAGCAGCGCCGTCTTGTGCTGCGTGGCGTCCATGCGCAACACGGTCACGTCCTCGCGCCGCAGGTTCGCCTTGCGCAGCAGGCGTTCGAGCATCAGCGTGCCCACGGTGGCGTCTTCCACCGCGATGTGTTCACCGCGCAGTTTCTGCAGACTCGTGATGCGCGGCGCGGCCACCACCACGTCGGCACCGGCCGAGGTGTCGAGCAGCGCGACGATGCGCACGTCGAAGCCGCCGTCGACCAGGCGCAGGGCCTCGTCCATGGTGAGGCCCGCCGCGTCCAGCAAACCGTTGCGCAGATGGCGCAGGGCCTCCGCGCTGGAGATGAGCTCCACCACCTTCACCTGCTTCGCATCGGCCAGGCCCCGGTCGCGCGCGAGCACCAGCGGGTCGTAGCCGACCCAGGTGTTGAGACCGACCACCAGCGGTGGCTGGGGCGGCTCGCTGCAGGCCATCAGACCCGCCAGCGCGCCCACACAGGCCAGCCAGCCCAAGGCCGCGCGGGCGCGCAGCCACCACCCGAGGACAGCACCCTGTCCAGCGAGCCTCCCTTCGAGTCCCGAATTGCCCCGCATCCCATCTGCCATCAAAACATTCTGTCACCATCAAGGGCGGTTTCGGACCATCCCTTGGCCACGACAGGCCGCAAAACTGAACTTTTGCCCGCTTTGCCACCCCCACTGCGCATGATCGACCTCCACGGCCTGTCCCTGCACGACCTCCTGGGGCCCGCGCGCATCGACGTGCTGCGCCCGGTGAACCTGTCCGTTGCCTGGGCGCCCAGATGCGCCTGAGCCCGGCGCCACTGCCGCACCGCAGGGGCTGACGCCGTGGCACGCCGGCGCGCCACGTCCACCTGGGTCAAGGCCTTCAACCGCAACCTGCGCGCGATGGCGCGCGCGGCCCGACAACTGCCGCGCGCCCCCCGGGTGGCGCGGGCCAAGGCGACGCGCGGCGTGGCCACCGGCCCGGGCGACTGGCTGCCCGGCCTGGCCCTGGGCCCCGGCGGCGCGCGGCGCTACCGGCTCTACCGCCCGCCCGACCTGCCTGCCCAAGGGAAGGTGCCGCTGCTGGTGATGCTGCACGGCTGCGGCCAGGACAGTGCGGGCTTCGCGGCCAGCACGCGCATGAACGCCCTGGCGCGCCGCGAAGGTTTTCTGGTGCTCTACCCCGAGCAGGACCGCCTGGCCCACCCCCAGCGCTGCTGGAACTGGTACGACACGCGCAGCGGCCGCGCCCAGGCCGAGGCCTCGCTCATCCTCGCGATGATCGACCAGGCCACCCTGCTCTACCCGGTGGACCCCGCGCGCATCGCGCTGGCCGGCCTCTCGGCCGGCGCTGGCATGGCGGCGCTGCTGGCCACGCGCGAGCCCGCGCGCTTCCAGGCCGTGGTGATGCACTCGGGCGTGGCGCCCGGGGTGGCCGAATCCACCGCCACCGCGCTCGCCGCCATGCGCGGGCGCCGCCTGCCAGCGCCGCCAGGCGAAGCGCCCGCCGCCCCCGCGGCCGAGCGCTGGCCACCGCTGCTGGTCATCCAGGGCGGCAGCGACGCCGTGGTCTCGCCCAGCAACGGCGCGGCCGTGGCGCGGCTGTGGGCCGGGCAACTCGGCGCCACCGCCGGCGCGCCCCGCGAACTGCGGCGCGGCCAGCGCCACCCCATGACGGTGACCGATTTCAAGCAGCGCGGCCGCGCCCTGGTCAGCCTGGTGGAGGTGCCCCGGCTGGGCCATGCGTGGAGCGGCGGCACGGCCAGCCAGCCCTACAGCGACGCCCGGGGGCCCGATGCCTCGCGCATGGCCTGGGCCTTCGTCTCGCGCCAGTTCCGCCGGATGCCCGGCACGGAAACGCCCACGAAACCTGCCACACTGGACCGATGAGCAAACACACCCGCCACGCGCCCAAGGCCGTCGCCAAGGCCCCGGCCCCCGCCACCGCCCCCGTGCTGGTGGACCCGCTGTTCCTGGCCGCGCCCCAGGTCTCCACCTTCGTGGGCACCCAGCCGCTGACCAACGCCAGCGGCTTCTTCTTCGAGCGCGACGCGCGCCTGTACCTCGTCACCAGCCGCCACGTGCTGATCGACGAGGCCACCGACCACCGGCCCGACCGCATCGAGATCGGCCTGCACATGGACGCGGTCAACCTCACGGTCTCCACCGGCTTTTCGGTGCCCTTGTACGTGGACGGCCTCGCCGTCTGGCACCAGGGCGAGGACAGCGGTGGTGAGATCGACGTGGCGGTGATCGAACTCGACCGTGGCGCCTTCCCCGCCGAGGCCGTGGTGCGCGCCTTCACACCGGCCCACCTGCAGACCGCCTTCGACGCCGTGCCCGCCGACACCTCGCTGATGGTGGTGGGTTTTCCGCTCGGCTTCCACGACGTGGTGCACCACCTGCCGGTGCTGCGCCACGCGGCCATCGCCTCGCCCTTCGGCATCCGCTTCCAGGCCCAGGGCTTCTTCCTGACCGACGCGCGCACCCACCGGGGCACCAGCGGCGCGGCCGTGGTCATGCGCGACACCCAACCCACACCCGCCACCGCCGCCCTGCCCTGGAAGCTGCTGGGCGTGCACTCCTCGCGCATGGACATGGGCAACCGCGACCTCGTGCTCGACGAGTCGCTGGGCCTGAACTGCGCCTGGTACGCCGACATCCTGCTCACCCTGACCGAACCCGCCACCGCCGAATGAACCCGCTGCCTCCTGTCCGCCCCGCCGTCCTCGCCAGCCCCGACTACCCCTTCTCCCCGATCACGGCGCCCATCAAGCTCGACCAGAACGAATCCTTCGCCGACTTCCCCGACGAACTGAAAGGCCTCGCGCTCGAGCGCCTGCGCCAGCTGCCCTGGCACCGCTACACCGACCTCAACGCCGAAGCCCTGTGCGAAGCGATGGCGCGGCACGAAGGCTGGTCGCCCGAAGGCACCGTGGTCACCACCGGCAGCAACGTGCTGATCGCCCTGCTGATCCAGCTCAGCGCGCTGGGCGGCGGGCGCGTCGTCACCGTCAAACCCAACTTCGCGCTCTACGGCCTGGACGCGGAACTGCTCGGCGCCACCCTCACCGAAGTGCCGCTGCGCGACGACACCTCGATCAACATCGATGCCGTGATCGCCGCCCTGGGCACCTCACCGGGCCCCGCGCCGCAGGGCGTGATCTACCTGCCCCGCCCGCACGCGCCCACCGGCTCGCTGTGCGAACTCGACGAACTGGAGCGGCTCGCGCAGGCCAGCGGCCACGGCTGGCTGCTCGTCATCGACGAGGCCTACCACCACTTCACCGAACACGATGCGCGCGAACTCGCGCGCCGACACCCGCACGTGGTGCTGCTGCGCACGCTCTCCAAGGCCTGGGGCCTGGCCGGCCTGCGCATGGGCTACGCGCTGGCCTCCGACGGCGTGGCGCGCCAGTTGCGCAAGCTGGTGCCGCCGTTTGGCGTGTCGGTGCTGCAGACGGTGTGCGCGCAAGTGGCGCTGGAGCACCCCGGCTACGTGAAAGAGCGCGTGGCGCAAACCCTGCGCGAACGCGAGCGCCTGTTCACCGCCTTGCAAGGCCACCCGAGCTGGCGGCCCCTGCCCTCGCACGCCAACTTCCTGCTCGTGCGCACACACGACGCGGCCCAAGCGCATGCGCAACTGCTCGCCGGCGGCGTGCTGGTGCGCCGGCAGGACCGCCTGCACGGCCTGCAGGGCTGCTTCCGCGTGACCGTGGGCACGGTGGAAGAGAACGATGCGTTCCTGCGCGCGGCTGGGTTGATGGCCTAGGAAGAGACTCACTTCCCTTGGTTGAACGTGAGAAGGCAGGCGTGTTCAATTCTTTTGCCTCTTTCTCAAATTTTCTAAACCGATGAGAAAAAAGGCCTCGTAGACCACCGGCACCGAGAGAATGCGCGCACCCCGAAAGGCCCATCCAGGGCCAAGGGATCTCTCGGAGAAGCCCATGATTCAGAGAAGCGCCATTCTGGAAGAACTGCAACGGAGCACAGCTCTGTACCGGCCCTCGTGCGCATGAGGAGGGGCATCCAGCGTGCGCCGGACATTGAGCGCTTTTCAAGTCGCTGCATTGCTCGTGTCGGCGAGCTACGGCATCGGATTCCTGTTGGGCTCAGGCGAAATGGCGATGACCTATGGCATGGGCGGCAGCATCTACGGCCTGGCCACCGCCTTCGGCATGCTCTTGCTCACTTTTTTTGCGGCCCGGTTGTGGCGATCCGGCATGTCCATCTGGGACTTCTTCGGGGCAGCCTTTGGGGAACGCTCCAGACAGGCTGTGGCCCTCTTGTCGGTGATCTGGATGGCCGGGGTGCTGGCGGCACAAATCCATGGTGGCGTTGCCATCCTCAACCTGCTGGGATTGAGCGCGATCGCAGCCTACGCGCTTGTGTTGCTATGCATCCTGGTTGCATCCCGGCTGGATTTGAGGACCGCCTCTGCCGTGCTCTCTGTCTTCTTGTTGGCAAGTGGCGTGGTTCTCGTCCTCGCATTGATCAATGGCAACGGTGGCGCCATCTACCTGAAAAGCCCACAGAGGTTCATCGCTGACGCGCCCTTGCTGGGCGTTGGCGCCATGGTGTCCATCTCGGTCGCGGTTGCCGCGCTGGTGTGCACGGGCGCCGACTACCACCAGTTCCTTCTGGCGGCCAGGCGAGCCTCTGGCGCCGTGTGGGGTTGCCTCATTGCTGCGGGGTGTCTGATCGCCGTGAGCTTTCTTCCCGCGTCGGTCGTGCTCGGGTTCAAGGAAGGCGGCCATCTCACGAACCTCTCCGATGCGAAACAGATCATCCCGTTCATCTTGGCTCAAGAGGTCGGCCATCTCGGTGCGGCCATCGGCAGCACGCTGTTGTTGGGTTTGTCTGCCGCCGCACTGGGATCGGGGGCCGCCATCACGCGAGCCATGACCGAAGCGTTGGACTCGGCAACTCAAGGCATCGCGTTCGTCAGCGGCATCCGGGCGAGTCTTGTCGCACTGGGAATGGCAACAGCGCTGGCCACACGCGGGCAAGGGATCGTCGCCACGATGGTTTCAGTGAACGTGATTTACATCGGCAGCATCGCGATCGTCTTCGTCGCTCTGCTTGCGAACTGGAAGCTGACCGCATCACAAGCCTCCCTCATCATGGGGACTGGCTTCGTGGCTTCTGCTGGTGTCTACCTGTTGGCGTGGGCGGGGGCTCATTTCACGGACGGGGATCTCGCTTCGCTGCTGGCTGGATTGGTTGCATCCGCCTCCGTTTTTTGCATTGTCGCCATCGCGGGGAAGCTCAGAAAACTGCCATCCTGAGTGCCTCTATTTCGACGGTTCCTGCGCCAGCGTGGCGCGCGCGGCGTTGACAACAACGCGCGTCATCTCCTGAAAGACAGGCGGCTCGACTTCCCATCGATGCCAATAGAGAACGACCTTCATGACTTGACCCGGGGTCAGCTCGATCAACGTGGACGTCTCGACATCACCCTTCGCCTGCTCTGCCGGCAGGAGGCCATAGCCCGCCCCCCTCAGGATCGCTTCGCGCAAAGTGTTCGGAGCCGGAAGATAGTGCTTCACATACCGTGCGACCTGAAAGCCGAACACCTTCTCCAGAAAGTCGTCGTGCAGCGAGTCCTTCCTGTTGAAGAGGACGGCGGGTGCATCCAGCACGGCCTGAAGGCCAAGCCCATTCGGAAAGTGTCGGGCCGAGAACTGCGGCGTGGCGTAACACCGGTACTCCATGTGTCCCAGCGGCTCGGCAACGAACCCGGGCATGGCATCCGACTTGGTGGAGATGCACCCGATCACCTCCCCCTTGATGAGCCGTTCCATGGTGTGATCCTGGTCATCGATCACCAACTCCAGCGCGATGCGTTTCGTCTCAAGAATCCGCCAAAGCGCTTGAGAGAACCACGTCGCCAAAGAATCGGCATTGACGGCGATCGCAACCGGGACCGCCTTCTTCTCGCAGCTCGTGGGCACCAGATCGGTCAACACGGCTTCCTCAATCAGTCGAAGCATCTTGACGTGGCGCATCAGTGTTTCACCGGACGACGTGGGAACCACGGGCTTGGCGCGCACCAGGAGCACGTTAGAAAGCGAGTCCTCCAGCGCCTTGATGCGCTGTGACACTGCACCCTTGGTCACGTTGAGCACCGCGGCAGCACGATCAAAGCTCCCATGCTCGACGACCGACGCAAACGTCTCCAATTGCTCTCTGTTCAGCATCAACCTCTCTCCTCGCCTGTACAGTCAACGGTCTCGCACCGGTGAAGTTTTCCATCACACAACACTTTGAACTCCCCATGGCAGGCGAAAGCGATCTCGACAAACTGCTGCAACAGATGGCGCCACAGGTTCAGCCCGGCACCTTCGTCTATTGCACCCTCCGCGATGCCTCGCTACTCGACCGACTCGAACCGGTTTGCACCATGCAGGAAGCGGAAGGCCTGACGGCCATCGTGCCCAAGGAGCAGGCCCAGGCGCTGGGCATCGCCTTTCAATTCGAGTCCGTTTTGATCACCCTGTCCGTGCACTCCTCGCTGGCAGCCGTGGGCTTTCTCGCGCGAGTCTGCAGCGTGCTGGCGGCGGCATCGATCCCCTGCAACGTGGTCTCCGGCTTTTATCACGACCATCTTTTCGTGCCGTCCGACAAGTTGTCCGAAACGCTCGCCGCGCTGGGCCAGCTCTCGCGAAAAACAGCGCAGACCTAAGTGCCTGCGTCGCCCACCTGGGTTCGCTCGAACGGCGTCAGCGCGTTGAGCTGCTTCCACAGGTAGACGCAGGACGGTGGCCAGGCGAAGGCCCGCCGCACGGTGATGCCGATGCGGCGGTCCACTTCGTGCAACGTCACCGGCACGCGCACCAGCGCGCCACTCGCCAGGTCTTCCTGCACCTGCAATGGCGACATCAGCGCGATGTGGTCGCTCTTCATCAGCAGCGCGCGCACCAGCGGCGGGCTGTTGGCGTGGAACGAGGCCTGGGGCAAGGGCGCGCCGGCGGCGCGGAACGCACGCTCGAAGGCGGCATGGGCCGGCGTGTTTTCCAGCGGCGCGATCCAGGCCTGGTGGCGCAACTGGCGCAGGGAGCGCAGCCGCCCCGCCGAGGCCAGCGCATGGCCCTGGCGCACCACCGCGATCAGCGACTCCCGGAACAGCTCGCGCTCTTCCAGCTCGGGCGCCACGAGCTCGCCGCGCAGGGGGCCGAGGATCATGTCGAGGTCACCGGTCTTGAGCTGCCGGGCCATGGCGTCGTAGGTGCCGTCGCTCACGGTCACCACCACCTTGGGCATGCGCTGCAGCAGCCCGGCCAGGGCGCGCGGCGCCAGCGAGGTGCTGGCCATGGGCAGCACGCCCAGGTGCAGGCGCCCCGTGGCCTCGCCCCGGTAGGCGGACATCTGTTCCTGGAGCACGCGCAGGATGTTGAGCACGCGCTTGAGCGGCGCCAACACCCGCTCGCCGTCGCGTGTCAGGCGCAGGCCCCGCTGGGTGCGCTGCATCAAGGCGCGGCCATAGGCCTGGTGCAGGGACCGCAGCTGCTGGCTGACCGCCGGCTGCGACAGGCCGAG
Source organism: Hydrogenophaga sp. GW823-FHT04C09 (assembly GCF_058796355.1). Lineage (NCBI taxonomy): Bacteria > Pseudomonadati > Pseudomonadota > Betaproteobacteria > Burkholderiales > Comamonadaceae > Hydrogenophaga > Hydrogenophaga sp. GW823-FHT04C09. Next base: position 79,856 of record NZ_JBXAIO010000002.1, on the reverse strand, counting down.
CGAGCGCGCGGCCAGCGTTTCGTTGGCCAGTTCGGCGCAGACCACGAAGCAGCGCAGCATGGGCACCGTGAGCACGCGGAACAGGCTCTCCACCTGGCGCCGCAGGGGCTCCGGCCGAGGATCCTGCGGGGTGCTTTCCGAGGCGCTCAGCACCAGCTCGGCGCGCATGGCCGCGCAGCCGCGCACCACCGCCAGCCCGGCGGTCGTGCACACCATGCCCCGGGTGCCGCGCTCGAACAGGGCCACCCGCAAGGCCTGCTCGGTCTGCTGGATGGTGCGCGAGACGGTGGAGGTGGAGCAGTGCAGGGTCTGCGCGGCCACGGCCGCGCTGCCACCTTCGTGCGTGGCTTCCACGGTGCGCAGCGCGCGCAACCGGGTCAGCGGGTCGTCGTGTGGGTCCATGCTGTCATAAGCAGATTGCAATTCGGGCCAAGCATATTGCAGTTGTGGCGCCGGCGGCCAGCCGCGACACTGGGTGGCGTTTCAACCCGTTCTCCTATAAACAGAATCTCATGACCTTTTCAGTCCCCCGGATCACCCGGCGCCAACTGGTGCTGGCCACCGCCGCCGGCCTGGCCGTCGGCCACGCTCAGGCTCAGGCCTCCTTGCCCAAGACCATCAAGCTGGTGGTGCCCTTCCCCCCGGGCGGCTCCACCGACATCCTGGGGCGCGCGATCGGCGCGCGGCTGGCCACGCAACTGGGCATCACGGTGGTGATCGAGAACAAGGGCGGCGCGGCCGGCTCGGTGGGCGCGGGCGAGGTGGCCCGCATGGCACCGGACGGCGCCACGATCATGATGGGCCACATCGGCACGCTGGCGATCAACCCCTCGATCTACCCCAAGCTGCCCTACGACCCGGTCAAGAGCTTCGCCCCGCTGGCGCTGGTGGCCCGCGTGCCCAACGTGCTGGTGGTCAACGAGAAGTTTCCCGCCACCGACTTCAAGGCCTTCATCGCCAAGGCCAAGGCCGAGCCGGGCCGGCTCAACTACTCGTCGGGCGGCAATGGCAGCGCGGCCCACATCACTTTCGAGTACCTCAAGCAGGAAGCCGGCATCTTCATGCCGCACATCCCCTACCGGGGCGCGGCGCCGGCCGTGAGCGATGTGCTGGGCGGCCAGGTGGAGGCGATCTTCACCGGCTCGCCGGCCCTGATCGCCCACATTCGCAGCGGGCGCCTGCGGCCGCTGGCGGTCTCCAGCCCGCAGCGCATGCCGGCCCTGCCCGACGTGCCCACGGTCGCCGAGAGCGGCTACCCCGGCTTCGACGCCGACCAGTGGTACGGCATCGTGGCCCCGGCCGGCCTGCCCGCGCCGCTGATCGCGCTCTACAACAGCGAGATCAACAAGGCCCTGACCTCGCCCGAGGTGGCGCGCGCGCTGGCGATCGAAGGCGCCGTGCCCACGCCCACCACGCCGCAGGCTTTCGCGCAGCTGATCGCGCGCGAGATTCCCCGCTGGGCCAAGGTGATCCAGCGCGGCAACGTGAAGGCCGACTGACCATGACCACCTCCACCCGGCGAGATTTCCTTCTTTGGGGTGCGGCGAGTGCCACCGCGCTCGCTTTCGGCTCGGCCTGGTCGCAGGGCAGCGGCAACCTGGGCACGGCGCCCCTGCCCACCCAGGGCTGGCGGCGGTTCTCGCTCGGTTCGGCCGAGGTGCTCGCGCTCAACGACGGCGTGGTGCGCCGCCCGCTGGGCGAAGAGTTCGTGCGCAACGCGCCGCTGGAACAGGTGAAAGCCGTGCTGGCCTCGCAGCAACTGCCCACCGAGTACATCGACGTGCCCTACAACGCCTTCCTGCTGATCGTGGGCGGCAAGCGCTGCCTCATCGACACGGGTTTCGCCGACAACGGGCCGCCCAACACCGGGCGCCTGCTGGAGAACCTGCGCGGCGCCGGCCTGGGCCCGGCGGACATCGACACGGTGTTGCTGAGCCACCTGCACGGCGACCACGTAAGCGGCCTGCGCCGCAAGGACGGCGGCCTGGTGTTCCCGAACGCCACGGTGCTGGTGCCCACGCCCGAATACGACTTCTGGATGGACCCGAAGCGCCTGGAAACGGCGCCGCCGGGCGCCAAGCCGGGCTTCGTGAACGCGCGCCGCGTGCTGGATGGCTATCCGGCCGACCAGCTGCAGCGCTTCACACCCGGAGACCGGTTGCTCGGTGCGGTGGACAGCATCGCCGCCTACGGCCATTCACCGGGGCACACGCTGTTCTCGCTGCGCGGCTCGAGCGCGAGCTTCACCTACCTGGCCGACGCGGCGCACTACCCCGCGCTGTTCACCCGCAACCCGGACTGGCAGGTGCAGTTCGACATGGACCCGGACACCGCGCGCGCCTCGCGCCGGGCCGCGCTGGCGCGCGCGGCGGCGGACCAGGGCATCGTGGGCGGGTACCACTTCCCCTTCCCGGCGTTCGGCCGCATCCAGGCCGAGGGCAACGGCTACGCCTTCACGTCGGCGTAGCCACCAGGGACGGCGTCAGCCCTTGGCCACCTCGTGGTTGGCCATCAGCTCCAGCGCCTTCACCAGCGCCGAGTGATCCAGGTCGGCCAGGCCGTTCGCGGCGCAGGCGCCCATGAGCTGGGCGGCGCTGGCGGTCTGCGGCAGGCCCACACCGAGCTCCTTCGCGCCCTGCAGCGCGAGGTTCAGGTCCTTCTGGTGCAGCTTGATGCGAAAGCCCGGGTTGAAGGTGCGCTTGATCATGCGCTCGCCGTGCACCTCCAGGATGCGGCTGGCGGCGAAGCCACCCATCAGCGCCTGGCGCACCTTGGCCGGGTCGGCGCCGGCCTTGCTGGCGAACACCAGGGCCTCGCTCACCGCCGCGATGTTGAGCGCCACGATGATCTGGTTGGCCACCTTGGTGGTCTGGCCGTCGCCGTTGCCGCCGACGAGCGTGATGTTCTTGCCCATCAGCTCCAGCAGCGGGCGCACGCGCTCGAACACGGCCTCGTCGCCACCGCACATGATGGTGAGCGAGCCGGCCTTGGCGCCGACCTCGCCGCCGGACACCGGCGCGTCGACGTAGTCGCAGCCCAGCGCGTTGATCTTCTTCGCGAATTCCTTGGTGGCCATGGGCGAGATCGAGCTCATGTCGACCACCACCTTGCCCTTGCTCAGGCCTTGCGCCACGCCGTTCTCGCCGAACAGCACGGCTTCCACATCGGGCGTGTCGGGCACCATGGTGAAGATCACCTCGGCCTCTTTCGCCACGGCGGCGGCGTTCTCGCGGCGCACGCCACCGGCGGCCTGGATGGCTTCGGGCACCTGGCTGCGCGTGTGCACGTACAGCGAGTGGCCGGCGTTGACGAGGTGCAGGGCCATGGGCGTGCCCATGATGCCCAGGCCGATGAATCCGATCTTCATGAAACTTCCTTGAAAAGAGGGGTGGGGGAGGCGCTCAGTAGCCGTCGGGCGTGGCCTTGGGCTGCGAGGCGCGCAGCGTCGAGAGCACCTGCTGCGAGCCGGCGGCCATGAGGCGAGCGTCCGAACTGATGGTGACGAACTGGAAGCCCATGGCGATGCGGCGCGCGGCCGCTTCGGGCGACCCGTTGTGGATGCCGGCCACCAGGCCGTGCGCCTTGGCGCGCGCCAGGATGTGCTCCACGGCGGCGGCGGCCTTGGGGTCGAGGTCATCGAAGGTCGGGTTGCAGCCGAGCGCGAGCGAGAGGTCGGATGGGCCGATGTAGATCGCGTCCAGCCCGGGCGTGGAGAGGATCTCTTCCAGGTTGTCCAGCGCCTGCGCGGTCTCGATCATGGCGAAGGTGACGATGGTGTCGTTCGCGTGCTTCGGGTAGTCGGCACCGCCGTAGAGCAGCGCGCGCACCGGGCCGAAGCTGCGCGTGCCGCGCGGCGCGTAGTGCGTGTACGCCACCAGCTTCTCGGCGTCCGCGCGGCTGTTCACCATCGGGCAGATCACCGCGTAGGCGCCCGCATCCAGGGTCTTCATGAGGATGCCGGGCTCCAGCCAGGGCACGCGCACCACGGGCACGGTGTCGGTGGTGGAGATGGCCTGCAGCATGCCCACCATGGCCTGGTAGTCCACCACGCCGTGCTGCAGGTCGATGGTCAGCGAGTCCCAGCCCTGGTGCGCCATGGTCTCGGCGGAAAAGCTGTTGGGAATGGCCAGCCAGCCGTTGGCCACGGCGCCGCCACGGGCCCAGATTTCACGCAGACGGTTGGGTCTCATCAGGTTCCTTCTTCTTTGCAGATGGGTCGGGGGAGTGTCAGCGGTCCAGCGCCGGGCGCTTGGGGTTGAAGGTCCAGTTCGGGATCAGGAACTGCATGGCGATCGCGTCGTCGCGCGCGCCCAGGCCATGTTCCATGTAGAGCCGGTGCGCCTTCTCCACCTCGGCCATGTCGAGTTCGACGCCCAGGCCGGGCTTCTTCGGCACCTGCACATGACCGTCCACGATCTTCAGCGGTTCCTTCGTCAGGCGCTGGCCATCCTGCCAGATCCAGTGCGTGTCGATCGCGGTGACCTTGCCGGGCGCGGCCGCGCCCACGTGGGTGAACATCGCGAGCGAGACGTCGAAATGGTTGTTGGAGTGCGAGCCCCAGGTCAGGCCCCAGTCGCGGCAGGTCTGCGCCACGCGCACGCTGCCGGCCATGGTCCAGAAGTGTGGGTCGGCCAGCGGGATGTCCACGCTCTGCAGCGCCAGCGCGTGGCTGAGCTGGCGCCAGTCGGTGGCGATCATGTTGGTGGCCGTGGGCAGGCCGGTGGCGCGGCGGAACTCGGCCATCACCTCGCGGCCCGAGAAGCCCTCTTCCGCGCCGCAGGGGTCTTCGGCGTAGGCGACCACGCCGCGCATGTCGCGCATGAGGCGGATCGCGTCCTTGAGCAGCCAGCCGCCGTTGGGGTCGAGCGTGACGCGCGCCTGCGGAAAGCGCTCGTGCAGCGCGGTGACGGCTTCCACTTCCTGCTCGCCGCGCAGCACACCGCCCTTGAGCTTGAAGTCGTTGAAGCCGTAGCGCTCGCGCGCGGCCTCGGCCAGGCGCACCACGGCCTCGGGCGTCATCGCGGTCTCGTGCCGCAGGCGGCTCCAGGCGTTGTCGGCATCGGGCTCGCTGGCGTACGGCAGGTTGGTTTTTTTCCGGTCGCCGACGAAGAACAGGTAGCCCAGCATCTCCACCGCGTCGCGCTGCTGGCCTTCGCCGAGCAGCGCGGCCACGGGCACCTCCAGGTGCTGGCCGAGCAGGTCCAGCAGGGCCGACTCCACCGCCGTCACGGCGTGAATGGTGGTGCGCAGGTCGAAGGTCTGCAGCCCGCGCCCGCCCGCGTCGCGGTCGGCGAATCGGGTCTGCAGCTGCTGCAGCACCTTCTGGTGCGCCCCCAGGGGCTGGCCCACCACCAGCTCGCGCGCGTCCTCCAGCGTCTGGCGGATCTTCTCGCCACCGGGCACCTCGCCCACGCCGGTGCGCCCGGCGCTGTCGGTGAGGATGAGGATGTTGCGCGTGAAGAACGGCGCGTGCGCGCCGCTCAGGTTGAGCAGCATGCCGTCGCGGCCCGCGACGGGAACGACGCGCAGCTCGGTGACGCGGGGGGTGGAGGACACGGTGGCGGGGTTCAGCATGAGCGGGTCAATCTGCCTTGATGTTGCGGGCTTCGATCAGTTTTTTCCAGCGCGCGAATTCGCTGGCCTGGAAGGCGGTGAACTGCTCGGGCGTGTTGGCCACGATCTCGAAGCCCAGCTCGAGCAGTTTGGGCTTGATGGCGGGGTCGTTGAGCGCGTCCTTGATGGCGGCCTGCAGCTTGTTCTTCAGGTCGGCCGGCATGCCTTTCGGGCCCGAGACGGCCTGCCAGGAGTACACGTTGGCGTCCTTGATGCCGAGTTCCTGCAGCGTGGGCACGTCGGGCAGCAGGGGCGAGCGCTGGGCGCTGGTGATGGAGAGCGCGCGCAGCTTGCCGGCCTTGATCTGCGGCATGGCGGTGTTGATGTTCATGAAGGACGAGTCCACCTGGTTGCCCAGCAGGTCGGTCATCACGGGGCCGCCGCCCTTGTAGGGCACGTGCACGCCGGTGGTGTTGGTCTGCTGCCAGTAGAGCTCGGCGGTGAGGTGGTCGCTGCTGCCGTTGCCGGAGGAGGCGAAGGTCATCTTGCCGGGGTTGGCTTTCTGGAACGCGAGCACGTCGGCCATGCTCTTGTGCGGCGAGGCGGCGGGCACGACGAGCACGTTGGGCGCCTGCACGGCGACGGTGATGTAGTCCATCTCCTTGGTGGCGTCGTAGGGGACTTTGGTGAGGTGGGGCGCGATCACGTAAGGGCCGAGGGAGGCGACGAGCAGGGTGTGGCCGTCGGGTGCGGAGCGCACGACCTGGGCGGCGCCGATGGTGCCGGTGGCGCCGGCCTTGTTGTCGACCACGAAGGTGCCGCCGAATTTTTCCTGCAGTTTGGGTTGCAGGGTGCGGGCGATGAGGTCGGTGGAGCCGCCGGGGGGGAAGGGCACGATGATGGTGACGGGTTTTTCCGGCCAGGCCATGGCCGCGGTGAGGGTCATGGACGCGCCGAGCGCGCACAGCAGTTTCTTCATGGTGTCTTGTCTCCTGTCGTTGGGAATCTTGCGGCAAGGGACTCCGATTTGGTACCGGTACCAAATGGAGGTGATGCGGATGGTACCGGTACCAAATTGGGGCGTCAAACGGTTTTTTTGGTTGAGCTTTTTGGGTGGGGATTGGTTGTGAGACACCTCGCGGGCTCAGGAGCGCCGGGCGCTCTGCTCTGCGGGTGTCCCCCGGCGGCTGGTGCCGCCTCCTCCTTTACCCCGCTGCGCAGAACGCCCGGCACTCCTGAGCCGAAGCAATGCTGGCACGCCCACGGACCGAGTACCACGAGGTCCTCGGCGATCGGGGTGGCCGGCGCAGCGAAGTAAAGGAGGAGAACCGGCGCAGCCGGTTCGGGGGACATGAGCGGAGCCGGCCACCCCGATCGCCGAGGACCGGATCAGCCGGAGAAAAATCAGGTGGTATCCCGCTCGACGATGGAAAACCCCACATCCACCACCCGCTGGGCCACCTCCCGCCCCTCGGCCCGGTCGATCAGACACCGCCCCGCCATGCGCCCGATGTCCGCGCCGTTGATGTGCACCGTGCTCAGCGCCGGCACCATGTCCGCCACGAAAGGCACATCACCGAAACCCACGATGGCCAGACGGCCCGGGATGTCGATGCCGCGCACCCGCGCCTCCGTCACCACCCCCGAAGCCAGCAGATCCGAACTGCAGAACACCGCGTCCACCTCGGGCTCGATCTCCAGCAGGCGGGTCAATGCATCCCGCCCGCTCTTGATCGTGCGCGAAGCCCCCACGTCCACCACCTCCACCTTGGCCTCGGCCAGCCCACTGCGCGCTACCTCCGCCGCAAACGCCTTGGCACGCCGGTCGGCGCGCTCGTCGTCCGCGCGAATCATCGCCAGGCGCCGCCGCCCTTTGCCGATCAGGAACTTCGCCACCTCGCGGCCGATGTCGGCGTGCGAAAAACCCACCAGCATGTCGATCGGCGCGGGCGTCAGGTCCCAGGTCTCCACCACCGGAATGCCCGAGGCCAGCAAACGCGTGCGGCCCTTGCCCGAGTGCAACACGCCGGTGAGGAAAATGCCGTCCGGTCGGCGGCCGATGATGGCCTCCAGCAGCGACTCCTCGCGACTGGCCGAGTAGCTCGACTGGCCCAGCATCAGCTGGTAACCCGCGTCGAACAAGGTGCCGTTGAGCGACTCGATGGTCTCCATGAACACCGACATCACCGTGCTGGGCACCACCGCCGCGATCAGCCGGCTGCGCGAGGACGCCAGCCCGCCCGCCATGCGGTTGGGCACGTAACCCGTCTTCTGCACCGCGTCCAGCACCTTCTTGCGCACGTCCACCGACACCTGCTCCGGCGTGTTGAGCACGCGCGAGGCGGTGATGGGCGCCACGCCCGCGAGCTTGGCCACGTCGCGCAGGGTGATGGCCCCGCTGCCACGGCGCGAACGCCGGGTGTTGTCGGTTTCTTTCATTTGCGGCTTAAAATGGTACCGGTACCAAATTGATCACATCGTAGCCTCAAAAGGCCTGCGATGCGCGCTGAATCATAGGAGATGCGCATGCCCGAGACCCTGGCTTCCCCCCCGGCCCTTGCGCCGCTGACCATCCGCATGCACGCCGCCGACAACGTGGCGATCGTGGCCAACGATGGCGGCCTGCCGGCCGGCACCGCCCTGCCCGGCGGCGCCGTGGTGTTGCGCGACCGGGTGCCGCAAGGGCACAAGGTGGCGCTGGTGGATCTGGCGCGCGGCGCGGCGGTGCTGCGCTACGGCGTGCCCATCGGCCACGCGCTGGACCACATCCCGGCCGGCAGCTGGGTGCACGAGCGCCTGCTGCAGATGCCCGAGGCGCGCGGCCTGGAGAACCTGCCCATGGCCACGGTGAAGCCCGCGCCGCAGCCCCCGCTGGAGGGTTACACCTTCGAGGGCTACCGCAACCCGGACGGCTCGGTCGGTACGCGCAACATCCTGGCCATCACGCAGACGGTGCAGTGTGTCGCCGGCGTCACCGATTTCGCGGTGCAGCGCATCAAGGCCGAGCTGCTGCCCCAATACCCGAACGTGGACGATGTGGTGGCGCTGGAACACGGCTACGGCTGCGGCGTGGCCATCGACGCGCCCGACGCCGTCATTCCCATCCGCACCCTGCGCCACATCAGCCTGAACCCGAACTTCGGCGGCGAGGTGATGGTGGTCAGCCTGGGCTGCGAGAAGCTGCAGCCCGAGCGCCTGTTTCCCTCAGACGCGATCCCCATCCAGGACGCCCGTGGAACCGGCTTCGCCGGGCCACAGGGGGTGCCCCCCCTGCCAGGGGGGGAGCCGCGCAGCGGCGCAGGGGGGTTGGACACCATTTGCCTGCAGGACGAGGCGCACGTGGGTTTCATGTCCATGGTCCAGTCCATCCTGCGCCAGGCCGAAGAGCACCTGGAGCGCCTGAACGCGCGCCGGCGCGTGACCGTGCCGGCCAGCGAACTCGTGGTGGGCGTGCAGTGCGGCGGCAGCGACGCGTTTTCCGGCGTCACGGCCAACCCGGCCGTGGGCTTCTGCACCGACCTGCTGGTGCGCGCGGGCGCGAGCGTGATGTTCTCCGAAACCACCGAGGTGCGCGACGGCATCGCCCAGCTCACCGCGCGCGCCACCACGCCCGAGGTGGCCCAGGCCATGGTGCGCGAGATGGCCTGGTACGACGCTTACCTGCAACGCGGCAGCGTGGACCGCAGCGCCAACACCACACCGGGCAACAAGAAAGGCGGCCTGTCCAACATCGTGGAAAAAGCCATGGGCTCGATCGTGAAGTCGGGCAGCGCGCCGATCAGCAACGTGCTCTCACCCGGCGAGAAGCTCAAGGCCAAGGGCCTGACCTACGCCGCCACGCCCGCGAGCGACTTCATCTGCGGCACGCTGCAGCTGGCCGCGGGCATGAATCTGCACGTGTTCACCACCGGGCGTGGCACGCCTTACGGGCTGGCGCCGGTGCCGGTGATCAAGGTCGCCACGCGCAGCGACCTGGCGCGGCGCTGGCACGACCTGATGGACATCAACGCCGGCACCATCGCCGACGGCACGGCGAGCATCGAAGACGTGGGCTGGGAGCTGTTCCACCTCATGCTCGAGGTCGCCAGCGGCCGCCAGCAGACCTGGGCCGAGCGCTGGAAGCTGCACAACGCGCTGGTGCTGTTCAACCCGGCGCCGGTGACTTGAGCACCGGCTGGGCGAGATCAGTAGGTCAATGCGCGGACACAGCGTACCGGCGTCAAATCACCGGCTTTGTTTCCGGCCCACTGTGTTCCGCTGGCCAGACCAATCGCGAATTCCTGTTGCCAGGCAATGGATGTGGACGTTTGCGTTGAACTCCAATAGCGCGGAGGCAAACCCGTCAAGGTGCCATCAGCGACCAGGTTCGACTGCATGTTCTCGGCAAGCGGGGTGCCAGCGGAACCACAACCCGTTCCAGCGCCAGCCTGGTCGTGCCCCATTTCGCAGATGGCTGGCAGATACCAACCGGAGACCCCGCCGTTGGAAGAAAGACTGCACAGGCCGGCCGCATGGTTGACGGGCAGTTCAAGTCCTGAATAAAAGGCCAGGATCGCCGCCGTGTTTGCTTTGCCATCGGTGAGGCTCGTGCTGGCGACCACATCGTCGTTGCTGGTGCTCCACGGCTTCGTCGGTACGGGGGTGCCTCCCGCGTCCTCCAGCGCAGCCACCTTGCCACCCACGCTGCCGGTATCGGGCGTGTTGTCGTCAATGGCGAACACATAACCGCCTTGGTACACGTTGGCATAGCCCACCACCTGCACGGTCGGCGAGAGCAGGTTGGTGTTGCTGCCGCCAACACTCAAGGTGACGGGAACCGGATTGGTGTCGCCTCGGGCCGACGACGGTGTCGCGTCGGGCGTCACCGTGATCGTGCAACTGGCGCCGGGCGCCAAGGTCGTGCAGTTCGACAGTGTCGTGGTGCCGGTCGGGAGAGCCGGGCTTCCCGTGGCGACAGCGTAGATCACGGCCAATGCAGGTGCGGTGCCCGTGTTCGTGATCGTGAATTTGCGGGGCTTACCCGTGAGAGTGAGCGATCTCGCCGTGTCCTTGACCGACAGCACCAGCGCCGAAGGACTGATCGACAGCGTGGTCGAGGGCGTCGGCCCTGGCCCCGTGGGCGCTCCAGCCCCTCCCCCGCTCCCGCCACAAGCCGCCAACAGCACAGCGGAACACAAGGACATCCAACGGGCGGAGGAAAGGTGATGCAACATGATGAACACTCAACAAAATGTCAATGCGTTGAACATACCATTCGTTACAACTCGCCTGCACGCCATGCCCGCCGCTGTTCACAACAAAGTCACAAAAGAGGTTCAAAGCATGTTGCACCAGCCCCACGGTTCGTGGCGAAGGGCCCAGGGCTTGACGGCGGGCCTGCTGCTCGTCTTCGGCCTGGTCGGCTGCAAAAGCCTGCCGCGGGTGGTGCCGGATCTGGACCGGCGCCCGCCCCCGGTCCGCCTCGAAGGCTCCCAGGGCCCGCTGTCGGCCGAGCGCAGCCGCGCGATTCTGGAGCGCCTGCGCGCGGGTGGCCAGGGCAGCGACGTGCTCTCGCGGCACCTCGCACTGGAAGAGGCCATCGTCGGCAGCCCCTTGACGGCCGGCAACAAGGTGGACCTGCTGGAGGACGGCCCGGCCACCTACAAGGCCATGCTCGCAGCCATCGACACGGCCAAGGACCACATCCACCTGGAGACCTACATCCTCGACGACGACGAGGTGGGGCAGCAGTTCGCCAACGCGCTGATCGCCAAGCAGCAGCAAGGCGTGCAGGTGCACCTGATCCACGACAGCGTGGGCACCATCGGCACGCCCGACGAGTTCTTCAAGCGCCTGACCGACGCCGGCATCAAGGTCATCGAGTTCAACCCGATCAACCCCGCGCTGGCGCGCAAGGAATGGGAGCTCAACGAGCGCGACCACCGCAAGCTGCTGATCGTGGACGGCCGCATCGCCTTCCTGGGCGGCATCAACATCAGCGGCGTGTACTCCAGCGGTTCCCTGTCGATGGGCTCGGGCAGCAGCGGCAAGACGGATGGGAAAAAGAGCGACATCGACGGCATCCCCTGGCGCGACACGCATGTGCAGCTGCAGGGCCCGGTGGTGGCGGAGTTCCAGAAGCTGTTCCTGGAGACCTGGGCGGCGCAGAAGGGCGAAGCCATCGCCGCGCGCAACTACTACCCCACGCCGGTGCGCGCCGGCTCGGACGTGGTGCGCGCCATCGGCAGTTCACCCAAGGACAGCTACAGCGCGATCTACGCCACGCTGCTCTCGGCCATCGCCAGCGCGGAAACCACCGTGCACCTCACCAACGCCTACTTCGCGCCCGACCCGCAACTGCTGACGGCGCTGGAAGACGCGGCGCGGCGCGGTGTGGACGTGAAGCTCATCCTGCCGGGCAAGACCGACTCGTGGCTGATCTTCCACGCCGGGCGCAACTACTACACGCAGTTGCTCAAGGCCGGCGTGAAGATCTATGAACGCCAGGGCGTCATCCTGCACACCAAGACGGGCTCGGTCGATGGCGTGTGGTCCACCATCGGATCCACCAACCTGGACTGGCGCAGCTTCCTGCACAACTACGAGCTGAACGCGGTCGTGCTGGGCGCGGAGTTCAACGCCCAACTGCAGAAGCTGTTCGACGCCGATCTCGCGGCGTCGAAACAGGTCACGCTCGCCGAATGGCAGCGGCGCGGCCTGAACCTGCGCTTCAAGGAGTTCTTCGCGCGGATGTGGGAGTACTGGCTCTGACCTGAAGCTCAGCGCGACAGCGGCGGGGCCGTCGGTGGCAGCGGCGCGGGCGTCGGGTTCATCGAGGGCGGTGGCGAGAGCGACGGCGGTGGGGACATGGGCGCCGGTTGCAGCGGCGGCGACAACACGGGCGCCTGGGGCGGCGGTGGTGGCGGCACCGGCAGGGTCTCCTGCGTCACCAGCTCGCGGATCGTGCCGCCGCCTTGAACGGAACCGGAGACCGAGCCTTCGCCACGCGCCATGCGCTCGCAGATCGTGCGTTGTTCGCCCGTGTGCCGCTGGCAGCGTTGCAGCGCGTTGCGCTCGAGGTCTTGCGCCGATGAGCCACCCCGGATACCGGATTTCAGTGCCTGCGCGCGGTGCGCGCCCGCATCGCGCAGGCAGCTGGTGCGGTCCTGCGTGGGGCTCAGGGCCTGGCAGGCGGCGCGGTCGCGCTGGTAGGCGGCTTCGATCGCGGCCTTGTCGGGGCCCGCGGCCCAGGCCGCAGGCAGGCAGACGGCGAGTGCCGCTGCGGCCACCCAGCCGCGTGGGTGGTGACAAATGGATGCAAACATGGTGTGAACCTCCTGAGAGCCAGGCGGTGCGGGGGGCACCGCCCCTGGATTCACCATGCTAGGAAGGGGTACCCGGAGCGTCTGTAGGCCCAGTCCGACCCGGGCCTCGGACATTCACTCCCAATGCAGTTCGATCAGCTTCCATTCGCCGCCGTCCAGCCGCCATTGCAGCTGGACGGCATAGGGTTCGGCGCGCTCGGGAATGAGCCCCTGCGCGCCCGTCACCACCACCTTGGCCTCGGTGTGGCCCACCTGCGAACTGCCACTGTCGATGCGGCTGCTGCGCGTGACGGCGATGATCTTGATGTTCGCGTAGCGCATGAACATCAGTGTCATCGTGCGCTTGGCCCACTCGCGGTCCATGCCCTCGCCCGCCTGGAAACTCGGGTGCAGCTGGTCCATCACGGCCCCTGTCTTTTTTGCCTCCAGGTTGTCCTGCAGCTTCTGCACCGCCGCTTCGAGCGCGGCCTGAGGATCGGTCTTGCCGCAACCCACCAGCAAGAAGGGCACCAGCAGCAAAGTCCAGACAAATCGGCGGGCCAGCATCGAACATCCTTTCAGCGTTGAAGAAAAACGCGCGACCATAACACCGGTCGGTGACACCCGAAAAAAAGCCCGTGCTGGACGGGCTCTCTCACGCGACGCGCGGAAGCCTTCAGGCCTTGGGCTTGTACTTGTTGATCAGGTCACGCCCGCCCTGCAGCAGCTTCTTGCCGTCGAAGCCGCGCTTGTCCATGTCGGCCACCCATTCGTCGGTGATGGGCGCGGTGAGCTTGATGAACTCCTCGGTCTCGGCCTTGCCCATCACGTGCACGGTGTTGCCCCGGTCGATCGCGCCCTTGCGCACCACCGGATCGGCGTCGGCGATCACGCGACCGAACAGGCCCGAGGCCTCCAGGCCCGAATTCCGGTCGATGATCTGCTTGAGGTCGGGCGCGAGGTTTTCGTAGCGTGCCTTGTTCATCACCATGTACTGGATGCTGTTGTTGAAGCCCGGCATGCCCTTGGCGAACTCGGTGTGGAACTTGGTCAGCTCGTCGAGCTTGGCCGAAGGCACGGTGTCCCAGGGAATGATGGCGCCATCGATCACGCCCTTGGAGAGCGAGTCCGGGATCTGCGGCAAGGGCATGCCCACCGGAATCGCGCCGACCGCGCTCAGGATCTGCGTCGCCTTGCGCGAGGGGCCGCGCACCTTCAGGCCCTTGAAGTCGGCCGCCCTGGTGATCAGCTTGTTCTTCATGTGCAGCACGTTCAGGCCATGGGTGTGGAAGGTCAGCACCTTCACTTCCTTGAGCTCGTCGGCGGAATAGGTCGTCATGTACTCCCAGGCGGCCTTGGACGCGCCTTCGCCGTCGTAGGTGAAGAACGGCAGCTCGAAGACCTCGGCGCGCGGGAAGCGGTTGGGCGTGTAGCCGGCGAGCGACCACACCATGTCCACCACGCCTTCGCGCGCCTGGTCGAACAGCTGGGCGGGCGCGCCACCCATCTGCATCGCCGCATAGTGCTCGAACTTCAGGCGCCCGTTCGATTCCTTCTCGACCTTGTTCATCCATGGCACCAGCACGCGCGAGTACACGTTGGAGGTCGCCGGCACGAAGGTCTGGAAGCGCAGGGTGATGGGCGATTGCGCTCGGGCCACGATGGCCGGGGCGGCCACCAAAGCGGCGGCGGACTGGAGCAGGGTTCTGCGTTGGATCATGGTGTCTTTCTCGGGTGGATAGGTTCGGATGCTGGTGTGGTGGTGGCATGTGGCTCAGGCCATCTCGAATCCCTGGTAATTCCGGGCGGCGACGTCCTCGATGATCCGGCGGTACAGCGGCACGCCCGCGACAAAGGCCATGAACACCCTCGGCTTGCCCGCGATGTTGGCGCCCATGTACCAGGAGTTCGCGCGCGGGTAGAGCGTCTTGTCGGCCTCCTCCGCGCAGCGGCGCACCCAGCCGTCCTCGGCTTCCTGCGTGGCCTCGATGCGGCGCACGCCGGCCGCGCGGGCCTGCTGCAGCAGCCGCGCGATCCAGTCGACGTGGGTCTCGATCGAATGCACCATGTTGCTCAGCACCGAGGGACTGCCCGGCCCGGCCACCACGAACATGTTGGGAAAACCGGCGATGCCCAGGCCCAGGTAGGAGGTGGGGCCGTGCGCCCATTTGTCGCTCAGCCGCGCGCCGCGCGCACCGCGGATGTCGATCGCCTTGAGCGCGCCGCTCATGGCGTCGAAGCCGGTGGCGAAGACGATGGCGTCCACCTCGTGCTCGCGCTCATCGGTGCGCACGCCGCGGGCCGTGGCCTCGATGATCGGGTGGGCCGCCGCATCGACGATGTCCACGTGCTCGCGGTTGAAGGTCTCGTAGTAGTGCGAGTCCACGCACAGGCGCTTGCCGCCGAACGGCAGGTCGTCCTTGGGGCACAGCAGCTCGGCCTTGACCGGGTCCTTCACCACGCCGCGGATGCGGTTGCGCGCGTAGTCGGCCACCATGCGGTTGGTGTCCAGGTTGCTCATCTGGTCGGCGAAGGTGCGCAACATGCGGAAACCGCCGCCCGCGCCCCGCCAGCGGTACTCGAGCTCGGCGCGCTGTTCCTCCTCGGTCATCTCGGCGGCGGTCTTCGTGTTGGCGTTCAGGAACTGGCCGGTGATCGCTTCACGCCCCATGGCGCGGCGGTCCGGGTAACGCGCCTTCGCCGCCGCCAGCGCGGTTTCGGTGAAAGGCACGTTGTGCGCCGGCACGCTGAAATTCGCGGTGCGCTGGAACACCGTGAGCTGCGCGGCCTGCTCCGCGATCACGGGCACCATCTGCACGCCGCTGGAGCCGGTGCCGATCAGGGCCACGCGCTGGCCGGTGAAGTCCACACCCTCCTTGGGCCACTGCGCGCTGTGGTACCAGCGGCCCTGGAAGCTCTCCAGCCCGGGCAACTGCGGGCGCTGCGGGATCGACAGGCCGCCCGTGGCCATGACGAGGTAGGTGCACTCCAGCACATCGCCGGCCTCGGTGCGCACCGTCCAGAGCAGGCGCTCGTCGTCGAACACCGCGCTGGCCACCCGCGCGTTGAGCTGGATGCCGTCGCGCAGGCCGAAGCGGTCCACCACGTGTTCGATGTAGCGCAGGATCTCGGCCTGCGGCGCATAGCGCTCGCTCCACACCCATTCTTCCTCGAGCTCGCGGCTGAACGAGTACGAGTAGTCCAGGCTCTCCACGTCGCAGCGCGCACCGGGGTAGCGGTTCCAGAACCAGGTGCCGCCCACGCCGTCGCCCGCCTCCAGCACGCGCACCGACAGCCCCATCTCCCGGGCCTTGTAGAGCTGGTAGATGCCCGCGAAACCCGCGCCCACCACCAACATGTCCAGCCGACCAACCGAATCCGCCATCGTTCCACTTTCCGTCTTGAATCACCGCCGCGGATCGCGGCACGGGTCGGACTATGATCGCATTAGGTTGACATGTCAACACAACAGATCCAAGGGTTTACCATAGGTTGACCCATCAACCTGATGCCAATTCAATCCCCGCATGCCTTCCTCTGACGCGCAACGCCCCTTCCCTGAATTCGCCGGCCGGCACGTGCTCATCACCGGCGGTGCGGGCGGCATCGGCCAGGCCTGCGCCCGGCACTTTCTGGCCGCGGGTGCCTCGGTGCACCTGATCGACGTGGACGCCGCGCGGCTGGACGGGGCGCGCCATGCGCTTCAAGGCCACGCGGCGGTGAGCTGCAGCACCTCCCGCCTGGCCGACCACACGGCCTGCGAGCGCGCCATCGACGAGGGCGGGCGCCCGCCCTTCGCGCTGGTGCACATGGCCGGCCTGTTCGAGACCGACCGGCTCGATCCCGCCGACCGCTCGGGCTGGGACCGGGCGATCGCCAGCAACCTCACCACCGCCTACGACATGGCCCTGGCCTTTCGCGCCGCGCGCGACCGGCGGACGCCTTCGCGCATGGTGCTCTGCACCTCGCGCGCCTTCCAGCGCGGCA
Organism: Hydrogenophaga sp. GW823-FHT04C09; assembly: GCF_058796355.1. Classification (NCBI taxonomy): domain Bacteria; kingdom Pseudomonadati; phylum Pseudomonadota; class Betaproteobacteria; order Burkholderiales; family Comamonadaceae; genus Hydrogenophaga; species Hydrogenophaga sp. GW823-FHT04C09. The sequence goes on along the minus strand of NZ_JBXAIO010000002.1, from coordinate 63,033 downwards.
CGCCGGGCCGCGCGGCCTACGCCGCGGCCAAAGGCGGTATCGTCGGCCTGGTGCGCGCCTTCTCGCGCGATTTCGCGCCCGACATCCTGGTCAACGCGGTCTCGCCGGGCCTGATCCAGACGCGCATGACCGAAGACCTGATCGCCCACCACGGCGAACAGCGCCTGGCCGAGATTCCATTGCAGCGCTTCGGCACGCCGCAGGACGTCGCCGGCGTCGTCGGTTTTCTCTGCGGCGAGGCCTCGTCCTATGTGACGGGCCAGGTGATCACCGTCGATGGCGGCGTGATCAACGGTTGAACCTTTCTTTCCTGAACCCTGCACCCATGACCTTCGACGCCCCCACCCTCGATCTGCTCGAACGCGTTCGCACCGCCGGCCGCAAACCCTTCTCGGCCTGCACCGCCACGGAGGCGCGTGCCTTCCCCACCCTCATGAAAAGCCTGTTCGGCGAGGGCCTGCCGGTGGCCCGGGTGCAAGACCTCGCCCTGCCCACGCCCCAGGGCCACCCACTGCCCGGGCGCCTCTACGTGCCCGAAGCCTGCAACGGCGACCTGATCGTCTACTTCCACGGCGGCGGCTGGGTGCTGGGCTCGGTGGCCGACCACGACCCGTTCACCGCCACGCTGGCGGCCCGAACCCACGCGGCCGTGCTGTCGGTGGACTACCGCCTGGCCCCGGAGAGCCCCCACCCCGGCCCGGTGGACGACGCCATCGCCGCGTTGCTGCAAGGCGGCCAGGCCGGTGCGACCTGGCTGGGCCAACCCCTGCGGCGCCTGATCGCCATGGGCGACAGCGCCGGCGCCACCCTGGCCACCGTGGCCACGCGGCGCCTGCGCGAGCTGCCCGGGGCGCGGCCGGTGGACCTGCAGGTGCTGGTCTACCCGGTGACCGACGCCGGCTTCGACACCGCCAGCTACCGCGACTTCGCGCAAGGCCACCTGCTGAGCGCGGACGACATGCGCTGGTTCTGGGACCACTACTGCCCCGACACGGCGGCGCGCCGCCACCCCGACGCCTCGCCGCTGCAGGCCAGCGACCTCGCCGGCCTGCCGCCCGCGCGCATCTTCACCGCCGAATGCGACCCGCTGCGCGACGAGGGCGAGGCCTATGGCGAGCGCCTGGCGGCCGCGGGCGTGGACTGCGAAACCGTGCGCTGCCCCGGCCTGCTGCACGCCTTCCTGTCCATGATCCACTATTCTCCGAATGCCGCCCGGGCCTTCGAGCGCATCGTGCAAAGCCTGGCGGCGCCGGACGACGAACACCGCCCCTGAAAGCCCATGCAACTCGATCTCGATACCTACGTTCCCGGCCTGCTGCTGTGGTTGTCCAACCGGGTGTCCAGCAGCGCGTCCAGCCTCTACAACGAGAAGTTCGGCATCGGCGTGACCGAGTGGCGCATCCTGTCGTACTTCAAGATCTACCCCTGGTCCACCGCCTCCAAGGCGTGCGAACTGATGGGGCTGGACAAGGGCGCCGTGAGCCGGTCGATCGCCTTCATGGTGGAGAACGGCTGGCTCGAGCCCCGGCCGCAGGGCCTGCGCAAGATCGAATACCACGTGACCCCGCCCGGCAACAAGCTGCACAACGCGGTGTTCCGCCTGGCCATGGCGCGCGAGGAAGCCTTGCTGGAAGGCTTCAGCACCTCGGAACGCGAGCAGGTCATCGCCCTGCTCAAGCGCATGCTGGGCAACCTCGAAGGCGTGCAGCGCGTGGGCCGCTGAAGGAGACGAAAAGCGCCGTCAGCCCTGGGGGGCGGCCGTCACCGGCAGGGTCCACCAGAAGGCCGCGCCCTCGCCGGGCGAGGACCACGCGCCGACCGTGCCGCCGTGCCGCTCCACCGCGCGCTTGACCACCGTGAGCCCCAGGCCCGTGCCGCCGGCCTGGCGCTCGTCCAGTCGGGAAAAAGGCTTGAACAGCTCGCCGCTCTTGTCGGGATCGAAGCCCGGCCCGTTGTCCGCCACCGAGAAGCGCCAGAAACCGCCCTCCTCGCGGGCGTCGAGCGCGATGTGCAGGTCGCGCCGCTCGGCACCGAACTTCAGCGCATTGCCCAGCAGGTTCATCAGCACGTGGCGCATCAAGCCCGCATCGGCCTGCACCACCGGCAGGGGCGCGGCCTGCACCGCTTCGGGCGCCTGCGGGAACTGCACGGCCAGCGACTGCAGGCATTCGCGCAGCAGGGCCTGCATGTCCACCGCCTCGGGGCTGGGCGGCCCCTGGTCCACCTTGGCCAGCGTGAGCAGGTCGTTCACCATGTCGGTGGCGCGCTGCGCCTCGCGGCGGATCAGCTCCAGCGAACGCTCCGCCCCGGCGGTGTTGCCCGCGCGGTAGTCCTCCAGCGCCAGATCGGCCAGGCCGGCGGTGTTGCGCAAGGGGCCGCGCAGGTCGTGCGAGACCATGCCCGCGAACGAGCGCAGGCCCTGGATGATCTCTTCCAGCTGGCGCGTGCGGCTGCGCACGATCTCTTCCAGCGAATCGGTGAGCTGCTGCAGGGCCTGCTCGGCCCGCACGCGCTCGCGCAGCTCGCGCGCGAGGATCAGCGAGTCGCGCTGCAGGATCAGGGTCATCACGAACACGTAGGCGATGCTCACCGGCAGCGGCGTGACCTGGCGGAACTGCAGCAGGCTCATGTCGGAGAGCATGGCGACCACGAACAACACGGGGTAGCCCAGGCACAACACGGCCAGCACCAGCTGCCCGCCCCAGCCGTCGCGCGTCCACAGCCAGGCCAGCCAGCAGGCGGCGGCCGTGAAAATGAGGGCGATCGCCGCCGGCCCGGCGAAGGCCCAACCGTCCATCAGGCCGCTCATTGCCACCACCAGCACCGGGGCGCCCACCAGCACGGCGGCGAACACGCGCGAGGGCGGTGTGCCACCCGGGGTGAAGCAGGCCTGCAGGCCCGCCAGCAGGGCGGCCAGGGCGCCCAGGCCCATCGCGGAGCCCACCGGGCCGGCGACCTCGCCCGAGATCCAGCCCAGCGCGTCCGCCGACACCAGCAGCCCCTGCGTGACGCCGAACACCAGCGCCGAACCCGCCAGCCATTTCACGTACGGCCATGAGCGGGCGCTGGCGTGCGCCAGAAAGGTCATGCCCAGCATCGCGATCAGGATGGCGGACAGGATGCGGATGTCGCTGAAGAAACTCAGGACCGGGTGGGTCACGACGGCCTCCTCCGTGATGAGCTTGGGCTCGGCAAGCTTGCGCCCACGTCTGCCGGGCGCCACTTGCGCAGTGTAGGGCAGCCGGCCCGGCAGCGCGAGACCCCCATTCGGATCCTCTCGGGCGGGGCCAGTCGGTGCATGATGGTCAGGTTTCGGGGTGGAAGAAGCGGGTGATCGTAGCGCCATGACCTCCCGCGTCATGGATTTCATGTCGCTCCTCCGACACAGTGAAACCAGTCCAACCAGAAAGGAGTTTCACATGTCAGACCTCAGCCAGCTCCCCCTCGCCGTCGGCCACATGATCGGCCTGGGCGCCCTCGGTTCCTGCATCGGCATCGGCGTGATGGCCAGCAAGTACCTGGAGGCCTCGGCCCGCCAGCCCGAGATGATGGAAGCCCTGCAGCCCAAGGTCTTCCTGCTCGCCGGCCTGCTGGACGGCGCCTTCATCATCTCGGTGGCGCTGGGCGTGTGGTTCGCCCTGGCCGCGCCGTTTGCCTGATGCGGCCCGCCCCGCCCGAGCGGCACGTGGTGGTGATCGGCGCGGGCGGCGGTGCCGGCGGCGCCGCCTTGCACGCCGCGCTGGGCGACGCCCGGTACGACCAGGTCACGGTGCTGACCACGCACCGCTTTCTGCGCATGCCCCCGCGCCTGGCCGATGCCGTGGTGACCGCAAACGACTGGGCCGCCGCCCTGCCGGCGGCGGGCCACGCCGTGATCGTGTTCGACACGGTGCGGCGCGCGCGCGAGCGGGTCTACTGGCCGCCCGCGCGGGCCGACCTGGTGCCGCTGGCCACGGCGCTGCACGCCCAGGGTGTTCGCACGCTGGAGGTGGTGATCGCCGACAGCCCGGACCCGAGCCCGGCCGAACGCCAGGCGCTGGCGTCCCTGGGCTGGGACCGGCTGGACATGCACCCGGCCGTGGTGGCCGTGCCGCCGCCCGCCCCCACCGGGCCCTGGCTCGAGCGGCTGGCGCTGTGGCTGATCCGCACCCTGATCGCGACCCTGCAGATGGCGCAGGCCGCCTACGGCCGCCGCCCGCCGCGCTGAGCGGCGCGCGGGCCCGGCACCTTAGGCCGGCACGGCTTCCTTCGCGATGTGCTCGTCGATCACGCGCCGTGCCTGCACGCCGCCCGCGTCGATGTTGAGCTTGAGCAGCTTGCGTTGCGCGAAGGCGTCCAGGTTCTGCTGCTGGCGCTCCAGCACTTCGAGGTCTTCGGAGAAGATGCCGTGCTGCCCGGCGCGGATGCGATCGGTGAGCGCGGCGTCCTGCGGCCGGAAGCGGCGCGCCATGCCCCAGAAGTACCACATCGAACCATCGACCTCGGGCGTGATGAAGTCGGTCACCACGCTGTAGACCTTCTTGTCGTCGGGCGCGTCGTAGCCGCCCTGGCCGGCCAGGGCCACACCCACCTCGATCAGCACATGGCTGGGCGGCGAGAAGCGGCAGACCTGCCAGCGGTCCACCCGGGGGTTGCCCTCCACGCCGATGGCGCGCAGCGCGTCGAGCCAGAAGGGCGGCGCCTCGATGTTCTCCATGAAGCGGCTGGTCACCACCGTGGTGCCCTCGCGGCGCGTGGTGCAGGGCGTCTCGTCGATCTCCTGCTGGCCGATGCTGGTCGAGTGCACGTAGGTCTCGTGCGTGAGGTCCATCAGGTTGTCGATCATCAGGCGGTAGTCGGCCTTGATGTGGAACAGGCCGCCGCCGTAGGCCCAGGCCGGGTTGTCGTGCCATTCGAGCACCGGAATGGTCGAGGGATCGGCCTGGTCGGCCTCGCCCGCCCAGACCCAGATGAAACCGTAGCGCTCCTCGACCGCGAAGCGCTGGATGCGCGGGAACGCCGCCACGCGCTGGCCGGGCATCGAGCGGGTCACGCCGTCGCCGCCCATCACCAGGCCGTGGTAGCCGCACACCAGCTCACCCTTGCACACGCGGCCCAGCGACAGCGCCGCGCCCCGGTGCGGGCAGAAATCCTCCACCGCCTGCACGCGGCCTTGCGCGTCGCGGAAGAAGGCCATGCGGGCCCCCAACAGGCGCCGGCCCAAGGGGGCATCGCCGACTTCCACCGAGGTGGCACCCACATACCAGGCATTGCGCATCCAGCTCATGTCGTCTCCTTCATTCAGTACACTGAATCAAATGGTAGCCCAAGCCGGGGCCGGTCGTCAACCGGGTTCAGGCGGGGGGTTTGCCGAGCAGCTTGTGCATCAGGCCCATGAGCACCCCGCGCTCGCCGGCGTCGAGCGTGGTGAGGATGCGGTCGGCCAGCACCGCCTCGGACCGCAGCATCTCGTTGATCACCCGCTGCCCTTCGGCGGTGAGCTCCAGCCGGCGCTGGCGGCGCGCGCCCAGCTCGCGCACGATCCAGCCATCGCGCTCCAGGCGCACCGCGATCTCGGCCGTGGTGGAGGTGTCCAGCGCGATGGCCGCGGCCAGCGTGACCTGGTCGATGCCCGGGTGCTCCTGCAGCACCCGCAGCGCGGCGTACTGCAGCGGCGTGACGGCCCGCCCGAACACCGCGTTGAAGCACGACACCGAGTGCTGGTGGGCGCGCCGGAACAGGTGGCCGGGCTCGTGCAGGCCCAGCGTGGCTTCCGGGTGGCCATCGGCGGAGGCAGAGGCCAGGGTGCGGGGGGTACGGGACGGAGCGGGCATGGTGAAGCGGTGTTGGAACGCCCGGTCGGGTGGACGCACCGCCGATTGTCACCCCGGCCGCGACCGCTCATGCCGCCACCGCCACGCTTCGTGCCACCCGCGGCGCACTTGAAGCATGTGGCGATCGGCATACCCCCCATGGTACGAAGATGGCGCCATCCCACACCGGAGTGAGCCCCATGCAGCAGACCGTGGCCCTGCACCGATCCGACATGCGCACCCTGCTGGCCGAATTCTCGGCCCACGACGCGCCCCTGCTGGTGAACGAATACCTCCGCAAGGTCTGGCTGTTCGTCAGTGCGAACACCGAGTCGCGCACCAAGGACCTGCCCATCGAACGCCAGCTGGCGCTGCGCCTGCTCATGCGCCAGGCGCAGATCGGCAGCCGCTTCGCGGCGCTGTTCCTCAACGAACTGCAAGGCCCGCTCTCATCGCCCGTGCGCTCCAACAACGTGCACCGTCTGTCCAAGCGCATCTGCGCCAACACCCACGACGAGGCGGCGGCCCTGGAGCGCATCCTTCAGCAGGAAGACGCCGGTTTCCATCTGTCGCTCAGCGCATTCGATGCGGTGCGCTACGCCCACTGCCTGGAAGGCGGGCTGCAGGACGCCATCGCCCTCGCCCCGCTGGAGAAGGACATCGTCTTTCGCGCCTGGTCGGGCCTGTTCGCCGAAACCGTGCGCGAGTCCTACATCCAGTACATCCAGGTCCTGCTCAGCGGGAGCGCGCTGGCGCCCAAGGTGCAGCAGGACTTCGTGGACACCATCCCCTTCTCCATCGAGACCCGCACGGGCCCGCCGCCCACCCGCTGCGCCGGCGGAGTCAGCCCAGGGTGAAGGACTCGTTGATCGCGCTCTTCACGCCACCGCCCATCTGAGGCCCGCCACCGGCCACGATGATTTCGTCGCCGATCACCACCGCGCCCATGCCGTGGCGCGGTGTGATCATCGGCGCGTGCGACGCCCAGTGATCAGCCACCGGGTCCCAGGCCTCGTTCTGGCCGAACACGCGGTTCGTGCCCTCGCCGCCCATCACGAACACCTGGTCGCGGTACAGCACACAACCGTGGCCGCTGCGCGGCGTGGGCATGGGCGTGCGCGCGACCCAGCGGTCCGCCTGCGCGTCGTAGCTGTGGTGCAGGCTGCTGTTGGTGTGAAAGGAATCCACGCGGCCGCCGATCACGTGAATGGACGGCCCCACCACCACGATGCCGATGTGGTCCCGCGCCACCGGCAGGGGCTGGCGCTTCTCATAGCGGTCGCTCGCGGGGTCGTAGACGATGTGCCAGTCGATCGAGCGCCGCCAGTCGCTGCCGATGGCGCCGCCGATCAGGTGGATGCGCGAACCCAGCGCGATGCAGGCCATGGCCCCGCAGGCCTCCGGCAGGCGGCGCACGCGCTCCCAGCGCGCGCCGTCGAAGCGGAAGGCCTCGTCGTGCGGCGTGCGGTTCTGCTCGATGAAACCGCCGAACGCATAGAGCCGGTCGCCCAGCGTCGCCACACCCACGTGGTTCGCGCCGCGCGGCAGCTGGGGCAGTTCCTCCCAGCGATCGGTCCTGGGGTCGTAGGCGTGGTGGTACGGCTTGTCCACCCGCTGCTCGGCGTAACCGCCGACCAGGTGCACGCGGTTGCGGTACGCGGCGGCCCAGGCCATCTCGGTGCGCGGAATCGGCAGCGGCGCGCGCGCCCGCCAGGCACCGGCCTTGGCCGCGCGCGGCGCGGGGCTGTCGCTGACGGCCTGCTGCGCGTGGATCTCGGGCAGGTCGATGCGCCCGGGCTGGTTCAGGCGCTCGAACTGGCCGCTGTGGTGGCCGTGGTGCTGGGCGCGAAGCAGTGTGGGCGCGGCCAGCGCGGCGGCGGCGGTGACGAGGACGTGACGACGGAGGGCCATGCGCGTGATCTCCTGGTGACCGGGGGGTGAGACAGCGTACCTCAGCCCAGGAAGAAATCCAGTGGAATCAGCTCGACGCCCCACCCGCCCGCCTCCCCCAGCGTGGCGGCGGGGTGCATGGCCGCCAGGCGCAGGGCCTCGTCGCGGTTGTCCGCCTCGATGATGAACATCCCGCCCACCATTTCCTTGGCTTCGGTGTAGGGGCCATCGGTGATCTGCGGCTTGCCGCCGCGTGGGCGCAGCGTGACCCAGTCTTTCGGCTCGGCGAGCGACGCGGACACCAGCATCTTCCCGGTGGCGCGCATCTTCTCGTCCAGCGGCGGGCATTGGCTCACCAGGGCCTGCACCTCGGCGGGCGCCATGGCGGCGAACTTTTCGGGGTTGTAGTACGCAAGACCGAGGTACTTCATGAACGACTCCTTTGGGTTGGTGATGCCTTCACGACGAAGCAGGGGTCCCGCGATCGACAGGCCCGGCAAATGCCAGCAGTTTCATGAAGCCCGGCGGGAAGGCCCCATGGCGCTGCGTCTCCTCCGCCAGGATTCGTCTTTGTACCGTTGACATACTGACCCAACAACATGAATTCCTGCCAGTTTCGAAAAGCACTGAGCGGCTACAGGAACACGAAGTGGTTGCACGCGGCCACGAAGGCCGGTGAGGCGTCGGGCCGGCCAAAGCCGTAGACCGCGATGTCGGCTTCGCGCAGGCGCCCGGCGATGCCGGTGAAGTCGCTGTCGCACGAGGCGATGCAGATGCCATCCAAGCGAGGGCGGCGGGACCGCAGCTCCATGGCGTCCATGATGAGCGCGGCGTCCGAGGCGTTCTTCTGGTGGGCGTAGTGGAATTGCTGGATGGGGCGGATGGCCAGGGTGTGCAGCATCCGGCGCCAGGCGAGTTGTCGGGGGTTGGTCCAGTCCGCGTAAGCGCGGCGGACGATGGCCTCGCCACGGTCGGAGACGTGGGCCATGAGCCGCAGGGCCTTGCGGGCGCTCATGTTTTCGGCGTCGATGAGCAGGGCCAGGCGGGGTCGCCGTGTGGCCACGAAGGGAGCTTGTTGCATGTGCCTTCCTGTTGCTTTGCGGGTGATGTCACCGCCACCCTTGTGAGGTGGCGGTGGCCCAAGCAGGTTGGCGTACCGTGCACTGCGGTCAGTTTCGGCGAGACTCGCGTCTCCCCACTCGGGCCACCATGAAAGAGGCACGAATGTGAGAAAGCCGCAGGGCTCAAATCGAGTTGCGGCTTTCAAGCCGCAGTGCACGGGACGCCAATCCCGGTCGCATTTTTGTACGACAGAAGCAGTATATCCACAGCACTAAGCGCCGCGCACCCGATCGATCAAGGCCAGGACATCGGCCGGCAATTCATCCCCGCGCCAGGCCACATGCTGGTCCGGCCGCGACAGCACCCACCGGTGGCGGTACAGGCCCGTGGCTTCGGCCGGGCTCAGGTCCACCACGCGCAGCGGCAGGCCGCGCTGCTTCGCGGCGTCGAGCAAGGGGCTCGCATCGGCCTGCGGGTCCAGCCGCAGCAGCGCGAAGCCGTCGCCCATCGCGTCGTAGAGCGAGCGCCCGCCGTCCAGCCACACGTGCGGCGTGCGGCAGCCCGGCACGGTGGACGGCGTGAAGGTGTCCATGGTGTAGCCGGGCGGGCTTTCGCCGTCGGGGACGATCAGGGGCGAGGCGTCGTAGAAGTAGCCGAAGTTCAGGCCCGCGCAGCAGTACTGCTTCACGTTGAGGTCGTACAGGGTCTTGCCGGCGGCGGCGCGCAAGGCTTCACCGGCCGGGCCTTCGGCCTCCAGCTCGGGCGGCACACTCTCGCGTTCCTTCTGCAGCGCGATGGAATGGTTCATCGCGAAGCGCGACACCTGCTCGGTGATGGGCAGGCGCTCGGCTTCGTAGGCATCGAGCGCGCGCGGCCCGGCCCAGCCCTGCAGGTGGCCCGCGAGCAGCCACGAGAGGTTCATGGCATCGGCGATGCCCGCGTTCATGCCGTAGCCGGCCATGGGCACCCAGAGGTGCGCGGCGTCGCCGCAGATGAAGATCCGCCGCTCGCGCAGCTTGTCGGCCACGAGGCGGCGGCCGATCCAGTCTTCCTTGGAGATCACCTCGTACTCGAAGTCGGCCCCCACGCCGAGGATGGTGCGGATCGAGGCGTCGCGGTCCACCGACTCGAAGTCGGTCTCGCCGGGGCGCAGGTAGTTGTGCAGCACGAATTTCTCGATGCCGTCGATGGCGTACACGTTGCCGCTGCGGCGCGGGTTGTACGAGAAGGTGGCCCAGGCCGGCGGGTGCTGAGCGCGCCGCAGCAGGTCGGGCGCGCGCAGGAAGGTGGACTGCACGCGCTGCACCACCTCCACGCCGTGCAGCGCGGCACCGATCTTCTTGCGCACCAGGGAGCGCCCGCCGTCGCAGCCGATGAGGTGGTCGGCGCGCAGCGTCACCGTGGCGCCGCTGCCGAGGTCCACGGCCTGGGCGCTCACGCCCGTGCCGTCCTGCGCGAGGTCCTCGATGCGGGTGTGCGTGAGGATGCGCAGGCCGGGCGTGGCCAGCGCGTGCTCGAACAGCACGGGCTCCAGGTAGATCTGGTTGATGCGGTGCGGCGGCTCGGGCGTGGGCCAGCCGGTGTCCGGGCCTTGCGTGGCGGTGTAGCGGTCGCGCCGCGAGGGGATGGGGATGCGCGAGAGTTCGTCGCCGGTGAAGGTGGTGCGGTAGGCCACGTCGGCGGGGTGGTCCGCCGGCAGGCCGGTGTCGCGCAGGGTCTTGGCCACGCCGAGGCGGCGGAAGATCTCCATGGAGCGCGCCGAGACGTGGTTGCACTTGGCCTCGGGCCGTTCGCCGCGCGGGCGCTGCTCCACCAGCAGCACGTCGATGCCGCGTTGCGCGAGGTCGATGGCGAGCGTGAGGCCGACCGGGCCGCCGCCCACGATGAGGACTTGAGCTGAATGGGTGTTCGTCATGGGGCTCGAAGGTGGGAAGGCCGCAGTTCGTCGATGCGGGTGCAGCCGAGCAGGGCCAGGCTGGTCTGGATCTCGCTCTGCAGGATGCCGATCGCCTGCTCGACCCCGGCCTGCCCGCCGACGGTGGCGGCGTAGAGCATGGGCCGGCCCACGAAGACCAGGCGCGCCCCGAGCGCGAGGGCCTTGAGCGCGTCGGTGCCGCGCCGGATGCCACCGTCCAGGCACACCGGCAGCTCGCCCGCCGCGTCCAGCACCTCGGGCAGCACGTCCAGCGGCGCGGCCGCGCCGTCGAGCTGGCGCCCGCCGTGGTTGGAGACGATGAGGCCGTCCACACCGGCCTCGCGGGCCAGGCGCGCGTCGTCGGCGCTGAGCACGCCCTTGATGAGCAGCGCCCCGCCCCACTGGCGGCGGATGAAGGCCACGTGCGCCCAGGTGAAGCGGTCGCGGTCCGAGCGCGCGGCGGCCGTGGGGGTGGCGATGATGGGTCGGCCTGTGGCCTCGCCACCGAAGTTGGGCAGGCGGGGAATGCCGTCGGCCAGCAGGGTGCGCGCGAAAGTGCCGCACAGCCAGCGCGGGTGCAGCACGCCGTCCACGGCGAGCGAGAGGCGCGGCTTGAGCGGGATGGTGAAGCCCAGGCGCCGGTCGCGGTCGCGGTTGGAGGCGATGGGCACGTCCACGGTGACCACGAGCACGCCCACCTGGGCGCTGCGCAACCGCGCGAGCAAGGCGGTGATGCGCGCTTCGTCGCCGGGAATGTAGCCCTGGTACCAGCTGCCCGGCGCGGCTTGCATCACCTGTTCCAGCGGCACGCTGGAGGCGGCGCTGAGCACGAAGGGGATGCCGCCGGCGCGCGCGCCCTGCGCGAGCGCGAGGTCCGCGCGGTGCGCGAACAGCGCGCAGCCGCCCATGGGCGCGATGCCGAAGGGCGAGGCGTAGGGGGTGCCGAACAGCGTGGTGTTCTGCCTCACCGAGGCCACGTCCACCAGCGTGCGCGGCACGAAGGACCAGCGTTCGAACGAACGCGCGTTGGCCAGCACCGAGGCGCCGCGCTCCGAGCCGTTGGCCGCGAAGCCGTAGAGCGCGCGCGGCAGGCGCGAGCGCGCGGCGGCGTCGAAGTCGTCGAGGTTGAGGACCACGGGGTCAGGCCCGCAGCGCCTGCACGGCGCCGGGGATCAGGTCGAAGCCCAGGCCCGGCGCTTCCGACATGGTGATGCGGCCCCCCACGGGCTCGGGGAAACCCTGGTAGAGGCGCTTCATCATGGCCACCACCGGCAGGTGCCACTCGACCTTGGTGCCGTTGCCCACGCCGGCCTGCAGGTGCATGTTGTGCAGCGGGTAGGCGCCGCCGCTGGTGATGGACACGTTGAAGGCGTTGGCCAGCGCGGCGATGCGCACGCACTGCGTGAAGCCGCCGGTGATGACCACGTTGGGCTGCACGAAGTCCACGCTGCGCGCCATCAGCCAGTCGCGGAAGCGGTAGGCCAGGCCTTCGTTCTGGCCGCAGGTCAGCGGCATGCCGGTGCGCGCGCGCAGGTCGGCCATGGCCAGCACGTCGTTCTGCGTGATCGGTTCTTCGAAGAAGCCGAGGTTGCAGTCGGCGGTCAGGCGGATCAGGCGCTCGGCGTGGTACGCGTCCAGGCCGCAGTTGGCGTCGATGTAGAGCGAGACCTCGTCGCCCGCGGCCTCGCGCACCGCGTGCACGCGCTTGGCGTCCTCCTTGATGACCGACATGAGGCTGCGGCTCTCGCGGCGCGGCAGCGCGCGAAAGCCCACCACCATCTTCAGGTGCTCCACGCCTTCGGTGGCCAGGGACTTGACCGCGCCGCGCAGGCCGTCGATGTCGAGGAACTCGAAACCGAAGGTGGCGTAGATGTCGAGCTCCTTGCGCGCCGCGCCGAGCAGGCGCCAGATCGGCTGCTTGAGCGCCTTGCCCTTGATGTCCCACAGCGCCACGTCGATGGCGGCGATGGCGTGCTGCGCGTAGCCGGTCTGGCCGCGCGAGGCGGTGAGCCAGTACATCTGCTCCCAGCGCGCCTCGTGCGCCAGCGGGTCGGTGCCGATGAGGGCCGGCGCGAGCACGTGGGTGATGATGGACTCGGCCACCTTCTCCTGCGTGATCGCGGTCAGGCCGTGGCCGATCAGGCCTTCGTCGGTCTCGACCTCGACGACGCAGCAGCCGAGCGCCTCCTGGTGCCGGCCGCCGCCGGGCACGTCGAGCGTGAAGGGGATGTGGAGCGCGGTGGCGGTGATGCGGATGATTTTCATGGGCGAAGGGTGGAATTCAGGCCAGGGTGAACAGGCGGCCGCCGGCGGTGCGGCTGCGTGGGTCTTCGCCCGCCGCGCGCACCACGTCCCGGAAACCGCTGGGCGAGCTGCCGATGGCGGGAAGGCCGAGCTGCTCTTCCAGCGTGGCGATGGCGTCGAGCGTGAGCAGGCCGCCGCAGGACATGAAGATGCCTTGCGCGCCAGGCGCCTGGGCGTGCACCTTTCGGCTCAGCGCGACCAGGCGTTCGGTGGAGACCTCGGCCGCGCCGCCGACCGGCTCGATGCCCAGGCCTTCGATGGCGGTGACCTCGAAGCCCAGGGCGCCGAGGTAAACAACCAGGCGCTGATTGAGCTCGTCGATGTACGAGGTGGCCACCGCCACGCGCTGCACACCCAGGGCCCGCAGCGCCGAGACGACGGCGTGGCTCATGGTGGTGCAGGGCACGCCCGTGGCCTGCTGCATGGCGTCGCGCAGCTGGTCGGTGAAGGCCGGGCCCTGGTAGAAGCTGAGCGAGGTGCCCATGAGCGAGATCGCCTGCGCGCCGTCCGCTCGCAGGGCGCGGGCGTGGTCGACGATCTGGTTCACCACGGGCGCGAAGCCCCGGGGCGACACGCCGTCGATGCCCAGGCCGCGCGCGATGAAGTCGAAGCGCTCGCCGTACAGCAGGGGCGCATCGGGCGGCACGCGCCCGTGGGCCGGCGGCACGATCAGGCCGATGCGGGGGCGCGGCGCGCTCATTCGGCCGAGATGCCCTGGGCCTTGATGACCCGGCCCCACTCCGCGTACTCGCGCTTCACGTCGGCCGCCAGCGGGCCCGGCGCCAGGTAGGCGGTGGTGACGCCTTGCGCGGCGGCGGCGCTGGCCGCTTCGGGCGTGGCCAGCAGCTCACCCACGGCCGCGCTCAGGCGGTCGATGACGGCCTGCGGCGTGCCGGCCGGCGCCAGCAGCATCTGGCGGGGCGCGACGTGAAACCCCGGCACCACCTCGGCCAGGGTGCCGATGTCGTCCGCGCCGGCCAGGCGGGTCGAGCTGAACATGGCGATGGCCTTCACGCGCCCGCTGCGAACCTGCGGCACGCCGGCCGCGGCGCTCACCACGCCGAACTGCAACTGGCCATTGATCACGTCGGTGACGAGCTGCGACGCGCCGCGGTAGGGGATGTGCAGCAGGTGCGTCTTGGTGCGCGACTTGAACAGCTCCACGCCCAGGTGGTGCACGGTGCCGATGCCCGAGGTGCCGTAGGTGAAACGGCCCGGGTTGGCCTTGACCAGCGCGAGGAACTCGGCCGGGTTGCTGGCCTTCACCTCGTTGTTCGCCACCAGCAGCAGGCGCGACTGGAACAGGCCGGCCACGGGCACGAGCGATTTGATCGGGTCCAGCGAGGAGGTCTGGTTCTGCAGCTGCGGTGCGATGAGCAGCGCGCTTTCGCCGTGCAGCAGCGTGTAGCCATCGGCCGGCGCCTTGGCCACGGTGTCGGCGGCCAGCAGGCCGGCCGAGCCGGCGCGGTTCTCCACGATGACGGACTGGCCCAGCGCGGTGGTGAGTCGCTGCGCGACGATGCGCGCCATGGTGTCCACCGCGCCACCGGCGGCGTAGCCGACGAAGATGCGGATCGGCCGGTTGGGGTAGGGGCCGGCCTGGGCGAAGGCCAGGGGCGCGGCGCCGGCGGCGAGGGCCGCGCCCACGAAGCTTCGTCGGCGGAGGTTGGGGTTCATCGTCTTGTCTCCTGGTGGTGGTTGTTCAGGCGACCCGCACTTCCACGAGCGAGGGGCCTCTCGAGGCGAGGGACGCTTTCAAGGCCGCGTGCAACTGGCCGGCGTCTTCCACGCGCTCGCCGGGCACACCATGCCCTTGCGCCAGCGCGACGAAGTCGATGCCCGGCAGGTCGGTGCCCGGCAGCACGGCGCCGGCCGGGAAACCGAGCACGCCGCCGAAGCGCTTCATCGCGCCGTAGCGGCGGTTGTTGACCACGACGAAGCTGATGTTCAGGCCGAGCTGCGCGGCGGTCCACAGCGTCTGGATCGAGTACATGCTGGAGCCGTCGCCGATGATGGCGATCACGCGGCGCTCGCGCCAGGCCAGGGCGATGCCGGCGGCGGCCGGCATGCTGTGGCCCAGGCCACCGCTGGCCATGGTGAAGAAGGAGCGCGGCTTCAGGATGGGCAGGTGCTGGTGCATCACCACGCGGGCGGTGGGCGCCTCTTCCACGATCACGTCGTCGGGCGAGCGCAGTTCCGCGATGGTCTGCAGCAGGTAGGCCACCTGGGTCGGCGCGCCCGGTTCGGCGCGGGCTTCGCGCACCCAGGCCGGCGGCGGGGTGCGCGCGCGCTGCGGTTGCGCGCCCTGCAGGGCCTGCAGCGCCAGCGCCACGTCGCCCACCACCGAGGTGCCCACCGGCGAGCGCGCGGCGGCATCGGGGTCTTCGGTGAGCTGCCACAGCGTGGCGCCGTCGGGCAGGTGCGGGCCGTCGCCTTCCACGTGGTAGGTGAACACCGGCGCGCCGATCACCACGACGAGGTCGTGGCCGGCCAGTTTCTGCACGATCTGCGCCTTGACCGCGGGCAGGAAACCGTGGAACAGCGCATGGTCCTCGGGGAAGCCCGCGCGCGCCGACATGGGCGCGTTGAACACCTTGGCGCCGTGGCGCTCGGCCAGGGCGACGATGCCGTCCCAGGCCCCGGTGCGGTCCACTTCCGCGCCGGCCACGAACACCGGCCGCTCGCAGGCCGCGAGCGCCTGCGCCAGCGCGGCGATGGCCTGCGGTTCGGGCGCCGTGCGCCGGCTCATGGCACGCTGCACCACCGGCTCGGCGGGCTGGTCCCAGTCGTCCGAGGGCACGGAGACCAGCACCGGGCCGCAAGGCGCCTGCAGCGCGCGGCGGCAGGCGGTGGCGATGGCCTGGGGCACGTCCTGCGCGCGCGCCGGTTCGATGCTCCATTTCACGTACGGCTGCGGCAGCTCGGTGGCGCGCTCCGAGGCCAGGTAGGCGTCCAGCGGCTGGATCGAGCGCGACTGCTGGCCCGCGATGACCACCAGCGGCGTGCGGTTCTTGAACGCCGTGTAGAGGTTGCCCATGCCGTGGCCCACGCCGGCGGCCGAGTGCAGGTTGACGAAGCCGACCTTGCCGGTGGCCTGGGCATACCCGTCGGCCATGCCCACGCACACGGCTTCCTGCAGGCCCAGCACGTACTGGATGTCGCTGGGGAAGTCGCGGAACATGGGCAGCTCGGTGGAGCCCGGGTTGCCGAAGATGGTGTCCACGCCGAACTGGCGCAGCACGTCGTACACGCCGTCGCGCACGGTGAAAGGGGTCGGGGAAACGGGGCTCATGCGGAATAGCTGCGGTTGACGAACTTGGTGTGGAGGTAACTGTCGAGGCCCTCTTCGCCGCTCTCGTAGCCGTAGCCGCTGTCGCGCACGCCGCCGAACGGCGCCTCGGCGACGGTGACGACGGTGCTGTTGATGGCGACGCTGCCCACCTCCAGGTCGGCGATCATCTGGCGTTGCAGGCGCGCGGAGTCGGTGAACACGTAGGAGCCCAGGCCGTAGCGCGTGGCGTTGGCCAGCTCGATGGCCTGCGCGGGCGTGTCGAAGGCGCGGATCAGCGCGACCGGGCCGAAGGGCTCCTCGCGCATGGCCTTGGCATCGGGGTTCACGTCGGCGAACACGGTGGGCTGGTGGAAGTAGCCCTGCTCGCCCACGCGCTCGCCGCCGGCCACCAGCGTGCCTTCGGTGCGTGTCGCATCGACGAGCTCGCGGATCGCGCCCAGGCGCCGGCCGTTGGCCAGCGGCCCCATGTCGGTGCCCTCGGCCAGGCCGTCGCCCACGCGCAGTTGCGAAGCGGCGGCCGCGAAGGTGTCGACGAAGCGCGCGTAGGCGCCGCGCTGCACGAAGAAGCGCGTGGGCGCGTGGCAGAGCTGGCCGGCGTTGCGGAACTTGGCCGCGACCAGCTGGCGCGCCACGGCGTCCACGTCGGCGTCGTCGAACACGATCACCGGCGAGTGGCCGCCGAGCTCCAGCGTGAGGCGCTTGAGGCCGGGCGCGGCCAGGCGGGCCAGGCCCTGCCCCACCGCCACCGAGCCGGTGAAGGAGACCTTGCGAATCACGTCCGACGCGATCAGGTGCGAGGACACGAAGGACGGCACGCCGAAGACGAGGTTGATCACGCCGTCGGGCACGCCGGCTTCGATGAAGCACTCGACCATCTTCGCGACCGAGGCCGGGGTTTCCTCGGGCGGCTTGAGGATGCAGGAGCAGCCCGCCGCGAGCGCGCCGCCGAGCTTGCGCGCGGCGAGGATCACGGGCACGTTCCAGGGCGACATCAGCAGGCAGGGGCCCACAGGTTCCTTGCGCACCTCGTAGTCGGCGCCCGGCTGCGGCGCTGGCAGGATGCGGCCGTAGACGCGCTTGGCCTGCTCGGCGTACCACTGCACCATGTCGGCCGCCACATCGACTTCCATGCGCGCCTGGGCCAGGGGCTTGCCCTGCTCCAGCGTGAGCAGGCGCGCGATGGCCTCGCGCTGCGCGCGCAGGTTCTGCACGCCCTGCAGTAGCACGCGCTGGCGCGCCGCCGCGGGCGTGGCGCGCCAGACCTTGAAGCCCTGGGCCACCGCCGCGAGCGCGTCGTCGAGGTCGCGCGCCGAGGCGTGCGTCAGCTCGTCGAGCACGGCTTCGGTGGCGGGGTTGATCACCGGGCTGCGGGTCTCGGCGCTGCCCGCGCGCCACTGCCCGCCGATGAACAGGCGCGGCGCGCGGTAGGTGATCTCGCTCATGCTCACTGATCGGCCTTGATGTTGTTCTTGCGCGCGACCTCGGTCCAGGTGGGGATCTCCTGCGCGATCTGGCGGGTGAAGGCTTCCGAGGTGCTGGAGGCCGGCGTCAGGCCCAGCTGGGCCATGCTCTTGAGCGTCTCCGGGTGCTGCACCGCCTTGGCCACTTCACGCTCCAGCAGCTTCACGATGGGCGCGGGCGTGCCGGCGGGCGCGAACAGGCCGATCCAGAACTGGATGCTCAGGTCGATGCCCTGCTCCTTGAGCGTGGGGATGTCGGGGAAGGACGGGTTGCGCACGTCGGAGGACACGGCCAGGCCCCGCACCAGCTTGCCGTTGATGGCGCCGGCCGCCGGGCCGGGGTCGAGCATGCTGAAGGTGGTCTCGCCGCCGGCCACGGACTTCATCGAGTCGCCGCTGCCCTTGTAGGGCACGTGCTGCGACTGGATGCCGGTGCGCTCCTTCAGCAGCTCGGTGGCGAGCTGGAAGGTGGAGGCGCTGGAGGCGTAGTTGGAGAGCTGCGGGTTGTCCTTGGTGTACTTCACCAGGTCGGGCATGGACTTGAACGGCGAGTCCGCCTTGACCGAGACGATCAGCGGGAAGGTCGCGATCGTGGAGATCGGGATGAAGTCCTTCTGCGGCGAGTACGGCAGGTTGGCATAGGTGGCGGCGTTGATCACCAGCGGGCCGCTGGCGCCGATCATCAGCGTGTAGCCGTCGGGTGCGGCCTGCTTGGTCACCACGGCCCCCACGATGGCGCCGGTGCTGGGGCGGTTCTCCACCACCACCGGCTGGCCCAGGCTGTCGCCCAGGCGTTTGGCGACGATGCGCGCGAGGATGTCGTTGGAGCCGCCGGGCGAGTAGCCCACGACGAACTTGATGGGCTTGGACGGGTAGGTGTCCTGGGCCTGCACCGCCATGGCAATGGCGGACAGCGCGACGCAGGCCAGAAGGCTTCGGCGAATCATGGTCTTGTCTCCTGTTCTTGAAGGTGTCGAGTATTGGCCCGATGCCATGCCTCGTAAAATGGTGAATTGCTCTCATCCATAACTTTTTGAACATAGCAGGACGGCCCATGGACTGGACGAATCGACTGCGCCTGCGGCACCTGCAGATCCTGGTCAGCCTGGCGGAGACGCAGAACATCAGCCACTCCGCCGAGCGGCTGCACATGACGCAGCCCGCGCTCTCGAAATGGCTCAAGGAGCTGGAGGCCGACATTGGGCTGACGCTGTTCGAACGCCACGCGCGCGGGCTTCGCCCCACCGCCCACGGCCAGATCCTGCGCGAGTTCGCGGTGCACATCGGCAACGAGCTCGACCGCGCGCGGGAAGAGATGGCCGCGCTGCGCGACGGCGGCAGCGGCCGCGCGGTGATCGGCGCCTCGGGCGCCACCATCGCGGGCGTGGTGCCGCAGGCGGTGCTGTCGCTGCTGGCCCGCATGCCCAACGCGAGCGTGGAGCTGGTCGAGGCGCCGATGGACCGGCTGTTCCAGCAGCTCACGCAGCGCGAGATCGACATCGCGGTGGGCCGGCCGGCGGCCAAGTACCACGACCCGGGCATCGCCTCGGAGGTGCTCTACGAGGAGCGGCTGCATTTCGCGGTGCGGCCGGACCACCCGCTGGCGCAGCGCAAGTCCCTGCAGTGGTCGCACCTGCTGGCCCAGCGCTGGGTGGTCTGGACGCGCGACATCCCCGCGCGCGACCTGCTCGAATCGGCGCTCTCGGCCGCCGGCCGCACGATCCCGGGCGCGAGCGTGCAGTCGAACTCCCTGCTCGCCACCATCGCGCTGGTGGCGGAAAGCGACATGGTGGCCGTGGTCTCCGAGCGCGCCATCGAGCTGCCCGAGCGCTGGAAGATGCTCAAGCGCCTGCCGCTGTTGCTGGAGACGCCCAGCGCCATGACCATGTACTGGCGCAAGGACGCGCTCGGCTTCGCGGCGGTGGACGGCCTGCTGGACGCGCTGCGCGAGGTGGCGCGGCAACCGGCGCGCACCGTGCGCCCTCGCAAAGCCTAACCGGGCAGGCGCGAGGCCGCCTTCTTCACGGCAGACGCGAAGGCCGTGGCCGCCAGCTTGGGCTGCGTGCCGCGCAGCGACACCACGTGCAGCTCGATGTGCACCGTGGGGTTGCTGAGCATGGACACCTTGAGCCCCTGGCGCAGGCAGTCCTCCAGCGCGAAGGACGGCACGATGGCGTGGCCTCGGCCGGCGCGCACCATCGCGATCAGCGTGCCGATCAGGTTCATGCGCGGCCGCTCCTCGTGCGCGCGCCCGATGCGCGCGAGGTGTTTTTCGATCACGGCCTGGATCGGGTTGTCGACCGGCAGGCTGATGAGCGGCAGCTCCGCCAGGCTGCTCCAGGTCTGGCTGGGCCCCAGGCCGCCCGCGCCCTTGCCCGGCGGGCTGATGCGCATCAGCCGGAACTTGCACAGCGGCTGGCGCTGCAGGCCCACGGCGGGCTTGATGAAGAAGCCCAGGCCGATGTCGGCCTCACCCTCCAGGATGCGCTGGCGCACCACGCTCACGTCCACGTCCGCCAGGTGGATCTGCACCTGGGGGTGGCTCTGGTTGAAGGCGCTGATCACCTCCGGCAACAGGCTGGCCGAGACCATGGGCGTGGCCGCCACGTCGATGCGCGAGCGCACGGCCGCCTCGGTGCCGCCGATCACGTCGTCGATGGCGCGCAACTCGGCCACGATGCGCTCGGCCACCGGCTGCAGGCGGCGCCCGGCGTCGGTGAGCGTGACGGAGCGCGTGGTGCGGTCGAACAGGCGCGCGCCCACCTGGTCTTCGAGTTCCTTGACCAGCATGCTCATGCCCGAGGGCGACAGGTGCACCTGTTCGGCCGCCTTGGCGAAGCTGCGCAGGCGCGCCACCTCCAGAAAGGCCTGGAGCTGCCGGCTGCCCACATTGATCAATTTTCTTGAAGAGTTGTTCAAAATCTTCCGTTTGATGAATGTCAAAGGTGTTGCTGTAATTCTCCCTCATCAATGGAGACTGCACCATGAAAACCCCTCCCGCCATCCTTCCCCCCTCCCCGCTGCGCCGAAGCCTCGTGCTCGGTGGCCTGGCCACGGTGGCCGCGCCTTTCGTGCGGGCCCAGGGCCCGGCCAACGGACCGGTGCGCCTGGTGGTGCCGTTCACCCCCGGCACCGGCATCGACCTGATCGCGCGCCAGATCGCGCCCCAGCTGGCCGAGCGCCTGAAACGGCCCTTCTTCGTCGAGAACAAGGCCGGCGCCTCCGGCAACATCGGCACCCAGGAAGTCGTGCGCGCCACGCCGGACGGCAGCACGCTGCTGGTGAGCGTCAACACGCTGGTGATGAACGCCGCGCTGTACCCGAACGCGGGCTTCAACCCGGTCAAGGACCTTGCGGCCGTCTCGCTCACGAGCTGGGGCCAGCTGCTGCTGGTGACCCACCCCAACACCAAGATCGATTCGCTCAAAGGCCTGCTGGAGCGCGCCCGCGCGCGCCCCGGCGCCCTCAACTACGGCTCGCCCGGCGCCGGCACGCCGCACCACCTGGCGATGGAGCTGCTGAAGAACCGCGCCAAGATTTCCATCACGCACATCGGCTACCGGGGCACGGCGCCGGCCGTGACCGACCTGCTGGGCGGGCAGATCGAACTGATGTTCCTGCCGATCCACGTGGCGCTGCAGCACATCAAGGCGGGCAAGCTCAAGGCGCTGGCCATCAGCTCGAGCCAGGCGAACCCGCTGCTGCCCGACGTGCCGCCGCTCAGCAGCCTGAACCTGGGCAACCTGAACGTGGACATGTGGTACGGCGTGCTGGCGCCCGCGGCCACGCCGCGCGCGCTGATCGACCAGCTGAACAAGGAGCTGCGCGACATCCTGGCGCAGCCCGCGATCGCGACCGCGTTCGAGACCCAGGGCATGACGCCCGCCCACTCCACCCCGGAGGCGTTCCAGCAGCTGATGACCACCGACGCCCAGCGCTGGGCCAGCCTGATCAAGGCCCAGGGCATCACCGCCGAGTAAGAGAGAACAGAGAGAAGAGCCACACATGAGCAAACACAGCAACAAGGCCGACAGCACGTTCGACACCGAGGTGGTCATCGTCGGTGGCGGCCCGGTGGGCACGGGCCTGGCGATCGAGCTGGGCCAGCGCGGCGTGCGCTGCGTGGTGGTGGAGCGCTACCCGCAGCCGCAGCCGATTCCCAAGGGCCAGAACCTGACCCAGCGCACCATGGAGCACTTCCACGCCTGGGGCGCGGAGCCGGCGCTGCGCGCCGCGCGCACCATTCCGCCGGAGTACGGCATCGGCGGCCTGACGGCCTACGGCACCCTGCTGGGGCCGCACTACGACTGGCTGCAGCGCGATCTGGTCAAGCCCTATTACTTCACCGGCAACGAGCGGCTGCCGCAGTACGCCACCGAGGCCGTGCTGCGCCGCCGCGTGGCCGAGCTGCCCAGCGTGCACACCCTGTACGGCTGGGAGGCCGAGGACGTGCAGCAGGACGCCGACGGCGTGACGGTGAGCGTGGTAGAGCGCGGCGGCTCGGGCCGCCGGCAGCTGCGCGCAGCCTACGCCGTGGGCTGCGACGGCGCGCGCTCGGTGATCCGCGACAAGGCCGGCATGACCCAGACCCGCACCGACCACGACCGCATGATGGTGCTGCTGGTGTTCAAGTCCGAAGGGCTGCACGAGCTGCTCAAGCGCTACCCCGGCAAGTCCTACTACAACGTACTGCAGCCGGGCCTCAAGGGGTATTGGAAATTCTTCGGCCGGGTGGACCTGGGCAGCACCTGGTTCTTCCACGCGCCGGTGCCGCCGGGCACCACCAAGGACAACTTCGACTTCGCGGCCTACCTGCACGAAGCCGTGGGCGCACCGTTCGAGGTCGAGTTCGAGCACATCGGTTTCTGGGACCTGCGCTTCATGCTGGCCGACACCTACCGCCAGGGCCGCGTCTTCATCGCGGGCGACGCCGCCCACAGCCACCCGCCTTACGGGGGTTATGGCGTGAACTCCGGCCTGGAGGACGCGCGCAACCTGGGCTGGAAGCTGGCGTCCACGCTGCAGGGCTGGGGCGGCGGGGAGCTGCTGGACTCCTACGACGCGGAACGCCGCCCGGTGTTCGGCTCCACGATCCGCGACTTCATCGCCAAGTCGATCGACACCGACCGCGAGTTCCTGGAGACGCACGACCCGGCCGTCGACCAGGCGCGGTTCGACGCCGCCTGGCAGGCGCGCGCGAAAGGCGCGGTGGGCGAGGTGCACGCCTTCGAGCCGAACTACGAAGGCTCGCCCGTGGTGCAGCCCAACGGCAGCGGACAAGGCCCGAGCTCGGTGGGCTCGCACCAGTTCGTCGCGCGGGCCGGCCACCACATCGCGCCGGCGGTCCTGTCCTCCGGGCGCAACGTGTACGAGGCCTTCGGGCCGGGCTACACCCTGATCGCGCTGGGCGCCAGCGCCGCGGAGGCGCAGGCGTTCCGCGAGGCCGCGGCCGCCCTGACGCTGCCGCTGAACGTGGTGGAAGACACCCGGACCGGCGAGGCCGCGCGCTACGAAGCCCGCCTGGTGCTGGTGCGGCCCGACAGCTTCGTCGCCTGGACCTCGGACACGCCGGGGGTGGTGGATGCGGCGCAGGCGCGCGCGGTGCTGGCGATGGCGCGCGGCGGCTGAATCAGGGGCTGCTGGCCGCCCGTTGCGGCAGCAGCAGCCGCGACGGGTGCAGCCGGTCGTGGTGGTAGGTGTCGGTGCCGGCCTTCTGCCCATACCAGTGCGTCATCGGCTGGTCGATCATCGTGGAGTCGTTGTTCGTGATCTCCAGCCGCAGGCGCTCGCCGGGCTGCACGACGAAGCCCATGGGCATGAGTTCGATGCGCAGCTCCACCACCTGACCCGGCGCCACGGGCTCGACCTGGTCGTGGGTGTGGAAGGGGCGCAGCTCCTGCGTCAGCGCCGGGTCCTCGCGCCGGTGCGAGGCGCGCAGCCAACCCTGGCTCATCTTGCGCGCGGGCCCGGGGCGGCCCGGCGCGGGCAGCAGGCTCAGCTTGACGAAGACGTCGAAGTCGGCCTGGTCGGACGAGGCGTGCAGCACCAGGGCGCCCTGGCCGGTGAACTCGTTTTCCTTCTCGAACGGCGCCGTGGTGAAGGTGTTGACGCGGGCCACGTGGTCGGGCGCGCCATTGACGAAGGTGGTCACCCCGGCCACCCACTGTTCGTCGGGGTAGGTCCATGCGGTGGTGGCGGTGGCCTCGGCGGGCGCGGCGTCGGTCAGCGAGCCGTCGTTGAGCGAATTCACCACGCCGCTGCGCGCGCCGCTGAGGTAGAAGGCGCGTGGCGCCGCGTCGGCCGGTGGCCAGGCGTCGGTGCTCGCATAACGCCCGCGCCCGTTGACGAAATAGCGCACCGCCGCCTGGTCCATGACGCCGTTGTCCACACCCTTGAGGTGGTGGTCGTACCAGGGCAGCAGCTCCTCGCGGTGCAGGGCCTCTTCGGCGAAATAGTGCTGTGCCTTGTGGAAGGTGTCGGGCTCGGTGATGAGCAGGCGGCGCGGGCCGCGCACACCGTTGAAGCCGTTGACGTTGCCGCGCAGGTGCAGCGAGGCCTTGCCCCAGACGCCGATGGAGAACACCGGGATGTCGATGTTCCCGAGCTCCCAGAAGGCGGCGCGGCGGCGGTGCCACCCATCGTCCAGCGTGTGCGACAACACGTCGGGCAGCACCTCGTGGCGCGCGCCACCGCGCACGTCGTGCCCTTCGGCGGTGTGCTGCAGCAGCACCGAACCGATCAGCCACGAACCCAGGAAGCCCTGGATGGGCACACCCCCGTGGTACAGGAAGTCGCGGTAGGGGTCGCACGAGCCGTCGTAGGGCACGATGGTGGTGAGGTGCGGCGGGCGCGTGCGCGCGGCGTTCCACTGGCTCATGGCGTAGTAGGACTGGCCGATCATGCCGATGCGCCCGCTGGACCAGGGCTGGGTGGCGATGTGTTCGATCGCGTCGTGCGTGGCCTCGCCTTCGGCCTTGGACCACGGGTCCCAGATGCCTTCGGACACGCCCGAGCCCGGCAGGTCCAGGATGACGTAGGCGTAGCCGTGGTCCAGGTACAGCTGGATGGGGCCGTATTCGATGAAGGGGAACACGCCCATGGCGGGCAGGCGGCGCAGGGACTTCTGGTACGGCGAAGCGGCCAGCAGCGTGGGGAAGGCGCCCCGCCCGCCGGGCGGCAGGTAGACGTCGGCGCGCAGCAGCAGGCCGTCGCGGGTGCGGAACTGGATCTCGAACGGGGTCACGTTCACGGTGGTCATGCGCGGGTTTCCTCAGAGGGGGTCATGTCGAAGCGGTCGCCGAAATCGAAGTAGTCGTCGTGCACGAAGCCATTCTCGTAGTACTGGATCTCCCACCAGTTGTGGTCGAGGTCTTCGAAGTAGAACGAGTACACGCCGTGCATGTCCTGGATGGGGAGCACCTGGCGGATGCCGTAGGTGTCCTTGAACCGCAGCGCCAGCGCGTGCGCGTGGTCCACCTCGTCGCGCGAGGCGACGTCCAGCCCCCAGTGGTTGAGCACGTTGCAGGGGTGGATCTGGTCGCCCACCTCCACGCACACCACATGGAAGCGCATGCCCAGGCGGATCGACATCGCGGGCTTGGCGTGGCGCGCGCATTCGAGCCCCAGGAACTCTTCGTAGAAGCGGCGCGAGGCCGCGAGGTTGAAGCACTCCAGCGTGCCGTGGCTCAGGCACAAAGGCTTGAGCACGGAGTGGCGCGCCGGCGGTTCGACGCGGCAGTTGTCGGGGACGAATCCAGCGATCATGGCGATGGGTCTCTCTCTCGGTTGAAGGTCAGTGCGGGGCCGGCCGGCGGTCGGCCTCGGAGATGAAGGCATCGGCGAAGAACTGGTTGGCCGGCAGGCCGGCCTCGCCGAAGTCGCGGCGGGCCGCGTCCACCATGGGCGGTGCGCCGCAGGCATACACCTGGTGCCGCGACAGGTCGGGGTGGTCCTGCAGCACGGCGCGGTGCACGAAGCCGGTGCGACCGGTCCAGGCGGGGTCGTCGCCCGCTTCGCTGAGCACCGGCACGTAGCGGATGTGGGGGTGTTCGGCGGCCCATTGGCGCGCCTGCGCATCGAGGTAGAGGTCGATCCGCCGGCGGCCGCCCCAGTACACGTCGATGGGCCGGCGCAGGCCCTGGGCCAGGCTGTCTTCCACCATGGCCTGGATGGGCGCGAAGCCGGTGCCCGAGGCGAGCATGACCACGGGTTTGTCGCTCTGCGCGTCGAGGAAGAAGCTGCCCTGGGGCGCCTCCACGCGCAGCAGGTCGCGTTCGCGCAACTGCCCGAACACGTGGTCGGTGAAGCGGCCGCCGGGCATGTGGCGGATGTGCAGCTCGATCTGCCGCCGGCCACCGGCGCGCGGTGCGCTGGCCATGGAGTAGCAGCGCCGCAGTCCGTCGCCGAGCACGATCTCGAGGTACTGGCCAGCGCGCCAGTTCAACGGCTCGTTCGGTGGCGTGCCCAGCAGCAGGCGCATCACGTCGGGCGCGAGCCGCTCCATGCGCAGCACCCGCACCGGCAGCGTGCGCGCCGGCACCAGGTGGGGGTCGAAGGGTTCGATCTCGAAGCTGCAGTCCGTCAGCGGGCGCGCGCAGCACAGGTGCACATGGCCCTGCGCCTTTTCTTCGTCGGACAGGTAGTGCGGGTGCACGTCGCCGAAGTCCACCTGGCCCGACACCAGGCGGCCCCGGCAGGTGCGGCACACGCCCGAGCGGCAGCTGTAGCGCATGGCCACGCCGCTGGCCAGGCCGGCGCGCAGGATGTCGGTGCCGGGAGCACAGGCAAAGGATTGGTCGGCCGGGTGCAGCGTGATGGTGAAGCTCATGCGCGAGACTTTGGCAGCGCGCCGCGAGGCCGTCCAACAAATAGTCGTGATGGGCGCCATGTCGCTGCGAAATGGCCGCCGTGGCCTTCGTGGCTTTCCCCAATGGACGCGCGCGCCAGCCTGCCTACACTGCCCCCACCCATGAACATCAACACCGTCGACCTGAACCTGTTCCTTGTCTTTCAGGCCATCTACGTCACCGGCAGCGTGACCGTCGCCGGTGAAAAGGTCTGCATGACGCAGTCGGCCGTGAGCAACGCGCTCAAGCGCCTGCGCGAGCGCTTCGACGACCCGCTGTTCGTGCGCACGCCCAAGGGCATGGTGCCCACGCCCATGGCCAAGCAGCTCATCGGCCTGGTCGAAGAAGGCCTGGCCAAGTTCAACCAGGCGCTGGACCAGGTGCGGCGTTTCGATCCCGCCACCAGCGACCGCCTGTTCCGCATTGCCATGAACGACGTGGGGCAGCTGGTGGTGCTGCCGCGCCTGATGTCGGCGGCGCGCGCGCAGGCGCCGCACGTGCAGTTCGAGATCATCGGCACCTCGCCGGAAGAAACGCGCCACCTGATGGCGGACGGCGGCGTCGACCTGGCGATCGGCAGCTGGGCGCCCATGGGCGCGGGCTTCCATGCGCAGCACCTGTTCGACGAGACCTTCTTCGCGCTCATGCACGTGGACCACCACATCCGCTCCGAGCGCATGAGCTTCGACGAGTACTTCGGCGCCGAACACCTGGCCTACCGGCCCAGCGGCGCCAGCGATGCGGCCCTGCAGTCCACGCTGATGGCGGCCGACCTGCTGGCGCGGCGCAAGGTGGTGTTGACGGCCGCGCACTCCCTGGGCCTGTCGGCCTTGTTGAGCGAATCGCGCCTGGTGCTCACCGTGCCGTGCCGGCTCGGCCAGGCCATGATGGACTCGCGCGACCAGCTGCGCTCGGCGCAACTGCCGTTCGAGGTGCCACCGTTTTCGGTGCGCCAGCAATGGCACGACCGCGCGCACGCCGATGGCGGCAACATCTGGCTGCGCGAACTCACGCTGGCCACGCTGCACGACGGGGAGACGGCGGCATTGCCGGGCGAACCCGGCTGAAGCGCCTTCGTCAGCGCGCCGCCACCAGGGTGTTGCGCAGCGTGCCGATGCCGGAGATGGCGACCTCGATCACGTCGCCCGCCTTCATGAACACCGGGGGCTTGCGCCCGGCCCCCACGCCGGCCGGTGTGCCCGTCAGCAGCACGTCGCCGGCGTTGAAGCAGTACCAGCGCGAGAAGTGCGCGATGGTCTCGGGCAGGCTGAAGATCAGGTCGCTCACGGGCGAGGACTGCATGAGCGCGCTGTTGAGGTGGGTGGTGATGTGCAGGCGCCCCACGTCGGGCACTTCGTCTGCCGTGAGCAGCACCGGCCCCAGCGGCGTGAAGCCCTCGAACTGCTTGCCCATGATGTTGACCTCCCAGGTCTGGCGCGCCTCCCAGGGCTGCGTCGCGCCCCAGACGTCGCGCACCCAGTCGCGCGCGGAGATGTCGTTGGCCACGGTGTAGCCGGCGACGCAGGCCATCGCCTGGTCCACGCTCACGCGGTGGCAGCGCCGGCCGAAGACCACCGCGAGCTCGCCCTCGTAGTCCACGTGCGCGGGCGCGTCGGCGGGCAGCGCCACCGCGTGCTCCGGCCCGACGATGGAGGCCGCCACCTTGAGGAAACCGGTGGGCTGCCGGGGCGCGGGCGTGCCGGCCATTTCGGCCAGGTGCGACTTGTAGGCCAGGCCCGCGGCCACCACCAGGCCGGGGTTGGGCACGGGCGCGAGCAGGCGGGTGCCCGGTGGCATCAGCGCCCCACGCTGGCGCAGGCGGTCCTGCAGGCCGGGGTCGGCCTGCACACGGTCCACGAGGCCGCGCACCAGGGCCAGCGCGGCGGACCCGCCGGCCAGCAGCTCGCGCAGGCTCTCGGGCAGCCAGGCCTCCAGGCTGTCGGCCTGGGCCGCGCGCCGCAGCGCCAGCACCTCGCCCGAAGGCAACAGCGCGCCGGGCTCGCCGCCGCGCACGGAATCGATGGTCACGAGTTTCATGGGGATCTCAGAAGTGGTGGCGCATGCCGAGGGCGTAACCGGTGCCGGTACGCAGGCCGGTGGCCCGGTCGTTCATCACCACGGCGTACACATCGGTGCGCTTGGACAGGCTGTGCAGGTAACCCGCGGCCAGCGTGGTGCGATCGCGCTCGGTGGTGCCGGCCTGCGTACGTTCGGTGCGCGCCCACGAGGCGATGAAGCGCCCGGCGCCGAAGGGCACGGCCGCGTGCACACCGACGGTGTCCAGGTCGATCTCGGCCTGGCCGCGCGGGCGCAGCGTGGCCTTGGCCCACTGGCCGAACAGCTTGACCACCTGGAAGTCGTAGGACACGCTGCCGAGCGTGCTCGACTCGGCTTCGATCACGTAGGGCGCGCCCGCCGGGTCGGTGCGCGAACGCGGCACGTTGTACGCCGCCGCGCGGATCCTGCTGACGCTCAGCGCCGCCGCAAAAGGACCCGATCGGTAGTTCGCCGTGCCATCGAAACGGCGCCCTTCGGGCGCGGCTTCGCCCGGTGCGACCTGCAGCGAGCCGGAGAAGTTGCCCAGCGTGGGCGTGTTGTAGACCAGCGAGTTGTTCCAGCTGCCGTCGCTGATGCCGTGCGAGGCCAGCATGGGCTGCGAGCCGACGAAGGTGTGCAGCATGAACGGGCCCAGCGTGGTGGAGTCGCCAAAGGGCGTGAAGCTCAGCGTGTTGACGAAACTGCCGGTGGGAATGCGGCCCGCGCGGAACTGCCCGAAGGCGCCGCGCACACCGACGAAGCTGTAGCGCGAGAAGAAGCGGCCGGCGGCGTTGTCGCCCGGGTGGCGGCCGACCTCGCCGGTGTCCAGGCGGAAGTGGCCACCGAGGTCGAACAGCGCGGTGAGCCCACCGCCCAGGTCTTCGGAGCCGCGGATGCCCCAGCGCGAGGTGGTCATCATGCCGCCGTCCACGCGCGAGACGCGTGATTCGCCCGCGAGCTGTCTGGCGTAGAAGCCGCCGTCGACGGTGCCGTACAGCGTGGGGCCGGTGTTGCTCTGTGCCGTGGCGGGCAGGCCCGTGAGGGCCAGCGCCGCCGCGACGGCGATGCCGCTTTTCGTGGTGTTCAAAAGGTGTCTCCTGGTTGTTGAATACGGGCAGCGGGATGCTAGGTATTCGACTTCCGGAAAACCAATGAAAGCTCGTGATGCGGCGCATGCGTTTGCAAAATGTCGGCGGGACATTTTCAAAACGGATGGGGCGCATCACCAATCTTCGTTTGAAGCGCGCGAGCAGCCGGCCTAGCATGCGGACAGCCCAACACAAACACAGGAGACAGACCCATGCGCCTGAGCAGAAGAAGCCTTGTCGCGGCGATGGCCGCGACCTCACTCACCACCACCGCCGGCCTGGCGTTCGCGCAGGACGCGGGCCGCCCCATCCGGCTGCTGGTGCCGCTGCCGCCCGGCTCGGGCGGCGACAACATCGCGCGCATCCTCGCCACGCCCTTGCGCGATCTGCTCGGCCACCCCATCGTGGTGGAGAACCGGCCGGGCGGCGACATGATGATCGGCGCCAGCCAGGCGGCCAAGGCGCCGGCCGACGGCAACACCTTATTGATGGCGCACATGTCGACCATGGTGATGAACCCCTTCGCCTACAGCAACATCAGCTACGACCCGGTGAAAGACTTCAGCCCGATCGGCAAGATCAGCGAGAGCACCGCCGTGGTGGTGGTGCACCCCGCCGTGCCCGCCAGGACCCTGGGCGAGTTCGTGGCCTACGTGAAGGAGCGGCCGGGCCAGGTGTCCTACGGCACGGCCATCCTCATGGTGCAGATCGCCGGCGAACAGCTGGTGCACACGCGCCAGCTCCAGATGACGCGCGTGCCCTACAAGGGCGGCGCCCAGGTGATGCAGGACACGCTGGCGCGCCACATCGACATGTCGATCGCCGACACCTCGTCCTACCTCGCGCTGATCAGGGCCGGCAAGCTGCGCCCGCTGGTCACCACCGGCGCGGAGCGCAACCCCTTGCTGCCCGACGTGCCCACCGCGCGCGAGGCGGGCTTTCCGGAAATGGAGATGCGCGGCTGGTGGGGCCTGTTCGCGCCGGCACAGACCTCCAAAGAGGTGGTGACCAAGACGGCGGCGGCGCTGCAGAAGGTGCTGGCCCTGCCGGAGGTGGTGCAGCAGCTGCGCGCCATCGGCGCCGAGCCCCGGCCGCTCCCACCCGAGGCCTTCGCGCTGGAGATGAAGCAGCAGCAGGACCATTGGGGCCAGGTCATCAAGACGCTGAAGATCAAGGCCAGCGAATGACGATGAAAACGTTCAGTACAGGAACACCTCGCCGCCCCGGCTGGCGAAG
The DNA here is from genome assembly GCF_058796355.1 of Hydrogenophaga sp. GW823-FHT04C09. NCBI lineage: Bacteria > Pseudomonadati > Pseudomonadota > Betaproteobacteria > Burkholderiales > Comamonadaceae > Hydrogenophaga > Hydrogenophaga sp. GW823-FHT04C09. Next base: position 32,111 of record NZ_JBXAIO010000002.1, on the reverse strand, counting down.
AGCTTTCTCGCGAGGTCCCTCGCCCTGTGTCTTTCCTGGCTGGCGATCGCGCGCACGTAGTCCAGCTTCTCGGCGCTGAGGCCGGGGAAGTGCGTGGCGATGTCGGTGTCGCCGCGCGCCGCGCAGCGCACCGCCTCGCCGTACGACCAGCGCAGGTCGTTGCACAGCTCGAGCACCTGCTTGGCCGCCACCGCGCGGGGCAGGCGCAGGCCGTGGAACTCCAGGTAACGCGCCAGCTGGGCCTCGTCCTCGGCCTCGATGAGCAGCGTGCCGTTGTCCTCATGGGACCGCGCGCGGTGGTAGAAGTCCAGCTGGGTCAGGGCCTCCACCTCGTCGGGCCGCAGGCGCACGGGTGGGTCCGGGGGAAGTTCGGTCGGCGCGCTGTGCCGGGGGTTGCTCAACGGAAACGGAATGACGGGCATGGACAGCAGAGAAGTTCAACTGCCTTCATTCTGCAGACCCTGGCTCCGGCACGGGGCGCACACTGGCCGGGAAGCACAGAAAGCCCTGGAAAGCGTGAATTCCGCACCGCGATGCGTGCGGCGCGGACACCACCGCGCGCCACCCTCAAGCGAGCGCCAGGACGACGACCACGCCCGCGACCGAGAGCAGGCCCAGCCACAGCACCGGCCCCACGGCCCCACCGGCGCCCAGCAGGCACACGGCCAGCGCCGCCCCCAGGCCGAGCAGGCCCACCGCCCGCCCCAGCCAGCGCGTGGCGCGCGAGGCGGGGCGCTTCCACAGCCGCTGGTGGTGGCGGTCCATGGCCAGCGCCAGCCCAGCGAAGCCGACGCAGGCCAGCGCCAACGCGAGCAGCGGCATCACGCGCCGGCCTCCGTTCGCCGCGCCCGCCGGTGCAGGCGCCAGGCGATCCACACGAAGACGCTCCCCAGCGCCAGCGCGGTGAGATCGAATCCCGCCATCGCCCAGTCGCCCCGCGCCCAGGACGCACCGAGGTGCTGTCCGCCGGTGAGCGCGTTCAACACCGGCAACAGGCCCAGCGCCCCGGCGGCGAGCGCGCCCTGCTCCACCCAGGCGCGCGGTGGTGGCCGCAGGCAGGCGTGCAGCAGCGTGGCGCCCCAGGCGATGAAGAGGGCGTGCGCCTCCCAGCCGGCGCGGTCGGCCAGGTCGATCGGCAGCAGGCGGTTGGCCCAGAAGTAGGCGCCGATGGCCACGGGCAGGCCGAACACGGTGGCCACGTTCAGCCGCTCCACCAGGCGCAGTCCACGGTGCGGCCGGCCCTGGTCGCGCTCCAGTTTCTGGCGCCGCTTCACCGTCCACAACACCAGCCCCGTGGCCACCATGGCGGTGCCGAGCAGGCCCGACAGCGCGTAGAGCCAGCGCAGCACGGGCCCGGCGAACAGGCCCTCGTGCAGGCCCAGCAGGCTTTCGGCCACGGTCAGCGTGCCACGGCGGCTGGGCGCCCGGGTCTCCAGCAGGGCGCCGCTGGCGCCGTCGAACACCATCACCTCCACGTTGCGCAGCGGGCCGGTGAGCACCGGTGCGATCTGCACGCGCGCGCTGGCATCGCCGGGGTGCAGCACCTCCACGGCCTGCACGCTGCCCCGGCCCCAGCGCTGTTCGGCCTGCGCCAGCATGGGCGCCACCGGGGCCAGGGGCGCGGGTGTGCCGGAGGGCGCGGCCGGGGCCTGCCAGGCGGTGAACTCGGCGAGGAACTGGCCCTGCCCCGCCGGGCCGGCGCCGTAGTGGGCCGACACCACCCAGGGCATCAAGGTCACGGCGAAGAAGATCAGCCCCGAGTAGGTGATCATGAATTGGAAGGGCAAGGTCATCACGCCCAGCACGTTGTGGGCATCGAGCCAGGAGCGCTGCCCCTTGCCCGCGCGGAAGGTGAAGAAGTCGGCGAAGAAGCGCTTGTGCGCGACCACGCCCGAGACGAGGGACACCAGCAGGAACACCGTGGCCGCGCCCACCAGCCACAGCGCCGCGCCCGCGGGCAGGTAGTGCAGCCGCCAGTGCATGCGGTAGAGCAGCTGCCCGCCGCCCGTCTCGCGCGGCGTGGCCAGGGGCTCGCCGCTGTCGGCATCCAGCGCCTGCTCTTCCATATGGCCGTCGTGCGGCCACGAGGCCACCAGGTGCGGCGTGTCGCGGTGGCCGGGCAGCTGGATGGCCCAGCGCTCGGCACCGGCCTCGTGCGCGTTCAGGTAGCGCAGCGCCGCGTCGGCGGCCCGCGCGCTGTCGACCGGGGCGGGTGGCGGTGGCAGCTCCGGGCGCATCCAGCGGTCGATCTCGCTGTCGAAATAGCCGGCGGTGCCGGTGAGGAAGATGAAGTACAGCAGCGAGCCGAGCAGCAGGCCCGCCCAGGTGTGCACCCAGGACGTGCTCTGGCGGAAGCCACCCGTCATGGCCAGCGCCCCAGCGCCAGCAGCAGCGCACCGCAAGGCAGGCCCACCAGCGCGAGGCCGGCGCAGGCGCGCCAGGCGCTGCGCGCGGCGAAGCACCAGAGGATGGCCGCCACGTACACCGCGAAGCTCATCAGCAGGGCCAGCGCCACGGTGTCCACGCGGTCCAGGGGCAGCGCCTCCATCAGCGCCAGGGGCAGCCACTGGGCCAGCACGTAGCCACCCGCCACGCCGGCGAGCGCGCGCGCCGGGATCTGGTTCATCAGAACTTCACGCGCAGGTTCACGCCGACGCTGCGGCGCGGACCCATCTGCGCGTAGATGGGGGTGGCATCGCGGTCGATGAAGGTGTTGTAGCGCTCGTCGAACAGGTTCTCGGCGAACAGGCTGAGCTCCCAGTTGTCGTGGCGGTAGCCGACGTGCGCGTTGGCGATGAAGCGCGAGTCGATGGGGTCCTGGGGCGCGATGCCGAAGCGGCCCACGTAACCCGCCATGTACTTGGCGTCGCCGCCGACGAAGAAGCCGTTGCGCAGCTGGTAGCGCCCGCCGAAGCCCAGGGTCCATTTGGGGGCTTCGGGGAAGGGCTGGCCCGACAGGTCGCCGTAGCTGGCGTGGTTGAATTCCTTGAACCGGGTGTGCAGGTAGCCCAGCGAGGCGAACACCGAGAAGCGCCGGTTGACCTGGAAGGCCGGTTCGATCTCGAAGCCCCAGGCCCGCGAGGAAGCGGCGTTCGAGGTCTCGCGGTAGGACTGGTTGTTCGGGTCGGGCCGGATCTCGATCTGCTGGTCCTTGTAGGTGGTGAAGAACAGGTTGGCGTTGAGCGTGAGCCGCTCGTCGAGGAAGCGGCCCTTGTAATAGAGCTCGTGGTTCTGCGCGGTCTCGGGCCCGTAGTACGCGGCCCGGCCGGTGTTGTAGTTGACGTAGAAGCCGCCGGTGCGAAAGCCCTCGGAGTACGTGGCGCCCAGCAGGTGCCCCGGCGCGAGTTGTTTGGCCAGGCCGAGCTTGGGCACGAAGTTGGTCTCGCTGAAGTCGGCCCGGTTCTCGTACTGGTTGGGCACCGCGCCAAAGGGGTAGGACTCCGCGTTGCGCTGCACCGTCTTCTCGCGCAGGTAGTCCCAGCGGCCGCCCACGGTCACGCTCCAGGTGGGCACGAACTCGTGCGTGGCTTCGCCGAAGAGGGCCAGGTTGGTGGTCTTGCGGTTGAAGGTCTCGCCGAGTTGCAGGAAGGGCACGGCGATCGCGCCGAAGCGGGAGTCGTAGTTCTGGTGACTGGCGAACACGCCGCCCACCCATTTCCAGCGGTCCCGCTCGTAATTCAGCCGCACTTCCTGCGTGAGCAGGGTGTCGTTGACCTTGCCGTCGATGCCGTCGAGCAGGCCGGGTGTGCCCTGGTCCACCGAGCGGCGGCGGGTGATGCCCTTGTGCAGGCCGGTCTGCGAGGTCAGCCGCAGCTCGGGCGACAGTTCATGCGTGATCTCCATGCCACCGTTGTGCACTTTGGTCTGGCGGAACTCGGCGTAGGTGGGGATGGCGTACCAGTCGCCGCGCTCGTCGTCGAGGTCGAAACCCGGGCCGACGCCGATCAGGCGCTCGTTCGGGCGGTCGTTGGAGTACGCGTAGCTGAGCATGGCGCGCGTGCTGCCCGAGGGCTGCAGCAGCAGTTTGGCGCGCAGGTTCTGGCTGATCTCGGTGCGCAGATCGTCGTAACCCGCGAACGCCTGGTAGCCGGGATAGGCCACCGTCGTGCGCCCGCGCTCGAAGGCGCCCGACAGGCGCAGCGCCGCGGTGTTGTCCACCAGCGGCGTGTTGAGCACGAAGGCCGTGCCGGTCTGGCGGTGGTTGCCCAGCGTGGCCGAGAGCTCGGCCTCCTTGTCGAAGACCGGGTCCTTGGTCTTGATGTAGACGGCACCGGCCGTGGCCGCGCGGCCGCTGAGCGTGGACTGCGGGCCGCGGTAGACCTCGACCTGCTGCGCGTCCCAGAGGTTGCGGGCGCCGAAGCGCGAGCTGTAGCGGGCCTGCAGCACGCCATCGATGTAGATCGAGCCCATGGGCGCGCCGGAGGGCACGAAGCCTTCGGTGCTCATGCCCCGGATGACGAAGCCGGAGTTGAGGAAGGCGGCGTCCTCGACGTTGCCCAGGCGGCGCAGGGAGTCCTGCAGGTTGCGGATCTGGCCTTCCTCGATGTCCTCGGCGGTGACGATGCCGACGGACGCGCTGGAGGTGTCCAGGGTCTGGGTTTCGCGCGCGCCGTAGAGCTTGGCGGTCACGGTCACCAGGGGCAGTTCGGTCGCTTCGGTGGGTGCCTGGGCGTCCGGCGCCTGGGGTGCCGTGGCGGGTGCGGGCGCGCGGCGCAGGGAATAACCGCCGGCCGCCTCGACCAGCTCGAACCCGCTGCCCGCCAGCAGGCGCGAGAAGCCCTCACGCGGGGTGTACTGGCCCTGCAGCCCCGGGCTGTTCAGGCCGGCGAGCTGGCGCGGGTCGAAGGACAGCGGCACGCCGGCCGTGGCCGCGAACTGGGCCAGCACATCGCTGAGCTTGCCGGGCGCCAGCGCGTAGCGCTGCGCCGCCACCGCTTCGGCGGCCCGCGCCGGGGCGGGCACCAGGGCCGCCATGCCGGCCAACCCCATCAGCGCGCAGCCGATGGCCAGGCTCAGCGCCCTGAACTCGAAGACCGGGGATGCGCCCCCATGGGGGCGGCGGGCGGGAGGGAAGACCATGCGGTGAACCTTTCATCGGGTGTGCGGACGCGGAGGGGAGCGCGTGAGCGACGCGCCTTTCAACCGGTACACCGGACGAGCCCGAAAAAGGTATCAGCGGGCCTGCACCGTGATCCAGTACGGCGTGGCGCGGGCGATGCGCAAGGGCAGGGTCTGCTCCAGCAAGGCCAGGCTGGCCGGCACGTCGCCGAGCGCGAAGGCGCCGGAGACGGGCAAGGCGGCGACGGCCGGGTCGCAGCGCAGCACACCGCGGTGGTGGCGCGCGAGCTCGGCGACCAACTCAGCCAGCGGCATGTCGCGCGCCAGCAGCATGCCTTTTTCCCAGAGCGCGGCCGTGGCCTCCACGGCTTGCACCGGCTGCACGGCCCGGGCCGTGAACCGCATCTGTTCGCCCGCGCGCAGCAGGACCGCCTGGTCGGACTCGGCGGGGCGCACCTCGACCGCGCCGTCGAACACGGCCACGCGGGTGGCGTCGCCCAGGTGGCGCACCATGAAGCGCGTGCCCAGCGCGCGCACGCTGCCCTGCGCGGTGCGCACGGTGAAGGGCCGCGGCGTGGGCGAGGGGTCGCGGCCGGTGGTGATCAGGATCTCGCCGGCCAGCAGCGTCAGGCGGCGGCTCTCGGCGCCGAAGGCCAGGTTCACGGCACTGGCGGTGTTGAGCACCAGGCGGGTGCCGTCGGCCAGGTCGATCGAGCGCCGCTCGCCGACGCCGGTGCGCAGATCGGCGGTCCATTCCTGCCAGGGCGCCTCGCGCCAGCTCAACCAGGCCACGGGCGCGGCCAGGGCCAGCAGTCCCAGCAGGTGCCGGCGGCCCGGGCGGCCCAGGCGCGACAGGGTGTCGCGGCCCAACCGGGGCGGCACCCGGCGAAAGGTCTCGAGCATGCTTTCGGCGCGCCGCCAGGCGGCTTCGTGCGCGGGGCTGCGCTCGCGCCAGCGCCCCAGCTCGGCCAGTTCGCGTTCGCCGGCCTCGCCGGCCTGCAGCAGCACCATCCAGCCGGCGGCCTCGTTCAGGATCGCCGGATCGATGTCGGTCGCGGACACGGCCATGGCAGGTCAGGCCAGCGCGAGGCAGCCCGCGAAGGCCACGCGCATGTGCCGTTTGACGGTGATCAGCGAGGTGCCGAGCTGCGCCGCGATCTGGCCATAGGTCAGGCCCTCGAGCTGGGCGAGCAGGAAGATATCGCGCGTGCGCGGCGGCAGGCTGCGCAGCATCGCGTCGATGCGGCACAGCGCTTCCAGGATCAGCAGCCGCGTCTCGGGCGAAGGGGTTTCGGGCTCGGGCAGCTGGGCCAGGGCCTGCAGGTAGGCGCGCTCCACGTCCTGGCGGCGCCAGTGGTCCACCACCAGGCCCTTGGCGATGTGGGTCAGCAGCGCGCGAGGCTGCTCGCCGAGCTTGCCCGGCCGCCAGCTCGACACCATGAGGCGCACGAAGGTGTCGTGCGCCAGGTCGGCGGCCACGAAAGAGTCGCCCAGCTTGCCCCGCAGCCAACCCTGGAGCCAGCCGTGGTGGTCCACATACAGGGTGGTGAGCTGTTGCTGCTCAAGCGCGATCTCGGGGGTGGCCACGGTGCTTTCCTGCCGCTGGCAAGCAGGCGGCCCAATTGTCGGAATGAGAATTATTCCTAATATAGCAGCAAGAAACGTCGGTCGAGCGGCTCGGCGCGACGGGCGCGAATGGGCCCAGGCTAAGGCCCGGTCTCCCGCGCCAGCGCGCCTTGCAGTTCGGCCGCCAGCGCGGTGAGCGAGCCCGACAGCTCGCGCACCACGCGCGCCAGCGGCTCCTCGGTGGAGACGCTGAGGTTGAGCACGTGCACGCCCTCCACCGTGTTCAGCGGCATGGCCATCGCCACCACCTCGGGTTGCCAGGACGCCGCGCAGAAGCCCTGCTCGTGCACCTGCCGGATGGCCGCCAGGATGTCGGCCTGCACCTCGGGCCAGTGGCTGCCGCAGCGCCGCTGGAACACGCCGAACAAGGCCTTGCGCCGGCCGGCCGACACCGTGGACAGGTAGGCCCGGCCGAGCGAGGTGAGTTCCATCGGCACCCGCTGCCCCGAGACCACGTTGCGCAGCGCCACGCGGCGGTTGTAGCGGATGGATTCGAGGTACACCATCTCGTCGTGGTCGGGCGCTGCCAGGCCCACGTTGACGCGCTGGCTTTCGGCCAGCGCGCGCATGCGCGGCGCGGCCACCGCGAGCACCTGGGAACCGGCCCGCATGGCGTGCGCGAAGCTCAGCACCGGCGGCGCGAGCCGGTAGGCGCGGCGCCGGCGGTCGTGCTGCAGCAGGCCCGCGCCCACCAGGGTCTGCGTGAGGCGGCTGATGGTGGAGGGCGACAGGCCCGTGCGCTCCGCGAGGTCGCCGTTGCCCAGCCAGCTCGAGCCAGGGCGGAACGCCCGCAGGATCAGGATGCCGCGCTCCAGCGAACGGTTGGTGGGCGAGCTGCCGAAGCTGTCCTCGGACGGGGTCGGAACGGGGCTGGTCTTCATGTTCGTGATTCCACTGCTTGGAATTGGAGGGGTGCGGCCGGGAAGCATCGAACGTAGCATGCTTCCCTGAGAAAAACACCGTTTTCCCCATGGCCCTACCGGAGACAACCATGCCCCTTTCCCGTCGAACCGCCGCCGCGCGGATCAGCCTCTTCTTCGTGTCGGCGGCGCTCGCCACCACCGCCGCGCTGGCCCAGTTCCCCGACAAACCGATCCGCCTCGTCGTGCCCTTCGCGCCCGGCGGCGGCACCGACCTGATCGCGCGCACCCTGGGCCTGGGCATGTCCAAGGAGCTGGGCCAGACGGTGGTGATCGAGAACAAGCCCGGCGCGGGCACCATCATCGGCACCGACCTCGTGGCCAAGAGCCCGGCCGACGGCTACACGCTGGTGATCTCCACCTTCGCCCACGCGGTCAACCCCAGCCTGATGCCCAAGCTGCCCTACGACAACGACAAGGCCTTCGCGCCGGTGATCCTGATCGGCAAGGGCCCCAACGTGCTGGTGGTGCGCGCCGAGAGCCCGTACAAGTCCGTCAAGGACGTGCTGGACGCGGCCCGCGCCAACCCGGGCAAGCTCAACTACGCCTCGCAGGGCAACGGCACCTCGGCGCACCTGGCCGGCGAGATGTTCGACAACCTCGCCAAGGTGCAGATGAAGCACATCCCCTACCGCGGCGCGGGCCCGGCGCTCACCGACCTGATGGGCGGCCAGGTGGACATGATCTTCGGCACCGCCACCGCCGTGTCCTCGGGCCTGGAGAGCGGCAAGCTGCGCGCGCTCGGCGTGACCGGCGCCGAGCGCTCGGCGGTGCTCAAGAACGTGCCCGCCATCGCCGAGACCATCCCCGGCTACGTGATGGAGAGCTGGTACGGCCTGTACGCGCCCGCTGGCACGCCGGCCGACGTGATCGCCAAACTCAACGCCGCCGCCAAGAAGGCCGTGGCCACCGATGAGTTCCGCAAGAAGGTCGAGCAGGAAGGCCTGGTGATCAGCGCCGGCGCGCCGGCCGAGCTGGAGACCTATGTGCGCGCCGAAGAAGCGCGCTGGCGCAAGATCGTCAAAGAAAACAACATCACCTCGAACTGACCTCCCCTCTCTCTGGAACCCACCATGTCCACGCCTCCCCTGATCGATCTGCAGGTTGACACCGGCATCGCCACGCTCACGCTGAACCGGCCCGACAAACGCAACGCCATGAGCGACGCCATGCGCGCGGAGTTCATCCACGCGCTGGAGCAGGTCGCGGCCGACAAGGCCATCCGCGCGCTGGTACTCACCGGTGCCGGCAAGGGCTTCTGCGCGGGCGGCGACGTGGCCGGCATGGAAAAACGCATGAACGCCCCGGCCGGCGAGGTGGGTTTCAACGGCTGGCACCGGCAGCAGCGCGTGCACCACACGCAATCGCTGCTGCACACCATGCCCAAGCCGGTGATCGCGGCCGTGAACGGCGCGGCCTCCGGCCTGGGCGCCGACACTGCCCTGGCCTGCGACTTCGTCATCGCCAGCGAATGGGCCAGCTTCACCTGGTCGTACATCCACCGCGGCATCGTGCCCGACGGCGGCGGCATGTACTTCCTGCCGCGCCGCGTGGGCCTGTCCACCGCGAAGCAGCTGATCTTCACCGGCCGCAAGGTGGACGCCGACGAAGCGCTCTCGCTCGGCATCGTGGACCGCAAGACCTCGGCGGAGCGGCTGCTGGCCGACGCCCAGGCCTGGGCGCGCGAACTCAGCCAGGGTTCGGCCACCGCGCTCGCGCTGAGCAAGACCATCCTGAACCAGACCTTCGAGTTGCCGGCGCAACAGGTCTTCGCCCAGGGCAGCCAGGCCCAGGGCATCTGCTACACGAGCACCGAGCACCGCGACTCGGTGATGGCCTTCCTGAACAAAGCCGCGCCCCAGGCATGAACCCCGTGACCCCCATCTCCCGGCTGCTGCAGCCGCGCAGCGTCGCCGTCATCGGCGCCTCGGCCGACGCGGGCAAGACCGCCGGCCGCCCGGTGGCCTACCTGCGCAAGCACGGCTTCACCGGCGACATCTACCCGATCAACCCGCGCGCCGAGCACATCGACGGCCTGCGCTGCTACCCCGACGTGGCCTCGCTGCCCGCCGTGCCCGACGTGGGCATCGTGCTGCTCGGCGCCGAGCGCGCGCACAAGGCCGTGTCGGACCTCTCCGCGCGCGGCACGGCCGCCGCCATCGTGCTGGCCAGCGGCTACACCGAGACCGGCGAAGAAGGCGCGCGCCGCCAGGCGCAGCTGCGCGAGGCCGCGGGCAGCATGCGCCTGCTCGGCCCGAACACCATCGGCCTGGTCAACCTCACCGACAACATCGTGCTCTCGGCCAGCGGCGCGCTGGAGATGGACCACTTCCCGGCGGGCCCGGTGGGCGTGGTCTCGCAAAGCGGCGGCATCCTGGGCGCGCTGCTCTCGCGCGCGGCGGCGCGCGGCATCGGCCTGTCCAAGCTGATCTCCACCAGCAACGAGGTGGACCTGGACCTCGCCGATTTCGTGGACCACCTGGCCGACGACGAGGCCACGCGGGTCATCGCGCTGTACGTGGAAAGCGTGCGCCACCCCGAACGCTTCCGCCAGGCCGCGCTGAAGGCCGCGCGCGCGGGCAAGCCGGTGGTGGCGTTCAAGATCGGCCGCTCCGAGGCCGGCGCCCAGGCAGCCGTCTCGCACACCGGCGCGCTCGCCGGCGCCGACCGCATGTACGACGCGCTGTTCAAGGAAGTGGGTGTGATCCGCGCGCAGACCTTCAGCGACCTGCTGGACATTCCGGTGGCGCTGTCCACCGGCCGCGTGCTGCGCGGCCCGCGCGTGGCCATCCTCACCTCCACCGGCGGCGCCGGCACGCTGGTGTCGGACAGCTACGGCGTCTCCGGTCTCGAGACCCCACCGCCCGACGAGGCCACCGCCGCGAAACTGCGCGCGCTGCAGACCGGCGAGCAGGCCGCGCTGGACCGCAACCCGATCGACGTGACGCTGGCCGGCCTGCAGCCCGAGCTGCTGCGCGGCGCCATCCGCGCCCTGCTGGAGAGCCCGAGCTACGACGCGCTGACCATCATCGTGGGCTCGTCCAGCCTGGCCATGCCCGAGCTGATGGCCAATGCGATCCAGGACTGCCTGCCGCTGAGCGACAAACCCGTGATCGCCTACGTGAGCCCGCACGCGCCGCAGGTGGCCGCCTTGCTGACGCAGCGCGGCGTGCCGGCCTTCGCCGACGCCGAGAGCTGCAGCGTGGCCCTCAACAGCATGCTGCAGACCCGCCGCTGGAGCGAACACGTCGCCGCGCCGCTGGACGCGCCGGTGGCGGTGCACGACATCGGCAGCGGCTCGCTGAACGAGGCCGAGTGCAAGCAGCTGTTCACGCGCTTCGGCATTCCCTGCACCACCGAGACCGTGGTGGGCAGCCCCGCCGAAGCCGAGCAGGCCGCGCGCGCGCTGGGCGAGCGCGTGGTGCTGAAGATCCTCACGGGCGAGATCACGCACAAGAGCGACGTGGGCGGCGTGGCCGTCAACGTCACGCCCGAGCAGATCGGCGCGCGCCTGACCCGCATGGCCGACGAGGTGCGGGCCAAGGCCGGGGTGGCGCCCACGCGCTTCCTGGTGCAGGAGATGGTGTCGGGCGGCACCGAGCTCATCCTCGGCATGCACCGCGATGCGCTGGGCACGGCCATCCTGCTGGGCATGGGCGGCATCACCGCCGAGCTGTTCAAGGACACCACGCTGCGCATGCTGCCCCCACAAGGCGGTCTGAGCCGCGAGGTGGCGCACGGGATGCTGCGCGAACTCCAGACCTGGCCCCTGCTCGACGGTTACCGGGGCCGGCCCAAGGCCGACGTCGAGGCCCTGGTCTCGGCCATCGTCGCGTTCTCGCAGATGACCGCACAGCTCGGCGAGCGGCTGATCGAGGCCGAGATCAACCCGGTGTTCGTGCTGCCCGAAGGCCAGGGCGTGAAGGCCGCCGACGGCGTGGTGGTGCTCGCGCATGCGGACTGACCCGGCGCTGATCGACAGCTTGTCGGCGCGGGCCCGCACCGAGCGCGTGGCCTGGGCCGGCGGCCAGGTCTGCTGGCGCGGCTTCGGCAGCGGCAGCCCGGTGGTGCTGGTGCACGGCGGCCACGGCAGCTGGCTGCACTGGGTGCGCAACATCGAGGCCCTGGCCGCCGAGCACGCCGTGTGGGCGGTGAACCTGCCCGGCTTCGGCGATTCGGATCCGCCCGAGGGCGAAGGCCTGGCCGCGCTGCTGGCCCCGACCCTGTCGACCCTGGACACCCTCATCGGCCCCGGCACGCCGGTGCAGCTGGTGGGTTTTTCGTTCGGCGGCCTGGTCGCCGCGCACCTGGCCGCGCAGCGGCCCCAGGTGCGGCGCCTGGCCTTGCTGGGCACGGGCGGCCACCAGGGGCCGCGCCGCCCCAAGGGCGAACTGGTCAACTGGAAACCGGCCTGGCGCGCGGGCGACGCGGCGGCGGTGGAACAGGCCATGCGCCACAACCTCGCCGTGCACATGCTCAGCGGGTTGGCCCAAGACATCGATCCGCTCGCGCTGCGCGTGCACACCGAGGCCTGCGTGCGCACGCGCTTTCGGAGCAAGGAGATCTCGCGCGCCGGCGGCCTCGCCGGCGTGTTGGCGGCCTACGCCGGGCCGACCCTGCTGGCCTGGGGCGAACACGACGTGACGGCCGAGCCGGCCGCCGTCGCGGCCGCGCTGGCCTCGCCCCTGCCCGATGCCCACACCCGCCTCGTGGCGGATGCCGGGCACTGGGTGCAGTACGAGCGCGCCGACGCGATCAACCCCCTGCTGCTGGGCTGGCTTCGGGGTTGAGCACCCCGGTCAGGCGGCCTTGCGCGTAGGCCACGATGTGGTCGAAGGCGATGCCGAAGTAGCGCTCGTAGTTGTCCTTCTCCACGTAGCCGATGTGCGGCGTGCACAGCGCGTTCGGCAGGCGCAGCAGGGGATGGTCCGCGCCCAGCACCGGCTCTTCCTCGTACACGTCCACCGCCGCGAAACCGGGCCGGCCCTGCGCCAGCGCGTGTTCGAGCGCGCCGCGCGCGATCAGCTCGGCGCGGCTGGTGTTGACCAGCAGCGCCGTGGGCTTCATGCGCGCGAGGTCCTCGGCCGTCACGATGCCCACGGTGTCGGCGTAGAGCCGCACGTGCAGGCTGATCACATCGCTCTGCGCGAAGAAGGCTTCGCGCGAGGGCGCCACCTCGAAGCCGTCGGCGCGCGCGGCGGCGGTCGAGGTTTCGCGGCCCCACACCCAGACCTGCATGCCGAAGGCACGGCCATAGCCCGCCACCTGCCGGCCGATGCGGCCGTAGCTCCAGACGCCCAGGCGCTGGCCGCTGAGCTGCTGGCCCAGGTGCCCTTGCCATTGCCCATCGCGCAACCGGTTGGCTTCGCTCACCAGGTGGCGCCGGCTGGCCAGCGCCAGGGTCCAGGCGATCTCGGCCGTGGCCGAGCCCGCGCCGCTGCCCTCGGCCACCCGCACGCCGCGCGCGGTGCACGCGGCCAGGTCCACATGGCCCGCGAGCTTGCCGGTCTGGCTGATCAGGCGCAGCCTGGGCAGGCGGTCGAGCAGGGCGGCGTCGATGCGCGTGCGCTCGCGCGTGAGCACGATGGCCTCGGCGTCGGCGAAGCGCGCCGCCAGGGCGTCCGTGCCCTTCACCGAGTCGTTGAAGATGCGCACCTCGTGGCCGGCGAGCTTGGCGAAACAGTCCAGGTGCCGCACGCAGTCCTGGTAGTCGTCGGGAATCGCAATGATCATGGACTTACTGCAGGGTGATCTGAAGCTGGTCGACGGTGCGCTTCCACATGGCGAGGTCCTTGCGCACGATCTCGGTGTAGTCCTCGGGCGGCATGCCACCGGCCTCGATGCCGTAGTTCTGGAACAGCTCGCGGATCTCGGTCGATGCCAGCGCCTTCTTCACCTCGGTGTAGAGCGCCTGCACGATGGGCGCGGGCGTGCCGCTGCGCGCGAACAGGCCGTACCAGCCATGCACGTTGAAGCCGGGGTAGCCCTGCTCGGCCACGGTGGGCACGTCGGGCAGGCCGGCGAAGCGGTTGGCCGGGGCCACGGCCAGCGCGCGCAGCTTGCCGGTCTTGATCTGCGCCAGCGCCGAGCTCATGTCGAGGAACATGAACTGGATCTGGCCGCCCAGCAGGTCCTGCACCGCCGGGGCCGCGCCGCGGTAGGGCACGTGCGTGACCTTGATGTCGGCGCGCTGCGCGAACAGCGCGGCGCCGAGGTGGGCCGAGGTGCCGTTGCCCGAGGAGCCGTAGTTGACGCTGCCCGGCGCGGCCTTGGCCATGGCCACCAGGGCCTGCAGGTCCTTGGCCGGGAAATCGGGCCGCACCACCAGCGCGTGCGGGATGTAGCCCACCACCGTGAGCGGCGCGAAGTCGCGCAGCGTGTCGAACGGGTAGTTGGGCATGAGCGCCGGGTTGGTCACCGCGAGGATGGACGGAAACACCAGTGTGTAGCCGTCGGCCGGGCCGCGCGCCACCTCGCCCATGGCGATCACGCCACCGCCACCGGGCTTGTTCTCGACGATCACCGGCTGCCCGAGGGAGGTCGAGAGGTTCTTGCCGACGGCGCGCGCCATCAGGTCGGTCGGGCCGCCGGCCGCGAACGGCACCAGGATGCGGATCGGTTTGTTCGGGAAAGCCTGTGACTGCGCCAGCGCGGGTGCCGCGAACGGCAGGACCAGGCTGGCGCCGAGCGCGGCGTTGAAGCGGCGGCGCGACAAGGGGGGTTGGGTGGTCATCGGTCGGTGTCTCCAGGTCTAGGTATGGGAAGGCGGCACGGCGTGGCCGTGGCACCTCCGCGCAGCTTAGGTCGCCTGATCGCACCGCGCACCACCCCAATTCCAAGGAGTGGAATTCAGGGGTATGCCGCGATGCGGAACACCTGCCGCAGGTAGGCGAGGAAGGTCTCGTCGTCGCAGAGGGTCTTGCCCGGCGAGTCCGAGAGCTTGGCCACGGGCTGCCCGTTGCAGCTCACCAGCTTCATCACGATGTTCAGGGTCGGCAGGCCCATGTCGTTGGTGAGGTTGGTGCCGATGCCGAAGCCGGTCTGGATGCGGTCGGCGAAGTGCTCGTAGAGGCCGATCGCGGTCGGCAGGTCCAGGCCGTCGGAGAACACCAGCCGCTTGGTGTGCGCATTGATCTTCAGGCGCTCGTAATGCGCCAGCGCCTTCTCGCCCCAGGCCACCGGATCGCCCGAGTCGTGGCGCAGGCCGTCGAAAAGCTTGGCGAAGTAGAGGTCGAAGTCGGCGAGGAAGGCGTCCATGCCCACCACATCGGTCAGGGCCACGCCCAGGTCGCCGCGGTACTCCTGCACCCAGGCCTCCAGCGCCGCCTTCTGAAAGCCCTTGAGCTGCACGCCCACGGCCTGGAAGGTCTGCAGGTACTCGTGCGCCATCGTGCCGATCGGCACCAGGCCGTACTTCTTCGCCAGGTACACGTTGGAGGTGCCCTTGAAGAACTCGGGCACCTCTTTCGCGAACGTGGCCACCACCTCTTCCTGCCAGGCGGCCGAGAAGCGGCGGCGCACGCCGAAGTCGAAGAACTCGAACGGGTTCTGGCGCCGGGCGCCGACGGTGCGCAGCAGGGCGATCTTCTCGCGCAGGCGCCGGCGGCCTTCGGTCAGCACCTCGGGCGTGGCCAGGCGCCGGTAGTAGATCTCGTTGACGATGGCCAGCACGAAGATCTCGAAGAACATCACGTGGATCTGCGGCCCCTGGGCCACGATGACCAGGTGATCGCCCTCGGCGGCCACGGTCACGTAGCGGTGCTGGAGCTGGAAGATGCGCAGGAAGTCGATGAAGTCGGACTTCATGTAGCGCAGGCCGCCCAGGTACTGCAGCTCCTCTTCGGTGAAGCGCAGGGTGCACAGGTGCGCCAGCTGGCGCTCGACCTCCTCCCGGATCTCGCTCAAGGGGTAGCCGGGTTCGTTGCGGCACACGAAGCGGTACTCCGCCTGGTTGGCCGGCATCGAGTGCAGCATGGGCTGCAGCATCGTGAACTTGTAGAGATCGGTGCCCAGCAGCGAGGTCACGACGGGCGAGAACGCCGCCTCGGCCTGCATCGCGGTGTCGGTGGTTCTGCTCATGTTGCGCTCCTTGTCTTGTCTGAAGTCAACGGATCCGCGCGGCGAACTCGTCCACGCCCAGCACCAGGCTGCCGGCGGCCCGCGCGCGCTCGAAAAGGCCGTCCGCCAGTGTCTCGAAGCCGGGCACCGGGCTCATGCAGTCACGCAGCAGCACCACCTGGGGCGCGAAAGCCGGCGCGCTGGCGAGGAAGCGCATGAACTGGTCGTAGCTGGCGGCCACGCAGTGGCTCGACGCCTGCCCCGCGAACGCGACGAAGTCGGCCCCACTGGCCACCGAGGCGGCCAGCGCGCGGTTGAACTGGGTGCCCGGCACCGAGGCCACCGGGGCGTCGGCCTCGAAGACGCCGAAATGCTCGGTCAGCGGGTACTCGCCCTTGAGCACCTTGGCCACCGCGCGCTGGTGGGCCATCTCCCAGGCGGCGAGGCTGTCGGCGAGGTCGCTCTGGATGTTGTGGCCCCAGGTGGCCGTGACGCAGTGCACCGGCCACACCACCATGCCGGCCTTGCCCGCGGCGGCCAGTTGATTCAGCATGGCCATCACCTGGCCGGTGAGGCGGGCGTCGCGCGGCCGGTGCTCGCCGGCCGCCACGCTCGCGGCCGTGATGAAGGTGAACGGCGCCACGGCCTCACCCTCGCGCGTCAGCCAGAAGCTGGTGCGCTCGACCGCGACGCTGGCGTGCGAATCCAGCGTCACCGTGATATCGCTGAGGCGGGCCGACTGAGCGTCGATGAAGCGGGCCAGGCGGCGCAGGTCTTCGCGGGCGCCGGCCACCGGGAGCGCCGCGCCCTCGATGTCGCAGAAGTCGTTCTGGGGATCAATGATCAGGAGCTTGGTTCGCATGTCCATCCGTCCTTGGTGGGTGTCGATGGCCCCAGTATACCTACTTTGATTTTTTTTGCATCTTAGTCTTTCTGATTCAGGACATTTGCCGATGAATGGATCCATCCATCTATTCGGTGCGTTCTGAATCTAAGCAGTAGAATCCGGAAAAAATTCCCCACCATGGCCATCATCCTCACCGTCGACGCCGTGCTCCTGACCCTGGTCCAGGGCGAGCTGGAAGTCGCCCTGTTCAAGCGCGACGCCGAGCCCTTCAAGGGGCTCTGGGCCCTGCCCGGGGGCTACGTGCACGAGGACAAGGACGACCACGCCGGCGCGGCGGCGGCGCGCGTGCTCAAGCGCAAGGCGGGTGTCGTGAGCCCCTACCTCGAAGAGTACGGCACCTTCTCCGGCCCCGGCCGCGATCCACGGGGCTGGTCGCTCACCGTCGTCTACTACGCCCTGGTGCCGCCCAGCGTGCTGGGCGACACAGTCCAGCGGTTCCCGGTGGGCAGGCTGCCCGCCCTGCCCTTCGACCATGCGCAGATCATCGCCGGCGTGGTGGCGCGCGTGCGCAACAAGGCAGCCTACTCGTCGCTGCCGGCGTTCCTCTGCGGCGATCAATTCACCGTGCCCGAACTCCACGCGGTGTACGAGGCGGTGCTGGCGCAGCCCTTGAACCTGCCCAACTTCCGGCGCAAGCTCGATGACCTGGGCATCCTGGAAGAAGTGCCCGGCGCGACCAAGCTCGGCGGCCGCAACCGCCCGGCGCAGCTGTACCGGCTCAAGAAACAATTCCGTTCCGCGCTGAGCGTGCGCGAGCGCGGCCTCTGACACCGACCACCACCACCCCATGACCCCAAGTCCCCTGCACCTGCGACTCGCCACCCGCCACAACGGCACCCGAGACGGTGAACTCATGCTGGTCAGCCCGTCCGGCCAACAGTGGGTGCCCGCCGGCCGCGACCTGCCCACGCTGCAGGCCCTGCTGGACGTCTGGGATGCCCAGGCCCCGGGCCTGGAGCAGCGCCGCCTCGCCCTGGAAGCCGAGGGCTGGCGCGGTGCCGAGCGCATCGACCCGACCCATTGCATGGCGCCATTGCCCCGGGCCTACCAGTGGGCCGACGCCTCCGTCTACCGCAACCACGCGCGCCTGATCTACCAATGGCGCAAGGAGCCCATCCCGCCGCGTTACGACATCGAACCCCTGGTGTACCAGGGCGGTTCGGACGTGATGCTCGGCCCCGTGGAGCCCATCGTGGCCACCGATGCCGCCCACCTGGTGGACCTGGAGGCCGAGGTCGCGGTGATCACGAAGGATGTGCCCATGGGCACCACCGCCGAACAGGCCGCCGATCGCATCGCGCTGGTGGTGCTGCTCAACGACGTGTCGCTGCGCGGCCTGATCCCGGGCGAACTCGCGAAGGGCTTCGGCTTCTACCAGAGCAAGCCGGCCACCAGCTTCGCCCCCATCGCGGTCACCCCCGCCGCGCTGGGCGAGGCCTGGAAGGACCACATGTTCGACGGGCGCGTGCGCATCGAGCTCAATGGCGAGCGCTTTGGCGAGCCCCATGCCAACAGCGAGGTGGTGTTCAACTTCGCGCAGATCATCGCCCACCTGGCGCGCACCCGCAGCCTGGTGGCGGGCAGCATCGTGGGCGCGGGCACGGTCAGCAACGCCGACCCCGATTCGGGCAGCGCCTGCATCACCGAAGCCCGCGTGCGCGCGCAGCTGCAAGGCAAGCCCGAGGACCGGCTGCCGCCCTACCTTCAGCATGGCGACCGCGTGCGCATCCTGGCCGGCGGCCCGCAGGGCGAGGCCTTGTTCGGGGCCATCGACCAGGTGGTGGAGATCCGTTCGCCCTGACTCACAGCGCTTCGAGGCGCTTCGCGGTGTCCCGCATGTGGGCCAGGTAACGGTCCTTCATTTCCCGCACCGTCGTGAGGGCCGACCCCGGTCCGTCACTGCTTGATCCCTTCGACCTGCAGCACCAGCCGCACGCTGTCCGGAAAGCGCGGGATGCCGAACTCGATGCCCCAGGCGCTGCGGTTGATGGTGGCCTCGAAATCGCCGCCGCAGACCTCGCGCTTGAGCATGCCGTTCATGTAGCAGGTGAAGCGCAAGGCCTTGAGCTTGACGGGATGGGTCTTGCCCACCAGGGTGAGCTGGCCGTTGACTTCCACCACCTTGTCGCCGTTGAAGACGAACTGGTCCGCCACGAAGCGGGCCGTCGGGTGCTGCTCCACATCGAAGAAGTCCTTGGACTGCAGCTGCTTGTTGAACGGGGCCACGCCGGTGTTGATCGAGCTCATGTCCAGCGTCAGGCTGACGCTGCCCGTCTTGCCCTGCGGATCGAACTCGACGACCCCCTCCTTCTTGTCGAAGCGGCCGCGGTTGGTCGAGATGATGTGGTCGATCTCGAACATGACGTGGGTGTGCAGCGGATCGAGCTGGTAGGTGGCCGATTGGGCCGACGCGCAGGCCGATGCGGCGAGCAGCAGAGACAACAGTTTCTTCATGGTGGTTACCGGAGGGTTAAAGCGCCGCCATGCCGGACAGCGCGAGTTTGAAATTCACCTGCACTTCGTTGGCGACCAGGGAGGTGTCCGACCAGTCCCCATCGCCGACTTTGAATTCGAGCCGCTTGACGGTGAAGGCGCCGGTGGCGATGGTCATGGCGCCGCTTCGCGCCAGCGCCACCGGGATGCGCACGGCCCTGGCCGTTCCCTTGATGCTCAGCTGGCCGGCCAGTTCGTACCGGCCCGGGCCCACGGCCTGGATGGCCACGGAATCCAGGCTGGCCTGCGGAAACTTCGCGGCGTACAGCCAGTCGCTCTTGACCGCCTCGGCGTCGGTCTCCGCCGAACCGAAGCGCGCGCTGCCGGTGTCGATGCGCAGCGCGACCTTGCCGGCCTCGGGTTTCTTGGGGTCGAAGTGGACCTGGCCGCTGAACTTCGTGAAGCGCCCCGCCACGGGCACGCCCATCTGGCGGAAGGTGAAGGCGATCTCGCTCTGCGCCGGCTCCAGGGTCTGGGCCATCGCCACACTGGCGCCCGACAGGACGAAGGCGGCGATGCCGATGCGAAGGCGGTTGTTCATGCCTGGTTCTTTCCAGCCGTTCGCGGAAGCATGCGCGACAGCAGGCCGTCCTTGTGAATGAATTGGTGTTGCACCACAGCCGCCAGGTGCAGCGCGATGGCCGCCCCGAGCGCCAGCGCCAGGCCGGCGTGAACGGACTTCAAGTCCTCCGCCAGCGCCTTGTCGGGCACCACCAGATCGGGCAGGGGCAGGACGCCGAACACGACCACGGGAAACCCGGACGCGGAGCTGTAGACCCAGCCCGCCAGCGGCACGGCGAAGAACAGCGCGTACATCAGGCCGTGCGAGCAATGGGCGGCACGGCGCTGCCAGGGTGGCATGGGCAGGTCCGCCGGCGGGCGGTGCGTGGCGCGCCACGCCAGGCGGACGACGGAGAGCACCAGGATGGTGATGCCCAGCCACTTGTGCCAGTTGTAGAGCTTGAGCCGGGCCGGCGACATCGGCAGGCCGGTCATGTAAACGCCCAGGGCGATGGCCGCCAGGATCAGCAGCGCAGCCAGCCAGTGAATCGCGATCGCGGTCGAAGAGTATTTGAGGTTCGGCGTCATCGGGTGCATCCCATGGGCCGATCCTAGGTCGGGGTGTCGATACGTTCAAATACTCGTTTTGTATTCCCAGCAATACCTTTCGCGTATCAACCAGAGGGCAGTACGAACCGGTACGCATCCTGGAACGGCATCGCCCGGCCCAGGTCGGCCGGGTCGTAACCCGGCAACTGCGCGAGCGTGGCCCGAAAGCCGGGGTCGCGCAGGGCGGACAGCACCGCCTGCATCGCGGGCGCGGTCATCACGTCGTCGCGGCACAGCAGGAAATAGCGCTCGGTGGCGATGGGCACGAAGTCGAGCTTGAAGTGCCGCGCCGGGGGTTCGAGCCCGAAGCCCACATCGGCCATGCCGCTGGCCACATAGGCGGCGACGGCGGCGTGCGTGTACTCGCCCTGCTCGAAACCGGCAATGCGTGTGGGGGCGATGCCCTGCGCCTTGAGCAAACCCTCCAGCAGCAGGCGCGTGCCCGATCCGGGCTGGCGGTTGATGAAGCGCACGGGGGCGCGCGTGAGGTCGGCCAGCGCGTAGAGCTCGCGCGGGTTGCCGGGCCGCACCATCAGGCCCTGGCGGCGCGTGGCGATGTCCACCAGCGTGAGGTCCAGGCCTTGCAGCCAGGGCTGGTAGTGCGCCAGCGCCATGGCCTCCATCGGCCCGATGGGCAGGTGAAAACCGGCCACGTCGCACGCGCCTTCGCGCAGCGCGGCGGCCGCCGCGGCACTGCTCGCATACGAGAAGCTGAGCTTCAGGCCGTCCTGCGCCAGCCGGTCGATCAGCCGCTCGATGGCAAAGCCGTGGCTGGCCTGGATGCGCAAGGCCGCGGGCGCTTCGCTCAGGGCGCCGCGCAGTTCCTCGGCGAGTTCGGAAGACAGCGTCTCCAGCGCGGGCCGCAGCCGGGCGTGGATGCGCTTGTCGGCCCAGACGATGCGCGCGCCCAGCTCGGTCAGCGTCGAGCCCTTGCCGCGCTCCATCACGAGCAAGGGGGTCCCGAACTGCTGTTCGCCTTCGCGCACCACGTCCCACGCGCGGCGGTAGGACATGCCCAGCCCGCGCGCGGCGTTCAGCAGGCTGCCCTGCTCGGCCACGAGCACCAGCAACTCGATCAGGCGCGCCGGCAGGGGCGGGCCATCGGGCTCCTGGATGGTCCAGACGGGGCGGATGGAGACCTGTTTCATGCGCTTATGTGAGGCGGTGCTTATGCAGCGGGCTGCCGGTGCATCGGACCGAAAGCTTCATATTGATGGCGAACGGAAATCACGGGACGATGCCGGACAGGCCAGGACGCCTGCATTCTCACCGAGACCCTGATGAATCCACAGAAGATCGAGTTCTACACCGGCCCCGCCGGCGGCTGGGGCGCCTTGAACAGCGTGAAGAACGCGCTGCTGCGGCAGGACATTCCCCTCAAGGGCGCCAAGACCCTGCTGTCGGCCAACCAGCCCGACGGTTTCGACTGCCCGGGCTGCGCCTGGCCGGACCGCCACCACGCATCCACCTTCGAGTTCTGCGAGAACGGCGTGAAGGCCGTGGCGGCCGAGGCCACCGCGCGCCGCGCCGGGCCCGAGCTGTTCGAGCGCCACACCGTGAGCGAGCTCGCGCGGCAGAGCGACTTCTGGCTGGAAGACCAGGGCCGGTTGACGCACCCGATGGTCTACGACGGCGTGCTCGACCGGTACCGCCCCATTGGCTGGGACGCCGCCTTCGCCCTCATCGCGAGCCACCTCAATGCCCTGCCCGACCCCAACCAGGCCATGTTCTACACCTCGGGCCGCGCCAGCAACGAGGCGGCCTTCCTGTACCAGCTGTTCGTGCGCGAGTACGGCACCAACAATTTTCCCGACTGCTCGAACATGTGCCACGAGCCCAGCGGCAACGGCATGCGCCCGCAGATCGGCGTGGGCAAGGGCACGGTGACGCTGGACGACTTCGAACTCGCCGACGCGATCTTCATCTTCGGCCAGAACCCCGGCACCAACCACCCGCGCATGCTGGGCGAACTGCGCGCCGCCTCGAAGCGCGGCGCGCGCATCGTCAGCTTCAACCCCTTGCGCGAACGCGGCCTGGAGCGCTTCCAGGACCCGCAGAGCAAGATGGAGATGGCCACGCTGGGCTCCACGCCGATCAGCTCGCACTACTTCCAGCTGCGCGGCGGTGGTGACCTGGCGGCCGTGAAAGGCATGATGAAGCGCCTGCTGGAGCGGCACGACGCGGGCGAGCAGGCCTTGCTCGACCACGCCTTCATCGCCGAACACACCGTGGGTTTCCAGGCCCTGGCCGACGACCTGCGCGCCGAGTCCTGGGACCTGATCACCGAGGAGTGTGGCCTCACGCGCGAACAGATCCACACCGCCGCCGACCTCTACGCCGGGGCGAAGAACACCGTCGTCTGCTGGGGCATGGGCATCACGCAGCACCAGCACGCGGTGGCCACCATCCAGATGCTGGTGAACCTGCTCCTGATGCGCGGCAACATCGGCCGGCCCGGTGCCGGTGCCTGCCCGGTGCGCGGCCACAGCAACGTGCAGGGCGACCGCACCATGGGCATCTGGGAGAAGCCGCCGGCCGCGCTGCTGGACCGGCTGCGGCAGGTGTTCGGCTTCGAGCCGCCTCGACAGAACGGCGTGGACACGGTGGAGGCCATCCAGCTGATGCGCGAGGGCAAGGGCAAGGTGTTCTTCGCGCTGGGCGGCAACTTCGCCGCCGCCACGCCCGACACCCACGAGACCTGGAAGGCGCTGCGCCAGTGCGACCTCACGGTGCACGTGGCCACCAAGCTCAACCGCAGCCACGTGGTGCACGGCCGCGAGGCGCTGATCCTGCCCTGCCTGGGGCGCACCGAGATCGACGTGCAGGCCACGGGCCCGCAGGGCGTGACGGTGGAGGACTCCATGAGCATGGTGCACCTCTCGCTGGGCATCAACCCGCCGGCCTCGGAACACCTGCTGTCCGAGCCGGCCATCGTCGCGCGCCTGGCCGCGGCCACGCTGGGCCGGCGCAGCCGCACCGCCTGGCTGTGGCTGATCGAGGACTACGCCCGCATCCGCGACCAGATCGAAGCCGTGTTCGACGACTTCAAGGACTTCAACGCCCGCGTCGCCGTGCCCGGCGGCTTTCGCCTGCGCAACACCGCCAGCGAGCGCGTGTGGGACACCCCGGCGCGGAAGGCCACGTTCTTCCCGCACCCGGTGCCGCGCGACACGCCGGTGCACCGCGCGCGCCGGTCCATGCAGGCCCGCCAGCGCGACACCCTCGTGTTCTCGCTGCTCACCACGCGCTCGCACGACCAGTACAACACCACCATCTACGGCATGGACGACCGCTACCGCGGCGTGTTCGGCCAGCGCCGCGTGGTCTTCATCCACGCCGAGGACCTGCGCGCCCTGGGCCTGGCCGATGGCGACTGGGTGGACCTCCACACCGTGTGGGACGACGACCAGCACCGCCGCGCCGACCGCTTCCGCCTGGTGGCCTACGACATTCCGCGCGGCTGCCTGGCCGCCTACTACCCCGAGACCAACCCGCTGGTGCCGCTGTCGGCCACCGCGATCGCGGCGGGCACGCCCACCTCGAAGGCGATTCCGGTGCGCCTGACGCCCCACCTCGAGCCATGAACGGCACCACCACGCTCACCCCGCTGGCCGAAGCCATCCTGCGCGAGCTGGCCAGCACACCCGAGGCCAACGGCATGTCGCTGCCGCGCCTGGGCAAGCGCCTGGGTCAGGGCGTCAGCGTGCTCATGCGCCAGCTCACGCTGATGGGCCACGCGGTCATCGGCGGCGTGCACGGGCCCGGCTGGGTGCGCGTGGAACAGGTCGACGACCGCTGGGTGGCGCACCTCACGGCGGCCGGGCGCTCGCTGGCCGCGACGCCCCAACGCCCGCCGGCCGGCGTGCGGGCCAGCGAGGTGCAGGTGCGCCGCGACGGACTGGCCAGCCTGGCCACCGACTGGGTGGCCGACGAAGTGGCCGTGGCGCTGGTGTTCAACGGCATCTCGCATGCCGTGATGATGGCCACGCCGGCCGACCTGGAAGACTTCGCGCTGGGCTTCGCCCTCACCGAAGGCCTGTTGCTCGACCCCGGCGAGCTGCGCGGGGTGGACGTGGTGGACACGCCCGATGGCATCGAGGTGCAGTTGGAGGTGGCCAGCGCCTGCGAGTGGCGGCTGCGCGAACGCCGGCGCAGCATGGCCGGGCGCACGGGTTGTGGCCTGTGCGGCACGGACTCCCTCGCCGCCGTGCGGCAGCGGCCGCCGGCCGTGCCCGCCTTGGGCATCGCGCCCGCCGCCGTGGCCTCGGCCCTCCAGGCCCTGCCCGCCCACCAGCCCCGGCAGCAGCTCACCGGCGCCACGCACGCGGCGGCGCTCTGCCGGATCGACGATGGCGGCGTGGTGCTGGTGCGCGAGGACGTGGGGCGGCACAACGCGCTGGACAAGCTGATCGGCGCGGCGCGGCGGGCAGGCTTCGACCCTTCGCGGCACTTCGTCGCGCTCACCAGCCGGGCCAGTTTCGAGATGGTGCAGAAGACCGCGCGCGCGGGCATCTCGGTGCTGGCCGCCGTCTCCGCGCCCACGGCCATGGCGATCGACGTGGCGAACGAGGCCGGTCTGCTGTTGATCGGCTTTGCCCGGGGCGACGGCATGGTGGCGTACACCTTCGCGGACCGACTGGGCTGAGCCCGCCCGGCCTCAAGCGGCCGCAAACGGGGTGTCGGGCACGGGGGTGTGGAAGCTGGCGTTGAGCACGTTCCACGCCCGGATGGCGCCGACGGCGAACGTCAGCTCCGCGATCGCGCCGTCGCTGAAGTGCCGCCGCAGGTCTTCGAAGTCGGCATCGCTCGGCGCCCGTTGTGGCAAGGCGTTCACCGCCTCGGCCCACTGGAGCGCGGCGCGCTCGGCGTCGCTGAAGAAGCGCGGCGCCTCGCGCCAACCCGCCACGGCGTTGATGTGCCGTGGCTCCATGCCCTGCTTCACCAGGTCGGCCCAGTGCATGTCGATGCAGAACGCGCAGCCATTGATCTGGCTGATGCGCAGGTTCACCAGCTCCTTCAGCCGTTTGTCCAGCGTGGCGCCGGCCACGTGTGAAAGCTGGGCCAGCGCCTTGGCGGCTTTGGGCGCCAGCGTGAAGTAGTCAAGTCGGGGAGAGGACATCGTGAGCTCCTGGGTTGAAAAAGGGGATCCTTGTCTTGCTAGACGGGCCTCGGCGCCGTTTTGTGACAGACGGTCCAGGCCATCGCCAGTGCCGCGGCCCCCACCCAGGCCGCGGCGGCCGGCCAGCCGTGGCGGTCCACCGCGCTGCCGACCAGCACCGGCCCGAGCGCCTGGCCGAGGTTGCTGCCCTGCATGAGCAGCCCCACCACCAGGGCCGCCTGCGCGGGTGTGGACGTGACCCGCGGTACCGCGGACAGCAGGCTGGCCGGGACCAGGCCGCCCACCGCGGAGAACACCAGGCACAGGGCCAAGGCCATGCCCGGACCCAGCACAGGCAGAAAGATGCCCAGGCCACAGAGACCCATCGTGATCGCCGCGCAGGCGCCCAGCACCTCACGGCCCACCTTGCCCAGCAGGACCCCCGCGCACAGGTTGCCCACGATGTTGGCCGCACAGGCCACCGCGGCGAGCAGCCCGACGGCACCGGCGCCCACCTGCAGGCGCTGCTGCAGCAGCACGGGCAGAAAGCTGAAGAGCGCGAAGAACATCAGGCTGTAGAGCAGGAACGTGGCGGCCATCGCCAGGGGTTCGGAGCGCCAGACCTCGGCCAGGCGGGCCGGGTCGTCCGCGCGGGCAGGCCGTGGACCACGCGGCACCATGCCCACCACCAGAACCGCGAGCAGACCGGCCGCCAGCGCGGCGGTCACCCACAGGCTGCGCCAGTCGCCGAACCACGGCCCGGTGAGCATCGCCAGCGCCATGCCGGCTGGCATGAAGCAACTCCACAAGACCAAGGCGGTGGCCTGATCGGCCGCGCGCACCCGGCGCGCCAGCACCGTGGGCCCGGCCACCGTGATCAGCAGAAACCCCAGCCCCTCCACCACGCGCGACGCCAGCAGCACACCGAAGCGGTCGCTCGGCACCGCCATCGCCGCCCCCAGTGCCGTGGCCAACAGCCCGAGGACCAGCATGCGGTGGTCGCCGGCACGGGCCACCACGGAGCCCGCCACCACGCCACCCAGCGCGCCCAGCACGGCGAAGGTGGCACCGAGGGCGCCCAGCAGGCCCAGGCTGAGGCCCAGATCGGCCTGAAGCTGGGGGGCCGCGATGGCGACCTTGCCCAGGTGAAAGGCCGAGACCACCCCGGCGGCCACCACCACCCCCACGGCCCGCCAGTCGGTGCGGGCCGGGTTCGCAGAGGAGCCGCTCACGCCACCGCCATCGGCTGCGACAGCGCGAGCGCCCGCGCCACCCGCGCCACATGGGCCCCCTGGTAGCGGGCCGCTTCGATTTCATTCAGGCTGGGCTGGCGGTCGCCGCCCGACCCGTCATCGGCCAAGGTGGCCGCACCGTAAGGCGAGCCGCCGGTGATCTCGTCCATGCGCATCTGGCCCTTGAAGCTGTAGGGCAGGCCCACCACAACCATGCCCAGGTGCATCAGCACGATGTGCGTCGAGAGGATGGTCGACTCCTGCCCGCCGTGCTGGCTGCCCGTGGAGGTGAAGACGCTGCCCACCTTGCCCACCAGCGCATCCCGGGCCCACAGGCCACCGGCCTGATCGAGAAAGTTCTTCATCTGCGCGGCCATGTTGCCAAAGCGGGTGGGCGTGCCCAACACGATGGCGTCGTACGCCGCGAGCTCCTCCACGGTGGCCACCGGCACGTCTGGCGCCAGCTGGTAACCGGCCTTGCGGGCCACGGCGTCCGGCACCAGTTCGGGCACGCGCTTGACCACGGCCTGCGCGCCCGCCGTGCGCGCGCCCTCGGCCACGGCGCTGGCCATGGTCGCGATGTGGCCGTAGGAAGAGTAATAGAGCACCAGCACCTGGGTCATGACTTGAACACCTCTCATGTGGGAATGGGAGAAGTATCGGCAGCCACATTGATCTGCGGAAGGCCTAAAATTCTGCGCTTTCTGATCTACGGAATCGATCAATGCTGGACGCCCTCACCCTCGATCAGATTCGCATGTTCGTGACCGTGGCCGAGGCCGGCAGCTTTCGGGCCGGGGCCACGCGCCTGCGGCGCGCGCAGTCGGCCGTGAGCCACGCGATCGCCAACCTCGAACACCAGCTCGACGTGAGCCTCTTCGATCGCAGCGGCCACCGGCCCACACTCACGCCGGCCGGCCTGGCCTTGCTGGAAGACGCGCACGCCGTGCTGCTCAAGGTGGATTTCATGCGGGCGCGCGCGCGCGGCCTGGGCGAGGGCGTGGAGATCGAGCTCTCGCTGATGGTGGACACGCTCTACCCGCTGCCCGTGGTGGCCGCCGCGCTCAAGGCGGTGCGCGAGACCTGGCCGTCGGTTCGGCTGCGCCTGGCGGTCGCGCCACTGGGCGGTCCGCTGCAAGCGCTGCGCGAGCGCCAGTGCGACCTGGCCATCATGGCCGGCGAAGACTTTCTCGATCCGCGCATCGAGACCGAGGCGCTGCAACGCGTGCCCATCGTGGCGGTGGCCGCCGCCAGCCATGCGCTGGCGCGGCGCCGCAAGGCGCTCACCAGCGTCGAGCTGGCCGACCACGTGCAGATCGTGCTGGAGGATCCCACGCCGCTGTCCGAGGGACGCGACTTCGGTGTGCTGTCGCCCCAGACGCTGCGCGTGGGCACGCAGGACGCCAAGCGGGCCCTGATCCTGGGCGGGGTGGGCTGGGGCCGCCTGCCGCGGTGGGTGATCGAGCGCGAACTGGCCGAGAAGCAGCTGGTGCCCTTGGCCGCCACGGCGCTCGGTCCGCTGGGCGTGGCGCACACGCAGACCTACCTGGCCCGCCGCACCGACCGCGCCCTCGGTGTGGCCGCGACGGCCCTGCGCCTCGCCTTGCACCAGCACGCGTCGCCGCCGCAGGCGCGCCAGCGGCGCGTGCGCAGTGCCGCGGGTTCAGGCCCGACGACGCCCTGACGCCCTGGTTCAGTGATGAACCGGCACCGGCTGGGCGCCGGCCCGTTGGCCCTGCGGCCGGGGACCGTGGCGCAGGGTCAGCAAGGTGCCCAGCACGATGGCGACCAGCGCGAAGGCCGGCGCGCCGAGCGCGCCCACGTGATCGACCAGCAGCCCGCCACCCACCGCGCCGCTGGCGATGGCGATCTGGAACGCCGCCACCATCAGGCCGCCCGCGCCTTCGGCGTGGTCGGGCGCGGCCCGCACCACCCAGGTCTGGAAACCGACCGGGAACGCGCCGAACGCAAAACCCCAGAGCGCCACCGCCACGGCGGTCACCAGCGCCGACGAACCCGCCAGCAACAGGCTGCCCGCCATGAGGACGACCAGCGTGCCACCCGCCACGATGGCGCGGCGCTCGCTGCGCTCGGCCAGGTAGCCGCCCGCCAGGTTGCCGAAGAAACCCCCGATGCCGTAGCCCAGCAGCACCACCGAGATCGCCTGGACGGACAGGTGGGTGACGTTTTCCATCAGCGGCCGGATGTAGGTGAAGCCCGCGAAATGGCCCGAGATCACCAGCAGCACCGCCAGCAGGGCCATGCGCACCTGCGGCCGCAGCAGCAACTGGCCCAGCACGCGCAGACTGGCGTGGTCGCGCGGCGGCAGCGCGGGCAGCGTGATGGCCTGCGCGACCAGCGTCACCACGCTGACCACGCCCGCGGCGACGAAGGCGCTGCGCCATCCCCACAGATCACCCATCCAGGCGCCGATGGGGGCGGCGCACACCGTGGCCACCGACACCCCCGTGAGGATCAGCGACATGGCGCGGGCGAACCGGTCCGCGGGCACCAGCCGCAGGGCCAGCGCGCCCGCCAGGGCCCAGAAGCCGCCCAGCGCCACGCCCAGCAACACGCGGGCCACCAGCAGCACGGGCAGCGAGGTGGCCGTCGCGGCCATCAGGTTGGAGACGACCAGCAGCAGGCTCAGCGCCAGCATCACCCACTTGCGGTCCAGCCGCCGCGTCAGCAGCGGAAAGGCGGGGGCGGCGACCGCGCCCACCAGCGCCGTCGCCGTGACCGTCTGGCCCGCGGCGCCGTTGCTGATGCCCAGGTCCGTGGCCATGGCCGTCAACAGGCTGGCCGGCAGGAATTCGGCGGTCACCAGGCCAAAAACGCCCAGCGCCAGCGAGCCGACGGCGGCCCAGTGGGGCGAATCCGCGTTCGCTGGCGGCGGCGGTGCGGCCACGGCTTGGGAGGGATCGATGCAGGTGGAGCAGGAGGAGGACATGAATGGAACAGGGGGAAGCCAGCAAGACCGCCAGCTTAGGGATAAGATGCCGGCGTTTCCATGTGGGAAAAGCCGAAATGCTTGACTATTCCTCCGAATCTCCCGCCCTGCTCGAGGGGAGCGCCGCCCGTGGCGCGGCGGACGCGCCACCCCGCCCGGCCGACCTGCTGAGCCGCATCCTGCTGGGCTTGCGGCTCGACGGCGTCGAATACGGCCGTTGCGTGATGCAGCCGCCCTGGGCCGTGGCCTACCCCGCGCGGCCGGAGGCCCGTTTCCATTTCGTGGCGCGCGGCGGCTGCTGGCTCTGGCTGCCCGGTCACGACTGGGTGCGGCTGGACGCCGGCGACGCGGTGCTGCTGCCGCGGGGCAGCTTTCACATCCTGGCCAGCGCGCCCGACGTGCCGTGCGTGGACATCGAATCCCTCTCGCGCACCCCGGTGGCGGACAACATCTACCTCATCGGCGGCGCGCCGCAGCCCGCGTCCATGGCCTCATCGCCCCCAACGCCGGACGAAGGGCCTCCAGGCGCGCCGAACGACATCGTCTTCTGCGGCGCCATGCGCTTCAACCTCGATCCCCTGCACCCCCTGCTGGCGATGATGCCGGACGCGATGCGCGCCAACGAACTGGCCACGCGAGACCCCTCCGTGCCCGCGTTGCTCGAAGCGATGGAGCGCGAGGTCGCGCTGGATCGCATCGGCGCCTGCGGCATGCTCGCGCGCCTGGCCGATGTGCTGGCCGCCTGCATCATCCGCGCCTGGGTCGAGTGCGCCTGCAGCGACGCCAGTGGCTGGATCGCAGCGGTGCAGTGCCCCCGCATCGGCAAGGTGATCGCGGCGATCCACACCGAGCCCGAACGCGATTGGACGGTGCCGGCGCTGGCGGACCTGATGGGCGCCTCGCGCTCCAGCTTCGCCGAGTTGTTCACGCGCACCTTGGGCGAGAGCCCGGCGCGGTACGTGACCCGCGTGCGGATGTTCCAGGCGCGCCGCTGGATCGAGCGCGAAGGCATGCGCGTGGCCGTGGCCGCCACCCGCCTGGGTTACGACTCGGAGGCCTCGTTCAGCCGCGCGTTCAAAAGGGTCATCGGGCATCCACCCGGAGCCTTGCGGCACAAGCGGGCCGCCGCGGATCGGCGGGAGGGGCGCCAGCCCTGAAAGGGGGATCGCGTGCGCCCTCTTGCGCCTCAGGCGCAGCAACGGCTGTCCTCGATGGTCTTGCCGTCGTTGGGCAGGGAGCCTGGCTGGACGAGCTCGACCTGGGCGCGCAGCTTGGTGACCTCGCGCACGGCGGCCTCGATCTGCTGCCGCAGGCCGCTGTCGGCCTCGCTGGCCTCCACGCGCAGGCACATCTGGTCGTTGGCCATCTCGCCGCTGACCACCAGGCGGGCCTTCTTCACCTGCGGGAAGCGCCGCGCGATGTCGGCCACCTGGGCCGGGTGCACGAACATGCCGCGCACCTTGGTGGTCTGGTCGGCGCGGCCCATCCAGCCCTTGATGCGCGGCGCGGTGCGCCCGGTCGGGCAGGCGCCGGGCAGGATGGCCGAGAGGTCGCCGGTGCCGAAGCGGATCAGCGGGTAGGCCGGGTTGAGGGTGGTGACCACCAGCTCGCCCACCTCGCCCTCGGGCACGGGTTCTCCGGTGCCCGGGCGCACGATCTCGACGATCACGCCCTCGTCCACCACCAGGCCCTCGCGCGCGCTCGTCTCGTAGGCCACCAGGCCCAGGTCGGCGGTGGCGTAGCTCTGGTAGACCGCCACGCCGCGCTCGGCGAACCAGTCGCGCA
This sequence comes from Hydrogenophaga sp. GW823-FHT04C09, assembly GCF_058796355.1. Lineage (NCBI taxonomy): Bacteria > Pseudomonadati > Pseudomonadota > Betaproteobacteria > Burkholderiales > Comamonadaceae > Hydrogenophaga > Hydrogenophaga sp. GW823-FHT04C09. The sequence goes on along the minus strand of NZ_JBXAIO010000002.1, from coordinate 874 downwards.
GGCTGGGCGGCAATGCCTCGCCGCCCACCACGGCCTTGCGCATGCTGCCGATGTCGATGCCCTCGGCCTGGGCCTTCTCCACCAGGATGCGCAGGAAGCTGGGCGTGCCGGTGTAGGCCTCGGGCTGCAGTTCGGTGATGGCCTGCAGCTGCTGTTCGGTCTGGCCGGTGCCGGCGGGGAAGACCGAGCAGCCCACGGCGTGGGCGCCGGACTCCAGGATGAAGGCGCCCGGGGTCATGTGGTAGCTGAAGGCGTTGTGCACCAGCTCGCCGGCGCGAAAGCCCGCCGCGTACAGGCAGCGCCCGGCGCGCCAGTAGTCGCGCGTGGCGCCCTCGGGTTCGTAGATTGGGCCGGGCGAGGCGTAGACGCGCGCCATGGCCGGGCCGCGGCGCAGCGTGGAGAAACCGCCGAAGGGGTCGCTGGCGCGCGAGGCCTTCTGGCGTTCGAGCAGCTCGGTCTTGCGCGTGACGGGCAGGCGCGCCAGGGCCGCGCGGCTGTTCACCGCCTGCGCGTCCACGCCGCGCAGGATCTCGGCGAAGGCGGTGCTGTGCCGCTGGGCGTGCGCCACCTGGGTGGCCAGCTCGCCCATCTGCTCGCGCTCGCGTTGCTCGGGCGATCGGGTTTCCAGGGCGTCGAAGAATTCAGGCTGTGCCATGGCTGCGATGTGTGAAGGTGAAGTGACTGAAACCAGGATGCCGCGGAACCGGCTTTGCCGGGCCGCAGGCGTCGCCCCTGAGGGGTGACGCGCCGGCGGCGCGGCGCGGGGGGAGCCGATTTATGCCAGCCAGCGCTTTCTGCGCTTGTAGCTCTTGATGTCCTTGAAGGACTTGCGCTCGCCCCCGCCCATGCCGAGGTAGAACTCCTTGACGTCCTC